>CAVQCB010000001.1:0-288057 GCA_963710895.1 uncultured Actinomycetota bacterium
GCCGGGGGAGGGGTGAACAGCGGCCGCGGACTCTCGACCGGGAAGCGGATGTGGGGTCGCTATTGCACGGTTATTGCACGGGAGGCCACTTCTGGGGCAAGAAGTGGCCTCTGATGCGATGAAGGAGCGGGGCCTCCGCTCCTCGTGCGTCCCCGGCGGATGCTGGGGGTGTACTCACGTCAACGACGAAGGAGGCCCCTCATGTCAGAGTACGCAGGGCAACAATTCGTTGGTATCGATCTGCACCGCCGGCGCAGTGTGATCGTCAGAACGGCCGAGTCCGGGGAAGTGCTGGAGTCGGTCCGGATCCTCAACGACGTCGAGAGCCTGGAGCGGGTGATCGCGCGTGCCGGGGAGGATCCCGAGGTGGTGCTCGAGGCCACCTACGGCTGGTATTGGGCGGTCGACGCCCTTCGGGAAGCGGGCACGAACGTGCACCTGGCCCACCCGCTGGGCGTGAAGGCGTTTGAGTACCGCCGGGTGAAGAACGACTTCCGAGACGCCGCCGACCTGGCCGACCTGCTGCGGATGGGTCGCCTCCCGGAGGCATGGATCGCGCCCCCGGCGACCCGGGAGCTCCGCGAGCTGGTGCGGCACCGGGCCAAGTTGGTCGCGCTGCGCTCTCACTGCAAGGCCGAGGTCCACGCGGTACTGGCCAAGTGCGGGATCCAGGTGCTGATGAGCGACCTGTTCGGCCTCGAGGGCACCAAGTTGCTGGACCGGCTCCAGCTGCCGGCGCCGTATGCGGCCCGGATCGCGTCGCTGCGACGGATCATGGGGGACCTGGACCTCGAGGTCGACCTGTTCACCAACCTGGCTCGTGACCGGCTGCGCGCCGACCCGGGCTATGTCGCGGTCCAGCAGATCCCCGGCATCGGGCCGATCCTGGGTGCGGTGTTCGTCGCCGAGGTCGGCGACGTGACCAGGTTCAGCAACGCTGCCCAGTTGGCGTGCTGGGCCGGGTTGACTCCCAAGCACCACGAGTCCGACACGCACGTGCGTCGGGGGCGGATCACCAAGCAGGGTTCCCGGCTGGTCCGGTGGGCCGCGGTGGAGTCGGTCAAACGCATCGGCGCGCGCACCCGGGTCGGTGCCCTGCGCGACCGCGTCGCGGCTCGCCGAGGCGGCAACATCGGCGCGGTCGCGGCTGCCCGGAAACAGGTCGAGTACGTCTTCTACGCGCTGCGCGACGGCCATGTCCGCGCGTTGCAGCACCCAGCCCGGGAGTCGGCATGACCGGCTCCCGAAGATTTCCGGTCGGTCGCGGGTCGTGCAGGTCATGACCCCCACGGACATTCCGGTCCGCGGCGAGGTCGCGCGTTCTGATTGACCCCGACCGACCGGACGCGGCGCACCCCATCATGCCGCCCGGTCACGACCACACGACCGATCACGCGGCGAAGGGATGACCGAGCAGCCACCACGCCTGCTCCCCACCGGCACGCACCGGGCCCTGATGTGAGCCACGTCCACCACAAGCACTCCCCGAGGAGACCCCCAACCTGACCCTTGACACCCGAACAGCATGCGCCGAACGGCGTCGGCGTCAAGGCCCTCCGGCCGCTACGCGGTCGGGCTCCGCCCGAGCCCTGACCCTCGACGCCTCATCAGCGCGCTCAGAAGCCGGGTCGAGGGCAAGAAGAAGGGCCGGCCAACACTCTTGACCGGCCCCGCCCCTTCAGGGATGACCTGCGAACTCTTTGGTGGGCGATACTGGGTTTGAACCAGTGACCTCTTCCGTGTCAAGGAAGCGCGCTACCACTGCGCCAATCGCCCGAGGGTGTTGCTCTCGTATGCAGTTCGAGGTGGGTACGGGATTTGAACCCGTGTAGACGGATTTGCAGTCCGTTGCCTCGCCTCTCGGCCAACCCACCGTGGAGGCCCAGAACGTCGGAGGCTCTCTCCGAGCGGACGACGAGGCTCGAACTCGCGACCTCAACCTTGGCAAGGTTGCGCTCTACCAACTGAGCTACGTCCGCTTGCGGCAGCCGGTCTCCCGGCGGCTGCGTGGGAAACCATAGCCGAAGTGCCGACGGGCACAAACTCGGGGCATCCCAGACGCCTCGGACACCCGAGCAGGGCGGTTGCGGGGGCTAGTGTCGCCGCATGCACGCCTGGGTCAACGGTCAGCTGGTCCCTGATCCCCACGCGCCGGCGATCGGGGTCAGCGACCACGGGCTCACCGTCGGCGACGGTGTCTTCGAGGCGGTCAAGGTCGTCGACGGGCGCCCGTTCGCCCTGACTCGCCACCTGGAGCGGCTGGACCGGTCGGCGGCCTCGCTCGGGTTGCCGGCCCCCGACACAGCCGTCGTGCGGGAGGCCGTGAGCGAGGTGCTCGCCGCCGAGCACCTGCCGCTCGGTCGGCTCCGGATCACCCTCACCGGCGGGCCGGCGCCCCTGGGCTCGGGTCGGGGCGAGGTTGCGCCGACGCTGGTGGTCGTGGGGACCGCGATGGAACCCTCACCGAGCACCGCCGCCGTGCACACCGTCTCGTGGCCGCGCAACGAGCGGAGCGCTCTTGCTGGTGTGAAGTCCACGTCGTACGCCGAGAACGTGGTGGCGCTAGCCGAGGCCGCCCGGCACGGTGCGCAGGAGGCGGTCTTCGCCAACCTGCGCGGGGACCTCTGCGAGGGGACCGGCTCCAACGTGGGCTACGTGGTCGGGGGAGAGGTGCGCACCCCGACACTGCGCAGCGGCTGTCTGGCAGGCGTGACCAGGGCCCTGCTCCTGGAGTGGTACGCCGTGCGGGAGGTCGACGAGCCGATCGAGGTGCTCGAATCGGCCGAGGAGATCTTCCTGCTCTCGACCACCAGGGACGTCCAGCCGGTGCACCGGTGGAACGACCGCGACCTCGAGGCCCCGGGCCCGGTCACGCGCGAGGTGATGGGGCGGTGGGCGGCGAGGGCCGCTGAGGGGGTGGACCCGTGAGCGGGGTGCTGCGGCTCAGCTGTCGAACAGCTGGGCGAGCTCGTCGTCGAAGTCGACGAACACGCTCTCCTGGCCGTCGCCCACCGAGTCGAGCATGTCGGTCACGAAGCGGTGGACGCTGCGCGAGCCGGCCTGCACCAGCAGCTCGCCGTCGGGGGAGCAGAGCTCGATGATCACCACGGCGCTGCCGTTGGAGCTCAGGCAGGGCCACACGTGCACGTCACCGTCGCCGGTCGGCTCGTAGAGACCCTCGATGAGCAGATCCCGGCCGAACGTCCAGAGGACTTCCTGCACGCCGGTGCGAAACACCATGGTGACGGCGTACGGGTCGGCCGGGTCGAAGACCAGGTCCGCGTCGATCGAGGTCGACTCCCCTTGCGGGTCCACGAACTCGAGCTCCACGTTCTCGGTGACGACCTGTGCGGTCTTCGTCTGCTTCATCGTTTTCTCCCCTTGTTCCGGTCGGGGTCTCCCTCCAGACACCCCTGCGCGCCCTCCACGCGATGGGGTGATTCTGCTCAGGTCTGTCCAGCGGCGACAGGCGAACTTCCGAAATGTCCGTTAAATCCCGTCGGTGGTCTACCTTTCTTACGCTACTGGTCTATTTCGAGACTGCATTGGTCTAGTCAGGTTGCGGCGCAGATGTGACGACGGGCAAGGGGCGCGCTATGGGTGCAGCGTCCCACGCGAGCGCCCCGAGCGGAGTCGTCGACACGGCCGGCGTGCGGTGCCGGTTTCGGTCGCACCGCGCACCTGCGTTAGGGTTTCGGTCGTCGCCGGCCGGACCGGCCAAGGGCGACACCAGCGGGGCGATTGGCGCAGTGGTAGCGCGCTTCGTTCACACCGAAGAGGTCACTGGTTCGAACCCAGTATCGCCCACCGAAAGGCCCGCAGTGTGCGGCCGGTTCCCCTGACCGGGGCCGGCCGATTCCCTGGATCACCCCGCGTGGGAGACCAGCTCGGCTCGGCGTCTCAGTGCGGCCTCGCGGACCCTGTCGATGTCGTCGGGGGTGAAGACCCCGTTGACGCCGGAGATCGTCGCCAGCTTCAGACCGTGCTTGAGCCCGAGCCGGTAGATCTCCTTGACCCGCTCCCACTCGATGTTCCGGCCCACCGTGAACCTCTCGTAGCGGCCCTCCAACGCCAGCACGACGGTCTCGGCCATGCAGGCGTAGACCACGCCCGGGGGGAGCCCGATGTCCTTCATCTGGACCTCACCCGGCAGCTCGATCTCGCCGGACTCGACGACGAGGACGTCGGGTCGCTTGGCCACGTCCTCGGCGGAGAGGTCCAGTGGCCGGGCCACGTCGGTGATGACGCAGCCGGGCTTGACCGCCATGATGTCGAGGACCCGCTTGCCGGCACCCGAGGTCGCGGTGACGATCACGTCCATGTCGGCCAGGTGCTCGTCCGGGGTCACGGCGACGTGCACCGTGGCTCGGGGGTGGTCGAGCTCGATCTCGTGCTTGAGCGCGAGCAGCTTGGCTGACTCGGGCGAGACCAGCCACAGCTCGTCGCTGGCCAGCGCCAGGAGCCGTGCGCACACCGACCCGATGGCGCCGGTCGCGCCGACCACCATCGCCTTGCCCTTGATCTGGCCGTGCTCGTCCACGTCGAGAAGTCCCAGCCGGTCGACGGCCTCGTGGGCGGCCCACAGGGCACCCGAGGCGCTGTAGCTGTTGCCGGTCGTGACGGGCAGCGGCGACTGCCTGGCCACGGTCACCCCGGCGTCTCCGACCACCTTGGTGAAGGCCCCCAGGCCCATCACCTGGGCCCCCAGCTTGCGAGCGATCTCGCCCGCGGCGAGCAGCTTGGCGTAGGTGAACTCGGGGTCGTGGGCCAGCAGCTCCTTCGGGGTGCCACCCACGGTGATCAGCCAGCCCTCGGCCTCCGCGCCGGTGGGGGAGGTGATCCCGGTGACGTGGCTGTAGACGAACGGAGGCGTGTAGGCCAGCGCCTTCTCCATCAGGTCCGCCACGGGGGCAGGGGAGGCCCGCATCACCAGACCGAGCGGCTCCACGTTGGCGAAGAAGTTCCGTGACAGGGGATGGATGACGAAGGCGAACCTGCTCTTGCGCCGCGGCCCGTTGGGGTACAGCAGCCGTGGGCGCAGGTCGGCAGAGACGATCATGTCGAGGAGGTCGTCGTCAGCCAGCTCCCCGGAGCTGTCGACGGCGGCCAGCATCAGCGCCTCGAGGGTCGCAGCGGTCACCGTGACGGGGAAGGGCTGCGGGGTCGCGTCGACCACGAGGTCGACGCCCCGGGTCGCCAGCTCGGTGACCTGGTCCTCGGAGATCGCCGAGGTGATCAGGGTCTTGCCGGCCAGATCGGCCAGGTCGAAACCCGTGAGCTCCGCGTAGCTGCCGACGACGATGTCGCACTCGCGAGCAGCACGGCGTGCCAGTGCCGTGCTGACCTGACGAGCAGGTGCCCTCAAGGGGGCGCCACCGATCTCGGGGATGACGGCGGGGACGAAGCGAGCCGGCCACGACGCCAGGTCGGTGGCGAGCCCGAGTGCGGAGTTGGCATGCAGGCGGGTGAGCAGGTCCAGGCGGAGCAGCGGGTCGGCATACTCGATGTTCTGGGTGAACTCCCTGAGCACCCGCAGGGTGCGGTTGTGGCGGCCGCTGCCGAGGAACACCGTCCGGGCGTTGTCGAAGAAGCCCGGCATCTCGGTCTGCATGTGTCGGACCGCCCACTCCTGCAGCACCTCGGCGAGACCGTGGCCGTCGGTGAGCGGCCCTGCTGCGCCGTCCCCGCTGAGTCTCCGCACCGTCTCGAGCCTGGCCTCACGCAGGCCGGCCGCCCGGGCCTCTCGAAGTCCGCTCACCGCGATCGCGTCGGCCCGCCCGGACCAGGTGCGTACCAGGTCCGCGGCCGCCCGTACGTCGCCGTCGGTGCCGAACCGGACGATGCGGAAGTCTCGATCGAGGAAGGTGACCTGCTCGTCGTAGTCCCGGTCCGAGCCGGCCAGGCTCACGTCGACGACGAGTGTGCTGGCAGTCGGCATGCTGCTCTCCTGCTTCCTCTTGGTTGCGATGTGGTCCGGCACTCAGACCATCGCCTTGGCGTGCACCTCGGGGTGGGCCTCCATGTAGTCGATGAGGTGCCCCGCGTAGCTCGCGAACGGCGGGCAGGCGAGTCCGGTGCCCGCAAGGTCGGTGGTGGTGTTGGTCGTGGAGTAGACGGTCGGAGAGGCGAAGTAGTCCAGGGACTCCGCGGGTAGCCCGAGCAGCCGCTCCATGCCGGGGATCGCCCCCACCACCGCGCGGGTCGGACCCAGCGGCAGCCGAACCCAGACCACCCGCTTTCCCAGCCGGGCGGCGAAGGTGTCGATGAGCTCGCGAGCAGACGGAGGGTGCTCGTCGGTGAGGGCATAGGTCCGGCCGACCGAGGTGTCCAGGACCGAGAGCCGGTCCATGGCGTCGATCACGAAGTCACGTGGCACCAGGCACACCTTGACCTTGTCGAGGTCGCCGACCGCCGGCACCACGGCGATCGGCAGCTGGCGGCGCAGGAACGTCGCCAGGAAGTAGGGGCCGTCGTACTTCTGGGTCTCTCCGGTGCTGGCGTCGCCGACCACGATCCCCGGCCGGTAGATGGTGGCCGGGAGCCCCTCGGCCATGGCCTCGCGGACCAGCTGCTCGGCCTCGAACTTGGTGGACTCGTAGTGGTTGCGGAAGGGCTGCCCCTCGTCGAGCATCTCCTCGCCGAACTGGCCGGGGTAGCTGCCGCTGACGTAGCAGGTGCTGACGTACTGCAGCCGCTTGACCGTCGGCCCGGTGCGGCAGAGCTCGAGCACGTGTGCAGTGCCGTCGACGTTGACCCGGTGCGCGATCTCCTGGCCCACCGCCAGGTCGTAGACCGCGGCCAGGTGCCAGACCTCGTTCACCGCCTCGAGCGCGGTCCGCTGGGTCTGCTCGACCCCGAGCCCGGGGACGGTGATGTCGCCTTCCACCAGTGCGATCCGTCCCGTGAGGTCAGGATGCTGCTGGAGCAGCTCTGCGAGGCGTTGGCCGGCTGTCTCGAGATGCTGGGCCTGGACCAGGCACAGCGCCCCGGTCCCGGGGCGACGGGCGAGCAGCCGCGGCAGGAGGGCGGAACCCAGGAAGCCGGGGAAGCCGGTGATCAGGAGGTTGGGCATCGGTGTCGCCATCTCGAGTGGTGGAGGAGGGGTTCTGGTGAGGACCGGGGGCCTTCGAGTCCCAACGTAGGTCGGCGGCCCCCGTGTCGGGACGAGGACAAGGGCACCGCTGGCCGGGGCCAAGGGCCCCTCATGTGCGCGGCTCGGCGCCGGCATCGACCACGGATGTCCCTTTTGGGACCAGGCGTCCCTGGATCCCGTCTGCGGGCGGTGCGACAGCGTGACCTTCGCCCCTGCACCCGGACCGCGCGAGGCGGTGGGATGGAGGCAGACCTGCCAGGGAGAGGAAGACGCGTGGACCAGATGAGCGCGCTCGACAGTGCCTTCTTGCACGCCGAGACTGCGGAGGCGTCGCTGCACATCGCGAGCGTCGCCATCTTCGAGGGCCCCGAGCCCGACTTCGGCGACATCTGTGCCGCCATCGAGGCCAAGCTCCCGGAGGTGCCTCGCTGGCGGCAACGGTGGCGCACCGTGCCGCTGGACCTCGGCCGGCCGATCTGGGTCGACGACGATCGGTTCGACCTGAGCGCCCACGTGCTGCACGCCGCCGTCCCCGCCCCCGGGGGAGAGAAGGAGCTGCACGAGACCGTCGACTGGGTGCTGTCGCAGCACCTCGACCTCAACCAGCCGCCGTGGGAGGACTGGGTGCTCAGTGGTCTCGAGGGCGGCCGCTGGGCCCTGATCACCAAGGTGCACCACAGCATGGTCGACGGCATCGCCGGCACCGACCTGCTCTCCACCCTCCTCGACCATTCCGCCGAGGTCCAGCCTCACATCGCCGAGTCGCCCTGGGTCCCCGTCCCCGGACCGCGCGGCCTTCAGCTGGTCCTGGCCACGATGCGCGGGTCCGCTCGCGCGCGCGTCCACGAGGGCCGTGCGCTCCTCCGCTCGGCGACCCGGATGGCGGCACACCCCACGGCACTGGCGAGCCGCTCGCTCAGGCTGGGCCGCGGGCTGCTCGGCTTCGCGATGGCGGCGACGCCGACGTCCGCCTCCCCCCTGATCGGACCGATCGGGAGGAACCGCCTCTACCGTTGGACCAGCCTCCCGCTGGATGACGTGCTCGCCCTCAGGGCGCACTTCGGCGTCACCGTCAACGACGTGGTGGTCACCGTGCTGAGCAACGGCGTCCGGGCGCTGCTCCTCGAGCGCGGCACGAACCTGGCTCATCACCGCGTGCGCACCCTCGTCCCGGTCTCGGTCCGGCACGACGACCAGCACGGGCTCTACGACAACCGCGTCTCGGCCATCCTGCTCAACCTGCCCGTCGAGATCGGCGACGCCCGCGACCGGCTGATCGAGACCAGCGTGCGGATGCGCAAGCTCAAGAACTCCGACGAGGCAGGAGCGGGGGAGCTTCTCACCGAGCTGGGGGACGCGACTCCCTCGCTGCTGCTGGCCGTCGGGCTGCACGCCTTCTTCCGGATCCCGCACCAGCACCTGAGCACGGTGACGACCAACGTCCCCGGTCCTGCCGACCGGCTCTACCTGCTCGGGCGTCGGATGCTGGCGACCTACCCCTACGTGCCGATCGCGGACCGGGTGCGGGTGGGCCTGGCCGTCACCTCCTACGACGGGCAGCTGCTGGTGGGCGTGACCGCCGACCGGGACAGCGTCCCCGATGTCGCCGTGCTCGTGGACGGCATCGATCGGGGCTTCGCCGAGCTTCTCGACGCCACCGAACCCCGGAACGAACCCCGGAACGAAGCCCGGCACCAACCCCCGGCCGAGTCCCGGGCCGAACAGGGCAGGGAGGTGCAGTCATGAGCCGGCACCGGATGACATCGGTCGACTCGGCCTGGCTGCGGATGGACACCCCCTTGAACCTGATGGTGGTCACCTCGGCGCAGTGGTACGACCGCCCGCTGGACCGGGAGCAGATCGTCCAGGTCCTCCAGGAGCGGATGATCGACCTGTTCCCCCGGTTCAGCCAGCGTGTTGTCGAGGACCACGGGCTGTGGTGGGAGGACGTCGAGGACTTCGACGTCAAGGACCGGATCCACGACCTGACCCTGCCCGAGCCCGCTGGCCGGGCGGAGCTGGAGAAGGCTGTCGGCGACCAGGTGTCGGTGCCGCTGCCGTGGGACCGACCGCTGTGGGACATCTACCTGATCGACCGCTACGAGGGGGGTGCGGCAGCCATCTTCCGGATGCACCACGCCATCGCGGACGGGTTCTCGCTGGTCCGGGTGCTGCTCTCGCTCACCGATGACCCCAGCGTCGAGCCCGTCGGCATCGCACCGGTGAGCGAGGAGCCCGGCGGCTGGGCGGAGCTGGTCGCCGACACGGTGCGCGGGGCCTTCTCGCTGGCCACCCACCCCCTGACGGTGCCGAAGGGGGTGCTGGGGCTGGCCAACCCGATGCGCCTGATCGATCTCGCGCACACCGTCGTCTCCGACACCAGGGCCGCGGGCACGCTGCTGTTCCTCCCCCCGGACCACCCCACGGCGCTGAAGGGCCCCCTGGGTCATCACAAGCAGACGGCCTGGACCGAACCGATCTCCCTCGAGGACGTCAAGAGCGCCGCGAAGGCTTCGGGGGCGACCATCAACGACCTGCTGCTGGCCGCTGTCGCCGGCGCTCTGCGCACCTACCTGGTGCGGCGGCGCAGCGCCGTGGCCGACGTGCGGGCCATCGTGCCGTTCAACCTGCGCCCCCTGGACAAGCCGCTGCCGGCGAACCTGGGCAACCAGTTCGGGCTGGTCTACCTGGCACTGCCGGTCGAGGCCGCCACCCACCAGCAGCGCCTCGACCAGGTCAAGCGCCGGATGGACGGCATCAAGAGGTCGGCCCAGGGGGTCGTCGCCTACGGGGTGCTCGAGATCATCGGCATGGCCCCCGGCGCGGTCGAGAACCTCGCCATCAAGATCTTCTCCTCCAAGGGCACCGGCGTGATGACCAACGTCCCCGGGCCCCGGCGGCCGGTCACCCTGGCCGGGTCGCGGCTGCTCGGCACGATCGGCTGGGGACCGACGTCCGGCGATCTCGGCCTGGGAGTGGGGATCTTCAGCTACGCAGGTGAGATCACGGTCGGGTTCTGCGTCGACCAGGGGTTGATCCCCGACGTCGAGGTGCTCCGCTCCGACTTCATGGAGCAGCTCTACGTGCTGCTCAAGGAGTAGGTCGCGGCGAGCCGTCGACGCTGACCGCCCTGGCGGCCAACCCGTTCCCCGTTGTCCCATTGCCGGCCCCAGCGCCGGCGCCGATACGATCGCCGGGTTCGCCTCCCCGACAGCAGCCAGGAGCCACCGTGTCCCAGATCGACGTCGTCCTCGTGCACGCAGGCGCGCGTGCGGAGCAGGCGGTCACGACGGGCACCAAGGCCTGGGAGCTCTTCACCGAGTCCCCGGAGGTGATCGCCGCGCGCATCGGCGGAGAGCTGCGCGACCTCGCGCACGAGCTGACCGACGGCGACGAGGTCGAGCCGGTGCGCATCGACAGTCCCGACGGCCGCGACATCCTGCGGCACTCCAGCGCGCACGTGCTGGCCCAGGCCGTGCAGGACCTCTTCCCCGGCGCGCGACTGGGCATCGGGCCGCCGGTGCAGGACGGCTTCTACTACGACTTCGACGTCGAGAGCCCGTTCGTCCCCGAGGACCTCGAGAGGATCGAGACCCGGATGCGCAAGATCATCAAGGAGAACCAGCGCTTCTCGCGCCGGGCCGTCTCCGACGACGGCGCGCGCAACGAGCTGGCCGACGAGCCCTACAAGCTCGAGCTGATCGGGCTCAAGGGCTCTGCGGCCGAGGCTGCCGAGGGCGCCGGCGCCGAGGTCGGTGCAGGCGAGCTGACCATCTACGACAACCTCGACCGCGCCGGCGAGGTGGCCTGGAAGGACCTCTGCCGCGGCCCCCACCTGCCGACCACCAAGCGGATCCCGGCCTTCAAGCTGATGCGCTCTGCTGCGGCGTACTGGCGGGGCGACGAGAGGAACAAGCAGCTCCAGCGCATCTACGGCACCGCCTGGGAGAGCAAGGAGGCCCTGGCCGAGCACCTGCACCGTCTCGAGGAGGCCGAGCGTCGCGACCACCGAAAGCTGGGCCGCGAGCTGGACCTGTTCAGCTTCCCCGACGAGATCGGCTCCGGCCTCGCCGTCTTCCACCCCAAGGGCGGGGTGCTGCGCAAGGAGATGGAGGACTACTCGCGCCGCCGGCACGTCGAGGCGGGCTATGAGTTCGTGAACACCCCGCACATCACCAAGGGCGAGCTGTTCGAGACCTCGGGCCACCTGGACTGGTACGCCGAGGGGATGTACCCGCCCATCCAGCTCGACGCCGTGGGCGACAAGCCGGGCGTCGACTACTACCTCAAGCCGATGAACTGCCCGATGCACACGCTGATCTACCGGGCCCGCGGTCGTTCCTACCGCGAGCTGCCGCTGCGGCTCTTCGAGTTCGGCACGGTCTACCGCCACGAGAAGTCCGGCGTGGTGCACGGGATGACCCGCGCCCGTGGCTTCACCCAGGACGACGCCCACATCTACTGCACCCGCGAGCAGATGCGCGAGGAGCTGGCCAGCCTGCTCACCTTCGTCCTCGACCTGCTCCGCGACTACGGCCTCGACGACTTCTACCTCGAGATGTCCACCAAGAACGAGGAGAAGTACGTCGGCGACGACGCGACGTGGGAGGAGGCCACCCGCACCCTGGAGGAGGTGGCCGCCGAGTCCGGCCTCGAGCTCGTGCCCGACCCGGGTGGCGCCGCGTTCTACGGGCCCAAGATCTCGGTGCAGGCCCGCGACGCCATCGGGAGGACCTGGCAGATGTCGACCATCCAGCTCGACTTCAACACCCCGGCCCGGTTCGGGATCGAGTACACCGGCGCCGACGGCAGCCGGCGCGAGCCGGTGATGATCCACCGTGCCCTCTTCGGGTCCATCGAGCGGTTCGTGGCCGTGCTCACCGAGCACTACGGGGGCGCGTTCCCGCCCTGGCTGGCACCGGTGCAGGTGGTCGCCATCCCGATCGCCGAGCGGCACAACGACTACCTGGCCGACATCGCCTCCCGGCTGCGGGCGGAGGGCCTGCGGGTCGAGGTGGACGACTCCGATGACCGGATGCAGAAGAAGATCCGCAACGCGCAGCTGCAGAAGGTGCCGTTCATGATGATCGCGGGGGACAGCGACGTCGAGGCCGGCGCCGTGAGCTTCCGCTACCGCGACGGGCACCAGGACAACGGGGTGCCGGTCGAGGAGGCGGTCGAGCGGGTGGTCGCCGCGGTCGCGTCCCGCGAGCAGGTCTGAGCCGGTCGTGGCGGAGGCGACCCACCAGGACGGCGTCGGGGAGCCCGACGCGCTCGACCGGCTGTGGACGCCCCACCGGATGGCCTACATCCGCGGGGAGAGCAAGCCGAGCAACGACTCCGAGGGGGAGTGCCCCTTCTGCCGGATCCCCTCGCTCGAGGACGCCGAGGGTCTGGTCGTACGACGCGGCGAGGTGGCCTTCGCCGTGCTCAATCTCTATCCCTACGCGCCGGGACACCTGATGGTGTGCCCCTACCGCCACATCGCTGACTACACCGAGACCACCGCGGCCGAGGCGGAGGAGATCGGCATGCTGACCAAGCAGGCGATGCACACGCTGCGCCGGGTCTCGGCCGTGCAGGGGTTCAACATCGGGATGAACCAGGGTGCCGTGGCCGGAGCGGGCATCTCCGCGCACCTGCACCAGCACGTGGTGCCGCGGTGGCTGGGCGACCAGAACTTCATGCCGATCATCGGCCAGACCAAGACCCTGCCCGAGCTGCTCACCCAGACGCGGGCGTTGCTGGCCGGGTCATGGGGGCAACCGCTCGGCTGACCTGGCCGGCCTCGCGCCACATCCCGCCTCTTGTGTCCCGTTCTGGCCACTTGCCGGGGTCGGTCCCCGGGAGGAACGTGGGGAGGACCGGCGGCGCCGGGCGTGGTGTCGCCCCGAGAGAGGGAGCCGACGTGCACGCACGATCGATCACCATCATGGGAGACCCGCAGAAGATCGACTCGGGGATCGATCTGGTGCGGGACGAGGTACAGCCGGAGATCATGCGGATGGCGGGCTGCATCGGCCTGTCCATGATCGTGAACAGGGAGTCCGGCCAGTGCGTCGTGACCAGCGCCTGGGAGACCGAGGCCGCGATGCGGGCCAGCGACGCCGCCCTGAGGTCGGTCCGCGCGCACGCCGGAGAGGTCCTCGGCGGTGTGCCACGGGCCGAGGAGTGGGAGGTCGGCGTGATGCATCGCGACCACCAGGCACCCCTCGGGTCGTGCTGCCGGGTGACCTGGCTGCAGCTCGAGCACGGGGACGTCGACGGTGCCCTGGCGACCTACCGCACCCAGATCCTTCCCCGGACCGAGCTGCTGGACGGGTTCTGCAGCGCCAGCATGATGGTGGACCGGATGACCGGACGCGCGTGCGGCACCGTCGCGTTCGAGTCCCAGGCCCAGCTCGTCGCGAGCCGCGAGGGCGCGTCGTCGATCCGCGAGGCAGGCGCCCGGGCAGCCCGTGTCGACGTCACCGACGTGGAGGAGTTCGAGCTCGCGATCGCGCACCTGAGGCTGCCCGAGCTGGTCTGAGTGCGCGCCGCTCGTGCCACGCTGCTCCCGGGTCGGCCCAGTGCGTGATCGGGGCGCGCGGACCGGTAGCGTGCACGCGTCATGTTGGACCGGTTCAAGAGCTTCTGGCAGGGCGTCATGCTGGCGCCCGTCGTCAACCTGTTCATCAGGCTGGGCATCAGCCCCGACGTCATCACCCTGGTCGGCACCGCCGGGGTCGCCGCGGGGGCGCTGATCTTCTTCCCGCAGGGGAAGCTGCTCGTCGGCGTGCTGTTCATCACCGCCTTCGTCTTCAGCGACCTGATCGACGGGGCGATGGCCCGCAAGACCGGGCGCAGCTCGGTCTTCGGCGCGTTCTTCGACTCCACCCTCGACCGCATCGGTGACGCCGCGATCTTCGGTGGGCTGGTGCTCTTCTACGCCGGACCCGGCGACGACTACCTCTACCTGTGCCTGACCCTCTACTGCCTGGTGATGGGGGCGGTCACCTCCTATGCACGGGCGCGCGCGGAGTCGCTCGGGCTGCGGGCCGAGGGCGGCATCGCCGAGCGTGCCGACCGCACCGTGGCCATCTTGGTGACGACCGGGTTGAGCGGCTGGTGGGACCTGCCGATCCTGATGGAGCTGACCATCTGGGTGCTCGCCGTCGCCATCACGGTCACGGTCCTGCAGCGGATGTGGATGGTGCGTCGCCAGACCCTCGCCGCAGCCCCCGAGGCCTGAGGACGACGGGCCCCGACGGGGCCCGTCCCGGGTGCGCCGTCCGTGCGGTGCGGACGTAGCATTCGACCATGGCACAGATCCCCTCCTCGATCCCGCAGCCCCCGCCGGAGACCGGCACGTCCCGGGTCAAGCGCGGCATGGCCGAGATGCTCAAGGGCGGGGTGATCATGGACGTGGTCACCGCCGAGCAGGCCAGGATCGCCGAGGACGCCGGCGCCGTCGCGGTGATGGCGCTGGAGCGCGTCCCGGCCGACATCCGCGCCCAGGGTGGCGTCTCGCGGATGAGCGACCCCGACATGATCGACGGCATCGTCGAGGCCGTCTCCATCCCGGTGATGGCCAAGGCCCGGATCGGTCACTTCGCCGAGGCCCAGGTGCTGCAGAGCCTCGGGGTGGACTACGTCGACGAGTCCGAGGTGCTCACGCCCGCCGACTATGCCCACCACATCGACAAGTGGGCCTTCACCGTGCCCTTCGTCTGCGGTGCCACCAACCTCGGGGAGGCGCTGCGGCGGCTGACCGAGGGCGCCGCGATGATCCGCTCCAAGGGCGAGGCCGGCACCGGCGACGTCTCGAACGCGGTGACCCACATGCGCACCATCCGGCGCGAGATCCGCCGCCTCGGCGGGCTGGAGGCCGATGAGCTCTACGTCGCGGCCAAGGAGCTGCAGGCGCCGTACGACCTGGTGCGCGAGGTCGCCGAGAGCGGCCGGCTGCCGGTGGTGCTGTTCACCGCCGGCGGGATCGCGACCCCGGCGGACGCGGCCATGATGATGCAGCTGGGTGCCGAGGGCGTGTTCGTCGGGTCGGGGATCTTCAAGTCCGGAAACCCGGCCCAGCGTGCCGAGGCGATCGTGCGGGCGACCACCTTCCACGACGACCCGGACGTCGTGGCCAAGGTCTCGCGTGGCCTCGGTGAGGCGATGGTCGGGATCAACGTGGAGGAGCTCCCCGAGCCGCACCGGCTGGCCGAGCGCGGCTGGTGATCCTCGACCGGTATAGACCATTTAGGTCAAATGTCGGATACGCCCGTTTCTGTCGATGTTCTCGGACAGGATGGGTGGCACATCGCATCACGCGATCAACCCACCAGTCCCGGTGGGGTGCCACCGCGGGGGAGGCATCTCACCGGGACGAGTGCTCCCGGGCCCCGGTGAGTCGGCCGTGAGCGGCCCGGGACCCTCACCGACCATCGGTGTGCTCGCCCTGCAGGGTGACGTGCGCGAGCACCTGACCGCGCTGGGGCGGCTCGGCTTCGCCCGGCACTCCGTACGCCGGCCCGCCGAGCTCGACGCCTGCGACGCCCTGGTCATCCCCGGTGGCGAGTCGACCACGATGGCCAAGCTGGCCCGCATCTTCGACCTCGTCGAGCCGCTGCGGGAGCGGATCGCCGCGGGGATGCCGGTGCTGGGCACGTGTGCCGGCATGATCATGCTGGCCGACCGGGTCGAGGACGGGGCGGCGGACCAGGAGACCCTCGGTGGACTCGACATCACCGTGCGCCGCAACGCCTTCGGGCGCCAGGTGGACTCCTTCGAGGGCGACCTGGACTTCGTGGGCCTGGCCGAGCCGGTGCATGCGGTCTTCATCCGGGCGCCATGGGTCGAGTCGACCGGTCCCGGGGTCGAGGTGCTCGCCCGGGTCGGGCACGGTGCGGCCGTGGGTAGGATCGTGGCGGTCCGCCAGGGGCCGTTGATGGCCACGTCCTTCCACCCCGAGGTGGGACAGGACCTGCGCATCCAGCGGCTCTTCTGCGACCTGGTCTCGACCGCGACCACGGACGGGTCGGGCACGGCCACCGCACGCTAGGGAAGGAGCACCATGTCTGGCCACTCCAAGTGGGCGACGACCAAGCACAAGAAGGCCGTCATCGACGCCCGCCGCGGCAAGATGTTCGCCAAGCTGATCAAGAACATCGAGGTGGCCGCGCGCATGGGCGGCGGCGACCCGGCCGGCAACCCGACGCTCTACGACGCCGTCCAGAAGGCCAAGAAGTCCTCGGTCCCCAACGACAACATCGACCGCGCGGTCAAGCGCGGTTCCGGCGCCGAGGCCGGCGGCGCGGAGTACAGCACGATCATGTACGAGGGCTACGGCCCCAACGGGGTCGCCTTCCTGATCGAGTGCCTCACCGACAACAAGAACCGGGCCGCCATGGAGGTCCGCACGGCGATGACGCGCAACGGGGGCTCGCTCGCCGACCCCGGCTCGGTCTCCTACATGTTCAACCGCAAAGGCGTGGTCCTCGTGCCCATCCAGCAAGAGGGGCGCGACGTCACCGAGGACGACGTGCTCGAGGCGACCTTGGAGGCCGGTGCGGAGGACGTGAACGACCTCGGCGAGTCCTTCGAGGTGGTCAGCGAGGCCACCGACCTGGTCGCGGTCCGTACGGCGCTCCAGGCCGCCGGCGTGGACTACGACTCCGCGGAGGCCTCGTTCGTGCCGAGCATGCAGGTCGAGCTCGACCGCGAGGGCGCCGGCAAGGTGTTCCGGCTGCTGGAGGCGCTCGAGGACCTCGACGACGTGCAGAACGTGTTCGCCAACTTCGACGTCTCCGACGAGGTGATGGCCGCGCTCGACGCGTGAGCCGGCCGCCCGGAGGCGAGCGGCCGTCCCGCCGGCCCGGCGCGTCGCACCCGCGGGACGCCCGCGCCGCCCGTTAGCGTGCTACGAACAGGTGTTCGGACGATCTGAAGGTGACCCGGGAGTCAGGCAATGCGAGTGCTCGGCATCGACCCAGGCCTCACCCGCTGCGGGGTGGGCGTCGTGGACGGGACGCCCGGTCGACCGCTCTCGCTCGTGGAGGTCGGGGTCGTGCGCACGGAGGCCGAGCTGCCGGTGGCGACCCGGCTGTGCCTGATCGAGCGCGAGCTCGAGCAGTGGCTCGACCGCACTGCCCCGGACGCTGTCGCCGTCGAGCGCGTCTTCAGCCAGCACAACGTCCGCACCGTGATGGGGACCGCCCAGGCCAGCGGGGTCGCGCTGCTGGTCGCCGCGCGCCGCGGGCTGCCGGTGGCGCTGCACACGCCGAGCGAGGTCAAGGCGGCGGTGACCGGAAGCGGCCGCGCCGACAAGGCCCAGGTCGGTGCGATGGTCGCCCGTCTCCTCCGGCTCGCGGAGCCTCCTCGGCCTGCCGACGCCGCCGACTCACTGGCACTGGCGATCTGTCACATCTGGCGTGGCGGTGCCGCGAGCCGGATCGAGGCGGCGATCGCCGCCCGGCCCGGGGTCCGGGCGCAGCGATGATCGCGTTCGTGCGCGGCCGGGTGGCTGCCGTCGGGCTCACCTCGACGGTCCTGGAGGTCGGTGGCGTGGGCCTGGAGCTGCAGTGCGCCCCGGACACGCTCGCCGCGCTGCGCACCGGCGCCGAGGCCACGCTGCCGACGAGCATGGTGGTGCGCGAGGACTCCATGACGCTCTTCGGCTTCGCCGACGAGGACGAGAAGCAGATGTTCGAGCTGGTGCAGACGGCCAGCGGCGTCGGGCCGAAGCTCGCCCAGGCGATGCTGGCCGTGCACCGACCCGAGGCGCTGCGCCGCGCGGTGGCGAGCGACGACGTGAAGACGCTGACCACCGTGCCGGGCATCGGCCAGAAGGGTGCCCAGCGGATCATCCTGGAGCTGCGCGACCGGATCGGAGCGCCCGGTCAGCCCGGGCCCGACGGCGCGGCGCCCTCGGCGCCGGGGACACAGGGCTGGCAGGACCAGGTCCACGCCGGTCTCGTGGGGCTGGGCTGGTCGACGCGGGAGGCCGACCGGGCGGTCGGTGAGGTCGCCGCCGAGGCCGAGCAGGGCGACTCCCCGGACGTGGCCCGGCTGCTCCGGGCGGCGCTGCGGACGCTGAGCAAGACATGACGGCGAGGTGCCCGAGATGCCCGAGATGAACGACCAGGACACCGATGCGGGGACCGGGCCCGGGCGCAGCCCGGGAGGTCCCGACCATGGCCCCGAGGCGGGCCTGGAGTCTGCCGAGCTCGCCTACCTGACCGGCCGCTCGGTCACGACGGTGGAGGCCGACGGCGACGAGCGCGTCGTGGAGGCGGCGCTGCGGCCCCGCACCCTGGCGGAGGTGGTGGGCCAGGAGCGCGTGCGCGAGCAGCTCTCCCTGGTGCTCGAGGCGGCACGGGTGCGTCAGCGGGTCCCCGACCACGTGCTGCTCAGCGGACCACCCGGGCTGGGGAAGACCACGCTGGCGATGATCATCGCTGCCGAGATGGGCACGCCGCTGCGGCTGACCAGCGGCCCGGCGATCACGCACGCCGGTGACCTGGCCGCGATCCTCTCCGGCCTCAACGAGGGGGATGTGCTCTTCGTCGACGAGATCCATCGGATGTCGCGGCCGGCCGAGGAGATGCTCTACATGGCCATGGAGGACTTCCGCGTCGACGTCGTCATCGGCAAGGGGCCCGGCGCCACCGCGATCCCGCTGGAGATCCCGCAGTTCACCCTCGTGGGTGCGACCACCAGGGCAGGTCTCCTGCCGGGGCCGCTGCGCGACCGGTTCGGGTTCACCGCCCATCTGGAGTTCTACGAGCCGGCCGACCTCGAGCGCATCGTGCGCCGCTCGGCCGGTCTGCTCGAGGTCGACCTGCAGCCCGACGGCGGCTCGGAGATCTCGATGCGCTCGCGTGGCACCCCTCGCATCGCCAACCGACTGCTGCGGCGGGTCCGCGACTTCGCGCAGGTCCGGGCCGACGGGGTGGTGACCCGGCACCTGGCCCGGGCCGCGCTGGACCTCTTCGAGGTCGACGAGTCCGGGCTGGACCGTCTCGACCGCGCGGTGCTGGACGTGCTGTGCCGCCGGTTCGGCGGCGGGCCGGTCGGCGTGAGCACGCTGGCGGTGGCGGTCGGGGAGGAGCGCGAGACCGTCGAGGAGGTCGCCGAGCCGTTCCTGGTCCGGCGCGGCCTGCTGGCCCGCACCCCCCGGGGCCGCGTGGCCACCGCCACCGCCTGGGAGCACCTCGGGCTCACCGCCCCCGCGGGGACCGGAACCGCCGACCCGGCCCTGTTCGAGCCGGAGTCCGAATGATCCGGTGACGCCGGTTACACTTCACCTTCGGTGCCTGACCGGACTTCGCCGGCGAGAGCCGGCAGGAGTCGGCGCACCTCTGGATCTGTTCCCTCGCATTGGAGTTGTCGATGCCTGCCTCTGTGCAGCTGCTCGTGATCGTGCTGGCGATGGTCGCCTTCTGGGCCATCGTCATGCGACCCGCCCGCACCCAGCAGCGGCGGGTCGCCGCGCTGCAGGACGAGCTGGAGGTGGGCCAGCGCGTGGTCCTGTCCGCGGGGATCTTCGGCGTCGTCCGGGCGTTGGAGGAGTCGCAGGTCGAGCTCGAGATCGCCCCGGGCACCGTGATCACCGTCGCGCGCCAGGTCGTCGTACGACGCGCTGAGGACGCCGAGGAGACCGTCACGCCTGACGAGGGCACGGCCGGCTCCGGCCCCGCCCCGACCGAGGACTGAGGAGACCGTCACCGTGGCGAAGAAGACGCCCCGACCCGCGCGCACGCTGCTGGTCTTCGGGCTCGTGATCGTGGTGCTCTACGGGCTGGCCGCCCTGGGCGGCACCTGGAAGCCCCGGCTCGGCCTCGACCTCGAGGGCGGCACCCGGATCACCCTCTCGGCCCTGCCGGCCGGTGGTGCGGTCACCCCGACGAAGCTGAAGCAGGCCGCCAGCATCATCAATGCCCGGGTCAACGGCAGCGGCGTCTCGGAGTCCCAGGTCTCCACCCAGGGCAACCGCAACATCATCGTGGAGATCCCGGGCAAGAACGCCTCCGACCTCGTCGACTCGGTCAAGCGCACCGCCCAGCTGCGCTTCCGCCTCGTCGCCGGCCAGCCTCAGCCGGGGACGCCGGCGGCGACGCCCAGCCAGTCGCCCTCCGCGAGCCCCTCGGGCACGTCCTCGCCGTCCGGCACGGCCAGCCCGTCGGCCGAGGCCACCACCGAGAAGACCCCCGCGGCCGGCCAGGCCACGCCCAAGCCCCGCCCGGCCCCCTTCGCCAAGCCCAAGCCCACGCCCTCGGCCACGGTGAACCCCACCACCCAGGCCAACCCCACCCCACAGCCCCAGGTGACCCAGAAGGGCGCCTCGGTCGACGACCCGCTCGCCTGGTCCCAGGACCCCGGGGTCAGGTGGCTGCAGAAGTTCGCCAAGTTCACCTGTCCCCCGAAGGGCCAGGAGGCGGCACCGGTCGCGGACAAGCCCGACGAGCCACTGATCGCCTGCAACGACCAGGGGCTGAAGTTCCTGCTCTCCAAGTCCCTGATCGAGGGCACCCAGCTGAAGTCCGCCTCCTACGGCACCCCGCAGAACGGTGTCGGCTGGGCGGTCAACCTCAGCTTCAAGGGCTCGGCCCGCAAGGTCTTCGGGGACACCACCACCGCGCTGAACCGCAACGGTGGCACGTTCGCGATCGTGCTGGACGGCAACGTCATCTCCTACGCGGGCGTCAACGAGCCGATCCTGGACGGCAACGCCCAGATCACCGGTGACTTCAAGGAGTCCGAGGCCCGGTCGCTGGCCAACTCGTTGAAGTACGGCGCGCTGCCGATCAAGTTCGCCAAGCCCACGGTCGAGACGATCGGTCCCTCGCTGGCCGGCAACCAGCTCTCCGCGGGGATCTTCGCGGGCATCGTCGGCCTGCTGATCGTGATGGTCTACTGCCTGCTCTACTACCGGGGGCTCGGGATCGTGGTGATCGCCTCGCTGGTCCTGGCGGCGGTGATCACCTACGGGATGGTGCTCGTGCTCGCCAAGGCGGCCGGGTTCACGCTGAGCCTGCCGGGCATCGCCGGCCTGATCGTGGCGGTCGGGATCACCGCGGACTCCTTCATCGTCTACTTCGAGCGCATCCGGGACGAGATGCGCGAGGGCCGCTCGATGCGCGTCGCCGTCGAGACGGGGTGGGCGCGGGCCCGGAACACCTGCCTCGCGGCCGACGCCGTCTCCATCTTGGCGGCGGTCGTGCTCTACATCTTCGCCATCGGCGTCGTGCGCGGGTTCGCCTTCGCCCTGGGGCTGAGCACCCTGATCGACGTGGCGGTCTTCTTCTGGTTCACCAAACCGATGATGACGCTGCTGGCGCGACGGCGGTTCTTCAACAGTGGCCACCGGTTCTCCGGGCTGTCCGCCGAGACCCTGGGTCTCGACGAGGTCGCCCCCAGCAGCACGCACCTCGCGGGAGGGAGGGCCTGATGGGCAAGATGAGCAGGCTCGGCAACGCGCTCTACGAGGGTGACGTCTCGATCGACTTCGTCGGCCGCAAGTGGCTCTGGTACGCCGTCTCCGGCGTGATCGTGCTGCTGGCTGTGGGCGGTCTGTACTTCAAGGGCCTCAACTTCGGCATCGAGTTCGAGGGTGGGGTGGAGTACAACGTCAGCCTCCCCACCAACCAGGTGACCCAGGCCAACGTCGACAAGATCCGCTCCGCCGTGGCCGACACGGGCATCGCCGAGGCCTCCTCGCCGATCGTGAACACCTCCGGTGAGTCCATCCGGGTCCAGACCGGGGAGACGACCAACGACCAGGCCGTCCAGGTCAGCCGGGCGATCGCCGCGGCCGTCGGCGTCAACGCCAAGGACGACATCTCCACCCAGGACGTCGGCGCCAGCTGGGGCGCGCAGGTGGCCAAGCGCGCGCTGACCGGCCTCGTGGTGTTCCTGATCCTGGTGGTGCTGTTCATCTGGGCCTACTTCCGGGAGTGGAAGATGTCCGTGGCCGCGATCGTGGCCCTGGCCCACGACATCGTGATCACGATCGGCGTCTACTCGCTCTCCGGCTTCGAGGTGACGCCGGCGACGGTCACCGGGTTGCTGACGATCCTGGGCTTCTCCCTCTACGACACGGTGGTGGTCTTCGACAAGGTGCGGGAGAACACCCGCAACCTGCGCCAGAGCCGGCGCACCTACAGCCAGCTGGCCAACCTGGCCATCAACCAGACCCTCGTGCGCTCGGTGAACACCTCCATCGTCGCGCTGCTGCCGGTGGGCGCGATCCTCTACGTCAGCGTCACGACGCTGGGCTCCGGTGCGCTCAAGGACCTGGCCCTGGCCCTGTTCGTGGGGATGGCGGCCGGTGCCTACTCCTCGATCTTCATCGCCACTCCGCTGGCGGTGCAGCTGAAGTCGAACGAGAAAGAGGTCACCGAGCAGGACGCGCGGGCGCGAGCCCGCGCCCGCCGAGACGTGGACCGCTACGCCGACGTCCCCGTGTTCACCGAGGACATGCCGTTGCGCGGAGAGGCCGAGGGCGTCGCCGCCCCCGGTGCCGTCGACGACCTCGCTCCGGAGGGCGACTCGGAGCCGGGCCTGACGCCGTCGCAGCTGCGCCGGCGTCGCGCGGAGGCGGCCGGCTCGGGACGGGTGGTGCCCACGCCGAAGAAGCCGGTCCGCGACTCGGGGGCCTCGGGCCGGGCCCAGCCCACTCGCCAACCCCGCTCCAAGCGGGGCAAGTGAGGTCGCGATGACCCGGGCCCCCCAGGTCGGTGCCCTGGTCGCCTCCCTGGTGCGCGACGTCCCGGACTTCCCCCAGCCCGGAGTGACGTTCAAGGACATCACGCCCATCCTCGACGACCACGCGGCGCTGACCACGGTCGTCGGGGCGCTCGCGGCCGCCGGCCGGGGCGTCGACGGTCGCCTGTGCGTGGACAAGGTCGTCGGCATCGAGGCGCGCGGGTTCATCCTCGCCGCGCCGGTCGCGCTGGCCCTCGGGGTCGGGTTCGTGCCGGTGCGCAAGCCCGGCAAGCTGCCCGGCCGGACCAGGGCGGTCAGCTACGAGCTCGAGTACGGCGAGGAGACCCTCGAGATGCACACCGACGCGCTCGTCGCCGGTGAACGGGTGCTGGTCGTCGACGACGTGCTCGCGACCGGTGGCACCGCCCGCGCTGCGGGGGCGCTCATCGAGCAGGCCGGTGCCAGCGTGCACGGCCTGGCGGTGCTGATGGAGCTCAGCTTCCTGCCCGGCCGCGCCACCATCTCCCCGATGCCGCTGACGGTGCTGCACACCGTGTGAGCCGGCCGCACGCCGACTCGGCCGGAGGCGCGGCGGGCACCGCCTAGACTTGGAGGAGCCGTCGCCGATGCCGAGGGGAGGCAGGATGGCCGAAGAGCGCATGGTGACCGACCCGAGCGCCGCCGGGGTCGAGCGGCCCGAGGCTGCCCCGGAGCGTTCGAGCTCGCTCACCGGCCGGGGCGTACGCGCCCGCCTGGCCCGGTTCGGCACCAGCAAGCAGGCCGGCAACCCGGTCCTCGAGCCGTTGTTCCGCACGGTGCGGGCCAACCACCCCAAGGCCGACCTGGCGCTGCTCGAGCGTGCCTACGACACCGCCGAGAAGCACCATCGTGGCCAGAACCGCAAGAGCGGCGACCCCTACATCACCCACCCGCTCGCCGTGACCACCATCCTCGCCGACATCGGCATGACCGAGCCCACGCTGGTGGCGGCGCTCCTGCACGACACGGTCGAGGACACGCCGTACACCCTGGACATGCTGCGCGCCGACTTCGGCGACGAGGTGGCGCTGCTGGTCGACGGGGTCACCAAGCTCGACAAGGTCAAGTACGGCGACTCCGCGCACGCGGAGACCATCCGCAAGATGATCGTCGCGATGAGCAAGGACATCCGGGTCCTGGTCATCAAGCTCGCCGACCGGCTGCACAACATGCGCACCCTGCGCTACGTCAAGGCCGAGACCCAGGAGCGCAAGTCTCGCGAGACGCTGGAGATCTACGCCCCCCTGGCGCACCGGCTCGGCATGAACACCTTGAAGTGGGAGCTGGAGGACCTCGCCTTCGCGACCATGCACCCGAAGATCTACGACGAGATCGTGCGGCTGGTCGCCGAGCGCGCCCCGTCACGCGACCAGTTCCTCGCACAGGTGATCACCCAGGTCGAGGACGACCTGCGCAGCGCCAAGATCAACGCACGGGTGACCGGCCGCCCGAAGCACTACTACTCGATCTACCAGAAGATGATCCACGGGGGCCGCGACTTCTCCGACATCTACGACCTCGTCGGCATCCGGATCCTGGTCGACTCCGACCAGGACTGCTACGGCGTCCTCGGCGTGCTGCACAACCGCTGGAACCCGCTTCCCGGGCGGTTCAAGGACTACGTCGCGATGCCGAAGTTCAACATGTACCAGTCCCTGCACACCACCGTGATCGGCCCCTCCGGCAAGGCCGTGGAGATGCAGATCCGGACCGTGGCGATGCACCGGCGGGCGGAGTACGGCGTCGCCGCGCACTGGAAGTACAAGGAGGGGGTGCGCTCGGGCGAGAGCAAGGCGGTCGACCCCAGCGACTCCGAGATGCAGTGGTTGCGCCAGCTCCTGGACTGGCAGAACGAGGTGGAGGACCCCGGAGAGTTCCTCGACTCGCTGCGCTTCGAGATCAACAGCGCCGAGGTGTTCGTGTTCACCCCTCGCGGGGACGTGATGGGGCTGCCCATCGGCTCCACCCCGGTCGACTTCGCCTACGCGATCCACACCGAGGTGGGGCACCACACCATCGGCGCACGCGTCAACGGTCGCCTGGTGCCCCTGGAGTCCGGCCTCGAGCACGGGGACGTCGTCGAGGTGTTCACCTCCAAGTCCCCGAACGCCGGCCCCTCGCGGGACTGGCTGCAGTTCGTGAAGTCGCCGCGGGCGCGCAGCAAGATCCGGCACTGGTTCACCAAGGAACGGCGCGAGGAGGCGATCGAGCAGGGCAAGGAGCAGATCGCTCGCCTGCTGCGCAAAGAGGGCCTCCCGCTCAAGCGGGTGATGACCCACGAGTCGCTGACCGAGGTCGCCCACGAGCTGCGCCTCGCCGACGTCTCGGCGCTCTATGCCGCCGTGGGCGAGGGCAACCTCGGGGCCCAGACGGTCGTGCGCAAGGTCGTCGAGGTCTCCGGGGGCGATCAGGGCGCGGCCGAGGACCTCGCCGAGGCCGTCACGATCACCCGTCCCCGCCGGCGTGGGACCACCGGCCACGACTCCGGGGTGGTGGTCGAGGGCGCCTCCGACGTGCTGGTGAAGCTCGCCCGCTGCTGCACGCCGGTCCCCGGCGACGACATCCTGGGCTTCGTCACCCGGGGCGACGGGATCTCGGTGCACCGCCGCGACTGCACCAACGCCACCCAGCTGCTCAGCCAGCCCGAGCGCCTGGCCAACGTGGCGTGGGCACCCAGCGCCCAGTCCACCTTCCTGGTGCAGATCATGGTCGAGGCCCTCGACCGTGCCCGGCTGCTCTCCGACATCACGATGGTGCTCTCCGACCAGCACGTGGACATCCTCTCGGCGAGCCTGACCACCAACCGCGACCGCGTCGCCAAGAGCCGGTTCGCCTTCGAGATGGGCGACCCCAAGCACCTGGGCGCCGTGCTCAAGGCCGTCCGCCAGGTCGACGGTGTCTTCGACGCCTACCGGGTCACCCAGTAGCCGGTCAGGAGAAGTCCGAGGCCGCCTTGCGGGCCATCTCCAGGAACTGCTGGCGCGAGGCGAGGTTCTCCTCCAGGTCGGTGACCAACCGGTCGTTGCCGGCAGACCGAGCCCGGGCGAGGTCGGCCTCGATCTCGGCGATGGCCCGCTCGAGCTGGCCGAGCATGTCGTCGGCGCGGGCCGACTTCTCGGGGTCGCTGCGTCGCCACTGGTCGTCCTCGACCGAGCGGATGGCCTGCTCGACCTTGCGGATCCGCCCCTCCAGGCTCTTCATCTGCTCACGCGGCACCTTGCCCGCGGCGTCCCACCGCTCGGCGATGTCCCGGAAGACACGCTTGGCGGCCTCGAGGTCGGTCACCGGCACCAGCGCCTCGGCCTCCACGAGCAGGGCGCGCTTCTTCTCCGCGTTGGCCGCGAACTCGCGGTCCTGCTCGGCGTTGGCGGCATCGCGGGCACCGAAGAAGGTGTCCTGGGCGGTTCGGAAGCGCCGCCACAGGTGCTCCTCGACGTCGCGGGGGGCGGGACCGGCTGCCTTCCACTCCTGCATCAGGGTCCGGTAGCGGCTGGAGGTGGGTCCCCACTCGGTCGAGGTGCTCAGTGCCTCGGCCTCCTTGAGCAACCGCTGCTTGGTCACCCGGGCGCTCTCCCGCTTCTCACCGACCTCTGCGAAGTGCGCCTTGCGCTTGCGGGTGTAGGCCGTGCGGGCGCTGGAGAACCGGTGCCACAGCTCGTCGTCGCGCTTGCGCTCGAGCCGGGGGAGGGACTTCCACTCCTCGAGGAGGTCGCGCAGGCGGTTCACCCCGTTGCGCCAGTCCTTGCCCTCGGAGATCTTCTCGGCCTCGGTCACGATCTGCTGCTTGCGGTGCTGCGCCTCCTCGAGCCGACGGGCGCGGTCGGCGCGCCGCTGGCCGCGCTGCACGCCGATCAGTGGGCCGAGCGCGTCCAGGCGGGCGGTGAGACCGACGATGTCGCCCACCGCGTTCGGCTCCACGAGCTGCGCCGAGACCTTCTTGATCGACTCCGTCGCCTCGTCGGGGCTCAGTGCTCCGGACCGGACCCGCTGCTCGAGCAGCTGCACCTCGAAGGCGAGGGCGTCGAAGCGCCGGGTGAAGAAGTCCAGCGCCTCCTGGGGGCTGCCCTCGGGATACTGGCCCACGGCCCGTTCCCCGTCGGGCGTGGTGAGGTAGACCGTGCCTTCGGAGTCGACCCGGCCCCACTGGCCGGTCAGCTCCGTGGAGCCGCCGGGCTCCCCGGCGGGATCGCCCTGGCCGTCGGGGTCGGGGGAGTTGCCGTGCGCGGTCACGTTGCTACACCTGCTTCTGCGTCGTTCCGGCCCGCCCACGATGGTCCTGTGCTGCTCCTGTGCTGGCCCTGGCGGCGACCCGGCGGCGTGGATCGGTCGTCCTCATCGTAGCCATCACCCCGAGCAGTTCCGGGGACAGTAGGCTGGCCCTTTGCCAGACCCCCGACGCAGGAGACGAGACGGTGCTGATCGCAGGCTTCCCGGCCGGACCGTGGGGCACCAACTGCTATGTCGCGGCCACCGGCCCCGGCACGGAGTGTGTCGTCATCGACCCCGGCAAGGACGCGACCCGCGGCGTCGAGGAGGTGGTGCGAGAGCACCGCCTCAAGCCGGTGGCGGTCCTGGTGACCCACGGCCACATCGACCACATGTGGTGCGTGGCGCCGGTCGCCGGCAGCTACGACGCGACCGCCTGGATCCACCCCGACGACCGACACCTGCTCAGCGACCCGATGGCCGGCATGTCGCCGGAGACCACGGCGATGCTGCTGGGAGGCGGCTACGAGTTCGCTGAGCCCGACAGCGTCGAGGAGCTGGCCGACGCCCAGATCCTGGAGCTGGCCGGCCTCAGCTTCGTGGTCGACCACACCCCTGGCCACACCGAGGGCTCGGTCACCTTCCGCACGCCGTACCTCGTCGACGGCGAGGCGGGGCGCCTCGGCGGGGGCGCCTCGGGGGGCGGCGACCCCCGGCGTGCGGAGCGCCCCGGCGAGGTGATGTTCTCCGGGGACCTGCTGTTCGCCGGCTCCATCGGACGCACCGACCTGCCGGGCGGTGACCACCCCACGATGCTGCGCAGCCTGCGCGAGAAGGTGCTCACGCTCCCCGACGACATCGTGGTGCTTCCCGGCCACGGGGAGCAGACGAGCATCGCACGCGAGCGGGCGACCAACCCCTTCCTGCTCGACCTGATCGAGGATCGTCACGACACCAGCCCGGTCACGCGGGGCCTCTGAGATGGCCCGACCCACCCCGCTGAGCGGGTTCCCCGAGCTGCTGCCCGCACAACGTCACGTCGAGCAGCAGGTGCTGGCACGGCTCGCCCGCACCTTCGAGCTGCACGGCTTCGCCGGCGTCGAGACACGCGCCGTGGAACCCCTCGATCAGCTGCTGCGCAAGGGTGAGACCTCCAAGGAGGTCTACGTGCTGCGTCGGCTCCAGGCGTCCGAGGGGGACCGGGACCTCGATCAACGGGGCACGCTCGGCCTGCACTTCGACCTCACGGTGCCGTTCGCCCGCTACGTGCTGGAGAACGCCGGCCGGCTGGAGTTCCCCTTCCGCCGCTACCAGATCCAGAAGGTCTGGCGCGGCGAGCGGCCGCAGGAGGGACGTTTCCGGGAGTTCACCCAGGCCGACATCGACGTGATCGGTCGCGACGAGCTGGCCTTCCACCACGACGTCGAGGTGGCCCGGGTGATGCTGGACGCGCTGCGCGGCCTCGCCCAACCTGATTCGATCGGCCTGCCGGGGTTCCGGCTCCAGGTGAACAACCGCAAGCTGATCCAGGGCTTCTACGCCGGCCTGGGCGTGGAGGACACCGAGCCGGTGATGCGGGCGGTGGACAAGCTGGACAAGCTCTCCGAGGAGCAGGTGCGCCACCAGCTCCTCGAGGACGCGCGGCTGAGCCCGGCCCAGGCGGACGCCTGCCTCGCGCTGGCCCGGATCAGCACCCCGGACACCTCCTTCGTGGCGCAGGTAGGTGAGCTCGGCGTACGCCACGAGCTGCTGGAGGAGGGCCTCACCGAGCTCGCTGCCGTGATCGAGGGCTGCGCGCCCCTGGTCACCGACCGGGCCGAGGTCGTCGCGGACCTCAAGATCGCCCGTGGCCTCGACTACTACACCGGCACCGTCTTCGAGACCCGGCTCGAGGGCCACGAGGGCCTCGGGTCCATCTGCTCGGGCGGCCGGTACGACGCCCTCGCCACCGACGGGCGCACCACCTACCCGGGTGTGGGCATCTCGCTCGGGGTCAGCCGGCTGCTGGTGCCGCTGCTCGGGCAGGGAGTGGTCACCGCGGACAGGCAGGTCCCCAGCGCCGTCCTCGTCGCGGTCGTCGACGAGGAGTCCAGGCCGGCCAGCGAGGCGTTGGCCGCGGTGCTGCGCGGCAACGGCGTGCCCTGTGAGGTGGCCCCGGCGGCCCAGAAGTTCGGCAAGCAGATCCGTCACGCCGAGCGGCGTGGCATCCCCTACGTCCTCTTCCCCGGGAGCGACGACCGCGCCCCGGAGGCCAAGGACATCCGCAGCGGGACCCAGCAGCCGGTGGACGTCAGCACGTGGACGCCACCCGACGCGGACCTGCACCCCCGCATCACCACCGTCTCCGAGGAGCAGTCCCAGTGATCCGTACCCACGACGCAGGAAGCCTGCGCTCCACCGACGTCGACCAGGAGGTCACCCTCGCCGGCTGGGTCGCGCGTCGCCGCGACCACGGGGGCGTGGCCTTCATCGACCTGCGCGAGGCCAGCGGTGTGGTCCAGGTGGTGATCCGCGACGAGGAGGTGGCCCACAACCTGCGCAGCGAGTACTGCCTGAAGGTCACCGGCACCGTGTCCTCGCGCCCGGAGGGCAACCAGAACGCGCAGCTCCCGACCGGTGAGGTCGAGGTCATCGCCACCGAGGTGGAGGTGCTCAGCGAGGCCGCGCCGCTGCCGTTCCCCATCGACGAGCACGTGGAGGTGGGGGAGGAGGCCCGGCTGCGGCACCGCTACCTCGACCTGCGCCGCAGCGGCCCCAACGCCGCCCTGCGGCTGCGCAGCCGGGTCAACCGGGCGGCCCGCGAGGTTCTCGACGCGCACGGCTTCGTGGAGGTCGAGACCCCTACGCTGACCCGGTCCACCCCGGAGGGGGCACGCGACTTCCTGGTGCCCGCCCGCCTGCAGCCGGGCAGCTGGTACGCGCTGCCGCAGAGCCCGCAGCTGTTCAAGCAGCTGCTCATGGTCGCCGGGATGGAGCGCTACTACCAGATCGCCCGGTGCTACCGCGACGAGGACTTCCGTGCCGACCGCCAGCCGGAGTTCACCCAGCTGGACCTCGAGATGAGCTTCGTGGAGCAGGACGACGTCATCGCGCTGACCGAGGAGATCCTCACCGCGCTCTGGGCCCTGATCGGGTACGACGTCCCCACCCCCCTCCCGCGACTGACCTACGCCGAGGCGATGGCGCGATTCGGCACCGACAAGCCCGACCTGCGCATGGGTCAGGAGCTGGTGGAGTGCACCGGGTTCTTCTCCGAGACCCCGTTCCGGGTCTTCCAGGCGCCCTACGTCGGCGCTGTGGTGATGCCCGGTGGGGCCGGCCAGCCCCGCAAGCAGCTCGACGCCTGGCAGGAGTGGGCCAAGCAGCGCGGGGCCCGGGGGCTGGCCTACCTGCTGGTCAAGGACGACGGGGAGCTGACCGGCCCCGTGGCCAAGAACATCAGCGAGGCCGAGCAGGCGGGCATCGCCGCGCACGTCGGTGCGCAGCCGGGAGACTGCATCTTCTTCGCCGCCGGTCCCGCCAAGAGCAGCCGGGCGCTGCTCGGGGCCGCGCGTCTGGAGATCGGGCGTCGCGGGGGCCTGATCGAGGAGGACGACTGGAGCTTCGTCTGGGTGGTCGACGCCCCGCTGTTCGAGCCGGCGGCGGAGGCGACCGCGGCCGGAGACGTCGCGGTCGGCAGTGGCGCCTGGACCGCGGTGCACCATGCCTTCACCAGTCCCCAGGACACCGCGACCTTCGACCAGGACCCCGCCAACGCGCTGGCGTGGGCCTACGACATCGTCTGCAACGGCAACGAGATCGGCGGCGGCTCCATCCGGATCCACCGAAGCGACGTCCAGAAGCGCGTCTTCGCGCTGATGGGCCTCGACGAGCAGGCCGCCCAGGAGAAGTTCGGCTTCCTCCTCGACGCGTTCGCCTACGGTGCCCCGCCGCACGGCGGCATCGCCTTCGGGTGGGACCGGATCTGTGCCCTGCTCAGCAGCACCGACTCCATCCGGGACGTGATCGCCTTCCCCAAGAGCGGTGGCGGGTTCGACCCGCTCACCTCCGCGCCGGCGCCGATCACCGCCGAGCAGCGCAAGGAGGCCGGGGTGGACGCGCGGCCGGCACCCCTCGAGGCCCCCGGGACCGCGGAGGCGCCCGAATAGTCGCGCTCTGGTAACAATCACGCTTCCTTCGGCCGTCAGCCCTTAACCGGCGCGGCCCGCTGTGTCTAGGGTCACCTAGTTCAGTCGGGTCCCTGACTGGTTGTACGCCGGTCCCGCCGAGATGCGGACGGGCCGCACCGAGGAGGAAATACGTGAGAAGCAAGCGCATGTTTGCCGTGGGAGCGGTGATCGCCACGCTGAGCCTGGCGGGCACCGCCTGCGGCGCACCAGCCGCCGAGAAGGGTGGAAGCGGCAGCCAGAAGACGTCGCTCAACCTGGGGTGGAACCAGCCGTTCTACTCCTACAACGAGAACACGTCGAACGGGAACGCGACCGCCAACGCGAACATCAAGTACCTGATGAACGACCAGTTCGCGTACTACAACGCCGACGCCGAGCTCAAGCCGAACGAGTCGTTCGGCACGATGGAGAAGACCAGCGACGACCCGCTGACGGTCAAGTACACGATCAAGGACGACGTGAAGTGGTCCGACGGCACTCCCGTCGACGCGGCCGACATGCTGCTCGTCTGGGCCTCGCAGAGCGGCAACGTGAACACCATCGCGGCCGACAAGGTCAAGACCGACGACGCGACCGGACTGCCCAAGAACACCAAGGGCAAGGTCTACTTCGACAGCTCCTCGCCGGGTCTGGCCCTGGTCAAGGACACCCCGGAGATCGGTGACAACGGCAAGTCGCTCACGCTCACCTACTCCAAGCCGTTCGCCGACTGGAAGCTGGACATGCTCGGCATCAACGTCCCGGCGCACATCACCGCCGAGAAGGCGCTGGGCATCTCCGACCCGCAGCAGGCCAAGGACGACTTCATCAAGGCCGTCCAGGACAAGGACAACGCCAAGCTGGCGAAGATCTCCGAGTTCTGGAACACCGGCTTCGACTACACCTCGATGCCGAGCGACAAGGACCTCGCGCTCTCCGACGGTGCCTACCTGATGAAGGACTTCAAGGAGAACGACTACATGACCCTTGTGAAGAACCCTGACTACAAGGGTGACCACAAGGCGGCCATCGACACCCTGACGGTCCGCTGGAACGAGGACCCGATGGCGCAGGTGCAGGCGCTTCAGAACGGTGAGATCGACATGTTCTCCCCGCAGGTCACCACCGACGTGATCAAGGCGGCCGAGAAGGTCGACAACGCCGACATCAAGACCGGCGTCGAGGGCACCTACGAGCACTTCGACCTCGTGTTCAACAACAAGGGCCCCTTCGACCCGGCCAGCTACGGCGGGGACAAGAACAAGGCCCGGCTGGTCCGGGAGGCGTTCCTGCACGGGATCCCGCGCCAGGAGGTCGTCGACAAGCTGATCAAGCCGATCAACCCCGAGGCTCAGGTCCGCAACTCCTTCCTGCGCACCGCGGGTGCGCCCGGGTACGACGAGATCGCCTCGAAGAACGGCTCCTCGAACTACGACCAGGTGGACCCGAACAAGTCGCAGCAGCTGCTCAAGCAGGCTGGCGTCAAGACCCCGGTCGACGTCCGCGTGATGTACGCCCAGGACAACGTCCGTCGTGAGAACGAGTTCCAGCTCTACAAGCCGGCGCTCAAGAAGGCGGGCTTCAACCTGATCGACAAGAAGAGCGCCAAGTGGGGCGAGAAGCTCGGCGACGGCACCTACGACGCCGTGTTCTTCGGATGGCAGTCGACCAGCCTGGGCGTCAGCTCCGACCAGGCGATCTTCGTCACCGGTGGGATCAACAACCTCATCGGGTACTCCAACCCGAAGGTCGACGACCTGTTCGGCCAGCTGATCGTCACCACCGACGAGGCCAAGCAGATCGAGCTGCAGACCCAGATCGAGAAGATCCTGTTCGACGATGCCATCGGCATCACGATCTTCCAGTTCCCGGGAGCGACGATCTCGAACAAGACGCGGGTCACGAACGTCGACCCCGCCATCCTCGCACCGACGATGTTCTACGGATTCTGGGACTGGAAGGTGCCGAACAGCTGACCTAGGTCAGGGCACCTACCGGCTCACACGCGTGGTGGGTACTGTCGCTCCAGCGGCAGTGCCCACCACGTGATCCGTCCGTTCCACATCTAGGCAGAGGTCTGGTCCCCGGATGCTTGTCTTCCTGATCAAGCGACTGCTGATGTCGCTGATGGTGGTGCTGATCTCCACCGTGATCATGTATGTCCTCGTCGACATCTCGATCGACCCGCTGCGGGACCTGCGGCTCAGTACCGCCCCCAACAAGGCGCAACAGATCGCCAACCGCATCGCCGAGCTGCATCTCAACGACCCGGTCCTCTCCCGCTACCTCTCCTGGCTCAAGGGCGCCTCGGGCTGCCTGGTCGGCAACTGCGACCTCGGTGAGAACTGGAAGACCAACCAACCGGTGACCCAGCTTCTCCAGGGGGCGGTCCTCACCACGATCCAGCTGGTCGGGGCGGCCACCCTGCTCGCCATCGTGCTCGGCGTCCTGGTCGGTGTCGTCGGGGCGCTGCGACAGTACTCCGGCTTCGACTACGGGATCACCTTCTTGAGCTTCCTGCTCTACTCGCTGCCCATCTTCTGGGTGGCCGTCCTGGCCAAGGTGTTCCTGGCCATCGACTTCAACAACTTCCTGTTCGACCCCCACATATCCTGGCTGACCATCGCGGTGATCTCGGCGGTGGCGGGTGTGGTCATCTCCGCCGCGGCGGCCGGTGCGGCCCGCTCCCGGCTTCGCAACTTCGCCGCGACTGCGGCGGTGACGGCGGCCCTGATGACCTACCTGCGGGTGACGGACTGGTTCAAGGACCCCTCCATCGGGATCGTGCTGATCGCCGTGAGCTCGGTCGGTTGGGCACTGGTCGTCACCGAGCTGAGCACCGGGCTGCGCAACCGGCGCGCGCTCTACTCCGCGCTGTCGGTCGCCGCGCTCGGCGCCGTGCTCTGGCTGCCGATGCTCTACTTCTGGCAGTACGCCCGCAGCGCCGGCATCCTCGGCTGGCCGCTGGTGTGGGCCATGTTCGCGGTCGGTCTCCTGCTCAGTGCCGGCATCGGCCTGGCGTGGGGCGGCCCGGACCGGACCCGGTCGGCGCGCACCGCTGCCCTGACGGCGATCCCGGTCTCGGGGATGCTGTTCGCGGACCGCCTGCTGCAGAGCTGGACCTCCTACAACGGCAACAACTCGATCAAGAACCGCCCGATCGCGACCCTGGGCAGCTCCACGCCGAACCTGCAGGGCGACTTCTGGATCCAGACGCTCGACCTGGCCACGCACCTGCTGCTGCCGACCGCGACCCTGATCCTGATCTCGTTCGCCTCCTACACCCGCTACTCGCGCGCCTCGATGCTCGAGGTGATGAGTGCGGACTACATCCGCACCGCCCGCTCCAAGGGGCTGACCGAGCGCACCGTGGTGATGCGGCACGCCTTCCGCAACGCGCTGCTGCCGCTCGCCTCCATCGTGCCGATCGACATCATCACCCTGCTCGGTGGGGCGGTGATCACCGAGACGGTGTTCGGGTGGTTCGGGATGGGTCGCCTGTTCGTCGACTCGCTGCGCGCCGACCAGCAGGACCCCGTGATGGCCTACATCGTGATCGTGGGCATCCTCGCGGTGGTCGCGAACCTGGTGGCCGACCTGATGTACGCCGTCCTCGACCCACGGATCCGGGTGGCGGCATGAGCGACTCCGAAGCACCCGAGACCGAGGCCTCCCAGGAGACGCTCGAGAACGCGATCGAGCTCAAGGACGTCGAGGGACTCTCGCAGGGGCAGATCGTCCGCCGGCGCTTCCTGCGCCACCGCGGCGCCCTGATCGGGCTGTTCACCGTCGTGGTGATCGTGCTGCTGGCCTACACCTCCATCGGCGCCTTCGGCCTCCCCGGGTGGTGGAAGTTCGGCCCGGTGGAGCTCAACGACGTCGAGAACGGCGGCACCCCCACGCTGGGTCTGCCGAGCTGGTTGGGTGGCGGTGGCTTCGCCATCGGCGACCATCCGTTCGGCCAGGACGAGATCGGCCGCGACGTCTTCGCCCGCACGATGAAGGGCACCCAGACCTCGATGAACGTGATGATCGTGATCAGCCTGCTGGCCGCCGTGATCGGGATGATCATCGGTGCCGTCTCGGGCTACTACCGCGGGTGGATCGACAACCTGCTGATGCGGTTCACCGACCTGTTCCTCACCTTCCCGGTGCTGGTCATCGGCGCGGTGCTCGGCAACTTCGCCGGGTCCGCCGGTGCGTTCTGGCTGGCCGTCGCGCTCGGGGCCATCACGTGGACGACGCTGGCCCGGCTGGTGCGTGGGGAGTTCCTGACCCTGCGCGAACGCGAGTTCGTCGACGCGGCCAAGGTGGCAGGTGCCAGCAGCATCCGGATCATGCGCAAGCACATGATCCCCAACGCGATGGGCGTGATCATCGTCAACACGACGTTGCTCGCCTCGCAGGCGGTGCTGTTGGAGACGGCCCTGAGCTACCTCGGCTTCGGGATCAAGTCCCCCGACGTCTCGCTGGGCACGATGATCTCGCAGTACCAGTCGGCGTTCTCGACGCGTCCGTGGCTGTTCTGGTGGCCCGGCCTGTTCATCGTGCTGATCGCGTTGTCGGTCAACTTCATCGGAGACGGCCTGCGGGACGCCTTCGACCCACGCCAGAAGCGGGTGCCCTCGGCGCGCAAGATGAACCGGGCAGCGCTGCTGGGCATGGGCAGGACCTCTTCGTCCTCCACCGCGGCGGAGGACGAGGCCCCGCGCGAGGAGGGTGACTCGTGATCGGGCCGGTGCGCGCCCGCTCAGGCGAGAAGTGGAAGCACGAGCGAGGCACCTGCCAGCCCCGCCGCCACCGCGGCCAGCGGGCGGTGCCAGTGGGCACGCAGGCTGCTGCGCTCCAGCCGTGCGTCCTCGAGGTGTCCCGCAGCGCGCAGCGCGGAGCGGCGCCGCCGCACCGCGGCGGCCGCGGGGCTCTCCTGCCCTCGCGCCCGCTGCCGGCCGACGGGTGCCGAAGCACCCCAGGCGGTCACGCGCCCGTACGCCGTGACCAGGCGCAACCCGTAGCGGCCGTCCACGTCCTGGATCGCCGGCCAGGGGACCTCGACGGTGCGCCAGGTGTTGGCGACCCGCACGCCACCGTCGGAGACCTCCACGCACGGCTGCACGAAGGCAGCCCAGCCCAGCACCCCGAACAGGGCCGTCGGGGCGGCGAACCGCAGCAGGGCCGCCGGTCCGTCGACGACGGCGCTCACCTCGCCGAGGGCGGCGACCGCGACCATCGCGTAGCCCAGCGTCTGGGCCGAGCGCGAGCGCAGCACCTCCGTCCTCCCCATGGCCACACCCTGACAGATGCCCCGAGAGCTGCGGCAGAACTGAGAGGAACCTCGTGAGCACCGACCGCGGCGACTCCTCGCCGGACCACCAGCGGCCCGTCGTCCCCGACGACGAGGGCCCGATCCTCGAGGTCGAGGACCTCAACGTCTCCTTCTACGTCGACGGGGAGTGGTTCCCCGCCGCCATCGACGTGAGCTACCACGTCGACGCCGGTGAGGTGCTCGCCATCGTCGGGGAGTCCGGCTCCGGCAAGACCCAGTCCTCGATGTCGCTGCTCGGCCTGCTTCCGTCCAACGGGCGGTCCAGCGGCAGCGCCAAGCTCCGGGGCAAGGAGCTCGTCGGGCTCACCGGTGCGCCGCTGCGGCGGGTGCGCGGCCGGGAGATCGCGGTCATCTTCCAGGAGCCGATGACCGCGATGAACCCGGTCTACACGATCGGCTTCCAGATCGTGGAGACCCTGCGCTCCCACTTCGAGATGTCGCCGAAGGAGGCGAAGGCACGGGCCATCGAGCTGCTCACCCTCGTGGAGATCCCCGAGCCGGAGCGGCGCTTCGATGCCTTCCCCCACCAGCTCTCCGGTGGTCAGCGGCAGCGCGCCATGATCGCCCAGGCTCTCGCCTGCGAGCCCCAGCTGCTGGTCGCCGACGAGCCGACGACGGCCCTCGACGTGACGGTCCAGGCGGAGATCCTCAAGCTGATGCGCGACCTGCGCGAGCGGGTCAACGCGGGCGTGCTGCTGATCACCCACGACATGGGGGTGGTGGCGGACATGGCCGACCGCATCGCGGTGATGCAGAACGGCCGCATCGTGGAGACGGGCACGGCCGAGGAGATCTTCAACGCCCCCCAGCACGCCTACACCCGCCAGCTGCTGGGCTCGGTGCCGCACTTCGGCACGGTCAGCGTCGCCGACGCGGAGGCCCGCACCGAGCAGGACCGCGAGCTGGCACGCACGGAGACACGGGAGCCCATCCTGGTGGCGGAGGACCTCGTCCTGGAGTACCCCAAACGGGGCAACCAGCCGGTCTTCCGTGCGGTGGACGAGGTCTCGCTGAGCATCAACCGGGGCGAGGTGGTCGGCCTGGTGGGCGAGTCCGGCTCGGGCAAGACCACCATCGGGCGCGCGGCCCTCGGGCTGTTGCCGGTGGCCGGCGGCAGCCTGAAGGTGTCCGGCATCCAGCTGGAGGGCGCCCGGCCCCGGGACCTGCGCCCGATGCGCGACCGGGTCGGCATCGTCTTCCAGGACCCGGGCTCCTCGCTGAACCCGCGCCTGCCGATCGGTGAGTCGATCGGTGAACCGCTCTTCTTGCACCGCAAGCTGAAGGGCAAGCAGCTCGACGCGGAGGTCGAGCGGCTGCTGGACAACGTCCAGCTCCAGCGTGGGTTCCGCAACCGCTACCCGCACGAGCTCTCCGGAGGGCAGCGTCAGCGCGTCGGCATCGCCCGGGCCCTGGCGCTCGAGCCGGACCTGCTCGTGGCCGACGAGCCGACCTCGGCGCTCGACGTCTCCGTGCAGGCGCGGGTGCTCGAGCTGTTCCAGGAGCTCCAGCGCGAGCAGGGGTTCGGCTGCCTGTTCATCAGCCACGACCTGGGGGTGGTGGAGATCCTGGCCTCGCGCATCGCAGTGATGTACATGGGCAAGATCGTCGAGCTCGGCGAGCGCGACCAGATCGTGCGCACCCCGCAGCACGAGTACACCCAGCGGCTGGTCGCCGCCGTGCCGGTGCCCGACCCGGCCGAGCAGCGGCGTCGCCGCGAGGCACATGACGCGCTGATCGCCCGGGCCGGCGCCTCCTGAGCCCGGGACCCCTGCCCCGCCGGCCGGGTTAGGCTCGCGAGGATGGATGGCCTGTTCACCTACGAGGACCCCGCCGGGGCCCGGGACGACGCCTCGGGCGGCAGCCTGGCCGGCAACACCCACGAGTCGGCTCCGCTCGCGGTGCGGATGCGACCTCGGGACCTCGACGAGCTGGTGGGGCAGCAGCACCTGCTGGCACCGGGGGCGCCGCTGCGCCGGCTGGTCGAGGGCGACCAGCCGATGTCGCTGCTCCTCTGGGGGCCTCCCGGCACCGGGAAGACCACCATCGCTGCGATCGTCTCCGGCCAGACCAACCGGCACTTCGTCGAGGTCTCGGCGGTGGCGGCCGGGGTCAAGGAGGTACGGGCGGCCATCGACGCCGCCCGCAAGCGGCTGGCCGGCGGGGGCGGGGAGACCGTGCTCTTCGTCGACGAGGTGCACCGGTTCACCAAGGCGCAGCAGGACGCCCTGCTGCCCGGGGTGGAGAACCGCTGGGTGACGCTGGTCGCCGCCACCACGGAGAACCCGTTCTTCTCGGTGATCTCGCCGTTGCTCTCCCGCTCGCTGCTGCTGACCCTGGAGCCGCTGACCGACGACGACGTCCGCGGCGTCGTCGAGCGTGCGGTCCTCGACCCTCGTGGGCTCGCGGGAAGGGTCAGCGTGGAGCCGGACGCGCTCGAGCACCTGGTCCGGCTGGCGGGCGGTGACGCCCGCCGGTCGCTGACCTACCTGGAGGCGGCCGGCGGAGCCGCCCTGGCCCAGGGGCGCGACGTCGTCGACCTGGCCACCACCGAGACGGCGGTCGACCGGGCCGCGGTGCGCTACGACCGGCAGGGCGACCAGCACTACGACGTCACCAGCGCGTTCATCAAGTCCCTGCGTGGCTCGGACGTCGACGCGGCCCTGCACTACCTGGCCCGGATGGTCGAGGCGGGGGAGGACCCCCGCTTCATCGCCCGGCGGCTGGTGATCCTGGCCAGCGAGGACATCGGGCTGGCCGACCCCACGGCCCTGCCCACCGCGGTGGCCGCCGCCCAGGCGGTCCAGCTCATCGGGATGCCGGAGGCACGGCTCAACCTGGCCCAGGCGGTGATCGCGCTGGCGCTCGCCCCGAAGTCGAACGCGGTGATCGCCGCGATCGACGCGGCCAGTGCGGACGTGCGCGCCGGCAAGGTCGGACCGGTGCCGGCACACCTGCGCGACGCCCACTACGGCGGCTCGAAGAAGCTCGGGCACGGCCAGGGCTACCAGTACTCCCACGACGCGCCCTACGGCATCGCCGAGCAGCGCTACGCCCCCGACGTGGTCGCCGACGCGGCGTACTACCGGCCCACCAGCCTGGGCGCGGAGGGCGCGCTCAAGGAGCGGTGGGAGCGGGTCCGCCGACTGATCCGGGGCAGGTAGGGTCTGGCCGCATGGGAACGTCCGTCCTCATCGGCTGTGCCGCGGCCGCGCTGCTCGGCCTGGCCGTGCTCTCGGTCCTGCTCGTGCGCGCGCGTGCGGAGTCCCAGCGCGCACACGCCTGCGCGGCGGCGGAGACCGCCGAGCTGCGGCGACGTCTCGACAGCCTCACCGCCCAGCTGGAGCGCACCCGCGCCGAGACCGTGCGCCTCGACGACCCGGCCTACCTGATCACCGACGCCGGTGATCGCGAGCCGCGGGCGCCGGTGCCCGACCGCGTCGTGCTCAGCGCGACGGTCGGCGAGCCTCTGGTCAAGGCCGTGGCGGTGGGCCACGGGCTGCGCCGTGCCCTGTCCGCGCGGTCGCGCAACCGGATCTGGTTCGAGATGAGGCGGGAGGTCCGCCGGGCGCGCAAGCAGCGCCGTCGGGAGATGAAGGCCGCGTGGCGTCACCAGCAGGCCGTGGAGCGCGCCGCCGGCGACCCGGGCACCGTGCCGACCTCCGACGCCGCGTGAGGGCCGGCAGATGACCCGCGGATTCTGGTTCGTCGCCGGTGCCGGCCTGGGCGTCTACGCCGCGGTGCGAGCCCGCCGGGCGGCCGAGGCGTTCACCCCGGAGGGGTTCCGCGACCGCCTGGCCGGTCTCGGCGTCGGTGCGCAGCTGTTCGCCGAAGAGCTGCGCGCCGGCATGGGCGAGAAGGAGACCGAGCTGCGCGAGCGCCTGGGATGGACGCTCGATGGACCACCCGAGCTGGAGGCCGTACCGACCCCGTCGAGCGGCACTGCCGAACTGGAGGACACCGACTGATGGACACCGCCGAGATCCGCCGGCGCTTCGTGGCGCACTTCGCCGCGGCCGGCCACCAGGTCGTGCCGTCCGCCTCGCTGCTGGTCCCGGACCCCAACCTGCTCTTCGTCAACGCCGGGATGGTGCCCTTCAAGCCCTACTTCCTCGGGCAGGAGACGCCGCCCTACTCCCGGGCGGTGAGCGTGCAGAAGTGCGTGCGCACGCCCGACATCGAAGACGTCGGCAAGACGACCCGGCACGGCACGTTCTTCGAGATGTGCGGCAACTTCAGCTTCGGTGACTACTTCAAGCAGGGAGCCATCGAGCTCGCCTGGGACCTGGTCACCAAGCCCTTGGCCGACGGTGGCTGGGGCCTGGAGGAGGGTCGGCTCTACCCGAGCGTCTACGAGGAGGACCAGGAGGCGGTCGACCTCTGGAAGAAGGTCACCGGGCTGCCCGAGGAGCGGATCGTGCGGCTGGGCCGCAAGGAGAACTACTGGTCGATGGGAGTGCCGGGCCCGGGCGGCCCGTGCTCGGAGATCCTCTACGACCGCGGACCCGGCTTCGGCCCGGAGGCCGACTTCACCGCCCTGGGGCCGGACATGCCCACCGAGCTGGAGGATCGCTACCTGGAGATCTGGAACCTGGTCTTCATGCAGGACGAGCTCTCCGCGGTCCGGAGCAAGTCCGACTTCGACATCGCCGGGTCGCTGCCGAAGAAGAACATCGACACCGGCATGGGACTGGAGCGGGTGGCCTACCTGCTCCAGGACAAGCAGAACATGTACGAGATCGACGTGATGTTCCCGGTGATCGACCGGGCCCAGGAGCTCACCGGGAAGAAGTACGGCGCCCACCCCGAGGACGACGTCCGGCTGCGGGTGGTGGCCGACCACGTGCGCAGCTCGATGATGCTGATCGGCGACGGCGTCACCCCTGGCAACGAGGGACGCGGCTACGTGCTGCGCCGGCTGCTGCGGCGCGCCATCCGCTCCATGCGCCTGCTCGGCACGGAGGACAAGGTGCTGCCCGAGCTGCTGCCGGTGAGCCGGGACAAGATGGCCGAGACCTACACCGAGCTGGTGCAGGACTGGGAGCGCATCTCCTCGGTGGCCTACGCGGAGGAGGACGCCTTCCGGCAGACCCTGCGCACCGGCACCACGATCTTCGACACCGCGGCCTCCGAGGTGCGCTCCTCGGGTGGCACGACCCTGTCGGGGGACAAGGCGTTCGCGCTGCACGACACCTACGGGTTCCCGATCGACCTGACGCTGGAGATGGCGGCCGAGAAGGGCCTGGCCGTTGACGAGCAGGGCTTCCGCCGGCTGATGGGGGAGCAGCGGGAGCGGGCCAAGGCCGATGCCCGGGCCAAGAAGGGCCAGCACGCCGCTGCCGGGGCCTACCGCGACATCGCCGACCGGATCGGTCACGCCGTGGACTTCACCGGCTACACCGAGGTGGTCACCGAAGGTGCCGTCCGTGGCATCGTCAGCGGCGGGGCGAGCGTCGAGTCGGCCGGTGCCGGCTCCGAGATCGAGCTCGTGCTGGACCGCACCCCCTTCTACGCCGAGGGCGGCGGCCAGCTCGCGGACCAGGGCGTCATCGAGCTCGAGAACGGCGCCCGGGTGGAGGTCTACGACGTCCAGTCGCCGATCACCGGACTGGTCGTGCACAAGGCCCGGGTCCTCGACGGCGAGGTGTCCCTGGGCGGTCACGCCCAGTCGCTCGTCGACGTCGACCGACGCGCCTCGATCAGCCGGTCGCACACCGCCACGCACATGGTGCACAAGGCCTTTCGCGAGGCGCTCGGCGAGACCGCCACCCAGGCCGGCTCGGAGAACTCCCCGGGCCGGTTCCGCTTCGACTTCTCCGCCAGCGGCTCGGTGCCGACCTCGGCGATGCAGGACGTCGAGGCCCGCGTCAACGACCTGGTGATCGCCGACCTCGGTGTCCACGCGGAGGTGATGAGCCAGGAGGAGGCCGTCCGGTCCGGGGCGATGGCCCTGTTCGGGGAGAAGTACGGCGACCAGGTGCGGGTGGTCTCCGTCGGCGACTGGGCCCGGGAGCTGTGCGGCGGCACCCACGCCGGGCGCTCGGGACAGCTCGGCGTCGTCAAGCTGCTCGGCGAGAGCTCCATCGGTTCGGGGGTGCGCCGGGTCGAGGCGCTGGTGGGGGGAGACGCCTACCGCTTCCTCGCCCGCGAGCACGTGCTCGTGGCGCAGCTGAGCGAGGCCTTGAAGGTGCGCCCTGAGCAGCTCCCCGAGCGGGTCGACGACCTCGTCGAGCGCCTGCGCACCGCCGAGAAGGAGATCGAGCGGGTGCGTCTCCAACAGCTGCTGGCAGCCGCCGGTCGGCTCGCCGCCGACGCCGAGGACGTCGGGGGTGTCTCCCTGGTCGCCCACGAGGCGGCGGGGGCCGCCGGTGGCGACGTGCGCACGCTGGCGCTCGACGTGCGCGCCAAGCTGCCGGGCGCTCGTCCCGGGGTGGCGGCGGTGGTCGGCTCCGCCTCCGGCAAGGCCTCGGTCGTCGTGGCCGTCAACGACGCCGCCCGCACCGCCGGTGTCTCGGCGAGCACCCTGGTCCGGGCGGCCTCGGAGGTGCTCGGCGGCAAGGGGGGCGGCAAGGACGACGTGGCCCAGGGCGGCGGCCCCGACGCCGGCAGCGCAGGTGCGGCGCTGGCCGCCGTGCGCCGGGTCCTCGCCGAGGGCCAGGCAGGTCGCTGACCCCGCATGCAGGACCAGCTTCCCGGCGTCCGTCTCGGCCTGGATCCCGGGGACGCGCGCATCGGCGTGGCGACCAGCGACCCGTCGGGCATCCTGGCCACCCCCGTGGAGACCGTCGCGCGCGGGCGCGGGGACCTCGACCGGCTCGCGGAGCTGGTGGTCGAGCTGCACGCCCAGCGGGTCTACGTCGGGCTGCCGCGCTCCTTGTCCGGGGGAGAGGGGCCGGCGGCGGGTAAGGTGCGAGCGTTCGCGCGTGACCTGGCCGCCCGGCTGGACCCGGTGCCGGTGAGGTTGTGCGACGAGCGCCTGACCACCGTGACGGCAGAGAGCCAGCTGCGGGGCCAGGGACGCAAGGGCAAGAAGCGTCGTGCGGTGGTCGACCAGGCCGCGGCCGTCGTGATCTTGCAGGGAGCCCTCGAGCGGGAACGGCAGACCGGCGTGCCCGCCGGGGAACCGGTCACGTTCGAGGACGGGACCGAGTAGGGACGTGGTGGGCGCGTGATCCTCGACGAGGACGACTACGACGACACGCCGTCGGAGCATGCCGAGGCGCCGTCGCGACGCCGACGAGGTCGTGGCTGCCTGCCCGTGGTCCTCGTCCTGGCCGTGCTGGGGGCCGGCGCATGGTTCGGCGGCCGGCTGGTCATCGACGAGCTGGGCTCCCGGCTGGCCGGGCCGCCGGACTACGCCGGACCGGGGTCGGGCTCGGTGCTCTACCAGGTCGAGGAGGGCGCGACGTCGACCCAGATCGCCCGGGACCTGAAGTCCGCCGGGGTGGTCAAGAGCGTCGATGCGTTCACCGAGGCCGCCCGCAAGAACCAGGACTCCCGCGACATCCAGGTGGGCTACTACGAGCTGCGCAAGAAGATGAAGGCGGGCGACGCCCTGGCGGTGCTCGTGGACCCGGCGAACCTGATGCAGAGCCTCGTCGTGGTGCCCGAGGGCGCCCGGGTCCGGCAGATCGTCAAGACCATCGTCGCCAAGACCGACATCACCCAGAAGGCGGTGACCCAGGCGTTGTCCCGCCCCCGCGCGATCGGCCTGCCGGCGCAGGCGAAGGGCAACCCGGAGGGGTACCTCTTCCCGGCCACCTACGAGGTGCCCCCCCAGCAGACCGCGGTCGGGCTGCTGCGGCAGATGGTCGCCAAGGGGATCGAGGTGGAGAGGTCGCTCGACCTCTCCACCCGCGCTCGCTCGGTGGGACTGAGACCCGAGCAGGTGCTCACGGTGGCGAGCATCCTGGAGTACGAGGCGAACCGGTCGGAGGACTACCCCAAGGTCGCCCGCGTGCTCTACAACCGGCTGGAGAAGGGCATGCCGCTCCAGCTGGACTCGACGGTCGCCTACGTCAGCAAGCGCCAGGGAGACGTCTGGACCACCGCCGCCGAGCGGGCCTCGGACTCGGCGTACAACACCTACGCGCACACCGGCCTGCCGCCGGGCCCGATCGGGTCTCCCGGCAAGGAGACGATCCAGGCCGCGCTGCAGCCGGCCGAGGGCGACTGGCTCTACTTCGTGCCCGACTACGAGCACGACACCACGCACTTCTCCGCCACCTTGAAGGAGCACAACAAGTGGGTCGCCAAGCTGCGTGCCTACTGCCGCAAGAGCGATGACTGCTGAGGGGCGGCGTTGAGTGCACCGACGCGGCGCTGCGCGGTCCTCGGCTCACCGATCGCGCACTCGCTCTCACCGACCCTGCACCGTGCGGCGTACGACGCGCTCGGCCTCGACTGGGTCTACGAGGCCGTCGACGTGGACTCGGCCGGGCTGCCCGGCTTCCTGGAGGGGCTGGACGACACCTGGCGGGGGCTCTCGCTGACGATGCCGCTCAAGCGCACCGTGGTGCCGCTGCTGGACACCAGCGAGGACTGGGTGCGTCTCTCGGGGGTCGCCAACACCGTCATCGTGGAGGCAGGACGCCGGCACGGGGCCAACACCGACGTCCCGGGCGCGATCGCGGCGCTCCAGGAGCGGCTGGCCGGACCGCCGAGATCGGCGGTGGTCCTGGGCGGCGGAGCCACGGCCGCCTCCGTGCTGCTGGCCCTCGCCGAGCTCGGGACGACGACCGCGCGGGTGCTGGTGCGCGACCCCGCCCGCGCCGAGGAGACGGTGTCCGTGGTCGCCAGGCATCCGCACGCGCCAGAGCTCGTCGTGGAGCCGCTCACCGGCGCCGAGGTGATCGAGGGGGACCTGCTGGTCTCCACGGTGCCGGCGCCGGCCCAGTCCGGGGCCCTGCTGGCCGCCTGTGCGGGCGCGGCGGCGGTCTTCGACGTCGTCTACGACCCGTGGCCGACCCCGCTCGCCGGTGCCGCCGAGCGCAACGGGACGACCCTGGTCTCCGGGTTGGACCTGCTCGCCCACCAGGCTGCGCTGCAGCTGCGGCAGATGACCGGCAGCGACGTGTCGGTGGACCTCCTGCGCGACGCCGGCCGGCGCGAGCTCGAGCGCAGGGCTGTGCAGATCGACCCCGGCGTCGGGTGAGGATCCCCTAGCCTTCGCGCATGGACTGGCTCGAGGCCGATCAGGTGCAGGCCGCCGCGGTGTGCCTCGCGGTGTGTGCGGTGCTGGGCCGGTTCGTACCCGTCCTGGTGGCGCGCGTCCCGGAGCCGGCACCTGACCCGGCTCCTGATCCGGCACCTGACCCGGCTCCTGATCCGGGCGCCACCGAGGAGGCCGACGGGGTCGAGCCGGCGGGGGAGCGCCGACTGTTCGACCGCTCGCTGCCCGCGGCGCCGCCGAAGGAGCCCTACGCACAGATCGCGACGCTGCCCGGCCTGGCCCCCTGGTCCGCCGCGTGGGCGGGGCTGTTCGGGGCCGCCTTCGGTGCCGCGCTCGGCTGGACCGGTGCGCTGGTCTACCTGGTGCCGCTGGTGCCGGTCGCGGTGGCCCTGATGGTCATCGACTGGCGCACGACGCTGCTGCCGACCTGGATCATCCGCCGGACCTACCTCCTGCTGGCGGTCCTGGTGCCGCTGGCGGCCCTGATCGACCACGACCTGGCCTCGCTCTACCGCGCGGGCTGGGGCTGGCTGGTGATCGGCACCTGGTTCTGGGTCTTCTGGTGGCTGCTCAACGCCTGGGGCTTCGGCGACGTGCGGCTGGCCCGGGTGCTCGGTCCGGCCCTGGGCTACCTCGGCTGGGCACAGGTGCTCCTCGGGCTCGCCATGATCGTGCTCGTCGGCGGCATCGGCGGGCTGGTGATCGGCGTGGCGACGCGCGACCTGCGCCGCCGCGTCCCCTACGGGCCCTTCATGCTCGTCGGCGCCGCGTTGGCCGTGGTGGCCGCCCCCTGGCTCGCGGGAAGTCTCGGGTACTGACGGGGCTCCAGGGCGCCGGGGCGCTGCGTGAAACACTGGCCCCATGCTGCGCTGGCTCACGGCGGGGGAGTCCCACGGCCCCTCGCTCACCGCGATCCTGGAGGGCCTGCCGGCCCACGTGCAGGTGACCTCCGAGGACATCGCCGAGGCCCTGTCCCGCCGCCGGCTGGGTTACGGCCGCGGCGCCCGGATGAAGTTCGAGCAGGACCAGGTCCGCGTCACCGGCGGCGTGCGGCACGGCCGCACCCTCGGCGGCCCGGTGTCCATCGAGGTGGCCAACACCGAGTGGCCCAAGTGGGAGCAGGTCATGTCGGCCGACCCCGTCGACCCGGTCGAGCTCGACGCCCTGGCCCGCAACGCCGCCCTCACCCGTCCCCGGCCCGGGCACGCGGACCTCGTCGGCATGCAGAAGTACGGCTTCGACGAGTCGCGCCCGATCCTCGAGCGCGCCTCGGCGCGGGAGACCGCTGCCAGGGTCGCGCTGGGGCGCGTCGCGGCCGCGTTCCTCGAGCAGGCCACCGACGCCCGCCTCGTCTCCCACGTCGTGGAGCTGGGCGGTGTCCGCGCCCCGGCCGGGTCGGTCCCCGGCCCGGACGACGTCGCGCGCCTCGACGAGGACCCGGTGCGGTGCCTGGACCCCGACACCGCCACGCTGATGGTCGAGCGGATCGACCAGGCGCACAAGGACGGCGACACCCTCGGCGGGGTCGTGGAGGTCGTGGTCCACGGGCTCCCTCCCGGTCTGGGCTCGCACGTGCACTGGGACCGCCGCCTCGACGCCCGGCTCGCCGGCGCGCTGATGGGCATCCAGGCCATCAAGGGGGTCGAGGTCGGCGACGGCTTCGAGCTCGCCGCGACGCCCGGGTCCCTCGCCCACGACGAGATCGTGCTCGAAGACTCCCAGGAAGGCCGCGGCGTGCTTCGCCGCACGTCGGGCCGCTCCGGCGGCACCGAGGGCGGGATGTCGACCGGCGAGGTCCTGCGGGTCCGCGCGGCGATGAAGCCGATCGCGACGGTGCCGCGGGCGTTGCGCACCGTCGACGTGGCCACCGGCGAGGCCGCCGTGGCGCACCACCAGCGCTCGGACGTGTGTGCCGTTCCGGCTGCCGGCATCGTCGCGGAGGCGATGGTCGCGCTCGTCCTCGCCGACGCCGTCCTGGAGAAGTTCGGCGGCGACTCGGTCATCGAGACCCGCCGCAACGTGCAGGGCTACCTCGACACCCTCCGCTACCGATGAGCGCCGCGCCCAGGGTCGTCCTCGTCGGCACGATGGGGGCCGGGAAGACCGCGGTCGGTCGTCGGCTGGCCGAGGGCTGGGGGGTCACCTTCCGCGACACTGACCAGGACGTCGAGGCGGCCGAGGGAAGGTCGGTCTCGGACATCTTCGTCGACTCCGGCGAGGCGGCGTTCCGCTCGCTGGAGCGCGCGGCGGTCGCTGTCGCGCTGGAGCACCACGACGGCGTGCTCGCCCTCGGCGGCGGCGCCGTGCTCGACCCCGGCACCCGCGAGCGGCTGAGGGGGCACCGCGTGGTGTTCCTGCGGGTGGGGCTCAGCGACGCAGTCCAGCGGGTCGGCCTGGGCGTCTCGCGCCCGCTGCTGCTGGGCAACGTGCGCGGGCGGGCCAAGCAGTTCATCGACGAGCGCACGCCCCTCTACGAGACGGTCGCCACCCACGTCGTCGAGACCGACGGCCTCTCGGTCGAGGACGTGGCCGCCCGGGTGCGCCAGGTGGTCGAGGAGGGTACGGATGCCTGAGCGCCCCACCCGGCTGCACGTCGGGGGAGCCGCGCCCTACGACGTCGTCGTGGGCCGTGCCGTGCTCGGCGAGCTGCCCGGCCTCCTGGGTCCAGAGGTCCGCCGGGTCGCGGTCTGCCACCCGCAGTCGCTGGCACCGCTCGTGGACGGGGTCGTGGACCGGCTCGGCGCCGGCACCGAGGTGCTGCGGCTGGTGCTGCCCGAGGGCGAGGCGGCGAAGACCGCCCAGGTGGCCGTCGAGGCCTGGGAGCAGCTCGGGGCGGCCGGGTTCACCCGGTCCGACGCGGTGCTGACCGTGGGGGGAGGCGCGACGACGGACGTCGGGGGATTCGTGGCCGCGACCTGGCTGCGCGGCGTCCGGGTGGTGCACGTCCCCACGACCCTGCTGGGGATGGTGGACGCCGCCGTCGGCGGCAAGACCGGCATCAACACCGGGGCCGGCAAGAACCTCGTCGGCGCCTTCCACGAGCCCGCGGGCGTGCTGTGCGACCTGGAGCTGCTCGGGTCGCTGCCGGCCGAGGAGCTGGTCGCCGGGCTGGGCGAGGTGCTCAAGTGCGGGTTCGTGGCCGACCCCGAGATCCTGCGGCTCGTGGAGGAGGACCCCTCCGAGGCCCTGGACCCCGCCTCGGCTCGGCTCCGCGAGCTCGTCGAGCGCGCGGTGCGGGTCAAGGTCGACGTGGTGGTCGGCGACCTGCGGGAGACGGGCGGGGCCCACGGCCATCCCGGGCGGGAGGTGCTCAACTACGGGCACACGCTGGCGCACGCCGTCGAGAGGGGCACCGGCTACCGGGTTCGCCACGGGGAGGCCGTCGCGCTGGGCATGGTCTACGTCGCCGAGCTGGCGCGGCTGACCGGCCGGCTCGACGAGGAGACCGCCCGCCGGCACGCCGAGGTGCTCGCTGCCGTCGGGCTGCCCACGCGGCTGGCGGGTCCAGACCTCGAGGGGTTGACCTTCCCCGACCTGCTGGACACGATGCGGGTCGACAAGAAGTCACGCGGCGCGGTGCTGCGGTTCGTGGTCCTGGACGGACTGGCGCGTCCGACGATCCTGGCCGACCCCGACGAGCAGGACCTGCGTGCGGCGTACGACCTGCTGAGGGGGGTGCCGGCATGAAGGTGCTCGTCCTCAACGGGCCCAACCTCGGCCGGCTGGGGAGGCGGCAGCCGGAGATCTACGGCCGGACCACCTACGACGAGCTGGTCCGGCGCTGCCTCGACTGGGGCCGCGACCTCGGGCTCGAGGTCGAGGTGCGGCAGACCAACCACGAGGGGCACCTGCTCGACTGGCTCAACCAGGCCGCCGACGACGCCAGCCCGGTGGTGCTCAACGCCGGCGCCTGGACGCACTACTCCTACGCGCTGCTGGACGCCTGCGCCCAGCTGACCGCGCCGCTGGTGGAGCTGCACCTCAGCGACCCCAGGAGCCGGCCCGAGGAGTTCCGGCACCACTCCGTGGTCACGGCGTACGCAGCCGCGGAGATCGTCGGCGAAGGGGTCGACGGCTATCGCCGGGCACTGGAGTTCCTCGCCGCCGGTTGAGCCGGCTCAGCCGCGCAGCTTCTCCGCGAAGAAGGACAGCACCCGGTCGACCCCCTCCTGCTGCCGGTGCGTGGTGAGGGTGGAGTGCTGGCGTCCCTCGAACTCGACCTTGAGGAACGCTGCGCCCAGCTCCCGGGTGAGCGTCTCGAAGCGGGTGCCGACGGCCACGTCGCCGCGGAAGCGGAGCCCGAGCACCTCACAGCCGGCCGCGGCGCGCTGCTTGACCTTCGCGAGGTCGGCAGGGCCGAGATTCAGGTCGGCGGCCCGCCTGCGGCCGACCGGGAAGGGCGCCGAGGGCTGGGCCAGCACCGGGGCGACCACCGAGGTGTCCACCATCATCGCCAGGGCGAAGCCGCCGGTGAAGCACATCCCCAGGGCCCCGACGCCCGGACCGCCCAGCTCGTCGTGCAGCTCGCGGGCCAGGCTGCGCAGCCATCCGGCCACCGGTGTGGTCACCCCCGTGGCCAGCTTGGTGAACTCCCGGCTCACGCAGACCCGGGGGAAGGCCTCGAGCATGCTGCGCGCCCCCAGCGGGGCCTCGGGGGTGCCGAACAGGTGCGGCATCACCACGGTGAATCCCGCGTCCACGACCTCCTGCCCGAAGCCGATCACCTCCGGGGTCATCCCCGGGATCTCGTGGATGACGACCACCCCGGGGCCGGTGCCCTTGCGGTAGGTGGGATGGGTGACGTCGCCGAAGGTGTGCTCGCTCTTGACCCAGCTGTCGAGGAGTGCCATGCGGTGATCTTGCCACCTTCGCGCTGTGCGAGTGTTCAGCACGTGAAGGCCTTCCGTTGTCGCGTCTGCGACGCCACCTTGCACTTCGAGAACTCCCGCTGCGTGTCCTGCGGCACCCGCCTCGGCTTCTCCCGCCAGGAGCGGGCCATCGTGCCCGTGGACGACGAGGGGCGCTACCTCGACAACGACGGCACCCGCTGGTTCGTGTGCCGCAACCTGGCCCTGTCGGGCTGCACCTGGCTCACGGCGGTCGAGGAGGGTCAGTGCGACAGCTGCGAGCTGACCCGCACCCGACCCAGCGACGACGACGCGGTGGGCCTGGCGAACTTCCCCGCCGCCGAGCGCGCCAAGCGCCACCTCGTCTTCGAGCTGGACACCCTCGGCTTCCCGGTGATCAGCAAGCGCGTGGACCCCGAGAACGGGCTGGCGTTCGACCTGCTGAGCAGCGTGGCGGGGAAGGTGGTGATCGGCCACGCCAACGGGGTGATCACCATCGACCTCGCCGAGAGCCAGGCCGCCCACCGGGAGAAGGTGCGCGAGAAGCTGGGCGAGCCCTACCGCACGATGCTGGGGCACTTCCGCCACGAGGTCGGGCACTACTACGAGTGGCAGCTGGTGCACGGTGCGGAGCTGCTGGGCCGGTGCCGGGAGCTGTTCGGCGACGACACCGCCGACTACCAGGGCGAGATCGACCGGCACTACTCCGAGGGGCCACCCGAGGGCTGGGAGTCGTCGTACATCTCCAGCTACGCCACCATGCACCCCTACGAGGACTTCGCGGAGACCTGGGCGCACTACCTGCACATCTGCGACACGATCCAGACGGCCTCGGAGTACGGCCTGGCCACGGTCGGCACGGTCAGCTCGTTCCTGCACTTCCACGACGTCGTCGTCGGGATCTGGATGCCGCTGAGCGTCGCGTTGAACATGATCAACCGCAGCATGGGCCACGAGGACCTCTACCCGTTCGTGATCCCCACGGGGGTGCTGGACAAGCTCGACTTCGTCGCCTCGCTGGCCCGGGGCGACTGACTCCTGCTCAGACGGGGGTGAGCAGGCCGTCGGAGAGCACCGGGGCGCCGTCGCGCTCCCCCTCGGCGGCGACCGTGGCCACGACGGCGACGCCCTCGTCGACGTGCCAGGCCCGCACCCGGATGGTCTCCCCGGGGAAGACCACGCCGGCGAAGCGGGCGTCGAAGCCGTGCACCCGCGCGGCGTCGGCGTCGAAGAGCTCGTCGGTCACCGTGCGCAGCACGATGCCGTAGGAGCACAGCCCGTGCAGGATGGGCGCCGGGAAGCCGGCGGCCTCGGCGAACCCCGGGTCGGCGTGCAGCGGGTTGCGGTCACCGCAGAGTCGGTAGAGCAGCGCCTGCTGCGGCGAGACGTCGTAGGTCGTGTCGCAGTCGGCCGGACGGTCGGGGACCTGCACCGACCGGGAGGTCCCGCGGTCGCCTCCCCAGCCGCCCTCGCCGCGGACGAAGATCGAGGAGCGCACGGTCCACCACGGCTCGCCCTGGGGGGAGAGTGCCTGTCCCTCCTGCCAGATCACCGCGGCCTTGCCCTTGTCCCACACGTCGGTGATCCGGGTGCGCAGCACCGCCGAGCCGGACCTGGGCAGCGGTGCCGCCACCTCGATGGCCTGGCTGCCGTGGACGACCTGGGCGAGGTTGATCTCACAGCCGGGGAGGTCCAGCGGCGGCGGGTCGGTCTCGTGGAAGGTCGGCGCGACGATGCCGAAGCTGGGCAGCACCTGCAGGTCCTCGTCGTCGAGGGTGTAGCGCAGCGCCGCCGCGTCCAGGGCGTCACCTGGCCTCGAGCCGGCTCCGATCGCGAGGTGGTAGAGCAGCACGTCCGAGCTGTCCCACGAGAAGGTCCGGTCGGGCAGCTGGGCCCCGATGGCGATGTCCGGGTCGATCGGCATCAGGAGGCCTCCTCGCCGAGGCCGAAGGTGCTCGTCGTGGAGGCGACGCTGCGCGCGATGTCCTCCGCGGCGAGGTAGCCGAACACGACGGCCGGGCCGATGGTGGCGCCCGGGCCGGCATAGGTGTGTCCCATGACGGCGGCCGAGACGTTCCCGGCGGCGTAGAGCCCCTCGATCACCGCACCGTCGGGGCGCAGCACCCGGGCTCGCTCGTCGGTGACCAGACCGCCCTTCGTCCCGAGGTCGCCGGGCACGATCTTGACGGCGTAGAACGGGCCCTGGTCGATGCTGTGCAGCGAGGGGTTCGGCCGCACGGTGGGGTCGGAGTAGTACTGGTCGTAGGCACTCTCCCCGCGGTGGAAGTCCTCGTCGACGCCGGAGCGGGCGAACCCGTTGAAGCGTTCGACGGTGGCCCGCAGCCCCTCGGGCGGCACGTCGATCTCCGCGGCGAGCCTCTCCAGGGTGTCCGCCCTCTTGATCGTCCCGTGCTGGTACCACCGGCCCGGGAAGGGCTGGCGCGGGGAGAGCCCGGCGAACAGGTAGCGGTTGCGGTAGCGCTGGTCGACGATCATCCAGGACGGCACGTGGGAGACCCCGCCGGCCTCGCCCCGGTAGATCTCGTGCACCGCCTCGACGTAGGGCAGCGCCTCGTTCATGAAGCGGTTGCCCGCCGAGTTCACGATGATCGAGCCCGGCAGGTTGCGCTCGGCCAGCGCGAACCAGGGGCCCCGGGGGAGCGGGATGGTGGGACCCCACCACGCGTCGTCCATCAGGGCCACGTCGGCGCCGGCCGCCATGCCGGCCAGGTGCCCGCCGCCGGTGTTGGACTCGGCGCCGGTGGTCCAGTCGGTGCTCGTCGGGCGGGGCTGGTAGCGCTCGCGCAGCTCGAGGTTCTTCTCGAAGCCGCCGCTGCCCAGCACGACACCGCGCGTGGCGCGCACGACCCGCTCCTCGCCCTCGTGCAGCACCCGCACCCCGACGACCCGGTCGTCCTCGACGACCAGGTCGCGCAGCTCGGTGCGGTACTCCACGGGCACGCCGGCGTCGAGGAGGCCCTTGCGCAACCCGATGGCCAGGGCGTTGCCCATGGCGTACATCTTCTTGCCGAGCAGGCTGTGGAGGACCCGGCGCAGCACGATCCGGACCATGGTGAGCGGGCCGCGCCAGGTGCGCATGCCGAGGCTGATCTTGCGGAAGTCGGCCTGGGTGACGATCAGGTTGGCCGGCGCCTTGCTGTACGGCGGGTGCAGGTGGGCGAGCTCCTCGCCGAGGAAGCGGCAGTCCATCGGCACCGGCTCGACGCTGCGGCCGCGCGCTCGACCACCCGGCGACTCGGGCAGGTAGTCGGAGTACTCGGGAACCCAGCTGAACCGGACCGGGGTCTGGTCGCGCAGGAAGTCCATCACCTCGGGACCGCGGTCGATGAAGGTGTCGCGGCGGACCCGCGGCACGACCTCACCCACGATCGACTCGAGGTAGCGCTTGGACTCCTCGGGGTCGTCGGCCTGACCGGCCTCCCGAAGGGCGTAGTTGCCCGGGACCCAGACCCCTCCGCCCGAGCGCGCGGTGGAGCCGCCGAAGTAGTTGCTCTTCTCGACCAGCACGGTGTCGAGGCCCTGGTGGGCGGCGGCGAGGGCGGCGGTCATGCCGGCGCCACCGGCGCCGACGACGACCACGTCGTAGACGTCCTTCATGGCGCAAAACTGTAACAGGTTCTATTGTTGGGGCCATGCTCTCCGCCGACGCCCGCCGCACAGTCGCCGACACCCTGCGCGACGCCGAGGCCGAGCGTGCCCCGGTGCCACCGTTGCGGGAGACCTGGCCCGGCATCGACGTCGTCGACGCCTACGAGATCCAGCTGCTCAACATCCGGCGCCGCCTCGAGGCCGGCGCCCGCGTCAACGGTCACAAGGTCGGCCTCTCCTCCCGCGCGATGCAGGAGATGATGGGTGTCGAGGAGCCCGACTACGGTCACCTGCTCTCCGACATGGAGCTGCCAGGAGCGGGACAGGGGTGCGACCAGCCGGTCGAGACGAGCCGCTACTGCTACCCCCGCGTCGAGGTCGAGGTCGCCTTCGTCCTCGGCACGACGTTGCCGGGGGAGGGGTGCACCGAGGCCGACGTCATCGCCGCCACGGAGTACGTCGCCCCGGCGATCGAGCTCATCGACAGCCGCATCGTCGACTGGAACATCACGATCGCCGACACCATCGCCGACAACGCCTCCTCGGCCGGCTACGTCCTCGGCCCGCAGCGTGTGCGCCCGACAGACGTCGACCTCCGGTCGATCGAGGCGGTGCTGGTGCGCAACGACCAGCAGGTGGCCGAGGGACGCTCGGACGCGGTGCTCGGCAACCCGGTCACGGCGGTCTCCTGGTTGGCCGACAAGGTCGCCTCGTTCGGGGTGACCCTCGAGGCCGGTCACGTGATCCTGCCCGGGTCGGTGCACCGGGCGGTCGACGTACGCCCCGGTGACCGGTTCGTCGCCGACTTCCACGACTTCGGCTCGGTCCACCTGAGCTTCACCTAGGTGATCGGGCAGCGATGGGGGTCGAGCAGCGATGGGGGTCGGACAGCGATGGTGGTCGGGCAGCGATGGTGGTCGAGCAGCGATGGTGGTCGAGCAGCGATGGTGGTCGAGCAGCGAGCGTCAGCGAGCGATCAGTCGAGACCCGGCACCATCAGTCGAGACCCGGCAGCGATCAGTCGAGACCCGGCACGATGAGTCGAGACCACTGGCAAGGAGAGACATGACCATGAAGACCGCCGCCATCGTCGGGCCGGGCAACATCGGCACCGACCTGATGTACAAGCTGCTGCGCTCGGCCGAGCACGGCCGCGGGATCGTGCCGCGCTGGATGATCGGCGTCGACCCGGAGAGCCCGGGCCTGGGTCGTGCCCGCGAGCAGGGGCTGGAAGCCAGCCACGAGGGCGTGGACTGGCTGCTCAAGCAGGACGAGCTGCCCGACCTGATCTTCGAGGCGACCAGCGCCCACATCCACCGCGAGTATGCGCCGCGCTACGCCGAGGCCGGCATCCGTGCGGTCGACCTCACCCCCGCCGCTGTCGGCCCGGCCGTCATCCCCGCCGTCAACGGCGACGAGCACGCGTCCGCGGACAACGTCAACATGATCACCTGCGGTGGCCAGGCCACGATCCCCATGGTCGCGGCCGTCTCCCGGGCCACGCCGGTCTCCTACGCCGAGATCGTGGCCTCGGTGTCCTCGCTCTCGGCCGGGCCGGGCACGCGCCAGAACATCGACGAGTTCACCCGCACCACGGCGGCGGGGGTGGAGACGATCGGCGGCGCCCAGAGCGGCAAGGCGATCATCATCCTCAACCCGGCGGAGCCCCCGATGATCATGCGCGACACCATCTTCTGCGCGGTCGGCCCGGAGGTCTACGAGGAGAGTCAGGACGCCGTCGCGGAGTCCGTGCACCGGATGGTCGCCGCGGTGCAGGAGTACGTGCCCGGCTACCGGCTGCTCCAGGACCCGCAGTTCGACCCGCCGACGCCGTACACCCGTGAGCAGACCAAGGTGAGCATCTTCCTCGAGGTGGAGGGCGCCGGCGACTTCCTGCCGCCGTACTCCGGCAACCTCGACATCATGACCGCCGCCGCCACCCGCGCAGGAGAAGGAATGGCAAGGATGACACCGACAGCCACTGGGTCCGACGCCACGGCCGAGGAGGTCTGAGATGTCCACCGTCTTCGGCGACCCGTCCCTCAACCGGCTGGACCGCACGTGGTCCGACGACCTCGACATCAGGCTGACCGACACCTGTCTGCGCGACGGGTCGCACCACAAGCGGCACCAGTTCAGCGCCGAGGAGGTCCGGTCGGTCATCGGCGCCCTCGACGACGCCGGCGTCCCCGTGCTCGAGGTCACCCACGGTGACGGGCTGGGAGGGTCGAGCTTCAACTACGGCTTCTCGCACACCCCCGAGCAGGAGCTGATCAAGATCGCCGCGGAGACCGCCACGCGGGCCAGGATCGCCTTCTTGATGCTGCCGGGCGTGGGCACCAAGGACGACATCCGCGAGGCTCAGGACAACGGCGGCTCGATCTGCCGGATCGCGACCCACTGCACGGAGGCCGACGTCTCCGAGCAGCACTTCACCCTCGCCCGGGAGCTCGGGCTGGAGACGGTCGGCTTCTTGATGATGAGCCACACCCAGCCCCCGGAGGTGCTGGCCCGGCAGGCGCGGATCATGGTCGACGCGGGGTGCCAGTGCGTCTACGTCGTCGACTCCGCGGGGGCGCTGATCATGGAAGGGGTCGCCGACCGCGTCGGTGCGCTGGTGGCCGAGATCGGCGACCAGGCCACGGTCGGCTTCCACGGCCACGAGAACCTCGACCTCGGCTGCGCCAACACCGTGATGGCGGTGCGGGCCGGCGCCACGCAGATCGACGGCTCGGTGCGCCGCTTCGGCGCCGGGGCGGGCAACACCCCCTTGGACGCCTTCGTCGGTGTCTGCGACAAGCTCGGCTGGCGGACCGGGGTCGACTTCATGAAGATCATCGACGCCTCCGAGGACGTCGTGCGCCCGGCGATGCCGGAGGAGTGCCGGCTGGACCGGATGACGATGATGATGGGGTACGCCGGCGTCTACTCCTCCTTCCTCAAGCACGCGGGCAACGCCGCCGAACGCTACGGCGTCTCCGGAGCCCGGATCCTGCAGGTCGCGGGGGAGCGCAAGCTGATCGGCGGCCAGGAGGACCAGCTCATCGACATCGCCCTGGAGCTGAAGGCCAAGCAGGACGCCGACGGCTGAGTCAGCGGCCGGCTCCGCCCCCGGGCGCCACCACCACCCGGGCCGCCCCCGCGGCGCACAGGCAGCAGGCGCTCAGCCCCAGCGGGAGGCGAGCAGGGTGATGCCCTCTCCGGAGAGATCCTCCAGCGCGGCCTTGCGGCCGGTCGCGGCCATCAACAGGTCGAGCAGCCGGCCCTCGACGAGCGGCCCCTCGCCGTGGGTCCAGTCGGTGTCGGTCGCGCGGAGGGTCAACCCGGCGATGCGGCTCTTGGCCCGGATCAGGGTGTCGGAGTCCTTGTAGAAGTCCAGCACCTCCCGCACCGCCTCGAGGGGGTAGTCGTGGGCGATCCCGAGCGGGCGACGGATGTCCTCGGCGTGGATGATCGTCTCGCCCAGCCAGGTGACCTTGGGGCCGGGCGGGGCCTTGGTGGAGTCCTGCTGCTTGCGGAAGTTGGCGAGGGTCTCCAGGTGGTCCTCGCCCCGGTGGGTCTTGATGCCCTCCTCGGTGAAGCGGGGGAAGTTGAACCCGGAGACCATGAACCCGGCCAGGAACTTCGGAGGGGTCATCTGCGCCGTCGAGGTCATGTGCGCCACCACCTCCTCCACGGTCCACGCCTCGCACAGCGACCGGGTGCCCCACTGCTCGTCGCTGAGCCGGTCCAGGTCTTCGGCGAGCGCGCCTCGTTCCGCGGCGATCGTCGCCCACATGTCCACCATCTGGTCAGCGTAGCTCTCGCCGGCGGTGCGCGGGTGGCGTGGGCCGCTCTCGGAGCAGCGAGACGCGAGGGTTGGTTCGGGTCTCGCTGGAGTGGGCGTAGGTCGTGGACGGATGACTAGAACGTGTTCTAGTATTTGGCTCAGGGAGACAACCACCGTGTGAGGAGTACCCATGAGCCAGGCGGTTCTGGACGGCGTCCGTGACCTGTTGCCGGCCCTGCGCGAGCGGGCCGACGAGGCGGAGCGGCTGCGCGTGGTGCCCGAGGCCTCGATCAAGGAGCTCGAGGAGGTCGGCTTCTTCCGGCTCCTGCAGCCCCGGCGCTTCGACGGTCTGGAGTCCGACCCGGTGGACTTCTACACCGCCGTGCGCGACATCGCGGGCGCCTGCGGGTCGACCGGTTGGGTGGCCAGCGTCGTCGGCGTGCACCCCTGGCAGGTGGCCCTGTTCGCCGACGAGGCGCAGCAGGCGGTGTGGGGCACCGACACCGCCACCCGGCTCAGCTCCTCCTACGCTCCGACGGGCAAGGCCGTGCAGGCCGAGGGCGGGTTCACCCTGTCGGGCAAGTGGAGCTTCTCCTCCGGTTGTGACCACTGCACCTGGGTGCTGCTCGGCGGGCTGGTCTTCAACGGCGAGGGGCAGGTCGTGGACTTCCGCACCTTCCTGGTCCCGCGGGAGAACTACGAGATCATCGACGTCTGGGACATGGTCGGACTGCGGGGCACCGGGTCGAACGACATCGTGGTCGACGAGGTGTTCGTGCCCGAGGCGTTCACCCTCTCGATGGGTGACACCGGCCGCTGCTTCGGCCCGGGCCAGGAGCAGAACAGCGCCGAGCTCTACCGGCTGCCGTTCCACTCGATCTTCACCGGCACCATCACCACGCCGATCATCGGCATGGCCGTGGGCGCCTACGACGAGCACGTGGAGATGCAGCAGAAGCGGACGCGAGCGGCCTACGCCGGGGAGAAGGCCTCCCTCGACCCCTACGCGGCCGTGCGCATCGCCAAGGCCTCCAGCGAGATCGACGCCGCCTGGGCGCTGCTGGTCAACAACATCCGCGAGGAGCAGGCCTACGTCGCCAAGGGCGAGAAGATCCCGCTCAAGACCCGGCTGAAGGTGCGCCGCGACCAGGTGCTCGGCAGCCAGCGTGCCCTCGACGCCATCGACTCGCTCTTCGAGGCCTCCGGCGGCCGGGCCCTGGCCACCGGCACCTATCTGCAGCGGGCGTGGCGCGATGCCCATGCGGGGAGGGTGCATGCGGCCAACGATCCCGAGCGCGCCCTGCAGATGTACGGCGCCCACGAGTTCGGTCACAAGATCGACCCCGGGATGTACTGAGGTGACCGACCACTTCTCCAAGGAAGCCACCCGCCGGTCCGTCCAGGTCAAGACGCGGGCCGGCGCGGTCACGCTGAACTACCACGAGGCCGGTCCCGTCCTGACCGGCGCGGGAACCGAGCCCGTCGGCGGCGGCCTGCCGCTGGTGATGCTGCACGGTGGAGGGCCCGGGGCGTCGGCCTGGAGCAACTTCGGGTCGGCGCTGCCCGGGTTCGCCGAGCACTTCCGCACGCTGCTCGTCGACCAGCCGGGCTTCGGGGCCTCGGAGAAGCCGGACGTGGTCGGCAACTACTACCGCTTCGCCGCCGAGCACGTCGTCGCGCTGCTCGACGAGCTGGGCGTGGGCCGGGTGCACCTGCTCGGCAACAGCCTGGGCGGTGGCACCGCGATGCGGTTGGCGCTCGAGCATCCCGACCGGGTCGGGCGGCTCGTCTTGATGGGGCCCGGCGGGCTCTCCCTCAACCTCTTCCATGCCGACCCCACCGAGGGCGTCCAGCGGCTGATGGACTTCGGCGCCAACCCGAGCCGCGAGGCGCTGCGGGCCTTCATCGCCACCATGGTCGTCAACCAGGACCTGGTCACCGACGCGCTGGTCGAGGAGCGGTTCGCCGACGCCACCGCTCCCGGCGCCCAGGCGGCGATGGCCTCGATGGGCATGTCCTTCTGGAACCCCGAGACCGCGGAGGACGGCATGCTCTGGCGCGAGGCGCACCGCCTGCGCCAGCACACGCTGCTCACCTGGGGCCGCGAGGACCGGGTCAACCCGCTCGACGGCGCGATGGCCGCCCTCAAGCTGATCCCGAAGGCCTCGCTGCACGTCTTCCCGCGCTGTGGGCACTGGGCCCAGATCGAGGCGGCCGAGGAGTTCCGCGAGGTGGCCACGAGCTTCCTGGCCCGCCACGTCGAGCGGTCCCGGGCGGCCGCGGGCAAGGAGACCCGATGACCATCGAGATCCGCAGCATGGGCTACGCCCGGGTCGCCAGCACCGACCTCGAGGCCTGGCGGCTCTTCGCCGGCAAGGTGCTCGGGCTGGGCGAGGGGCGGGGGCCCGACCCGGAGAACCTCTACTTCCGCATCGACGAGGTCTCCGCCCGGCTGGTGGTCTTCCCCGCCGAGCACGACGGGCTCTCCTGCGTGGGCTGGGAGCTGGCCGACCACCCGGCGCTGCAGGAGGCCCGCGAGCACCTCGCCAAGGTCGGCGTCGAGTTCGAGGAGGGCACCGAGTCGGAGCTCGCCGAGCGGCGGGTCCAGGAGCTGATCCGGTTCCGGGACCCCTTCGACAACGTCTTCGAGCTCTTCCACGGCATCACCTACGAGTCGCGCCCGGTGGTGACGCCGTACGCCGCCACCTTCGTCACCGGAGACCAGGGGATGGGGCACGTGGTCATCCCGGTCACCGACGACGTCGAGGCGCTGCGCTTCTACACCGACGTGCTCGGGTTCCGACTGCGCGACTCGATGAGCATGCCGGGGGAGTTCGTCGGCAAGGAGCCCGGCTCCAAGGTGTGGCTGCGGTTCCTGGGCGTCAACCCGCGCCACCACAGCCTCGCCTTCCTGCCGCAGGGAGACCAGGGGCCCAGCCCGAGCAAGTGCGTGCACATCATGCTCGAGGTCGAGCGGCTCGACGACGTGGGTCGCGCGCTGGAGCGGGTCCGCAAGCACAAGGCCCCGCTGTCGGCCACCCTCGGACGGCACATGAACGACCAGATGGTCTCCTTCTACGTGCGGTCCCCGGGTGGGTTCGACGTCGAGTTCGGCACCGAGGGTCTGCAGGTCGACGACGCCCGCTGGGTGGCGCGGGAGAGCACCGCGGTGTCCTACTGGGGCCACGACTTCGGCGCCCAGTGACTTCGCCACGGCACGCCGCTGGTATGACTGCCTCCATGTCCTCCGACACCGGGCCCTCCTCCGACGTCCCCGAGGGGATGTCCCCCGACGCCCGCGAGACCTGGCCGAGCCGGGAGCTGATCGACTCCTTCCTCGGCACCGGCTTCGACTTCGAGCTCCGGCTCGGGGAGCACACGCCGATCGCGGTCGACGACCCCGAGGCGGCCGAGCGGGCCAGGACGTTTCGCGACGTGCTCGGCATCTTCGCCACCGGCGTCACGGTGGTGACCTCGATGTCGGGCCAGGAACCGGTGGGCATGACCTGCCAGTCCTTCTCGAGCGTCTCGCTCGAGCCGCCGCTGGTCATGTTCTGCCCGGCCAGGACCTCGCGGGCCTGGCCGCTGATGCAACGGGCCGGCTTCTTCTGCGTGAACTTCCTCTCCGCCGGACAGCGGGAGATATCCAACGGGATGGCGACCAAGGGGACCGAGAAGTTCCGCGGGGTCGGCTGGCGACCGGCGGCGAGCGGGGCGCCGTTGATCGACGGGGTGCTCGGGTACGTCGACTGCACCATCGACCGGGTCCACGAGGCCGGCGACCACTACATCGTGGTGGGTCGCGTGCAGGAGCTGGCCTACGGCGACGGTGGTGCCGGTGACAGTGCCGCTGAACCCCCGCTGCTGTTCCACCGGGGCGCCTACACCAAACCGGAGTAGCTGCTTGGCACAGTGGTGCCATGACCTCCCCGGGTGCCTCGGGCGACTTCACCGAGCGGCTCCTGCGCCGGTTCCTGCTGGTGTGCGAGAGCCCGCGCACCCGGCGCCGCGCCCTCGCACTGGTGCGCGGCAGCGTCAGCAACGCCCGTGCGGGACGACGTTTCTACGCCCTGGTCAACCGGGTGGTGCTCAACCCGGTGGCCCGGGCGATGGGTGTGGAGACCTCGGCGGTCCGGGTGGAGCTGGTCGGCTCGCAGCTGATCGGGTTGGCGATGATCCGCTACGTGCTCCGGGTGGAGCCGATCGCCTCGATGGAGGTCGACGAGCTGGTCCCCCTGCTGGCACCGCCGCTGCGCCAGGCCCTGGGGACGGCGGAGGATGCTGCGCCGCCGGCGTGCGGGTGCCGCGGGGAGCTCGTCCCCGTGCCCTGGTAGCCCTCAGCGGGCCCGGATGGTGGACCGGGAGAGCAGGAACCCGTGGCCGCCGCTGGTGGAGCAGCGCACCCCGGTCGTCGTGCTGGTGCACGCGATGCCGCGGAAGAGCACCGCGTCGCCGTAGCGCAGGGGTCGGCTGCCGTCGGTCTGGTCGCGGAGGCCCAGCACGGTGTCGGTGATGCAGCCGGGTCGCGCGCGGGACCCGGCAGTGAGACCCACGGAGTGGCCCCAGTCGCCCTGGCACTGCTGCGGAGGAGGCGGGGGCGTGCCCGTGTAGGTCCGGCGGTCACAGCGCACGTGGGCGCCGTCCCCGGTCTGCTCGAAGAGACAGCCGATGTTGCCGCTGGGCAGGGTGAACCCGGGGGACTGCTCGTCGCTGAGGTCGGTGCTCCGGCCGCGGGGCTTGGGCAGGCCGCTGGTGGGCTGGGCCCGGGGCGGGCGCGGCTCGCTGCTGTCGGCGGGTGTGGCGGGTGCGCTGCCGGGGCTGGTGGCGGATCCGGTGGCGCCCTGGGTCGAGGTCGTGGGGGTGGCGCCAGCGCTCGGGGCGGTGGCGTGCTGGGTCCGCGGAGAGCCGCCACAGCCGGCGAGCAGGAGGAGGCACGCGAGGGCCGTCTCGGCGGGCCGCCGGCGCCAGGTGCGGGAGCGGTGGGTGGCCACGGCACCGATCCTGGCACAGCGGTCAGGAGCCTGTGGATCGGCGCTCGACGGTCCACCCGCCCCGGGTGAGGCTGGGCGGATGGACGACACCCTGCCCCTGCACCCCCGCCACCCCCGGCACGCCGTGCTGCCGCCGGACGCGCCGTTCACCGCGGCGATGGCGCGCTCGGCGGGGATCGAGCCCCACTCGCTGGCCCGGCTGGTGCGCGAGGGCGCCGTCCGGCGGTTGCTGCGCGGCGTCTACGCCTTCTCGTCGGTGCCGGAGACTCCCGGCGTCCGAGCGGCCGCGCTCGGGCACGTCGTAGCACCGGACGCCCTGGTGGTCGACCGGAGCGCGGCGTGGGTGCACGGTGTGGACCCACGAGAGGAGCCGGGAAAGGGGCCGGGGGAGGAGCCGGCTCCGGTGCAGGTGCTGGTCCCCGGGCGGACCAGGCGGCGGACGCCGGGTGGGCTTCGCCACCTGGCCCCCCACGACTGCCAGCGCCTCGGGGGGATCCGGCTCACCACGCCGTTGCGCACCGCCCTCGACCTCGGCCGTTCGCTGGACCCGGACCGGGCGCTGGGGGCGATGGACGCCCTGCTCCGCGGCGGCACCTTCACCCACGCCGCGCTGCTGGCCGAGCTGCCCCGGATGGCGGGCCACCGAGGCTTCGCACAGCTGCGTGCGCTGGCCGTGCAGGTGGACGCGCGTTCGGCAGGGATGGCCGAGTCCAGCCTGCGGCTGCGCTGGAACGGTGCCCACCTGCCGACGGGGACGCCCGGCCTGCCCGTGGTGGCCGGTGGCCGGCAGGTGCGGCTCTCCCTCGCTCTCGCCGAGCGCCGGTTCGGCGCGGTGCTGGCCCACCAGGTCACGTCCTCGGACCTGGTCGCCCTGGAGGCTGCGGGGTGGCGGGTCGCGGTGCTCTCCGCCGAGCGGGTGCTCACCACCGACCCCGTCGTCTGGGTGCGCCACCTCGAGCGTGAGTTCCACCAGCAGCTCCTCGCCCAGACCCGCGACGAGGAACGGGCCGGTGGAGGCGCCCGTGACGTGACAGGCCGGCTCTAGCGATCGGCGCGCAGCGCCTGGATCGCCTCGTGCATGCTCAGGGTGCGCCGGGCGGACTCGACGTGGAGGTTCTCGATCATCCGGCCCTGGTAGGTGACCACTCCGGAGCCGCGACCGTCCTCCCATGCCTGCAGGATGCCGCGGGCGGCCTCGACGGCCTCCTCGGAGGGCGCGAAGGCGTCGTTGGCACCCTCGACCTGCCCGGGGTGGATCAGGGTCTTGCCGTCGAAGCCCATCTCTCGACCCTGCCGGCACTCGGCGAGGAAGCCGTCGGTGTTCTTCACGTCGTTGTAGACACCGTCGAGGATCGCCTTGCCACTGGCCCGCGCGGCGAGCAGGGCGAGCGAGAGCCCGGTGAGCAGAGGCTGGCGGCCCGGGACGTGCTCGGCATAGAGCTCCTTGGCCAGGTCGTTGGTCCCCAGCACCAGCACCGTGAGGCGCTCCGAGGCGGAGGCGATCTCCTCGGCGTGCAGCATGGCGTAGGGCGTCTCGACCATCGCCCACAGGGAGGTGTGGTCGGGTGCGTCGTGGCCGGCCATCGCCTCGACGAGCTGGAGGACGGCGTCGGCCGAGCCCACCTTCGGCACCACGATCGCGTCGGGTCCCGCCGCGCAGGCGGCCCGGAGGTCGTCGGCGTGCCACTCGGTGTCGGCACCGTTCACGCGGATGGTGACCTCGCGCTCGCCGTACTCCCCGGACGCGGCTGCGGCGCACGCCGCGTCCCGGGCCGCCGGCTTGGCGTCGGGGGCGACCGCGTCCTCGAGGTCGAGAATCAGGCCGTCGCAGGGGATCGACTTCGCCTTCTCCAGGGCGCGCTCGTTGGAGGAGGGCATGTAGAGCACCGAGCGTCGCGGACGGAACGCCTCCTCGCCCCGGGTGGCCCCCATCAGGAGAACTCCCCGGTCGAGAGCGCGTCGTAGCGCTGCTTCAGCTCCGGGTCGATCTCGGCCAGCTGGTCGGCGAGCTCGACCATCACCAGGCACTGCTTGAGGGAGGCGTCGTCCTCCATCTTGCCGTCGAGCATCACCGCGCCGGTGCCGTCGCCCATCGCCTCGACGACCCGGCGTGCGTGGGCCACGTCCTCGGGGGAGGGGCTGAAGACCGAGTTGGCGATCGCGATCTGCTTGGGGTGCAGCGTCCAGGTGCCCACGCACCCGAGCAGGAAGGCGTTGCGGAACTGGTCCTCGCACGCCACCACGTCCGCGATGTCGCCGAACGGCCCGTAGTAGGGGTAGATCCCGTGCATCGCACAGGCGTCGACCATCCGCGCGATGGTGTAGTGCCACAGGTCCTGCTGGTAGGTCGGCCGGTCCGCCTCCACGTCGGCCTGCTCGGAGGAGGCGGGGTCCTGGCGCACCAGGTAGCCGGGGTGGCCGCCGCCGACACGGGTGGTCTTCATCCTGCGGTCGGCAGCCAGGTCGGCCGGCCCCAGGGAGAGTCCCTGCATCCGCGGCGAGGCGCCGCAGATCTCCTCGATGTTGACCATGCCGCGAGCGGTCTCCAGGATCGCGTGCACGAGGATCGGACGATCCAGCCCCGCCTTGGCCTCGAGCTGGGCCAGCAGCCGGTCGACGTAGTGGATGTCCTCGGCGCCCTGCACCTTCGGCACCATCACGACGTCGAGCCGGTCGCCGATCTCGGTGACCAGCGTGGTGAGGTCGTCGAGCCCCCAGGGGGAGTCCAGCGCGTTCATCCGCGTCCACAGCTGGGTGGGGCCCCTGCTCGCGCCGAGGTCGTCGGTGCCCTGCGCGATCCGCACCAGCCCCTCGCGGGCCGCCTCCTTGTTCTCGGCCTTGACGGCGTCCTCGAGGTTGCCCAGGAGCACGTCGACCTTGCCGACCATGTCCGGCACCTTGGCGGCCATCTTCTCGTTGCTGGGGTCGAAGAAGTGGATGGCCCGGCTCGGGCGGGCGGGGATCTCGCGCACGGGGTCGGGGGCACCGACGGCGAGGGGGGCGAAGAAGTCCTTGGCGCTGCGCATGGACCGGACGCTAGCAAGACCGCTTCGGCGCCGGTATGACGCGGGCCACGCGGTGGCAGGACCGGGAGGGCTCCGAGGGTCAAAGGTCACGTGCAACCGGGGACTCGCGTCGCTACGGCCGGACACGGCCGAGGGCTAGCGTCGAACCAGCGAGCAGAGGAGATCTGATGAAACACCTAGTCGTCCTCGGCGGAGGCACCGCCGGGACCATGATCGTCAACAAGCTCCGGCGTCAGCTCGACGTCGATGAGTGGAGCATCACCGTCGTCGACCAGGACGACAAGCACCACTACCAGCCGGGGTACCTGTTCGTGCCCTTCGGTGGCTACACCCCCGACCAGGTGGTCCGCGCGCGGCACAAGTTCCTGCCCGACGACGTCGACTTCGTCATCGCCACGGTCGACCGGGTCGATGCCGAGGCCAACGAGGTCCTGCTCGAGGACGGGCGCCGGTTGCACTACGACCAGCTCGTCATCGCCACCGGCACCACGCCGCGGCCGGACCAGACGCCGGGCATGCTGGACTCGGAGTGGCGCAAGAGCATCTTCGACTTCTACACCCTCGAGGGGGCCGAGGCGCTCCACGACGCCCTCGAGAAGTTCGACTCCGGCCGGCTCGTCCTGCACATCACCGAGATGCCGATCAAGTGCCCGGTGGCGCCGCTGGAGTTCATCTTCCTCGCGGAGGCCTACCTGCGCGAGCGTGGCATCCGTGACCGGGTGGAGCTCGTCTACGTCACTCCGCTGGACGGCGCCTTCACCAAGCCGATCTCCTCGGCCCACCTGGGCGGGATGCTCGACGAGCGCAAGGTGCAGCTCGAGACCGACTTCATGATCGAGCGGGTCGACCCGGACCAGAAGATGCTGGTCTCCTTCGACGAGCGCGAGATCCCGTTCGACCTGCTGGTCACCATCCCGCTCAACATGGGGGCCGACTTCGTGGCTCGCTCTGGTCTCGGCGACGAGCTGAACTACGTGCCGGTCGACAAGCACACCCAGCTCTCGAAGGCCTACGACAACATCTTCGCCGTCGGCGACGCCGGCGACATCCCGGCCTCCAAGGCAGGCTCGGTGGCGCACTTCGCGGTGGAGATCTTCGTCGACAACTTCCTCCAGCACATCGCCGGGAAGCCGATGACGGGCGCCTTCGACGGGCACGCGAACTGCTTCATCGAGTCCGGTGACGACAAGGCGCTGCTGATCGACTTCAACTACGACACCGAGCCACTGACCGGGAAGTTCCCGTTGCCGGTGGTCGGCCCGATGGCGCTGCTGAAGGAGACCCGCGCCAACCACCTCGGCAAGCTCGCGTTCCGCTGGATCTACTGGAACGTCCTGCTTCCCGGCCGCCCCCTGCCGCTGTCGTCGCACATGTCGATGATCGGCAAGGACGTCCCCCAGTCCACTGCAGAGAAGAAGGAGAGCTGACATGCCCACCACGACCCTGGACGGTCACGAGATCCACGTCGACAACGAAGGTTTCATGACCGAGTACGACGAGTGGAACGAGGATCTCGGCAAGGTCCTCGCGACCCAGATCGGGATCGACATGACCGACGACCACTGGAAGGCGATCCGCTTCCTGCGCGAGGACTTCACCACCCAGGGTGAGACGCCGACCCTGCGTCGCGTCTCCACCGTCGGTGGCGTCCCCACCAAGCAGCTCTTCGCGCTGTTCCCGCAGAAGCCGGCCAAGAAGATGGCCTACGTCGCCGGGTTGCCCAAGCCTCACGGCTGCGTGTGAGTTGAGAAGGAGACTGACATGACCACCACTGAGACCGCCCCGCTCGTCCCGTCCTTCGGTGACGAGGACACCGGTCGCAAGCTCGCGATCATCTGCTCCAAGGGCACCCTGGACATGGCCTACCCAGGCCTCATCCTCGCCAACGCCGCGCTGGGTGAAGGAGTGGAGACGCACCTGTTCTTCACCTTCTGGGGCTTCGACATGATCAACAAGAAGACCATGGGCGAGCTGAAGTTCACGATGCTCGGCAACACCGCCACGCACATGCCGCAGGGTCTCGGCGGCCTGCCCGGCATGACCGCGATGGCCACGCACCAGCTGAAGAAGTCCATCGCCGACGTCGGGGTCCCGGAGGTCCCGGAGTTCCTCCAGCAGATCGCCGACTCGGGCGGTCACCTGTGGGCGTGCCGGATGTCGGCCGACATGCAGCACCTGGAGCCCGACGACCTCTACGAGGAGGTCGAGGGCATCATCAGCGCTGCGGACTTCATCGAGAAGACCAGCGGCGCGCAGCTGATGTTCATCTGACACCTGTCGGATCAGGGTCGCGGGCCGTCGAGACACGCTCTCGGCGGCCCGCGCGTGCTCCCCGCCTCGGTCAGACGAGTCCCCGTCGTGCTGCGTGCGCCGGCTCCCAGAGGCGGTTGAGGCCGTGCGCACGCTTGAACACCAGCTGGGCGTCGTGCTCCCAGGTGATCGCGATGCCGCCGTGCAGCTGGACGGTCTCGGCGGCGACGTGGGCGAGCGCGTCGGAGCAGTAGGACCTGGCCACGGCCGTCCGGTGGGCCAGCGTCCGCCGGTTGCCCTCACTCGGGTCGCCGACGTACGCCGCTGCGGCGGCGGTCGCCCCCCACGAGGCCGACCGGGACGCCTCGACCAGCACGAGCATGTCGGCCATCCGGTGCTTGAGGGCCTGGAAGGATCCGATCGGCCGGCCGAACTGCACCCGCTCCATGCTGTAGGCCGCGGTCATGTCCAGCCCCCGCTGCGCGGCCCCCACCTGCAGGGCCGTGGTCAGCGCCGCGGCGAGCGAGCGGATCGGGTGGTCCGCCGGTGGCACGACCACACCCGCCAGCCGTCCGAACCGCATCGTCTGGTCCAGCGCGCCGACCCGCTCGAGAGGGGTGTCGACCGGGACGAGGCCGTCCCCGTGGAGAGCCAGCACGATGCTCGCGTCCGCGCCGTCCAGCACCAGGTCGGAGAGGACCAGCGTCGCGGACTCGCCGGCGGCGATCCGCGGGAGCAGCTCGCCCTGCTGGTCCGCGGCCCCGTGCACCAGCAGGGCAGCCGTCGCGATCGCGGTGGCCAGCAGCGGACTGGGTGCCAGGTTGCCGCCCAGCTCCTCGAGCACGATCGCGGTCTCCACGAACGAGGCTCCGAAGCCGTCGTACTTCTCCGGGACAGGCAGTGCCGCCACACCGACCTGCTCGCACAGCGCCTGCCAGAGCTCTTCGTCGTAGCCGCGCTCGCTCACCATGGCCGCTCGCACCGCGGCGCTGTCGCTGCGTCTGGCGAGCAGCGAGCCGACGATCGAGGCCAGCTCGTCCTGCTCCTCGGTGCGGGCCAGCTCCATCACAGTGCCTCGGCGATCCGGGAGCGGTGCCACGAGCTCGTGCCCCAGGCGCCGACCAGGGCGCGGACGCGGGCGATCCAGAGGCCGAGGTCGAACTCGGCGGTGTAGCCGATCGCGCCGTGCACCTGCAGGGCCACCCGGGAGGCGTGGTAGGCCGCGTCTCCGGCGGCCACCTTCGCCGCGGAGACCGCTCGCGACGACCGCGACGAGGTGGCCTCGGCCGGCGTCGCCAGGGCCAACGCCGCACCGTGCACCAGCGGGCGGGCGAAGTCCAGGGCGATCCGCACGTCCGCGAGCCGGTGCTTGACGGCCTGGTAGGAGCCGATGGCCCGTCCGTACTGCTTGCGCTGCTGCACATAGCCCACCGACTCCGTCAGCAGGCGCTCCCCGCAGCCGAGCAGCTCGGCGGAGCAGGCCAGCGTCGCCGTGTCGAAGGCTTGGCGCGCGGTGTCGCTGGTGAGGTCGCGGATCCCGTCGGAGGGCGAGACGTCCACGAGTCGTCGGGTGGTGTCGACCGAGCGATGCGCCTTCCCGGCACGAGCGCGGTGCAGCCGGCCCTCGGAGAGGACGTAGACCTGCTCGGCGAGGTCGGCGTCGAGGGCGAACGGCACGTGGGGTGGCAACGCGACCGTGGCGGTGACCCCTGCTGCCAGGGCGGGCAGGTCCGCGGGGTCGAGGACGTGGGGCAGGTATGCCGCCGACTCGACCCAGGGTCCGACTGCGAGCTGGGTTCCCAGCGTCTCGAACGCGACCACCAGGTCCACGGGCGAGGCGTCCATCCCGCCGTGCTCCTCGGGCACCAGCAACGCAGTGACGCCTTGCTCGGCCAGGCGCCTCCACAAGGTGAGACCCGGCTCCCGGTCGCCGGCGGCCCACGCCCGTGCCGCGGCGACCGAGTCGGACTTGACCATCAGCTCGGTCATCGACTGGGCGAAGCCGTGCTGCTCTGCGGTGAGGCGAAAGTCCATCAGCGTGCCTCCCCCCGTGGTTCCCGGGGCAGGCCGAGGATCCGCTCGGCGACCACGTTGTGCTGCACCTCGTTGGTCCCGGCGTAGATCGGTCCGGAGAGTGAGAAGAGGTAGCCGTCGGCCCACGGGCCGCGCAGCTCTGCCTGCGGACCGAGCAGGTCGAGCGCCGTCTCGTGCATGGCGACGTCGAGCTCGGACCAGAAGACCTTGTTCACCGACCCCGCATAGCCGATCTTCCCGCCGTCCTGGAGCCGCGAGACGGTGCCCCAGGTGTACAACCGGTAGGCCTCGGCGCCCAGCCACGCGTCCACGACGCGGTCGCGGAACTCGGCGGGGGCGCCCCGCGAGCGCCACAGCGCGACCAGGCGCTCCGCCGTGGCGCAGAACCGGCCAGGTGAGCGCAGCGAGAGGCCGCGCTCGTTCCCGGACGTGCTCATCGCCACCGACCAGCCCTGTCCGGGCTCACCGAGGACGTCCTGGTCGGGCACGAACACGTCGTCGAAGAACAGCTCGGCGAACCCCGGCTCGCCGTCGAGCTGGGTGATCGGCCGGCGAGTGACCCCCTCCGCCTCGAGCGGGAAGCAGAAGTAGGTCAGGCCGTGGTGTCGCTGGGAGTCGGGGTCGCTGCGGAACAGCCCGAAGCCCCAGTGGGCGTAGGCCGCTCGGGAGGACCAGGTCTTCTGGCCGTTGAGGATCCAGCCGCCGCGTGCCTCGTCGCGCTCGGCCCGTGAGCGCAGCGAGGCGAGGTCGGAGCCGGCCTCGGGCTCGGACCACGCCTGGGCCCAGATGGTCTCGCCGGTGGCCATCCCCGGCAGCCAGCGGTCCTGCTGCTCCTTGGTCCCGCTCTCGAAGATCGTGGGGGAGAGCAGGAAGATGCCGTTCTGGCTGACCCGAGCCGGGGCGCCGGCCCGGTAGTACTCCTCCTCGAAGATGACCCATTCGACGAGGGAGGCGTTGCGGCCGTGGTACTCCTCGGGCCAGCTCACCACCGCCCACCGGGCCTCGGCGAGCCTGGCCTCCCACTCCTGGTGGGCGCGGAAGCCCTCGGGGGTGTCCATCGAGGGCAGCGGCTCGTCCGGCACGTTGGCGGTCAGCCACTCGCGCGCCTCGGCCTGGAAGGCGAGCTCGGGGTCGGTGAGGTCGAGGTTCACACATCCTCCCGCAGCTGGGTCTTGAGCACCTTGCCACCGAGGTTGCGCGGGAGCGTCTCGACGAAGCTCACCTGCCGGGGCACCTTGAAGTTGGCCAGGCGCTGCCGGGCGAAGGCCACCACGTCCTCCTCGGTGAGAGAGCCCGGGCCGCGCACGACGTAGGCCCGACCGACCTCGCCCATGCGCTGGTCGGGTACGCCGACCACGGCGACGTCGTGGACCCCGTCCAGGCGCAGCAGCGCCTGCTCGACCTCGGCCGGGTAGACGTTGAACCCGCCGGAGATGTACATGTCCTTGAGTCGGTCGGTGATGGTCAGGTTGCCCTCCTCGTCGAGGGTCCCCACGTCACCGGTGTGCAACCACCCCTCGTCGTCGATCGCCTCCCGGGTGGCCGCGGGGTCGTCGAGGTAGCCGAGCATCACGTGGTCACCGCGCAGCAGGAGCTCGCCGTGCTCGGCGATCCGCGCCTCCATGCCCGGGACCACCCGTCCGCAGGTGCGCGCCACGAGCTCCGCCGGGTCGCCCTGCCGGCACATGGTGGCCACGACGGCCTCGGTCATCCCGAAGGCCGTCACCACCTGGTCGATGGCGAGACCCTCCGGCCCGGGCGCGCGCATCGCCTCGATCAGGACGACGGGCACGACCGCGGCCCCGGTGACGGCGAGCCGCAGCGAGGAGAGGTCGTAGTCGGCCCGCCGGGGCGCGGCGAGCAGCGACTGGTAGAGCGTGGGCGCGCCGGGGAAGACGGTGATGCGGGCGTCCTGCACCAGACGCATCGTCTCCTCCACCTCGAAGCTGGCGACGGGGTAGAGGGTCGCACCGGTGAGCAGGCCGGTGACGATCCCGACCTTGTAGCCGAAGGAGTGGAAGAACGGGTTCACCACCAGGTAGCGGTCCTGTGCCGTGACCCCGCCCAGGCTGCCCCAGACCTCGGCGACGCCGACGGTCTGGCGGTGGGCGCTCATCGCCCCCTTCGGCCGGCCCGTGGTGCCGGAGGTGAACAGGATGTCGGCGACGTCGTCGGGGGAGACGGCCCCCGCGCGTGCCTCGACCTCCTCGACGGGCACGTCGAGCCCGGCGCGGGCCAGCACCTCCAGGTTGCGCAGGTCGACGATCTCGCGCACCGAGGCCAGGTCGCTGGCGGCGCGCAGGTCGGCGATCTGGGTGCGGCCGAGGAAGCCGTCGGCGACGACCACCAGGCGGGCGTCCGTGCGGTCGACGATGTCGGCGACCTCGTGCCCGGTGTAGCGGCTGTTCGCCGGCACGAGGGTGCCCCCCGCGTAGGAGGCGGCGAGCGCGGCCACCACCCAGTCGATGCTGTTCGGTGCCCACACGACGATGCGCTCCCCGGGCTGCAGGCCGTGCGCGACGTAGCCGCGGGCGGTGGCCCGCACCGCCTCGAGGAGACCGCCGAAGGAGACGGCGCGGTCGGTCTCCACGTAGGCCGGACGGTCGCCGTGCTGCTCCGCGGCGGCGCGCAGCACCGCAGGAAGTGTGCGCGGTGAGGCCGCCATGGTCACTCCTGGAGTCGATGGGAACGCTGTCGAAACCAAACAAGTGCTTGGTAGGTTACCCTATGCGCATGGATCTCTCCTACAGTCCCGGGGACGAGGCGTTCCGCGCCGAGGTCCGCTCCTGGCTGGAGGACAACCTCGCCGGCGAGTTCGCCGGGCTGCGCGGCAAGGGGGGGCCCGGCCGCGAGCACGAGGCCCACGACGAGCGCGTGGCCTGGGACCGGCACCTGGCCCGCCACGGCTGGACCTGCCTCGGCTGGCCCGAGGAGCACGGCGGCCGCGGGCTGCCGCTGTCGCGGCAGGTGATCTTCCACGAGGAGTACGCGCGAGCCAACGCGCCGGCCCGGGTGAACCACCTGGGCGAGGAGCTGCTCGGGCCGACCCTGATCGCCTTCGGCAGCCAGGAGCAGCAGCGGCGCTTCCTCCCCCAGATCCTGGCCGTGGAGGAGCTGTGGTGCCAGGGGTACTCCGAGCCCGGCGCCGGCTCCGACCTCGCGAACGTCTCGACGCGGGCGCGGCTGGAGCCGGGGGAGCCGGCCGGCCAGGCCTCCCACTATGTCGTCGACGGCCAGAAGGTGTGGACCTCCCTGGCACACGTGGCCGACTGGTGCTTCGTGCTGGCGCGCACCGAGCCCGGCTCCCGGCGCCACCACGGGCTGTCCTACCTGCTGGTGCCGATGGACCAGGAGGGAGTCGAGGTGCGACCGATCAACCAGCTCACCGGCACCTCGGAGTTCAACGAGGTCTTCTTCACCGGAGCCCGCACCGAGGCCGACCTGGTCGTCGGCGGCGAGGGCAACGGCTGGCAGGTGGCGATGGGGACCCTGGGCTTCGAGCGCGGCGTGTCCACGATCGGTCAGCAGGTCGGGTTCCAGCGCGAGCTGGACGCCCTCGTCGAGGTGGCCCGCGCCACCGGGGCCCACGAGGACCCGGTGCTGCGCGACCGCCTGGCGCAGGCGCAGGTCGAGCTCGAGGTGATCCGGCTCAACGCCCTGCGCACGCTCGGCCGACCAGGCACGGTGGAGCAGTCCCTGAAGACCGCCAGCATCGCCAAGCTGCTCTGGGCCACCTGGCACCGCACCCTCGGCGACCTGGCGATGCAGGTGCGCGGGCAGGAGTCGCTGGTCACCGGGCCCGACTACGACCTCGACGAGTGGCAGCGGCTGTTCCTGTTCACCCGCGCCGACACCATCTACGGCGGCTCCGACGAGATCCAGCGCAACGTGCTGGCCGAGCGAGTGCTCGGACTACCCAGAGAGCAGCGGACGGAGAGTCGATGAGCGCAACCAGACCCGAGCAGCCTGCCCCGGACTACGTGCCGGCGCACGACCTGCTCCGCGACAAGGTGGTCGTGGTGACGGCCGCTGCGGGGGCCGGGATCGGCGCGGCCGTCGTACGACGTGTCCTCGAGGAGGGGGCCCGGGCGGTCGTCCTCGGCGACACCCACGAACGACGGCTGTCCGAGGCCGAGGAGGCCCTCGGCCTGGAGTTCGGGCAGGGTCGCGTGACCAGCCGGGTCTGTGACGTCACCGACGAGGTGCAGGTGCAGGCGCTCGTGGATGCGGCCGACGACATCGGCGGCGTGGACGTGATGATCAACAACGCCGGGCTCGGTGGCACGGCGAACGTGCTGGAGATGACCGACGACCAGTGGGGCAAGGTCCTCGACATCACCCTCACCGGCACCTTCCGCTGCGTCCGCGCGGCGTCTCGGAAGATGGTGGAGCAGGGCACCCGCGGCGTGATCGTCAACAACGCCTCGGTGATCGGCTGGCGGGCGCAGGAGGGGCAGGCGCACTACGCCGCGGCGAAGGCGGGAGTGATGGCACTGACCCGCTGCGCGGCCCTCGACGTCGCGCCGCACGGCATCCGCGTCAACGCCGTCTCCCCGACCCTGGCGATGCACCCGTTCCTGGCCAGGGTGACCACCGAGGAGCTGCTCCACGAGCTCAAGCAGCGCGAGGCCTTCGGCCGGGCTGCCGAGCCCTGGGAGGTGGCCAACGTGATGGTCTTCCTGGCCAGCGACTACTCCTCCTACCTCACCGGTGAGGTGGTCTCCGTGAGCAGTCAGCATGCATGATCGCGTCTGCTCCTCGAGCTGCGTCCGGGCGCTGGCGGGTCCGCTCACGGAGGAGCGCCACGTTGGCTGAGGTCACAGGTGGTGGAAACGGCTCGGGCGGGACCGCAACGACCCGTCGCGGCGAGCTGCTCGACATCGCCGCGAGGCTGTTCGCCGAGCGGGGGTTCAAGAACACCACGGTGCGCGACATCGCCGACGCCGCCGGCATCCTCTCCGGGAGCCTCTACCACCACTTCGACTCCAAGGAGGCGATGGTCGACGAGCTGCTCGACTCCTTCCAGTCCGCGCTCTGGGAGGAGTACGACGCGATCGAGGCCTCCGACCGCACGGCCCGGGAGAAGCTCGAGGCGGTCGTGCGCGCCTCCTTCGACGCCATCGACCAGCACCACAGCGAGGTGGCGATCTTCCAGACCGACGCGGCGTACCTCTCCTCCTTCGACCGGTTCGCCTACCTCCAGGAGCGCAACGTGCGCTTCCGCGAGCTCTGGACCGGCCTGCTCCGCGACGGCGTGGCCTCCGGGGAGCTGCGCGCCGACCTCGACGTCGAGCTGGTCTACCGGTTCCTCCGCGACACCGTGTGGGTCGCCGTGCGCTGGTACCGGCCCGGCGGCGACCTGACCCCGACCCGGGTCGCCGACCAGTACCTGCACATCCTGCTCGAAGGGATCCAACATGTCTGAGGCCTACATCGTCGACGCCGTCCGCACCCCGGTCGGCAAGCGCGGCGGATCGCTAGCCGAGATGCACTCCGCCGACCTCGGTGCCCACGTCCTGCGCGCGCTGGTCGAGCGCACCGGCATCGACCCCGCGGCGGTGGACGACGTGGTGCTGGGGTGCTGCGACACCATCGGCTCCCAGGCGGGGGACGTCGCCCGCACCGCCTGGCTGGTGGCCGGCCTGCCCGACCACGTCCCCGGCGTCACCATCGACCGGCAGTGCGGCTCCTCCCAGCAGGCGGTGCACTTCGCCGCCCAGGGCGTGATGTCGGGCACCCAGGACCTGGTGGTCGCCGGCGGCCTGCAGAACATGTCGGCGATCCCGATCTCGGCCGCGATGCTGGTGGGCCGCCAGTACGGGTTCACCACCCCCTTCGCCGAGTCGCCCGGCTGGCTGGCCCGCTACGGCGACCAGGAGGTCTCGCAGTTCCGGTCCGCGGAGATGATCGCGGAGAAGTGGGACATCGGCCGCGAGGAGATGGAGGAGTTCGCCCTGGCCTCGCACACCCGTGCGCGGACGGCCATCGACGAGGGCAGGTTCCAGAACGAGATCGCCCCCGTGGGCGGCTTCGGCACCGACGAGTGCCCGCGCGAGACCTCCTTGGAGAAGATGGCGGCGCTGGCTCCGCTGGCCGAGGGCGGGCGGATCACCGCTGCCGTGGCCTCCCAGATCTGTGACGCCTCCGCCGCACTGCTGGTCGCCTCCGAGCGCGGGCTCGAGGAGCACGGGCTGACCCCCCGGGCACGGGTGCACCATCTCTCGGTGCGCGGCGACGACCCGGTGTGGATGCTGACCGGGCCGATCCGGGCGACGAAGCACGCGCTGGAGCGCACCGGCCTCTCGGTCGAGGACATCGACCTGTTCGAGAGCAACGAGGCCTTCGCCTCGGTCGTGCTCGCCTGGGCGCGGGAGTGCGGCGTACCCCTGGAGAAGGTGAACGTCAACGGCGGCGGCATCGCGCTCGGCCACCCGATCGGGGCCACCGGGGCGCGCCTGATGACCACGCTGCTCAACGAGCTCGAGCGCACCGGTGGGCGCTACGGTCTCCAGACGATGTGCGAGGGCGGTGGCCAGGCGAACGTCACCGTCATCGAGCGGCTCGGCTGATCGACGGCGCCTCGCGCTACCTGGCGTGGCCGTACTCCGTCGAGCGAGCACCCGCGCACGGCGTCCGGGTGGCTGCGCTGGGAGGCACTGGCACTGGCTAGAACGCCGTCGCCACGACGTCGCCGAACAGGGCGTGCTCGTCGGCGAGGGTGGGGTCGAGCCCCCTGGCGCGGAACCAGGCGCAGACGTTGGCGCAGTCGCGCAGCAGGAAGTCCATGCCCTGCGGGTTGGCGACGAGGTCGAGCACCTGCGGCAGGTCGATGACGACGAGAAGCTCCCCCGCGGCGAGGATGTTGTAGGCCGAGAGGTCGCCGTGCACCATGCCGTGCTGGGCCATCGTGGCCAGCGTCTCGCGGACCTGCTCGAAGTAGCCGCGCAGCAGGTCGGGTTCCGGGCGGGTCTGAGCCAGCCTCGGGGCCGTCTCGCCGTCGTGACGGATCCACTCCATCAGGATCTCGCTCCCGTCGATCTGCACCGGGTAGGGCACCGGCAGCCCGGCCAGCCAGCAGCGCCGCAGCGACTCCCACTCGGCGTTGGCCCACTGGCCGGCAGCCACCTTTCGCCCGAACGTCGAACCCTTGTGCACGGCCCGGGCCGCACGACTGTCCCGGCCCCGGCGGCCCTCGGTGTAGGCGTCGTTGCGGTGGAAGCTGCGGTGGTCGGTGTCGCGGTACCGCTTGGCGGCCAGCACGACCGAGGGGCCGTTCTCCACCCCACGCTCGAGCAGGTGGACGTCGGCCTCCTTGCCGGTCTTGAGGACCCCGAGCTCGGTGTCGATCGCAGCCCTGTCGGTGACCACCCAGCCTGGTCGCGGCTCGGGTCCGCGGCAGAGGGGCTCGACGTCGTGCCAGGTGCTCCACCGCTGGTGCTCCGGGTCGGGCTCCTCGTAGGAGCGGAAGTCGAAGACGAAGCTCGGGTCGAGGCCGGCGGTCGGGTCAGCGTCGTAGGCGGGAGGTGGGGTGTCGTGCGAGGAGTGCATCTGGTGCTCCGGTGTTCGAGAGGCGGTCTGCGGACAGGCCGGCGACAGTCGTGGTCATGTCGGCCTCCTCTCGGTCACGCGCCGAAGCACTCGTGCTGCTGCTGCGATGCTGGGCGACGGCGCCACGCGACGCAACCGGTTTACGCCGGTCCCGCGGCCGGGCCGGGGGAGCCGAGCGCCCTGGGGCCAACGGCGCACCGGAGAGAACGGCTCAGGCCGTGCGCGCCCGCCACCACTCGACGGTCTCCTTGGCGGCCACCTCCAGCGGTGTCGGGGACAGCCCCAACAGCGACTCGCTGCGGGAGGAGTCCAGGACGAACGGCCCGGTGAACTGGTAGGAGGTCTCGGCCAGCTCGCGGGCCCCGGACGAGAACACGCCGGAGGCTTTGAGCACCCACGCCGGCAGCGCCCACATTCGCGGTGTGCGCACGCCGGCCGCCGCGGCGAGCGCCTCGATCAGCTCGCGCTGGGTGCGGGCGGGTGCGGTGGGCGCGTGCAGGAGGCTGTTCCACAAGGCCGGCGTGCGGGCGGCCACGATCATGGCGCGGGCGAGGTCGGGGACGTAGGTGAAGGAGTGCGGCTGGTCGAGGCTCCCGACCACGTTCACGGTGCCCCCGCGCAGCACCGTGGGCACGACGCGCTCGCCCGCGTGGGCCATCAGCACCCGCGGCCCGTAGAAGTCGGATGCGGCGACGCTCACGGTGGGGGTGGTCGAGGCGTCCCGGGCGCGGAGGAGGTCGGCGCGGACACCGAGCTTGCCGCGGGTCGCGTGGCGGGGGAGGTCCTCGGTCATCGGGCCCTCGACGTGGCCGTAGGAGTAGAGGCTCTCGGGAAACACCACGACGGCGCCCACGCGTCCGGCAGCCGCCAGCACCACCTGCTCTGCGACCGGGAGCTCGGCACGCCAGGCTCTCGCGGTGTACGCCGATCCGTGGATGCAGTGGTGGACGGCCACCGCCCCCTCGACCTCCGGGGCCAGCGCCTCGGGCCGGGAGACGTCGACGCTGCGGCGATCGATGAGGCGGTGCTCCGGGCCGCTGCCCGAGCGGGTCAGCAGCCGCACCGCATGGCCGGCGTCCGCCAGCTGCTGGGCGACGGTGGAGCCGACGGGGCCGGCGCCGGTGACGACGTGGAGCTCGTGCTCGGGGGAGGTGGACATGGGGTTCCTCTCGGTGTGGCGCTCTGGTGGAGAGCAGTGCTCTCTGTCTGAAGCATGAGCGTCGTGTGACCCGATGTCAAGAGCGGTGCTCGCAGTTGTGTCCAGCGCTCACGACATGTGGCACGATGTCCGCATGCCCACCCCGACTCCCGAGCCGGCCCCCACGTCGACCCCGCGCCAGCGCGCCCGCGCGCAGACCCTCGAGGACATCACCCGCATCGGTCGCCGCCACCTCGCGACGCACGGGGCGGCGGCCCTGTCGGTGCGCGCGGTGGCCCGCGATCTCGGGGTCGTCTCCTCGGCGATCTACCGCTACGTGCGCAGCCGGGACGACCTGCTGACGCTGCTGGTCGTCGACGGCTACGACGAGCTGGGGGACGCCGTCGACGCCGCCGAGCGGGAGGTCGCCCGTGGGGACGTCCGCGGGCGGTTCCTGGCGATCGGGCGGGCCGTGCGTGGCTGGGCCGTGGCCGAGCCGGCGACCTATGCGCTGCTCTTCGGCAGTCCGGTGCCCGGCTACCAGGCTCCCGCGGAGCGCACGACCGGTCCTGGCACCCGGGTGATCGGCGCCCTCGTGCGGCTGTGGGAGGACGCCTACAGTGCCGGCGTCGTGCGGGTCCCGGAGAACCCCCCGCCGGTCTCCCGGACGCTGGCGGCCGACGTGGGGCGCATCCGCGCCGAGTTCGTGCTGACCGCGCCGGAGGACCTCGTGCTGCGCGGCGTGCTCGGCTGGGCGGCGTTGTTCGGCTGCGTCAGCTTCGAGGTGTTCGGCCAGTACGGGCCCGACACCTTCGGTGCTGCGGAGGACCTGTTCGAGCACCAGCTCGAGCTGCTGGCCGAGACGACCGGGCTCCCCGCGACCTGATCAGGCCAGCAGGTCCGACGTACGACGCAGGGAGGCGGCCGCCTCGGTCACCACACGCTCGAGCAGCTCCTCGCACGAGGGCAGGTCCTCGATCACGCCGACCACCTGACCGCTGGCGAGCACCCCGGCCGAGGTGTCGCCCTCGACCAGGCCGGCCCTGAGCATCATCGGGGTGTTCGCCGCAAGGGTCATCTGCGCCAGGGTGCGCCCCTGCTCCTTGCGCATCGCCCGCCCGTCGGAGGCGAGCTGGCGCCAGGACATGCCGCTCATCCTCTTGAACTCCAGGGTGCGCCGCACGGTGGGCCCGAGCCGCTTCACCGCGCTGGACTCCTCGACCTCCTCGACGAGGTCGGTGCGCAGCATCCGGTGCGGCATGCCGTCGACCTTCGCGGTCACGACCGTGCCGTCGAGGTCGGCCCGCAGGTAGCGCTCCTTGACGGCGTCGGGCACGGTCGAGTCCCGCGTGAGCAGGAACCGGGTGCCCATGCCGATGCCGGCGGCGCCGTAGGCCAGTGCGGCGGCGAGGCCGCGCCCGTCGAAGAATCCCCCGGCGGCCACGACCGGGATGTCGACCGCGTCGAGCACGGTCGGCAGGAGCAGCGTCGTCGGCACGGTGCCGGTGTGGCCGCCGCCCTCGCCGCCCTGGATCATCACGGCGTCGGCACCCCAACCGGCGACCTTCTCGGCATGGCGGGCCAGGCCGACGCTGGGCAGCACCACGGTGTCGTGGTCCTTGAGCTTGGCGATCATCTCCTGCTTGGGGGCGAGTGCGAACGAGGCCACCTTCACCCCGTGCTTGATGAGCAGGTCGACCCGGTCCGCCGCGTCCGCTGCGTCCGCGCGCAGGTTGACCCCGAACGGCTGGTCGGTGCGGGCCTTGACCTCGAGGATCGCGCGCTCGAGCTCCTCGAACGTCATCGTGGCGCTGGCCAGGATGCCGAGCCCCCCTGCGTTGGCGGTGCCGACGACCAGGCGTGGGCCTGCCACCCACCCCATCCCCGTCTGCACCACCGGGTGGCGTACGCCGACCAGCTCGGTCAGCGGCGTGCGCAGCAGCTGGTCGATCACGGTGTCCCCGCCTGGGACGTCTCGACCGGGGGTACCTCGCGGTCACGCAGGGACCTCGGGTCGAGCAGCTCGCGGATCAGCATCAGCTCGCCGGGGGAGGGGTCCCGGGTCTCGGGGACCTCGGGGGCGGCATGGATCTCGAACGACGAGGCGTCCTGCACGTCCGCGACGCTCACGCCGGGGTGCACGGACAGCAGCTGCATCGTGTGTCCCGGCCCCTCGAAGTCGAAGACGCCGAGGTCGCTCACGACGCGGTGCACCTGGTGGAAGCGGGTCGCGGCGGGGCCGGCTGCCTCGGCGCGGGTGCGACCGACACCGGAGACGATGTCGACCTGCTCGACGAAGACGCGTGGGGAGTGCCTGGGCACCCAGTAGGAGGTCTTGTTGTTGACGGTGTTGCCAGGAGCGCCCCGGACCCCGAGCAGCTGCCGCTGGGGCTGGGCCCAGTCGCCGATCGCGGAGATGTTCTGGTTGCCCTCGCGGTCGATCTGGGTGGCGCCCATCATCACGTGCCGCTTGCCGTGGGGGACCACCGTCTCGAGCACCAGCCGGAACGGCATCCACCCCTCGACGACGTCCTGGGTGACACCCAGCGGGGGAGCGCCCTGCAGGATCCGCGACTCCCCGTCGGTGATCATCAGCAGCGGGTTGGAGGTGAGCTTCGCCAGCCGTGCCCCGAGGCTCGGCAGCAGGCCCATCGGGCTGCCCATGATCTCGCCGTCCTCGGCGAAGCAGTCGGCGATGGCGACGGCGCAGTGCTCCGCGCGGGTCACGCGTTGTCCTGAGCCTGTCGAAGGGTCGGTCATGCCTGCTCCTTCGCGAACGCACTGACCGCGTCCTGGTAGTCCTGCTCGCTCCCCGACAAGAACCGCTCCTCGAAGGCGGCCCAGCCCTCGGGCGTCTTCGCCGCCGTCGCGTAGGCCTTCTGGAACCTCTCGTCGCGCTCGTAGCCGGGCGTGCATGTCGTGAAGTGCGCGCCGTTGGGCGTCTCGACGACGCCGTCGACCATGGTGCGGTTGAGCAGCATGGTCTGGATGGCGTCGTCCACGGTCATGCCCGCGGTGTCGACGACCTGCTCGGTCGAGACGTAGGCCTCCTTCGCGGCCAGGCAGAAGAGGTCGTCGAAGTAGGGGTCCGGGCCGAGGTACTGCGCGTTGCCGAACATGTCGGCGCGGTTCATGTGCACCAGGGCGACGTCCAGCTCCAGGGCGGGTACGGCGACCAGCTCCTCGGCGTCGGGGTAGGGGCTGCGGACCGTCCTCAGGGTCGGGTCGTTCTCGAGGACGGCGGAGCCGAGGCCGGCGCGCATCGGCAAGAACGGCACCCGTTGGGCGGCGGCGCGGAGCCCGGTGGCGAACATGCCCTCGTCCCACTCGCGGAAGGAGGCCGTCGCCTCCTGGCGGGCCCGGGAGAACAGCGGCTCCAGCGGGATCGAGTCGAGGGTGGCGAAGGCGTAGACGACCTTGCTGGCCTTGCCCGAGGCGAGCAGGAGACCCACGTCCGGCCCGGCGTAGGACACGACGGTGAGGTCGGTGAGGTCGCTGCGCAGGATCTCTCGGACCAGGGCCATCGGCTTGCGCCGCGAGCCCCAGCCGCCGATGCCGACGGTCATGCCGTCCTCGATGCGGGCCACCACCTGGGCGGCGGTGCGGACCTTGCTGGGCATGCTCACCTCTCGGTCCCCTTCCCACCGGTCGAGCTCGTCGGGGCTCCGGACTTGTCCGTCCCGGCGAAGTCGTCCCGGAGCTCGTCGGAGACCCCCGCCAGGTTCAGCTCCATGGTGAAGCCCTGCTCGAAGCGGTAGCTCTTGTTCACGTCCACCGGGTCGATCCCGTTGATGGCCTCCTTGGCCATCCGGATCACCCGGGTGTCCTTGGCCGCGATCTCCCGGGCGACCACGAGCGCTGCCTCGTCGAGGTCCGCGCGCGGCACCGTCTCGAGCACCGAGCCGTGCGCCACGAGGTCGGTCGCGGCGATGCTGCGCCCGGTGAAGTAGAGGGTGCGCATCAGGTGCGGTGGCACCATCCGGGCGAGGTGGGTGGCCGCACCGAGAGCGCCCCGGTCGACCTCGGGGATCGCGAAGTAGGCGTCGTCGCTGGCCACGATGCAGTCGGCGTTGCCGACCAGGCCGACCCCGCCGCCGAGGCAGAACCCGTGGACGGCGGCCACGACGGGCACCGCGCACTCGTAGACGGCGCGGAACGCGGCGTAGCAGCCGCGGTTGGCGCCGATGAGCGCGGTGAACCCCTCGGTGTGCTGCATCTGCTTGATGTCCACGCCGGCGTTGAAGCCCTTGCCCTGGGCGCGGAGCACCACGACGTGGGTGCGCGGGTCGTCCCCGGCCTCGTCGAGGGCGGCGGCCAGGTCGAACCAGCCCTGCACCGGCAGGGCGTTCACGGGTGGGTAGTCCATCGTCACGAGGCGCACCCCGTCCTCGTGCAGCTGGGTGGAGACGCCCATGGGTCCCTCTCGTCGAGAACTGACAAACCTAACGCTTGCTTGGTAGCCTAGCAGTCCTGATGTGCAGTCGAGAGAGGAGCGCCTCGGTGAGTCTCGAGCTCGACCTGTCCGGCCGCGTCGCGCTGGTCACCGGCGGGAGCCGGGGGATCGGCGCCGGCGTGGCGGCGGTGCTCGTGGAGGCGGGCGCCACGGTGGTGACCTGCGCCCGGTCCGCGGTCACGCGGCCGGCGCCCGGCACCACCCATGTGCGCTGCGACGTGCGCGACCCCGAGGCCGTGGCCGCGATGGTCGCGGCCGTGGTCGCCGAGCACGGGCACCTGGACGTCGTGGTGAACAACGCCGGCGGCTCGCCGTTCGTGCCGGCCGCCGACGCCTCGGCGCGGTTCACCGAGAAGGTGCTGGGGCTGAACCTGAGCGCGCCGCTGCTGGTCGCGCAGTCGGCCAACGCGGTGATGCAGCGCCAGGGCAGCGGCGTGATCGTGAACATCTCCTCGGTCTCCGCGCTGCGCCCCTCGCCCGGCACCGCGGCGTACGGCGCCGCCAAGGCGGGTCTGGACAGCCTGACCCGGTCGCTGGCCGTCGAGTGGGGCCCGCACGTGCGGGTCAACTCCGTCGACGTCGGGCTGTGCCGCACCGAGGACACCGTGGACCACTACGGCGGCGACGCCACCGTGCGCGCGATCGAGGAGACGATCCCGCTGCGCCGGATGGCCGACCCCGCGGAGGTCGGCCGGGTGGTGGCCTTCCTCGCCAGCGACCTGGCCAGCTACGTCTCCGGGGCCTCGGTGGAGTGCCACGGGGGCGGGGAGCCCCCCGTCTTCCTGCACGTCGTCTCGAAGGAGCAGCAGTGACCGGAATCCTCACCGACCGCATCGCGATCGTGACCGGGGCGGGCCGCGGCATCGGTCGCGCGCACGCCCTCGAGCTGGCCCGGCAGGGCGCCCGGGTCGTGGTCAACGACCTCGGGACCTCCGGCTCGGGGGAGGGTGCCGCCTCCGAGGTCGCCCACGAGGTCGTCGCCGAGATCGAGGCCGCGGGCGGTCAGGCCGTCGCCAACGGTGCCGACGTGGCCGACTTCGAGCAGGCGGCCGCGATGGTCCAGCAGGCCGTCGACACCTTCGGCGGGCTCGACATCCTGGTCAACAACGCGGGGTTCGTGCGGGACCGGATGCTGGTGAACACCTCCGAGGAGGAGTGGGACGCGGTCATCCGGGTGCACCTCAAGGGGCACTTCGCCCCGCTGCGGCATGCCGGAGCCTGGTGGCGCTCGCAGGCCAAGGAAGGGCGCCCGCGTGCCGCGCGGGTGGTGAACACCTCCTCGGGTGCGGGGTTGCAGGGCTCGGTGGGGCAGACGACGTACTCCGCGGCCAAGGCCGGTATCGCGGGGATGACCCTGGTCGCGGCCGCCGAGCTCGGTCGCTACGGCGTCAACGTCAACGCGATCGCCCCGGTGGCGCGGACCAGGATGACGCAGGGGGCGTTCCCGGAGATGATGGCCCCGGCCGAGGGGGAGGTCGGTGAGGTGTTCGACGCCATGGACCCGGCGAACAACTCCCCGGTCGTGGCCTGGCTGGCCTCCGAGGACTGCGACCTCACCGGCCGGGTGATCGAGATCGAGGGCGGGCAGATCTGCCTCGAGGAGGGGTGGCGGCACGGACCGCGGCAGGACCTCGGTCGCCGTTGGGTGGCCGAGGAGGTGGGTGCCGCGGTGCGCGAGCTGGTCGACCGGTCGGCGGTGCCCGACCCCGTCTACGGGGCCTGAGGCTCGGTGCGAGGGTGGTCACACACCGCCCGGCGCACGTGTGGGGGACCTCCTCGTCGGGAACGGGCCCCTCGTTAGGTTGAGTGACGGCCCGCCACCGGCGGCGCCCGACCGGGCGACGACGAGGAGACCCATGACCCGCTTCACCGCGAGCAACAGCTCGTCAGCCACCTTGAAGTCCTCACGCGAGGAGGTCTGGGACGCGCTGACAGACCCCGAGCTGCTGCCGAGGCTGACCCCCTATCTGCACCGCATCGACGTCGACGGCGACCGATGGACGTGGAGGGTGGCGAAGGTCCCGGTCCTCGGCAAGTCGATCGGCACCACCTTCACCGAGGTGATGAGCTTCGAGGAGCCGCACCGGATCAGGTTCACCCACGACCAGGACCGCACCGAGGAGACCAGCAGTGTCGAGGGCACCTACCTCCTCGAGGACGCGGGTTCTGGCTGCCGGGTCTCCATCGACATCGGCGTCGCCGTCGAGATGCCGTTCCCGCGGGCGACCCGGCGGGCGGTCGAGGGGGCGATGGCGGCCGTGATGGCCGCGATGGGCCGACGCTTCGCGCACAACCTGCTCAAGCACCTGGGGGAGTGAGCGTGCGGATCCTCGTGCTCGGGGCGACCGGCTACGTCGGCTCCCGCGTCGTACCCGCGCTGCTCGGGGCCGGCCACGAGGTCGTCGCCGCGTCCTCCTCGCCTCCGGCCCCGGACCGCTTCGCCTGGGGGGACCAGGTGGAGTGGCGACGCTGTGACGTCACCGACCCGGCGGCCGTCCGGGCGGCGACGGCCGACGTGCAGGGGGTCTGCTACCTCGTGCACTCGTTGGACCGGAGGGCCTTCTCCGCGCGCGACCGCTCCGGGGCCGAGATCGTCCGCGACGCCGTCCGGGCCGCCGGGGTGCGCCGGGTCGTCTACCTCTCCGGCCTGGTGCCCGACGTGCCCGTCGCGGCGCTCTCCCGGCACCTCTCCTCACGGCTCGAGGTCGAGCAGGTGCTCGCCCAGGCCGCCGGCGAGCACTGCTCGGTGCTCTCGCTGCGCGCCGGGGTGGTGATCGGTGCCGGGTCCACGTCCTTCGAGGTGATCCGTCAGCTGGCGACCCTGCTGCTCGTGCAGCCGGTGCCGAGCTGGCTGGAGAACCTCGTGCAGCCGATCGCGGTCAGCGACGTCGCGCGCGCGGTGGTCGAGGCGTTCGGCCCCGAGCAAACGACCGGGTCCACGTCCGGGGCCATGTCCGGGTCCATGTCCGGGGTCCTCGACGCGGGCGGTCCCGACGTGCTGCCCTACTCCGGCCTGCTCACCGAGTACGCCCGCGCCGCCGGCCTGCTGCGCCTCCGGGTCCCCACCCTGCCGTTGCCACCACCACTGGTGAGTCTCGGCACGGCGGCCATGGTGGCTGCCCCGTTCTGGACCGTCACCGCACTCGTCGAGAGCCTGCGGCACGAGATGGTGTGCCGCCCCGGGGCGACCTGGGTGCCGCGGGACGGCCAGCCGCTGCTCGGCGTGCGGGAGGCGATGGACCGAGCCGTGGGGCCGGAGGGGGGCACCCCCGAGGCCCCCCTGCCCAGCGACCCGGGCTGGACCCGGATGCGGGCGCCGGTGCTCGATGAGCTGCACGCGCCCGCCACGGTGCGTGCCGGGGCCAGTCTGGCGCTGCGGCGCGTGCGCGCCCTGCTCGACCTGGGGTAGCGGGTCAGACCCGCTCGATCACCGTGCCCGTGGCCATCGCGCCGCCGGCGCACATGGAGACCAGTGCCCGGGTGCCGTCGCGTCGCTCCAGCTCGTGCAGTGCGGTCGTGATCAGCCGAGTGCCGGTCGAGCCGACGGGGTGGCCCAGGGCGATCGCGCCACCGTTGGGGTTGGTGCGCTCCAGGGGCGCCCCGGTCTGCTGGGCCCAGGAGAGCACGACGGAGGCGAACGCCTCGTTGACCTCGAACAGGTCGAAGTCGTCGAGGGTGAGCCCGGTCCGGTCCAGCACCCTCCGGGTGGCGTCGATCGGGCCGTCGAGGTGGTAGTAGGGGTCGGAGCCGACCAGGGCGTGGTCGACGATCCGGGCGCGCGGCGTGAGTCCGAGGGACTCGGCCAGCGCCAGGTCCATGACCAGCACCGCGGAGGCTCCGTCGCTGATCTGTGAGGAGGTGCCGGCGGTGTGCAGCCCGTCGGGGAGCACCGTCCGGAGCCGGGCCAGGCCCTCCATCGTGGTCTCCCGCAGGCCCTCGTCGGAGGAGACCACGTGGGTGTCCCCGGTGGGCTTGCCGGTCTCCTTGTCGATGACCGGCGCCTCCAGCGGGGCGATCTCCCGCTCGAAGCGTCCCTCGTCGACCGCGATGCGCGCCTTGCGCTGGGACTCCCACCCCCACCGGTCGAGATCCTCGCGGGTCAGGCCGCGGTTGCCCGCGATCCGGTCCGCGCCCTCGAACTGGTTGGGCATGTCGATGGTCCACGACTCGGGCCGGGGGTCGCCGGTGCCCGGTGGGACGTTGGCCCCGAGGGGGACCCGGCTCATCGACTCCACGCCGCAGGCGAGTCCGACCCGGATCGTGCCGGCCTTGATCATGTCGTTGACCAGGTGCGCCGCCTGCTGACCCGAGCCACACTGCGCGTCCACCGTGGTGGCGCCGGCGGACTGGGGGAGTCCCGCGTGCAGCCACGCGCGCCGCACCATGTCGTTGGACTGCTCACCGGCCTGCGTGACGACGCCGCCGACGACCTGCTCGACGAGCTCGGGGTCCACACTGGCGCGCCGGAGCACCTCGCGCTGCACGAACCCGAGCAGCTCGCCGGGGTGCAGGCCCGCGAGCCCGCCGTTGCGCTTGCCGAGAGGGGTGCGGACAGCGTCGATGATCACGGGGTTTCCCATGGGCACAAAACTAGAACATGTTCTCGTTCTCGGCAACGCCACACCGAATTTCCTGGCGCCCACTCTTCCAAAACAAACCGAGAGTATGTAACGATCACCACTAGAACGTGTTTCAGATTTCGTGGAGGTTTGCGCTGTGACCGCTTCACCCGCCGTGCCCGCCGGGTTCGACCCGACCGACCCCTTCCTGTGTGAGGGATCGATCCCGCTCGACCAGTTCCTCGAGCTGCGCCAGACCGCTCCCGTGTGGTGGGTCGCGCAGGACGACGCGGCCGCAGCCGGGTTCTTCGACGGCGGCTACTGGGCGGTGAGCAGGCACGCCGACATCGCCGCGGTCTCCAAGAACAGCAAGGACTTCTCGAGTCAGGAGAACGGCGCGATCATCCGGTTCAGCCCGGACATGACCCGCGACCAGGTCGAGCTGCAGCAGATCATGCTGATCAACCAGGACCCGCCGGTCCACACCAAGACCCGCCAGCTGATCAGTCGCGGCTTCACCCCTCGCTCCATCGGCGCGCTCCACGACGTGCTGATCGGGCGGGCCAACAAGATCATCGACGACGCGCTGGCCAAGGGTGAGGGTGACTTCGTCGAGGACGTGGCGGCCGAGCTCCCGCTCCAGGCGATCGCCGACCTGCTCGGCGTGCCGTTCGAGGACCGCCGCAAGCTCTTCGACTGGTCCAACCAGATGCTCGCTGGGGACGACCCGGAGTACGGCGGACAGCCCGACGTGGCCGCCGCGGAGATCCTCGGCTACGCGATGGAGATGGCCGCCGACCGCAAGGCCAACCCGCGCGACGACCTGATCACGAAGCTGGTCCAGGGTGACGTCGACGGCGAGCCGCTCAACGAGGACGAGTTCGGCTACTTCGTGATCATGCTGGCCGTCGCCGGCAACGAGACCACCCGCAACGCGATCACCCACGGCATGAAGGCCTTCTTCGACCACCCCGACCAGTGGGAGCTCTACAAGAAGGACCGCCCGAAGAGCGCGACCGACGAGATCATCCGCTGGGCCACGCCGGTGACAGTCTTCCAGCGGACCGCCCTCAACGACGTGATGGTCGGCGACCAGCTCGTGGAGAAGGGCCAGCGCGTCGGCATCTTCTACGCCAGCGGCAACAACGACGATGCCGTCTTCGAGGACCCGCGCTCGTTCAACGTGCTGCGCGACCCCAACCCGCACCTGTCCTTCGGTGGCCACGGGGCGCACTACTGCATCGGCGCCAACCTGGCCCGTCTGGAGGTCGAGGTGATGTTCGACGCCATCGCCGAGCGGATGCCCGGCATCACCCGCACCGGCGAGGCCGTTCGGCTCCGTCACGGCTGGATCAACGGCATCAAGCACCTGCCGGTCAAGTACGCCGACTGAGCTGGGGGTCGAGCTCGCTCGTACTCGTCCCGGCCAGAGAGGCGTTGGGCCGCGAAGCGGCGATCTCCCCTAGGCCGCCGGCGGACCCTCGTCGCGCAGCTTCTGCACGCTGGTCATCGCCTCGCGCAGCTGCGCCAGCCACTCCTCGGTGTGCTCGCCGACCAGGCGTACGCACCACGCGAGGGCCTCGGCCCGGCTGCGGGCGACGCCGGCCTCGACGAGGGTGTCGAGCACGACCCGCTCGGGCTGGCGCAGCCGCGTCATCACCGGCACGGCGAGGTGGGTGAAGAGCACTCTCGTCGTACCGCACTCCACACCCCAGGCGACCTTCTTGCCGAACCGGTGCTCGGCCTCGCGGGCGATGGAGATCCGCTCGTCGCGGGTCTCCTCCCGGAACCGGGAGATCCGGCCGCGCGCCGCCTCGGTGGCCTCCGGCCCGTCAGGGTCGCCCTCGAGCCCGCTGGGTGCCTCGAGCGCGCCGACCACCGTGATCTCCTCGCGGTCGAGGGTGACCTCGGCCGGTCCGGTGAACCACTTGTCGGGCAGTCGCCCCTGCAGCCACCCGGCCACGTGTCCTCGGTCTGCTCCCATGGCGACGCTCCTCTGCAACGGTGTAATGAAGTAATCATGCGCCGTCGACCCCTCCCGCACAAGGTCTGCTGCGGCGGGCAGGACCCGCCCCCGGCAGAACCCCTGGAGCGCGAGCTGTTGCAGCAGCGCGCCGCCGCTCAGGCCGGCTGCTCGGACCCGACCACCCACATCGAGAAGAACTGCGACCCGCCGCCGTAGGCGTGCCCGAGGGCCCGCCGGGCGCCGTCGACCTGGTGCTCCCCGGCGGCGCCGCGCACCTGCAGGGCCGCCTCGGCGAAACGGAGCATGCCGCTGGCACCGATCGGGTTCGAGGAGAGCACCCCGCCGCTCATGTTGACCGGCATCTTCCCGTCGAGCGCGGTCGCGCCCGACTCGGTGAGCTTCCAGCCCTCGCCCTCGGCGGCGAAGCCGAGGCTCTCCAGCCACATCGGCTCGAACCACGAGAACGGCACGTAGATCTCGGCCGCGTCGATCTCCTCGATCGGGTTCGTGATCCCCGCCTGCTTGTAGATGGCGGCAGCTGCGTCGCGCGAGGCCTGCGGATTCACCTGGTCGCGCTCGGCCGCGGTGGTGGCCTCCGAGCGCATCACGGTGCCGTGGATCCAGGCCGGGTTCGCAGAGCCCTTGGCGGTGTCCTCGTCGGCGATCACCAGCGCGCACGCACCGTCGGAGGAGGGACAGGTCTCGTCGTAGCGGATCGGGTCCCAGAGCATCTGCGAGGCCAGCACCGACTCGACGGTCGTGTCCTTGTTCCTCAGGTGCGCGTAGGGGTTCTTCAACGCGTTCTGGCGGTCCTTGGCGGCGACGATCGCGCCCACGTGGGTGGGCGCCCCGGAGCGGCGGATGTAGGAGCGCACGTGCGGTGCGAAGTAGCCGCCCGCGCCCGCATGCACAGGCATGTTGAACGGCACCGGCACCGAGAGCGCCCACATGGCGTTGGACTCCGACTGCTTCTCGAAGGCCACGGTGAGCACCCGCTTGTGCACGCCCGCCTGCACCAGCGAGGAGGCGACGATCGCGGTGGAGCCGCCGACCGAACCGGCCGTGTGCACCCGCAGCAGCGGCTTGCCCGCAGCTCCGAGTGACTCGGCGAGGAACAGCTCGGGCATCATCACGCCCTCGAACAGGTCCGGTGCCTTGCCGACGACGATCGCATCGATGTCGTCGAGCCCGAGGTCGGCGTCCACGAGGGCGCGGTCGATCGCCTCGCGGCACAGGCCGGCCATGGAGACGTCCTCGCGCTTGGCCCGGTGGTGGGTCTGCCCCACACCGATGACTGCGGCCGGCTGCTTCCCCATCACTTGCCACCTTCCATGGTGCACACGAGGTTCTGCTGCAGCGCGGGTCCGCTCGTCGCGTGTCCGAGCACCTTGCTGTTCTCGCCGGACCACACCTTCTTCGCGGCTTCACCGAGCCGGATCAGGCCGCCGGTGAACATCGGGTTCCCGGAGAGTGCCCCGCCCGACGGGTTGATCGCCACGTCGTCGCCCAGGCCGAGCTCGGTGCGCAGGATCAGCTCCTGGTGGCTGAACGGTGCGTGCAGCTCGGCCACCTCGACACCGTCGAGATCGGCAGCGCGCCCGGCCAGCCCGGTCGAGGGGGAGCGGGTCAGGTCGCGGGTGCCCATGCTGATCGGGTCGACGTACGTCGCGATGCTGGTGATCCACGCCGGTCGCTCCGCGACGTCACGAGCCCGGTCCTCGGCTGCCAGGACGATGGCCGCGGCGCCGTCGGTCACGGGAGCGCAGTCGTGCTTGCGCAGCGGATCGGCGTACATCGGTCGCGCGAGCAGCTCCTCGACCGACGACCCGCCCTTGCGCACGGCGTACTCGTTCTTCTCGGCGTCGGTCAGCGAGCGGTTCACCACCTCGGCCATGGCGTTCTCGTCCCACAGCCCGGCGTCGATGCCGGTGCGGGCCTGGAGCCCGGCGAGCGACACGGTGTCCGGCCAGAGCGGCGTCATCGTGTACGGGTCGAGCTGGAGGGCGAGGGTACGACGCAGCACGCCGGCCGAGCTCTTGCCGAACCCGTAGACCAGCGCGGTGTCGACCTCCCCGGTCTGGATCTTCACCCAGGCCTCGTAGAGAGCCCACGCGGCATCCATCTCGACGTGCGACTCGTTGACCGGTGGGATCACGCCGATCGCGTCGACTGCCTGCACGAACGAGAACGAGCGCCCGGCCAGGTAGTCCGAGGAGCCGGAGCACCAGAAGCCGATGTCACGGCGGGTCCAGCCGGTCTGCTCGTAGCACTCGGCGAACAACGGCACCAGCATCTCCACGCACGTGGGTGATCCGTCGAACTCTTCCATCTGTCGCTGGGCGAACCCGACGACGGCAACGTCTCTCATCTCTCGTCCGTCCCTCAGAGGTGCTGCTTGTAGGTCTCGTAGTCCGCGTCCGGTTCTCCGGTCGGACGGAAGTGGCTGATGTTCTCGATCGTGGTGCTCCACTCCTCGCGCGGCTTCCAGACCGCCTCGACCCGCATCCCCATCCGGACCTCTTCGGCCGGGATGTCGAGGATCAGGTGCAGGAAGGCGATGTCGGCGCCGTCGAGCAGCACGTACGCCGAGACGTAGGGCGGGGTGATCTTCTGCCCCATGAACGGCACGTTGACGATGCAGAACGTGGTGACCGTGCCCTTCGGTGGGAGCTCGACCTCCTCGGTGGTCGGGGTCCCGTCGGCCGGGCACGCGGAGCGAGGCGGCACGTAGACCTTCTGGCACGTCGGGCAGCGCTGGCCGAGGATCTTGCCCTGCTCGAGCCCGCGGTAGAACGCCGACTCCTCCGGCGACGCGGCGTAGAGGTAGTCGAGCTCGACGGGCGTGATCACGCCCGTGACGGGGTCCGGCACCTCACGTGGTCTCGACTGATCACTCGCTTCGCTCGCTGCGCGCCCGCCTTGGTGGCCATCACTGGATCTCGACTGCTCCGTCGCAGCCTCGTCCCCCGGCTTCGGTCGCGCTCGATCTGGCCCGCCAGCACCGTCCTCGACTCCGTCGAGTTCGGCGACGGGCTCAAAGCACGCGATGTCGGTGATCGCGCCCACGCGCTCCTCGGCCCACCGCACCCGGACCCGCATGCCGGTGCTGACGTCGTCGGGGGAGGCGACGTCGAGTGCGTGCAGCAGGGGGGTGTCGGCACCGTCGAGCGTGACGAGGACGAACGCGAACGGCCGGTCGAGCGGCTGGTGCTTGACCGGCTCGCTGACCCACGACCACGACGTGACGGTGCCGGTCGGCTGGACCTCCACGAAGTCGGTGACGGGCTCATGGGTGACGGGGTCGAACTCGGGCGGCGGCACGGCGACCTTGCCCTCCGACGTCCGTCCGCCGACGAGCACGCCGTCGCGCAGGCCGGTCAGGAAGCGGCCCAGGACGGGCCCGGTGGACCGGGTGTAGTCGAACGCTACGGTGACCGGGGCTGACAGAGTTCGGGTCATGCTCCGAAAGTAGAACACGTTCTACTATTCGGCAAGCACCCGCCCGACACCGGCGAAGGAGACGCGATGAAACTGGGACTGCAGCTCGGCTACTGGGGAGCCCAGCCTCCCGACGGGGTCGGCGAGCTCGTCGCCGCAGCCGAGGAGGCCGGCTTCGACGCCATCTTCACCGCCGAGGCCTGGGGCTCCGACGCCTTCACCCCGCTGGCGTGGTGGGGCCGCGAGACCAGTCGGGTCCGGCTCGGCACCTCCATCGTGCAGATGTCGGGCCGGACGCCGGCGTCGATCGCGATGCACGCCCTGACGCTGGACCACCTCAGTGGTGGACGCGTCGTCCTCGGCATGGGCGTGAGCGGCCCCCAGGTGGTGGAGGGCTGGTACGGCCAGCCGTTCTCCAAGCCGCTGGCGCGCACCCGCGAGGTCGTCGACATCGTCCGCCAGGTGCTCGCCCGGGAGGCGCCGGTGACCAACGACGGGCCGCACTACCCGCTGCCCTACCAGGGAGAGGGCTCCGTCGGGCTGGGCAAGCCGCTGAAGCCGATCGTGCACCCGCTGCGCGCCGACGTGCCCATCTGGCTGGGCGCCGAGGGGCCGAAGAACGTCGCCCAGACCGCCGAGATCGCCGACGGCTGGATCCCGATCTTCTACACCCCCCGGACGGCGGGGATGTACCAGCCGTGGCTCGAGGAGGGCTTCGCCCGTCCGGGTGCCCGTCGTACGCGGGCGGACTTCGAGATCGCGGCGACCTGTCACCTCCAGATCACCTCCGGCGAGGAGGAGCGCCGGGGGGTGATCGAGGCGCTGAAGCCCTCGATCGCGCTCTACATGGGCGGCATGGGCGCGAAGGAGCAGAACTTCCACAAGAACGTCTTCGACCGGATGGGCTACGACGCCGTCACCGACGAGGTCCAGGAGCTCTTCCTGGCCGGGAAGCGTGAGGAGGCGACGGCCCTCATCCCCGACGAGCTGGTCGAGGACATGCACATCGTGGGGGAGGCCGGCTACGTGCGCGAGCGGGTCGCGGCGTGGGAGGAGACCGGCGTGACCACGCTGCTGCTCAGCGCCCGGTCGGCCGCCGAGGTGCGCCAGGTGGCGGAGACGCTGGCCTGACTCGTTTGCCCCGTGGCGTTAGGCTGGCCGTTTGCCCGTGACGATCTCCGTGAGAGGAACCCCATGAGCGCCACCCCCGACGAGCAGCCCAACGACGTCACCGCCGGCGCGGCAGGAGCCGAGGCCGCCGACGCCCAGGCGCTGCTGCAGGAGCTCGCCACCAGCATCGGCCTGCTGCCCCAGGAGGGGGTCTCCGAGGGCGAGACGCCCCCCGACGGCTCCATCGCCATCCCGGTGATCGAGCAGGACGGCACCCAGTACGTCCCCGTGTTCACCTCCGAGGAGGCCCTGGTCGCCGCGGGGGCCGACCCGGCACCCGCCGTCGGTCTGCCGGTGGCGCAGCTGGCCGCCAGCTGGCCCTCCGACGAGCTGTGGCTGGCAGTGAACCCGGGCAGCGAGGACGGGCTCGCCCTGCCTCCCGAGGCCGTGAAGGCCCTGGCCGCCTTCGCTCAGGGCCCGGACGACACGGGGCAGCCGACCGCCGGCTGACACCGCCCGATTGCCGATTTCTGGAACACGTTCTAGTCTCGCGGGCATGACCGCCAGCACCCCGGACACCCTGCGAGTCGGCACCCACAACGGGCACACCATGGTGGCCGCGCTCAAGCGGCACCGCGACAAGCCCGTCATGTTCCTCGGCGACACCACCGTCACCGGCGGTGAGGTGGCGCAGCGGATCAGCCAGTACGTCCAGGCGTTCGAGGCACTCGACGCGGGGCGGGGGACGCCCGGTGCCCTGCTGGCGCTGAACCGGCCCGAGGTGCTGTTCATCCTCGGCGCGGGGCAGACCCAGGGCTACCGACGCACCTCGCTGCACCCGCTGGGCTCCCTCGACGACCACGCCTACGTGCTCAACGACGCCGAGATCACCACGCTGATCATCGACCCCGTGCCGATGTTCGTGGAGCGGGCGCTGGGGCTGCTGGAGAGGGTTCCGGGGCTGAACCAGGTGCTGACCATCGGCCCGGTCCCCGACGAGCTCGCCCATGTCGGCACGGACCTGGCCGCGACCGCTGAGTCGTTCGCGCCGCAGCCGCTCGAGGCCGTGGTCCTGCCGCCCGACCACATCGTGTCGATCACCTACACCGGTGGCACGACCGGCAAGCCGAAGGGTGTCATCGGGACCGCGCAGGCCATGTCGACGATGACCCAGATCCAGCTGGCGGAGTGGGAGTGGCCGGAGTCGCCGAGGTTCTTGATGTGCACGCCGCTCTCGCACGCGGGCGCGGCCTTCTTCGCCCCGACGGTCATCAAGGGCGGCTCGCTCTACGTGCTGCCGCGCTTCGACCCCGCGGAGGTGCTGCGTTCGATCGAGGAGCAGCGGATCACCGCAACGATGCTGGTGCCCTCGATGCTCTACGCCCTGATGGACCACCCCGACTCGCACACCCGTGACCTGTCCTCGTTGGAGACGGTCTACTACGGGGCCTCGGCGATCAACCCGGTCCGGCTGGCCGAGGCCATCGAGCGGTTCGGCCCGATCTTCGCCCAGTACTACGGACAGTCCGAGGCTCCGATGGTGATCAGCTACCTCGCGAAGGGTGACCACGAGCCGGAGCGTCGTCCGGAGCGGCTGGCCTCGTGCGGCAGGCCGTCGGCGTTTCTGCGCACCGCCCTGCTCGACGAGGACGGGAAGCCGGTGCCGCCGGGGGAGCCGGGCGAGATCTGCGTGGCCGGCCCGCTGCTCGCCGGCGGCTACTGGAAGCTGCCCGAGGAGACCGCCGAGACCTTCCGCGACGGGTGGATGCACACCGGCGACGTGGCCCGGGAGGACGAGGACGGCTTCTGGTTCATCGTCGACCGCACCAAGGACATGATCGTGACCGGCGGCTTCAACGTGTTCCCACGCGAGGTGGAGGACGTCGTCGCGGAGCACCCCGCCGTCGCCCAGGTGGGGGTGATCGGGGTCCCCGACGAGCGCTGGGGCGAGGCGGTGACCGCGATCGTCGTGCTTCGCGAGGGAGCCGACCTCAGCGAGGACGTCGTCGCCGAGATCAAGGAGTCGGTCAAGCAGCGCAAGGGCGGCGTTCAGGCCCCCAAGCAGGTGATCGCCACCGACGCGTTGCCGCTCACGCCGCTGGGCAAGCCCGACAAGAAGGCGCTCCGCGCGCAGTACTGGGGGGACCGGGAGCGCAGCGTCGGCTGAGCGCCGGAACGCTGGCGCTGCGGGCTCAGGAGTCCCCGTCCTCCTCGAAGCTGACCCGCACCCGTTCGAAGCCCTTGTGCCGTTGGGCCTGGGCGTACTCGCGGTACACCCGCTCGTCGGCCTCGGTCAGCCGGACGGCATCGGTGAACGGGGTGAGCAGGGCCCGCGGATGGAGCCGCTTGGCCAGGACGACGTTGATCTCGAGCCCGATCATCGCCATCACGGCGCCGATGTAGAGCAGCGCCACCAAACCGAGCACCACGGCGAAGACGGCGTTCATCTGGCTCGCCTTGGCGATCACGTGCTGGACGTAGACCCCGCCCAGCACCTGCAGGGCCTGCCACAGCACGGCGATGGCGGTCGCGCCGGGAAGCACGTCTCGCAGCCGCTCGCGCTGCGGCGTCGACAACCGCATCATCACCGACAAGACGCCGATGCCGAGCACGACGCTCGCCGCCACCGCCACCCAGCGCAGCCCGGCGTCCAGGCCGGAGCCGAAGGCTCCCAGCTGGCTGCCCAGGCTCGTGACCGCTGCGACCGACACGAGGGCGAGGCCGGCCAGCACGAGCCACACCAGCCCCCGGAGCCTGCTCACGACCGGATTGAGCCGGCTGTTGCGGGGGATCGCCCACGCGACGTTCACCGAGTTCTGGGCCGCCTGGCCGAGCCCCACGACGCCGTACAGGGCGGCCAGGGTGCCCACCACCACTGCGGAGGTGCTGCCCTGCAGGCCCTCCGGGCGGCCCAGCTGGTCACCGACGACGGGGAACTGCGCCAGCGCCGAGGACAGGATCTCCTGCTGCAGCGAGGGATGTCCTTGCAGCACGAAGCCGAGCACGGAGGAGGCGATCAGCAGGATCGGGAAGATCGCCACGAACGCGTAGTAGGCCACCACCGCCGCGAGGTAGCCGCCCTGGTCGTCGAAGAACTTGTAGACCACCGCCAGCGGGAACCCCACCACCCGGTGACGGCGTTGGAATTCGTCGACGCGATCGACCAGCCGGGACACACCGCAACGCTACTGTGCCCGCCCGGAAGTGGCCCACGGAGGCGTGGTCGCCGACCTCCCTGGACAGCAGCCTAGAGCCGGGAGCTGCCCTCCCAGCCCGTGCTCGGTGCCCGGATCCCGAAGTAGGCGCCCAGCGTGGGGGCGACGTCCATGGTGTGTGCCTTCGCGGACCGGGCGACACCGCGCCGGACCGCCGGCGACCCGCCACCGATGAAGAACGGGATCGGTTCGGTGGCCGGGTGGCCGTGGTTCCCAGGGATGGGGTTGCTCTGGGGGCCGGGGTCGCTGAACCGCCAACCGGCCTGGCAGTAGACGAGCAGGTCACCCGCCTTCGCCCCGAGCCGCAGCGAAGGCGTCTGGTCGATCTGGTGTGCCTGGAAGACCCCGGGGGTGGCCACCGCGAGCGACGTCATCCGGCTCAGCGCCGCGGACCTCCCGGACTCCGGGCCGGTCCAGTAGACGAGGTCCGCACCCCCGTTCTGGGCGATCTGGAAGCTCCCGGCCAGGGTGGGATCGGCATCGAAGGCCGAGGTCAGACTGATCGTCTGCTCGGGCAGCGACCAGTCCATGGAGTGGTCGGCCAGGACGAGGACCAACGAGGACGACCACCGACCGGTGCTCTTCAGCATGTCGACGAACCGACCCACCTGGACGTCGGTGGAGGCCAGGGCGGCGGTGCGCGCGGCCTTGAGCGTGGTGCCGGTGAGATCAGAGTGGCCGACGCGGTCGACGTCGCCGAGGTTGACGAACATCAGGTCGGGGTCGAGCTCGTGCACCATGGTCAGGGCCGCGTCCATCGTGGCCGCATCGGGGGCGTGCCCGGAGACGGGGACGACCGGGAACGGCTCCCAGCGGTGTGTGGCCCGGTCGCCGAAGACCGAGTAGAGGTACTCCTTGGACAGCACGGTGCCGGTCGTGCGGCCGGCGGCGTTGAGCTGCTCGAGGACGGTCTCGACGACGATGTCGTCGGGGCGGGAGCAGTCCCGTAGTGCGGCCTCGTCGCGGTCGTAGATGCTGTTGGCCGGCACCCCGTTACGGGCCGGCCTGCACCCGGTCATCATCATCACGTGGTTGGGGATGGTCTCCATGACCGGTAGCGACCGGGCGGCGGGGTACCACGTGCCGCCGTCGCGGAGCGCCCGCAGGTGCGGCATCTGCTCGACCTCGCCCGGCCGGCACCCGTCGACCACCAGCACGTAGGCGCGTCGTGAGCCCGTGCCGGCCGCGCGCGCGGCCCCGGGCACGCTGGAGAAGGCCAGCGCCGCGCCGGTCATCCCAGCGAACTTGAGCAGCGTGCGCCGGTCTGTGGCCGGCCCGGAGTGGCCCGCCATCACGCACCCACCGGTCCATCGACCGGCCGCACGGTCTGGCTGCCGGCCGTGGTGGCCCACGACTGCGTCCAGGTGACCCCGGCGGAGCGGTCGGCCCGGTCGCCGATGACGTACCAGTCCATCTGCGCCCGCTTCGCGGTGATGTCGAGCACGCTGAAGCCGTGGTCGTCGAAGTCGAGGTACTTGATGTGCGGGTTGTTGGTCTTCAACGTCTCCTCCACGGCGATGCTGGTCGTGTGCGCCGGCGTGCCGGTGATGTCCTTGAGGTTGTTCGAGGTCACCGACGTCGCCACGAACTCCACGCCCACGGAGTTGCGGGTCGCGGCGTACGTCGCCTTGTCGGCCGGCAGGTCGCAGGCCCACCCGGAGTGGATGTCGCCGGTGACGAAGAGCGCGTCGGTGACCCCGTTGTCACGCAGGTGCGCGAAGACCTCGCGGCGGTCGTCGGTGTAGCCGTCCCACTGGTCGACGTTGTAGGGGACGCCGTCAGGCGGCAGCAACCCGGCCGTGTCGTGCACCGGCCTGACCAGGTCTCGCGGGAGACCCGCGAAGGTGACCGGCGCGATCATCACCGGGTTGCCGACCAGCTTCCACTGTGCAGCCCGGCGGGTCAGCGACTCCTTGAGCCAGTCCATCTGTGCGCGCCCGGTGACGGTGCGCCCTGGGGCGGCGGACGCGGGGTCCACCTGGGCGGCCAGCTGCTGGTCACGGTAGGTGCGCAGGTCGAGCATGCTGATCTCGACGAGGTCGCCGTACTGCAACCGGCGGAAGATCCGGGTCCCGTCACCGACCTCGGCGGTGCCCTCGAGTCGCACCGGCATCCACTCGTCGTAGGCGCGTTGGCTCGCAGCACGTCGCTCGGCCCAGCTGCCCTCGCTCGCGTCGTGGTTCACCGCACCGCCGCGCCAGGCGTCGTCGGCCGTCTCGTGGTCGTCCCAGGTGAGGATGAAGGGAAGCTTCGCGTGCAGCCGCTGCAGGTCGGTGTCGCGCTTGTACTGGGCGTGCCGGCGGCGGTAGTCGGCGAGGGTCAGCGCCTCGTGCGGCGGGTCGTGGGGTCGGATGTCTCGGTCGTCGTGGCCGTAGCCGTACTCGCCCGGGCCGTACTCGTAGAGGTAGTCCCCCAGGTGCAGCACGGCATGCAGGTCGTCGCGGTCGGCGAGGTGGCGGTAGGCACTGAACCAGCCGGCCTGCAGGTTGGCGCAGGAGACCACGCCCAGTCGCAGGTTGTCCGGCGAGGCGTTGCCGGCCGGGGCAGTGCGCGTGTGGCCGTGGGGGCTGCGGTGACGTCCGTAGCTGAACCGGTAGTAGTAGGACCGACCCGGCTGGAGCCCGGTGACGTCGACCTTCACGGTGTGGTCCCGGCGGTGATCGGTGCCCACGTGACCTGAGCACACCACCCGGCGGAAGCGCTGGTCCGTGGCGACCTGCCAGCGCACGATGACCGCCGGCCCGGCGCCGGAGCCCGGCGTGCTGGCAGAGGTGGGCGTCACGCGCGTCCAGATGACGACTGAGGTCGGGCGCGGGTCACCGGAGGCGACGCCGTGGGCGAAGTGGCTGCGTGGCATGACCCACCAACGACGAGCGGGCCCCGGCGTCATGGGACCGGGCAATGAGGTTCGCCGCACAGCCATGAGTTCATCGCTGGTTCACCCGGCGGTCATTCCTCGTGCGTGCCGTCCCCGTCCCGGCGGCGCTGCTCGAGCTCCGAGTGCTCCTCGCCGTGCCCCGCCTCGAGGCGCTTGCGCTCCTTCTTCTCCAGGTCGCGCTCGATCGACCGGGTCGTGTCCTCGCGGGTCAGCGCCACCTGGAGGAACTTCGCACCGCTGGCGGCCATCACGATCGCCGGCCAGGGAAAGCCTCCGCCGATGGTGAACCAGATCACCCAGCAGATCAGCGTCGGTGTGAGGAAACCGACCAGGGCGTTCTGCCGCTGCACCCGGTAGCGATGCTCGGCCTCCGCCCGGTGACCACCGCGCGGGGTCGGCGCCGGTGTCTCCGCGACGAGGTCGTCGACGAGCGGCGGCAGGTCGCCGAGGGTCCGTGAGCGCGTGACCCGGTCGGTGCGCTCGTCGAGCTCTTCCGGGCTCAGCCGGCCCTCGGCGTAGGCCGTGCCGAGCAGGTCGTGGGCCACGTCCCGGTCCCGGTCGGAGGCGCGCAGCCGGGAGTTCTCGGCCTGGCGTGGATCGAGGCTGAACCGATCCCAGTCGCTTCCGGTGGACATGCCCGCAAGCCTAGAACCGTCGGCGGCCCGACCGGTACGCACCGGCCGGCGGCGGGGTGGTCCTACTCTGGGTCGGTGGCACACGTGAGGCAGGTGCAGGTGACGTTCGACTGTGCGCATCCACGAGCGGTTGCGGAGTTCTGGAAGGCCGTGCTCGGCTACGTCGACCCTCCGGTCCCGCCGGGGTTCGATACCTGGGACGCCTTCGAAGCCTCGCTCCCCGTGGCGCGCCAGGGCTCGACCTGGGCGTGCCAGGATCCGAACGGGACCGGTCCTCGGCTGTTCTTCCAGCGGGTGCCCGAGGCCAAGACCGTGAAGAATCGACTACATCTCGATCGTGCGGGTCGGGGTGGGGCTGACCGGCGAGGAGAGAGTCACCGCGCTCGAGGCCGAAGCGGCTCGACTGGAGGCGCTCGGAGCCCGGCGCCTGCGACTGCTGCCTGCCGACGAGGAGGACGAGTCGTGCCTGGTGATGCACGACGTCGAGGGCAACGAGTTCTGCCTCGACTAGCGCTCCTGCCGGGAGGCATCAGCTCCCGGTGAAGTCGGGGGGGCGCTTCTCCGCGAACGCGCGCGGCCCCTCCTTGGCGTCGTCGGAGGCGAAGACAGCCGCGCCGACCGCGGCGTCGTCGCGCCAGCACTCGTCCTCGTGCTTGCCCTCGGAGTCGCGGATCGTCTTCAGCACGGCCTGCACCGCCAGCGGGCCGTTGGCCGCGATCTGGGCGGCGATCTCGTGCGCCGTGGCCAGCGCCTCGCCGTCCGGTACGACGTGCCCGATCAGCCCGATCTCCTTGGCCTCGGGCGCCTTGATGTGCCGTCCGGTCAGCAGCAGGTCCGCGGCGACGGTGTAGGGGAGCTGCCGCACCAGGCGTACGGCGGAGCCACCCAGCGGGTAGAGCCCCCACTTGGGCTCGGAGACGCCGAACCGGGCCGACTCGCCGGCCACCCGGATGTCGGTGGCCTGGAGGATCTCCGTGCCGCCGGCGATCGCGGGGCCCTCGACCGCTGCGATCAGCGGCTTGGTGAGGCGGTAGCCCTTCAGCAGCGAGCGGATCACGGACGGGTCGAACTCGCCGGACTCGAACCGGTCGGACGGCGAGCTCTTCGACATCGCCTTGAGGTCGGCCCCGGCGCAGAAGTAGCCACCGGCGCCGGTCAGGATCACGACCCGGACCTCGGGGTCCTCGTTGGCGCGCACCCACGCCTCCTCCATGATCGCCAGCATCTCCCCGGAGAGGGCGTTGCGGGCCTTCGGACGGTTCATGGTGACGACCATGACGTGGTCCTCCAGCTCCACCAGGGCGTGTGGCTGGTCCTCGTTCCCGGTCTCGTCCGGAGGGCTCTGGGGTGCGGTTTCGGTCATGCGGGCCATGCTAGTCAGAAACAAGAACGTGTTCTAGTCTTGCGGCCATGGCCCTGAACATCGCAGACCTCTTCGAGCATGCCGTGGACGCTGCGCCGGACAACCGGGCGCTCAAGGTCCTGGACCGTGTGGTGACCTATGCCGAGCTGGAGCGGGAGTCCAACAAGCTCGCCCACTTCCTGACCTCCCGCGGGGTCGGGCCGGGTGACCATGTCGGCATCTATGCCAAGAACAGCGTGGAGCACGTGGTCGCCGTGCTGGCGGTGGTGAAGATCCGCGCCGTGAACATCAACGTGAACTACCGCTACGTCGAGGGCGAGCTGGACTACCTGTTCGAGAACGCCGACGTGGTGGCCCTGATCCACGAGCGCGGCTACGCACCGCTCGTGGCCGCCTGCGCCCCGAAGCACGAGAGGCTGACCACGTTCGTGGCCATCCCGGACGTCACCGACCCGGACAACGCCGCGGACGTCTCGGCCTACGGCGGGGTGCTGCTCGAGGACGCGTTGGCCGGGCAGAGCGAGGAGCGTGACTTCCCCGAGCGCAGTGCCGACGACCTGCACATCATCTACACCGGGGGCACCACCGGCTTCCCGAAGGGCGTGATGTGGCGCCACGAGGACTTCTGGCGGGTGCTCGGCGGGGGCATCGACTTCTACACCGGGGAGCCGCTGGAGGAGTACGACCAGTCCGCGCAGGCCAACGAACCCCGGATGGTCACCTTCCCGCTCAGCCCGCTGATGCACGGCGGCGCCCAGGCGGGTCTGCTGATGCACCTGTTCGCCGGGCACCTGACGATCCTCGAGCCGAAGTTCGACGCCAGGCGCACCTGGGAGATCATCGAGCGCGAGGGCGTGCAGCTGATCTTCATGACCGGAGACGCCATGGCGCGCCCGCTCATCGAGGAGTACGAGCGGCAGGCCGCCACCGGGGAGCCGTACGACGGGTCGAGCCTGTTCGCGGTCTCCAGCAGTGCGGCCATCTTCAGCCCCCAGATCAAGAAGCGGTGGATGGAGGCGTTCCCGGGCGCGGTGTTCACCGACTCGGTGGGGGCCTCGGAGACCGGGTTCCAGGGGATGGGGCTGCAGGACAAGGAGCACATCAGCTCCGACGGCCCCGTCGTCGCCCTGGGCCCCAACAGCGTGGTGATCGACGAGGACAACCGGGTGCTGGACGTCACCACCGACATCGGCGAGGTCGGCCGCCTCGGGCGAGGCGGCTCGGTGCCGATCGGCTACTACAAGGACCCGGAGAAGTCGGCGGCGACGTTCCTCGAGATCGACGGCGAGCGCTACTCGGTGCCCGGTGATTTCGCGCGCATCGAGGAGGACGGCAAGGTGACGCTGCTCGGTCGCGGCTCGAACTGCATCAACACCGGCGGGGAGAAGGTCTACCCCGAGGAGGTGGAGATGGCCATCAAGGCCCACCCGGCGGTCTACGACGTGCTCGTGGTGGGGGTGCCCGACGAGCGGTACGGCCAGTCGGTCACCGCGGTCATCCAGCCGCGCGAGGAGGCCGGGGTCGGGCTCGAGGAGCTGCGCACCTTCCTGCGTGCCTCGCTGTCGGGCTACAAGCTGCCTCGGGCCATCACGCTGGTGGACCTCATTCCTCGCAACGCGACCGGCAAGGCGCAGTACCCCCGGGCCAAGGAGCTCGCGATGGCCTCCTTCGCGGCCAAGGTCGCCACCTCACCGACAGGAGCCTGATCCCATGCACACCGCGCTCTGTGACCGGTTCGGCATCGAGTACCCGATCTTCGCCTTCACCCCCTCCGAGCACGTCGCGGCCGCCGTGTCGCGCGCCGGCGGCCTCGGGGTGCTGGGGGCGGTGCGGTTCAACGACGCCCAGGAGCTCGACGAGACCCTGAGCTGGCTCGACGAGAACACCGACGGCAAGCCCTACGGCGTCGACGTGGTGATGCCGATGAAGATTCCGACCGAGGGCACGTCGGTCGATCTCAAGGAGATGATCCCCCCGGAGCACGTCAGCTTCGTCGAGCGCACCCTCCAGCAGCTCGGGGTGCCCCCGCTCCCGGAGGGCGAGGGGCGCGAGGGCGTGCTGGGGTGGTTGCACTCCACGGCGCGCTCGCACGTCGATGTCGCCCTGAAGCACCGCCCGGTGCTGATCGCCAACGCGCTGGGCTCGCCGCCCGTCGACGTCATCGAGCAGGCGCACAGCCACGGCGTCCAGGTCGCCGCCCTCGCCGGCGCCGCCAAGCACGCCCTGTCCCACGTGCGGAACGGGGTGGACGTGATCGTGGCGCAGGGCTACGAGGCCGGCGGACACACCGGCGAGATCGCCAGCATGGTGCTCACGCCGGAGATCGTGGACGCGGTCGGTCCCGACGTGCCCGTCCTCGGTGCCGGCGGCATCGGCTCGGGTCGACAGGTGGCCGCCTCGCTGGCACTCGGCGCCCAGGGCGTCTGGACGGGATCGGTGTGGCTGACCACCGAGGAGTACCAGAACCTGAACACCAACAAGGGCATGACCGAGGCCTTCTTGCGGGCGAGCAGCGCGGACACCGTGCGCACCCGGGTCTACACCGGCAAGCCGGCGCGGCTGCTGAAGACCAGATGGACCGAGGCCTGGGCCGCGGAGGGTGCCCCGGAGCCGCTTGCGATGCCGCTGCAGAACCTGCTCGTCTCCGATGCGCACAGCAGGATGAACGAGCACGGCGACCCCGACGTCATCTCGATGCCGGTGGGCCAGATCGTGGGTCGGATGAACCAGGTCCGTCCCGTCGCCGAGGTCATGGCCGAGCTGGTCGGCGGCTTCGAGGAGGCCGTCGCCCAGCTCGAGAAGATCCGCGACTGAGCCCGCGGAAACCGAAGGAAGAGCGTCCCAAAACGGGCGGAATCACCCCGGATTCGAGCAGATCGACGCCGAATTGAGACACGCGGGTGGCGCAATCCACAAAACCGACCCCGTAGGTTCGGGGTCATGACACATCGAATCGTGACGTCCGTCGCCGCCGCCTCGCTCCTTGCCCTGGGGCTCTCCGCGTGCGGCTCGTCCACCACCACGACCGACAGTGGGGCCAACGTGATCAAGACCGGGAAGCTGTCGGTCTGCACCCAGCTGCCCTACAAGCCCTTCGAGTTCCGCAAGGGGAGCGACGTCGTCGGCTTCGACATCTCGATGATGGATCTGATCGCCAAGGACCAGGGGCTGAAGGTCGCCATCGTCCAGACGCCGTTCGAGGGCATCCAGTCCGGCCAGGCGTTGAACACCAACCAGTGCGACATCGCCGCAGCCGCCATGACGATCACCGACGCCCGCGCCAAGGTGCTCGACTTCACCGACCCGTACTTCGACGCGACCCAGGCGCTGCTGACCAAGAAGGGCTCCGGGTTCGACTCCCTGGAGTCGCTGGCCGGCAAGAAGATCGGCGTCCAGGCCGGGACGACCGGAGAGAAGTACACCAACGAGAACGCTCCCAAGGGCGCGAAGATCTCGGTGTTCGAGGACCTCGGCCTGATGACGACCGCAGTCAAGACCGGTCAGGTCGACGCCGCCGTGCAGGACAACGGCCCGCTGCTCGACTTCGTCAAGCAGAACCCCGACACCGAGGTGACCGCCGAGTTCAACACCGGGGAGCAGTACGGCTTCGCGGTGAAGAAGGGTGCCAACGACGAGCTGCTCAAGGCGGCCAACGACGTGATCGCCCAGGCCAAGCAGGACGGCACCTACGACAAGGTCTACAAGCAGTGGTTCGGATCCGCTCCGAAGTCCTGACTTTGCGCAAGGATGGACACACGCTCTAGGCAGCCCATCTAGGCAAGGAGTCGAAGCATGGCGATGAGCCCTCGCAAGAGAGCCCAGATCAGCCGTGGCGTGCAGTACGCCATCCTCGCGATCGCACTGCTGGTGCTGGTTCTCCTGGCGGACTGGGGCCTGCTGCGCGAGCAGTTCCTGAACCCGGACATCGTTCCAAAGCTGTTCCCCGAGATCATCACGGTCGCGCTGAAGAACACCGCGCTCTACACCCTGGGCGCGTTCGTCTTCGGCCTGGTCCTCGGGCTGATCCTCGCGCTGATGCGGCTCTCTCCGGTGGGTCCCTACCGCTGGATCGCGACGGCCATCATCGAGTTCTTCCGCGGGGTGCCCGCGCTGATGGTGTTCATCGCGTTCCAGTACGGGCTTCCGTTCGCCTTCGGCTTCCTCCTTCCGGGGGGCACCTTGGGCACGGTCACGATCGCCCTCGGCCTGGTCGGAGCCGCCTACATGGCGGAGACGATCCGGGCGGGCATCCAGGCCGTGCCCAAGGGCCAGATGGAGGCGGCGCGCTCCCTGGGGATGAGCCAGGGGAGGGCGATGATCTCGATCGTGATCCCGCAGGCGTTCCGGATCATCCTGCCGCCGCTGACCAACGAGCTGATCCTGCTCACCAAGGACTCCTCGCTGGTCTACGTGCTCGGGTTGGCAGCGGCCGACCGCGAGCTGACCGCCTTCGGCCGTGAGGGCCTGGCTCAGTACGTCAACCTGACGCCGCTGTTCGCCGCGGCGCTCGCGTACCTGCTCATCACCATCCCGCTGTCCATCGTCGTCAGGCGCATGGAAGCACGCGCAGAGAGGGCCCGCTGATGGAAGCGACCCAGAAGAACACCGAGAAGGGGCCGGACGTTCCCGCCATCGACGTCCGGGAGCTGCACAAGTACTTCGGTGACAACCAGGTGCTCACCGGCATCGACTTCCACGTCGACAACGGGCAGGTGGTCTGCGTGATCGGCCCCTCGGGGTCCGGCAAGTCCACGTTGCTGCGTTGCGTCAACCTGCTCGAGCAGCCCACGTCGGGCCGGATCTTCGTCGAGGGTGACGAGATCACCGATCCCGACGTGGACGTGGACGTCATCCGGAGCCGGATCGGGATGGTCTTCCAGCAGTTCAACCTCTTCCCGCACCTGAACGTGCTCCGCAACCTGACCATCTGCCAGCAGCGGGTGAAGGGACGGGGCAAGGACGAGGCCATCGAGTGTGCCCGCAAGAACCTGGAGAAGGTCGGCCTGGCCGACCGGGAGGACGCCTACCCGGCACACCTCTCCGGCGGTCAGCAGCAGCGGATCGCGATCGCCCGCGCGCTGTCGATGGACCCGGACATGATGCTCTTCGACGAGCCCACCAGTGCCCTGGACCCCGAGCTGGTCGGGGACGTCCTCGGCGTCATGAAGGAGCTCGCCCAGGAGGGCATGACGATGATGGTCGTGACTCACGAGATGGGGTTCGCCCGGGAGGTGGGGGACAACCTCGTCTTCATGGACGGCGGCGTCATCGTCGAGCAGGGGGACCCGCACGAGGTGCTCGGCAACCCGCAGGAAGAGCGCACCCAGTCGTTCCTCTCCAAGGTGCTCTGAGGACGCTCGACACGGGCCAGTGGGAGCGAACGCAGGCGCCGTCCCGCCTCGATCGAGTTCGTCGTCTGGCTCGAGACGCCCAGTGCACGGCCCAGCTCTGCCTGCGAGGTCCCGCACGTGGTCCTCCGCGCGCCGGCCACGCCCTCGCGACCCGACCTACCCGGTGGACGTTCCGGGCCGACGGCGCCAGGACTAGGGTCGAGCACGTGCACGAACACAAGCGATTCGACGACGAAGCAGCGACGTGGGACGACGACCCCGGCCACGAGAGGCGGCAGGTGGCGGTGGCCCGGGCCGTGGAGGAGGCCGTTGACCTCGGCCCCGGGATGAGCGCTGTCGACATCGGTGGTGGCACCGGCCGGCTGAGCATCCTGCTCGCCGACCGGGTCGGCTCCGTGGTGGTGACCGACCCCTCCGCCGGAATGGTGCAGGTCGCACGGGAGCGGATCGAGGCGGCCGGGCTCAGTGACCGACTGCGCGCTGTCCAGGCAGACCTGACGGTCGACCGGCTCGATGGAGCCTACGACGTGGTGTGGAGCTCCATGGCGTTGCACCACGTGCACGACCTGGACGGGCTGTTGCGGGCCGTGGCGGGGCTTCTGGTCGACGGTGGTCGGCTGGCCATCGCGGACCTTGATGAGGATCCCGACGGAGCCTTCCACGCCGACAAGGTCGACTTCGACGGACATCACGGCTTCGACAGGCGGCGCCTTGCAGAGCAGTTGTCCCGCGCCGGGTTCGCCGACGTTGGCTTCGTCGACGCCACGACCATCCTCAAGGGCGACCGCGAGTTCGGCGTGTTCCTGTGCACGGCGACCAAGGCTGCATGAGACGGCGGTCCGCCTACCCTGCCCGGAACAGGTCCTCGAGGGGAGCCAGCGGCGTCACGCCGCTCGCCCGGCCCGCCAGGCCGGGGTCCACGGTGACCAGGGCGTCGGCCTGCAGGCGGGCGATCGCGAGGTACTCCGCGTCGCGCAGCGAGTCCCAGTCGTGCTCCCGCGCGATCTTCCAGGCGGCGCGTCGCGACACCCGGTCGCCGAGCAGACGCAGCTTCCGCTCCGTGATGCGTTCGTGCGCCTCGAGGGCCTGCTTCTCGCTGCGTGCACCGCTCCTGACGTCGCGCAGCAGCAGTGCCAACGCCTCCGAGCGGATCGAGCTCGGCGCGACGAGCCGGTGGTAGGGGTCTACCTCCAGCTCCTCGTCCACCAGGTGCACCAGCGTGGGGGCATCGATCGCATAGCGAGCCATGGACGCCAGCGTAGGCGCGGTGGGGGACGGTCCGGTCCCGCCTCGTCACGCGCTCGTGTACGCCGTGCCTCGCTCCGTCCGCACCCACGGGACACCGTCGTCCAACGCCTGCTGCCTCAGCTCGCGCTTGAGCACCTTGTTGGTCGCCGTGCGGGGGAGGGAGCCCACGAGCCGCACGTGCCGGGGCCACTGCTTGGGACCGAGGTCGGGCTGCGCGGCGAGGAACTCCTCGAGCCCGGCGGGATCCAGCGAGCCGACCAGCACCAGGGCGGCGACGAGCTGGTCACCCGAGGAGGGGTCGGGCACGGCGTACACCGCCGCCTGCCCGATCGCGGGGTGCCGCACCAGGATCCGCTCGATCGGCGCGGCCGCGAGGTTCTCGCCGTCGACGCGCAGCCAGTCGTCGGTGCGCCCGGCGTGGTAGACGAAGCCCGCCTCGTCGCGGTAGGCGAGGTCGCCGCTCCAGTACATCCCGTCGCGCATCCGCTCGGCGGTGGCGGCCTCGTCGCCGTAGTAGCCGGCGAACTGGCCCGTGCCCGAGGTGTTCACCAGCTCCCCGGTCGCAGCGTCGAGGTTGACCACCCGCCCGGTCTCGTCGAAGAGCGCGCGCGGGCACTCCCGTCCGGTCGCGGGATCCAGCACCGCCACGCCATCCAGCGGCTGGCCCAGCGACCCCCGCGGGGTGCCGGGGACCCGCGAGATCACGACCGCGTTCTCGGTCGACCCGAAGCCGTCGACCACCCGGCAGCCGAAGCGCTCGGAGAACGCGTCGATGTCCCGGTCGCCGGCCTCGTTGCCGAAGGCCAGTCGCAGCGGGTTGTCGGCGTCGTCGGGGCGGGCCGGCGTCGCGAGCACGTAGGCCAACGGCTTGCCGACGTAGTTGAGGTACGTCGCCCCGTAGCGGCGCACGTCGTCGAGGAACGCGCTGGCCGAGAACCGCTCGGCCAGCGCCATGCTCGCGCCGCAGGCAAGGGCGGGACCCCAGGCGGCCATCACCGCGTTGGAGTGGAACAGCGGCATGGAGATGTAGCAGACGTCGTCGGGTCCCAGGCCCAGCCGTTCGACGAGGTAGCTGCCCGGGTAGGTGACCTTCTCGTGGGTGATGCGCACCGCCTTGGGGTCCCCGCTCGTGCCCGAGGTGAAGATCAGCATGAACAGCGAGTCCGGTGCGGGTGCTGCCGACGGCGGCCCGGATGCGGTGGCGGCCAGGCGGCGCTGCCAGTCCGCGGCGTCGCTGCGCACCAGCCGTACGGCGCCCAGGTCGAGCCCCTCGAGGAGCGGGAGCAGCCGCGGGTCGGCCACCACGACCTGGCAGTCGGCCTTGCGGATGTCGGCGAGCAGCGCGTCGCCTCGCCGGGTCGTGTTCAGGCCCACCGCGACGTGCCCGCCCAGACCCGCCGCCGCCAGCCAGAAGGCCATCTCCGGGGTGTTGTCCATCAGCAGTCCCACGTGGGGAGGCAGCCGCGGGTCGAGCAGGTCGGCCACGGCCCGTGCGCGACGGCCGGCCTCGGCGACGTACTCCTCCCACGTCCACCGCTCGGCGGCTGCGAGCAGCGCCGTCCGCCGGTCCGCGGAGCGCGCGAGCAGCGCGTCGCGGATCGTGGTCACCTCAGGCGTGCTCTCGGGCCATCAGTCCGCCGACGAGGCGGGCCTGGTCGGTGGCCCCGCCCAGGGCGAACTCCAGGCGCTTGGCGGCGGTGAAGTAGCGGTGCGCCTCACCGTCGAGGTCGATGCCGACACCGCCGTGCACGTGGACCGTGGTGTGCGCGAGCCGGTGCCCGGCGTCGGCCGCCCAGAGCTTGGCCACGGCGATCTCGCGGATGGCCGGCAGCTGCTCGCTGAGCCGCCAGGCCGCCTGCCACATCGTCAACCGGGCCCCCAGCACGTCGATGTAACCGTCTGCGAGGCGCTGGGACACCGCCTGGAAGGTGCCGATCGGACGGCCGAACTGCTCTCGGGTCCCGGCGTAGGCGGCGGTGAGGGACAACGCACCCTCGAGCACCCCCAGCTGCTCGGCACACGCCGCGAGGGTGAGGTGCTCCATCAGCCACTCGACGATCTCCGCGCCCTCCCCGATCGTGCCGAGCACGCGGTGCAGCGGCAGGGTGGCCCGGTCCAGCTCCAGCCGTCCGGAGACCTCCTGGCCGCTCAGGTGCTGCGGGACCACCGAGACACCGGGGTCCCCGGCGTGGACCAGGAACACCGTGAGCCCCGAGGAGGTGTCGGCCGGCACCAGGTAGAGGTCGGCCAGCGGCGCCGAGGGGACCACCGCCTTGCTGCCGGTGAGCAGCCAGCGGGAGCCGTCGGACTCGGCCCGGGTGACCGGCTCGCCGGGAGCGTGCAACCGGTCCTCGGACAGGGCGGTGGTCGCGATGTGCTCGCCGAGGCCGAGGACGGGCAGCCATCTGGCCTGCTGGGGGAGGTCTGCGAATCGGGCGAGGGCCAGTGCCGTGACGGCGTGGACACCCAGCGGCAGCGGCGCCACCGAGCGCCCCACCTCGACGAGCACGCTGGCCAGCTCGAGGACGCCCAGGCCACTGCCGTCGTGCTCCTCCGGCACGGTGAGCGCGATCAGGCCGGAGTCGGCGAAGCGACGCCACAGGTCGTGGTCGAAGCGGGCCGGGCCGTCCTCGACCGTCCGGAGCCGATCGCTGCCGCAGTGCCTGTCCAGGATGGTCCGGGCCAGGTCGGCGGCCTCGGCACCTGCGGAGGTCTGCTCGAAGTCCATGTCGGTTCCTATCGCCTAGGTGCTATCGCTTCGCCGGGGGCAGGCCGAGACCGACGTACCCGATGATGTCGCGCTGGATCTCGTTGGTGCCGCCACCGAAGGTCATCACCAGTGCGGACCGGTAGTAGCGCTCGATCCGGCCGCGCAGCACCGCGCCGGCCGAGTCGCCGGTGACCAGGGCCTTCGGCCCGATGACCTCCATCAGCGAGCGGTAGACCTCGGTGGCCATCTCCGAGCCGTAGACCTTGGTGGCCGAGGCGTCGGCGGGGGAGAGGTCGGTGCTGGCGGAGGCCAGCTGCCAGTTGAGCAGCTTGAGCATGTCTGCCCGGGCGTGGGCCCGGCCCAGCAGCACCTGGACCCACTCGGAGTCGATCACCCGGGTGCCGTCGGGGTTGCGCGTCTGCTGCGCCCAGCGGGTCACCAGGCCGATGGAGTGGGTGACCGGTGCCGCGGAGGTCAGCGCCACGCGTTCGTGGTTGAGCTGGTTGGTCATCAACGACCAGCCGCCGTTGAGCTCGCCGACCAGGTTGTCCCGCGGCACGCGCACGTCCTCGTAGTAGGTGGCGCTGGTGCCCACCCCGGCGACGGTCTGCACGGGGGTGTAGGAGAAACCCGCGCTGTCGGTCGGCACCAGGATCATCGACAGGCCCTTGTGACGGGGCTGGTCCGGGTCGGTCCGGCAGGCCAGCCACACGTAGTCGGCGTACTGGATCAGCGAGGTCCACATCTTCTGGCCGTTGATGACCCACTGGTCGCCGTCCAGACGGGCCCGGGTCTGCAGGCTGGCCAGGTCGGTGCCCGAGCCGGGCTCGGAGTATCCGATCGAGAAGTGCATCTCACCACGCAGGATGCGCGGCAGGATCTCCGCCCGCTGCGCCTCGGTGCCGAAGCGCATGATCGTGGGGCCCACCGTGTTCAGCGTCAGGTAGGGGATGGGTACGCCGGCGACGGCGGCCTCGTCGGTGAAGATCAGCTGGTCCATCATCGAGCGGTCCTGCCCGCCGTACTCCTCCGGCCAGCCGATGCCCAGCCAGCCGTCGTGCCCGATCTCGCGGATGACCTCCTTGTAGACGCCCGCGTCGCCGAACTCGCCGGAGGACGCGGCCAGGGCGGTCCGCCGTTCGGGGGTCACGAGCTGACCGAAGTAGTCGCGGAGCTCGGCGCGGAGCCTCTCCTGGTCGGGTGTCAACGCAATGTGCATGAGGCTCCTGACCGAGGTCCGGGTGGTGGCCGGACTGGGTGTTGGACTGTCATTCTCCCGCGCAAAACTATAACCTGTTCTTGTTTCCGGCCACCATGACGGAGGAACCGATGAGCACCACGACGTCCGCTGCACCCGCCTCCGGGCCCAGCCAAGCACGTTCCATCGACCGGGGCACGGCACCACAGCGGTTCGCCCGCGGTTGGCACTGCCTCGGACCCGTCGAGCAGTTCGACGACCACCTGCCCCATGCCGTGCAGGCCTTCGGCGGCAAGCTGGTGGTGTGGAAGGGGGAGAACGGCACCCTCAACGTCCTCGACGGCTTCTGCCGGCACATGGGCGGTGACCTGACCCAGGGCACCGTCAAGGGCGACGAGATCGCCTGTCCCTTCCACGACTGGCGATGGGGCGGCGACGGCAAGTGCAAGGCGATCCCGTACGCGAGGCGGATCCCCCTGCGTGCACGAACCCAGCGCTACGAGACCGAGGTGCGCAACGGCCTGCTGCTGGTCTGGCACGACGTGGAGGGCAGCCCCGCCGACCGGGACGTCCTGCCGCCGGAGCTCGACGGGATCACCGACCCCGAGAAGTACACCGACTGGAGCTGGAACACCATCGACGTGCCCTCCGCCCACTGTCGTGAGATCGTCGACAACGTCGTGGACATGGCGCACTTCTTCTACATCCACTTCGCCTTCCCGACCAGCTTCCGCAACGTCTTCGAGGGGCACATGGCCACCCAGTTCATGGAGTCCACCGGCCGCCCGGACATGGTCGGCGAGGGCTACGGCGACGAGGACCTGGTGCTGAAGTCGGAGGCGACCTACTACGGGCCGTCGTTCATGATCAACTGGCTCAAGAACGACTACAAGGGCTTCGTCACCGACGTCGTGCTGGTCAACTGCCACATCCCGACGAGCGACAACTCCTTCGTCCTGCAGTACGGCCTGAAGGTGCTCAAGCCCGAGGGGGTCGACGAGAAGACGACGAAGTACATCGGCGAGCGCTACACCCAGATGTTCGGCGACGGCTTCCTGCAGGACGTGGACATCTGGCTGAACAAGGCGCCGGTGCAGAACCCCCTGCTCTGCGAGGAGGACGGGCCGGTCTACCAGCTGCGTCGGTGGTACGAGCAGTTCTACGTCGACAAGGCCGAGGTGACCCCGGAGATGAGCGAGCGCTTCGAGTTCGAGGTCGACACCACCAAGGCCAACGAGTACTGGCGCACCGAGGTGGCCGAGAACCTGGCACGCAAGGCCGCCGAGGACGCGGCCTCCTCCTCGCAGGAGCCCGTGGAGACTCCCACCGCCGCCGGCGGGGTCTGATGGGCTCCTTCACCCCCACCAGCGAGGAGACGCTGGAGGACCAGCGTCTCTACACCCGGGCGCGGCTGCGACAGGTCGCGTGCCTGGACTGCCTGGCCAGGGTCGGGGTGAAGAAGAACAGCGAGCACCACACCTCGATCCAGTGGGACGCCGAGTCCCTGGCTGCGTGCGCCGAGTTCGCCGCGAAGGCCAGCGAGCCCGGGGGCCGCCACGTCTACGAGAGCTGCTCGCGCCTGGGCGCCTCCATCGAGCGTGCCGTCGCCGAGGGCGAGATCGAGATCGGGGCCCAGGATGGCTACTGAGTCCTTCGTGCTCACCGTGGCGGAGGTCGTCGAGGAGACCGCCGATGCCCACTCCATCGTCTTCGAGGTGCCCCCTGAGCTGCGCGAGCAGTTCGAGTACACGCCGGGCCAGTTCCTCACCGTCGCGGTGCCCAGCGACCAGACCGGGCTCGCCGCCCGGTGCTACAGCCTGTCGTCGGCGCCGCACACGGGCCGCCACCAGATCACGGTGAAGCGCACGGCCGACGGCTACGCCTCGAACTGGATCTGCGACAACCTGCGAGCCGGCGACACCATGCGCGTACTGCCGCCGAGCGGGATCTTCACCCCGCGCGACTTCGCCGCCGACCTGCTGCTCTTCGCCGGTGGATCGGGGATCACCCCGGTCATGTCGATCACCCGCACCGCACTGGAGAAGGGCAGCGGCAGGGTCGTGCTCCTCTACGCCAACCGCGACGAGGACTCGGTGATCTTCGGTCCCGAGCTGGCCGAGCTCGCGAGCCAGCACGCCGACCGGCTGCTGGTGGTGCACTGGCTGGAGTCGGTGCAGGGCCTGCCCACCCCCGAGCAGCTGCGCTCGTTCGCTGCCTACTTCTCCGACCACACCGCCTTCGTGTGCGGACCGGCGCCGTTCATGAAGGCCGTCGTCGGCTCGCTCAAGGAGCTGGGGTTCCCGCGGGAGCGGCGGCACCAGGAGAAGTTCGTCTCCCTGGGAGGCAACCCGTTCGGCGACGTCGAGGAGATGCAGGCGGCGGCAAAGACGCTGGCCGACGCCGACGACCACGAGGACGACGACCAGACCCCGGTCAGCGGGCCCATCGCCGTCGACGTGGAGCTCGACGGCGAGCACTACTCCTTCGACGACTGGCAGGGCGACAAGGTGCTCCTGGAGTTCTTGGAGGAGAAGGGCATCGACGCGCCGTTCTCCTGCCGTGAGGGAAACTGCAGCGCCTGTGCCTGCGTGGTCCTCGACGGCGAGGTCACCTTGAAGCACAACGAGGTGCTCGATGCCGACGACCTGGCCGACGGCATCCGCCTGGCCTGCCAGTCGCTCCCGGCCAGCGAGAAGCTGAAGATCACCTACAACGGGTGAAGGGCCCCCGGGCCCGAAGCCGTTGGGAGCCGACCGGTGGGGCGGCGAGGGGACTGGGGTGTTCCCAGGCGACGAGCGTTCACCAGCCGCGTTCACGCCACTGCTGAAGGTGCGGCCGCTCGCTGCCGAGCACCGAGTCGTTGCCGTGGCCGGGGTAGAACCAGGTCTCGTCGGGCAGCCGGTCGAAGATCTTGGTGCTGACCTCGTCGAGGAGCGTGGCGAAGGCGGCCTCGTCGCCGAAGGTGTTGCCGACCCCGCCGGGGAACAGGCTGTCACCGGTCCAGAGGTGCGGCGTGCCCTCGGGGTCGTCGTAGAGCAGCGCGATCGAGCCAGGAGTGTGACCGACGAGGTGGATCACGTCGAGGCGGATGCCACCGAACTCCACGGCGTCGCCCTGCTGCACCTCGTCGTCGATCCGGACACCGGTCTGCTCGGTGATCGCGGCAGCATCAGGCGCCCCGGCCACGGTCACGGCGCCGGTCGCGGCGACCACGTCGGCGAGCGCGCGATGGTGGTCCCAGTGCTGGTGGGTGGTGATCACCTTGGACAGGCCGGCGGGACCGATGAGCCGGCGAAGCCGTTCGGGTTCGGCGGCCGCGTCGACGAGGACCTGCTCGTCGGTCGCCCGGCAGCGCAGCAGGTAGCAGTTGTTGGACATCTCCTCGTCCACGGCCAGCTTGGTGATGATCAGGCCGGCCAGCTCGCGGGTGTCCGGGGGCCCGCCCGGGACGACCTCGCCGGAGTAGGGACCGCTGTCGCCGATGCTCGCTGCCATGGGCCCCACCCTAGGCTCGCGGTGTGGACCGACCTCACCCTGTGCAGCCTGATCGACCAGCCCCCGGGCAGGAGTCGGTGTGGGACTACCCGCGTCCACCTCGCCTCGAGAGGACCTCGGCGCGGCTCGAGGTAGTGCTGGGCGGCCAGGTCGTGGCTCGTACGACGCAAGGCTGGCGCGTCCTGGAGACCAGCCACCCACCGACGTACTACCTGCCGAGCGACGCGTTCGGCCCCGGCGTGCTGCGGCCGGCCGCCGGCTCGAGCCGGTGTGAGTGGAAGGGGGTGGCGTCGTACCTCGACCTCGTCTCCGGTGAGACCGTCGCCTCCTGCGCGGCCTGGACCTATCGCGCGCCCACGCCGGGGTTCGAGGAGCTCCGCGAGGCCCTTGCGGTCATGCCGGGACTGGTGGAGCGCTGCCTCGTCGACGGCGAGGTGGTGCGCGCACAGCCGGGTTCCTTCTACGGCGGCTGGGTCACCAGCCGTGTCGTGGGGCCGTTCAAGGGTGAGCCCGGGACCAGCGGCTGGTAGTGCCTGGCTGCCGGCTCGGTCGAAGCTCCGGGCCCTCAGACGCGCTCACTCTCGACATCCCCGGGCCCACGGGGCGGACGAACGCACGCCCCGGTGGACCGGGTCACTCCACGTCCTCGACGATCGGCAGGAAGACCGAGCGCAGGCGGGTGCGCGGGGGCGCCACCGACTGGGGGCCGAAGACCCGTGCCCGCTGGCGGGAGGTGAGCACGCCGAGCGGAGCCGTGAGCAGGTAGGAGCAGGCGACGACGAGCCCGGTGGCGGCCGGCTCGAGGACCAGGCCCACGACCAGGGCGAGGGCGAGGAGGCCGGTGGTGGCACGGGTCTGGGGGGTCCGCGGCGAGAGCAGCCCGCGGAAGGACCGGAAGCGCACCGTGGTCACCATCAGCAGGGCGGGCACCACGCTCACGGCCACCGGCACGAGCTGCCCCGGCCCGTGCTCGGGGGTGCGCAGCGCGAGGATGGTGGCGATCACCACCAGGGTGGCGCCGGGGCTGGGCAGCCCCACGAAGTACTTCTTGTCCGCCAGCGGGTCGACGGTGACGTTGAACCGCGCGAGCCGGAACGCCGCGCAGGCCAGCCAGAAGAAGGCCGAGAGCCAGGCCAGCACGGGGCTCTCGGGCAGCGCCCACGTGTGCACGAGCACCGCCGGGGCCAGCCCGAAGGAGACCAGGTCGGCCAGGGAGTCCAGCTGGATGCCGAACGGCGAGGTCGCGCCGACGAGCCGGGCGACGGCCCCGTCGGCGATGTCGAGGACGATCGACCCGCCCAGCAGGGCGGTGGCCCAGGCGAACTGGTCGGCGAAGGCCAGCAGCATCGCGGAGAAGCCGCAGGCCATGTTGCCGGTGGTGAACATGCTCGGAGCGGTGACCCGCAGCCGCTCGCGGGTGCTGAGCTGGCGCAGGGAGACGACGGCGGCACCCGAGGACGACTTGAGCCGCCAGCGGTCGAGCAGGCGGCGTGCGGGCTTCTCCGCGGCGGGGGTCAGCGTGACCCCGCAGGGGAGGGCCAGCGCGCGAGCACGCTCTCGCCGGCGACGGTGCGCTCGCCCGCGGCGACCTCGAGGTCCACGTGCGGCGGGAGGAAGACGTCCATCCGCGAGCCGAACTTCATCACGCCGATGCGTTGACCGGTGGCCACCACCTCGCCGGGCCGGACCCGGGTCACGACCCGCCGGGCGACCAGGCCGACGACCTGGCGGAACACCACCCGGCGCACCTCGCCTCCGACGGTGTCGCTCAGGGTGATCTCACTGCGCTCGTTCTCCGTGGCGCTCTCGAACCGGTAGGCGGCGTGCCACCGTCCGGGTCGGTAGGTCACCTCCTCCACGGTGCCGGCGTAGGGGGTGCGGTTGACGTGCACGTCGAAGAGCGAGAGGAAGATGCTGACCTGCTGCCAGTGCCCGGGCGGGGCGACCTCCTCCTGGGCCGGTCCGGCGTGCATCACCAGCCCGTCGGCAGGAGCCACGACGAGGTCGGGGTCCACCTGTCGGTGGTCCGGCGTACGGTCGGGGTCGCGGAAGAAGGTGAGGATCCCCGCGGGGAGGGCGAGCAGGGAGATGGCCGTGCGACGATGCCCGGTGAGGGCGGCGAGCAGCGCAGGAACCGTCCCCACCGCCGCGGCGGGAGCGGCGGCCGGGTCGATGCGGCGGGGGAGGATGGGCACGAGGGAACAGACTACGTGCCGGGTGTGTTGGGCGCCTGGACCGCCTGCGTGGCGGCTTGCCGATCGGGTTATGATGACGAACACTTGTTCGAACCTCGTCGGCACCCATCCGACCACACAGTGCAGGGGTCTCATCCGTGGCTGACCAGCTCGTCATCCGGGGCGCGCGCGAGCACAACCTCAAGGACGTCTCCCTCGACCTGCCCCGCGACTCCCTGATCGTGTTCACGGGGCTGTCCGGCTCGGGGAAGTCCAGCCTGGCCTTCGACACGATCTTCGCCGAGGGGCAGCGGCGCTACGTCGAGTCGCTCTCGGCCTACGCCCGTCAGTTCCTCGGGCAGATGGACAAGCCCGACGTCGACTTCATCGAGGGCCTGAGCCCCGCGGTGTCGATCGACCAGAAGTCGACCTCGAAGAACCCGCGTTCCACGGTCGGCACCATCACCGAGGTCTACGACTACCTGCGGCTGCTCTACGCCCGGGCCGGCCGACCGCACTGTCCCGTGTGCGGGGCGCCGATCGAGCGCCAGACGCCCCAGCAGATCGTCGACCGGGTCCTCCAGCTCGAGGAGGGGACCCGGTTCCAGGTCCTCGCCCCGGTGGTCCGCGGCCGCAAGGGGGAGTACGTCGAGCTCTTCCGCGCGCTCCAGTCCCAGGGGTTCAGCCGGGCGCGGGTCAACGGGGAGACGGTGCAGCTGGCCGACATGATCGACGGGCCGCCGAAGCTGGAGAAGCAGAAGAAGCACAGCATCGAGGTCGTCGTGGACCGGCTGGCCGCCAAGCCGTCCTCCAAGCGCCGGCTCACCGACTCGGTCGAGACCGCCCTCAACCTCGCCTCCGGGCTCGTGGTGATCGACCTGGTCGACACCGGTGCCGGGGGCCGGCCCGGTGCGGGGGAGATGCGGTTCTCCGAGCGGATGTCGTGCCCCAACGAGCACGACATCGAGACCGACGACCTCGAGCCGCGCTCGTTCTCGTTCAACTCGCCCTTCGGTGCCTGTCCCGAGTGCCACGGACTGGGGACCCGGATGGAGGTGGACCCGGAGCTGGTCATCACCGACCCCGCGGCCACCCTGGGTGAGGGCGTGGTCGCGCCCTGGTCGGGCGCCCACGTCAGCGACTACTTCACCCGGTTGCTCGGCGCCCTGGGCGAGGAGCTCGGCTTCGACCTCGACACCCCCTGGCGGTCCCTGCCGGCCAAGGCCCGCAAGGCGGTCCTGGAGGGCCACCCGACCAAGGTGCACGTGCGCCACACCAACCGCTACGGTCGCGAGCGGTCCTACTACACCAGCTTCGAGGGGGTGCGCCCCTACATCGAGCGCCGGCACCGCGAGGCCGAGAGCGACACCAGTCGCGAGCGGTTCGAGGGGTTCATGCGCGAGGTGCCGTGCCCGACCTGCGAGGGCAGCCGGCTCAAGCCGGTCTCGATGGCGGTGACGCTGGGCGGGCTGAGCATCGCGGCGCTGTGTGCGCTCCCGTTGAACGAGGCCGCCGACTTCCTGCGCGACCTCGAGCTCACCGCGCGCGAGCGCCAGATCGCCGAGCGGGTGCTCAAGGAGATCCAGGAGCGCCTGCGCTTCCTGCTCGACGTCGGGCTGGACTACCTGGCCCTGGACCGTCCCTCGGGCACCCTGTCGGGTGGGGAGGCGCAGCGGATCCGGCTGGCCACCCAGATCGGCGCCGGTCTCGTCGGCGTCCTCTACGTCCTCGACGAGCCCAGCATCGGCCTGCACCAGCGCGACAACCAGCGTCTGATCGAGACCCTGGTCCGCCTCAAGGACCTCGGCAACACCCTGATCGTGGTCGAGCACGACGAGGAGACCATCATGACCGCCGACTGGGTGGTCGACATCGGCCCCGGTGCCGGCGAGCACGGCGGGCAGGTGGTGCACTCCGGCACGGTCAAGCAGCTGCTCAAGCACCGTGACTCCGAGACCGGCCTCTACCTCTCCGGGCGCAAGGCGATCCCCGTCCCCGCCGTGCGCCGTCCGCCGGCCAAGGGCCGCGACCTGGTGGTGCACGGCGCGCGCGAGAACAACCTGAAGAACGTCGACGTCGCCTTCCCACTCGGCTGCTTCGTGGCGGTCACCGGTGTCTCCGGGTCGGGCAAGTCGACGCTGGTCAACGACATCCTCTACACGGCCCTGGCCAAGCAGATCTACAACGCCCGCACCGTCCCGGGCCGGCATCGTCGGATCAGCGGCGTCGAGCACGTCGACAAGGTGATCCATGTCGACCAGTCGCCGATCGGGCGCACGCCGCGCTCCAACCCGGCCACCTACACCGGGGTCTTCGACCATGTGCGCAAGCTGTTCGCCTCCACCCCCGAGGCGAAGATGCGCGGCTACCTCCAGGGCCGGTTCTCCTTCAACGTCAAGGGAGGACGCTGCGAGGCGTGCTCGGGTGACGGCACCATCAAGATCGAGATGAACTTCCTGCCCGACGTCTACGTGCCCTGCGAGGTCTGCCACGGGGCCCGCTACAACCGCGAGACGCTCGAGGTGCACTACAAGGGCAAGACGATCGCCGACGTGCTGGACATGCCCATCGAGGAGGCAGTGGACTTCTTCGCAGCGATCCCGGCGATCGCCCGGCACCTGACCACGCTGGTCGAGGTGGGCCTGGGCTACGTCCGTCTCGGACAGCCCGCGACGACGCTCTCCGGCGGCGAGGCCCAGCGGGTCAAGCTCGCCAGCGAGCTGCAGAAGCGCTCCACCGGCCGCACCGTCTACGTGCTGGACGAGCCCACGACCGGTCTGCACTTCGAGGACATCCGCAAGCTGCTCGGCGTGCTCTCCAGCCTGGTCGACAAGGGCAACACAGTGCTGGTCATCGAGCACAACCTCGACGTGATCAAGACCGCGGACTGGATCGTCGACATGGGGCCGGCCGGTGGCAACCGCGGCGGCACCGTCGTGGCGACCGGCACTCCCGAGGACGTGGCCGAGCACGGGGGGAGCTTCACCGGGGAGTACCTCCGGCCGCTGCTGCGGCGCTGACGCGCCCACGAGCGGGCGACCGGGTGCTTGGTGGTGTGTCGTACCTTGAGCGCACAACGGTGGCGGCCCACGGAAGGAGATCGGTGTCTGAGAACTCGAGCACAGGAGCGAGGCGGACGTCTCGCCGTGCTGTCGTCGGTGGGGTGGTCGGTGCCGGGGTCGGCCTGCCCCTGCTGGCGGCGTGCGGCTCCGGCGGCGGCGCCCAGGGCGGGAACGGCGCCGGAGGAGGCAGCACCGCGAGCGCTTCTGGCCCCGTCGGCAAGACGACGCAGGTCCCGGTCGGCAGCGGGAAGATCTTCCCGGCCGAGAAGGTGGTGGTCACCCAGCCCACGCAGGGCGACTTCAAGGCGTTCAGCGCGGTCTGCACCCACCAGGGCTGTCTCGTCGCGGAGGTGAAGGGCGGCGACATCGACTGCAACTGCCACGGCAGCCAGTTCTCCATCACCGACGGGTCGGTGGTCACCGGGCCGGCGACCAAGCCGCTGCCGCAGTTCCAGGTCAAGGTCGACGGGGACGAGATCTCGGTGAGCTGACCTGCCAGGTGCCGCCACCATGCCCCCCGTGCATGGGAGCGGCACCCGCAGGGGTGGTCAGGCGATCCTCCCCGCGCGGCCGGCGTACGGGGCGGGGGCGGGGGAGTCGGCGTCCTGCATGATGGATCCCCCTGGCGGCAACGCGTCGACGACGTGAAAGCGTGCAGCGGGGTCCGGGCTGCCGCGGGGCCCGGGGCAGGACGGACCTGCCCGAGCGTTGCGGCACAGTAGCACGCGCCGGGCTCGACTGCCCGGCCGTCGCTACGGGAGTAATATGGACAGCCGGAAACTCCTCACCTGGTGGGCTTGCGCGTCCGCGGCATCGGGGCTGTGCAGCCCTCCTTCGTCCGCGAGGTGACCTTCGACCGAGCCGCCGACTGGACGGGAGCAGTGCCGATGGCTGAGATCGCAGGCGACCGGGACGCCCGGCTTGCGCAGCGTTTCGTCGCCCTGGCCGACACCATGGTCGCCGACTTCGACATCGCGGACCTGCTGGACCAGCTCGTGCACGCCGTGGTGGAGTTCCTCCCCGTCGAGGAGGCCGGGTTGCTGCTCCTCGACGACTCGCTGAACCCGCAGCTGCTCGCCTCCACGAGTGAGTCCACCCGGCTCCTCGAGCTGTTCCAGATCCAAGGGCTGGGAGGCCCCTGTGTGGAGTGTGCCCGCACGGGGGCGGCCGTCACCATCGAAGATCTCGCTCAGGAGCGTCGCTGGCCCAGCTTCTGCCAGATGGCGCGACAGCTCGGCTTCGAGGGCGTGCACGCCCTGCCGCTGCGGTTGCGAGGTGAGGTGCTCGGTGCCCTGAACCTGTTCGGCCGCCACGGCGAGATCGGGCCGGCGGACCTGGCGGTGGGCCAGTCGCTCGCGGACCTGGCCACCATCGGGATCCTCCAGCAGCGCTCCCAGCACCAAGCGGCCGTCGAGACCCGCCAGCTGCAGCAGGCGCTGCGCAGCCGGGTGGTGATCGAGCAGGCGAAGGGCCTGCTCTCGGAGTTCGGGGGGGTCGAGATGACCTCGGCGTTCGCGGCCCTTCGGGGGTACGCCCGCCATCACAACCTCAAGCTGGCCGCGGTCGCCCAGGCCGTCGTGGACCGGGCGATGGACCCGAGCGAGATCGTTCCCCCCCGGCCTCCGCGCGCCTGAGCCGGCGGGGTCTCGCCACGTCGAGAACCGGCTCGGATTCTCACCGACCTCCCGCCGGGTCCATCCAGCCCACCAGCCCCGGGTGTACACGACCTCAGCGCGAGATGATCCGGGCGACCTGCTTCTCCACCGGCTCCAGCGCAGCCACCAGGTCGGCGTGCGCGCCCCCGAGCGCGGCATAGAGCGCTGCCTCCTCGGTCACCGGCCGGATCTGCTCGCCCGAACCCACCATCGCGGCACCGGCCTGGTCCCAGGAAGGGTGCACGCCCACGCCGACTGCCGCGCAGACGGCCGCCCCCAGGGCAGCGGCACTGGGCTCGGTACGGCGGGAGACAGGGCGGTCGAAGGCACTGGCCAGGATCCCGGACAGCAGGTCCGAGCGGGCACCGCCCCCGGAGACGATGACCCGACCGAGGTCGAGCCCGAGCTCGGCGGTCATCGCCCTCGCGTGCCGCACGGTGGTCAGGGCGATCCCCTCCAGCACGGACCGGTAGAGGTGCGCGGGGCCGTGCCGCTCGTCGAGGCCGACGAAGGCGCCGCGGCGCCACGGCGCGTCGGTCGGCGGCAGCCAGTCGAGCACCGTGAGCAGCCCGTCACAGCCGGCGGAGACCTCCATCGCCGCGCCGTTCATGGCCTCCTCCACGGCGTCGTCGGGCACCCACCCGGTCTCATCACCGGCCTCCGGCTCGGGCCGGAACTGGTCTCCGAGGAGGCGCCGCACCCAGGACACCGTCCACATGCCGCGTCGGATGCCGGTGCTCTCGTGGAGGTACTCCCCGGGCACCGAGGCGAAGTTCGTCCAGTAGGACGCACCGGTGGTCGGCCGCGTCCCCACGGTCATGGCCGCGATGTAGGTGCCCAGCGAGACCAGCACGTCGCCGGGGACGCGGAGGCCGGCGCCGAGCGCCTCGACCGCCTTGTCGTTGGCCGTGGCCACCACCGGGACCGCCGCGGGCAGCCCGGTCGCCTCCGCGGCCGCGGCAGTCACGGTGCCGAGCACCTCCCCGGGCTGCGCCAGCTCGGCGAGCTGGTCGGGCCGCAGCCCCGCGTCCCTGACGGCGGCGTCGTCCTGCCATCCCCAGGCCGCACTGTCGATCGGCCACTGTCCCTGGTAGGCGGCGGCCGCGTCCCGGAACTCCCCGGTCAGGCGGTGGGTGAGGTAGCCCGAGGACGCCGTGACCTTCGCGACGTCCCCGTCGCGGGAGTCGTGGGGACGCGACACGCGCTCGTCCATCCAGCTCTGCACCGGGCTCATCAGCGTGCCGTCGGCCCGGAGCGGTGCCCGGCAGAACCGCACGCCGCACAGTCCGACGCCGGTGATCGGCGGACCGTCCGGACGCAGCTGCGACATCGCCTGCCGGCTGGCGGCGCACAGCGCCCGCCAGAGGTCGTCGTCCGGGTGCTCGACCTGGCCCGGACGTGGGCTCGTGGTCGGTGACAGCGGCTCCCGTCCCACGGCCACGACGGCTCCGTGCTCGTCGTGCACGACGACCTTGGCGCTCTGCGAGCCGAGGTCGAGACCGACCAGGTGGACGCTCACGGCAGCGGGAAGATCGTGCCGGCGTTCATGGTCCCGTTCGGGTCGAACTGCGCCTTGAGCCCGGCGAGGATCGGGTATGCCGATCCGTGCTCCTGCTCGGTCCAGGCAGCGCGGTACTTGCCGATCCCGTGGTGGTGCACCATCGATCCCCCCAGTCGCAATGCCTCCTCCACGATGATCGCGTTGATCGGCTTGTGGTAGCGCTCGATCTCCTCGCGAGGCGCGCACCGGATGTCGTAGTCGTAGACGAAGTAGAGGTTGGTCCCGTTCTGGTAGCTGTGCGAGGAGTGCGCGCCCAGCACGGTGAGGTCGTCCGCGAGCGGGAACTCCTCCCGGACGCGGCGCATCACCGACCGGTAGAGCTCCACGACCACAGACCAGCTGGCGGCGACCTCGGTGGTGTAGCCGAGGTGGCTGGTGCGCAGCATCGACTCCTTCTCCGCCTCGATCTGGGCCGGCCCCCAGTTGAGCCGGCCGAACCAGCTCGCGACCAGGTCGGGGTCCACCGGCTCGTTCCGGTGGGCCGAGACGATCTCCTCGATCCCGGCGCTGGTCGCCTCCGCGATCCTGCGGGCGCCCTCGGCGACCAGCACCAGGACCCACTTGCCGCGGGAGAAGCCGAAGTGCTGGGCCGCGTCGTCGGGGGAGTAGACGCGGGCCACCGAGGGACGGTAGCCCTCGGCCATGATCTCGCGCAGCACGGCGACCCCCGTCTCGAGGTCCTCGAGAAGATAGCCGTGGAACCGGTGGTTCTCCGGCCGGTGGCGGAACACCTTGACGGTCACCTCGGTGACGAAGCACAGCGCACCCTCGTTGCCGATCACCACGTGGCGGATGTCGGGCCCGGCCGCCCGGCGGGGCACGTTCTTGATCCGTGCCACCGTGCCGTCGGGGAAGACCGCCTCCAGGCCGACGACCAGGTCCTCGATGCCGCCGTAGAGGGTGGAGAGCTGCCCGATGGACCGGGTCGCGACCAGTCCTCCCAGCTGGGCCAGCGGCAGCGACTGCGGAGAGTGCCCGGTGGTCAGGCCCTGGGCTCGCAACGTGTCCTCGAGCACCTGGAGGGGTACGCCACACTGGACGGTCGCCTGCATGTCGACGGGGTCGATCTCGATGATCCGGTCCATCCGGGACCCGTCGAGCACGATCGTGTCGGGCACCGCCGTCTCCAGCCCGCCTTCGGTGCCGGTGCGTCCAGTGCGGGGCACGACGTTGAGGCCGTGCCGGCCGGCGTGGACCAGCACGGAGGCCACGTCCGCCGCCGAGGCGGCGTACACGATCGCGGCCGGGAACGGACCGTCGAAGATGCCGTGGACGCTGGTGTACTTCTTGAACCGGTCCACGCTCGCCTCGCGGAGCAGGTCGGGGTCGGTCTCGACCCGGTCGGACCCCAGGAGGGCACGCAGGCCTGCGACGATCCCGGCGGTGGCCTCGGTCTGGAGCGAGGTCGGCGGTGCCGCGGGCCGCGGGGTCTCGGAGGGGCTCATCGATGTCTCCTCGGGAACGGTGGATGTGGGTCGGCGCGGGCCGGGTCAGCGGACCAGGAAGCCGCCGTCGACGGTGAGCACGTGCCCGTTGACGTAGTCCGAGGCGCGGCTGGCCAAGAAGACGGCCGCGCCCATCAGGTCGCTGGGATCGCCCCAGCGTCCGGCGGGCACACGGTCCAGGACGCGGGCATCGGACTCGGGGTCCGAGCGAATCGCCGCAGTGAGCGCCGTGACGATGTAGCCGGGCGCGATCGCGTTCACCTGGATGTTGTCGCCGCCCAGCTCGTCGGCATAGGCCCGGGTGAAGCCGACGAGGCCGTGCTTGGTCGCCGCGTACGCCGGGGACGTGCGGCCGCCGAGGAAGGAGAACAGGGAGGCGACGTTGATGATCTTGCCCGATCCCTGTGCCCGCATCGCGGGGACGCAGGCGTGCGCCAGCTCGAAGGCTGCGGTGAGGTTCAGCGCCGTCATCGCGTCCCAGGCCTCGCGCCCGAAGTCCTCGACGTCGGCCAGCCGGCAGATGCCCGCCGAGTTGACCAGGACGTCGACCCGGCCGAAGGTCTCCAGGACGTGCCGCACCACCCGGTCGGGCGCTCCGGGCTCGACCAGGTCGACCTCCAGCTGCTCCAGGCGCCTGCCGTGGTCGGCCACCAGGCCGGCGGTCACACCCCCGTCGTCGACGAGCGTGGGGGTCAGCACGTCGGCGCCGGCGGCGGCGAGGGCGACCGTGAAGGCACGTCCCAGCCCGGTGTTCCCGCCGGTCACCACCGCGGTGCGACCCGCCAGCGAGAACTGGTCGAGCGAGAAGCTCCCCAGGTGGTCGTCTCGGGTCATCTCGGCCCTCCTCGGCGGGTGAGGCCACGAAGCGTAGCCGTCGGTGGTGATGCGTAGGGTTGGTGCGTGGCCGACCCGTCGACGTACCGCCCCGAGCCGGGGTCGATACCGACCCGGCCGGGCGTCTACCGCTTCCGCGACAAGGACGGCCGGGTCGTCTACGTGGGCAAGGCGAAGAGCCTGCGGGCCCGGCTGTCGTCGTACTTCCAGGACATCGCGCACCTGCACCCCCGCACCGCCACGATGGTCTCCACCGCGGCCTCGGTGGAGTGGACCGTGGTCGGCACGGAGGTGGAGGCGCTGCAGCTGGAGTACTCCTGGATCAAGGAGTTCGACCCGCGCTTCAACGTCAAGTACCGCGACGACAAGTCCTACCCGTGGCTGGCGATCACCATGAACGACGAGTTCCCCCGGGTGATGGTGGGGCGCGGAGCGAAGAAGAAGGGCGTGAAGTACTACGGGCCCTACAGCCACGCGTGGGCCATCCGCGAGACCGTCGACCTGCTGCTGCGGGTCTTCCCGATGCGCTCGTGCAGCAACGGCGTGTTCAAGCGGTCCAGCCAGATCGGCCGGCCCTGCCTGCTGGGCTACATCGAGAAGTGCTCGGCGCCCTGTGTGGGCCGGGTGGACGCTGCCGGGCACCGGCAGATCGCGGAGGACTTCGCCGACTTCATGGGCGGACGCACCGACGCCTTCGTCCGACGCATCCAGCAGGAGATGTACGCCGCCTCGAAGGCGCAGGACTACGAGCGGGCGGCCCGGCTGCGCGACGACCTCGCCGCGCTCACCAAGGCCCTGGAGAAGCAGGCCGTGGTGTTCGGGGACGGCACCGACGCCGACGTGATCGCCCTGGCCGAGGACCCGCTGGAGGTCGCGGTGCAGGTCTTCCACGTCCGTGCCGGCCGGATCCGCGGGCAGCGCGGCTGGGTGGCCGACCGGGTGGAGGACCTCGACACCGCCGGGCTGGTGGCCGAGTTCCTGCTGCAGCTCTACGCCGGTGAGGAGGGTGAGGCGATCCCGCGGGAGATCCTGGTCCCCGCCATCCCCGAGGACGCCGACACCTTCGAGCAGCTGCTCGGGGAGAGCCGGGGGAGCCGGGTGCGCATCCGGGTCCCGCAACGAGGTGACAAGCGCACCCTGCAGGAGACCGTCGCCCAGAACGCCGCGCAGTCGCTGGCGCTGCACAGGACGAAGCGCGCCAGCGACCTGACCGTCCGCAACCAGGCGCTGGAGGAGCTCCAGGAGGCGCTCGAGCTGCCCGGGGCGCCGTTGCGGATCGAGTGCTACGACATCTCCAACCTCCAGGGGACCGAGGTCGTGGCCTCGATGGTGGTCTTCGAGGACGGCCTGGCCCGCAAGAGCGAGTACCGCCGGTTCGTGATCCGCGGGGTGGAGGGACAAAACGACGTGGCCGCGATGCACGAGGTGATCACCCGGCGCTTTCGCAGGCTGCTCGACGAGCGGATGGACTCCCCGGACCTCAGCAGCGGCGAGATCACCGAGGACCGGGGCCCCATGCTGGTGGACCCGGAGACCGGGCGGCCCCGGAAGTTCGCCTACACCCCCGGCCTGGTCGTCGTCGACGGTGGCCCGCCCCAGGTGGCGGCCGCCCAGCGCGCGCTCGACGAGCTCGGCATGGACGACGTGCCCCTGTGCGGCCTGGCCAAGCGGCTCGAGGAGGTGTGGGTCCCCGGGGAGGCGGACCCGGTGATCCTGCCCCGGTCCAGCGAGGGGCTCTACCTGCTCCAGCGGATCCGTGACGAGGCGCACCGCTTCGCGATCACCCACCACCGCGCGCGCCGCTCCAAGACCATGGTGGAGAGCCTCCTCGACGACGTGCCCGGTCTCGGTGAGGTGCGCCGCAAGACGCTGATCAAGCACTTCGGGTCGCTGCGCAAGCTCCGGGCTGCCACCATCGAGGAGATCGCCGAGGTTCCCGGGATCGGCACCCGGACCGCGACCGCGATCGCGGATGCGGTCTCGACCTCACCGAGACCGACCTCCGTCAACACCGCGACCGGTGAGATCGAGGAGCACTGATGACCCCCGAGGTGGAGCCGGACAACACCGGGCCCGACCAGGGCGACCTGGTCATCGTCACCGGGATGACCGGGGCCGGGCGCAGCACCGCCGCCAAGGAGCTGGAGGACCTCGGCTACTTCGTGGTCGACAACCTGCCCCCCGAGCTGGTCGGCGACGTGGTGCGACTCGTCGATGAGAAGCAGGGCGTCCACCAGCCGGTCGCGGCCGTGGTGGACGTGCGGGCCGGAGTCTTCTTCGACTCGCTGCGTGCCCAGCTCGCCGCCGAGTTCCCCACCCGTCGCACCACGCTGCTCTACCTGGACGCCGACGACTCCATCCTGGTCCGGCGGCAGGAGGCTGCGCGCCGTCCGCACCCGCTCCAGGGTGCCGGGCGGCTGCTCGAGGGGATCGCCCAGGAACGGGTGGTGATGGCTCCACTGCGTGGCGACGCCGAGCTGGTGATCGACACCACCCCGCTCAACGTGCACCAGCTCAAGGAGAAGGTCGCCCAGGCCTTCGGCACCCCCGAGACGGTGCGGCTGCGGATCACGGTGGTCAGCTTCGGGTTCAAGTACGGCGTGCCGGTTGACGCCGACCTGATGGCCGACATGCGGTTCCTGCCCAACCCCCACTGGGTGCCCGAGCTGCGGCACCGCACCGGCAAGGACAAGGACGTCGCCGCCTACGTCAGGGACCGGGCCGACGCCCAGGAGTTCCTGGACCGCTACGTCCCGGTGATCGAGACGGTGGGGCGGGGCTACCTGCGCGAGGGGAAGCGGTTCATGACGGTGGGCATCGGCTGCACCGGCGGCAAGCACCGGAGCGTGGCGATGTCGGAGGAGATCGCCACCCGGCTGCGTGCCGCCGGCCTGGAGGCCGAGACCACGCACCGCGACCTGGGCCGGGAGTAGGGCCCGGTGCGCTGGTCGACGGAGCCCTCGGTCGTCGCCCTCGGAGGGGGGCACGGGCTGGCGGCCTCGCTGAGCGCGCTGCGCGGGGTGACCACGGACCTGACCGCCGTGGTGACCGTCGCCGACAACGGCGGCTCCTCGGGACGGTTGCGCGAGGAGTTCGGGGTGCTCCCGCCCGGAGACCTCCGGATGGCGCTCGCTGCGCTGTGCGGCGACGACCGCTGGGGGCAGACCTGGGCGCGGGTGCTCCAGCACCGGTTCGCCTCCGAGGGGGAGATGCACGGGCACTCCATGGGCAACCTGTTGATCGTGACGCTGTGGGAGCTGCTGCACGACCACGTCGACGGACTGGAGTGGGTGGCCGGGCTGCTCGGGGCACGCGGTCGGGTGCTGCCGATGGCGCTCAGCCCGCTCGACATCACCGCCGAGGTCAGGGGGGCGGGCGGTGACCCGGAGGAGGTCTCCACGGTGCGCGGCCAGGTCGAGGTCGCCAGCACCCCGGGCGAGGTGCTCTCGGTCGCGCTGGAGCCGCGGGACGCCCGTGCCTGCCCGGAGGCGCTCGCCGCGATCGCCGAGGCCGACTGGGTGGTGCTCGGCCCCGGCTCCTGGTACACCAGCGTGATCCCGCACCTGCTGGTCCCCGACCTGCGCGACGCGCTGTGCCGCACGCCGGGCCGGCTCGTGGTCTCGATGAACCTCGAGCCGCACGCCGACGAGACCCGCGGCTACGACGTCGCCGATCACCTCGACGTGCTCCTGAGGCACGCCCCCGAGCTGCGGGTGGACACGGTCCTGGTGGACTCGACCGCGGTCCGCGACGAGGAGCGGCTGCAGGCCTCCGTGGCCGCGGCCGGAGCCCGTCTGGAGATGGCCGACCTCGCCGCGGACGAGCCGGGTGTCCACGATCCGCACAAACTTGCCTCCGCTTATGCGCGGTTGTTCGGGGAGAACTAAGGTGACGACATGGCGATGACGGCACAGGTGAAGGCAGAGCTGGCCAGCACGAACGTGACGAAGACCTGCTGCCGCAAGGCCGAGGTGTCCTCGATGCTCCGGTTCGCCGACGCCCTCCACCTGGTCAACGGCGGCATCGTCGTCGAGGCCGAGCTCGACACCGGCGCCGCCGCCCGCAGGATGCGCAAGGACATCGCCGAGGTGTTCGGCCACCACCCGGAGGTCGTGCTGCTCAAGGGCAGCGGGATCCGACGCGGGTCGCGCTACATCGTCCGGGTCACCCGGGAGGGGGAGTCGCTGGCCCGCCAGACCGGGCTGATCGACCAGCGCAACCGGCCCGTGCGCGGGCTCCCGCCGGTGGTGGTCAACGGCTCGGGCTGCGACGCCGTCGCCGCCTGGCGCGGCGCCTTCCTCGCGCACGGCTCGCTGACCGAGCCCGGGCGTTCCAGCGCCCTGGAGGTCACCTGCCCCGGCCCGGAGGCCGCGCTCGCCCTGGTGGGCTCCGCGCGTCGGCTCGGCATCCCGGCGAAGGCCCGTGAGGTGCGCGGGATCGATCGCGTGGTGATCCGCGACGGTGACGCGATCGGGCAGCTGCTCACCCGGCTGGGGGCGCACGAGTCGCTGCTGGCCTGGGAGGAGCGCCGCATGCGGCGCGAGGTGCGGGCGACCGCCAACCGACTCGCGAACTTCGACGACGCCAACCTGCGGCGCTCGGCCCGGGCGGCCGTCGCCGCCGGCGCCCGCGTGCAGCGTGCCCTGGAGATCCTCGGCGAGGAGATCCCCGACCACCTCGGCCAGGCCGGCCGGCTGCGGCTGGAGCACAAGCAGGCCTCGCTCGAGGAGCTGGGTCAGCTCAGCCAGCCGGTGCTCACCAAGGACGCCATCGCGGGCCGGATCCGCCGGCTGCTGGCGATGGCCGACAAGCGTGCGGAGGAGCTCGGGATCCCGGACACGGAGTCGTCCCTGACCCCGGAGATGCTGGCCGAGGAGGCCTGACCCGACGGGGTGCCGACCCCGCCGTCAGAAGGTGACGTACGTCGACCCCGAACAGGTCGAAGGACCATGCCGGGCAGGCGCGGCGGTCTCCTACGGTGAGGATCACTGGCGGTCCTTGACGACGTAGGGAGGGGCAGGTGCCCGAAGCAGCGGCCCGTGCGGTCGGCGTCAGCAAGGTCTACGGCCGGGGTCCGGCCGAGGTGCGCGCACTCGATGGCGTGACCCTGGAGGTGTGCGCTGGGGAGTTCACCGCGATCATGGGTCCGTCCGGGTCCGGCAAGTCCACCTTGGTGCACTGCCTCGCGGCCCTGGACTCGGTGACCACGGGCGAGGTCCTGATCGGTGGCACCGACCTGTCCACCTTGGGTGACAAGGAGCTCACCAGGTTGCGGCGCGACCGCATCGGCTTCGTGTTCCAGGCGTTCAACCTGGTGCCCACGCTGACGGCCAGGGAGAACATCTTGCTGCCGCTGTCCATCGCGGGCAGGCAGCCGGACCCCGACTGGTATCAGACCGTCATCGACACCGTCGACCTGGCCGACCGGTTGGACCACCGGCCCAACGAGCTGTCCGGGGGACAGCAGCAGCGGGTCGCCTGCGCCCGGGCCCTGGTGAGCCGGCCGGACATCGTCTTCGCCGACGAGCCGACCGGCAACCTCGACTCGCGGTCCGGGGCGGAGGTGCTGGCGTTCCTGCGGCGCAGCGTGCGGGAGTTCGGCCAGACCATCGTGATGGTCACGCACGACCCGATCGCCGCGTCGTACACCGACCGCGTCGTGTTCCTCGGCGATGGCAGGGTCGTGAACGAGCTGCGTGCGCCGACCACGAACGCCGTGCTGGCACAGATGGCGTCGCTCCAGGGCCCCGAGCCCGCCGTCGCGAAGGCTTGACCGTGCTGCGGGTCACGCTGCGCAACCTGTTCGCCCACAAGGTTCGCCTGATCCTCAGTGCCTCGGCGGTCGTGATCGGCATCGCCTTCGTCGCCGGCACCCTGATCTTCACCGACACCATGGCGCGAAGCTTCGACAACATCGTCAAGGGAGGTGCCTCGGACGTCCTCGTGCGTCCGGTCAGCAAGGGCTCGTGGAGCGACGCCTCGTCCACACTGGACAACCGGACGATCTCGGCCGCCACGGTGCGCAAGCTCGCCGCGACGCCCGGCGCGGCTCGCGTCGACGGCAACGTGGAGAGCCAGAGCCTGTTCGTGGTGGCCGAGGACGGCAAGCTCCTCGGCGGCACGGGCGCCCCGACGCTGAGCTCCAACTACACCGACGCTCCCGCCATCACCGGCGAGCCTTCGGTGCGAATAGTCCGCGGTCATCGGCCGCGTGGCCCCGACCAGGTCGCTCTCGACACGAGGTCGGCCGAGAGTGCCGGATACCAGCTCGGCGACACGGTGAGGATGGTCACCTCCGGGGACCAGCCCCAGCTGCATGCGACGCTGGTCGGCATCGCCGAGTTCGGTGGCGGCGGACTGGCCGGTGCCACCCTGGTCCTGTTCGACACGGCAACGTCCCAGGCCCTCTTCCTCCAGGGCCGTGATGCCTACACCTCGGTCGCCCTGACCGCTCGTGGCGGCGTCTCGCAGGAGGAGCTGGCGGCTTCAGCGCAGAGGCTGCTGCCCGCGGGTGTGGAGGCCGTCACCGGCAGCACTGTCGCGGCCGAGACGCAGGACGCGGTCGGTCAGGCACTCGGCTTCATCAGCATCTTCCTGCTCGTCTTCGCCGGCATCGCCCTGGTGGTGGGCAGCTTCCTGATCATCAACACGTTCTCGATCCTGGTCGCCCAGCGCAGCCGCGAGCTCGCCCTGCTGCGTGCGCTCGGCGCCTCCAGGAGCCAGGTGACCCGTTCGGTGGTCCTCGAGGCGCTCGCGGTGGGCGTGGTGGCGGCCACGCTCGGTCTGCTCGGCGGCTGGGGCCTTGCGGTGGGGCTGGAGGCAGTGTTCGCAACCTTCGGGCTCGACCTGTCCGCCACGCCGCTGGTGTTCTCCCTGCGGACGGTGCTGGTGGGCTATGCCGTCGGGCTGCTGGTGACCATGGTGGCGGCGTACCTCCCGGCGCGGCGTGCCTCGAGCATCCCCCCGATCGCGGCGATGAGCGACCAGGTCGCGCTTCCGGAGTCCTCGATGCGGCAGCGGGCGTTGGCCGGGGCCGGCCTGGCCGCGCTGGGTGCGAGCGTGATGCTCGCCGGGCTCCTCGGCTCCGGCGGCACGGCGGTCACCATGATCGGTGTCGGCATCCTGGGTGTGCTCATCGCCGTGACCCTGGTGAGCCCGGTGCTCGGCCGGCCGGTGCTGCAGGCCCTGGGTGCGGCCTACCGGCGGATGTTCGGCACCGTGGGCGTGCTCGCGACGGAGAATGCGCTGCGCAACCCCCGGCGTACGGCGGCCACCGCATCGGCCCTGATGATCGGCCTGGCCCTGGTCAGCGCCATGGCGGTGATCGGAGCGTCGGTGAACTCCTCGATCGAGCAGCGCGTGGAGGAGCAGTTCACGACCGACTTCGTGCTGCGCAACCCGATCGGCGGACCGTTCTCGACGCGTATCGCCGACCAGGCGCGCAACGTCGACGGTGTCGGGCAGGTCACGCAGATGCAGTGGCTCCCGGTGAAGATCAACGGCACCTCCGGCATGACCACCGCGGCAGATCCCGCGCGGATCGTCTCCAGCTTCGATCTGTTGCCCGAGCGTGGGAGCCTGAGTGTCGGTGAGGGACAGATCGCGCTGTCGGAGAGCGGCGCGAGGAGCTATCACGCCACGGTGGGTGACCGCGTCACCCTGGCCTTCCCGACGGGGGAGCAGCGGGCGACCGTGGTGGGTGTCTATGCCGACTCCGCGGTGATCACCTCGTCGCTGGCGCCGTTCTCGCTGGTGGCTGCCGCCGGCGTTCCCCGGTTCGACAGCATGGTCGCGGTGAGCGCGGCACCGGGGACCTCACCGGCCTCGATCGACAAGCAGCTCGAGCAGCTGGTCACGGATGTCCCTCTGGTCAGCGTGCAGACCAAGGCGGAGTTCTCCGAGAGCCAGCGGGCCAGCGTGAACCAGCTGCTCTACCTGATCTACGGGTTGCTCGGCCTCGCGGTCGTGATCGCGGTGCTGGGCATCGTCAACACCCTGGCACTGAGCGTGATCGAGCGGACCAGGGAGGTCGGCCTGCTTCGTGCCGTGGGGATGAGCCGTCGGCAGCTGCGCCGGATGATCCGGCTGGAGGCCGTTGCCATCGCCGTGCTCGGAGCGCTCCTCGGGGTGCTGCTGGGGCTGGGCTTCGGAGCGGCGCTGCAGCGAGCGGTCGTGGACGAAGGCATCTCCGAGCTCGCGATCCCCACGACCCAGCTGCTCGGGTTCGTCGTCGTGGCGGTGGTCGTCGGGGTGCTGGCCTCGGTGATCCCCGCGACGCGGGCGGCGAGGCTCAACGTGCTGAGGGCCATCACCACGGAGTAGGGCATCGCGGAGCGGACCTGAGCAACAGCGGGGAACCGGTCAGCTGCCGATGCTGCTCCCGAGCCGGCCCCGCTCGGCGAGGTCCTCGGCCAGGAACTCTCGCAGGAGGTCCACGGCGGCGAGGACCTTGTGGCCGCGCAGGGCGTAGTAGATGGTGGTGCCGTCCCGGCGGCTGGAGACCACACCGCGCTCGCGCAGCACGGCGAGGTGCTGGCTGGCGTTGGACTGGCTGAAGCCGAGTGCCTCGCACAGGTCGCCGACACTGACCTCGTGGTCGCGCAGCTCGTTGAGGATCAGCAGGCGCTTGGGGTCCGCGATCGCCTTGCAGACGCGGGCGTGCAGCTCATACAGCTCGGCTGCGAGATCGTGGTCCACGGGTCCTCCTGACAAGCGCCATTCGCGCTGCGATTGTAGACCGGCGTCATGAGCCGGTGAGCACGAGAACGACGACCGCGCACAGGGCGAGGGCCACCGCGGTCGCGGCGGTCGCGCGCACGAGCACGTGATCAAGTGGTGGCTCGCCTGCCTGCACCCGCTCCAGCGTCCAGCTGTAGCGCCCTTCACCGACCAGGAGCAGGCCCAACGCGACCAGGAGTCCGACACCACCGGGCACCATGACGACCAGGTCGCGATCGGCGACGTGCATGAGCAGTGCCGAGGTGCCTCCCACTCCCAGTGCGGTGCGCTGCCATGCCATCTGGGTGCGCTCGGCCTGCAGCCCCGGATCCATCACCGGCCCGTCCGGCCGGCGTGGTCGCAGCCACATCACAACAGCGTCACGATCGAGAGCACCAACGCGGTGAGCGCCACCAGAGCCAGGGCCACCGAGAGCAGCCGGGGGATGAACGACCTCGGCAGGTTCTCCCCGAGGCGCATCGCGCGTTCGTTGCGCTCCCAGTGGGCGTAGGACACACCCGCGAGCAGACCTCCCAGCGCGATCAGCAGGAAGCCGAGGACGTGCCGCAGCACCGTCATGCCTGGAACGAACTGGACGACGGCGACGCCGGCCGCCATCAGGGCCAGGGCCGTGCGGACCCATGCCAGGAAGGTGCGCTCGTTGGCGAGCGTGAAGCGGTAGTCCGGAGCCTCACCCACCTCCCGCAACGGTAGCCGGGAGGAGTCCTTGGGCCTGACTGGGTCGCTGCTCATCACCTAGTGGAGTGTCGTCGAGGCGGCGCACTGGTTGCGCCCGACGTCGAGTATCTCCAACTCCTCCTCCGGTGGCGACAGCTGGCCCGAGTTGACTGCCCGGATCGTGTCGTAGGCGTCCGGGGCAGCGGGCAGCGAGCTGACGATCTCCTCCACGAAGCGTTCGATCGCCTGCTCGTTGAGCAGGGTCGCGGTGAACACGTCGCGCAGGGTGGTCAGGACCAGGCCCTCGTCGTTCACCTCCTCGGCGCTGGACCAGTGGGCGGGGGCGATCAGGGTGTCCGGATCGAGCGGGGCCAGCCGCTCGTGCACGCTGTGGAACAGGTCGCGGGCCAGCTCGTCGGCGCGGCCGGTCAGGTCGGGGCGACCGAGGCCGCGCACGAAGACGGTGTCACCGACCAGCAGCACCGCGTCGCTGACCAGCAGCGCGATCGTGCCGGGGGTGTGGCCGGGCAGGTGCATGCTCAGCACCCGTACCCCCGCGGAGCCGAGGTCCAGGACGTCGCCCTCCTTCAGGGGGCGGTTGGGCCAGGGCACCACCCCGCCGGCGTCTTCGGGGGGCAGGTGGTACTCCACCCCGAGCTCGGCCGCCAGTGCGGGTCCACCACTGATGTGGTCGGCGTGGACGTGGGTGTCCACCACGTGGGTGAACGTCATGTCGTGCTCCGCGGCCAGGTCCAGGTAGGGCTGAGGCTGTCTGGTCGGGTCCACGACCATGCACTGCTCTCCCGGCACACCGATCACGTAGGACAGGCAGGCCTTCGCCGGGCGCTGGAACTGCCACACCCGCACCGGAGCGGGCAGCCCCGGCACCTCGAAGGGCACCAGCAGCCGGTTCCACGCGTCGGTGCCGCCCTCGAGGGAGACCACCGACTTGCCGAGGTCGCCGAACTCGTCGGCGACGAGCTCGGAGCCGCCACCTTGCCCGCAGAGCACGACGGCACCGGTGGCGATGCGCTCGGCCTCCTCCTCGAGGTCCTCCATCACGCGGTAGACGGGCACGTTGCGGGTGGGCACCGGGAGCGGTCCCTCCACCGGGGCGGCGGCGAAGTCGTCGATGTTGCGCACGTCGAGGATCTCGCTCACCTTCCCTGCGGACATCGCTCGGAACAGCTCGAGCGGGGTGATGGTCTCTGCCACGGTTTTCTCCCTCGACATGGGTGCCGGTCTTGTTATATGCGCAAACACGAATGTAGTGTCTGGGCTCACACAACGCAATCTCCGGGGCGAGAGCACCGCACGGCCACCGCCGCGAGCCGAGAGGATCCTGATGACCGAGGACGTACCCGAGAGCATGACGATCGTCGCCTGGAGCGGTGACCTCGACAAGATGTGGCCGACCCTGATCCTCGGGTCCACCGGCGCCGCCTACGGCATGCAGACCACGATCTTCTTCACCTTCTGGGGCCTGTTCCCGCTGGTGCGTGACGACGTGCGCATCACCGGCAAGAACGCCATGACCAAGGCGCTCGCGGGCATGAACCGTCCGGGCATCAGCCACATGAAGCTCTCCAAGCTGCACATGGCCGGCGCCGGCGCCTGGATGATGAACAAGCTCGCCAAGGAGGACAAGGTCGCCAGTCCCAAGGAGCTCATCGAGATGTGCCTGGAGCTCGACGTGAACCTCTGGCCCTGTGAGATGACCATGGAGCTGATGGGCCTGCGGCAGGATCAGCTCATCGAGGGCGTGGGAGATCCGGTGGGCGCCGCGACCGCGCTCTCCGCCATGAGCAAGTCCCAGATCAACCTCTTCATCTGACCACCCCGGGCGAAGGAGCCGCCATGGAACACCAGATCGACCTCACCATCGACGCCAAGGGCAAGAAGTGCCCGATGCCGGTCCTGCTGACCTCGAAGGGGATCAAGCAGATCGACTCCGGGCAGATCATGCTCGTCGAGGCCACCGACGGGGGTTCTCGTAGCGACATCCCCTCCTGGGCCAAGGACACCGGCAACGAGCTGTTGGACTCCACCGCCGAGGACGGCGTCTACCGCTACGTCATCCGGAAGGCGTGATCGGCGCGTGCAGTACGGCTTCGCCATCGACCAGCGCACCTGCATCGGCTGCCATGCCTGCACGGTCGCGTGCAAGACCGAGCACGAGGTGCCGGTCGGCCAGTTCCGCACCTGGGTGAAGTACGTCGACACCGGGTCGTTCCCCGACACCACCCGGTCGTTCGGGGTGATGCGGTGCAACCACTGCACCGACGCGCCCTGCGTGAAGATCTGCCCGACCGAGTCGCTGTTCAAGCGCGAGGACGGCATCGTCGACTTCGACAAGGACCGCTGCATCGGGTGCAAGTCCTGCATGCAGGCCTGTCCCTACGACGCGATCTACATCGACGCCGACACGCAGACCGCCGCCAAGTGCAACCTGTGCGCCCACCGGGTGGATGAGGACCTCGAGCCGGCCTGCGTGGTGGTCTGTCCGACGCACTCGATCTGGGTCGGCGACCTCGACGACCCGAGCAGCGGGATCGCGAAGCTGGTGGCCACCGAGCAGACCTCGGTGCGCACCCCGGAGCAGAACACCGGCCCCAACGTCTTCTACCTGGGCGCCGACCGGGCCGTCCTCGACCCGCTGGCGGCGCCGGTGGACGACACCTACATCTGGGCCAAGCCCGACGCGCAGCGACTCGCCGTCCAGGCAGACGTGGCCCGCGACTCGACCACGCAGGCCCGCACCACCCTGAACACCGCGCACCCGCGGCCGTGGGGATGGAAGGTGGTCACCTACCTGTGGACCAAGGGAGTCGGAGCCGGCGCCCTGGCGCTGGCACTCCTGGCCTACCTGACCGGGACCGAGCTCGGTGTCCTCGGCAGCTGGGTGGCACCCGCCCTGGGGCTTTTCGGAGCGGCCACCACCGGAGCGCTGCTGGTGTGGGACCTGAAGCGTCCCGAGCGGTTCCTCTACATCTTCTTGAAGTCCAACTGGACCTCGTGGCTGGTGCTCGGCGCCTACGTGCTCTCTGCCTTCTCCGGTGGGGCGGTCCTCTGGGCTCTTGCGGCAGCGCTCGACGTGGGGTGGGCGCAGACCACGCTCGCGTGGATCGGCATCCCGGTCAGCGCGCTGATGGCGGGCTACACGGCCTTCCTGTTCGGCCAGGCCGAGGGACGCGACCTGTGGCAGTCCCCGCTGTTGTTCTGGCACCTGGTCGTGCAGGCGGTCATGGTCGGCAGCGGCGCCCTCGCGATGGCGGCCTTGTTCGCGGACGTGGCCGATGCGGGCCTGCGGCTGCTGGCGATCGCCTTCGTGCTGGCAACGGTCGTCCATCTGCTGATGCTGGCTCTGGAGTACGCCGGCAAGCACGCCAGCCGGCAGGCCGCGGTCGCTGCCCACATCGTGACCTCCGGCCGCTACGCCCAGACCTTCTGGCTTCTCTCCGTGGCTCCCACGGTGGTGGCCGCGGTCCTCGGCGCGGTGGCCTGGACCCTGCTGGGCCCGGACAGCGGGTCTGCCGCCGCCGTACTCCTTGCTCTCGGCGGCCTGCTCGTGCAGCCCGCGCTGATCGCCTACGAGAGCGTGTTCGTCCGCGCCGGACAGGACCCGCCACTCTCATGACCACGAACGGAGCACCAGTGAACCCTCCTGTGAACCTGCCCGGTGAGCGCAGCCACGAGCGGCTGCGCAACTACCCGCCGGTCGAGGACTGGGACCACCACGTCGAGTACGACGCCAAGGCGCATCCACGCAAGGTGCCGCACACCTACTCGCTGATCCCCACGGTCTGCTTCAACTGCGAGTCCTCGTGCGGACTGCTGGCCTACGTCGACCATGAGGACCTCTCGATCAAGAAGTTCGAGGGCAACCCGGCGCACCCGGGATCGCGCGGTCGCAACTGTGCCAAGGGCCCGGCGACGATCAACCAGGTGCACGACACCGAGCGGATCCTGCACCCGCTGCGCCGGGTAGGGGAGCGGGGGTCTGGGAAGTTCGAGCAGGTCTCCTGGGACGAGGCGCTGACCGACATCGCCGGACGCATCCGCGGGGCGATCCTGGAGAACCGCAGGGACGAGGTGATGTACCACGTCGGTCGGCCCGGCGAGGACGGCTTCGCCGAGCGGGTGCTCCAGGCCTGGGGCGTCGACGGGCACAACAGCCACACCAACGTCTGCTCGTCCGGGGGGCGCAGCGGCTACACCCACTGGATGGGCTACGACCGGCCGTCGCCGGACTACACCAATGCCAAGACGATCGTGCTGCTCTCCAGCCACCTGGAGACCGGGCACTACTTCAACCCGCACGCGCAGCGGATCATGGAGGCCAAGCAGAAGGGCGCGAAGCTGGCCGTGCTCGACCTTCGGCTGTCCAACACCGCCTCGCACGCGGACCTGTGGATGGCGCCGTGGCCGGGCAGCGAGGCGGCGATCTTCCTCGCCGTGGCCTCCTACCTGCTGCGCACGGGCCGGGTCGCGAAGGACTTCCTGCGCCGCTGGGTGAACTGGGAGGTCTACCTGGAGCGGCTGCACCCGGAGTCGCTCGACGCCGGAGCCAGCACCGACGAGCGGTTCGAGACCTTCCTGGGCCGGCTCACCGAGGACTACGCGCCGTACACCTTCGAGTACGCCGCAGCCGAGGCGCACGTGCCGGTGGAGCAGGTCGAGCGGCTCGCCACGATGGTTGCCGCCGCGGACACCAGGCTGGCCACGCACACCTGGCGCTCGGCCGCAGCCGGCAACCTCGGCGGCTGGCAGATCGCGCGCAGCCTGTTCTTCCTCAACGTGCTCACCGGCAGCGTCGGCACCGAGGGCGGCACCCACCCGAACGGCTGGGACAAGATCATCGCGCACTTCCCGGAGATGCCCGAGCCGAACGAGGCCTGGAGCGAGATGCTCTGGCCACGGGAGTACCCGCTGACCACCAACGAGATGTCGATCCTGCTGCCGCACCTGCTCAAGGACGGCCGTGGGCACCTGGAGGTGTACTTCAGCCGGGTCTACAACCCGCTCTGGGTCAACCCCGACGGGTTCACCTGGATCGACGTGCTCAAGGACGAGACGAAGATGGGCCTGCACGTCGCGCTGACGCCGACCTGGAGCGAGTCGGCGACCTTCGCCGACTACGTGTTGCCGATGGGACACGCCTCGGAGCGGCACGACACGATGTCCTTCGAGACCCACACCTCGAAGTGGCTCGCCTTCCGGCAACCGGTCACCCGGGTGGCCATGGACCAGCAGGGCATCCCCTACCGCGACAGCCGGGACACGAACCCCGGTGAGGTGTGGGAGGAGAACGAGTTCTGGTTCGCGCTCTCCTGGCAGATCGACCCCGACGGCTCGCTGGGCATCCGCAAGCACTTCGAGTCCAAGGAGCGGCCGGGTGAGCCGATGACCCAGGACGAGTACTACGACATCGTGTTCCGCACCAGTGTTCCCGGCCTCCCCGAGGCCGCGCAGGCGCAGGATCTGACGCCCCTGCAGTACATGCGCAAGTACGGCGTCTTCGAGGTCGCCAAGGACCAGTACCGCCTCGACGAGCGGGTGCTGACCGACGCCGAGCTGGACGGGGCCGAGCCCGACGAGCACGGTGTGCTGCGCAAGTCCGTCACCATGGACTCGCAGCCGCCGCTGGTCGGCGAGGCCGGTGCGGTGGGTGTCGTCCACGAGGACGGGACGAAGACCGCGGGCTGGCTCTCGCCCTCACGCAAGCTCGAGCTGTTCTCCACCACCCTCGCCGACTGGGGCTGGCCGGAGCAGGCCACCCCGAACTACATCGAGTCGCACGTCTCGGCCCGCACCATCGACCGGGCGAACGACGAGTTCGTGCTGATGCCGAACTTCCGGCTGCCCACGCTGATCCACACCCGGTCGGGCAACGCGAAGTACCTCAACGAGATCGCCAACACCCACCCGCTGTGGTTCAACGGCGACGATGCGGCCGCGATGGGGCTGGTCACCGGCGACCTGGTCCGGGTGACGACCGAGATCGGGCACTTCGTGGTGCGGGTGTGGGCGACCGAGGCGATCCGGCCGGGGGTGGTCGGCCTGTCCCACCACATGGGTCGCTGGCAGCAGCACGGCCACCCGGGCAGTCGCTGGGTGATGGGCAAGGTCGACCTCGACCGCAGCGAGGACGGCATCTGGAAGCTGCGCTACACCGAGGGCATCAAGCCCTTCCAGAGCGAGGACCCCGACTCCGGGCGGATCTACTGGGACGACCCCGGCGTCCACCAGAACCTTGCCTTCCCGGTGCAGCCCGACCCGGTCTCCGGCATGCACTGCTGGCACCAGAAGGTGCGCATCGAGAAGGCGGGGGAGGACGATCGGTACGGCGACGTCGAGGTCGACGTGAAGAAGTCCCGCGAGGTCTATCGGCGCTGGTTGGCGATGGCGCGGCCCGGCCCGGGCCCCGGCGGCCTGCGCCGCCCGGAGTTCATGATGCGGCACGTCCCGCCGAAGCGGGCGGCCTACCGGACTCCTGCCGGTGTCGGGGAGGGGGAGGTCCGATGAGCCTGCTCGCCCGCCGCACGTCCACGGACGCGGTCGACGTCGAGGCGGTACGTCGCGCCGCCGGCTCGGTGCCCGATCCGGAGCTGCACCTCACCCTCGAGGACGCCGGCATGCTCGGTGAGGTCGAGGTCGACCGGGCCGGAGTGGTGCACCTGACCGTCCGGCTGACGACGCCCACCTGCCCGATGCGCGAGCGGCTGGTCGCGGACGTCGGCGCCGCGGTCGACACCGTTGCCGGGGTCACCGGTGTCGAGGTCTCCTTCGGTGCGCTGAGCGACGGGGAGCGGATCGCCCTCGCCTCCCGGCTCCGCGGGGGCCGGGAGAGCGGGCACCGGTTCGGGCCGGACTCGGGCACGGCCGTCTATGCCGTGGCGAGTGGCAAGGGTGGTGTCGGCAAGTCCACGGTGACCGCCAACCTCGCCGTCGCCCTCGCCGAGCAGGGCAAGCGGGTCGGGGTCCTCGACGCCGACGTGTGGGGCTACTCGGTGCCCCAGCTGTTCGGGGTGCGGGAGCGCCCGGTCGCGCTGAAGGGCCTGATGCTGCCACCGCAGGCGCACGGGGTCTCGCTGATGTCGGTGGGCTTCCTCGTCGGCGAGGACGAGCCGGTCGTCTGGCGTGGCCCGATGCTGCACAAGGCCATCGAGCAGTTCCTCGGCGACGTGCACTGGGGCGAGCTGGACGTGCTGCTCATCGACCTGCCCCCGGGGACGGGCGATGTGACCCTGACCCTCCTCGAGCTGCTGCCGGACGCCCAGCTGGTCGCCGTCACCACCCCGCAGGTGGCGGCCGAGACCGTCGCCACCCGGGTGGGGCGGATGGCCCGCGACACCCGGATGCCGATCGCAGGGGTGATCGAGAACATGAGCGGCGGCATCTTCGGAGAGGGAGGTGGCGCGCGTCTCGCCACGACGATCGACGCACCCCTGCTGGGGCAGGTGCCCCTCGACGTGGCGCTGCGCACCTCGGGCGACCTGGGGGTCCCGGGCGTGGTGGCGGACCCGGACGCGCCGTCGTCGGTCGAGCTGCGCAGAATCGCGGCCGGGCTGCCCGTCGTACGCCGCAGCCTGGTCGGCAGGTCGTTGCCGCTCGCGGTGGTGTAGCCGGCTGCGGTTACCCGCAGGTATGCCGGAACGACCGGATCCGGGCGGTGCGGACCGCGATAGGGTCGCTGGACGAGCCCCACACCCTCTGACCAGGAGTACCTGCTGTGACCGTCCGCGTTGGTATCAACGGCTTCGGCCGCATCGGCCGCAACTTCTTCCGCGCCGTGCGCGCCTCTGGCGCCGACATCGAGATCGTCGGTGTCAACGACCTCACCGACAACACCTCGCTCGCCCACCTGCTCAAGTTCGACTCCATCCTCGGCCGGCTCGACGCCGAGGTGACCTCCACCGAGTCCGCCATCAAGGTGGGGGACCAGGAGATCGCGGCGTTCGCCGAGCGTGACCCCGCCGCGCTGAGGTGGGGCGACGTCGGCGCCGACGTCGTCCTGGAGTCCACCGGCTTCTTCACCGACGCGACCAAGGCTCGTGCCCACCTCGAGGGTGGTGCCCGCAAGGTGATCATCTCCGCGCCGGCCTCGAACGAGGACATCACGGTGGTGATGGGCGTGAACCACGAGGACTACGACCCGGCCCGGCACACGGTCATCTCCAACGCCTCGTGCACCACCAACTGCCTGGCGCCGATGGCCAAGGTGCTCAACGACGAGCTCGGGATCGTCACCGGTCTGATGACCACCATCCACGCCTACACCGCCGACCAGAACCTCCAGGACAACATCCACAAGGACCCCCGGCGTGCCCGGGCGGCCGCGATCAACCTGGTGCCGACCTCCACGGGCGCGGCCAAGGCGATCGGCCTGGTGCTGCCCGAGCTGAAGGGCAAGCTGGACGGCTACGCCGTCCGGGTGCCCGTGCCGACCGGCTCGGCCACCGACCTGACCTTCGAGGCGGGCCGGGAGACCTCCGTGGAGGAGGTCAACGCCGTGGTCGAGAAGGCCGCGGACGGACGCTACCTGCGGTTCTCCACCGACCCGCTGGTCTCCTCCGACATCGTCACCGACCCCGCCTCGTGCATCTTCGACGCGCCGCTGACGAAGGTGATCGGCAACCAGGTCAAGGTCCTCGGCTGGTACGACAACGAGTGGGGCTACTCCAACCGGCTCGCCGACCTGATCACCCACGTCGGCGCCTCTCTCTGAGATGGCCTCGCACCAGGTGGAGTTCGGTGCCCTGGGCGAGGTCAGGGGGAAGCGCATCTTGGTGCGCTCGGACCTGAACGTCCCGCTGGAGGGTGGCACCATCACCGACGACGGGCGCATCCGTGCCAGCGTGCCGACGATCCGGGCGCTCTCGCAGGCCGGGGCCCGGGTGGTGGTGATGGCGCACCTGGGCCGTCCCCAGGGCGAGCCCGACCCGGCGTACTCCCTGCGGCCGGTGGCGGCGCGGCTCGGGGAGCTGCTCGGCGCCGAGGTGCACTTCGCCACCGACACGGTGGGGGAGTCTGCCCGCGAGACCGTCGCGTCCCTCGCCGAGGGTGAGGTGGCCCTGCTGGAGAACGTCCGGTTCAACGCCGGGGAGACCAGCAAGGACGACGCCGAGCGCGGCGCCTTCGCCGACCGGCTCGTCGAGCTCGGCGAGGGCTTCGTCAGCGACGGGTTCGGCGTGGTGCACCGCAAGCAGGCCAGCGTGTACGACGTCGCACAGCGGCTCCCGCACACGATGGGCGGGCTGGTGCGCGCCGAGATCGAGGTGCTGCGCAAGCTCACCCAGGACCCCGAGCACCCTTACGTCGTGGTGCTCGGCGGGTCGAAGGTCAGCGACAAGCTGGCCGTGATCGACAACCTGCTGGGCAAGGCGGACACCCTCCTGGTCGGCGGCGGGATGGTGTTCACCTTCCTCGCCGCGCAGGGCCACGAGGTCGGCCGCAGCCTGCTCGAGCAGGACCAGGTCGAGACCTGCCGCGGCTACCTGGAGCGCTCGCGGGAGACGGGCGTGGAGATCCTGCTCCCCACCGACGTGGTGGTGGCCCCCGAGGTGGCCGCCGACGCGCCCCCGTCGACCGTCGCGGTGGACGCCATCCCCGCCGACCAGATCGGGCTCGACATCGGGCCGGACTCCGCCACCGCGTTCGCCGCGGCCATCCGCAGGGCGCGCACCGTCTTCTGGAACGGGCCGATGGGCGTCTTCGAGCTCGATGCCTTCGCCGAGGGCACCCGTGCCGTCGCCCAGGCGCTGACCGAGGTCGAGGGCCTCTCCGTGGTGGGTGGCGGCGACTCCGCAGCGGCCGTGCGCCGCCTGGGCTTCGACGACGCCTCCTTCGGGCACATCTCCACCGGAGGAGGCGCCAGCCTGGAGTACCTCGAGGGCAAGCACCTCCCGGGCATCGACGTCTTGTCCTGATCCCAGTCCGCCTGTCACCACACGATCGGAAGACCCACCCCATGGCGCAGACCCCCCGCACCCCGCTGATGGCGGGCAACTGGAAGATGAACCTGAACCACCAGGAGGCCGTCGTCCTGGTGCAGAAGCTGGCCTGGACGCTGGCGGACAAGAAGCACGACTACGGCAGTGTCGAGGTGGTCGTGGTGCCGCCGTTCACCGACCTGCGCAGCGTGCAGACGCTCGTCGACGGCGACCGGCTGCAGATCCGGTACGGCGCCCAGGACGTCTCTGCCCACGACGACGGGGCGTTCACCGGTGAGGTCTCGGTCGCGATGCTGGCCAAGCTCGGCTGCTCCTACGTCGTGGTGGGCCACTCCGAGCGACGCCAGCACCATGCGGAGGACGACGCCGTCGTCAACGCCAAGGCCCGTCGGGCACTGGCCGGCGGGCTCACCCCCATCGTCTGCGTGGGGGAGGGCCTGGCGGTGCGCCAGGAGGGTCGGCAGGTCGAGCACACCCTTGCGCAGGTGGACGGATCGCTGGCCGGCTTCGACGCCGCGCAGCTCGCCGGCCTGGTGGTCGCCTACGAGCCGGTCTGGGCGATCGGCACCGGCGAGGTGGCGACACCGCAGGATGCCCAGGAGGTGTGCTCGGCCATCCGGGCCCGGGTCGCGGAGACCGCCGGCGACGAGGCGGCGGCCGGGCTGCGCCTCCTCTACGGGGGGTCGGTGAAGTCGGCCAACGTGGGCGGCATCATGCAGCAGGCCGACGTGGACGGGTGCCTGGTCGGTGGCGCCAGCCTGCAGGTCGACGAGTTCGGGGGCATCTGCCGCTTCTACGACATGCCGGTCCTGCCATGACCGGACGCGGGTCCGCGCGCCTGTTGTTGTTAGGCTCGTTCTCGTGGTTATCGTCTTCGAGGTCTTGCTCGTCATCACGAGCTTGCTCATGATCCTGCTGGTGCTCCTCCACAAGGGGCGCGGCGGTGGGCTCTCCGACATGTTCGGCGGTGGCGTCTCGAGCGGCCTGGGCGGATCGTCCGTGGCGGAGCGCAACCTGGACCGCATCACCATCGGCATCGGGATGGTGTGGTTCGCGTGCGTCGTCGGGCTCGGGCTCCTGCTCAAGACCGGCAACTGATCTCAACGATCTCGAAGGAGACCTAGCGTGGCAGGCGGAGGAAACGCCATCCGGGGCAGTCGTGTCGGCGCTGGACCCATGGGCGAGGCGGAGCGGGGCGAGTCGGCCCCGCGGCAGAACGTCACCTACTTCTGCTCCCACGAGCATCGCACCCTCATCGCCTTCGCGGTGGAGGCCCAGGTGCCGGAGACCTGGGACTGCCCGCGGTGCGGGCTGCCCGCGAGCATGGACAGCGACAACCCGCCGCCGGCCCCGAAGATCGAGCCCTACAAGACCCACCTGGCCTATGTGAAGGAGCGCCGCTCCGACGCCGAGGCCAAGGACATCCTCAACGAGGCCATCGCCACGCTCCGCGCCCGGCGCAAGAGCGGCGAGATCATCTTCTAGCACGCCGACCGGGGGGTCTTGGTTGGCGTCAGCACGCTGACCGGGGGGTCTTGGTTGGCGTCAGCACGCTGACCGGGGGGTCTCGGTTGGCGCCAGCACGCTGACCGGGTGACCGTGGGTGGTGCCTGTGGATCGTCGGAGCAGCCCTCCCGCGACCCGGCCACGATGCACCGGTGGACCAGAACTGGCTCGACGACCACCTGCGCCTGACTCCGCGCGCTCCGGTGCCACTCGACGCACCCTTCACGGGACAGCAGGCACACGAGTGGGGTGTCTCCCGACAGACGCTGCGGACGATGGTCGCGCTGGGGTGTGTGCGACGGATGCTCCAGGGCGTCTACGTCGCCGCGCAGGCGCCCGACGACATGGACCTGCGTGCGCAGGCCCTCGGGCTCGTCGTACCCGAGGCAGCTGTGGTCACGGATCGCACCGCGGCCTGGCTCCACGGAGTCGACCTGCTCCCGCGCAGCTCGGGCACGACTCCACCGCCCCTCAACGTCTTCCACACCACCGATACCCGGATGGACCGCCCGGGTGTCGCCTCCGGCCGGCGCGGGCTCCTCGCCACTGACATCACGGTGGCGTGCGAGGTGCGCGCCACCACCGCACTGCGGACGGCGCTCGACTTGGGTCGTCTGCTGTGGCGGTACGACGCGCTCGGCGCGATCGACGCCTTCTTGCGGATCGGGGTGCCGCACGAGCTGCTCATCGCTGAGATCGGGCGCTTCAAGGGCTACCGCGGCGTCCGCCAGCTCCGCGCCCTCGCGCCGCTGGGTGACGCACGGGCGGAGTCCCTCGGCGAGTCCGCGCTCCGACTGAACTGGTACGACGCCGGCCTGCCGCGTCCCGACCTCCAGACCTGGGTGTACGACGACCACGGTGTCGGGATCTATCGCCTCGACATCACCCTGCCGGACCTCCTCTACACCGCGGAGTACGACGGCGAGGGGCACCACACCAGCGAGGAGGACCGCGCCCACGACGACGAGCGGCGTGCGTGGTGCGCCCGGGAGCGCCACTGGCTGTTCGAGGTCTTCACCAAGATCGATGTCTACGACCGGCGCCCTGATCCGCTCCTGCGGCTGGCCGGGGGATTCAGCCGGGCCCGCAAGCGGACGCTGTGGACGCCGTACGGCCGGGCCGGGTAACCATCGGCCCCCTCTGGTCGCACCCTGGCCAACCAGCAGCCCCCTCTCAGCGCACTCCAGCCAACCAGCAGGCCCCTCTCAGCGGGCTACAGAGAGCCGGCGGCGGGCTCGTCGAGCCACCAGGTGCAGTCCTCCGCGGTGATGCCGCGGGCCGGGGTCTCGTGGACCGAGCCCTCGTCGGCCAGCGCGCGGGCCACGGCGTCGGCCTTGCCCGAGCCGGAGACGAGGAACCACACCGCGCGGGTCCGGTTCAGCGCGGGGAAGGTCAGCGAGATGCGCTCGGGGGGCGGCTTCGGCGACCCGGTCACCGGGACGGCGATCTCGTCGTCCACGTCGAGCTGGGCGAACCCGGGGAACAGCGAGGCGACGTGGCCGTCGGGGCCCAGGCCGAGGAGCACCAGGTCGAAGGCCTCGCCGCCGTCGGCGCGCAGCTCCTGGTCGTACGCCGCCGCGGCGGCCGCGACGTCGGCGTGCGCCTCGTCCGAGGACGGCATGTGGTGGACCCGAGCGGGGTCCACGCCCATCACGTCGAGCAGGTCGAGGCCCGCGGTCCGGTCGTTGCGGTCCGCGGAGTCGGCCGGGACGTAGCGCTCGTCACCCCACCAGAAGTCCACCCTGGTCCAGTCCACCGAGCGGTCGCTGGACTCGAGGTCGGCGACGGCACGGTAGACCTCCTCGGCGATGGTGCCGCCGGTGAGGGCGAGCGCGGGGACGCGGCCCTCGGCCTGCACGGCGACCAGTGCGGCGACCAGCTCGGCAGCGACCCGGGTGGCCAGCGCCCCCGCGTCGGGGAGCACCTCGACGCGGGTCACTGCTCGGCCAGCTTCACGAGTCGGCGCGCCGCGCTGGCGTAGGTCTCGTCCTCGTCGAGACGGCGCAGCTCCTCGGCCAGCAGCGCGGGCAGGTCGCGGCGCTTGAGGGCGACCGGACGGTCGGGCTGCCCCGGGGAGGAGAAGGACGCCAGCTTGCCGTCGGCGCGACTGATCGTGATGTCTCCGGACCGGGTGGCCAGCACCACCTCGGTGAGCCCGGGGCCCTCGGAGCCGTGCCGCGCGACGTCGATCCGCAGCCGGTCGGTGAGCCAGGCCACCAGCAGGTCGGCGCTGGGACTGATGCGTTCGGCGGACACCGACGCGGAGCTCACCTTCTCGGGATGCTGGTCCAGGGCCGCCGCGAGCAGCGCCCGCCACGGAGTGATCCGCGTCCACGCGAGGTCGGTGTTGCCGGGCGAGTAGGAGTCGCACTGCCGGTGGATCGCCTTGGTGCGGGCCCGGGTGGCGGCCGCGGAGTCGGTGATCCGTCGCTGCGCCAGCTTGCCGAGGGCGTCCTCGGCCGGGTCGGCCGGAGCGTCGGTGGGCCACCACACGGCGACGGGGGAGTCCGGCAGCAGCAGCGGCAGCACCACCGACTCGGGGTGCTTGACGACCTCGCCGCGCAGGCGGATCAGGGCGGTCTCCCCGCTCCAGCCCGAACCCGTGCCGACCTGGGCGTTGACGACGGGGTGCCCGCGGGCGTCGCCGAGGATCACGCCGAGGACGCGGGCGGGATGCTCCTTGGAGGCGTCGCGCGCGGCCGCCATCGCCTCCTCGGCAGAGTCCTCGTCCACGACGATGACGAGCGTCATCACCATGCCCATCGCCGGGGACCCGGCCCGCTTGCGCGCCCGCAGGAACTCCGCGGCGATGCCGGCGGAGTTGGTCTCGGTGAGCTCGATCATCTCGTCTCCTTCGTCAGGGTCGTCGCCACACCCGACCGTCGCGCGCCAGCATGGCGTGCGCGGACTCCGGCCCCCAGGTGCCCGACTCGTACTGCTCCACCTGCGCCTTGCCGGCGGCGTCGCGCCGGGCCCAGTGCTCGAGCACGGGGTCGAGGATCTCCCAGGAGAGCTCGACCTCCCGCTGCTGGGGGAAGAGCGGCGGGTCGCCGAGGAGCACGTCGAGGATCAGCCGCTCGTAGGCCTCCGGGCTGGCCTGGGTGAACGACCCGCCGTAGGCGAAGTCCATGTTGACGTCGCGGATCTCCATGGCGCTGCCCGGGACCTTGGAGCCGAACCGGATCGTGGCGCCCTCGTCGGGCTGGATCCGGAAGACGACCGCGTTGTGGGTGAGGTCCTCCGTCGCGGTCTCGGTGAACGGCAGGTGCGGCGCGCGCTTGAACACCACGGCCACCTCGGTGACCCGGCGACCCAGGCGCTTGCCGGTGCGCAGGTAGAACGGCACCCCGGCCCAGCGGCGCGTCTCGACGTCGAGGCGGAGGGCGGCGAAGGTCTCGGTGGTCGAGGAGGCGCTGATGTCCTCCTCGTCGCGGTAGCCGTCGACCTTCTCGCCGCCGGCCCAGCCGGCGGCGTACTGGCCGCGGGCGGTGTAGAGGTCCAGCCGCCGGGGGAGCACGACCGAGGAGAGCACCTTCTGCTTCTCTATCCGCAGGCTCTGGGCGTCGAACGACGTCGGCTCCTCCATGGCCACCAGGGCCATCAGCTGCAGCAGGTGGTTCTGGATGACGTCGCGCGCGGCGCCGATGCCGTCGTAGTAGCCCGCACGCCCGCCGATGCCGATGTCCTCGGCCATCGTGATCTGGATGTGGTCGACGTAGTTGGCGTTCCAGATGGGTTCGAAGAGGTTGTTGGCGAAGCGCATCGCGAGGATGTTCTGCACCGTCTCCTTGCCCAGGTAGTGGTCGATGCGGAAGACCGACTCGGGTGCGAACACCCGGTCGATGACGTCGTTGAGCTCGCGGGCCGACTCCAGGTCGTGCCCGAACGGCTTCTCCACCACGACGCGGCGCCAGGCGCCGTCGCGGCCCGCGGTGAGCCCGTGCTCCTGGAGCTGGTTGATCACGTCGCCGAAGAAGCGGGGCGGGATGGAGAGGTAGAAGGCGTGGTTGCCTCCGGTGCCGCGGATGTCGTCGAGCTCCTCGATGGTACGGCGCAGCTTCTCGAAGTCGGCGTCGTCGCCGAAGTCTCCCGGGACGAAGCGGATCCCCTCGGCGAGCTGGCGCCACACCTCCTCGCGGAACTCGGTACGGGCGTGCTCGCGCACGGAGTCGTGCACGATCTGGGCGAAGTCCTGGTGTGCCCAGTCCCTCCGGGCGTACCCCACCAGGCTGAACCCCGGGGGCAGCAGCCCACGGTTGGCGAGGTCGTAGATCGCCGGCATCACCTTCTTGCGCGACAGGTCGCCGGTGACGCCGAACAGCACCAGCCCGCAGGGGCCGGCGATGCGCGGCAGCCGCCGGTCCGCGGGGTCACGCAGCGGGTTGCCGTGCCCTGGCTGCCGGTCGCCCGCCCGGCTCACCGCAAGATCTCCCGCAACACCTGCAGCCCGGCGGGCTGGTCGGTGAGGTGCAGCCGCAGGACCGGGCGCCCGTGGTCGGCGAGGACCGCCGCGTCGCCGATGGCCTGGGCGCGGATGAAGCCGCCGAAGGTGAAGGGGCGTCCAGGGACCTCGAGGTCCGCCGCCGGTTCGCCCGTGACCTGCAGGTAGACACCGGTGGCGGGGCCGCCCTTGTGGTACTGGCCGGTGGAGTGCAGGAACCGCGGGCCCCAGCCGAAGGTGGTCGGCCGTCCCGTGCGCTCGGCGAGGCGCTCGCGCACCTGGGCGAGCTCGACATGGCGGGCGCGGTCGAGGTAGGCCATCACCGCGAGGTAGCCACGCTGGCTGTCGAGCAGCGAGAGCAGGGTGCTCACGGCGTCGGCGACACTCGTCTCGTCGGTGAGCAGACCAGGCGTGGCGTAGACCTCCACGGGGCCCTCGGTGAAGGCCGGCGTGGGAGCCCTCCCGCCGCCCTCGAGCATCTCCCTCGCGGCCTGCTTGGCGCTCTCCACGTCGGGCTGGTCGAACGGGTTGATCCCGAGGAGGCGCCCGGCGACGGCCGTGGCGTACTCCCAGAGCAGCAGCTGGGCACCCAGCGGCGCGTCGACCGCGGCGCCCCAGCCGGAGGCCGGCGGAGCCGTCGTGTGCACCCCGGGCCCGATCGTGACCACCACCTCGTCTGCCGTGCTCGGCTCGAGGTTGGGGGCGTGCAGCGAGGGCACGACGACCGGCAGTACGCCGGTGTCGTTCTTCCCGGTCGACTCCGCGATCAGCTGCTCGGCCCAGTCGCCGAAGCCGGGGATGCCCGAGCCGCGGTCGGCCAGGACCACCTTGTCGACCCCGGTCCCGGCGGCCACCCCGAGCAGCGAGCCGAGGCGCAGCGCCGGGTTCTCGGCGTCGTCGGCCTCGAGCCGCGGAGCGATGGTGGCCGCCTCGTCGAGGAGCCGGGCCAGGTCGGCGCCGGCAAGACCGCTCGGCACCAGACCGAAGGCGGTGAGTGCGGAGTAGCGGCCACCCACCTCCGGGTCGGCGTGGAAGACGCGGTAGCCGGCCTCGGTGGCGGACTCGTCGAGCGGCGAACCCGGATCGGTGACCACGATCAGGTGGGCGGCGGGCTCGAGGTCGGCGTCGCGGAAGGCCTGCTCGAAGGCGCGTCTCTGGCTGTCGGTCTCGACGGTGCCACCCGACTTGCTGGAGACCACGACGACCGTGCGCTCCAGCCGGTCCTCCAGGGCGCTGCGCACGTAGTCGGGATCGGAGGAGTCCAGGACGGTGAGCTCGACGCCGTGGGCGGCGCAGATCACCTCGGGGGCGAGCGAGGAGCCGCCCATCCCGCACAGGACGACGTGGTCCAGGCCCCGGTCCGCGAGCACGTCGCGCAGCCCGATGACCTCGTCCACCAGTGCCCGGGACTCCCAGGGGAGCCCGACCCAGGCGAGCCGCTTGGCTGCCTCCTCCTGCGCCTGGGGACCCCACAGGGTCGCGTCCCGCGAGGCGATGCCGGAGGCGACCCGGTCGGCCACGAGCGTCTCCACCGCGGTGGCGAAGGTCAGCTCGTCGCGGTAGCCGAAGAACAGCTCGAAGTCGGGACCGGCGACGGTGCTCCAGTCGGTCACCCGGTGACCTCGTCCCGCGCCCCGGCGAGATTGGTCCGGACGGTCTCGAGGAGCTCTTGCCAGGAGGTGACGAACTTCTGCACGCCCTCCTGCTCCAAGGTGGCGATGACGTCGTCGTAGTCGATGCCGGCCCCGGCGAGGTCCTGCATCACCTGGTGGGCGTCCGCGTAGTTCGGGCGGACCTGGTCGCCGGTGATCACGCTGTGGTCGCGGGCCGCGTCGAGGGTCTTCTCCGGCATCGTGTTCACGGTGTTCTCCACGACCAGCTGGTCGACGTACATCGTGTCGCTGTAGTCGGGGTTCTTCACGCCGGTGGAGGCCCACAGGGGACGCTGCCGGTTGGCGCCGGCCTCGCGCAGCCGCTGCCACCGCTCCCCGGTGAAGAACAGCTCGTAGGCCTCGTAGGCCAGCCGGGCGTTCGCGATGCCGGCCTTGCCGAGCAGCTCGTCGGGGGCACCGGTCTTGTTCAGCCGGTTGTCGATCTCGGTGTCGACGCGGGAGACGAAGAACGAGGCGACCGAGTGGATCCTGGAGAGGTCCCGGCCCGCCTCCTGGGCCTTCTCCAGGCCGGTGAGGTAGGCGTCCATCACCGACTGGTAGCGGTCCAGGCCGAAGATCAGGGTCACGTTGACGCTGATCCCCTCGGCCAGCGTGTCGCTGATCGCCGGGGCGCCCGCGGTGGTCGCCGGGATCTTGATGAACAGGTTCTCCCGGTCGACCTCCTTCCACAGCCGCCGGGCGGAGGCCAGGGTCGCGTCGGTGTCGTGGGCGAGCTCGGGGGAGACCTCGATCGAGACCCGCCCGTCGACGCCGTTGGTGGCCTCGAAGACCGGGTTGAGCACGTCGCAGGCGTGGCGTACGTCGGTGGTGGTCAGGGCGAACACCGTCTGGTCGACGTCGGCGCCCTCGGCGGCGAGCTCGCGCACCTGGTCGTCGTAGCGCTCGCCCTCGGCGAGGGCGGCGGCGAAGATCGAGGGGTTCGTGGTGACCCCGACGATGTGGTCGTTCTTGACCAGGTCCGCGAGGTTGCCGGTTTCCAGGCGCTCGCGGGAGAGGTCGTCGAGCCAGATGGAGACGCCGGCCTCGGTGAGCTCTTGCAGATGATCAGACATGTGTTCCTCCTGGGTGGAGACTGCTGGTGGTCCCGTTCGGGGTGCCGGGCGGGTGTTCCTCAGGTCGTGGGGGCCACCCGGATGCTGTCCTCGGCCGCCGCGGCCACCGCCTCGGCGGTGATCCCGAACTCGCGGTAGATGCGTTCGTAGTCGGCCGACGCGCCGTAGTGCTCCAGCGAGACGCAGCGACCGTGGTCGCCGACAACCTCGCGCCAGCCCTGGGCCACGCCGGCCTCGACCGAGACCCGTGCCTTGAGGGTGGGCGGGATGACCGTCTCTCGGTAGGCGGCGTCCTGCTCGTCGAACCACTCGCGGCACGGCATCGAGACGACCCGCGCCTGGACCCCCTTCTCCGCGAGGATCTCGCGAGCCCGGACGGCGAGCTGGACCTCCGAGCCGGTGCCGATGAGCACCACGTCGGGGGTGCCGTCGGCCGCGTCGAGCAGCACGTAGCCGCCCTTCGCGACGTTGGTGGTGTCGGCGAAGCCGTCCTGGCCCCGGGGGAAGACCGGCACGTTCTGCCGGGTGAGCACCAGCCCGGAGGGGCGGTCGTTGTGCTCCATGACAGCCCGCCAGCACGCGGTGGTCTCGTTGGCGTCCGCGGGACGCACGATGTCGAGCCCGGGGATCGCACGCAGCGCCGCGAGGTGCTCGACCGGCTGGTGGGTCGGCCCGTCCTCGCCCAGGCCGATCGAGTCGTGGGTCCACACGTAGGTGACCGGCAGCTGCATGATCGAGGCCAGCCGCACCGCTCCGCGCATGTAGTCGGAGAAGGTGAGGAAGGTGCCGCCGAAGACGCGGGTGCCTCCATGGGCCGCGATGCCGTTCATGACGGCACCCATGCCGTGCTCGCGGATGCCGAAGTGCAGCACCCGGCCGGCGTACGGGTCGCCCTTGAACATCTTGCTCGAGCGGTCCGCGGGGATGAACGAGGCCGCGTCCTCGATCGTGGTGTTGTTGGACCCGGCGAGGTCGGCCGACCCGCCCCAGAACTCGGGCACGGTCGCGGCGATCGCCTGGATGACGGCTCCGGAGGCCTTGCGGGTGGCCATCCCCTTCTCGTCGGGGGGGAAGGTGGGCAGCGCGGCGTCCCACCCGTCCGGCAGCTCGCGACCGCGCAGGCGCTGGAGCAGCTCGAAGCGCTTCGGGTACCGCTTGGCCCACGCTGAGAGCTGGTCGTCCCAGGTGGCGCCGTCCTCGGCGCCGCGCTCGCGCAGGCGGCGGGTGTGCGAGATGACGTCGGCGGGCACCTCGAAGGTCTGCTCGGGGTCGAAGCCCAGCACCTTCTTCGTGGCCGCCACCTCCTCGGCACCGAGCGCGGAGCCGTGCGCGGAGCCGGTGCCCTGCGCGTGGGGCGCGGGCCAGGCGATGATCGTGCGCAGCACGATGAAGCTGGGCCGGTCGGTGACCTTCTCCGCCTCGCGGATCGCCCGGTGGAGCGCCGGGACGTCCTCTTCGTACTTCTTGCCGTCGTTGGTCCAGTCGACGGTCTGCACGTGCCAGCCGTAGGCGCGGTAGCGCGCGGCCACGTCCTCGTTGAAGGCGATGTTGGTGTCGTCCTCGATCGAGATCTGGTTGTCGTCGTAGATCAGGGTGAGGTTGCCGAGCTTCTGGGTCCCCGCGATCGAGGACGCCTCGGAGCTGACGCCCTCCTCGAGGTCGCCGTCGGAGCACACCGCGTAGATCTGGTGGTCGAACGGGGACTCGCCGTAGGGCGCCTCCGGGTGCAGCAGGCCGCGCTGACGCCGCGCCGCCATGGCCATCCCGACGGCGTTGCCGACGCCCTGGCCCAGAGGCCCGGTGGTGGTCTCCACTCCGGCCGTGTGGCCGTACTCCGGGTGTCCGGGGGTCTTGCTGCCCCAGGTCCGCAGCGCCTTGAGGTCCTCGAGCTCCAGTCCCCAGCCGCCGAGGTAGAGCTGGATGTAGAGCGTCAGGCTGGAGTGGCCGCAGGAGAGCACGAACCGGTCTCGGGAGAGCCAGTCGGGGTCGGCGGGGTCGTGGCGCATCACCTTCTGGAAGAGCAGGTATGCCACGGGGGCCAGGCTCATCGCCGTCCCCGGGTGGCCGTTGCCGACCTTCTGCACGGAGTCCATGGCCAGCACGCGCGCGGTGTCGACCGCACGGTCATCGAGCTCGGTCCAGTCGAGGCTGGCTTGTGTGGGCACGTCGGTGGGTCCTCTCTTCAGCGTCACGCGTCGTTTCGAGACTAGTGCGCGGGTGGCGGGCGGGTCACGCCGGTCAGTTCGTTCGCCGGTCGCTCCCGCAGCTAGACTCACCAGGTCTGTACCCCATCGTGCGAAGGCGAGGCCCCCGTGACCGCGCTCGATTCCGAGGTGTCCCTCCGGGCACGCTCCTCGGGTCGGTCGACCGTCCGTGACGTCGTCGGCGCCTACGTCGGTCTCACCAAGCCTCGCGTCATCGAGCTGCTGCTGCTCACGACGGTCCCGGTGATGTTCTTCGCCCAGCGCGGGGTGCCGCCGCTGTGGCTGGTGGTCGCGACCGTCGTGGGGGGCACCCTGTCCGCGGGCAGCGCGAACGCGCTGAACTGCGTCTACGACCGCGACATCGACGAGCAGATGCGACGCACCCGCCGGCGGGCCCTGCCGCGCCACATCGTGACCCCTCGGGCGGCGCTGGTCTTCGGGCTGCTGCTCGTGGTCGTCTCGACGCTGGTGCTGGGCCTGTTCGTCAACTGGCTCTCGGCCGGGCTGGCGCTGGCGGCCAGCGCGTTCTACCTCTTCGGCTACACGATGGTGCTCAAGCGGCGTACGACGCAGAACATCGTGTGGGGCGGCCTCGCCGGCTGCTTCCCCACCCTGATCGGGTGGACCGCCGTCACCAACGAGCTCGCCTGGCCCCCCGTCGTGCTGTTCCTCGTGGTGTTCTTCTGGACGCCACCGCACACCTGGGCGCTGGCGATGCGCTACCGCGAGGACTACGCCCGCGTCGAGGTGCCGATGCTCCCGGTGGTCCGGGACGCAGCCGGGGTGGCGCGGCAGATCGTGGCCTACGCCTGGGTGATGGTGGCGACCTCGCTGGTCCTGTGGCCGGTGGCCGACACCGGGATCCTCTACCCGGTGGTCGCCACCGCGCTGGGGGCCGGCTTCCTGGTCGAGGCACACCTGATGTGGCATCGGGCTCGGCGCAGCGACGAGCTCTCCGTGGTGCGGCCGATGCGCCTGTTCCACTGGTCGAACATGTATCTCTCGCTGCTGTTCGTCGCCGTCGCGCTGGCGCCGCTGCTCCAGCGCTGAGCGGCTAGCTAGTCGGCCAGGGCCGCGAGCACGCCCTCGAGCATGTCCTGCGCACGCTGGCTCGCCGGCGTGTCCCCGGGCGGGTCCTCACTGAGCCGCACGGTGATGACCTCGCGTCCGGCCACGGCGGCCATGGTCGCCGAGTCGGCGCCGTCGACCTTGCCGCTGGCGGCACAGGCGTCGTCGGCACCCTGGGGGGCGAAACCGGACTGGTCCTGGTACTCGCTGTGGTCGATGGAGCGGCACTGGCTGGCGAGCACGTCGGCCGCCACGCCGTCGTCGTTGAGCTGGACCCAGGTGACGACCGCGCGCACCTCGTCCTTGGACCCGGCCGGCGAGCGCAGCGAGCAGGCGGCGGTCGGGTTGCCGGTCATGTCGGTGTTGGCGTCGAAGATCAGGCCCTTGCGAGCCTCGGGGGGCACGGTCGCGCAGAAGTCGGCGGGCACGTCGGGCTTCATCGGGGTCAACGGCTCGGGCTTGCTGGAGCCGCACCCCGCCGCGAGCAGCAGCGTGCCCATCGCTGCCGCGAACCGTGCCGAACGCCAACGAGTCGGCATCTGCCCTCCTGGTCGCGCTGCTGTGACGGCCCACATTCCATCACAGTGCACACCGCGAGGGGGCGATCTCGGGAGGTTCGCCCAGCGGGGCCGACCTCACGCCGGCGAGCTGTCGGCGCGCGCCTCCAGCAGGGCCCACGTCAGGGTCGCGGCGACCAGGGCGGCCCCGAGCAGGTGGACCTCGACCAGGGCGATCGGCAGGTCGGTGGCGTACTGCACGAACCCGATCAGGCCCTGGGCCAGCTCGACGACCACGAGGGCGACGGCCGCGCGGAGGGCCGCCGCGGGAGCGTGGGCCGCCCGCAGCGCCAGCAGCAGCCCGACGCTGAGCCCGACGAGCAGGAAGACCGCGTCGGCATGGACCTGGGAGATCTGCAGCGGTGTCAGGCCGTTGCGCGGCGCGTCCACGTCACCGGCGTGGGGTCCGGAGCCGGTGACCACGGTGCCCAGGGCCAGCACCAGCCAGCCGGCGGCGTACGTCGTCCACGCGAGGGCCGCGAGTCCTCGGCCGGGTCCGGGTGAGCGCGGGTGCACCGGTCGGTCGACCCGCCAGAGGTAGAGAACCGCGAGGCTGATGATCCCCATGGAGAACAGCAGGTGGAAGGAGACCACCCACGGGTTGAGGTCGGTCAGCACGGTGATGCCGCCGAGTACCGCCTGGGCGGGCACGCTCACCGCCAGCAGCAGTGCGATGCGCCGCAGGTCGTGCCGCCGTGAGCCCCACGCGCTGATCACGGTGGCGATCGCGATCGCCGTGAGCACGAAGGTGACCGTGCGGTTGCCGAACTCGATCGCGGAGTGGACGTCCAGGGCGTCGTGGGGGGTGAACGACTGGTCGGTGCAGCGCGGCCAGGTGGGGCAGCCGAGCCCGGAGCCGGTCAGCCGCACCGCACCGCCGGTGAGCACGATCCCGATGTTGGCGAGCAGGGTGGCCCAGGCGAGCCGGAGCAGCCAGCGGCGCCGGCCCAGCGGCGCCACCGGCGGCCTCTCGGTGCCGCTGGGTGCCATCACTCCCATGCGAACGTCCGTGCCGTCAGGACCGTGCCGAGAGCGGCCCACCCCAGGAGCACCAGCATGCTGGTCCACTCGAAGGAGCCCGTCCAGAAGGCGTGCCGCAGGGCGTCACCGAGGGCGCCGGAGGGCAGCAGCCGGGTGAGGCCGCCGAACGCGCCGTACGCCGAGGACGGCAGCACGACGGCCCCGCCGGCCATCAGCAGCAGGTAGACCAGGTTGGCCGCCGCCAGCGTGGCCTCCGCTCGCAGCACGCCGGCGACGAAGAGGCCGAGGGCCGCGAACGCGGCGGTGCCCAGCGCGATCGTGACCACGGCGGCGACCAGGGAGGGGTGCGGCTGCCAGCCCAGCAGCAGGGCCACCGTCGAGATCACCGCGACCTGCAGCAGCTCGACCAGGAGCAGCGCGCCGACCTTCCCCAGCAGCAGCCCGGACCGCGGGAGCGGGGAGGACCCCAGACGCTTGATGACGCCGTAGCGGCGCTCGAAGCCGGTGGCGATGGCCAGCGAGGTGAACGCCGTCGACATCACGGCCAGGGCGAGCACGCCCGGGGCGAACACGTCCACGGGGGGCCGGGAGAAGTCCAGCCCCAGGTGCCGGGTGCCCTCGACCCCGCCGATGAGGACGATGACGGGGATCACGACCGCGAGCAGCAGCTGCTCGCCGTTGCGCAGCATCAGCCGGGACTCCATCGAGGCCTGGGCCAGCACCTGGCGGTGCAGCGGTGCCGCCCCCGGGCGGGGGGTGAACGTGCCGGCAGCGGAGCTCATCGGACTGCCTCCGGTCTGCCCAGCTCGCGTCCGGTGAGCTCGAGAAAGACGTCCTCGAGGTTGCGCTGGCCCAGGTTCAGCGACTCGGGCAGCACCCCCTGGCGCTCGCACCAGCCCGAGACGGTGGCCAGGGTGGTGCTGTCCGCGGGGCCGGTGATCAGCAGGCTGACGTCGCTGATGGTCAGGACCTCCAGCCGACCTCCGAGGGCGTCCTGGAGGGAGTCCGGCGCCCCCGGGGGGAACGGCTTGGTGACCACGAGCCGGATCGTGGAGGTGCCGCCACGGGTGAGCTCCTGCGGCGTGCCGGAGGCGATCAGCCGGCCACGGTCGATGATGTGGATCCGGTCGGCGAGGCGCTCGGCCTCGTCCATGTGGTGGGTGGTCAGCACCACGGTCACGCCGTCGCTGCGCAGCTGCTCCAGCAGCCCCCACGTCGTACGCCGCGCCGCCGGGTCCATCCCGGCGGTGGGCTCGTCGACGAAGACCAGCTCGGGCCGACCCACCAGCGCCATCGCCAGCTTGAGCCGCTGCTGCTGGCCGCCGGAGAGGCGGCGGTACGGTGTGCGGCCGCACTCACCGAGCCCGAGCCGCTCGCCCAGCTCCTCGACGTCGAGGGGGTCGGCGTGCAGCCGGGCGATGTGGCGCAGCATCTCCATCGCGCGCACACCCGACCAGGCACCCCCGTCCTGCAGCATCACCCCGATGCGGGGCAGCAGCTCGCGGCGCTGCCGCTGGGGGTCCAGCCCGAGGACGGAGACCGTGCCCTGCTGCGGCCTGCGGTAGCCCTCGCAGGTCTCCAGGGTCGTGGTCTTCCCGGCGCCGTTGGGGCCGAGGACGGCGGTGACGGTGTGGCGCTCCACGGTCAGGTCGAGCCGGTCGACCGCGACCTTCTCGCCGTAGCGCATCACCAGGCCGGTGACGGCGACGGCGGGTGTCGTGGCGGGGGAGGCGGGCACCAGGTGAGTGTACGAACCGAGCCCTGGCCCCGGTCAGGCGCCGGTCAGGCGCCGGTCAGGCGCCGGTCAGGCGCCGGCCGGCAGTCCCTTGACGTAGGCGGCCTGACCCAGGTGCTGCAGGCAGTCGCCGAGAAGGCTGACCAGGCGCACCCCGGCGGTGACCGGGGGGTCCCAGTGGCGGTCGACGACGCGGTCGAGCTCGTCGCCGTCGACCTGGTCGAGGTAGGACAGCGTGAGTCGGTGCACCGCCTCGTGGTAGTCGACGAGGTCCTCGAGTCGCTCGACCCGCACCGCGTCCACGTCGGCCGAGGAGTGGCCGAAGCCGATGTCGGAGCGGTCGAAGGGCAGCGCGAACCGCTCGGCCCAGCCGTCGTGCCAGGCCTGGTCGACACCGCTGAGCCCGGCGACGTGGTCGTCTTGCACCCGGGCGGTGTGCCAGAGCAGCCAGGCGACGGAGTTCCCGGTGCCGCCGGGGCGGCGGTGGGCCGCCTCGAGGTCGAGGCCGTCCGGGAGCCCGGCGTAGAGCTCCCGGATCCGGCCGACGTGGTCGACCAGCAGTTCTCGTGCGTCCATGCTCCCGACCGTAGTCCAGGCCCGGACCGCCTGCCACGGGTGCTTCGCGGAGGCCGGATCGGTAAGGGCAGCCTTATTTGAAAGCGCGGAGCCAATAAGGGCACACTGATGTTGTGGAAATCGCACCGTCCCGTCCCGCCGAGCCGGGGCACGACCAGCCCACGCGCCAGCGTGTGGTCCGGTCGGTGATGGCCGACGGTCCCTCCACCGCCGCAGCCCTGGCCGCGCGGCTCGAGCTGACCCCCGCGGCCGTGCGCCGCCACCTCGACCAGCTGATCGAGGAGGGCACCCTCGAGGCGCGGGAGCCGCGCAGCACCGCCGCCCGCGGGCGAGGTCGGCCGGCGAAGGTCTTCGCGCTCACCGAGGCCGGGCGCGACCGCCTCGACCAGGCCTACGACGACCTGGCCGTCCAGGCGATCCGGTTCCTCGCCGAGACCGGCGGCGCGGAGGCAGTGCGCCAGTTCGCCGACCGCCGAGCCGCCCGGATCGAGCAGCGCTTCGAGTCGGTGCGCGGCGACAACCCCGGGCTGAGCCGGGCCGAGGCGGTGGCGCAGGTCTTCACCGACGAGGGGTACGCCGCCGCGCTGCGAGACATCCCGGTCGGGGAGCAGCTGTGCCAGCAGCACTGCCCGGTCTCCCACGTCGCCCACGAGTTCCCCGAGCTGTGCGAGGCCGAGACGGCCGCGATCAGCCGGATGCTGGGGCGGCACGTCCAACGACTCGCGACGATCGCCCACGGCGACGGCGTGTGCACCACCTGCATCCCCGACATGGCGGGCCACGCAGGGGTCTCGACAGGTTCGACCACCGACACCAAGGAGAGGGTCACTCGATGACTTCGATCGAAGAGCTCAACCCCGAGCTCAAGGGCATCGGCCGCTACGAGTTCGGCTGGTCCGACAGCGACGACGCCGGCGCCACCGCCACCCGCGGTCTCAACGAGGCGGTGGTGCGCGACATCTCCTCGAAGAAGAGCGAGCCCCAGTGGATGCTCGACCTGCGTCTCAAGGGCCTCAAGCTCTTCGGCCGCAAGCCCATGCCCACGTGGGGGTCGGACCTCGGTGGCATCGACTTCGACAACATCAAGTACTTCGTTCGGTCCACCGAGAAGCAGGCCCAGACCTGGGAGGACCTCCCCGAGGACATCAAGAACACCTACGACAAGCTCGGCATCCCCGAGGCGGAGAAGGCCCGACTCGTCTCCGGCGTGGCCGCGCAGTACGAGTCCGAGGTCGTCTACCACAAGATCAACGAGGAGCTCGAGGCCCAGGGCGTGCTGTTCCTGGACACCGACACCGCGCTGCGTGAGCACCCCGAGATCTTCGAGGAGTACTTCGGCACCGTCATCCCGGTCGGCGACAACAAGTTCGCCGCGCTGAACTCCGCGGTGTGGTCCGGCGGCTCGTTCATCTACGTCCCGCCCGGGGTGCACGTCGACATCCCGCTCCAGGCCTACTTCCGGATCAACACCGAGAACATGGGCCAGTTCGAGCGGACGCTGATCATCGTCGACGAAGGTGCCTACGTGCACTACGTCGAGGGGTGCACCGCGCCGATCTACAGCTCGGACTCGCTGCACTCCGCGGTCGTGGAGATCATCGTGAAGAAGGGTGGCCGCTGCCGCTACACCACGATCCAGAACTGGTCGAACAACGTCTACAACCTCGTCACCAAGCGCGCCACCTGCGAGGAGGGCGCGACCATGGAGTGGGTCGACGGCAACATCGGCTCCAAGGTGACGATGAAGTACCCCGCCGTCTACCTGATGGGCGAGCACGCCAAGGGCGAGACGCTCTCGATCGCCTTCGCCGGTGAGGGGCAGCACCAGGACGCGGGCGCCAAGATGGTGCACGCCGCCCCGAACACGTCGAGCTCGATCCTGTCCAAGTCGGTGGCCCGCGGCGGTGGCCGCACGTCCTACCGCGGGCTGATCCAGGTCAACGAGGGCGCCCACGGCTCGAGGAGCAACGTCTTGTGCGACGCGCTCCTCGTCGACCAGATCAGCCGCTCGGACACCTATCCCTACGTCGACATCCGGGAGGACGACGTCTCGATGGGGCACGAGGCCAGCGTCTCGAAGGTCTCCGACGACCAGCTGTTCTACCTGATGTCGCGCGGCATGGAGGAGGACGAGGCGATGGCGATGATCGTGCGTGGCTTCGTCGAGCCGATCGCCAAGGAGCTGCCGATGGAGTACGCCCTCGAGCTCAACCGGCTCATCGAGCTGCAAATGGAGGGGGCCGTTGGCTGAGCGCTCCAGCGCTCTGCCAGCTGGAGGGGCTCTCGCCTCGCCCGGCGGCTCGGCTCGTCATGGTTCCAGCCCTGCCGGACTCACGGCCAGCAACCAATGTTCAAGAAGAAAGTTGACTGTTGACTCTCACTGATTCTGTTCGTGATGCGCTCGAACAGCCCCGCGAAGAGGTGCTGAGCCACCTGCACCCCCAGGGGTCCTTCGACGTGGAGGACCACGTCGTGCCCACCGGGCGCGAGGAGGTGTGGCGGTTCACGCCGCTCAAGCGGCTGCGGGGGATCCACCGGGACGCACCCCTCGACGGCCCTGCCCTCGACATCGAGGCGCACCCTGCCGAGGGCGTGAGCGCCGCGGCCGTCGCCACCGACCACGAGGCGCGCGGGAGCTCCGGCATCGTCCCGCCCGACCGCGTCAGCGCGCGCGCCTGGGAGGCCGCCGGATCGGTGTTCCTCGTCGACGTGCCCGAGGAGCACGTGGACGAGGAGGCCACCACCGTGACCCTCACCGGCACGGGCAACGAGGTCGCCTCCGCCGGTCACCTGGTGATCCGGGCCGGGGCGTTCTCGCGGTCACGGGTCGTGCTCCGCTTCCAGGGGACCGCGACCCTCGCCGAGAACGTCGAGATCGTGGTGGGGGACGGGGCCGAGCTGACCGTGGTGTCCCTGCAGGACTGGGCCGACGACGCGGTGCACCACTCCACCCAGCACGCGCTGGTGGGTCGCGACGCGACCCTGCGCCACGTCGCGGTCTCCTTCGGGGGAGACCTGGTGCGCCACGACGCGACCGCCGAGTACGCCGGCCCCGGCGGATCGGTCGAGATGATCGGCCTCTACTTCGCCGACGAGGGCCAGCACATCGAGCACCGCCTCTTCGTGGACCACAACGCGCCGCACACCCGCAGCAACGTCAACTACAAGGGGGCGTTGCAGGGCGAGGGTGCCCACGCCGTGTGGATCGGCAACGTGCTGATCCGCAAGGAGGCGGAGGGCATCGAGACCTACGAGGAGAACCGCAACCTCGTGCTCACCGACGGCTGCCAGGCCGACTCGGTGCCCAACCTGGAGATCGAGACCGGCGAGATCGAGGGTGCCGGGCACGCCTCGGCGACCGGGCGCTTCGACGACAACCAGCTGTTCTACCTGCGCTCGCGCGGCATCGAGGAGTCCGAGGCGCGCCGGCTCGTGGTCCACGGCTTCTTCAACGACCTGATCCGCAGGATCGGCGTGCCCGCCCTCGAGGAGCAGCTCATCAGCACCGTGGAGGCCGAGCTGGAGAAGAACGTCGGCCGGGTCACCGGTGCCGCCACCCCCGGGGAGGCGTCGTGAGCCTCCAGCGGGCCTGCGCCCTGACCGAGCTGACCGACAGCGTCCCGGTGCGGGTGGAGGTCGACGGCCTCGAGGTGGCCATGGTCCGCCACGGCGACGAGGTCTTCGCCATCGAGGACGAGTGCAGCCACGCCGCCGTCGCGCTCTCCGAGGGCGACGTGGAGGACTGCACCATCGAGTGCTGGATGCACGGCTCGCGCTTCGACCTGCGCACCGGCAAGCCGACGGGCCCACCGGCCACCGAGCCGGTGCCCATCTTCCCCGTGCAGGTCGACGGGGACGACGTACTCATCGACATCGACCAGCCCCTCGCGGGCTGACCAGACTCACGCACACGAAGGAGCACCACATGGCAACGCTCGAGGTCAAGGACCTGCACGTCTCGGTCGCGGCATCCGACGAGGACGGAGGCTCGAACGGCTTCAAGGAGATCCTCAAGGGTGTCGACCTGACCATCCGGGACGGCGAGACCCACGCGATCATGGGGCCCAACGGCTCCGGCAAGTCCACGCTGGCGTACTCGATCGCCGGACACCCGAAGTACACCGTCACCCAGGGCACCGTGACCCTGGACGGGGTCGACGTGCTCGCGATGAGCGTGGACGAGCGGGCGCGAGCGGGACTGTTCCTCGCCATGCAGTACCCCGTGGAGGTGCCGGGCGTCTCGGTGGCCAACTTCCTGCGCACCGCGAAGACGGCCATCGACGGCGAGGCACCCAAGCTGCGCACCTGGGTCAAGGACGTCAACACCGCGATGGAGCAGGTCAAGATGGACCCGGCGTTCTCGCAGCGCTCGGTCAACGAGGGCTTCTCCGGCGGTGAGAAGAAGCGTCACGAGATCGTCCAGCTCGAGCTGCTCGACCCCAAGGTCGCCGTGCTCGACGAGACCGACTCCGGCCTGGACATCGACGCGCTGAAGATCGTCTCCGAGGGGGTCAACCGGTTCACCGAGGACGGGGACAAGGGCGTCCTGCTGATCACGCACTACACCCGGATCCTGCGCTACATCACCCCCGACTTCGTGCACGTCTTCGTCGACGGCCGGGTCGCCGAGGAGGGCGGGCCCGAGCTGGCCGAGCAGCTGGAGGCCGAGGGGTACGACAAGTACCAGTCGGCGCTGCGATAAGCGACGCCGAGAGAGGACTGAGTCATGATCGAGGGACTTCTGCCGGGGCTCGAGGTCGTCCGCAAGGACTTCCCGATCCTGGAGCGTCGGCTCAGCGGCGACGTGCCGCTGGTCTACCTCGACAGCGCGAACACCTCACAGAAGCCGCAGGTGGTCATCGACTCGATGGTGGACCACCTCGAGCGGCACAACGCCAACGTGGCCCGCGCGATGCACCAGCTGGGCGCCGAGTCCTCCGCCGCCTTCGAGGCCGCCCGGGACACGGTGGCCGGCTTCCTCAACGCACCCTCCCGTGACGAGGTGGTGTTCACCAAGAACGCCTCCGAGGCGCTGAACCTGGTGGCGAACACGATGGCCTGGGCCGGACCGCTCGAGGTGACCTCGGGTGACCGGGTGGTGATCACCGAGATGGAGCACCACTCCAACATCGTGCCGTGGCAGCTGCTCACCGAGCGCAAGGGCGCCGAGCTGCGCTGGTTCGGCCTGACCGACGACGGCCACCTCGACCTCTCCGACATCGACGAGCTGATCACCGAGAACACCAAGGTGGTCTCGCTGACCTGGGTCTCGAACATGCTCGGCACCGTCAACCCGGTCGCGGAGATCGCCCGGCGCGCCCACGAGGTCGGTGCCGTGGTCGTCCTGGACGCCGCGCAGGCCGCGCCGCAGCTGCCGGTCGACGTGCAGGCGGTCGGCGCGGACTTCGTGGCGTTCACCGGGCACAAGGTGACCGGGCCCACGGGCATCGGGGTGCTGTGGGGTCGCGCCGAGCTGCTCGAGCAGCTGCCCCCGTTCCTGGGCGGCGGCGAGATGATCGCCACGGTGACGATGGAGAGGTCCACCTGGGCCGACCTCCCGCACCGCTTCGAGGCCGGCACGCCACCGATCGTCGAGGCGGTCGGCCTGGGCGCAGCGCTGGAGTACCTGACCGAGATCGGCATGGAGCACGTCCACCGCCACGAGCAGGCGATCACCGGCTATCTCCTCGACGGCCTGGCGAGCGTGGACGGGGTGTCCGTGCTCGGCCCGCCCGACCCCGCCCAGCGCGGGGGAGCGGTCTCCTTCGAGGTCGCGGGCATCCACCCCCACGACGTGGCCCAGACCCTCGACAGCCGGGGGATCGCCGTCCGCGCCGGGCACCACTGCGCCAAGCCGGCGCACAAGAGGTTCGGGGTGCAGAGCTCCACGCGTGCCTCGTCGTACCTCTACACGACCCCGGCGGAGATCGACGCCCTGATCGAGGGCATCGAGTACACCAAGAACTACTTCCAGGTGAGGTGACGATGGATCACACCCCGACCGACCGCTCGCTGCGCCCGCGCTCTGCCGAGGACGCCGGATGAACCTCGACAACCTCTACCAGGAGATCATCCTGGACCACTACCGCAGTCCCCACCACGCGGGCCTGCGGGAGCCGTTCGAGGCCGAGGTGCACCACGTCAACCCGACCTGCGGCGACGAGCTCACCCTGCGCGTCCACCTCGACGGGGACCCCGGCCACGAGGTCGTGCGCGACGTCTCCTACGACGCCGAGGGGTGCTCGATCAGCCAGGCCGCGACCTCGGTGATGGCCGACCTGGTCATCGGACAACCGGTGGAGCGGGCGCTGGAGACCCACGAGGCGTTCGTGGAGCTGATGCACGGCCGCGGCAACGTCGAGCCGGACGAGGAGATCCTCGAGGACGGCATCGCGTTCGCAGGGGTCGCCAAGTTCCCGGCGCGCATCAAGTGTGCGCTACTTTCCTGGATGGCGTTCAAGGACGCCACCGCCCAGGCTTCGAAGGAGGAGCAGCCATGACCCAGAACACCGATCACTCGGATCTGCCCGAGGTGCCCGAGGCCACCGGCGGGACCGCCGGCGTGGCGACGGTGAGTCGCGACGACGTGGTGGAGGCGATGAAGGACGTCGTGGACCCCGAGCTCGGCATCAACGTGGTCGACCTGGGGCTCGTCTACGACGTGCACCTCGACGAGCACTCCAACACGGTGCTCGACATGACCCTGACCTCGGCGGCCTGCCCGTTGACCGACGTCATCGAGGACCAGACCAACTCCGCCCTGGAAGGTCTGGTCGGCGACGTCACCATCAACTGGGTCTGGATGCCGCCGTGGGGCCCGGACAAGATCACCGACGACGGCCGCGAGCAGCTGCGGGCCCTGGGCTTCAACGTCTGAGCCCTGATGCCGGAGCTCGCGCCGGACCCCGGCTTTTCCGAGCCCTGAGGTGCCCGAGGTACTGGTCCCGCCCGGCCGTCTGGAGCGGTGGCTGTCCAACTTCGTCGACCGGCACGGTCCGGCACCCTTGGGCGTCGACGCGCAGGGCGCCCTGGTCGCCCGGGCCAGGGACGGCTCGAGCTTCCGGGCCGACCTGCCCTTCGCTCGTGCCTACGGCGGCCCCGCGGACGCCGGCTGCTTCGAGGAGGCGGCGGCACCACCCGAGGCATGGGGGGTGCTGCTCGTGCGCAAGGGCGGCTTCGCCGTCGCGCGTCTCGCGGGCGCAGCGATCGCCGAGTCCAAGGTCGGCCAGCGGCACGTGCAAGGTCGCACCAAGGCCGGCGGGCAGAGCCAGCAGCGGTTCGCGCGCCGGCGCGACCACCAGGCCCGGATCGCCTACGAGGCGGCTGCCGGTCACGCCGCACGGATCCTGGCCGGGGTGCCCCTGCTGGTGACCGGCGGCGACCACGCCGCGGTCGAGGCGGTGCTGGCCGACCGGCGGCTGGCCGCAGCCGTCGTCGTACCCCCGTTCCTGGCCGTCCCCGACCCGCGGCGCGCGGTGCTGGAGGCCGCGGTGCGCGACGCCTGCTCTGTCAAGATGAGCGTCACCAACGCGTGAGGAGCGGCGATGTGGGAGCCGGACCCGTCGTGGCGACACCTCCCGGCGGCGGGCGGCCCCTCCACGGCCGGCGTGTGGCTGGCCGAGGTCGACGGGCGCCGATGGTTCGTCAAGCGGCTCACGGCTCCGGACCCGGAGACGCACCCCGCGCCGTGGCTGCGTCGGCCCAGCCACGCGGCGTACTGGCGGCGCGAGGCCGAGCTCGCCCTGGCCCCCGCCTACGCCGACGGGCCGGGGCTGGTGCTGCCGGACCTCGGTCCCGTGGAGGAGGATCCGGAGGGCGTGAGCGTGTGGAGCGCCGAGGTGGTGGGCCAGCCGCCACCGGGGCTGTTCGTCGCTCGTGCCCTGGGTCGCTTCGCCGGTGCCGACCGGCCCACGCCCGCCTGGGCTTCCCGGGCGCTGCTGGCGGACCGGCTGGAGATGGCGCAGCAGCGCGGCGGGTGGCCCACCCTGGCGAGGACGACGCTCGCGGACGTCGCGGACCACCTGTGGCGGCGACGGCACCACTGGCTGGGCCTCCTCGAGCAGGGGCCTGAGGGGCGAGTGCACGGGGACGCGGTGCCCGCCAACTTCCTGGCCGCCCGTGGCGAGGACGTGGTGGCCGTGGACTGGCAGTGCTTCGGCGTCGGGCCCGTGGGATCCGACCTCGGCTACTACGCACTCTCCAGCCGGGAAGGGTTCGAGGTGCTGCTGGAGGCCTTCCTCGGTGGCCTCGCCGCGGACACGGACGAGGAGCAGGTGGCCCTGGCCGCGCGGGTGACCGCCGTCTACAGCGTGCTGAGCCGGGCCGAGTGGGCCTTGGCCCAGGCAGCCCGCGGGGAAGGAGCGCTGGCGGGGAAGTTCCGTCATCCTGCCGTGGCGCCGCACCTGCACGCGGTGCAGCGACAGACGCCCCAGATCGAGGCACTGCTCGGCTGAGCGCCGCCGGCGCTCAGCTGCTGGCCAGGTCCCGACGGTTGAAGCCGACCAGCCCTGCCACCAGCACGAGCGCGCCGAGGGCGGCCACCACGAGCACCGGGCCCCAGTCCACCGGCTCGGCGGGGAACCGCCCGAGGTGGGTGAAGGGGGAGAGGTCGTTGACCCAGGCAGGGAAGCGGAGCAGCGACCCGAACAGCAGCACCACGGCGCACAGCACCAGCCCCAGCCACGCCAGCACCGCCCACCGCGGCACGACCCCCACCAGCAGGCTCGCGAACCCGCCGAGCACGAGCACCCCGGGCAGCATCAGCAGCGTGGCCGCGCACAGGTCCCAGACCCGCCCCCAGTCGCCGGTGGCGAGGCCGAAGCCCGCCCCCATGCCCAGGCCGGCGGCGGCCACGACCACGGTGCTCCCCGCCACCGTGATCAGCACGTTGCCCAGCCACCAGCGCCGGCGCGACATCGCCGTCGACACCAGCGCCTCCAGCCGTCCGGCGTCCTCCTCGGCCCGGGCGTGCAGCGCGGAGGAGACCGTGAAGCCGGCGGCGATCAGGGCCAGCATCATCGAGGCGGTCGCGTAGAAGCTGTCGACCAGGTCCCCGCCCCCGCCGACGAAGAGCTGCCTGGACATCTCGGAGTCGCCCATGAGGGACTTCACGTCGTCGCCGATGGAACCGTAGGCGAGGCCGCCGAGGGCCATGCCGGCACTCCAGGCCAGCACCGTGGTGCGCTGGAGGCGCCAGGAGAGCCCCAGGGCGCTCTGTAGCCCCGGGCCGGCGGACTCCGGTCCGGACCGCGTGGCCCAGAGACCGCCCCCGAAGTCCCGGCGGTCGAAGGCGGCGTACGCAGCCAGCAGCAGGAGGCCGCTGCACCCGACCAGCAACAGCAGCGGCCACCAACGCTCGCCGGAGTAGGCGTGCATCGCCTGGTACCAGCCGATCGGGGAGAGCCAGGAGAGGCCGCCGCCGCTGACGTCGCCGACCGCCCGCAGGCCGTAGGACACCCCGATCACGGCGCCGGTGATCCCGTACGCCGCCCGGGTGCTCGTGGTCAGCTGGGCGGCCAGCAGCGCCACCGCGCCGAAGGTCTGGCCGCACCACCAGACGCCCACGCCCAGGACGAGCGCACCGGGTGCCGCCAGCCCGTAGGCGACCAGGCTGGCCGTGACTCCCGCGCCCACCAGCAGGCCGGCCAGCGTGACCACCAGGACCGCTGCGGTCATCGGCGTGTGCCGCGAGACCGCCCCCGCACGCAGGAGCTCGTCGCGGCCCGACTCCTCCTCCGCGCGGGTGTGCCGGCCGACGAGGAACATGCTCATCAGTCCCGCGACCACCGCGCCGAAAGCGGAGGCCTGCCAGGCGACCTGGCCCCCGGTGGTGTCCAGCGCTCGCGCCGGCCCGGCCATGGCGATGAAGCCGGGGTTGTCGGCCATCATCGCGGCAGCCTCCTCGAAGGCCTGCCGCGTGGTGTAGATGCCGTCGACACCAGGTGCCTGCGACCAGTAGAGGAGGGTGATCCCGGCTGCGAAGGAGAGCACCATCCAGCGGTCGCGATGGACGAAGGCACGCAGGAAGACCCGGAGCCCGCTCACGACCGGTGCTCCGGGGGGTCCTCGGGGACGTCGTCGCCGTAGTGGCGCAGGAACAGCTCCTCGAGGGTGGGGGGCTGGCTGGTGAGGCTGCGCACGCCGAGATCGGTGAGCAGCCGCAGCACGTCCTCGAGCCGCACCGTGTCCACCTCGAAGGACGCCCTGGTGCCCTCCACGACCAGGTCGTGCACCCCCTCCGCGTCCTCGAGCGGGGTCGCGGGCCGGGTCAGCTCCGCGCGCATCGAGGTGCGGGTGAGGTGGCGCAGCTCGGCCAGCGTCCCTGACTCCACGACCCGACCCGCCCGGACGATGCTCACCCGGTCGCACAGGCTCTCGACCTCGGCCAGGATGTGGCTGGAGAGCAGCACGGTGCCGCCGGTCCGGCGGAACCGGTCGACGCAGGTCTGGAACCGGCTCTCCATGATCGGGTCGAGTCCGGCGGTCGGCTCGTCGAGCAGGAGCAGCTCGGCGTCCGTCGCCAGCGCGGCGACCAGCGCCACCTTCTGCCGGTTGCCCTTGGAGTAGGCCCGCCCCTTCTTGGTGAGGTCGAGCTCGAACAGGTCCACGAGCTCGGCTCGGCGACGGTGGTCGAGCCCGCCGCGCAACCGCCCCAGCAGGTCGATGATCTCGCCACCGCTGAGGTTGGGCCACAGGGTCACGTCTCCGGGCACGTAGGCCAGCCGCCGATGCAGCTGGTCGGCCTGCTTCCACGGGTCCCCGCCGAGCAGCCGCACCGACCCGGAGTCGGCCCGGAGCAGGCCGAGCAGGACCCGGAGGGTGGTGGACTTCCCGGCGCCGTTGGGGCCGAGGAACCCGTGCACCTCGCCGCGGGCCACCTGCAGGTCCAACCCGTCGAGGGCGCGGGTGTGACCGAAGGTCTTCACCAGGTCCTCGGTGGCGACGATCGCGTCCATGCGCTCACGATACGTGAGTTTCACAGAGTCATGAAATTGTTTGAATCCGTGAAATGCTCGGTCTAGGGTCCTCCCATGCCGCCCTCGCCCCTGGAGTCGCAGTTCGTCGAGGACTTCGCGCTCGCCCTCGCCGACCTGGGCCTGCCCCGGATGCCGGCCCGGGTGCTCTCGCTGCTGCTCGGCAGCGCCGAGGAGTCCCTGACGGCCAAGGAGCTCGGCACCCGGCTCGGGGTGAGCCCGGCCGCGATCAGCGGTGCGGTGCAGCACCTCACCCGCACCCGGATGGTGGTGCGCTCACGAACCGCGGGGGAGCGGGTGGACCGGTTCGGCCTTGCCGAGCACGTGTGGGACCCGATGCTCGAGTCCAGCGCCGCGTCCTACGAGCCGCTGGCCCGCCTGTGCGCCGAGGCGCTGGACCGCGGGGAGGTGCCCGCGCCGGCCCGGGGCCGGCTGGCCGAGACGCGGGACTTCGTGGACTTCCTCGCCGCCGAGCTGCCCGTCCTGGCCCGGCGCTGGCGCTCCGGCCGGGGTGCGGGCCGGTGACCGACCCGACGAGCGACCCCAGCGGTGAGCGGACCAGTGACCGCACCAGGGAGCGGACCAGGGAGCGGGGTCCCCTCGCGGACCCGCGCACACTGCTGGGCAGCTGGCACCTGGCGCGGCTGGTCGAGGACCGTCTCGCGGGTGCCGAGAGCCGGGTCGAGGGCCGCCTGGAGCTCGGTACGGTCGCCCCGGGGTGCCTGCGCTGGCAGGAGACCGGTCGGTGGCACCAGGCCAGCGGAGAGGTCGACGTGCGCCGCGGACTGTGGATCGTCGAGGAGTCGGGCGCCTGGTGGGTCAGGTTCGAGGACGGTCGCGACTTCCACCCCTGGGTGCCCGGTGACGAGGTCGTGCATCCGTGCGGTGCAGACACCTACCGCGGCATGGTCTCGGGGACCCCGTCGCGGTGGTCGGTTCGCTGGGAGGTGTCCGGGCCCGGCAAGGACTACACGATGACCACGGTGCTGAGCCCTTCGGGCCACGGACCCGGCCCGGGTGGGATCAGTCGCGGTGCAGTCGGTCCATCAGACGCCACGCCGCCGGCAGGCACCCGGCCGCCAGCATGATCTTCAGCGCGTCGCCGACCAGGTAGTTCTTCATGCCCACGTCCCAGGCAGCGCCGAGGCCGAGGTGCACCGAGGCCATCAGGTAGGGGACGCCCACCGCGTAGACCACGACATTGCCAAGCACCATCGTGCCCGCGGTCCGCAGCGGCGAACGGTCGCCGCCGCGGCTGGCCAGGGCCCCCACGAGCGTGGCGGCCAGCACGAACCCGATGATGTAGCCCAGCGAGGGGATGGCGAGGCCCGAGGCGCCACCGGCGTACCAGGGGACGCCGGCCATGCCGGCCAGCAGGTAGAGGCTCATCGAGGCCAGCCCACGCTGCCAGCCCAGTGCTGCCCCCACGGTCAGCGCGGCGAAGGTCTGGCCGGTGACCGGGACCGGTGAGCCGGCGACGGGGATGGAGATCTGGGCGAGCAGGCCGGTGAGGGCGGCGCCGCCCAGGACGAGGAGGAGGTCGCGTACGACCGTGCCGGGCACCAGGTCGGCGAGCACCAGTGGACGGCGCTGGTGGAGCGGGACAGGCAGGGCGGGGCTGGACATGGGTGACCTCCGGTCGAGTCGGTCCGCGACGAGGCACTGTTCTACCAGAGCCGGGGAGCCGATCTTCGGGTCGGCGTCCTACTGGAGGGTCACAAGCGGTCGCTGCGTGGGCCTCGTACACTGGCAGGCGCCCGTCCCATGACCTCGCCGTGACGCCCGCCGGCGCCTGTCCCCGATCTGCGAAAGCCTGTCGTGATCACTGTCTCCCAGCTCGAGGTGCGTGCCGGTGCGCGGCTGCTGATGGACGAGGTGTCCTTCCGGATCGGACCGGGCGACCGGGTGGGGCTGGTGGGCCGCAACGGAGCCGGCAAGACCACGCTGACCCGCATCCTGGCCGGCGAGAGCCTCCCTGCCGCCGGGACGGTGACGTCGCCGGGCTCGGTCGGGTACCTGCCGCAGGACCCGCGCACCGGCGACCTCGAGGTGCTCGCACGCGACCGGATCCTCTCGGCGCGCGGCCTCGACTCCGTCGTACGCCGCCTGCGGGACGCCGAGACCGACATGGGCAGCGACGACCACGACGTCCGCGACCGGGCGATGCGGCGCTACGAGAAGGCCGACGCCGCCCTGCACGCGGCCGGCGGGTACGCCGCCGAGGCGGAGGCGGCCCAGATCGCCGCGTCGCTGGGCATCGCCGAGCGACTGCTGGCCCAGCCGCTGCGCACCCTCTCCGGCGGGCAGCGACGCCGTGTCGAGCTCGCCCGGATCCTGTTCTCCGGCGCCGAGACGCTGCTGCTCGACGAGCCCACCAACCACCTCGACGCGGACTCGATCGCCTGGCTGCGGGAGTTCCTGCGCAGCCACCAGGGCGGGCTCGTGGTGATCTCCCACGACGTCGGTCTGCTCGAGGCGTGCGTGAACCGGGTGCTGCACCTCGACGCCAACCGCGCCACGATCGACGTCTACAACATGGGCTGGCGGCACTACCTCACCCAGCGCGAGACCGACGAGAAGCGACGCAAGCGCGAGCGGCTGAACGCCGAGAACAAGGCCAGGACGCTGACCGACCAGGCCAACAAGATGCGGGCCAAGGCCACGAAGGCCCAGGCGGCCCAGTCGATGCTCAAGCGCGCCGAGAAGCTGATGGAGGGTGTCGAGGGCGAGCGCCGGGCCGACAAGGTGGCGCGGATCAGCTTCCCCTCGCCCGCGCCGTGCGGCAAGACGCCGCTCACGGCGAGCGAGCTGTCGAAGTCCTACGGCTCGCTGGAGGTCTTCACCGACGTCGACCTCGCCGTGGACCGGGGCAGCCGCGTGGTCGTGCTCGGACTCAACGGCGCCGGCAAGACGACCCTGCTGCGTGTCCTCGCGGGCGTCGACCGCCCCGACACCGGACGCGTCGAGCCGGGGCACGGGCTGAAGATCGGCTACTACGCCCAGGAGCACGAGACGCTCGACACGCGGCGCACGGTGCTGGAGAACCTGCACACCGCGGCTCCCCAGCTCACCGACACCGAGGCGCGCTCGGTGCTCGGCTCGTTCCTCTTCTCCGGTGACGACGCCACCAAGCCGGCCGCGGTGCTCTCCGGCGGGGAGAAGACCCGGCTGGCGCTGGCCATCCTGGTGGTCTCCAGCGCCAACGTGCTCCTGCTCGACGAGCCCACCAACAACCTCGACCCGGCCTCGCGCGAGGAGGTCCTGGCGGCGATCCGCTCCTACGCCGGGGCGATCGTGCTGGTCACCCACGACGAGGGCGCCGTGCACGCGCTCGAGCCGGACCGGGTGCTGATCCTGCCCGACGGCGTCGAGGACCTCTGGACGCAGGAGTACGCCGACCTCGTCGAGCTGGCCTGAGCAGCGGCCCGCCTAGAGTCTCGGCATGAGGATCGTGGAGCAGGAGCTGCTGGACCGGGCGGGGTTGCGGGTGGAGACCGACGGCGAGGTCCTCACCCTCACCCTCGACAGGCCGGAGCGTCGCAACAGCCAGACGCCGTCGACGTGGCAGGCGCTGGCCGAGGTCGGCCGGGCGTTGCCGGAGCAGGTCCGGGTGGTGGTGGTCCGGGGTGCGGGTGAGTGCTTCTCGGCCGGCATCGACACCCGGCTGCTCGGGCCGGAGGGAGTCCCGGGCGAGGACTCGGTGCACGAGCTCATGCGCGCCGGCGAGCAGCAGGTGCTCGACACCATCGAGGGCTACCAACGCGGCTTCGTGTGGCTGGCCGACCCACGGATCGTCTCGATCGCCTCGGTGCACGGCTACGCGATCGGGGCGGGCTTCCAGCTGGCCCTGGCCTGCGACCTGCGGGTGCTCTCCGAGGACGCCCGGCTGTGCATGAAGGAGCCGGCGCTCGGCCTGGTGCCCGACCTCGCGGGAACAAGACCTCTGGTGGAGGTTGTTGGCTACCCGCGGGCACTGGAGCTCTGCGCCACCGCGAGGTACGTCGAGTCGGCAGAAGCCCGCGAGCTGGGGCTGGCGACAGCCGTCGTGCCCCGCCAGGAGCTCGGGGCCGCCACGGCGGACCTGGTCGGCGCGGTGCTCGCCAGCAGCGCCGGCGCGGTCCGCGAGACCAAGGCGCTGCTGCAGCAGGCCGGAGGTCACGACCTCGACCAGCAGCGGCTGGCCGAGCGGCGGGCGCAGGTGCGCCGGTTCCGCGAGCTCGTCGGTGACGACTGAGACACTGGCCAGGCAGCGGGCAACACCCGAAATGAGCACGACGAGGAGGAAGGAGCCGACATGAGCGGGATGCATCCAGGGGCCATGCTCGGCTCCATGCGCCGGGACCGGTCGGTGGTCTCGCAGAAGCTGACGCGGGAGACCGTGCGGCGCGTCTTCGGCTTCGCACTGCCGCACCGCGCGCTGATCGTGGGCTTCCTGCTCTTCGTCGTGGTCGACGCCGGGCTGGTGGTGGTGAACCCGCTGCTCGTCAAGCACCTGCTCGACGACGGCATCCTGGCCGGCAACACCCGGGTGGTGGTGTGGCTGGCCGCGGCGATGGCGGTGACCTCGGTGCTGGACGCCGCGCTCGGCATCGGCTCGGGATACCTCTCCTCGCGGATCGGGGAGAGCCTCATCTTCGACCTGCGCACCCAGGTCTTCGGCCACGTGCAGCGGATGTCGCTGGCCTTCTTCACCCGCACCCAGACCGGCGCGCTGGTCTCGCGGCTGAACAACGACGTGATCGGGGCGCAGCGGGCGTTCACCTCCACCCTGTCCAGCACCGTCTCGAACTCGATCAGTGTCGTGGTGGTCGGGATCACGATGATCGCGCTGAGCTGGCAGGTGACGCTCGCCTGCCTGGCGCTGTTCCCGCTGCTGCTGCTGGCCTCGCGGTGGGTCGGGCAACAGATCAGCGGCCTGACCCGCCGGCAGATGGACGGCAACGCCGATCTCGGCAGCCTGATGACCGAGCGGTTCAACGTCGGGGGCGCCCTGCTGCTCAAGCTCTTCGGCCGTCGCGAGGAGGAGGACGACCGCTACGCCGAGAAGGCCGGGGTGGTGCGCGACCTCGGCATCCGGATCGGCCTGGTGACGCGGGTCTTCATGGCCGTGATGCTGCTGATCCCCGCCCTGGCCACCGCGCTCGTCTACGGCATCGGCGGGACGCTGGCCATCAGCGGCGCCCTGACCATCGGCACGCTGACCGCCCTGGCGACCCTGCTGCTGCGCCTGCTCGGCCCCCTGCAGGGCCTCTCCAACGTGCGCGTGGACGTGATGACCGCACTGGTCAGCTTCGACCGCGTCTTCGAGGTGCTCGACCTGCCCTCGACGGTCCAGGAGCGGCCCGGTGCCGTCGCGCTGCCGGCCCGGGCGGCCCGGGTCGAGTTCGACGCGGTCGACTTCACCTACCCGCGGGCCGACGAGGTGTCGCTGGCCAGCCTGGAGACCGTGGCCCGGGTGGAGAGCCGGGACCACGGGCAGGTGCTGCACGGCGTCACCTTCGCCGCCGAGCCCGGGCAGATGGTCGCCCTGGTCGGGCCCTCCGGAGCCGGGAAGACCACGATCACCCACCTCGTCGCCCGCCTCTACGACGTCACCGACGGTGCCGTGCGCGTCGGTGGCCACGACGTCCGGGAGGTGACGTTGCAGTCGCTGGAGGACGCGGTGGGCTACGTGACCCAGGACGCCCACATGTTCCACGACACCATCGCTGCGAACCTGCGCTACGCGGCCCCCGGCGCCGACGACGAGCAGATCTGGGCGGCGCTGGACTCCGCCCGGATCGCCACCCTCGTGCGGGGGATGCCCGACGGGCTGGACACCGTGGTCGGCGACCGCGGCTACCGGCTCTCGGGGGGCGAGCGGCAACGCCTCGCGATCGCGCGGCTGCTGCTCAAGGCCCCGGGCATCGTGGTGCTCGACGAGGCCACGGCCCACCTCGACTCCGAGTCGGAGTACGCCGTGCAGCGTGCCCTCGACGAGGCCCTGGAGGGCCGGACGTCGCTGGTGATCGCCCACCGGCTCTCCACGGTGCGCAACGCCGACCAGATCCTCGTGGTGGACGGCGGGCGCATCGTGCAGCGCGGCACGCACGGGGAGCTGCTCGCCCAGGGGGGCCTCTACGCGCACCTCTACCGGACCCAGTTCGTCGAGGATGCCGCGGCGCAGGACGCCGGTCAGCCCGACCCGGTCGGCTAGCGTCGCCTAGGTTGGGTCCATGGACCTGGGACTGCGCGACCGCGTCTACGTCGTCACCGGTGGCGGCCGGGGCCTGGGCCGCGCGACCGCGGACCTGCTCGTCGCCGAAGGAGCCCGGGTGGTGCTCTCCGGGCGCAGCAGCGAGACCCTCGAAGCGGCCGTCTCCGCGCTCGGGGAACAGGCGGTGGCGGTGACCGGGGACAACGCGGACCCCGAGACCGCCGACCGGCTGGTGGCCGCGGCCCAGGAACGCTGGGGCCGGGTGGACGGTGCCCTGGTCTCGGTCGGCGGACCACCGCCCGGCACCGTGATGGACACCCCGGACGAGGCCTGGACCAGCAGCTTCGCCTCGGTCTTCCTCGGTGGCCTGCGGGTGGCGCGGACGGTCGCGCGTGCCGTCGAGGGGCCGGGCTCGATCGCGTTCGTGCTCTCCAGCTCCGTGCGGGCGCCACTGGCGGACCTGGCGGTCTCCAACGGGCTGCGCCCGGGGCTGGCGATGGCGGCCAAGACGCTCGCCGACGAGCTCGGACCGCAGGGGATCCGAGTCAACGGGCTGCTGCCGGGCCGGGTGGCCACCGAGCGGGTGGCCGAGCTGGACGCCGCCAGCGGCGACGCCGAGGCGGCCCGGAGGCGGTCGATCGCCCGGATCCCGCTGGGTCGCTACGGCAGGCCGGAGGAGTTCGCGGCCGCCGCCTGCTTCCTGCTCAGCCCCGTCTCATCCTTCGTCAGCGGGTCCATGCTGCCCGTGGACGGCGGCATGCTCCGGGCGCTCTGAGGTCGCGCGCCGCCCAGTCCGGCCACGTCTCCGGCGCAGCTCGTCCCAGACGAGGTAGCAGAACCCGAAGACCGCGAGCGCGCCGAAGAACCACCATTGGAGGCCGTAGAAGAAGTGCGGGCCGTTGCTGGTGTCGTCGGGCAGCTCGACCGGCTCGAGGGCGTGTGCGGGTCGGGGGCTCTGCCGGGCCAGGTCCAAGAACCCCCCGTAGAGCGGGTAGGGCACCTCCTCGGCGACACGGGCCGAGGAGATCGCCCGGGTGGAGAGCTGGTCCACCCGGGTCGCCGCGCCGGTCGCGTCGCGGCGTACCCAGCCGGTGACCGTGACCTGGCCCTCGTCCGCCGCTGGGAGGTCGGGACGGGTGCCCCCGGAGTTCGGCGTGGACATCCAGCCGCGGTCGACCAGCACCGCGGCCCCGCCCCCGGTCACCAGCGGGGTGACGACGTCGACACCGGCACCGCTGTCCCGGGTCTGGTACTTCAGCACCACGGTGTGCGCGTCGTCCCAGTGACCGTGCACGGTGACCCGCCGCCACTCGTCCTCGACGTCGGGCGCGCGGCCCGGGGCGAGCAGGTCGTCGAGGAGGACCGGGACGGCCGCGAGGTTGCGCGCGGTGACCCGGTTGTCGTGCTTGCGCTCGTCGAGCCGGTGGAACTGCCACTGCCCGAGCTGCACCGCCCCCCAGGCGAGGAGGACCACCAGCAGGCCGAAGACGACCCAGCGCCGGCTCAGCAGAAATCCCACGCAGCGAGAGTAGTTCCTGGGTCCTCGCCCTAGACTGGTCGGGTGAGCTCCTCGACCCTCGGCCTGGCCGACAGCTACGGGCGTGTCGCGACCGACCTGCGCGTCTCGCTCACCGACCGCTGCAACCTGCGCTGCAACTACTGCATGCCCGCCGAGGGCCTGGACTGGCTGCCCACCGAGGAGACCCTGACCGACGACGAGGTCGTCCGGCTGGTGCGCGTCGGCGTCGAGCGGCTCGGCATCCGCGAGGTCCGCTTCACCGGCGGCGAGCCGCTCCTGCGGCGTGGGCTGGCCTCGATCGTGGCCCGTACGAAGGCGCTGGACCCCAGCCCGGAGGTCTCGTTGACCACCAACGCCCTCGGACTCTCCCGAACCGCGGAGACGCTGGCCGAGGCCGGTCTCGACCGGGTCAACGTCAGCCTCGACACGATCCGCCGCGACGTCTTCCACGAGATCACCCGGCGCGACCGGCTGCCCGACGTGCTCGAGGGGCTGAGGGCCGCGCAGCGTGCGGGGCTGGGCCCGATCAAGGTCAACGCCGTGCTGCTGCGTGGCGTGAACGACCAGCACGCCGCTGAGCTGCTGCGGTGGTGCCTGGAGCGGGACTACCAGCTGCGGATCATCGAGCAGATGCCGCTGGACGCCCAGCACGGCTGGTCCCGCGAGGGCATGGTGACCGCTCAGGAGATCTTCGCGCTGCTCGAGTCGGAGTTCACCTTGACGCCCGACCCGGAGCACCGCGGGAGCGCCCCGGCCGAGACCTTCCTGGTCGACGGGGGGCCGGCGAAGGTCGGGGTGATCGCCTCGGTCACCCGGCCGTTCTGCGGGGACTGCGACCGGGTTCGGCTGACCGCCGACGGCCAGGTCCGCAACTGCCTGTTCGCACGGGAGGAGTCCGACCTGCGCTCGGCGCTGCGTGACGGGGCGAACGACGGGGAGATCGCCGACCGGTGGCGCCTGGCGATGATGACCAAGCGCCCGGGGCACGGCATCGACGACGAGACGTTCCTGCAGCCGACCCGGCCGATGTCGGCCATCGGCGGCTAGTCACCCGCCCGGGTCAGGACCCCTCGTGGGGCACGACCTCGCGCAGGAAGCTTCGGGCGGAGAGGAAGTCGGCCAGGCTCTGCCGATGGTCCTCGCAGGCCAGCCAGACCTTGCGCCGCTCCGTGGTGTGCAGCTTGGGGTTGTTCCACCGCAGCTCGTGGACGGCCGGCGCCTGGCAGCCCTTGGCCGAGCACCGGTCGGGACCGTCGGGCCCCTCGGGACCGTCGGACGCCCCGGCGGCGGCGTTCACGGCTCCAGCTCCGAACGCCCGTGCTCGGGCTGGACCAGGTCGGCGCCCTCGATGCGCGTGCTCGTCGTGTTGGCCATCACCACGGCCACGTAGGGCAGGATGAACGCGGCCACGACCAGCACCCAGCGCAGCCAGTTGTCGCCGACCAGCACCGCGCCGATGAAGCAGCCGGTGCGCACGGCCATGGAGACCACGTAGCGCCGCCGACGACGGTCGAGGTCGTCTCGATGGCTGGTCGGCGCGGTGGTGATGCGGACCGGCGTGTCCGCTCGGCGCGCCCGGCGGGGTTCGGTCACGCCTGCCAGCCTACGTCGGTGGCGTTTGAGCCCAAACCGGGCCCGAGCACCGCACCCGGGCCGGTGCCGGTCCACGACCCGGGCCGGCATGGCATTCTTGAGCGGTCCACAACCCCACAGGTCAGGAGCACGCCGACATGTCCAACCGCACCTACCGCGTCACCGAGATCGTGGGCACCTCCCCGGACGGGATCGACCAGGCCGTCCGCAACGGGGTCGAGCGCGCGGCCCAGACGCTGCGCCACGTCGACTGGTTCGAGGTCACCCAGGTCCGCGGCCAGGTCAAGGACGGCGAGGTCGAGCACTTCCAGGTCGGGATCAAGGTCGGGTTCCGTCTCGAGGACGACTGAGACCATGACCGAGCGCGAGCCTGCGCTCGTCGAGCTGCGGATCCTGGAGGGCCCGAACCTCTACTTCCCCAGGGCCGCCGTCAAGCTCACCCTCGACCTCACCACGCTGGCGCAGGCCCCGGAGGCCGACGTACGCCGCCTCGCCGAGCGCCTGGGTCTGCGCTCCCTGCGGGCCGACGCGCCGATGAGCGGCTTCCGCCAGCGCTCGCTGACCCGGATCGTGACCCGCCTGGTGCGTCGGGTCGCCGCGGAGTCCGGCACCAGTCGGCTCGCCGTGCGCGTGCGCACCACGTCGCGACCCGAGAGGATCGTGGTCGCCTACCCCTGGCGGGACCGCAACCGGGCCCGCGCCCTGGGGGAGGCGGTGGCGGCGGTGATCGACGGGCTCGGCGCGACCGACGAGGAGACCCTGCTCGAGGGCGCCACCCGGCACGTCCGCGGCGTCGAGCACGGACCAGGACCGACCACGATCCGTCCCCGGGTGCCGGTGGTGGCCGTCACGGGCACGAACGGCAAGACCACGACCTCACGGATGGTCGCGCACATCGCGCGCGAGGCGGGCCACCTGGTCGGCTGGTCGAACACCGACGGCATCTACGTCGACGGCGTGCAGGTCGAGGCCGGCGACTACTCCGGCCCGTCCGGCGCCGGACGGGTGCTGGCCCACAGCGAGGTCGACTTCGCGGTCACCGAGACCGCACGTGGTGGCATCCTGCTCAAGGGGATCGGGCTGGCGAGCAACGACGTCTCGGTGGTGACCAACGTGACCGCGGACCACCTGGGGCTGCACGGCATCGACACGGTGGACCAGCTCGCCGAGGTGAAGGCGGTGGTCCCCCGGATCACCAAGAAGAGCGGCTGGGCGGTGCTCAACGCCGACGACCCCCGGGTGCTCGCGATGCGGCTCGGCACGCCGGCCCGGCCCTGGGTGTTCTCCCGGCACGCCGACTCCCCGGCCCTGCGCGAGGTCCTCACCGGTCACGGCCGCGCCACCACGGTCATCGACGGCTGGGTCACGGTGCTCGAGGGAAGCTCGGTCGACCCGCTGGTCAAGGTGGTCGACGTGCCGATGACGCTCAGCGGGCTGTCCCGGTTCAACGTGGAGAACGCGCTGGCCGCAGCATCGGCGGCGCTGGCGGCCGGCATCACCCGGGAGCACGTCGTCGCCGGCTTGCGATCGTTCCTCCCCGACGCGGAGCACAACCCGGGCCGGATGAACCTCTTCAGCCTGGGGGAGGTGTCGGTGGTCGTCGACCTGGCGCACAACGAGGCCGGCCTCGAGGCGATGATCGAGGTGATGCGCGGCGTCCGGGTGCCGGGGCGTCGGCTGCTGCTGGGCCTCGGGGTCGTCGGGGACCGCCAGGACGACCTGGTGGAGCTGCTCGGCGAGATCGCCGCACGCGACACCGACGTGGTGGCGATCGGGCACAAGGAGAAGTACCTGCGGGGCCGCACGACGGAGGAGCTGGACGCGCTGCTGCGTGCCGGCGCCGAGCGGGTGGGGGTGCACGACATCGAGGTCTTCCCCACGGAGCTGGACTCGCTCCAGGCCCTGCTCAAGCTCGCCGAGCCCGGCGACGTGGTCGGCCTGATGTGCCACGCGCAGCGGGCCGAGGTCTACGCCTGGCTGGACTCCCAGGGTGCCACGCCGGACAGTCCCGGGGAGCTGCGCGCGAAGGTCGAGCGTGCCGCCGGACGGCCCTGAGCAGGGCGCGACCGACGAACCGGACGACGACCGGCTCCTGCAGCGGCGTTCGCTACGCGGCCGGGTCACGTTGGCGACGGTCATCGTGGGATCGGGCATCGCGATGCTCGACGGCACGGTGGTCAACATCGCGTTGCCCCGGATCGGCACGGACCTGCGGGCGTCGCTGGCCGAGCTGCAGTGGGTCTCCAACGGCTACCTGCTCAGCCTGGCCTCCCTGATCCTCGTCGGTGGCGCGCTGGGGGACCGTCTCGGGCGGCGTCGCGTCTACCTCCTCGGAGTGGCTGGCTTCGCGCTCGGCAGCGCGCTGTGCGCCTTCGCCGGGTCGCCGGTGCAGCTGGTCGGGTTCCGGGTGCTGCAGGGCGCGGCGGCGGCGCTGATGGCCCCCGGCGCGCTGGCGATCATCCAGTCCTCCTACCGGGCCGAGGACCGCCCCGCGGCGATCGGGACCTGGGCGGGCGTCTCGGGCATCGCCACCGCGATCGGCCCCTTCCTCGGCGGCTACCTGATCGAGCACGCCGGCTGGCGTTGGATCTTCGCCATCAACCTGCCCCTGTGCGCGGTGGTGCTGCTCCTCGGCACGCAGGTCCCCGAGTCCCGCGACGAGGAGGCATCCGGCCGGTTCGACCTTCCCGGGGCGCTGACGGGCGCCGTCGCGCTCGGTGCCGCCACCCTCCTGCTCACCTCCTGGCGGACCCTCCCCCTGGTGGGGGCGGGCACCGCTGTGGTGGCCGCCGTCGGTGCCGCGACGGCGTTCCTGGCGCTGGAGCGGCGCCCGCACGCGATGGCGCCGTTGAGCATGTTCTCCTCGCGGACGTTCTCCGCGGCCAACCTGATGACGCTCCTGGTCTACGGTGCCCTCGGAGCCGTGCTGTTCTTCCTCGTCCTGCAGCTCCAGGTCTCTGCCGGCTTCGGCCCGGTGGGGGCCGGGGTGGCCACGCTGCCGATCCCGGTGGTGATGCTGTTCCTCTCCGCCCGGTTCTCGGTCATCTCGGCGCGCACCGGTCCGCGGCTGCCGATGACCGTCGGTCCGATCGTCTGCGCGGCCGGGGTCACCCTGCTCAGCGGGGTGGACGAGGGTGCGTCGTACTGGACCGACGTGTTCCCCGGGGTCACCGTGTTCGCCCTGGGCCTGGCGGCTCTGGTCTCGCCGCTGACGGTGGCCGTGCTCGCCGCGGTGCCCGGCAACCACGCCGGGGTGGCGAGCGGGGTGAACAACGCCGTCGCGCGCGCCGGTGGGCTCCTCGCCGTGGCTGCGCTGCCGTCGCTCGTGGGGCTCTCGGGGGAGGAGTACCGAGACGCGGCCACCCTCACCGGTGGGTACCACCGCGCCCTCCTGCTGGCGGCTGCGATGCTGGTGGTGGGCGGCGTCGTGTCGTGGTTCGGGCTGCGCGAGGTGGGCCGGCTGGGTGAGACTGGCCGCCCGCCCATCGAGGAGAGGCATCAGGCATGACCGAGGACAACAGCCGACTGGCGGTGCTCATCGACGCCGACAACACCTCCACCAAGCTGATCAAGGAGATGTTCGAGGAGCTCGCCGGCTACGGCACCATCACCGTCAAGCGTGCCTACGGCGACTGGACCAACCAGCACCTCAGCGGCTGGAAGGAGCACCTGCTGGCCAACGCGATCTCACCGCAGCAGCAGTTCGCCTACACCGCCGGCAAGAACGCGACCGACTCAGCGCTGATCATCGACGCCATGGACCTGTTGTACTCGGGCAACGTCGAGGGCTTCGCGATCGTCTCCAGCGACAGCGACTTCACCCCGCTGGCCACGCGGCTGCGGGAGTCGGGCAAGCGGGTCATCGGCGTGGGCCAGCGCAAGACTCCGAAGGCCTTCGTCGAGGCGTGCGAGAAGTTCGTGTTCCTCGAGGTGCTCGGCGGCGAGCAGCCCACCCCGGAGCCGAGCAAGGAGGACCAGACCCGTCCGCTGCAGAGCGTGCTCACCAAGGCGCTGAACAAGGTCGGCTCCGACGACGACGACTGGTCCTCGCTGGGCTCGCTGGGCAACCACCTGAACCGTACCGACCCCTCCTTCGACGCGCGCAGCCACGGCTTCGCCAAGCTCGGCGACCTGGTCAAGGCGCAACCGTTCGTGGAGACGAAGACGGTGACCACGGCCAACGGCCAGGGCCAGCTCTGGGTTCGCCTCAAGCGGCGTCGTGCCGCAGCCAAGTCGGCGACGTCGGGGCAGAGGGCCACCAAGAAGACCGCCGAGAAGGCGTCCGGCAAGTCGGCCGAGAAGTCCGAGAAGACGGCCGAGAAGTCCGAGAAGGCGTCCGGCAAGACGACCTCGTCGGGTCGGAAGTCAGCGAAGCGGGCTCAGGCCTCGTCCGACGGCGGCGGGGTGTAGTCGGGATCGGCCACCGGGGTGTCCGCGCCGCCGGGTGAGGCACCGGCCTGGGCGTGCGGCGACCAGTTCTCCAGCTCCCACATCACGGCCGGGTGCTTGTCGACGCACACCACCAGGAGGTCGCCGCGGTTGGCACGGCTCATCGCGTGGTGCACGGCCTCGATCTCGTCGATGATCACCTCGAGCTGCTTGCAGCGCGACCCGGCGTCCATCGCGGCTCGCACCCCCTCGGCCACCAGCGCCGCGGTCTCGCCGCGCTGGCGCCGGCGCAGCGCGTCGTCCTCACGCACGACCACCACGTCGAAGTGCTGGGCCGCGACCTCACCGAGCTCGCGCATGTCGTCGTCGCGTCGGTCGCCCGCGGTGGCGATGATCCCGATCCGGGACGGCTTTCCCAGCTCGCTCCCGGAGTCGAGGCTCTCGCCGACGCGGTCGACGAAGTCGCCGAGCATCCGCATCCCCGGCGCGTTGTGGCAGTAGTCGACGATGACGTTGACGCCGTTGACCTCGATCTCGTTCAAACGGCCGGGGGAGAGGTAGTAGCTCGTGGAGAACGTCCGCAGTCCCTGGCGGATGTCGTGGAGCGGAGCACCGGCCGCGAACGCCGCGGCCGCCGACGCGAGGGCGTTCTGGACGTTCATCCGCGCCCGGCCGGAGAAGGTGGCGGGCAGCAGGTGGGTGAACGCCAGCTGCATGTCCCGGGCGCCGTGGCGCACGACGATCATCTCGCCGCGGTCGGTGGGTTGCAGCACCAGCGCCTTGCCGCCCCGGCGGCAGTGCGCGTCGATCATGTCGCGCACCTCCGAGCCCGGCTCGGCCATCGAGAACCACACGACCTGACCCGAGCAGCGCCGGCGCATCTCGCGCACGAGCGGGTCGTCGGCGTTGAGCACCGCGTGCCCGGTGCGCGGGACCGCCTCGACGAGGACCGCCTTGACGTCGGCGAGCTGCTCGATGGTGTCGATGCCCCGGAGCCCGAGATGGTCGGGCTGCACGTTGAGCACCACGGCGACGTCGTTGCGCTCATATCCGAGGCCCTCGCGCAGGATCCCGCCACGCGCCACCTCGAAGACGGCGAAGTCGACGCGCGGGTTCTGCAGCACCATGCGGGCGCTGCGCGGACCGGAGGCGTCGGCCCGGATGAGCAGGCGCTCGTCGATCACGACGCCGTCGGTCGAGGTCATCCCGACCTTGCGGCCCATGCCCTTGAAGACGTGGCTGATCATCCGGCTCGTCGTGGTCTTGCCGTTGGTGCCGGTGACCGCCACGATCGGGATCCGGCTGGGCGCGCCGGGCGGGAACAGCATGTCGACGACGGGCTTGGAGATGAACTGCGGCTCGCCGATGGTCGGGTGGGTGTGCATCCGGAACCCGGGGGCGGCGTTCACCTCGCAGATCGCGCCGCCGGTCTCGCGGACCGGCTCGGTGATGTCGGGGCAGATGAAGTCGATGCCGGCGATGTCCAGGCCGATCATCCGAGCCGCCTCCTCGGCGATCTCGGCGTTCTCCGGGTGGGCCTCGAAGGTGCGGTCGATCGAGATCCCGCCGGTCGACATGTTGCCGGTGAGGGCCAGCTTGACCATCTCGCCCTCGCCCGGAACCGAGTCCAGCGTGTGGCCCTGGTCGGCGAGCACCTCCTCGGCGCCCGCGTCGATCTTGATCCGGGTCAGGATCTTCTCGTGCCCCAAGCCGCGGCGCGGGTCGGCGTTGGTGAGGTCCACCAGGGCCTGGACGGTGCTGGTGCCGTCACCCACCACGTGGGCGGGAACTCGCTCGGCGATGGCGGCGACCTTGCCGTCGATGATCAGGCAACGGTAGTCCTTGCCGGTCACGAACGACTCGACGATCACCCAGCCGCGCCGGGACTCCTCCTGGGCTACCGGGAAGGCCGCGCGCACGTCCTCGTCGCTCTGCAGGTCCAGGCACACCCCGCGCCCGTGGTTGCCGTCGAGCGGCTTGACCACGACCGGGAAGCCGATCCGGCGGGCCACGGCGACCGCCTGGTCCGCCGTACGCACCGACTCCTGCTTGGGGACGGGCAGGCCGGCGGCACCGAGGAGCCGGGTCGTCAGGTCCTTGTCGGAGGCGATGTCGACCGCGATCGAGCTGGTCTCGGAGGTCATCGTGGCGCGGATGCGCTTGGCGTGGACTCCTTGACCCAGCTGGACCAGGGAGTGCTTGTTGAGCCGGATCCATGGGATGTCGCGCGAGACGGCCTCGTCGATGATCGCCTGCGTCGAGGGCCCGAAGGCGGTCCGCTGGGCGCGCAGGATGAACGCGTCCAGCTCCTGCTCGAAGTCGAGGTCGGGGTCGGCCTCGACCAGGTGGTTGACGAGCCGTACGGCGAGGCGGCCGGCCTCGAGTCCGACCTGCTCGTCGACGTATCCGTAGATCACGTTGTAGCGGCCGTGCTCGCCCTTGACCTGCCGGGTCTTCCCGCGACGGATGTCGTGTCCGACCACCTGCTGGAGTGCCAGCGCGACGTGCTCGGCAACGTGGCCGAGCCAGGTGCCCTCGTGCAGCCGCTCCACGAAGCCACCACGACGTCCCCGCGAGCAGGAGTGCTCGCGCAGGCCCGGCAGGGCCGCCAGCAGGTGGTCGGTGAAGCCGGGGATGGTGTTGGTGGGGTAGTCCTCCAGCACGCCGAGGTCGACGACGAGGTGGATGGACTTCTCGTAGGACCAGACGTTGGCGCCGCGGTAGACCCGGGTCTCGATGATGGCGAGGTCCGCGCTGGGACGCCCGCCCCCGCTGAGGACCGTGGTGCGGTCGTTGACGCTGTCGGTCACTGAGCAGCTCCTCTGCTTCGTCGGGCGATACGGCGGCGCAGCACGCTGGGGGAGACGTCCCCCGCCGCGATGTCACGGGTCATCTTGCGCAGGTCACGGTTCGCCACGGTCAGCTCGTCGGCCGCGTCCGGGCCGGCCATCGGCCGCGGGGGCACCAGCCTGCGGGACGAGAGGTCGAACTCGGACCCGGCGGGCAGGACGTGCAGCACCACGCCCGAGGCCAGGATCGGCCGGTGCTCCTTCGCCTCGTGGGCGTTGGTCGTCATCTGGCTGCCGTCGAAGAGGGTCACCGACCCGCGACCGACGACGTGCAGCGTCTCGGCCCCGTCGGTGCTGGTGATCACCGCGGCGGTGTCCTCGTCCACGCCCATGCCGAGCAGCTGCGGACTCTGCGACACGATCATCAGCAGCCGACCGTAGCGGTTGCGCTGGGCGAAGTGCTGGTCGATCACGCAGTTCTGCACCAGTCCGAGCCCGGCGGCGACCTGGGTCATCCGCTGCTTGGGGGTGGAGCCCCCGGGACCGAAGGCGACCATGTGCGAGGACTGGATGCTGGCGCCGGCCGAGGTGCCGCCGATCGTGACGCCGCGTTGCCGGGCCCGCACGATGGCCTCGGCGAACGGCGTGCCTGCGATCACGGTGGAGAGCTTGAGCTGGTTGCCGCCGGTCAGGAAGATGCCCGTGGCGCGGTCGAGCTCGCCGACGAACGCGGGGTCTGCTGCCTCCGCGCGGCTCTCCGGGCGAACTCCGTAGACCTCGGCTGCCCCGAGCCGGGTGAACAGCGCGGCGTAGACCTCGACGATCTCCTGCCCCAGTGAGGAGGCCGTGGGGATCACGGCGATCCGGGCGTCCCGGCCGCCGGCCCGGTCCACGAACTCGGTCAGGACGGTGCGCTTGTCGAGCTTGTCCTCGGCGCCGCCGATGACGACGAGGTCACCGGGGGCGCCCAGTGGTGCGTCGTGCGCTGGACCTTCGGCTCCGGTGGGCATGACAGGAAGCCTAAGGGGTGGGAGATTGACCTTCGTGAGCCCGTCTTCTCCTGTTTCGTCCGTCACCGGGCGCCGCGTCCTGGTGGTGCTGCGCCACGCCAAGGCGGAGTCGTTCGCGGAGGAGGACCACCGACGTCGCCTCACCGAGCGCGGCGCCCGCGAGGCGCACGCCGCGGGTCGCTGGCTCGCCGCACAGGGGCTGGTCCCCACGCATGCGTTCGTCTCCTCCGCGGTGCGGGCGCTGGACACCTGGGAGGGCCTGGTCGCGGCGACGGGCGCGGACGTCGTGCCCGTGGTCGACGACGCGATCTACTCTGCCGGCCCCGACACCGCCCTGGAGCTGCTCGGCTCGGTGGCGGCCGACGCCGAGGTGGTGCTGTACGTCGGGCACAACCCGACCGCGGCCTCGCTGGCGCACCTCCTCGACGACGGCCACCCCGACCCGCAGGCGTTCCGCCAGCTGAGCGCGGGGTTCCCCACCTCGGCGATGGCGGTCCTCGACGTCCATGTCCCATGGGCCGAGCTCGACGCGGCCACCGCGCGGCTGGTCGCGTTCTACGACGGGTCGGGTCGAGGCTCCGGGCAGGACTGACCGGGACGGGCGGCTCAGACGGGCAGCTCAGACGGGCGGCTCAGACGGGCAGCTCAGACGGGCGGCTCGGGCGTGGTGAGCCCGTCCTCGGCGTCGGCGGCCACGACCTCCTCGCGGCTGATCCCGAGCAGGTAGAGGATCGCGTCCATGTAGGGCACGTTGACCGACGCGTGCGCCGCCTCCTGCACCACCGGCTTGGCGTTGAAGGCGATCCCCAGCCCGGCGGCGTTGAGCATGTCCAGGTCGTTGGCGCCGTCACCGATGGCGATCGTCGCGCTGATCGGCACCCCGCTCTCGCGGGCGAACCGGCGCAGCGCCTCGGCCTTCGCCGCCCGGTCGACGATCTGCCCGGTGACCTGTCCGGTGAGCCTGCCGTCGGCGATCTCGAGCTCGTTGGCCAGGGCGAAGTCGATGCCCAGGTCCGCGGCCAACCGGTCGGTGAGCTGGGTGAACCCACCGCTGACCATCGCGAAGCGGTAGCCGAGCCGCTTCAGCACGCGCACGGTGGTGCGCGCGCCCGGGGCGAGCGCCAGGTCGGCGTAGACCTGGTCGAGGGCGGCCGCGTCGAGCCCCTCGAGCAGCGCCACCCGCTGGCGCAGGCTCTGGGCGAAGTCGAGCTCCCCGTGCATGGCCTGCTCGGTGACCCGCGCGACCTCGTCGCCGCAGCCGGCGTGCTCGGCGAGCATCTCGATGACCTCACCCTGGATCAGGGTCGAGTCGACGTCGAGGACGATCAGCCGCATCCCGCGGCGCATCAGGTTCGCCGCCTGGACCGCGATGTCCACGCCCTGCTGCGCCGCCTCGCGGGCCAGGATGTCGCGGAGCTTCTCGGGATCGACGCCCGAGACGTGCAGGTCGATCGCCGTGATCGGATAGCGGGCCATCCGCTCGATCCGGTCGATGTTGGCGCCGGTGTCGGCGATCCGGCCGGCGATGGCCGCCACGGCGGGGGCCCGCAACGGGGTGCCGAGCACCGTGACGTGACTGCGTCCCTCGGGGCGGGGACGGTTGTCACCGGACCCCCGGTCGACCTCCAGGGTCATCTCCAGGTCCACGGCGACCTGCTCCATCGCCGAGCGCAGCGGCTTCCAGTCCCGTGGGGAGCTGACCAGCAGCCCGAGGATCAGCCGGCGCCGCAGCACGATCTGCTCGAGGTCGATCACCTCGACGCCGAACCGGGCCAGGGTGTCGAAGACCATCGAGGTCACGCCGGGACGATCCTTGCCGGTCAGCGTGATCAGCAGGGTCTGCGGCTGCTCGCGGGGTCTCTCCTCCAGCACGCCACGAGGGTAGCGGCCGGTCGGACCTCAGCCGGACCGGGCCGCGCAGGCCCCCACCAGGGCCCGCCGGGCGGCCCGGTCGAGGTCGGCCAGGGCGCGGCGCCGCTGATCGATCTCGTGGGAGGACACCGCGCCGCCCTCGTCGCTGCGGGCCAGCTCGAGGATGTCCAGGCACAGCACCGCCCGCTCGGTCGTCTCCACCCGCCGTGCGTCGTACCCGGGTGGCAGCGGCAGCGGCGCGCGGTGGCGCAGGTTGAGCAGCAGGTCGGGGATCTCGGGCTGCCAGGAGGCCACGTCCAGGTCCACCAGACGGCGCGTGACCTCGGCCAGGGTGGTGCGCAGCTCGGCAGCGGTCTCCCGCTCGTCGACCCACGGCACCGGCTCGGCGCGGAAGGCCGTCCACACGACGGTGCGCGCGTCCACCGTCGGCACCAGGCCCACCCCGCCGGCCACCACCGCCTGACCGGCCTCCAGCGCGGCCTGGTTGAACGACGAGGGCCCACCCAGACCCAGGGGATCACCGGAGGCCGGCAGGGCCAGGGACAGTGGGCCGGCGAGCAGCGCGGGCAGCGACTGCAGCTCGAGCGTGCCGCCCTCGCACAACCCGGCGACGAGGTGGCGCGGGTCCTCGCCGCGCACCGCGTCCGCCAGCTCGTCGGGGCCCGCGTGGCCCTGGCGGCAGGCCTCCAGCCAGGCGGCGAGGACGGCAGCGGCCGGCAGCGAGCTCATCCCTGCAGCCTAGGCACGTCGCGCGGCACGGGGCGGGGCAGCCCGGGTAGGTTGACCGCGACAGCTTTGATCCCGACCGCGCCACCGAGGTCCCCTTCGTGAATGCAGTTCTCGAGCTCGCCGACGTCACCGTCACGCGAGGGGGCGCCACCCTCCTCGACCACGTCGACTGGAGGGTCGAGGAGGACGAGCGCTGGGTGATCCTGGGGCCCAACGGCGCCGGCAAGACCACGCTGATGCAGCTGTGCTCCGCCCAGATCCACCCCACCTCCGGGGTCGTGGGCATCCTCGAGGAGGTGGTCGGGACCGTCGACGTCTTCGAGCTGCGACCTCGCATCGGCTGGACCAGCGCCGCCGTGGCCGAGCGGATCCCGCGTGAGGAGATCGTCCGCGACGTGGTGGTCTCCGCGTCGTACGGCGTGGTGGGCCGCTGGCGGGAGCGCTACGACGAGCTCGACCACGACCGGGCCACCGAGCTGCTGCACGAGGTGGGTGCCGGTGCTCTGCTCGACCGCACCTTCGGAACTCTCAGCGAGGGGGAGCGCAAGCGCGTCCAGATCGCCCGGGCGCTGATGACCGACCCCGAGCTGCTGATCCTCGACGAGCCCGCGGCGGGGCTCGACCTGGGTGGTCGCGAGGACCTCGTCTCCACGCTCTCGACCCTGGCGCTGGACGAGTTCTCCCCGGCCACCATCTTGGTCTCCCACCACGTGGAGGAGATCCCGCCGGGCTTCACGCACGCGCTGCTGCTGCGCGCCGGACGGGTCGTGGCGGCGGGGCCGCTGCCGGAGGTGATGACCGAGGGCCAGCTCAGCGCCACCTTCGGGATGCGGCTCTCGCTGCACGAGGAGGAGGGGCGCTACACAGCGCGTCGGCTCACCGGGGGCTTGCCCTCGGTTGGATAGGCTCGGCGCATGGACTGGCTGCGCGATCACATGTGGGAGAGCTGGCTGGCTCTCGCGGTCGCGCTGGGCGCTCTGGAGCTGGTCAGTCTCGACCTCTTCCTGATCATGCTCGCCGGTGGGGCCGTGGTCGGCGCCGTGACCGCGGTGCTGGGCGGGCCCGTGGCCCTGCAGCTGGTGCTGGCGCTGATCTCGGCCGTGGGGCTGCTCGGCGTGATCCGCCCCAACGTCGCTCGTCGGCTGCACCACGGGCCCACCCTGCGCACCGGGGCCGACGCGCTGATCGGCAAGCGGGCGACCGTGCTGCGTGAGCTCGCGCACGGCAACCCCGGCCGGGTCAAGATCGGCGGCGAGGAGTGGACCGCCGAGCCCTACGACGAGGACGACCGCATCGAGGCCGGCGAGCTCGTCGACGTGGTCCAGATCAAGGGTGCGACCGCGCTCGTGCTGCGCACCCACCGGCTCGAGCCCTGAGGCTCGGGCACCATCGAAGAGAGAAGGAGGCGGTCGCGATGGGCGGAGCAGTGCTGATCCTGTTCGCGGTGTTCCTGGTGTTCGTCGTGCTCGTGCTCGCGAAGACGATCCGGATCATCCCGCAGGCGCGGGCCGGGGTCGTGGAGCGGTTCGGCAAGTACAAGACGACCCTGCAGCCCGGACTGAACGTCGTGACCCCGTTCGTCGACCGGGTCCGCTACGTCATCGACATGCGGGAGCAGGTCGTGTCCTTCCCGCCGCAGCCGGTGATCACCGAGGACAACCTGGTGGTCTCCATCGACACGGTCATCTACTTCCAGGTCACCGACCCGGTGGCGGCGACCTACGAGATCGCCAACTACATCTCGGCCATCGAGCAGCTGACCATGACCACGCTGCGCAACATCGTCGGCGGCATGGACCTCGAGCAGACCCTGACCTCGCGCGAGGACATCAACCGTGGTCTGTCCGGGGTCCTCGACGAGGCGACCGGGCGCTGGGGCGTGCGCGTCGGACGCGTCGAGATCAAGGGCATCGACCCGCCGCCGTCGATCAAGGACTCGATGGAGAAGCAGATGCGCGCCGATCGCGACAAGCGTGCGGTGATCCTCACCGCCGAGGGTCAGCGACAGTCCTCGATCCTGACCGCCGAGGGCAACAAGCAGGCGGCCATCCTCTCCGCCGAGGGCGACCGGGAGGCGCTCATCCTCCGGGCGCAAGCCAACCGCGAGTCCGCGATCCTGAAGGCCCAGGGCGAGGGCCAGGCGATCCAGACGGTGTTCCAGGCCATCCACGACGGGCAGCCCGACCAGGCGCTGCTGGCCTACCAGTACCTCCAGATGATGCCGAAGATCGCCGAGGGCTCGGCCAACAAGGTGTGGGTGGTGCCCTCGGAGATCACCAAGGCTCTCGAGGGGCTCGGTTCGGCCGTCCACGAGGTCTCCGGCATCCCGAAGTCCTCCGGCGGACCCCGGGTCCGCGTCGACACCGACCCGGACTCTGCGCGCAGCGAGGAGACCGAGGGGCTGTTGTCCAACACCCACGAGGAGGTGCAGAAGGCGATCGCTGCTGCCGAGGGCGCCGCCCGCTCGAGCGGCGCAGCCGCCGCGAAGGCCGCTGCCCCGCCGCCTGCTGACGCGCCGCCTCCCGATGCGCCGGCCGCGGAGCCCCCAGACGCCGGAGAGGTGCCGCCGGCACAGTGACTCTGTGGGAAGGGGTCGCGATCCTGCTCGCAGGCGTCGCGGCCGGAACCATCAACACCGTGGTGGGGTCGGGAACGCTGGTGACGTTCCCGACCCTCCTCGCGTTCGGCGTCCCCCCGGTGACCGCGAACGTGTCCAACACGATCGGCCTGGCCCCGGGTGGGCTCTCCGGTGCGATCGGCTATCGGGCCGAGCTCTCCGGCCAGCGCGATCGGCTGCTACGACTCGGCGTCGCCTCTCTGCTCGGAGGCGTCGTGGGCGCGCTGCTGCTGCTCGTCCTGCCCTCCGCGGCCTTCGACGCGATCGTGCCGGCCCTGATCGTGCTCGGCTGTGTCCTGGTCATGCTCGGTCCACGCATCCAGCGTCGAGTGGCGGCCCGCGCCGAGCACCGGGGTGGTCTGCCGCAGTACGGCGCCTGGTGGGTGTGGCCCGCGGTCGCCGCCGCGGGGGTGTACGGCGGCTACTTCGGCGCGGCGCAGGGAGTCCTGCTGATGGCCGTCCTCGGCATCGGGGTCGCCGACACGATGCAACGGCACAACGCCAGCAAGAACGTGCTGGCCCTGATCGTGAACGGTGTCGCGGCGGTCGTCTTCGTCTTCGTCGCGGACGTGAACTGGCCGGTGGCCGGCTTGATCGCGTTGGGCTCGGTCATCGGCGGGCAGGTCGGCGCCACCGTGGGCCGGCGGCTGCCCCCCAACGTGCTGCGGGCCGTGATCGTGGTGGTCGGTGTCATCGCCGTCACGACCTTCGTCCTCCCGCTGTGATCAGCCCTCCAGCTCGGCCACCCCGGTCGCGATGGCCCCGCCGGCGACCGCGGTGAGCAGCAGGCCGGCCTTGGTGGGCACCGAGCTCGAGAAGGCGGCCACCAGACCGGTCAGCGCGTCGGCCCCGTCCACCGCGACCCCCACCTGCACCAGCTGCCGCCGCGCCGCGCCGCTCGAGGCGAGCGTGAGCGCGCCGAGGGCGAGCTCCCGCGAGCCGAACAACCGCCCCATGTAGGACAGCTGCGGGTTGGACTTCGGGTCGAGCAGGAACAGCCGCGAGGTCAGCGACGGGGACAACAGGGAGAGGGCGCCGATGGCGATGCGACCGTAGGCGAGGCCGGTGATGGATTCCATGCCCGGCAGGCTAGCGGCTCGACGCCCACCGACCGTCGTACTCCCCTCGCGAAGCAGCCACTTCCCGTGCGTTGCAACGCACGGGAAGTGGCAGTTTCACTGGGGACCCAGTGAAACTTCACCCCTCGACGTACGCCGACAGCCAGCGCCGCAGCTCGTCGTAGACGCGGGTGCGGGCGGGTTGGGGGGAGAGCGTGACGTCGTGGAGGGCGCCGGGGACCTGGGCGACCGTCACGTGCCGGGAGAGCTGGACGGCGCGGCGGCGCATCCGCTCGACGTCGAGCACCACGTCGGTGCGGGTCAGGTCGGGGTCCTCCGGCGAGGTGGGGTGTCCGGAGCGGTCCGAGCTGACCAGGAGCACCGGGGCGTCGATCTCCAGTCCGCGCGCGATCCGGGCCTGGCCCCGGCGCACCGCCCGGATCCAGCCGGCGTAGACCGGCCAGGACTCCAGCGGCTTCCAGGACAGGTCGAAGTCCCACTCACCCCCGTGGTCGCGGTGCAGGCTCATCGCATAGCTGCCGTCGACCTCGCGGGGGATCTCGCGCATCGGGTAGAAGAACCCCAGCCGATGGATGACCGGCAGCGCCATCAGGCGGGTGAAGGCGTCGCCGTGCATGTCGATCCACGGGGCGTTCAAGAACACCCCGGCGGTCGGGTGGCCTCGGTCGTGCAGCCACAGCGGCACGGTCAGCCCGCCGGTGGAGTGCGCCGAGAGCACCACCTGGTCGTGGTCACGGGACACCAGCTCGTGGGCGAGGTCCAGCTCCTCGTAGTAGGCCCGCAGGTCGGCCACGAAGTTGGGCGTCTGGTGCGGGCGCAGCGACCGGCCGTGCTTGCGCAGGTCCAGGGCGTAGAAGTCATAGCCCCGCTGCCCCCAGAACTGCGCGGCCTCGGTCTGGAAGAAGTAGTCGGCGAACCCGTGGACGTGCAGCACGGCCTGGCGCGTGGGGGTGCCCACGTCGGCAGGCCGGTGCACGAGGGTGGCCACGACCGGTCCCTCGTCGTCGTCGGCCAGGCTCAGGGTGCGGGCGGTGTACGGCGCTCCCAGCACATCGCGCTCCCACGGGTCCGGCGCCGGGCGCTGGTCGTGGTTCGCGGGCACGTGCCGATCCTGGCACAGACCGGCACCCCGTCCGGCACCCCCGCCCGGCATCCCCGCCCGGCACCCCCGCCCGGCATCCCCGCCCGGCATCCCCGCCCGCACGCCGGAGCGTGGGGCAGGGTGCCGGACGGCCGGCCGGACGGCCGGTGCGGGTGGTGCGGGGACTGCTACGTGTTCGCGTGCGTGTCGGGCTCGACGATCGGGTCGGAGGCGTCGTCCTGGGCCTCACCCGGCTGCGCGCCCGGAGCGCCGAGGTCGGCTCCCTCGCGGACGATCTCCTCGATCTTCTTGCCGGTCTCGGCGTCGACGTTGCGCCAGTACTCGAGGGCGCGCTCGAGCACGTCTCCCTCGACCCCGCCGAGCAGGTGCCCGGCGACCGTCTTGACGAACTGCTCGCGCTGCTGGTCGTTCCAGACCTCGCGCACGAGCGCCCCGGCCTGGGCGAAGTCGTCGTCCTCGGGACGCAGCGTGTAGGCCTCCCGCACCATCGCGCCGTCGGTCTCCCAGCCCTCGGCGACCTCGCCGACCTCGTCGGCGTAGCCGCGGCCGAACGAGTTCGGTGCGTAGACGGGGTCGTCGCCGCGGTGCTCGTAGGCCATCGGCCCGTCCTGGGTGTAGGTGTTCACCTCGACGTGGGGACGGTTGACCGGGAGCTGCAGGTAGTTCGGCCCGATGCGGTGGCGGTGCGTGTCGGAGTAGGCGAACGCACGGCCGAGCAGCATCTTGTCGGGGCTGAACCCGATGCCGGGCACCACGGCGCTCGGCTCGAAGGCGGCCTGCTCGATGTGGGCGAAGAAGTTCTCCGGGTTCCGGTTCAGCGTCATCGTGCCGACCTTGATCAGCGGGTAGTCGCTGTGTGGCCAGATCTTGGTGAGGTCGAAGGGATTGATCCGGTAGTTCTTCGCGTCCTCGTAGGGCATCGCCTGGATCGAGAGCGTCCAGCTGGGGAAGTCACCCTGCGCGATCGAGTCGTAGAGGTCGCGCCGGTGGAAGTCGGCGTCCTCCCCGGCGATGCGGGTGGCCTCGTCGTCGGTGAGGCCCTCGACGCCCTGGTTGCTGTGGAAGTGGTACTTGACCCAGTGCTTCTCACCGGCCTCGTTGACCCACAGGTAGGTGTGCGAGCCGTAGCCGTTCATGTGGCGGTAGCTCTTCGGGATCCCGCGGTCACCCATCAGGTAGGTGACCTGGTGGGCCGACTCCGGGTTGAGGCTCCAGAAGTCCCACTGCATGTTGTTGTCGCGCAGACCGTTGCCTCCCCGGCGCTTCTGCGAGCGGATGAAGTGCGGGAACTTCATCGTGTCCCGGATGAAGAAGATCGGGGTGTTGTTGCCGACGAGGTCGTAGTTGCCCTCGGAGGTGTAGAACTTCAGCGCGAAGCCGCGCGGGTCGCGCCAGGTGTCGGGGGAGCCCTGCTCGCCGGCGACCGTGGAGAACCTGGCCAGCATCTCGGTCTTCACGCCGGGCTGGAACAGCGCCGCCTTGGTGTACTTCGAGACGTCCTCGGTGGTCTCGAACTCGCCGAAGGCGCCGGAGCCCTTGGCGTGCACGTTGCGCTCCGGGATGCGCTCGCGGTTGAAGTGCGCCATCTGGTTCAAGAAGTGCACGTCGTGCAGCAGGATCGGCCCGTCGGGACCGATCGTCATCGTGTTGCGGTCACTCGGCGCGGGGGCGCCGGTGTCGGTCGTCGAGCCGATGCTCGCCTCCGACGACGGTGCCGTCGCGATGGAGGTGTCGGTGGGCTTGGGAAGGTCAGGCATGTGCTCACTCCTCGTTGGTTGCTGCAGATGTGTCGTGGTCCTTGCGGGACTGGCAGGTGGGGCACAGTCCCCAGTAGGTGACCTCGGCCTCGTCGATGACGAAGCCGTGGGTGGTGGCGGCCTCCAGGCAGGGGGCCTCGCCGGTGGCGCAGTCCACGTCGTTGACGCTGCCGCAGGAGCGGCACACGACGTGGTGGTGGTTGTCGCCCGCACGCAGCTCGTAGCGCGCCACCGAGCCGGCCGGCTGGATCCGGCGCGCGACGCCACGGTCGGCGAGCACGTTGAGCACGTCGTAGACGGCCTGGGTGGAGACGGTCCCCAGGTCGCGACGTACGGCACCGAGCACCGTGTCCGCGCCGGCGTGCGGGTGCTGGCTCAGAGCGCCCAGCACGGCCAGCCGCGGCCGCGTGACCCGCAGGCCCGCCTGCCGGAGCAGCTGCTCCGCCGGCAGGGTCGGGGGGCCGGGACTCATGTCCTCGACACAAGCACGCGATCTGGAACGAGTCAAGACTAGGTTGGCTCACCTGGTCCGGGTCGTCGACGCGGCGGCCCGCGCCCAGGTCAGTGCTGGTAGGTGCCGTGCAGAATCGCGCGCCCGGCGGTCTTGAACGCCAGGTTGAAGCTGACCACGGCCGGGGAGGCGTCGGAGTCCACGCCCAGGGACTCCTCCTGCACCGCGTGCACCACGAAGTAGTAGCGGTGCGGCTGGTCACCCTCGGGGGGTGCGGCGCCCATGAACGCCTTGGTGCCGCCGTCGTTGCGGCACATGAACGCGTTGCCGGGGAGGTCGGCCCCCTCGGCACCGGCGCCCGCCGCCAGCGAGGTCACGTCGGCAGGCAGGTCGACCAGCACCCAGTGCCAGAAGCCCGAAGGGGTTGGCGCGTCGGGGTCGAAGCAGGTCACGGTGAAGCTCTTGGTGCCCTCCGGGGCCTCGCTCCACGACAGCTGGGGCGAGGTGTCGCCGGCGGCGTTGACCTGGTCGTCCTTCAGCGGTCGACCGTCGGTGACATCGGCACTGGTCACCGTGAACGACGGGACCTGGGGGAGCAGCTCGTAGGGGTCGGGGTGCACAGGGCGGTCAAGGCTCATGCTCGCGACCCTAGTCCGGACAGTGGGAGGCGCAACCTCACCGGGCCCCGGGTCAGCACAATGGTGCAGTGACCCACGAGTCCCGCTCGACACCCCAGGCGCCCTCCCCGTCCTCCGGGGACTCGCCCACCTACCCGGTGGGTCTCCGGCTGGCCGGGCGCAGGGTCGTGGTCGTGGGCGGGGGCAACGTCGCCCAACGGCGCGTGCCGACCTTGATCGCGGCCGGCGCAGACGTGCACGTGGTCGCACCGGAGGTGACCCCGGCGATCGAGGGTCTGGTCGGCTCCGGTGAGGTCGTGTGGAGCAAGCGCGGCTTCGCCGACGGGGACCTCGAGGACGCGTGGTACGTGATGGCCGCCACCGACGACCCCGCCGTGAACGCCCGGGTCAGCGCGGTCGCGGAGGAACATCGGATCTTCTGCGTGCGAGCCGACGACGCGGACGCAGCGACCGCGTTCACCCCGGCTGTGGGGCGCCACCGCGGCGACACGGTCGCGGTGCTGGGCAGCTCCGCCGCCGACCGGGACCCGCGTCGGCATGCCGGCCTCCGCGACGAGATCGTCACCGCACTCCGGGAGGGTTCCCTCGCCGCGAAGCGGCACCGCGACCGCGGCCCGGGCGTCGTCTTGGTGGGAGGCGGTCCCGGCGACCCCGAGCTGGTCTCCGTGGCCGGGCGCAAGGCCCTGATGGAGGCCGACGTGGTCGTGGCGGACCGGCTCGCCCCCCGGGAGCTGCTGGCCGAGCTCCCCGCCGACACCGAGATCATCGACGTGGCCAAGCTGCCGCGCGGCCGCTCCGCCCCCCAGGACCAGATCAACGAGGTGCTCGTGCGTGCCGCGCTCGCGGGCCGCCGCGTGGCCCGCTTCAAGGGCGGCGACAGCTTCGTGTTCGGCCGCGGCTACGAAGAGGTCCTCGCCTGTCAGGAAGCGGGTGTCCCGGTGACCGTCATCCCGGGCATCAGCAGCCCGCTGGGGGTGCCCGCCGTCGCGGGCATCCCGGTGACCCATCGCGGCGTCGCCCACGAGCTGACCATCGTCTCGGGCCACCTGCCACCGGGGCACCCGGACTCGCTGGTCCAGTGGGGTGCCCTGGCGAGCCTGCGCGGCACCCTGGTGTTGATGATGGCCGTCGAGAACGCGCCGCTGATCGCCGAGGTGCTGCTGCGCGGCGGGCGCGGCGCGCTCACGCCGGTGGCGGTGGTGTGCGAGGGCACCATGCCCACCGAGCGCACCGTCTTGACCACGCTGGGTGAGCTGGCCGAGGACCTGGTCGCGCACGAGGTGCGCCCCCCGGCGGTGATCGTGGTCGGCGAGGTGGTCCGGGTGGCTCGCCCCGAGGGGTTCGCACCCGAGCCCTCCCGGGACGGCTGAGCGTGGCGAGGTACATCCAGGTCGCCGACCCGGACGACCCGAGGCTCGCCGACTACCGCGACCTCAGGGACGTCCAGCTGCGCCGGTCGGTGGAGGCCGAGCACGGGCTGTTCCTCGCCGAGGGGGAGAAGGTCGTGCGGCGAGCGGTCGAGGCCGGGTTCGACGTCCGCTCGCTGCTGATGGCCCCGCGCTGGCTCGAGGGCCTGGCGGACGTGCTGGAGCGCACGGACGCGCCCTGCTACGTGGTCTCCGAGGCGCTGGCCGAGCAGGTCACCGGGTTCCACGTGCACCGGGGCGCCCTGGCGTCACTGGCCCGGACGCCCCTGCCTGGCCTGGCCGACGTGCTCGAGGCGGCCCGCACGGTGGTGGTCTGCGAGGACATCGTGGACCACACCAACGTGGGCGCGATCTTCCGCTCGGCCGCGGCGCTGGGGGTCGACGCGGTGCTGCTCTCGCCCCGGTGCGCGGACCCGCTGTACCGGCGCGCGGTGAAGGTGGGCATGGGGGCGGTGTTCGCCGTGCCGTGGACCCGGCTGCCCGACTGGTACGACGCGCTGCCCGACCTCGAGCGCCGCGGCTTCGAGACGGTGGCGCTCACCCTGGCTGCCGACGCCGTCGCCCTGGAGCAGGCCGTGGCGGGGGTGGACCGGCTCGCGCTCGTGCTCGGGTCGGAAGGTCACGGTTTGTCCTCCCGGTGGGAACGCGCGGCTGCTCGGCGCGCTGTCATCGCGATGCGTCCGGGGGTCGACTCGCTCAACGTCGCGGCCGCCTCCGCGGTCGCCTGCTACGTGTCCGCTCGGCGAGGAATTCCCCCACGGTCGTGATTTTGCTCCTATTGTGTCCGCGTGGGGTGGTCAGCAACACCGAGTCCGGGGGGCTTCGACGACCTCGTCAACCAGATCGTGGACTACGCGATCATCGCGCTGGACCCCGAGGGCACCATCGTGAGCTGGAACCTGGGTGCCGAGCGGGTGAAGGGCTACACCGCCCAGGAGGCCGTCGGGCGGCACTTCTCGGTGTTCTACCCCGAGGAGGACCAGCGCGCGGGGCTCCCGGAGTCGCTGCTGGCGACCGCGCGAGCCCAGGGACGGGTGCAGCACACCGGCTGGCGGGTCCGCAAGGACGGCAGTCGGTTCTGGGGCGATGTGGTGATCACCGCGCTGCACGACGACGAGGGACGCCTCAGCGGCTTCGTCAAGGTCACTCGTGACCGCACCGACCTGAAGTCGCTCGAGGACGCGCAGGACGCGTTCTACGCCGCCTTCAACCACGACTTCCGCACCCCGGTCACCGCGTTGAAGGGATTCGTCGACGCGATCCGCCACGCCGCCGACGACGAGGAGCGCGAGCGGCTCATCGACCGCGCCGAGGCGAGCGCCGACCGGTTGTTCGGCATGGTCCAGGGGCTGGTGGAGTTCGCCACCCAGCGCGCCGGACACGCCACGTTGCTGCTCGCCGACATCGACCTCGCCCAGGTGGCGCGCAGCGTGGTCCAGGACCTCTCCACCCACCTGGACACCGGGCGGGTGCACGTCTCGGACTCCGTCGCGCTGGTGACTGCGAACGGGGGCGCGCTGCACCGGGTGGTGACCAACCTGCTTCTCAACGCCTTGAGGTACTCACCACCCGACAGCCCGGTGGACGTCGAGTTCGCCACGGCGGGCGCCGGGTGGGTGCGGATGTCGATCATCGACCGGGGCCGGGGCATCGACGCGCGCGACCTCGACTCGATCTTCGAGAAGTTCGTGCGCGGTCGCCTGGCGCAGGACGACGGGGGCAGCGGGCTGGGTCTGGCGAGCGTGCGTGAGCTGGTGCAGCAGCTGAACGGCACCGTGTCGATCAGCAGTGAGGTGGGCGTGGGGACGACCGTGACGGTGGAGCTGCCTTCGTCCACCGCGCTCCCGCCGCCGGCCCCGGCTCAGCGCTCGGAGCCCTCGCTGGGGCGAGCCTCCGTGCCGCAGCCGCGCCCGTCCGCGCCCCGGGGCCACTCCTCCGGGTAGTCCTCCGCCGCGGCCACCATCTGCTTGCGCAGCCGCTTGCGCGCCCGGTTGTTCAGCCGGTCGCCGAAGACGGTGCCCCCGATGTGGTCGGTCTCGTGCTGCAGGCAGCGTGCGAGCAGCCCGTCCCCCTCGTAGACGACGTCCGCACCCGCCAGGTCCTGCCCGCGGACCCGTGCCCGGTCTGGCCGGGCGCACTCCACGAAGGCGCCCGGGTAGGACAGGCAGCCCTCCTCGCCGTCGTCCAGGGCGCGGTCCTTGCCCTCCGGCAGCTCGAGGACCGGGTTGCACACGACGCCGCGGTGCCGGGTGCCGGCCCCGTCGGGACAGTCGAAGACGAAGACGGCCGCGTCGACGCCGATCTGGCAGGCGGCGAGGCCCACGCCCTCCGCGGCGTGCATGGTCGCGACCATGTCGGCGACCAGCCGGCGCAGCTCCTCGTCGTAGGACGTCACCGGGCGTGCGCGGTGGTGCATCACCTCCGCGCCCCACCGGGTCACCGGCCGCACGCTGCCGCCGGCGGGGAGGTCGTCCGCGGGGGCGCTCGCGGGCTCGGTTCGGGGGTCGGGGTCGGCCATGGCCGCATCCTAGACAGCACCGCGGCGTGAGACGCGACACGTGAGGATGCTGTGGCGCAATGTGTAACTCACAGTTACATTCGGTGTCATGTCTTCGAACGCGAGCATGCGAGAGACCTGGAAGCTTCCCTGGAGCCTGCTGCGCGCCGGAGGTCGGCACGGACTCTCCGACAGTGAGACCCGTGACCCGATCGGGCTCGCCGTGCTGGCCCTGAACAAGCTGGCCTCCAGCGACCTGATCGACCGCCTCGGCATCCGCCGGGCCAGCGAGCAGACCGTCTACCGGGTCACCAGCGCGGGATTCCGCACGGCCGGCAACGTCGGACGCACCTTCGCCCGCGCCGGCAAGGCCACGCGGGGCAACCGGGTCCCGGCGGCCAAGAACACCGGCCTGTTCGACCTCACGCCCGGCGAGGACGAGCAGATGCTGGCCGACGTCGTCCGCGAGTACGCCGAGGAGATGGTGCGACCGGCCGCAGCCGAGGCCGACGAGGCGTGCGCCGCCCCCGACGAGCTGCTCAAGGCCTCGCTCGAGATCGGCCTGCCGATCCTCGGGGTGCCCGAGGACCTCGGCGGGATCGCCACCGAGCGGTCCGCCGTGGCCGGCACCCTCGTCCACGAGGCCCTTGCCCACGGTGACATGGGGCTGGCGGTCGCTCTGCTCTCCCCGGGCGCCGTGGCGACGGCGATCTCGTTGTGGGGGACAGACGAGCAGCAGCACACCTACCTGCCCGCCTTCGCCGGCGAGGAGGTCCCGGCCGCCTCGCTCGCCCTCGCCGAGCCCTCCGCGATCTTCGACCCGGCCGAACCCTCGACCCTCGCCAAGCGTCGAGGCGACGGGTTCGTGCTCGACGGCGTGAAGGCCGGCGTGGTTCGCGGCGCCGACGCCGAGCTGTTCGTCGTCGGGGCCTCGCTCGACGGACGGCCCCAGCTGTTCCTGGTGGAGTCCAAGGCGAAGGGCATCAGCATCGAGTCCGACCCCTCGATGGGGCTGCGCGCCGCCAGCCTGTCGCGCCTGGTCCTCGACGGGGTCGAGGTCGACGAGATCGCCCTGCTCGGCGACGCCGAGGACTACCTGGACTGCGTGCGCTACTCCCGGCTGGCCTGGTGCGCGCTCGCCGTGGGCACCGCACAGGCCGTGCTCGACTACGTCACCCCCTACGTCAAGGAGCGGGAGGCGTTCGGCGAGCCGATCGCGCACCGGCAGTCGGTGGCGTTCATGGTCGCCAACATCGCGATCGAGCTCCAGGGCATGCGCCTGGTCACCTGGAAGGCCGCCGGCCGGGTCGCCCGCGGCAAGCCGGCCGACCGCGAGATCGCACTGGCCCGCCGCCTGTGCGCCGAGCGCGGGATGCAGATCGGCCTCGACGGCGTACAGCTCCTGGGCGGGCACGGGTTCGTCAAGGAGCACCCGGTGGAGCGGTGGTACCGCGACCTGCGGGCCATCGGCCTGATGGAAGGAGCCGTCCTTGTCTAGGACGACCCGGGACCCTCGGCCTCGCCGGGGGACCCCCACCACGGAGGACCGTGACCATGGATGCCGACCGCAGAGGATCGTGAGCACAGCATGATCAACCTCGAGACACCCAAGAAGATCCGCCCGCTCGTCGACCAGGCCCACCAGGTCGCGATGAACATGCTGCGCCCCATCTCGCGCAAGTACGACGAGGCCGAGCACGAGTATCCCAAGGAGCTCGACATGCTCGCCGCCATGATCGACGGCATCTCCGAGTCCGGCGCCACCGGTGGCGCCGGCGCCGCGGGGGTGCGGCGCAGCGAGGACTCCTCGGAGAAGGGCGGCTCGGAGAAGCCCGGCAACAAGAACGGTGCCAACCTCGCCTCGGTGCTCTCGATCATGGAGATGTGCTGGGGCGACGTCGGCCTGCTGCTCTCGATGCCCCGCCAGGGCCTCGGCAACTCCGCGATCGCCTCGGTGGCCAACGACGAGCAGCTGGAGAAGTTCGCCGGGACCTGGGCCGCGATGGCGATCACCGAGCCGGGGACCGGGTCGGACTCCGCGAACATCCAGACCACCGCCCGCAAGGACGGCGACGAGTACGTCCTCAACGGCGAGAAGATCTACGTCACCTCCGGGGAGCGTGCCGACAGCGTGGTCGTCTGGGCGACGCTCGACAAGAGCCTGGGCCGGGCCGCGATCAAGTCCTTCGTGGTGGAGAAGGGCACGCCCGGGATGCGGGTGGAGCGACTCGAGCACAAGCTCGGCATCCGGGCCTCCGACACCGCCGTGATCATCTTCGAGGACTGCCGGGTGCCGGCCGAGAACCTGCTCGGCTCGCCCGAGGTGGACACCAACCAGGGCTTCGCCGGCGCGATGGCCACCTTCGACAACACCCGGCCGCTGGTGGCCGCGATGGCCGTCGGGTGCGCCCGCGCCTCGCTGGACCTGACCCGCGACATCCTCCAGGAGGCCGGGGTCGCCATCGACTACGACAGGCCCGCGTTGAGCCAGTCGGCCGCGGCCGCGACCTTCCTCCAGCTCGAGGCGGACTGGGAGGCGGCGTACCTGCTGACGCTCCAGTCGGCGTGGATGGCCGACAACCGGGAGCCGAACTCGATGCAGGCCTCGATGGCCAAGGCCAAGGCCGGCCGCGTGGGCTCGGAGGTGACCCTGCGCTGTGTCGAGCTCGCCGGCACCCTCGGCTACTCCGAGACCGAGCTGCTGGAGAAGTGGGGCCGCGACTCCAAGATCCTCGACATCTTCGAGGGCACCCAGCAGATCCAGCAGCTCATCGTCGCCCGTCGCGTGCTGGGGCTGAGCTCCGCCGAGCTGAAGTAGACCTGGGGTCGCGGGTTTCCCCGGTTAACCGGGGAAACCCGCACTCTGCGAGCGTTGTAACACCCCCGAGGTGCATGCCTGCCTCCACCAGACGCGCGTGGGGGGTACGACGCACCCGGGATGTGGCCTCGGGGCCGCCCGACTCGCTCGCGTGCGGGCCGGACCCGTGCCACCGACGCCCTGGCTCGGCTGGTCCTAGCCCACGTGCGCACCCGGGCCCGGATCGGCCACGAGGAAGCCGGGCTCGTGCCAGCCGCGCGCTGCGAAGGCGGTCGACACCGCCGCGCGGACGGCATCGACCCGCTCGAGCGGCACCAGGGCGATCGCGGAGCCGCCGAAGCCCCCGCCGGTCATCCGCGCACCGGTGGCCCCGGACTCCCGGGCCAGCGTCACGGCCAGGTCGAGCTCGGCGCAGGAGACCTCGTAGTCGTCGCGCAGGGAGGCGTGCGAGGCGTCCATCAGCGCACCGAGGGGCGGCCAGTCGTCCGCCTTCAGGGCCCGCACGAACCCGTCGACGCGGGCGATCTCCGTCACGACATGGCGTGCCCGGCGGCGCAGCGGGTCGGGCAGCCGCTCCACGTCGGCGGGGTCGGCGACCTCGCCGAGGTGGGCGACCCCCAGCCGGGTGGCGGCGGCCGCCGCCTCGTCGCGCCGTGAGCCGTAGCCGCTGTCGGTCAGCTCGTGGCTCACCCTGGTGTCGATCACCAGGAGGGCGAGCCCGTGTGCGGCCGGGTCGAAGGGCACCTGCTCGTGGTGCGCCGTGGCGAAGTCGACCAGCAGCGCGTGTCCTGTGGTGGCATGGATGGAGATCGCCTGGTCCAGCCCGCCCGTGGGGGCGCCGACGTACTCCTGCTCGGCCCGCACGCACGCCTCCACCAGCTGGCCCCGGGTCCGGCCCAGCGCGAGCAGGTCGTCGACCGCGACGGCGACGCTGCACTCGAGCGCGGCCGAGCTGGACAGTCCGGCGCCGATGGGCACGTCGCTGCTGATCGCGACCTCGAGGCCGCAGGTGACCTCCAGCGCCAGCAGCACCCCGGTGACGTAGCGCGCCCACGGGTCCGCGGTCGCCAGCTGCTCCGGGGTCCCCTCCCAGGCCCGCGAGCCGCTGGACACCCGCACCCGCCGGTCGTCCCGGCGAGTCACGCGCGCCCGGGTGCACTCGGTCAGGGCCATCGGCAGGCATCTGCCGCCGTTGTAGTCGACGTGCTCGCCGATGAGGTTCACCCGACCGGGAGCGATGCCGGTGACCTGCCCGGGGCGGGTAGATTCCTCTCCCGTGCGATTCCTCTCCGACACGCGTCCAGCGTATGACCTGACCTACGACGACGTGTTCATGGTGCCGCGGCGCTCTGGCGTCGCCTCGAGGCACGACGTCGACCTGGCCTCCGGCGACGGCACCGGTACGACGATCCCGCTGGTCGTCGCGAACATGACCGCGGTCTCCGGGCGCCGGATGGCGGAGACGATGGCACGCCGGGGAGGGCTCAGCGTCCTGCCTCAGGACATCCCTCTCGACATCGTCGCGGAGGTCGTGCGCTGGGTGAAGGAGCGCCACCCGGTCTTCGAGACGCCGATCACCCTGCAGCCGCACGACACCGTCAGCGACGCTCTGGCGCTGTTGCCCAAGAGGGCACACCGCGCCGCGGTCGTGCTCGAGGGGGTCCGCCCCGTCGGGATCATCACCGAGGCCGACTGCCTGGAGGTGGACCGGTTCACCCAGGTCTCCGAGGTGATGACCACCGACATGGTGACCCTCAAGCACACGATGGGCCCGCGGGAGGCCTTCGACGTGCTCGCCTCCTCGCGGCACCGGCTGGCACCGGCCGTGGACGACGACGGGGCGCTCGTGGGGCTGCTGACCCGCACGGGTGCGCTGCGTTCGACGATCTACACGCCGTCGCTGGACCGCGAGGGCCGCCTGCGCGTCGGGGCGGCCATCGGGGTCAACGGGGACGTGGCGCACAAGGCCCGACGGCTGCTCGCCATCGGCGTCGACTGTCTGGTGGTCGACACCGCCCACGGGCACCAGGAGCGGATGCTCGAGGCTCTGGCGGCGGTGCGGGCCGTGGGGCCCGACGTGCCGGTCGTGGCCGGCAACGTCGTGGCCGCCGAGGGTGTGCACGACCTGGCGGAGGCCGGCGCGGACATCGTCAAGGTCGGCGTCGGTCCGGGCGCGATGTGCACCACCCGGATGATGACCGGTGTCGGGCGCCCACAGTTCAGCGCGGTGCTGGAGTGCGTCGAGGCCGCACGGCAGCACGGCAAGCACGTCTGGGCCGACGGCGGCGTGCGCCACCCGCGCGACGTGGCGCTGGCCCTGGCCGCGGGAGCCTCCCAGGTGATGATCGGCTCGTGGTTCGCCGGCACCCACGAGTCGCCCGGAGACCTCCAGGTGGGCTCGGACGGGCGCCCCTACAAGGAGAGCTTCGGGATGGCCTCGGCACGAGCGGTCGCCAACCGCACCTCGGGTGACAGCGCCTTCGACCGGGCCCGCAAGGCGCTCTACGAGGAGGGCATCTCCTCCTCGCGGATGTTCTTGGACCCCGAGCGACCAGGGGTGGAGGACCTGCTCGACGAGGTCTGCTCGGGGGTGCGCTCGGCGTGCACCTACGCCGGTGCGCACGACCTCGCCGAGCTGGCCGACCGAGCGGTGGTCGGGCTGCAGTCGGCCGCGGGGTTCGCGGAGGGCCGGCCGCTGCCGGGTGGCTGGTGAGGCTGGGTGCCGGCCGTCCGCCGAGCGGACAGCCCCGGCCCGCGGAGCCGCGACCTGCGGCTCCCGCTGGGCCACGACGAGATCGGCTGGCGACGAGACGCACGTGACTGGTGGGTCGCCACGACCCCGTGGTGAGCTGCGCCGACCGTGGGCCACGGGGCCGTGCCCCGATTACTCAACGTGGCCGCGAGTTGCTAATGTTGGCGCGCTCGTCCGGGTGGCGGAATAGGCAGACGCGCTAGCTTGAGGTGCTAGTCCCCGTATTAGGGGGTGGGGGTTCAAGTCCCCCCTCGGACACGATCAGCCCCAGGTCTTTGACCTGGGGCTTTGTCCATTCCCGGGGTCTTCGGTGCTTGACGTAGTAGCACGGAAGCAGTACCAGCCCCTTCAAGGGAGCGCATGGCCTGGATCGAGAAGAATAGGCGCGGCGTCGAAGGCGTCTCGGCGCGCGTGGCCGACGGGTTCAAGAAGATGGTTGACGCCGGCGGCCGACGCTGGCCCGTCGCGGCCGCACTGGGTAGCCGGATGGACGAGAAGGCTCCCGACGCCTTCGTGTTCACCACCCGTGGGGGAGCGGACGCGGCACACGGCGACTTCCACACCGCCGTCTGGCGCAAGCTGCAGGTCGAGCTCGAGGCCCAGGGGATCCCGCGGTTCAGGTTCCACGATCTGCGCCACACCCACGTCGCCTGGCTCGTCGTCGGCGGCGCGCCCCCGCAGCGCACGCCATCTGCTGATAGTGCGGATGTTGTCCGAGTCCGGCCGTGGGTCCGCCCTACCGCACTGTTCGATGCGGTGCGATGATGATTCAGCGGCCGGGTGGCCGCCTGCGGATCGCGTGGACGTGCGCCCTGTCGCCCACGAAGGGTGAGGTGTTGTGGCCAATCCCGAGACACTTCTCAACAGCTTGGAGCGGTTCGCCTCGGCCCTCACAGGCGGTTACGGCATCGGCGACGTTCTCCATAACCTGACCTGGGAGATGGCTGAGGTGCTCAACGTGACCGGGGCCGGCGTGACGTTGGTTCACGACGGCCAGCAGCGCTTCGTCACCGCCGCCGTTGAATCGATCGCCACCCTTGAGCGGGTGCAGGAGCGTTGGCAGAAGGGCCCGTGCGTCGACGCCGTCGTATCGGCAGCCCCAGTGGCGGTGTCGGACATCACCGTCGGAGACGTCAGCAAACGCTGGCCGGACTACACCATCGCAGCCAAGACCGCGGGGATTCAGGCCGTGGCCGGCATCCCGATGCTTGCCGAAGGCGCAGCCATCGGGGCGGTCAACCTCTATGACAGCCAACCGCGCAACTGGTCAGCCGAGGATCTGCGAGTCGCCACGATCTTCGCCAGCATCGCCACTGGCTATCTCACCCATGCGTCGGCCGCACAGCAGCAACAGCGCACCACCGAACAACTGCAGCAGGCGCTGAACACCCGACTCATCATCGAGCAGGCCAAGGGCGTGCTGGCTGCCAAGCTAGAGACCACTGTCGATGACGCGTTCGACAGACTCCGCAAGTACGCCCGAGAACACAATGCCCGCATCCACGACGTCGCCCGCGCCGTGGTGAAGGGCGACCTTCTCATCTAGACCCACCTGCGTCACCGGCGATCACCTCGACGGAGAGCAGCAGTTGGTCGTCCCCCAGGTGCGCGACGAGCGCACACGTGGTCGGCTTCGACGGCGAGTGGTCACACACTGACATCGGCTGAGGAGGACGCTTCGCCAGAGACGGGTAGAGCACGAGCCGGTCCGGGCAGCCAAGACGATTCACTCCGGTTCAAGTCCCCCCTCGGACACACAGGATGGGCAGGTTCCCCTGACCTCCCCGGCGTGGTCTGCTCCCGGCCCGGGTGCGGCGACCGGTCAGGGGTGCAGGTGGTGCCGGGGCAGCCAGGCCTCGGGGTCGACCGGGTCGCCGCCACCGGGGTGCACCTCCAGGTGCAGGTGCGGGCCGGTCGTGTTGCCGGTCGAGCCGACGTACCCCACCAGGTCGCCGGGAGCCAGCTGCTGACCCGGCTGGACGCCGAACTCGCTCTGGTGGCAGTACCACAGCACGGTCCCGTCGGTGAGCCGCACGACGGTCTTGTTGCCGTACGCGCCGTCGTAGGCGGTGGAGAGGACCGTGCCGGGGCCGATCGAACGGATCTCGGTGCCCTCCGGGGCAGCGAAGTCCAACCCCGTGTGGGTGCTCGACCACAGCCCGCTGGAGGCGCCGAACCGGCCGGTGAGGTGGTAGCCGCGCACCGGCAGCACCCACGGCGGCGGCTTGGCGTGCAGCTTCGTGCCGGGGACCACGCGGTAGGCCGCGGGCGTCGCCTGCGGCGAGCGCTCCGGGGAGGCCTCGGTCCGGGCGGCGGCCGCCGTGGCGGCGGCCGGTGCGGCCGAGACCAGGGCGCCGGCGAGGCGGTCGGTGGGGGTGGCCGACGCGGGGGTCGGCGCTGCCAGGGCCGAGGCGGCGAGCAGACCGAGGACGCACGCGGGCGCAAGGGCATGGTGCAGGTGAGACTTGGTGAGCATGGCAGGGAGGTTTCCTCCTCGCGCCGCGCAGGGCAGTGGCTACCCGAACGCCGTGCGCGCGACCGCGCGCCGCTGCTCGTCAGAGGTTCCAGGTGGGGGCTGTGCCCGGGACGGGGACGAGCAGGAGGCGCTTCCCGTGCCGGGCTGTTCTCTTGTCAGCGTCCATCGACACAGCGCCGACGACGTGGCCCAGTCAGCCATGCCTCCAGGGACGAGTGCAAGCTGAGAGCAAGCGGCCTGTTAGCGCGGTCACACGCTCGCAGCGGCGGGCACGCTCAGTCGGCACCTGGAGGCGACGGAGGTCACACGCATGAGCCCTCAGCAGAGTGGTTACTGACCAGTCACGTATCCGACGAAAGGAGATCGCCATGGGCGCAGAAGACAAGGCCAGCAACTCCATCAAGGACACCAAGGGCAAGGTCAAGGAGACGACCGGGCGCGTGACCGACGACGAGGAGCTCCAGGGCGAGGGCAAGGCCGACCAGGCCGAGGCCTCCGTGAAGGACTCCGCGGAGAAGCTCAAGGACGCCGCCGGGAACGTCAAGGACGCCTTCAAGAAGTAGCAATCTGCTCAGCCCGGGACATTCCGGCATGGTCGGGATGTCCCGGGCTAGACAGGTCTCACGCCCCGCCGCGCGGATCGTGCCTGCGGTCATCCGGGGCCCTAGCCTCGCAGCATGGAAGAGACGCAGGCACCCCCTTCCGCGGGCGCCATCGGGACCACGGCCCTGGGGCGACTGCAGATGCGGGTGCCGGAGGAGGACGGCTACGAGGAGGTCATGGTCGAGCGACGCTGGCCCGACATGGGCTCCGCGCGAGCGTGGTGCGAGCGCACCGTGAGCCGCGCCGTCCCCGGCACGACCATCCTGGAGATCCAGGTCTTCGAGGAGAGCTGGCGTCACCCGAAATCGTGGGAGACCACCAGGACCCAGCCGGTCGCCGAGGTCCTCCAGCTCGGCGTGCTCACCGAGTCCGGCCGGGTGCGCTGGGCCGACCCGCGCAGCATGACGAGCCGCGCCGGGTCCCGCCACCTCCGCTGAGCCGTCTGGTCTGGCCCGTCGCCGACTGTGCGGCACCATGGGGGGATGACTCCCTCCACCGAGCACGAGCCAGCCGATCCTGCTGTCGGCTACGACCCGGCCGCCGAGGTCACCGACATCTGTCGCGACCTGATCCGCATCGACACCACCAACTACGGTGACCAGCCGGGCCCGGGGGAGCGCAAGGCCGCCGAGCACGTCGCCGCGCTGCTCGACGAGGTCGGCATCGACACCGAGCTGTGGGAGGCCGAGCCGGGCCGGACCAACGTGCTCGCCCGGTGGGGCGGCACGCAGGGCGACCCGGTGCTGCTGCACGGTCACCTCGACGTGGTGCCGGCCGACCCCGACGACTGGGCGCTACCGCCCTTCAGCGGCGAGATCCAGGACGGCCAGGTGTGGGGGCGGGGGGCGGTCGACATGAAGGACTTCGACGCCATGCTGCTCTCCACCGTGCGCGCCCGCGCCCGTGCGGGCGCGATCCCCGACCGCCCGCTGGTGCTGTGCTTCACCGCCGACGAGGAGGCCGGGGGCACCAAGGGGGCGGGCCCGCTCGTGCAGGCCAAGCGCGAGTGGTTCGAGGGCTGCACCTACGCCGTGGGCGAGGTCGGTGGCTTCTCCACGACGGTGCGCGGACGGAGGCTCTACCTGATCGAAGCCGCGGAGAAGGGCATGGCCTGGATGCGCCTGAGCGCCACCGGCAACGCCGGGCACGGCTCCATGCGGCACCCCGACAACGCGGTGACCACGCTGGCGGAGGCCGTCGCACGGATCGGGCGGCACCGGTGGCCGGTGCAGCTGACACCGACGATGAAGGTGCTCCTGGGGGCCGTCGGGGAGCTGGCCGGCACCGAGGCGACCCCCGAGAACGCCGAGGAGCTGGTCGAGGAGTTCGGCTCGGCCGCACGGATGCTGAGCGCGGTCATCCGGCACACCACCAACCCGACCATGCTCGAGGCCGGCTACAAGGTGAACGTGGTGCCCGGTCAGGCGACCGCCCAGGTGGACGGACGCTTCCTGCCCGGCCTGGAGGACGACTTCGTGACGACGCTGCGCGAGCTGGCCGGACCCGACGTGGAGCTGGAGTGGATCACCAAGATGCCCGGTCTCGAGACCGAGTACGACGGCGAGCTCGCGGAGGCGATGACGGCCTCGCTGCTCGAGGAGGACCCGGACGCTCTGGTGGCGCCGTACCTGATGAGCGGCGGGACCGACGCCAAGCACTTCACCAGCCTGGGGTTGCGCGCCTTCGGGTTCGCGCCGCTGAGGCTGCCTGCCGACCTCGACTTCACCGCGCTCTTCCACGGTGTGGACGAGCGGGTCCCGGTGGACGCCCTCGAGTTCGGCGCTCGGGTCTTCGACCGGTTCCTGGGCCGGATCTGAGCGAACCGGCGCCGGTCCCGCCTGACCTAGGCCTCGACCAGGAAGGCGATCCGCTGTCGGATGATCCGGCGCCGCAGCTGCACGCGACGGGTTCCGTCGCGGGCGACGCGGACCCGGTCCAGCTCCCAGCCGCCCTGCTCGGCGCGCTCGACCAGCATCCGCGTGACGGCATGGCGGGAGTGCTCGCGGGAGATCACGAGCTTCTCGAACTCATACTCCACGCCGGGTCGCAGCGCTCGTCGGTGGTAGCGGCGCGCCTTGGCCGAGCTCATCGGTCGTCCTGCCCGGCGTCGGGGTCCGAGACGTCGTCCAGTGCCGCCACGATCTCCGCCGGCAGCTCGCACTCCTCGACACTGAGCGAGTCGCGCAGCTGGGCCGCGGTGCGGGCGCCCAGGATCGGGGCGGTCACGCCGGGGCGGTCTCGGACCCAGGCGAGGGCGACCTCGAGCGAGGACCAACCGAGGCCGTCGGCAGCGCGCGCGACCGCCTCGACCACCCGCTGCGCGGACTCGTCGAGGTAGCGCTCCACGAACGAGGCGAAGTGCGGCGAGGCGGCTCGGGAGTCCGCGGGAGTCCCGGCACGGTACTTGCCGGTCAGCACGCCGCGTCCCAGCGGTGACCACGGCAGGACACCCAGCCCGAGTGCCTGCGCCGCCGGCAGGGTCTCCGCCTCGACGGCGCGGTTGAGCAGGGAGTACTCCACCTGGTTGGAGGCGAGCGTCGCCCGGCCCGGGACCGCGCGCTGCCAGGTGGCCGCCTGGGCGGACTGCCAGCCGTTGTAGTTGCTGATGCCGACGTAGGCCGCCCGCCCCGTCGCGACGGCGTGGTCCAGCGCCGAGAGCGTCTCCTCCAACGGGGCGTCGTCGACCCAGGTGTGCACCTGCCACAGATCGACGTGGTCGACGCCGAGACGCTTCAGCGAGCCGTCCAGGGAGCGCAGCAGGTGACCGCGCGAGGCGTTGGTGAACCGAGTCCCGCGCCGCCGCCCGATCCCGGCCTTGGTCGCCAGGACGAGGTCGTCTCGGGAGCAGACACTGTCGAGGAAGGAGCCGATCAGGCGCTCGGAGTCCCCGTCGGTGTAGCCGGCCGCGGTGTCCACCAGGGTCCCCCCGGCAGCCACGAACGCCGCCAGCTGCTCGCGCGCCTCGTGCTCGTCGGTGTCGCGGCCCCACGTCATGGTGCCCAGGCCCAGTCGCGACACCGAGAGTCCGGTGACACCCAGGAACCGCTGCTGCATGCCCGAACGCTATCCATTCCGACCTGACCGGCGCGGTCCGGCTCGCCGGTCAGCGGCGAGTCAGCCCCCGTGCGTACCCTGTCTCCTGCCATGGACTACTTCGACGCCGTCATCCTCGGGATCGTGGAGGGGCTCACCGAGTTCCTGCCCGTCTCCAGCACCGGCCACCTGACCATCGTAGAGAAGATGCTGGGCCTCCCGGTCGACGACAAGGGCGTCACCGCCTACACCGCCGTCATCCAGATGGGTGCGATCGCGGCGGTGCTGCTGTTCTTCCGTCGCGACATCGGGCGCATCGCCGCGGCGTGGTTCCGCGGGGTGTTCCGGCCGGAGTACCGCGGCCACTTCGACCACCGCTTCGGGTGGTACATCATCATCGGCTCGATCCCGATCGGCGTGGTCGGCTTCCTGGGCAAGGACGTCATCACCGGCCCGATGCGCTCGCTGTGGTGGGTCGGCGCCGCCCTGGTGCTGTGGAGCGCCGCGATGGTGTACGCCGAGAGGGTCGGGCGTCAGCAGCGCGGGGAGCGCGACCTGACGATGACCGACACCCTCGTGGTCGGGCTGATGCAGTGTCTGGCCCTCGTCCCCGGGGTGTCCCGGTCCGGTGCCACCATCTCCGGCGGCCTCCTGCGAGGGCTCGACCGCGTCACCGCCACCCGGCTCAGCTTCTTCCTCTCCATCCCCGCCCTGACCGCGGCCGGCATCTACGAGCTCAAGGACGTGGTGCACAGCGACATCGGCATCGGGCCGACCGTCGTGGGCACCGTGGTGAGCTTCGTGGTCGCCTACGCGGCGGTGGCCTGGCTGCTGCGGTTCGTCGCCGGGCACTCGATCACCTGGTTCGTGCCCTACCGGCTGGTGCTCGGCGTCGTCATCCTCGGCCTGCTGGCCACCGGCACGCTAGGCGCGACCTGAGCCTCACAGCCAGCCGGCGCGCTTGCTGATGAACAACACCACCAGCGAGCTGAGCAGCATCGCCGAGAGGGCCATCGGGTAGCCGAACATCCAGTGCAGCTCGGGCATGTGGTCGAAGTTCATGCCGTAGATGCTGCCCACCAGCGTGGGCGCCGCGACCAGGCCGACGGCGGCGGAGATCCGGCGCATGTCGTCGTTCTGCTGGATCGAGATCTGCGCGAGGTGGGCGTCGAAGGCCGTCGAGAGGAGGGTGTCCAGGGTGTCGATGGTCTCGGCGACCCGGGTGAGATGGTCGGCCACGTCACGGAAGTAGGGCCCGGCGTCCTCGTGGATGCCGCGCACCGAGCCGATGGTGAACTTGGTCATCGGCTCGCGCAGCGGCAGCACCGCACGCCGCATCTCGGCCAGCTCACGCTTGAGGATGTAGATGCGGGCGGAGTCGTTGGTGCGCTCGGTGGAGAACACCGACTCCTCGACCTCGTCCACGTCCTCCTGCAGCGAGTGCGCTACCTCCTCGTAGCGGTCCACGACCTGGTCACACACGGCGTACACCACCGCGGAGGGGCCGTGGGCCAGCACCTGACGCATCTGCTCGAGACCGTGGCGTGCCTCGGCCAGCCCTCCACCGGAGCCGTGCCGCACCGAGACCACGAACTTGTGGCCGACGAAGAGGCTGATCTCCCCGGTCTCGACGGCGTCCTCCTCGTCGACGTACCAGAGCGTCTTGAGCACCATGAACAGCGACTCGTCGTAGCGCTCCACCTTGGGGCGCTGGTGCGCCGCGATGGCGTCCTCCACCGCGAGCTCGTGCAGGTCGTAGAGGCCGGCGACCGCCTCCAGCTCCGCCCCGTCGGGATCGTGCAGCCCGACCCACACGAAGTCGTCCGGTCCGGTCGCTCTGGCGCGTACGCCGGCCAGGTCGTGGGTGTCGAGATCCAGCTCGACCCGTTCCCCGTTGCGGTACAGCGCGTTGTCCACGATCACAGGGGCAGGCTAAGCCAGGCACCGGCGTGCGCCGCGTACGCTCCCCGACATGGCAACGGTGATCCTCGCCCGTCACGGCCGCACCTCGGCGAACGCCGGTGGGGTCCTGGCGGGACGCAGCAAGGGAGTCCACCTCGATGAGGCGGGGCTGGCGCAGGCGCGGACGGCGGCCGAGCGGCTGGCCGGGCTCTCGCTGGCTGCCGTGGTCACCAGCCCCCTCGAGCGCTGCCGGGAGACCGCCAAGGTGATGGCGCCCGGCGTCCGAGCGGTCGCGGACCGGCGGCTGCTGGAGTGTGACTACGGGGAGTGGACGGGCCAGGAGCTCAAGCGTCTCGCCAAGGAGAAGCTGTGGCGCACGGTGCAGGCCCAGCCCTCCGGGGCTCGCTTCCCGGGTGGGGAGTCCCTCCCGGAGATGTCGGCGCGTGCGGTGGCGGCCGTGCGTGACCGCGACGCCGCCCTGAGCGAGGACACCGGCGACCACGCCGTGTGGCTCGCGGTCTCGCACGGTGACGTGATCAAGGCGATCCTGGCCGACGCTCTCGGGATGCACCTCGACGCCTTCCAACGGATCATGGTCGACCCGGGGAGCCTGTCGGTCGTGCGCTACACCCCTCAACGGGCCTTCGTGCTGACGATGAACTCCGGGGCCGGGTCCCTGCAGCACCTCGCCGGCAGGCCCCGACGGCGCGCGCGCTCGTCCGGGGAGGCGGTGCTCGGCGGGGGTGCGGGCCCTTCCGCGGATCCTGGGGCCCCATCTCCACGGGAGAGGTCCTAGGCTCGGGACATGCCGGTCATCCACCGTTTCGACCCGCCCGAGCGCTTCGTGCCGGGCACGGTCGGCGAGCCCGGGCAGCGGACGTTCTTCCTCCAGGCGCGTGCCGGCACCCAGGTCACCTCGGTGGCCCTGGAGAAGCAGCAGGTCCAGATCCTGGGCGAGCGGGTGGCCGAGCTGCTGGACGAGCTGATCCAGTCCGAGGAGGCGCACAGCACCATCCCCGCCATGACGCCCGTCGCGCTGATCGACAACGACCCGCTGGAGCAGCCCATCCAGGAGGAGTTCCGCGCCGGCACCATCACCTTGTCCTGGGACGCCGGTGACGAACGCGTCGTGATCGAGGTCTTTCCGGTCGCCGAGGTCGAGGTGGAGCTGCCGGTCGAGGCCGCGGAGCAGGAGCTGATCGACCTGCCGATCGAGGAGCCCGAGCCCGAGGAGGTGCTGCTCGTCCGGATGCCGCCGGCGATGGCCCGCTCCTTCGCCGCGCGGGCCGAGTCGGTGGTCTCTGCCGGCCGGGCACCGTGTCCCTTCTGCGGGGGGCCGATGGATGCCGAGGGCCACCTGTGTCCACGCGCCAACGGGTACCGCCGCTCCGGCAGCTGATCGCCGTGTCCGCCCCCGCGCCCGCCACTCTCCACGTCGGAGAGCTGGTCGTGCTCGGGCGGATCCTGCCGGCCTCCAACCACACCTTCTTGACCCGGCTGTGCGTCGGAGGCGATGCGGGCGGCGGCGAGGGCGGCGGCGAGGGGGTGCAGTGCGTCTACAAGCCGAGCTCGGGGGAGCGGCCGCTGTGGGACTTCACCGACGGCACCCTGGCGGCCCGGGAGTACGCCGCCTGGGTGGTCTCGGACCACCTCGGCTGGGACGTCGTGCCGCCGACCGTGCTGCGCGACGGCCCCGCGGGCCCGGGGATGGTGCAGCTGTGGATGGACTCCGAGGAGGGTCCGGAGGGCCGTCCCGACCCGGTCGACGTCGTCGCGCAGGGGCCGGTGCCTTCCGGGTTCCTGCACGTGCTGGACGCCTCCGGCACCCACGACGAGCCGGTGATGCTCGTGCACGAGGACTCGGTGCCGCTGCGTCGGATGGCTGTCTTCGACATCATCGTCAACAACACCGACCGCAAGGGCGGCCACGTGCTCCCGGTGCGCGGGAGCCATCGCTACGGGGTCGACCACGGTGTCTGCTTCCACGTGGAGGACAAGCTGCGCACGGTGCTGTGGGGGTGGGCCGGCCAGACCCTGACGCCGGAGGAGCGCGACGGGGTGGAGCGCGTCCTCGACGGGCTCTCGGGCGCGCTGCGCGAGGACCTCGAGCAGCTGCTCACCGTCCGCGAGGTCGCGGCCCTGGTCCGCCGGTGCCAGCGACTGCTGCGTGCAGGGACCTTCCCGGTCCCGGCCGGCGGCTGGCCCTCGATCCCGTGGCCGCCGTTCTGAGGCCTGGCCGCTAGGCTCCACCGCATGCGTGCCTGGACCTCGCCCGACCCCGGGACCCTGCCGGCCGGCGCCCGTGGACCAGCCGTGCGGGTCTTCGACAGCTCCAGCCGCTCGCTGGAGGAGCTGACCCCCGCGAGCGGTCCTGCTCGGATGTACGTGTGTGGGATCACGCCGTACGACGCCACCCACATGGGTCACGCAGCGACCTACGTCGCCTTCGACCTGCTCAACCGTGCCTGGCGTGCCGCCGGGCACGAGGTGCGCTACGTGCAGAACGTCACCGACGTCGATGATCCCCTGCTCGCGCGCGCCGACGCGACCGGGCAGCACTGGGCCGGCCTCGCCGAGCGCGAGACGGCGCTGTTCCGCGACGACATGGAGGCGCTGCGCGTGTTGGCGCCGGACGCCTACGTCGGCGCCGTCGAGTCGATCCCGCTCGTGGTCGAGATGGTCGGGCAGCTGCAACGGGCCGGCAGCATCTACGAGGTCGCCCCCACGGGGCCGGGTCCGTCCGCTCCTGACCTCTACTTCTCGGTGACCCACGACCCGGCTTTCGGGGAGGTCTCCGGTTGCTCGCGCGAGGAGATGCTTGCCGTCTTCGCCGATCGTGGGGGAGACCCCGACCGGGCGGGGAAGAAGGACCCACTGGACTGTCTGGTCTGGCAGGCCGAGCGCCCGGGGGAGCCGGCCTGGGACTCCGCGCTGGGCCGCGGGCGTCCCGGCTGGCACGTGGAGTGCTCCGCGATCGCCCGGCACCACCTCGGTGCCGGCATGGAGGTGCAGGGCGGCGGCAGCGACCTGGCCTTCCCGCACCATGAGATGAGCGCCAGCGAGGCGCAGGTCGCCGACCCCGACCACCGGTTCGCCCGCGCCTACGTGCACGCCGGGATGGTCGGGCTCGACGGCGAGAAGATGTCGAAGTCCAAGGGCAACCTGGTGCTGGTCTCCACGGTGCTCCAGGAGGGCCTCGACCCGATGGTGGTGCGCCTGGTCCTGCTCGGCCACCACTACCGGGACGACTGGCAGTGGGTGGAGTCCGACGTGTCCGCCGCCGGCGCGCGCCTGGACAAGTGGCGCGCCGCCGTGGCCCGCGGGGCGGGAGCACCCACCGACCAGCTGGTGACCGAGGTGCTCGCGGCCCTCGCGAACGACCTCGACGCCGCGACCGCGCTGCGCGCGGTCGACCACTGGGCCGATGCCACGGAGTTCGGCGAGGACAGCGAGCCTGGAGCCGGAGCGGCCGTCCGCGCGCTGGTGGACGCCTCGCTCGGCGTCGCACTGTGAGCTGACTACTCCTCGGGCGCGTCGCGCCGCTTGAGGTAGCGCTCGAACTCGCGCGCGATCGCCTCGCCGCTGGCCTCGGGCAGCTCGGCGGCGTCCTGGCTCTCCTCGAGGTTCCGGACGTACTCGGCCACGTCCTCGTCCTCCTCGGCCAGCTCGGCGACCCCGCGCTCCCAGGCGCGGCTGTCCTCGGGCAGGTCGCCGAGGGGGATGCCGGTCTCGAGCAGGTCCTCGACCTGGCCCAGCAGCGCCAGGGTGGCCTTCGGGCACGGCGGCTGCGGCAGATAGTGCGGCACCGCTGCCCAGAACGACACGGCCGGGACGTCGAGCCGGACGCAGGCGTCCTGGAACACCCCGACGATGCCGGTGGGGCCCTCATAGGTCGCCGGCTCCAGGGTGAGGCGGTCCTCGAGGTCCAGCTCGGTGGCGCTGCCGCTGACCTGGATGGGCCGGGTGTGCGGGGTCTCGGCGAGCAGGGCGCCGAGCGTGACCACCAGCTGGACGCCCAGGTCGTCGGCGCAGGCCAGCAGCTCGGCACAGAACTGGCGCCACTTCATGTTCGGCTCGATCCCGCGCAGCAGCACCACGTCCCGGTGCGCACCAGGCGGCCTGGCGACGTACACCTGCGTCGAGGGCCAGGTGATCCGGCGCATGCCCTCCTCGGTGGTGGAGACCGTGGGACGGTTGACCTGGAAGTCGTAGAACTCCTCCGGGTCGACGACAGCCACGACCTGGGCGGCCCACACCTCGATGAGGTGGTCGACCACCCCGGTGGCCGCCCCGGCCGCGTCGTTCCAGCCCTCGAAGGCCGCGACCATCACGGGGTCGACGAGGTGGGGGAGGTCCTCGATCTCGATCACGGCCTCAACCCTAGGCTGTTCTGTCCAACCGCCGACGCAGCCACCATGTGAAAACCGCGCTGGCCCCCACCTGGGGCTGCCTAGGCTGTGGGGGACCACCAGACGAGACCGGAGCCGCGCTGTGAACACCGAGACCGATCGCCCTGCTCAGGAGCGGCCGGACGCCACGGAGGCGCTCACGAGCCTGCTCGCCGAGCGCATCCTGGTCATCGACGGTGCCATGGGCACCATGATCCAGGCCCACGGCCTGGACGAGACGGGCTACCGCGGCGAGCGCTTCGCCGACTGGACGCAGGAGGTGCGGGGCAACAGCGACCTGCTCAGCCTCACCCAGCCCGCGATCATCCGGGCGATCCACGGGGAGTACCTCCGCGCCGGCGCAGACGTCGTCGCGACCAACACCTTCAGCGCCCAGCGGATCTCCCAGGCCGACTACGGCATGGAGGACCTGGCCTACGAGCTGAACTACGAGTCGGCCCGGCTGGCCCGGCTCGCGGCCGACGAGGTGAGCGCGGAGGAGCCCTCACGCCCCAGGTTCGTCGCCGGCGGTCTCGGCCCCACCAACCGGACGGCGTCGATCTCCCCGGACGTCAACGACCCCGGCTTCCGCAACATCAGCTTCGAGGAGCTCGTGGCGGCGTACTCCGAGCAGGCCCGCGGCCTCCTCGACGGTGGCGCCGACCTGCTCCTGGTCGAGACGATCTTCGACACGCTCAACGCCAAGGCGGCGATCTTCGCCCTGGAGACGATCTTCGAGGAGCGCGGGCGGCGCTGGCCGGTCGTGATCTCCGGCACGATCACCGACGCGTCCGGGCGCACCCTGTCGGGCCAGGTGACCGAGGCCTTCTGGAACTCCGTACGGCACGCCCGTCCGCTCGCGATCGGGCTGAACTGTGCGCTGGGAGCCGCCGAGATCCGCCCCTACCTGGCCGAGCTGTCCCGCATCGCCGACTGCTTCGTCTCCTGCTACCCCAACGCGGGCCTGCCCAACGCCTTCGGGGAGTACGACGAGACGCCCGACCAGATGTCGGAGGTGCTGGGCGAGTTCACGGAGGCGGGCCTGGTGAACCTGGTCGGCGGGTGCTGCGGCACCACGCCGGGCCACATCGCGCGCATCGCCGAGGTCGTGGACGGCGCGCCTCCGCGCGAGCCGGCTAAGCCGGAGCCGGCGATGCGGCTCTCCGGTCTCGAGCCCTTCAACATCACCGAGGACTCCTTGTTCGTCAACGTGGGCGAGCGCACGAACATCACCGGGTCCGCACGCTTCCGCAACCTGATCAAGGCCGGCGACTACGACACTGCACTCTCGGTCGCCGCCCAGCAGGTCGAGGCCGGTGCGCAGGTCATCGACGTCAACATGGACGAGGGCATGATCGACGGGGTCGCGGCCATGGACCGCTTCACCAAGCTGATCGCCAGCGAGCCGGACATCAGCCGGGTGCCGGTGATGGTCGACTCCTCGAAGTGGGAGGTCATCGAGGCCGGACTGCGCTGCGTGCAGGGCAAGCCGATCGTCAACTCGATCTCGATGAAGGAGGGCGAGGAGAAGTTCCGCGAGCAGGCGCGCCTGTGCCGCAAGTACGGCGCCGCGGCCGTGGTGATGGCCTTCGACGAGCAGGGCCAGGCCGACAACCTCGACCGGCGCGTGCAGGTCTGCGAGCGCGCCTACCGGATCCTCGTGCAGGAGGTCGGGTTCCCTCCCGAGGACATCATCTTCGACCCCAACTGCTTCGCGCTGGCCACCGGCATCGAGGAGCACGCCAACTACGGCGTGGACTTCATCGAGGCGACCCGCTGGATCAAGGCCAACCTGCCCGGCGCCCGGGTCTCCGGAGGGATCTCCAACGCCTCGTTCTCCTTCCGCGGGAACAATCCGGTGCGCGAGGCGATCCACTCGGTCTTCCTCTTCCATGCCATCCGGGCCGGTCTCGACATGGGCATCGTGAACGCCGGCGCCCTGGTCGTCTACGACGAGATCGAACCCGAGCTGCGCGAGCGGATCGAGGACGTCGTGCTCAACCGGCGTCCCGATGCCGCCGAGCGGCTGCTCGAGATCGCCGAGCAGCACCGCGGTTCGGGCGAGCAGGAGGAGGCCTCGGTCAGCGAGTGGCGGGCGCTGCCGCTGGGGGAGCGGATCACGCACGCCCTGGTCAAGGGGATCGACACCTTCGTGGTGGAGGACACCGAGGCGCTGCGCGCCGAGATCTCCGATCGTGGTGGTCGACCGATCGAGGTGATCGAGGGGCCACTGATGGATGGGATGAACGTCGTCGGCGACCTGTTCGGGGCCGGCAAGATGTTCCTGCCCCAGGTGGTGAAGTCGGCGCGGGTGATGAAGAAGGCCGTCGCCTACCTGATCCCGTTCATCGAGGCCGAGAAGAAGCCGGGCGATGCGGCCACCAAGAAGGGCACCATCGTGATGGCGACGGTGAAGGGCGACGTCCACGACATCGGCAAGAACATCGTCGGGGTGGTGCTCCAGTGCAACAACTACGAGGTGATCGACCTCGGTGTGATGGTGCCCGCGCAGAAGATCCTGGACAAGGCGCGAGAGGTCCACGCAGACCTCATCGGCCTCTCCGGCCTGATCACGCCGTCGCTGGAGGAGATGGTCCACTTCGCCTCCGAGATGGAGCGCCAGGGGTTCACCATCCCGCTGCTCGTCGGCGGCGCCACCACCTCGCGGGCCCACACGGCGGTGAAGGTGGCGCCGCGCTACCAGGGGCCGGTGCTGTGGGTGAAGGACGCCTCCCGGTCGGTGCCGGTGGCCGCAGCGCTGCTCTCCGAGGAACGCCGGGGCAAGCTGCTCGCCGAGACCGAGGCTGACTTTGCCTCGCTGCGCCAGCGGCACGCCGCCAAGACCGACCGGCCGCTGGTCTCCTTGGAGGGCGCCCGTGCCAACCGGACGCCGATCGACTGGTCGACCTACCAGCCTCCGGTGCCGGCGATGGGAACCACCACCCGGGCCTTCGAGGACTACGACCTCGCCGAGCTGCGTGAGTACATCGACTGGCAGCCGTTCTTCAACGCCTGGGAGATGAAGGGGAGGTTCCCCGACATCTTGAACAACCCGGCCTCCGGTGAGACCGCCCGCAAGCTCTACGAGGACGCCCAGCAGATGCTGGACCGGCTGATCAAGGAGAAGTGGCTCACCGCCAACGGCGTGATCGGCTTCTTCCCGGCCAACGCCGTCGGCGACGACGTGGTGGTCTACCACGACGAGGCACGGACCTCCGTGAGGTGTGTCCTGCACAACCTGCGCCAACAAGGAGAGCATCGCGAGGGGGTGCCGAACCGGTCGCTGGGTGATTTCGTGGCGCCGGAGGAGGCCGGGCTCGCCGACTACGTCGGTGCGTTCGCCGTCACCGCCGGGCTCGGCAGCCAGGAGCGGATCGTGGCGTTCAAGGAAGAGCTCGACGACTACAGCGCGATCCTGCTGGAGTCTTTGGCCGACCGGCTGGCCGAGGCGTTCGCCGAGCGACTGCACCAGCGGGTGCGAACCGAGCTGTGGGGCCACGTCCCCGAGGAGGACCTGGACAACGAGGCCCTGATCGCGGAGAAGTACTCCGGGATCCGCCCGGCACCCGGCTACCCCGCCTGTCCCGAGCACACCGAGAAGCGCACCCTGTGGGACCTGCTCGACGTCGAGGCCACGACCGGCATCGAGCTGACCGAGTCGATGGCGATGTGGCCGGGCGCTGCGGTCAGCGGCTGGTACTTCTCCCACCCGCAGTCGCAGTACTTCGTGGTCGGCCGGCTCGGGCGCGACCAGGTGGCGTCGTACGCCGAGCGCAAGGGCTGGACCCTCCCGGAGGCCGAGCGCTGGCTCTCGGCCAACCTCGGCTACGACCCCGACGACTGATAGGCCCCCACCGACCGGGTAGTCGAGGCCCCCACGCGGAGCCCCGTCCACGACGTGCTTGTCGCCAGAGGATCCGGCGACCCCGGCGACGGTGAGATGCGGCACCTCGATCGGCCCCGGCGCTCACCGCAGCCCGCGCCGGGAGAGCCTGGGTCGTGGTTCGGAGGCCTTGCTGGTGGCTTGGTTCTGAGCCAGAACCAGATCGACGAAGCGATCCAACCTACTCTTCGGGGTCCCGCGAAAATGGCATCTTTGACTCGCGAACTGACTTCCATACACAGGCGGTCGGTGGCGGTGTGGGGGGTCATCGATGCGCAGGTCGACGCTGCTGAGGCGCTTGGGAGGTGCCGGTGTAGGTCAGGTGCAACGCCCTGCAGGGTGAGCCTGCTGGCCCGCCACGGTGTGGCCTGGTCGCCGTGGTAGAGGCCATGCCGGCCGAGGGGGAACTTTCTCAGGTTCTTCTTCGAAACCTCAGGTTCCGTGATACTGGTCTACACACATGGTGAGCGCTTCGGACGGGCCGAGCGCGCCGACGCTTCTCGGGGGGTCTCGATGCGCCGTTCCGCCTCGTTGCGTGCTGTCCGTTCGTTGGTGGTGTTGTTGGTGGTGACGGTCGGTTTCGGGGGGTTGCCGGTGGTGGCCTCTGCGTCACCGGTGACGGCGACCGCCAAGGCAACGGCGCCGGCGGCTGAGGTGACCGAGCGTCCGGATGCGGTGTCGGCGATGGTGTCGGCGAGGGCGGTGGGTCATCGGGTTGAGGATGTTTCGCAGCGTTCGGAGACCACACAGGTGTTCGCGAACCCGGAGGGTACGTGGACGGCCGATCAGGCCGATGGTCCGGTGCGTACGCGTGGGGAGAACGGACGGTGGGCGGATATCGACACTGAGTTGGTGCGGGTCGAGGGTGGTTATGCGCCGAGGAACGTGCCGGACGGGTTGGTGTTCTCCGGTGGAGGCGACAAGGTGTTCGCGGCCTTGGAGGTTGATGATCACGACTTGAGGTTCCAGTGGCCCACGAAGCTGCCGACCCCGATGGTCGAAGGTGACCGGGCCACCTACCGAGACGCTGTGGATGGTGGTGACTTGGTGGTGACTGCCACACCGACCGGCTTTTCTCACGACATCGTCTTGCGTGAGGCCCCGCAGCGCGCCACGTCGTTCATGGTCCCGGTGGCGACCGGTGGTCCGAAGTTGAGCGAGGACAAGCAGGGGAACCTGACGGTTTCGACGAAGTCGGGTCAGGAGCTGGTCACGGCCGATCAGCCGATGATGTATGACTCGAGCCGCAACGAGGTGGGAGACCCAGAGCACGTGGCGCAGGTCGATGCCACGGTGAGCCAGAACACGGGTGTTGCTGGTGGGGGTGTGCTGGAGTTGCAACCGGACCAGGACTTCTTGACCGATCCGCGGACGCAGTATCCGGTGACGATCGACCCCTCCTACACCAGCTATGCCTACACCGACACCTGGATCCAGGACCCGAACTACCCTTCTGGGAACGGTGGTTCGCCGGAGCTGCGGGCCGGTACGTTCAACGGGGGCGTGGCTAAGGCGCGCTCGTATATCGCCTTCCCCTACGGGCCCTGGCAGGGACAGTCGGTGACCCTGGCGTCGCTGAAGCTGCACAACTGGTATTCGCAGAGTTGCACGGGCGCGGCGGTGCGGGTATGGCGGCTGATCTCGGGTTGGTCAGCGGACACGTTGACGTGGTCGAACCAGCCCAGTGGCGCGAGTCCGACCTCGGAGAGCAGCCGGGCCTATGGCGCCACCGGGTGTCCGGCGGAGGATATGAGCTGGGATGTGACCTCGACGGTGCAGGGGTGGGCAGACGGCACCTACCCGAAGTACGGGCTTCGATTGACTGCGGCCGATGAGACGAACTCGAGCTCGTGGCGACGCTGGCGTTCGGCCGACTACGGGACCGAGGCCCAACGTCCCCGGCTGGTGGTCACCTACACCAACCAAGCGCCCGACGCCCCGCATGACATCAGCGTGACCCCGTGCCTGAGCGATCCCTGCAGCTCACCGCTTGTTCTCCAGGGGACCCGGCCCACGTTCCGGTCAACCAGCGCCGACCCGAACGGCACCACGTGGAAGATGCTCGTCCAGATCGAGCCCAAGGGATCGACCACGACGGTCTATGACGACTCCGTCTCCGGCATCACCAACAACCAACCCGGCGAGCTCCAGATCCCGGCTGGTCTCCTGACCAGCGGCACACCGTATGAGTATCGGATCGGCGCCGCAGACGGTGCGAGCACGTCGTGGACCGGCTGGACAGACATGACAACGACGCCGGGCCTTATCACCGGGGAATCCTTTGAGCCATGCGCCGCACCATGCACCGAGCCCGCGACTGCTGAGAGCCTGACGCCTACCTTCTCGGGTCCGATCACCGAGGACGCCGACGCAACCTCCCTCACCTACCACCTGCAGATCCGCGAAGCTGCCAATAGCGAGACCGTTGCCGACGCCACCAACGAAGATCCGCCGAGCAACGGACAGTGGAGGATCGCCACTCCCCCCGACAAGCTCAGGGTGTTGACCGAGTACGAGTACCGGGTCGGCGCGGGGAACACCACCACGACGACCTGGACCACCTGGAAGGGCTTCTCGACGGGCGATCAACCCCCGGCGACACCTGAAGACATCGAAATCAGTCCCTGCTCGCCGTGCACGACGCCCGCAACGACGAGCAGTCTGCGCCCGAGCTTCACCGGCACGGCAACCGACGGCGACAGCCGCACGCTCCGGTACCGCGTCCAGGTTCGCGAGCAGGGCAACACCGGCGTCGTCGCCGACACCACCGGTGCCCCGGCTGCCGCTGGCGGCGAGGGGACCGTGCGGCTGGATTCGAGTCTGGATCCCGGGACTGCCTATGAGTACCGGTTGGCCGCGGTGGATGCGAACAACACCCCGACATGGAGCGAGGGCTGGATCGCATTCAGCACTGACGGCACGAATCCAGACGTCACGAACATCGACGCCGGCACGACAATCAGCAGCGACACCACCTGGACGCGGGCCGCTTCACCTTATGTCTTGACCGGCGGCATGCATGTCGCCGAAGGCGCAACGCTGACACTCGAACCCGGTGTGGTCGTCAAGACCTCAGGGTATGCGATCACCGTCGCCGGGACGCTACACGCGTCAGGAACGAAGGCTGAGCCGATCGTCTTCACCAGCGTCAACGACGACTCAGAGCTGGGCGACTCCAACGGTGATGGGCCTGCGACGGTTCCGACTCCGGGGATCACCGGGACGGTGATTTGGTTCCTGGATCCAAGCACTGATGCGCAGGCGCTGGCTCGCCAGACCTCGGTGCTACGCAACGTGTCCATCCGCTACGGCGGCAGCGGCGCAGGGGGCGGCAACGCCTGCTGGGGGAACGCGGGCGGAGCGATCCAATACGAACAGCGCACGCGGCTGCTCATGGAGCATTCGGAGATCATCAACTCCTACTACAACAACATGTTGCCCAAGGTCGCAGGCGCCTACGGAAACAGCGGACTGGACCCTCGTTTCGCGTCGCTGACCGTGCGGCTTTCCCGCTTTGGCGCCACTCAATCCGGCTGCGACGTGGCTCAGGCAGGCTGGGGGGACTACTACGGCAACGTTTTCGAAAGCGGTACGAACCTCGGTGGGCTCTGGACCGGGACAGGCGGGGTGCATGCCTCATTCGAGGCGAACTGGTTCCTCGGTTGCGTCTGTATGAACGCCGACTATGGCAACTACCCCACACGGTCGACCTGGAACTTCGAGCACAACGCCTTCCTCGGCAACTTCTACAACGCCTGGAACACCTACCCCGACGACGTGAGCCACAACTACTGGGGGCCGGACACGTGGACCGGCATGCCGCAATCCGCGATGCAGCCCACCTTGGCTAACCCGCCCAAGTGGCTCAACCCCGGCCTAGAGTCGGACCCGGCTCCGGCACCGGTGATACCGCTCGCGCAGAGCTTCGGGTCAGGCAGCGGTGAGTTCGGCCAGGTGCCCTACGGCTACCAGGCCGACCCGGTCAACTCGCTCAACGGCTCCTACCACGACACCGTGACCGATGCCTCGGTGCCGGTCCTGGGCATTGACCTTGACGTGACCCGCAGCTACAACTCCGCCGACGACAGCACGGGATCCCTCGGCAAGGGCTGGATCTTCGCCTACGACTCCGCCTTGAGCTTCCCGACGACCCAGACCGTGCTCTTCCGGGCTCCTGATGGTCAGCAGATGCAGTTCGTTCGGTCGGGTAGCTCATTCGTTGCGCCGGCCGGCGTCACGGCCACCCTGAAGCAGGATTCCACCGGCTACACCCTGAGCACCCGCGGCGAGACGGAGTACCGCTTCGACCTCCAAGGCCACCTGACCCGGCTCAAGGACGAGCACGAGAACGCCGTCGCCTTGACCTACGACGGCAACGGTCACCTGGCCACCGCGTCCAACGGACCGCGAAGCATCGCCTTCACCTACACCGGGACCCACCTGACCCAGGTGACGTTGCCCGATAGCCACACCGTCAGCTACGGCTACACCGGCGACCTGCTGACCTCGGTGACCGACCAGGCTCAGCAGGTCACCTCCTATGAGTACACCGACGATGACAAGCTGAAGTCGGAGACCGATCCGCTCCAGCACGTCGTGATGCGACTTGCCTACGACGCCGGTTCTGGCCGGGTCTCGGACCAGTGGGACGCGGATAACCACCACACCGTTTTTGCGTGGGATTCCGCCACCAGCACGGCAACCATGACTGACCCGCGGGGCAGCGACTGGGTCGATGAGTACCAGGGCACCTCACTGGTGCGCCGCACCGATCCCGAAGGACGGACCTGGAAGTACCGACGCGACAACGACCTTCAGCTGACCAGCAGCACCAACCCAGCGGAGGTCACCAGCTACTACGACTACGACGACGACGGCAACATGGTCGGCTACGTGGGGCCTAGCGGCCCGGTGTCCACCGAGTACGACGCGGACCACCACCCGACATCGACAGTGAATGCCCGCGGCCTGCTCACCAAGATGTCGTACTCGGCGCAGGGCGACCTGTTGTCGATCAGCCGTCCCCCGAGCGGCGGCAGCACGGAGCGCACCGTGGAGTCGTTCACCTACTACTCCACAGGGCTGCTGAAGTCGTCGACCAACGCTGACCTCAAGACGACGAACTACGCCTACAACACCGCCGGTGACCTCACCACGGTGACCTCGCCCGGTGGCCACGTCAGCACCACGACCTACGAGGGCGGTCTCAGCGGCATGGGCCGGGTCGCCACCCAGCAGGCGCCGGGCAAGCCAACCGCCACCAGCTTCACCTACGACGCTGTGGGACGACTGAAGACAGTGACCGATCCGCTCGGACGCGTCGTGACCGACAACGCCTACGACGATGCCGGGCAGCTGGTCAGCAGCAAGGATGCCAAGCTGCGCTCCACCGCCTACGAGTACGACGACGCCGGCGATCTGGTCACGACGACGACCCCGGACCCGGCGGCCGACCCCCTGACCAGCACCTACGACGCCAACGGAAACCTTGCCACCGCGTCTGACGCCGAGGGCCGCGAGCTCAGCTACACCTACAACGACGCCAACGAGCTCACCGCGGTCGACGGCCCACAGGGGCACTGGGAGGTCAGCCGCACCGAGCTTGGTGAGATCAAGACGATCACCGCGCCGGACAACACGGAAACCAAGTTCGCCTACACCGATGCCAACCAGGTCGCCTCGATCGACTATCCCGGCGTCTCGGACCTCGATGTCAGCTACACCTATGACCCTGATGGCAACCGCAACACCATGACCTCCGGGCAGGGTGGTACCACCAGCTACGCCTACGACAATCTCGACCAGCTCACCGGCGTGACGCGCGGCTCCACGTCCTTCGGGTACCAATACACCCAGGCCGGGTTGCTCAAGGGACTCATCTATCCACAACCTTCCACGACCCAGGTCGACTATGGCTACACCGACGACGGACAGCTGCAGACGGTCAAGGAGAACAACACGCTCCGGGCTACCTATGGCTACAGCCCGTCGGGGGCGCTCACGGCGGCAGCGATTGGCGATGGATCCGGCGCGTTCGACCGGACCTACAGCTACGACGACGCGGACCGCTTGACCCGCCTCCAGGACGTCAAGGCCAGCAGCGCCGCCGTCCTCGATGACAGTTTCACCTACGACGACACCGACAACCCGACGCAGATCACCCACGCCGGAGGGGCGAAGGACACCTACACCTACGACATCGACGACCGGTTGACCGGCGCCTGCTACAACACCACCACGTGCAACGGTGCCAGCGACTACGTCAAATGGACCTACGACGCGGTCGGCAACCGCACCAGCGAAATCCGCCCAAGCGGCACCGCCACCTATGCCTATGACGCCACGACCGGACAGCTGAACTCCATCACCGGCAACGGCATCAACCGGTCCTTCTCCTACAACGACCTAGGCCAAGTCACCAACGACGGCGCCGCCACCTACACCTACAACGGCGCCGGCCAGATGGCATCGGAAACCCGCACCGGACAGACCACCACCTACAACTACGACGGAGACGGCCAACGGCTCAGCGCCGCGACGTTGTCCAGCACCACACAGTACGACTGGGACCCCGCCTCACACGAGCTGCTCGCCGAGCTCGACGGCAGCGGGGCGCTCACCGCCGAGTACCTCTACGGGATGGGCTCGCTGAGCCGGACGACCGGGGCGGGTGCCCAGTCCTACTACCACGTCGATGCACAGGGATCGGTCCGTGCCCTGACCACCAACCAGGGCGTCACGACTGACACGGCCTCGTACGAACCCTTCGGCGTCCTGCGAGCCAGCAGCCCCGGTGAACCGACCCAACCCTTGGGCTTCGCCGGCCAGTACACCGACGCGGGCGGACTTCAATACCTCCGAGCCCGGCAGTACGACCCCACCACAGGCCGATTCGCCGCGCCCGACCCACTCGGTGGTCCAGGCGCAGCCCGCACGTACAGCTACGCCAACAACAACCCGATGATCGCCGGCGACCCCTCCGGGCTGTGGCCCAGCCTCAGTTCGGTCGCGTCCGTCGTGCACGCCGCCGCTCCCATTGCATCGGCCATCGGCACCGTCGCCACCATCGCAACCTTCACGCCCCTGGCACCGATCGCAGGGCCCGTAGCCCTCGCCGCAGGTGCCGTCACTGCAGTCGACAGCATGCTCAACACCGTCCAGGACTGCATCGGGGGAAAGGGGTCCTGCGGAAAAGCCCTACTGATCGGTGCCGCAGGGGCAGCCGTCGCTGCGGTCGGCGGCGCAGGGGGAAGACTGGCCCTCAAAGCCCTACGCGAACGACGACTGTTGTCGGCCGCAAAGTCTGCGGATGACTTCGTCGACCTAGCTTCGGCCTCACGTCGTAGTCACATCCTCAACGGTGAGGTCCGGCCCAATGGTTCGTTCGGAGGGGGCCACCGTCCAGGGACTGGATTCCCGAACAAGTCGGAGTTCCCCGCCGGATGGTCCGACGACAAGATCATGCATTCGATCTCAGACGTCGCGACCGATCCGTCGCTGATCTGGCGGGTCGGCAACAAGCCAGGCGACTTCTTCGTCAACGGAACTCGTGGTGGCATCGACATTGAAGTTCTCATCCGCAACAACCAGATCTGGACCGGCTACCCCACGAACGTCATCAGGAACGCCCCATGACCCCCGAGGAGTACCTGGGCCGCGTCCGCGCAACCGCGTGGCACGCTGCGGACTACCTTCCCGCAGAGCGACTGGAGGAAGTGCACCGACTCATCGATCACGGCGAACCCGCCGAGGGGCTGTGCTCGCTTGCTTGGGCGATCGTCGGCGAGCGGATCCCCGTCCCTATGAGCATCGTCGATGCGATTTACGAGTACACCGATGGACTTGTCGACGAGGAGTTCATGCCCCAAGGTCTCCGGGACTACGCCCTCCCTGCTGGTGGCCCCTGATGTGGCGGGTCCTCGCAGCGCTGGTCGCTGCTCTCGTGGCCTGGATAGGACTTGCGCAACCCGGTGAAGCCGTCGCTGCCCCTGTTCCACAGGTCGTGGGCTTCAGCTACGACACTCATCACCGCGCGACGCCGATGATCCGCGACACCTCCGAGCGAGGTCCGCCTGCGTACGACCACGACACAGCCCCAAGCTCCGTCGGCCTTAGGCCGTTCGGCACTTCGGCGCCCCCGGCCACCGGTACAAACCGGCCAATCATCGCCTACGACTACCCCGCGCTGCTTGTTCAAGTCGACGGCGTTGCGACGACGACACAGGTGGCCACTCCGGACTCCTCAGCGCTCTTATCGCCGTTCCGGCGTTCGCGAGTTGCCGCAAACACGAGACCAGCGTTCATCGCGAGTGCTGATGGGGTCGTCGTCCCGACGAGTCGCTCTCGGATGGTCAACGGATTCGACAACGCTGGATTCCCAAGCACGCCGACGACATCGCCCGGAATCCAATACACGCTTCCGGATGGGACGCTGGTCCGCATTATGGAGCCGTCGGGGCAGGCGCCGCTGCGCGCCTCGTTCACTAACGCGAATGGTGGCGCGATCAGTCCATTCACGGGGAAGCCAGTTCAACCGCCACCTGGATTGACCAAGCTCGAACGGCGTCACTACGTATGGGACCGGACGCATGTGGAGCTCGGACAATGACGAAACTCGACATCATTGCCAACGCTCTCCCGCTAACCGTGCGAGGAATCGAGGTGACGGATCCGATTCTCACGCTCTTCGGAGATCAATGGTCACTGAACCTCATGTGTGATTGGAGATTCTCTGGAAACGTCTCGCTGTCCTGGGAGTCTGACGACATCGAAGACGGTTCGTGGGACCTGATCGGAAGGTCGATCGTTGCGGTATCGGCTACTTCATCCGCCGCGGTAGATCCGACGTTTGAGTTCGATGATGGGACTCTGCTCCAGGTCCACGCCGATACGGATCTCGACCCGTGGACGCTGACCCTTCCCGGAATCGTAGTTACAGGAACGAGGGCTTGATGCGTTCGGTGGCCAGGGTCCTCGGCTACCTCATGGCTGTCTTGATCGGGCTGGCCGCGACTGTGATCGCAGTCCTGTTCAGCGTGCAGTCACCCGCGGCTGCCATCCCGGTGGGCGCAAACGTGACGATCCACACCGACGACGCTCCCGGCTACGACGCACACGAGAACTACACCGCCCCGGAGCGCGGTCCGCCCGCCGACCTCGACACAACCTACGACCCCGACGGCCCTCGGTCGCTGGGGGTGTTGACGCGCCCGCACACACCTATAGCGCCATCGACCCACGACTACGACGACATCGCCCCCTTCGTGCACACCGCGGGTGCTAGCCAACGGGTCGAGGAGCCAGATGGCGACCCTGAGTCCAGCCATGCTGTCGTTCAACGATTGCAGGTTGCCGCAAAGTCTGCGGATGACTTCGTCGACCTAGCTTCGGCCTCACGTCGTAGTCACATCCTCAACGGTGAGGTCCGGCCCAATGGTTCGTTCGGAGGGGGCCACCGTCCAGGGACTGGATTCCCGAACAAGTCGGAGTTCCCCGCCGGATGGTCCGACGACAAGATCATGCATTCGATCTCAGACGTCGCGACCGATCCGTCGCTGATCTGGCGGGTCGGCAACAAGCCAGGCGACTTCTTCGTCAACGGAACTCGTGGTGGCATCGACATTGAAGTTCTCATCCGCAACAACCAGATCTGGACCGGCTACCCCACGAACGTCATCAGGAACGCCCCATGACCCCCGAGGAGTACCTGGGCCGCGTCCGCGCAACCGCGTGGCACGCTGCGGACTACCTTCCCGCAGAGCGACTGGAGGAAGTGCACCGACTCATCGATCACGGCGAACCCGCCGAGGGGCTGTGCTCGCTTGCTTGGGCGATCGTCGGCGAGCGGATCCCCGTCCCTATGAGCATCGTCGATGCGATTTACGAGTACACCGATGGACTTGTCGACGAGGAGTTCATGCCCCAAGGTCTCCGGGACTACGCCCTCCCTGCTGGTGGCCCCTGATGTGGCGGGTCCTCGCAGCGCTGGTCGCTGCTCTCGTGGCCTGGATAGGACTTGCGCAACCCGGTGAAGCCGTCGCTGCCCCTGTTCCACAGGTCGTGGGCTTCAGCTACGACACTCATCACCGCGCGACGCCGATGATCCGCGACACCTCCGAGCGAGGTCCGCCTGCGTACGACCACGACACAGCCCCAAGCTCCGTCGGCCTTAGGCCGTTCGGCACTTCGGCGCCCCCGGCCACCGGTACAAACCGGCCAATCATCGCCTACGACTACCCCGCGCTGCTTGTTCAAGTCGACGGCGTTGCGACGACGACACAGGTGGCCACTCCGGACTCCTCAGCGCTCTTATCGCCGTTCCGGCGTTCGCGAGTTGCCGCAAAGACAGCACCTGAGATCAAGTCCGGTGTTTACGCGGTGAATTCGGGCGACGGGGTGTACGTCGGTCAGTCCAGCAACATCACCCGTCGTCTCGGACAGCATGTCGGGTCGGGCAAGTTCACCGCTGACGAGGTCGCGAACGCGGCGCGGCAAGGCGTGACTGGCGGGAGGACCGCCCGGGAGATCGCCGAGCAGACGATGATCGACCGGATGGGCGGCATCGACAACCTGCTCAACCTTGTCAATCCGATCGGTCCGAGACGCTTCGGTCTGATGCCCAACCAGCCCTACGGGCGGTACTAGCGGTGGGCGCGGTGGTGAGCGATCGCGGAGACGCCGCTGAGATGGTCGTGACCGGCCCCTGGACAGCGGAGGCATCGGCGGCTGTACATGCCGGTCAGGTCGACCGACTCGTCCTCAACTATGGCCTTGGCTTCGACGAGTCGTCATTGGCGTTCCTCGAAGGACTGCCGCTTCGTGAACTTGTGATCCTCGATCCGCGACTTTCGGACCTGGAGCCGATCCACTCTCTTGGGCCGTCGTTGCGGTCGCTGAGCGTCACCACGAACCCCGCGTTGAAGCTCGATCTGGGCCGGCTTTCCGGGTTGCGGTCCTTGAGCGCCGCGTGGCCGCAGGTCAGCGCGAGCATCGACGCGGCCACCGGCCTTCGAATCGCATTCCTGCGCGGCTACCGGGCGGTCGATCTGACGCCGCTCGCGGCGTTGAGCCACTTGGTTGAGCTCGTGATGAAGGACCGTCCCAAGGTGAAGTCGTTAGCTGGGCTTTCGGCTTTTCCCGAACTGCGACTGCTCGGCATCTATCTGGCCAAGGATCTGGCCGACATCGAGGATCTGGCCGGCCGATCCGCGATCGAGGATCTCGCATTCGAGGCTTGCCGGAAGATCGCACGGCTCGATGCCCTTGCCGCCTGTTCGGGGCTTCGCCGACTCAACCTGAGTGAGTGCGGCGACCTCGCATCGCTTGGCCCGATCCGCGCTCTGGACAACCTGGAGCATTTGTCGCTGTTCGGGTCGACCAAGATCGGCGACGACGACCTGACTCCGATCGAAGGGCTTCCGCGTCTTCGCCAACTGCGGATGCAGAGCAGGCGGTCCTATCGTCCGAGCGTCGAAGAGATCCAGGCCTCCCTGCCGCGAAACTGACGCGCCTCTCAGCTGGTCTGAGCGAGGCGCCGGGCTTGGTGTCGGAGGAGGGCGCCTTCGATGAGGGCGCGGATGCTGTTGCGTTCTTCGGGGTCGAGCTGGTCGAGCGCGGCGAGGTGGAGCCTCAGGCTCTCGTCTTGGGGTCCGCGTTCATCGGGGTCGAAGACGAGGTCGTCGGCGGAGACCGCGAGGGCGACGGCCAGCGCGCGGAGGATGTCGAGGGTGGGCTGGTTGGTGCCGGCCTCATAGCGCCGGAGTTGGGTGACGTGGACGCCGACGGTGTCGGCGAGGGTCTGTTGGGTCAGGCCGCGTTGTTTGCGGACCGCGGCGAGGCGGTGGGCGAAGTCCATGGCGGCGAGACGCTCCAGCAGGTTGATCGGTTGGGATCTCATTGTCGTGAGCCTCCTGCTGGCGAGAATCGGAAACAGTGTGTTAGATAGAGCGTATTCGCTTCTTGACAGGTTTTCGAGGCCTCGGAGGTTCTGGTGGTGCGCATCCCGGAGACTGAACTCGCTCGGTTGAAGGTGGAGGTTTCCGTTCAGCGGCTGGTGGAGGGCTGCGGGGTCGAGTTGCGTCGGCAGGGCAAGGACCTGGTCGCTCGGTGCCCGTTCCACGAGGACGACTCCCCGTCGCTGGTGGTGACCCCGAGCAAGAACCTGTGGCACTGCCTGGGCGCCTGCGGCCGGGGCGGTGGGCCGATCGACTGGGTGATGACCGCCCAAGGCGTGTCCTTCCGGCACGCGGTGGAGCTGTTGCGCGAGTGGTCGCCAGCGCTGAGCGTGTTGGCCGAGCCGAAGATCCCGGCTGCTGGGCCGGTGGTCCGGTCGACGACAGCCAAGCTCTCCGCACTGGTGACGCCGGATGCTGCCGATCAGGAACTGCTCAACAGGGTGGTCGGACACTACGCCGAGACCCTCGCGGGCCATGCCGAGGCGCAGGCGTTCCTGGGCCGCCGCAAGATCGACGACCCCGAGGCTGTCGAGCGGTTCCGGGTCGGGTTCGCCGACCGCACGCTGGGCTACCGGCTGCCAGGCAGCCACGTGCAGGCGGGCAAACAGGTCCGCTCCCGGCTGCGGGACCTGGGCGTCATCAAGTCCACCGGGCACGAGCACTTCCGCGGCTACGTGACGTTCCCGGTCGCCGACGTCGGGGGGAACTTCGGTGAGGTCTACGGACGCAAGATCGCCCGCGAGGACGGCCGCACTGGCTCCCCGAAGCATCTCTACCTGGCAGGCCCGCACCGTGGTGTCTGGAACGTGGCGGCGTTCGCGGAGACCGACGAGCTGATCGTGGCCGAGTCGGTCATCGACGCGCTCACGTTGTGGTGCGCGGGGTTCCGGCACGTCACCGCCGCCTACGGCACCGACGGCTGGACCCCCGAGCACCAGCAGGCGGTCCAGGAGCATGGGATCCGGCGGGTGCTGATCGCCTTCGACGCCGACATCGCTGGCGACAAGGGCGCGAAGGCGCTGGCGGCCGGGCTCGCCACGGTGGGGGTGGAGTCGTATCGGGTCGAGCTCCCGCGGGACAGCGACGTCAACGAGGTCGCGGTGGCTGCGAAGCTCCCCGCCGAGACGCTCGGGAGGTTCCTCCGCAAGGCCTCGTGGATGGACGCACTTGCGAAGCCAGCACCGAAGTCCAGGCCGTCGCCTGAGCCTGTTGTCCCAGCCGCTCCTGAGTCGGTGTCACCACCGGGCCCAGTCGTGGAGGAGCCGGCATCGGAGCCGTTGCCGCCGGCTGCTGTGATCGAGCCGGGACTGGATTCACCGGCGCATGTGGTGGAGCCGGTCGAGCCGACACCCGAAGAGCCCACCGACGGCAGCGAGGACGAGGGGCAGGGTGCGGTGGTCGGCCGTGAGCTGGTGATCGAGCTGGGCACGCGGCGGTGGCGGGTGCGGGGGCTGGAGAAGGTGACCTCGTTCGACGTCCTCAGAGTGAACCTGCTCGTCACGCGCACCGACCGGCCGGGGCTGGCGGCGGACGCTCCACCTGGGTTCCATGTCGACACCCTGGACCTGTATTCGGCCCGCGCCCGGTCGGTGTTCGTGGCGGCCGCGGCGCAGGAACTCCGGTTCGAGACCGAGGTGGTCAAGGCCGACCTGGGCCGGGTCCTGCTGGCCTGTGAGAGCAAGGCGGAGGAGGTGATCGCGGCCGCCCAGGCGCCGGCCAAGCCCGAAGTGAGGTTGACCAGCGCGCAGCGGGAGGCCGCGTTGGAGTTGCTGCGGGATCTGCACTTGGTCAAGCGCATCGAGGGCGATTTCGGCCGGGTCGGGATGGTCGGTGAGGCGACGAACTGTCTGGTCGGCTACCTCACCGCCGTGTCGAGGTTGTTGCCGTCGCCGTTGGCGGTGATCGTCCAGAGCACGTCGGCGGCGGGCAAGTCGGCGGTGATGGAGTCGGTGCTGGGGTTCGTGCCGGACGAGGACCGCGTCAGCTTCTCAGCGATGACCGGGCAGTCGCTGTTCTACCTGGGCGAGTCCGACCTGGCCCACAAGGTCCTGTCGATCGCCGAGGAGGAAGGCGCCAGTCGTGCGGCCTATGCGTTGAAGCTGCTCCAGTCCGAGGGCGAACTCAGCATCGCGTCGACCGGCAAGGACACCGCCAGCGGCCGGCTGGTCACCCACACCTACAAGGTCACCGGCCCGACCGCGATCGTCTTGACGACGACCGCGATCGACGTCGACGAGGAGCTGCTCAACCGTTGCCTGGTGCTCACCGTCGATGAGGACCGCGACCAGACCCGCGCCATCCACCACGCGCAACGCCGGGCGCAGACACTCCAGGGCCTGGCCGCGCGCACCGAGCGCGATCAGATCGTCGGGCTGCACCGCGACGCTCAGCGGTTGCTGGAACCGCTCGCGGTGGTCAACCCGTTCGCGGACCGCTTGACGTTCGCGGACGGCCGCACCCGAACCCGTCGCGATCACGGGAAGTACCTGGGCCTGATCAGTGCGGTGACGTTGCTGCATCAGCACCAGCGGGAGCGGAAGACCGCGACCATCAACGGCAAGGTCGTGTCCTACGTCGAGTCCACGATCGGCGACATCGAGGTCGCGCACCGGCTGGCCCACGCAGTGCTCGGCCAGTCGCTCGACGAACTCGCCCCGCAGAGCCGGCGACTGCTCACCGCCGTCCACGGCTACGCGACAACCGAAGCGCGCCGGCTGGCGATCCCGCTCGACCTGGTCCGGTTCACCCGCCGACAGTTGCGCGAGCACCTCGCCGGCCAGGGAACTGGGTGGGGTGACACCCAGCTCAAGGTCCACCTAGCCCGGCTGGTCGACCTGGAGCTGGTGATGGCACACCGCCTGGAGTCCGGGGCGTTCGGCTACGAGTTGTTGTGGAACCCGAGTACGACCCAGACGAGTACGACGACCGACACCGGCTATGACGTCGGGGGCAGGTTCCTCACCGGGCTCACCGACCCGGCCACCCTGCTCGATCCGAGGTCGGAGACCACCTACGACAGCCAACCGGTCGGGGCAGAATCACCGCTGGTCGGCCCCTGGTCGGCCCCCGGTCGGGGGGTGGTCGGCCCCCAGCCAGACACCGATTCCGGACCCGACGAGGACCTTGATGAGGCGCCTGACGTGCTGCGATGGGCTGCTGGGGGTGGCCGCTGATGGGCAAGCGCGGCGTTCACGTCCCCCAACGCATACCCGGCGACCCGGCCGACAGCCATGGGTTCCCGGCGTTGGTGGAGGAGTTCCTGGTCGATCTGGGAGCCCGTGGGTATTCGCCGGCGACGATCCGGGCCCGCCGGCAGTGCCTCGCGGCGTTGTCGGCGTGGCTCGCGGACCGTGGGGTGACCCGGCCGGTGGAGGTCACGCGCCCGATGCTGGTGCGGTATCAGCGGCACCTGTTCCACTACCGCAAACCGAACGGGGAGCCACTCAGCTTCCGGTCGCAGAACGCGCAGTTGCTGCCGGTGCGGGCGTTCTTCAAGTGGGCGGTGAGGAACGACCACGTCGGGTCCAACCCCGCCAGTGATCTGGAGCTGCCGAAGGTCGAGAAGCGGCTCCCGAAGGCCGCACTCACGATCGAGGAGGCCGAGGTCGTCCTGTCGCTGCCGGACCTGGCCACGGCCACCGGAGTGCGCGATCGGGCGATGATCGAGGTCTTCTACGGCACCGGCATCCGCAGATCCGAGCTGGCCAGGTTGGACCTGCGTGACCTGGACGTCGATCGCCGGACGTTGATGGTCCGTCAGGGCAAGGGACGCAAGGACCGGATGGTCCCCATCGGGCCGAGGGCGTTGGCGTGGATCGACCGCTACCTGTCCGAGGTCCGGCCGAGGTTCGCGGCCGAGCCGGACGACGGGACCTTGTTCCTCACCGTCGACGGCACAGGGTTCTCACTCGACCGCTTGACGCAGCTGGTCCGCGACTACGTGAAGGCCAGCGGTGTCGACAAGGAGGGTGCGTGTCACCTGTTCCGGCACACGTTGGCGACGTTGATGCTGGAGGGCGGGGCCGACATCCGCTACATCCAGGCGATGCTCGGCCACGCCGAGTTGTCCACGACCCAGATCTACACCCAAGTGTCGATCAGAGCCTTGCAGGCGGTCCACGCTGCGACGTTCCCCGGAGCATCCAACAGCCCGAAGCGACGGACTGGTGCGACGTTGGTGCCCGTCGAGTCCGAGCCGGTTCACAAGGTGTCGCCGCAACAGTTGCTTGCTGCTATCGACTCCGAAATTGAAGAAGAGAACCGCGGCCACCCCGGATCGCAGCCCGGGTCGACGGGAGCCGTGTCGTGACCACTCCGTCGACGACACAGGAGGCTGCTGGGAGAGCGGCCGAGGCGGTCCGGGCGCTGAACCACCAGACCCGTCCCGGACCCACCCAGGACGGCACCGGGCTTGACGTCGTCGACGTCTATGACGTGCTCGCTGAACTCGCCCTCATGTCCGCCCGGCTGCCGCAGCTCCTGCGTCAACTCGAGGACCTCCTTGACCGGCTCGTCGAGGACGGCCAGGTCGTCATCGTCGACGGTCCCAATGCCGGCGATCCGGTCGCGGCCGGCGCGGTCGCCGGGCACTGGCTAGCGGCCGCTGCTACCGCCGCGGCCGAGCTGGCACACCGGGTCGATTCCGCCCAGCAGACCCTCACCTGGGCATCACCCGCGACCCACTGACACCAGCCGATCATCAGCTGACCTGCATCAACACTTCATCAGAAACCCCGTCAGATTCATCCCCGACGAAACCCACGACCACCCATCCGACAACCACATCTCGACGTCACACGGTTTGCAGATCGAGGAAACGGTTCCGTCGGTGACGAAAGAGGAACCCTGCCCGAGCGCCGCGAAGAAGCCGTCCTGAGCATCAACGCGAGCGCCAGGCAGCGTGATGGCGGAGCACGTCGCACCCCAATGCACTCCCGGAACATGACCGCCGTCCATGAGCCCGTGGGCGGCGGTTGTTGCGTCACCGACGAATCGCTGGCGGCCGAGAATGCAAGAGGTGTGTGCCACTTCCCGGTCGGTGAAATTGGCCGAGTGAAGATCAGCTGACGTCGACGTCGAGGACGTCGTGAACGTGCAGCGCGACGGCCTCATCGACGAGCGCCTGGACGAGCGCCGTCGTGGCTCACGTCGACGGAGACGAGGACTGGCACACACCCTTTGCACTGACGTGTTCGGCGGGCGCGCCTCGACCCGTCGGTGACGAAACGAGCGCACCATGGAAGGTCCCAGTTCGAGGTCCTCGGGAGACGACCATGGCGATCACACGGAGCTATCAATCGGTCGGTGAGTGTCAGCACTGCGGCGGCCCGATGCCGCCGTCCGCGACGACCGGCCGGAGCCGGATCTACTGCACGCCGGCCTGCCGGAAGGCGGCCTACGAGAAGCGCCGCGCGAGGAAGCCGGATGCCACCATCGTGAAGATCGTCGACCGGGTCGTGGTCGAGCGCCACGAGACGATCGTGGACAAGGGCCACGACATCAACGCCTGCGTCTTCCGCGTCGCCCAATCCCCACGCGCCTGCACCAACATCGTTCAGCACCTGGCAGGCATGGCCCGCAACAAGGAGCTGCTCGAGGCCAACGAGTGGGCACCGACGGTGCGGGCGATCGAGGACCTCTTCACCGCGATCACCGGACCGCCGCCACGCCGCTACCGATGAGCGCCACGCACGCAGCTGGGCTCATCGACTCGCTCACCGGGTCGCTCACGCGCACGGCCGCCGGTCGCTGGAACACTGACCCCATGGACACCCGCACCCAGCAGGCAGCAGGACGCCGCTGGGTGCTTCCTTTCCTAGCCGCCATCGTTGCGGTCCTGGCCACGCTGTTGAGCAGCGCATCGGCGTCCGCCGCAACCACCGCCACCGCTGAAACTCGTGTCGGGGCTTCCAGCTTGGTGGCTGACGTGCTCGTCGGGCCGCCGGAACACATCACCGCAGGTCAGCGGCTAGGAGAAGAGCTCGCCGGGCCGGGAATCGTGGTGGCTACCGGTGTTGCCGCAAACGGCGGCCCGTCCGTCCTGGCGCGGATCAAGAACTGGTCGGGGAGCGAGTACAAGTTCGGCCCCAACCTGCGAATCGCCCCGTTTGGTAACCGGACGGGCCACCCGACGGGCAGGTATCCGCATTACCACCGGAGGGTGGTCGATGGCGCCGGGGAGACACTGCCGGGGCAGGGCATAGGGCGCCACCGTCCTTGGGACACGAAGTCACCGGACACCAGTTTCTGGGACCGGTTCTGATGGCCGTTCTGCCTACGCCTCCAATCGTGACCGATGACAACGGGGCCATCGAGTTCTACCCGAGCGTTGAGGCAGCGAGGCGCGACATGGAGGCGATCGACGTTCTCGACGGCGTCTACGACGTCTACGACGGTACGGGTAGCCGCCTCTCCGTTGGCGCCAGCGAAGGGCTGGTCCAGATCTGGCTTGATCCCAACGTTGAGCCGGAGCCGGAGGAGTTGAGAGGCCGGCTTCTGAATTTCGTCGCACGCGTGGGCCCTGATCGCGTCGGCGTTGCTGACGTGGAAGCTGCCTCCCTTGAACACCTGATTCAAGCGCTGTCGAGGTTCTTCGATGTCAAGTGAGGGGAGCGCGATCGCTCGCGTCTCGGTGCTCGTGGACGCGGCGTTCCTATGGCCAGCAGTGGACACGGCTGCTCTCCGCGCAACCGTCGCGGCGGTAGAAGCCACCGATGGCTAGAGCCGCACGCTGCGCCCTCGCCGTGCTGGTACTGACGGCTTCGGTCATCCTCGGTCTGTTCCAGGCTGGGCAGGCATCCGGTGTCCCGCTGCCGATGCCATCCATGAGCGTCTACGCCTACGACGCCCCCCCATCACCACCAGATTGTGACCTATACCGCGTCCGAGCGCGGTCCACCCGTGTTCGCGCTGGGGCGCTGGCTCGTGGAGGTGAGCTCGAGGTCGAGGTCGACCGTAGGCCGCACTGGCCTCGGCACGCCCGGATGTCACGGCAATCCGCGCCTACACCACCTACCACGTTCCAGCGCAGTAGCCAGAGCACGGGTAAGGCTCAAGGGAAAGTCCAGACGACCGGCGGGGACCTCTCTCGGCTTCAGCGGTCGCATGTTGCCGCAAAGACTGGAGCCTCTGGAGCTGACGACGTTCTCAACGGCGTGAGACTTCGAGCGCAGTTGACGGGCCAGGAGATCTCTGGAGGCCATGCCTTCGCAAAGCATGTGGGCGAGTTCCCGGGCATCACGACGAGGGGCCAGTTCGCTGCGCATATCGAGGACGTGGTGACCAACGGAGTCATGCGGCCGCTGGGCAACGGTCGCAGTGCCTACTGGCAGAACGGGACCGTGGTCATCCGAAATCCGAATGCCGTCGACGGCGGGACTGCGTTCCGGCCGACCAACGGCTACGACTACTTCCTGAACCTGCATTGAGGCCCGTGATGAAGATTCTTCACCCCGACTCTCCGTGGATTGGCGACGAGGAGGTCGCCGACGACGAGCTGGTGATCGCGACGACGCGTGATGAGCTCGCCACCCTCGCCGGCGCGATCAACGAAGCGTTGGAGGCCGTGGACGAGTGGGAGTTCGACACCCGGCTGGGCGTCATGCCTGATCAGGCGAGGGCGCTGCGCGACCGGATCAACGAGGTCCTGCAAGCGGCCTTCCGCCCCGAGTAGCGATCAGCTGGCTTGGCCGCTGAAGGCCTGGCGGGCGTGGTGGCGCAGGAGTGCGCCTTCGATGAACGCGGCGACGTGCTCTTGTTCGTCGGGGGTGAACTGGTCGACGGCTTCGAGCTTGAGCCGCAAGGTCGTGTTCTTGGGGCCGCGTTCGTCTTCGTCGAAGAGGAGCGAGTCAGCGCTGACGTTGAGCGCGAGCGCCAACGCGCGGAGGACGTCGAGGGTGGGCTGGCTGCTGCCGGCTTCGTAGCGGCGGATCTGGGTGACGTGGGCGCCGGAGCGGTCGGCGAGCTGCTGCTGGGTGAGTCCCTGTGACTTGCGCGCGGCGCTGAGGCGGGCGGCGAAGTTGGTGTCGGTCACGGGCTCACTTCCTGGTGCGTGCAGCGGTGTTGCTGATGCCTGGACCATAGGTGCCGCCTTTGGGTGTCGTTGACGATGCAGAGCGAACTAGGTCTATTCTAGCGAGCGAAGTAGCCGTCTTGACAGGAGTTGGCCGTGGCAAGGATCCCCGACGCAGAGCTGGCGAGGCTCAAGGCCGAGGTGTCGGTGCAGCGGCTGGTGGAGGGCTGCGGGGTCGTCCTGCGGCGGCAGGGGCAGGACTTCGTGGGTACGTGTCCGTTCCACGAGGACGACTCCCCGTCGCTGGTGGTGACGCCGGGCAAGAACCTGTGGCACTGCCTGGGTGCGTGCGGCCGGGGTGGTGGTCCGATCGACTGGGTGATGACCGCCCAGGGCGTGAGCTTCCGGCACGCGGTCGAGCTGCTGCGGGAGGCGTCCCCGTCGCTGAGTGTGTTGGCGCAGTCCTCGCCGTTGGCGAAGACGCCGGGTCCGCCGTCGAGGTCGACGACGGCGAAGCTCCCGACCCTGGCGGCACCGGACGCTGAGGACCAGGTGCTGCTGAACAAGGTGGTCGGCTACTACGCCGAGGCGCTGGCGACCCACGAGGCTGCGCAGGCGTTCCTGACGAGGCGGAAGCTCGACCATCCCGAGGCCATCGAGCGGTTCAAGATCGGGTTCGCCGACCGGACGCTTGGTTACCGGCTGCCACCGTCGCAGGTCCAGGCCGGCCGGGCGTTGCGCATGAGGCTGCGCGACCTGGGGGTGTTGAAGGCCAACGGGCACGAGCACTTCCGCGGCTACCTGACCTTCCCGGTCCTCGACGCCGAGCAGAACGTGGGTGAGGTCTACGGCCGGCTCCTGAGCAAGCCCGATCAGCGGACTCAGCCGCCCAAGCACCTCTACCTGCCCGGCTCACACCGCGGTGTCTGGAACATCGGCGCGTTTGCCGAGACCGATGAGCTGATCGTGTGCGAGTCGGTCATCGACGCGCTCACGTCGTGGTGCGCGGGGTTCCGGCACGTCACCGCGGCCTACGGCACCGACGGCTGGACCCCCGAGCACCGGGACGCGGTCCGGGAGCATGGGATCCGGCGGGTGCTGATCGCCTTCGACGCCGACACCGCGGGCGACAAGGGCGCCAAGCAACTCGCGTCCGAACTCGCTGGCATCGGGGTGGAGTCCTACCGGGTCGAGCTCCCGCGGGGCAGCGACGTCAACGAGGTCGCGGTCGCCGCGAAGCTGCCCGCCGAGACGCTGGGAAGGTTTCTGCGCAAGGCCAGCTGGATGGACGCACTCGCACGACCGGCCCCGCGGACAGCGCCCCAGCCGGAGCCGGTTGTCCCAGCTGCTCCTGAGCCGCCAGCACTTGAGCCGGAACCGGTGGTCGAGAACCCGGAGCCAGAGCCCCCAGCGCTGCCGCCGGCCGCGGTGGTTGAGCCGGGCCTGGACTCGCCGGCGCACGTCGTGGAGCCGGTTGAGCCGACACCCGAGGAACCCACCGACGGCAGCGAGGACGGTGGGCAGGGTGCGGTGGTCGGCCGCGAGCTGGTCATCGAGCTGGGTACCCGGCGTTGGCGAGTGCGAGGGCTCGACAAGGTGACCTCGTTCGACGTGCTGCGGGTGAACCTGCTGGTCACCCGCACCGGCCGCCCACGGCTCGCGGCCGATGCGCCGCCGGGGTTCCACGTCGACACCCTCGACCTGTATTCCGCACGCGCCAGGTCGGTGTTCGTCGCGGCGGCCGCGCAGGAACTCCGCTACGAGGCCGAGGTGATCAAGGCAGACCTGGGCCGCGTCCTGCTGGCTTGTGAGGCCAAGGCTGAGGAGGTGATCGCGGCCGCGCAGGCACCGGCCAAGCCCGAGGTCCGGCTCACCAGTGCGGAGCGGGAGGCCGCGCTGGAGCTGCTGCGGGACCCGCACCTGATCAAACGCATCGAGGCCGACTTCGGCCGGGTGGGGATGGTCGGTGAAGCCACGAACTGTCTGGTCGGCTACCTGACCGCAGTCAGCAGACTGCTGCCCAACCCACTCGCTGTGATCGTGCAGTCGACGTCCGCGGCCGGGAAGTCCGCGGTGATGGAGAGCGTGCTGGGCTTCGTTCCGGATGAGGACCGGGTCAGCTTCTCAGCGATGACCGGACAGAGCCTCTTCTACTTGGGCGAGTCCGACCTGGCTCACAAGGTCCTGTCGATCGCGGAGGAGGAAGGCGCATCGCGGGCCGCTTACGCCCTGAAGCTGCTCCAGTCGGAAGGCGAGCTCAGCATCGCCAGCACGGGCAAGGACACCGCCAGCGGGCGGCTGGTCACCCACACCTACAAGGTCACCGGCCCGACGGCGATCGTGCTGACCACGACGGCGATCGACGTCGATGAGGAGCTGCTGAACCGGTGCCTGGTCTTGACGGTGGATGAGGACCGCGACCAGACCCGCGCCATCCACCAAGCCCAGCGGCGAGCGCAGACCTTCGAAGGCCTGGCCGCACGCACCGAGCGCGACCGGATCGTCGCGGTGCATCGGGACGCCCAGCGGCTGCTGGAGCCGCTGGCGGTGGTCAACCCGTTCGCGGACCGCCTGACGTTCGCCGACGGCCGCACCCGGACCCGCAGGGATCACGGGAAGTACCTCGGGCTGATCAGTGCGGTGACCCTGTTGCACCAGCACCAGCGCCAGCGGAAGACCGCCACGGTCAACGGCAGGGTCGTGTCCTACGTGGAGACCACGATCGGCGACATCGAGGTCGCCCACCGGCTCGCCCACGCGGTGCTGGGACAGTCGCTCGACGAGCTCGCACCCCAGACGAGGAGACTCCTCACCGCGGTCCATCGCTACGCCACCGCCGAGGCCCGCCGGCTGGCGATCCCGTTGGACCTGGTCCGGTTCACCAGGCGTCAGCTGCGTGAGCACCTCGCCGCACAGGGCGCGGGGTGGGGTGACACCCAGCTGAAGGTGCACCTGGCGCGGCTGGTCGACCTGGAGCTGGTGATGGCACACCGGCTAGAGTCCGGCGCGTTCGGCTACGAGCTGCTCTGGAACCCGACGGCGGCTACCAGTACGCCCGTCAACGGCGCCGCCTACGACACCGGCTACGACCTGGGCGGCCGGTTCCTGGCCGGCCTGACCGACCCGGCCACGCTGCTCGACAGCGGCTACGACGACCAACCGGTCGGCCCAGAGCCCGAGATCTACGGTTACGACCATCAACCGGTCGGGGCTGAAGCGGCCCTGGTCGGCCCCTGGTCGGGACCCGGTCGGGGGGTGGTCGGCCCCCGGTCGGACCCGGATTCCGAGCCCGACGACGAGGGCGACGAGGGTGCTGACCTGCCGCGATACGCGGCTGGGGGTGGCCGCTGATGGGCAAGCGCGGCGTCCACGTCCCCCAACGCATCCCCGGCGACCCCAAGGACAGCCACGGGTTCCCCGCGCTGGTCGAGGAGTTCCTCACCGACCTGGGAGCCCGTGGCTACTCACCGACGACGATCCGGGCCCGCCGGCAGTGCCTGGCCGCGCTGTCGGCCTGGCTCGCAGACAGGGGCGTGTCGCGGCCGGTGGAGGTCACCAGGCCGATGCTGGTGAGGTATCAGCGGCACCTGTTCCACTACCGCAAACCCAACGGCGAGCCGTTGTCGTTCCGGTCGCAGAACGCGCAGCTGCTGCCGGTCCGGGCGTTCTTCAAATGGGCCGTCCGCAACGACCACGTGGCCGCGAACCCGGCCAGCGAGCTGGAGTTGCCGAAGGTCGAGAAGCGGCTGCCGAAGGCGGCGCTCACGGTCGAGGAGGCCGAGGCGGTGCTCGCGCTACCGGACCTGGCCACGACGACCGGTGTCAGGGATCGGGCGATGATCGAGACGTTCTACGGCACCGGCATCCGCCGGTCCGAGCTGGCCCGGCTCAACATGCGCGACCTGGACGTCGACCGGCACACGTTGATGGTCCGCCAGGGCAAGGGCCGCAAGGACCGGATGGTCCCGATCGGCCCGAGAGCGATCGCCTGGATCGACCGCTACCTGGCCGAGGTTCGACCGAGGTTCGCCGCCGAGCCGGACGACGGGACGCTGTTCCTCACCGTCGACGGCACCGGCTTCAGCCTGGACCGGCTCACGCAGCTGGTGCGTGACTATGTGAAAGCCAGCGGTGTGGACAAGGAGGGTGCCTGCCACCTGTTCCGGCACACCCTGGCCACGTTGATGCTCGAGGGCGGGGCAGACATCCGCTACATCCAGGCGATGCTGGGCCACGCCGAGCTGTCCACGACCCAGATCTACACCCAGGTCAGCATCAGGGCCCTTCAGGCGGTCCACGCCGCCACCTTCCCCGGAGCATCCAACACCCCGAAGCGACGAGGCAGTGCAACGTTGGTCCCGGTCGAATCAGAGCCGGTCCACAAGGTGTCGCCGCAGCAGTTGCTTGCTGCTATCGACTCCGAAATCGAAGAAGAGAACCGCGGCCACCCCGGATCGGGGACAGCCTCATGACCCCGCAGGAGACTGCTGCAGCCGCGGCGGAAGCCATCCGGGCCCTGAACCACCAGACACTTCCCGGCGTCGCCGGGATCGACGTCACGGACGTCTACGATCTGCTCGCCGAACTGGCGCTCCTGGCCGGCCGGCTCCCGCAGGCGCTGCGCCAGGTCGAGGACCTGCTCGATCGGCTTGTCGAGGCTGGCCAGGTCGTCATCGTTGACGGCGACCATCGAGGCGATCCGGTCGCGGCCGCCGCCGTCGCCGGGCACTGGTTGGCGGCCGCCGCCGGCGCCGCGGTCGAGCTGGCGGCCCGGGTCGACGCGGCCCAGCAGGCGCTCACCTGGGCCGCCGACCAGCCTTCTTCCTAGCCGTCTTCTTCGCCTTCTCGGCCCCTCATCACCGTCCTCTTCGCCACCTCGTCCCCACACCCGTCACCGCCCCCTTCCACCCTGCGTTCCCCCTCTTCAACTCATCGGCACACGGTTTGCAGATCGAGGACAGGGCTTTCGTCGGTGACGCAACCAGAGCAGGTTCCCCGGCCCGTTTTGAGCCGTCCGGTTCGCAGTCCGCGACGTTAGCCAGCCCGTCGTGCCGATACTCCGCGCGGCCGGTCGAAGTACTGGTCGAGCGCCCGACTCCAGATCGTGCTGTCGGCCTTGGGACGAGCGCTCCGAAGCAGTGACCGGAGTTCAAACAGGAGCGCTCGATGATCGATGTCCTCGGCATGACGACAACCCCCGGCCTGATCCTGGCCACCTTCCTTGCCAGCTCGCTGGTGGCTGGGCTGGCCTACTGGCTGTCCCACCGCACCATCCCGAAGTCGCGGCGCTACCCGCTGCTCAAGCTGCTCATCGCGGCCGTGGTCACCCTGACCCTGGCCGTCGCGATCGGGCCTTGGCTCACGGCCGTCGTCGACGTGGTGCTGCACAAGCTCCTCGAGATCCCCGATGGCTGAGCCAGCGATCGTCCCCGGCGTCTCGACGGACATCCTGGCAGCGGGTTTCGTGCCCGACGGAACGCTGGCGGCCGAGAATGCAAGAGGTGTGTGCCACTTCAAGGTCGGCGAAATCGGCCGAGTGCAGATCCGCTGACGTCGACGTCGATGACGTCGTGAAAGTGCGCAGCGAGAACGTCGTCGACGAGCGCCTGGACGTCGGCGTCAGCGTGGCTCACGTCGACGGAGACGACCACTGCCACACACCCTTTGCACTGACGTGATCGGCGGACGTGGCGTCACCCGTCGGTGACGAAACGAGCGCACCATGGAAGGTCCCAGTTCGAGGTCCTCGGGAGACGACCATGGCGATCACTCGGAGCTATCAATCGGTCGGTGAGTGTCAGCACTGCGGCGGTCCGATGCCGCCGTCCGCGGCGACCGGCCGGAGCCGGATCTACTGCACGCCGGCCTGCCGCAAGGCCGCCTACGAAGCCCGTCGAGCTCGTCGGCCGGACGCGACGATCGTGAAGGTCGTCGACCGGGTCGTGGTCGAGCGCCACGAGACGATCGTGGACAAGGGCCACGACATCAACACCTGCGTCTTCCGCGTCGCCCAGTCCCCGCGCGCGTGCACCAACATCGTTCAGCACCTGGCCGGGATGGCGCGGAACAAGGAGCTGCTCGAGGCCAACGAGTGGGCGCCGACGGTGCGGGCGATCGAGGACCTCTTCGCCACGATCACCGGACCGCCACCACGCCGCTACCGATGAGCCCCGGGCTCACCGACTCGCTCACCGGGTCGCTCACACTCCCGGCCGCCGGTCGCTGGAACACTGACCCCATGGACACCCGCACCCGGCAGCCGACCTTATGGAGCTGGGTGCTTCCTTTCCTAGCCGCCATCGTCGCGGTCCTGGCCACGATCCTCAGTGCCGCGACAGCGTCGGCCGCAACCACGGCTGGCTCTGAAACTCGCGTCGGGGCTTCCAGCGTCGTGGTCGAGGTTCTCGTCGGGCCGCCGGAACACATCGGTGCAGGTCAGCGGCTAGGAAACGAGCCGTCCGGGGTCGTAGTCGTGGTGGCTACCGGTGTTGCCGCAAAGAGCGGTGACGAGTTCGTCAACCTCGCCAGCGAGGGACGCACCACTCACATTCTTGACGGCGACATCACCGGCGGCGGGCACGCTTGGCCGGGACTCCCTGGCAAGACACCCTTCCCGGACTCCTGGTCTCGCGACCGGATCATGCATGAGATCTCTGATGTCGCGACAGACCCAAGTTCGATTTTCAGAACGGGACGAGGCGGAAGCACGATCGTCACTGGGACCCGAGACGGTGTCGATATCCGAGTCATCATCCGCAACGGGGATATCGTCACTGGCTACCCAACCAACCTGCCGAGGAACTGATGGCCGCGGCTGACTTCGACGAACTCATGGGGCGCGTTCGTGGGCTGTTGATCGCGCTCGGAGACGCGCTGTCATCCGACGAGTCAGGTGAGGTCGACGAACTACTTGACCACGCTGAGTTGGGGGAGGCGTTGCGCACACTTTCGTGGCTGATTGTCGAGGAACACAAGCAGGTTGCTTCCGCTGACATCAACGAGATCCATGCGCTGGCCGAGCGCATGGGGATCGCCGGCGAACTGCCGGAGACCCTGGACGAGCACGGCGTCGACGATGCATAGAGCCCTGTCTGGATTCCTGGTCGCGACGATCTCCATCATCGCGTGCCTCTTCGGCGGGGCGACGGTTGGAACCGCATTCGCGGCACCCGTGCCTGCAAGTGCGGTCCATGTCTACGACGCCCAGCCCGCGCGTGGTTGTCTGGCGGACTCCACGGATGAGCGAGGTCCACCCGCCTCGGCCTACGACCACACCACCCCGAGCGCCGTCGGCCATCAGTCGCACGGCACTTCGGCGTGCCCGGGGGGCGCGTCGGGCCACAGGTACGCCACCTACGACGAGCCCACGTTGCCCGCGCAGGTCGTGAGCGCTATGGGTACGACCCGGGGGCCTGTTCGGGCGACCGGCAGAGAGTTCTCGTCGATTCAGCGATCCCAGGTCGCCGCAAAGACTGGAGCCTCTGGAGCTGACGACGTTCTCAACGGCGTGAGACTTCGAGCGCAGTTGACGGGCCAGGAGATCTCTGGAGGTCATGCCTTCGCGAAGCATGTGGGCGAGTTCCCCGGCATCACGACGAGGGGCCAGTTCGCTTCGCATATCGAGGACGTGGTGACCAACGGAGTCATGCGGCCGCTGAGCAAGGGTCGCAGTGCCTACTGGCAGAACGGGACCGTGGTCATCCGGAATCCGAATGCCGTCGACGGCGGGACTGCGTTCCGGCCGACGAGTGGCTACGACTACTTCCTGAATCTCCATTGAGAGTTGCTGCCATGAAGATCCTCCACCCAGATTCCTCGTGGATCGGCGAAGACGAGGTCGCTGACGACGAGCTCGTAATCGCCACGACCCGCGACGAGTTGGCGTTGCTGGCCAACTGCATCGGCGAGGCTCTGGAGGCGGTCGAAGGATGGGAGTTCGACACTCGGCTGGGATCGACGCCTGACGACGCGAGAGCATTGCGTGACCGCATCAGCGATGTGCTTCGGGCGGCTTTCCGCCCAGAGTGAAGTCAGCTGGCTTGGCCGCTGAAGGCTTGCTTGGCGTGGTGGCGCAGGAGTGCGCCTTCGATGAAGGCTGCGACGTGTTCTTGTTCGTCGGGGGTGAACTGGTCGACGGCTTCGAGCTTGAGCCGCAGCGCCGGAGTTTGGGGGCCGCGTTCGTCTTCGTCGAAGAGGAGCGAGTCAGCGCTGATGTTAAGCGCGAGCGCCAACGCGCGGAGGACGTCGAGGGTGGGCTGGCTGGTGCCAGCTTCGTAGCGGCGGATCTGGGTGACGTGCGCACCTGAGCGGTCGGCGAGCTGCTGTTGAGTAAGCGATGCCGTCTTCCGTGCCGCGGCCAAGCGGGCGGCGAAGTTGGTGTCGGTCACGGGCTCGCTTCCTGGTGCGTGCAGCGGGGTTGCTGATGCCTGGACCATAGGTGCCGCCTTTGGGTGTCGTTGACGATGCAGAGCGAACTAGGTCTATTCTAGCGAGCGAAGTAGCCGTCTTGACAGGAGTTAGCCGTGGCACGGATTCCCGACGCCGAGCTTTCGAGGCTCAAAGCCGAGGTGAGCGTGCAGCGGCTGGTGGAGGGTTGCGGGGTCGCGCTGCGTCGGCAGGGCAAGGACCACGTGGGGGCGTGTCCGTTCCACGAGGACGACTCGCCGTCGCTGGTGGTGACGCCGGCCAAGAACTTGTGGCACTGCCTGGGTGCCTGCGGGCGGGGTGGTGGTTCGATCGATTGGGTGATGACCGCGCAGGGTGTCTCGTTTCGGCACGCGGTCGAGTTGTTACGCGAGGCGTCGCCGTCGCTGAGTGTGCTGGCCGAGCCGAAGTCGCCGGACTCGGGCCCGGTGGTGAAGTCGACGACGGCGAAGCTCCCGACGCTGGCGGCACCGGATGCCGAGGACCAGGTCTTGCTGAACAGAGTCGCGGGCTACTACGCCGAGACGCTGGCCACCCACGAGGGTGCGCAGGCGTTCCTGTCGAGGCGGAAGATCGACCACCCCGAAGCCGTCGAGCGGTTCAGGATCGGGTTCGCCGACCGGACGCTGGGTTACCGGTTGCCGCCCTCGCAGGTCCAGGCCGGTCGGGCGCTGCGCACAAGGCTGCGGGACCTGGGGGTGTTGAAGGCCAACGGGCATGAGCACTTCCGGCGGCTACGTGACGTTCCCGGTGCTCGACGTCGCCGGGAACGTCGGCGAGGTTTACGGTCGGCTGCTGGGCAAACCGGATCAGCGGACCCAGCCACCGAAGCACCTCTACCTGCCGGGTCCGCACCGCGGCGTCTTCAACATCGGCGCGTTCACTGAGTCTGGTGGGACCGACGAGCTGATTGTCACCGAGTCGATCATCGACGCGCTGACGTTGTGGTGCGCGGGGTTCCGGCACGTCACCGCGGCTTACGGCGTCGACGGCTGGACCCCGGAACATCAGCAGGCGGTCCAGGAGCATGGGATCCGGCGGGTGCTGATCGCGTTCGACGCCGACACGGCTGGCGACAAGGGTGCGAAGAACCTCGCGGCCGAGTTGGCCACGGTTGGGGTGGAGTCCTACAGGGTGGAGCTGCCGAGGGACAGCGACGTCAACGAGGTCGCGGTGGCCGCGAAGCTCCCGGCCGAGACCCTGGGCCGGTTCTTGCGCAAGGCCGCATGGATGGACGCCCTGGCGAAGCCAGCGACACGACAGGCGGCCCCGACACCACGGCCGGAGCCAGTTGTCCCAGCCGCTCTTCCCGAGCCGCCAGCACCCGCACCGGCACCCGGGCCTGAGCCCGAACCTGCCCCTGAGCCGGAGCGGCCGCGGCCGCCGGCGGCGGCGGTGATCGAGCCGGGGCTGGACTCACCGGCGCACGCGGTGGAGCCGGTGGAGCCGACACCCGAGGAACCCCCCGAGGACAGCGAGGACGGCCAGGGCGCGGTGGTCGGCCGGGAACTGGTGATCGAGCTGGGCACCCGCCGCTGGCGGGTCCGTGGGCTGGAGAAGGTCACCAGCTTCGATGTCCTACGGGTCAACCTGCTCGTCACGCGCACCGACCGCCCAAGGCTGGCGGCAGACGCGCCGCCGGGATTCCATGTCGACACGCTCGACCTGTATTCGGCCCGCGCCCGGTCGGTGTTCGTCGCGGCCGCGGCGCAGGAGCTGCGGTTCGAGACCGAGATGGTCAAGGCCGACCTGGGCCGGGTCCTGCTGGCTTGTGAGGCGAAGGCTGAGGAGGTGATCGCGGCCGCGCAGGCACCCGCGAAGCCCGAGGTCCGGCTGACGTCGGCCCAGCGCGAAGCCGCGCTGGAGTTGCTGCGGGATCCGCACCTGGTCAAGCGGATCGAGCATGATTTCGGCCGGGTCGGGATGGTCGGTGAGGCAACCAACTGCCTGGTCGGCTACCTCACCGCCGTCAGCCGTCTGCTGCCCAGCCCGTTGGCGGTGATCGTCCAGTCCACCTCGGCCGCGGGCAAGTCCGCGGTGATGGAGAGCGTGCTGGGCTACGTCCCCGACGAGGACCGCGTGTCTTTCTCTGCGATGACCGGGCAGTCGCTGTTCTACATGGGTGAGTCCGACCTGGCCCACAAGGTCTTGTCGATCGCGGAGGAGGAGGGCGCATCGCGGGCGGCGTATGCGTTGAAGCTGCTGCAGTCCGAGGGCGAACTGTCGATCGCGTCGACGGGTAAGGACACCGCGTCGGGCCGGCTGGTCACCCACACCTACAAGGTGACCGGGCCGACGGCGATCGTGCTGACCACCACGGCGATCGACGTCGACGAAGAACTGCTCAACAGGTGCCTGGTGCTCACGGTCGATGAGGACCGGGACCAGACCCGCGCGATCCACGCCGCGCAGCGCCGGGCGCAGACACTCGAGGGTCTGGCCGCGCGGACCGAGCGCGAGCAGATCGTCGGCGTCCACCGCGACGCGCAGCGGTTGCTGGAGCCGCTGGCCGTGGTCAATCCGTTCGCCGACCGCCTGACGTTCGCGGACGGCCGGACCAGGACGCGCCGCGATCACGGGAAGTACCTCGGGCTGATCGCGGCGGTGACGTTGTTGCATCAGCACCAGCGGGAGCGGAAGACCGCGACGATCAACGGCCGGACGGTGTCCTATGTGGAGTCCACGATCGGTGATATCGAGGTCGCGCACCGGCTCGCGCACGCCGTGCTCGGCCAGAGCCTGGATGAGCTGGCACCGCAGACCCGCCGGCTGCTGACCGCGGTCCACCAGTTCGCGACGGGGGAAGCGAAGCGGGTGGCGATCCCGCTCGACCTGGTCCGGTTCACGAGGCGGCAGTTGCGCGAGCACCTCGCCGGCCAGGGCAGCGGGTGGGGTGACACCCAGCTGAAGGTCCACCTGGCCCGTCTGGTCGACCTGGAGCTCGTCATGGCCCACCGCCTGGAGTCGGGGGCGTTCGGCTACGAGCTGCTCTGGAACCCGAGTACGACCCAGACGAGTACGACCACCGACACCGGCTACGACACCCAATACGACCTGGGGGGCAGGTTCCTGACCGGGCTCACTGACCCGGCCACCCTGCTCGACCCGGCTTCGGAGACCACCTACAACGGCCGACCGGTCGGGGCACAAGCACCCTTGGTCGGCCCCTGGTCGGCCCCCGGTCGGGGGGTGGTCGGCCCCCGGTCGGACCCGGATTCCGAGCCCGACGACGACGCCGACGAGGGTGCTGACGTGCTGCGTTGGGCTGCTGGGGGTGGCCGCTGATGGGCAAGCGCGGCGTCCACGTCCCGCAACGCATACCGGGCGACCCAACCGACAGTCACGGGTTCCCGGCCCTGGTGGAGGAGTTCCTCATCGACCTGGGAGCACGGGGCTACAGCCCGGCGACGATCCGGGCCCGCCGGCAGTGCCTGGCGGCGTTGTCGGCCTGGCTCGCCGATCGTGGGGTCACCCGGCCGGTGGAGGTCACCAGGCCGATGCTGGTGCGGTATCAGCGGCACCTGTTCCACTACCGCAAACCCAACGGCGAGCCGTTGAGCTTCCGGTCGCAGAACGCGCAGTTGCTGCCGGTGCGGGCGTTCTTCAAGTGGGCGGTCCGCAACGACCACGTCGGGTCCAACCCTGCCAGTGATCTGGAGTTGCCGAAGGTCGAGAAACGGCTCCCGAAAGCCGCGCTGACGATCGAGGAAGCCGAGACGGTGCTGTCGTTGCCGGACCTGGCCACGGCCACCGGAGTGCGGGACCGGGCGATGATCGAGACGTTCTACGGAACCGGCATCAGACGCGCCGAACTCGCGAGACTCAACTGGCGCGACCTCGACATCGATCGGCGGACGTTGATGGTCCGCCAGGGCAAGGGACGCAAGGACCGTATGGTCCCCATCGGGCCACGAGCGTTGGCGTGGATCGACCGCTACCTGGCCGACGTCAGGCCACGGTTCGCGGCCGAGCCGGACGACGGGACGTTGTTCCTCACAGTCGACGGCACCGGGTTCTCACTCGACCGGTTGACGCAGCTCGTCAGGGACTACGTCAAAGCCAGCGGGGTCGACAAGGAGGGTGCCTGTCACCTGTTCCGGCACACCCTGGCCACGTTGATGCTGGAGGGCGGTGCCGATATCCGCTACATCCAGGCGATGCTCGGCCACGCCGAGTTGTCGACGACCCAGATCTACACCCAAGTCAGCATCAGAGCGTTGCAGGCGGTCCACGCTGCGACGTTCCCCGGAGCATCCAACAGCCCGAAGCGACGAGGCAGAGCGACGCTCGTCCCGGTCGAATCGGAGCCCGTTCACAAGGTGTCGCCGCAACAGTTGCTTGCTGCTATCGACTCCGAAATTGAAGAAGAGAACCGCGGCCACCCCGGATCGCAGCCCGGGTCGACGGGAGCCGTGTCGTGACCACCCCGACGGCACAGAAGGCGGCTGGGAGAGCGGCCGAGGCGGTCCGCGCCCTGAACCACCAAACGCGTCCCGGAGCCGACCAGTTGGACGTCAGCGACGTCTACGACGTGCTCGCCGAACTCGCCCTCATGGCCGCCCGGTTGCCGCAGCTGCTGCGCCAACTCGAGGACCTCCTCGACCGCCTCGTCGAGCACGACCAGGTGATCGTCGTCGACGGACCCAACGCCGGTGACCCGGTCGCGGTCGCCGCGATCACCGGGCACTGGCTCGCGGCCGCCGCAGGCACCGCCAACGAACTCGCGCACCGCGTCGACCAGGCCCAGCAGACACTCACCTGGGCAGCCCGCGCCGACCACTGAGGGCGCTCTTCCCAGCAGCTTTGTTACACCTCGTTACACATCAACCGACGCGTGCCCAACTCCCGACGCCGCCCCGACCCTGAGCACGACGGCCGGACCGTCACGTTCACGCGCAGCGTCCCCCCGATTCACCACGAACTTCGGAAGTGCCACACACCTCTTGCATCCCGGCCACGACATTTCGCCGGTAACGAAACAGGCCACGGCCCAGACGCCCTGAAACAGCCGCTCACCAAGTACATCGCACCCCATGCACTATCGGTGCGGTGTTTCGTCGGTAACGCAATCTAGGATGCAGGCATGGGCACCAATAGGACTCCGAAACCTGTCCAGTCGTGTGTGAACTGTGGTGGTCTGATGCCCGCACCACTCGGCCGAGGCAGACCAGCTGTCTACTGTTCCGGGGCGTGCCGCAAGGCCGCGTTCGAGACCCGCCGGGTCGGGAAACCCGACGCGTTCGACGTCAAGATCATCGACCGCGAGGTCACCGTTGAGCATGATCTGACCGAGTGCGTCACCCGCGTCATCGCATCCCCAGCCGCCTGCCGTCGCGTGCTGCACGCCCTGGTCAACCTCTCGTTAGACGGCCCGCTACGCAACGACCCGAAGTGGGACTCCACCCTGACCGCGGCCCGATCCTTAGGCGACGCACTCGCCGTCCCACACAAGATGCGCCGCTACTGACCCGACCGGCTGACAAGATGAACCCCATGACCACAGCGAGCCAGGAGACCACCAGCAGACGCTGGATGCTTCCTTTCCTAGCCGCCCTCGTCGCCATCCTGGCCACCCTGGTCAGCAGCGCAACTGCGTCGGCAGCAACCACCGGAGTCGCTGAAACTCGCGTCCGGGCTTCCAACCTGGCGGCGACGGTTTTCGTCGAGCCCCCGCAACACGAAACCGCAGGTCAGCAGCTAGGAAACAACCCGCCGCGAGCGAAAACGACGGTGGCTACCGGTGTTGCCGCAGAAGCAGCAGACGCCGCCGCTACGACGGGCTTGCGTGATGCAGCCGAGTCCTGCCTGAACTCCTTCACCGCCGACACGCCAGTGACGATGGCCGACGGCACGAAGAAGCCGATCTCGAAGGTCAAGGTGGGCGACGAGGTGCTCGCCGCTGACCCGGAGACCGGCAAGACCAAGGCAGAGCCGGTCGTGCAACTGATCCGGCACTCCGGGCAACACGCGATGGTGCTCATCAGCCTCGCCGACGGGTCGGTGCTCGACTCAACGGACGGCCATCCGATTTGGGATGCCACCACCAAGCAGTTCACCGATGCCAGCCAGCTCCGCGTCGGTGACAAGATCGAGACCAGCAACGGCGAGCTCATCACGATCGCTCGGGTCACCGACTACAGGGACGACCTGACCGCCTATAACCTACAAATCGACCAGATCCACACCTACTACGCGGGTACCACCGCTGTTCTTGTCCACAACAGTTGCAAGCCGAATCCGTTCCGAGGAACGAACATGGCGGATGAGGAGAGTCTGAACTTCCACTACGCCCGCCACGGTGCCGGACGGTCCATCGAGCAATACGCATCCGACGCGCAAGCGTTCGCTGAGAACCCGACAGGCAAGACGTCGAGCGTGATCCTCAGGGACGGCACGACCGGCATCAAGTATCGGACGCCCGGCAGCCCAGGAGGCATTCTCGACGGCAACGGCAACCTCATCACGTTCTGGTACCGCTGACGATGAGCACATTCGAAGAGACAGTTCGCAACTGGCGCGAGGCGTCCTTCCCCCAGGGAAGTGAGGTCGACGCCCTCGATGACATACATGCTGACCTGGCGCTGTACGACTCCTGGATCGCGGAGTCCGTCGTCCCGTACGTTGACCGAGGTATCTGGGAGCCGGCTGTCGTCGACGTCCTCGGCGCACTTGATGAACTAATCCTGCGGACGAAGGCGTTGCAGAGAACGGGCATTGATGACCGAAGCGCAGCCGCGAGCTACCTCGCCTACGCGGAGATGCTCAGAAGGGTCTACCGCGCGTTCCTCCAAAAGCGGCAGAGCCCATGAGCCGGCGGCTGCTCGCGATCGTACTCACTGCTCTTGCCGCGTGGGTCTGTATCGCGAGCCCGGGACCTGCCATGGCCAACGGCCCGCGGTTCGCTGACGCCTACACCTACGACAACGCTCGCCATTCGCCCCCAGACTCAAGCTCGCAAGCCGAACGCGGACTGCCTGTACGGTTCGAACAAGGCACTGCCGATCGCGCCATCGACTGCCCGTCAGGCGGCGCTTCACACGGTGCTTCAGCATGTTCGCGCCGAGCCGTCCCTCGCGCCGCGACAGCCTACGACTACCCCGCTCTGATTGTGCCGGTCGCGCAGGCTACAACTACGACCAATGCTCACTCTCAGGCGATCGAGGGGGATCTGCGTGCGCTTGAGCCAAGCCGTGTTGCCGCAAACGGCGTAGACATCGCTGGGGCCAGGTTCGCTCAGAACGGTTTCAGCGAGGCCTTCAGCACAGGCAAGAACACGCCTGCACTCTTCAAGGGGCGCACGATTAATGACGTCGTCGGCGATCTGAGGTCGGGCGCGATGACGCCGAAGGATGTGCCGATTGATGTCATCGTGCGGGACGGGAACACTCTGATTCTCAACACCCGCTCGTCTCAGGCGCTCATCCGGGCGGGCGTTCCGCGGTCGTCGTGGAACGTGATCGATCGTACGGGCCAGGCTGCCTACGAGGCGCGGCTCACGGGTCAGCTCACGCGTAACGGGCTGTCGAGCTACGGGACGGAACTGCCGTGAACTCGACCGCGGTCAAGCGAGTGATCGGTCCTCTGTCGCCGCCGCCGTCCGCGTACACCGAGGATGTCGTATTCACTGACGCCGGCGGCGACGCCGAGCTGCGGTGCACCTACGAGCGGCACGGGTCGATGTTCGCTGGAGGGCTTCGATTCCATGGTGTGTGCGCCTACCGGGCCCGCGCCGAGAGCCTCTGCACTGCTTGGCACATCGAGGACGCTTACGACACCTTGGTCGAGGTGGAGCAGTCTGAGTGGGTGAGTGAGTTGTGGGCGGCTGAGCCGAGCGAGACGTGGGGGCAGCGGAAGATTCGGCATTTCCTGATCTTCATCGACTCGGCGGGCGCCTACGAGGTCGCTGCCGAGGATGTTGAGTGGCTGCCGGAGGTAGCTGTTTCGTGACGTTGAGCGACGTCGATCTGAGCCGGGCCGTCTCTCATGCTCTGCGTCACCAGCCGTGGATCTACGAGCTGGAGCTGGATGAGGAGGGCTGGGCACCGGTCGACCAACTTCTCACGGCACTGCGCGAGAAGGGCGGCGAGTGGAGCCAGGTCGACCGCGGGGCGCTGGAGCGGATGCTGGCATCGGCGACCAAGCGCCGCCATGCGCTCGATGGCGGTCGGATTCGGGCGCTCTACGGTCACTCGGTACCCGGACGCATCCATCGCCGTCAGGCGACGCCGCCCGCGCGGCTGTTCCACGGGACGGCGCCGGAGACCTGGGTCGAGATCCAGGCTCACGGGCTGTTGCCGATGGGGCGCCAGTTCGTGCACCTGTCCGTTGACCGCGAGACCGCCACGTCGGTCGGCAGGCGCAAGAGCGCTGATCCGACCATCCTGACGATCGACGCGCTTGCAGCAGCGTCGGCCGGGACGTCGTTCTACGAAGGCAACGAGCTGGTGTGGCTCGCCGACTGCATCCCGGCGCGGTTCATCGCGCCCGAGGAGTAATCAGCTGGTCTGGGCGAGTCGGCGGGCCTGGTGGCGCAGGAGGGCGCCTTCGATGAGGGCGCGGATGCTGTTGCGTTCGTCGGGGTCGAGCTGGTCGAGCGCAGCGAGGTGGAGCCGCAGGCTCTCGTCTTGGGGGCCGCGTTCGTCGGGGTCGAAGACGAGTTCGTCGGCGGAGACCGCGAGGGCGACGGCGAGGGCCCGCAGGACGTCGAGGGTGGGTTGGTTGGTGCCGGCTTCGTAGCGGCGCAGTTGGGTGACGTGGACGCCGACGGTGTCGGCGAGGGTCTGTTGGGTCATGCCGCGTTGTTTGCGGACCGCGGCGAGGCGGTGGGCGAAGTCCATGGCGGCGAGGCGCTCCAGCAGGTTGACCGGCGGGTTGATCGGTGGGGTGCCCATTGTCGTTGCGCCTCCTACTGGCATGAATCGGATACAGTGTGTTAGATAGAGCGTATGCGCTTCTTGACAGGTTTTCGAGGTCCCGGAGGTTCTGGTGGCGCGCATCCCGGAGACTGAACTTGCTCGGTTGAAGGCCGAGGTGTCCGTGCAGCGGCTGGTGGAGGGCTGCGGGGTCGTACTGCGCGAGCAGGGCAACGACCTGGTCGGGTGCTGTCCGTTCCACGACGACAGCTCGCCGTCGCTGGTAGTGACCCCGGGCAAGAACCTGTGGCACTGCCTGGGCGCCTGCGGTCGCGGTGGTGGCCCGATCGATTGGGTGATGACCGCCCAAGGAGTCTCGTTCCGGCACGCGGTGGAGCTGCTGCGCGAGTCCTCCCCGGCCCTGGCGTCGTTGGCGCAACCTGGGCCGCGGTCCACCGCACCTGGACCGGTGTCGCGGTCGAAGTCGGCGAAGCTCCCGTCGCTGGTCGAGCCTGATGCTGGCGACGCCGAGTTGCTGGGGATGGTGGTCGGGCATTACGCGGAGGCGTTGGCCGGTCACGGCGACGCGCTGGCGTTCCTGGCCCGCCGGAAGATCGACGACCCGGAAGCGATCGAGGCGTTCCGGATGGGGTTCGCGGATCGGACGCTGGGCTACCGGATCCCGCACTCCCGGACCGCCGAGGGGGCGCGAGTGCGGGGCCGGCTGCGGGACCTGGGCGTGATCAAGACCAGTGGGCACGAGCATTTCCGGGGTTGCCTGACCTTCCCGATCCTCGACGCGGCGGGAGCGGTTGGGGAGGTCTATGGCCGCCGGCTCGACCCGCACGCCACCCCGCGGCACCTCTACCTGCCCGGCCCGCATCGCGGGGTCTGGAACCCGGCCGCGTTCGCGGCCGACGAGCTGATCATCTGCGAGTCGATCATCGACGCGTTGACGTTGTGGTGCGCGGGGTTCCGGCACGTGACCGCCGCCTACGGGGTCGACGGCTGGACCCCCGACCACCAGCAAGCGCTCGTCGAGCATGGCGTGAAGCGGTTGCTGGTCGCGTTCGACGGCGATGACGCCGGTGACCGCGGCGCCAAAGCCCTCGCGGCCGAGCTGGCCGAGTTGCCGGGGGCCGGTGTTGAGTTGTTCCGGGTCGAGCTGCCCCGCGGCGCCGATGTCAACGATGTCGCGGTCGAGACGAAGAACCCGACTGATGCGTTGGGCCGCTATCTGCGGAAGGCGAGCTGGATGGGCGGCGCCAAGAATGGTCGGCCGTCGTCGCCCCGGGTCGAGGTTGAGCCGGTTCGGGTGGTGCCGCCGGGGCTGGACTCGCCCGCCCATACCGTCGAGCCCGTCGAACCGGCGCCGGTCGTCGCTCCGGAGGAGCCTGATGAGGCAGAGGGCTCGGGTGATCCGTCGCAGGTGGTGGGCCGCGAGTTGCTGGTGGAGTTCGCCGAACGCAGGTGGCGGGTCCGCGGCTTGGACAAGGTCACCAGCTTCGACGTCCTGCGGGTCAACCTCCTGGTCACCGTGAGCGGACAGGCCGAGGGACCGTCCCCATCGTCGGGGTCGGGATTCCACGTCGACACCCTGGACCTGTATTCCGCGCGGGCGCGGGCGGCGTTCGTGGCCGCGGCCGCCGGCGAGCTGCGGTTGGCGCCGGAGGTGGTGAAGGCCGACCTGGGGCGGGTGCTGCTGGCCTGCGAGAGCAAGGCGGAGGAGGTGATCGCTGCCGCCCAGGCGCCGGCCAAGCCGGAGGTCCGGCTGACCAGCGCACAGCGGGAAGCAGCGCTCGATCTGCTGCGTGACCCGGATCTGATCGCCCGCATTGAGAAGGACTTCGGCCGGGTCGGGATGGTCGGCGAGCAGGTCAACTGCCTGGTCGGCTACCTCACCGCCGTCAGCCGCTTGTTGCCGTCGCCGTTGGCGGTGATCGTCCAGTCGACATCGGCGGCCGGGAAGTCCGCGGTGATGGAGTCCGTGTTGGGGTTCGTCCCCGACGAGGACCGCGTGAGCTTCTCGGCGATGACGGGGCAGTCGTTGTTCTATCTGGGCGAGTCCGACCTGGCCCACAAGGTGCTGTCCATCGCCGAAGAGGAAGGTGCCAGCAGGGCTGCCTATGCGTTGAAGCTGCTCCAGTCCGAGGGTGAGCTGTCGATCGCGTCGACGGGCAAGGACACCGCGTCGGGTCGGTTGGTGACCCACACCTACAAGGTCACCGGCCCGACCGCGATCGTGTTGACCACCACGGCGATCGACGTCGACGAGGAACTGCTCAACCGCTGCCTGGTGCTGACCGTCGATGAGGACCGCGACCAGACCCGCGCCATCCACCAAGCCCAACGCAGGGCGCAGACGTTGGAAGGGTTGGCGGCGAGGACCGAGCGCGATCAGATCGTGGGCCTGCATCGCGACGCGCAGCGGCTGTTGGAGCCGCTTGCGGTGGTGAACCCGTTCGCGGACCGGTTGACGTTCGCCGACGGGCGCACGAGGACGCGGCGGGACCATGGAAAGTATCTGGGGCTGATCGCGGCGGTGACGTTGCTGCACCAGCACCAGAGGACGAGGAAGACGGCCACGGTCAACGGGCGGGTGGTGGCCTACGTGGAGACCACGATCGGCGACATCGAGGTCGCGCACCGGCTCGCGCACGCGGTGCTGGGGCAGTCGCTGGACGAGCTGCCGCCGCAGACCCGCCGGCTGCTCACCGCGGTCCACTCCTTCGCCACCGGCCAGGCGAAGCGGCACGCCATCCCGCTCGACCTCGTGCGGTTCACCCGCAGGCAACTCCGCGAGCACCTCGCGGCCGCTGGAGCAGGCTGGGGCGACACCCAACTCAAGGTCCACCTGGCGAGGTTGGCCGACCTCGAGCTGGTGGTCCCGCACCGGCTGGAGTCCGGCAGCTACGGCTACGAGCTCACCTGGAACCCACCAGCGTCGACGAGGACAACCACCGGCCAGGACAGCAACTACGACGAGAGCGGCAGGTTCCTGGCCGGGCTCACCGACCCCGCGACCCTGCTCGACAGCACCTACGACCCACAACCGGTCGGGGCAGAAGTGGCCTTGGTCGGCCCCTGGCCGGGGGGTGGTCGGGGGGTGGTCGGCCCCCGGTCGGACCCCGACACCGAGGACGACGAGCAGGGCGATGAGCGCGTTGACCTGCTGCGATACGCGTCCGGGGGTGGTCGCTGATGGGCAAACGAGGCCAACACACGCCGCAACGCATACCGGGCGACCCGAAAGACGCTCACGGATTCCCGGCGCTGGTCGAGGAGTTCCTGACCGACCTCGGCGCCCGGGGTTACAGCCCGGCGACGATCCGAGCTCGCAGGCAGTGCCTGGCGCAGTTGTCGGCTTGGCTGGCCGACCGCGGGGTCACCCAGCCGGTCCAGGTAACTCGGCCGATGCTGGTGCGCTATCAGCGGCACCTGTTCCACTACCGCAAACCCAACGGCGAACCGTTGTCGTTCCGGTCCCAGAACGCGCAGCTGTTGCCGGTGCGGGCCTTCTTCAAATGGGCGGTCCGCAACGACCACGTGGCCGCGAACCCCGCGTCCGAGCTGGAGTTGCCCAAGGTCGAGAAACGCCTCCCCAAGGCCGCGCTCACCATCGAGGAGGCCGAGGCGGTCCTGGCGATCCCGGACCTGTCCACCGCGACAGGGGTGCGGGATCGGGCGATGATCGAGACGTTCTACGGCACCGGCATCCGCCGGTCCGAGCTGGCCCGGTTGAACTGGCGCGACCTCGACATCGAGAGACGCACATTGATGGTCCGCCAGGGCAAGGGCCGCAAGGACCGGATGGTCCCCATCGGGGAGCGGGCGATCGCCTGGATCGAGCGCTACCTGACCGACGCTCGACCCCGGTGGGCCGGCGAACCGGACGACGGGACGCTGTTCCTCACCGTCGACGGCACGCCGTTCTCACTGGACCGGCTCACCCAGCTCGTCCGCGACTACGTGAAAGCCAGCGGGACCGACAAAGAGGGTGCCTGTCACCTGTTCCGGCACACCCTGGCCACGTTGATGCTGGAGGGTGGGGCGGATATCCGCTACATCCAAGCGATGCTCGGCCACGCCGAACTGTCCACGACTCAGATCTACACCCAAGTCAGCATCAGGGCCTTGCAGGCGGTCCATGCTGCGACGTTCCCCGCAGCGTCCAACAAGCCACGACGCCACGGGTCGCCGACCTTGTCCGCCGTCGCTTCAGAGCCGGTGGCGAAGGTGTCTGCTGCTCAGTTGCTTGCTGCTCTTGATTCAGAGATCGAAGAAGAGAACCGCCCGCACCCCGGATCGACCGGAGCGGTGTCGTGACCACCCCGACGACAGCACAGGAAGCCGCGAGGACGGCCGCCGAAGCCGTCCGGGCCCTGAACCACCAGACCCGTCCCGGGACCGCCTTGTTGGACGTCACGAACCTCTACGACCTGCTCGGCGAACTCGCCCTCATGGTCCACCGGCTGCCCCAACTGCTCGGCCAGATCGAGGACCTCCTCGACGACCTGGTCGAGCATGAGCAGGTCGTCATCGTCGATGGTCCGAACCTCGGCGACCCGGTCGCCGCGGCCGCGATCGTCGGGCACTGGTTGACCACCGCGAGGACGGCCGCCGACCGGCTCGGCCACCGGCTCGATCAGGCCCACCAGGTCCTCGCCCACGCTGGCGTCACCGACCCAGAGACCCATCGCCCGTCCTCTTCCTAGCCGCCCGTCCTGGCCCGCCGAAACTGCTGCGCCCGTCCCCACCGCCTTCCGAGATCGTGCGCCCGTCCTATTCGACATACACGTCATGCAGAACGAGGACGGCTCTGTTGCGTCGGTGACAAAACCCACGGGACGGGCGCACCCTGAAAGGCATGGACAACTCGGAGTCCGATGAACTGCTCGATCCGTGGCGCGACGCGGACCGCCGCCGGCTTCCCGCGCACCTGAAACGCAAACACCGCAAGCGCCCGGCCCCGAAACCAGCGGCCACCGAGAAGGTCATCGCCGAGCAGCGTCAGCCCCTGGGCGAGTGCGCCCGCTGCGGCGCCACGCTGCCCGCGAGCGCGTCGACCGGGCGGCCGCGGATCTACTGCACACCGGCCTGCCGCAAAGCCGCCTACGAGGACCGCAGAGCCGGCCGCGACAACGCGGTGAAGGTCCAGCTCGTCGACCGGGTGATCGTCCAGACCATCGAGCGGGTCGAACGCTTGCAGCATCCGCCGGCCGAGTGCGTGACCATGGTCTTGGCCGACCCCGCCCTGACCAGGAAGGTCCTCATCGGTCTGTCCCGCCAGGTCGGGTCGAAGCGGATCACCCCGGCCGACGATGCCTTCTGGGACCTCGTCACATCGGTCGAGTTCCTGTCCGAGGCGTTCGCCCGCGCCGCCAACCGCGCCCAACGCTGACCGACTCCCACGGGCGACCTGAGCCTGATCGTGTCCACACATCTGGCACCGCGAGGACGGTTCTGTTGCGTCGGCGACGAAACCCGCCAGCACGGGCGACCCGAAGACTGACCCCGGGCGAGTGCCACGGGCGAGCTGGTCCGCGATCTGCCAGACGTGTGCTCGCTTCGCGGCCGCCTGCGGCGGCCGAGAAGGCGGCTAGGAAAGAACGGGTGTGAGCCGCACGGGTGACCCGGCCGGCTCGCCGCGTCGCTCACGCCGGCCGTCGTCGGCGGCTGGAAGACTGACCCCGTGAGCACCCGCAGCCAGCAGACCAACCCAGGTCGCTGGCTGCTCCCTTTCCTAGCCGCCCTCGTCGGGGTCTTGGCCGTCATCGGGCTTGCCGGGACAGCGTCGGCCAATGAAAGAGGTGTGTCCCAAAACGGCGTCGGGGCCATCAGCCGGGCGGTCGAGGTTCTCGTCGAGCCGCCGCAGCACGAAACCGCAGGTCAGCACCCGGGTCGAGCTGAGGATTCGGCTGAAACTGTGGTGGCTACCGGTGTTGCCGCAAACGCCGTTGATGAGTTTGCCAACGTCGGCTTCAGATCGAACCCGGCGCACATCTTCCGGAACGCGACTGGACATCTCGCCGAGGACACAGTCGAGAACCGTGCTCTGATCCAAAGCACGCTCGATCCTGCGAATCTGCGGACGACGATCACCCTCAAGGACGGGTCGACACTCGCGAAGTACTACAAGACCCTGCCCGATGGCACCCAGGCGTGGGCCGAATTGCGCAACGGTACAGAGATCACCAACGGAGGCCTCAATGTCATCCCCCGATAGCCCAGAGGTCAGTGGAGTCTTGACTCCGCACCAAGCGTTCCTCGCCATGACCGACTACATATGGCGCTACGCGGAGACTGCCGGCGATGACCTAATCACGCTGCTTGGTGACACGGGTATCGAGGCCGACGGCCAGCCCACCGACCTAGCGGCTTGGGACGACTGGTTGGCGAGTGTGCGCCGGATCCTCGCGGGGCAGCCGCCCAGGACCGATCCGTAATGCAAATCCTGCGGGCCGCGATCGTCGGTTTGGCGGCGCTGATTGCAGCCCTCCTGCTGCCCTCGGCCAACGCGTCGGCGGTCCCGGCCGACATCCGACTGGTTGATGGATACACCTACGACGCCGACTGCCACGCCGCTCATACGGCGAACACCGGCAGTGAGAGTGGCCCGCCACTGGGGGCTGGCCGGTACGCCAGCCACATCGCCGTCGGCCACCGGTCGCGCGGCTCCTCGGCGCACGCGGACGCCGAGCCGGGCTACGTCGACACCACCTACGACGTGTCTGCGCTGCCCGTGCCTTCGGACAATGCCACGACTACGACCGCCGAGCCCGCTGACCTGATCGACGGGACCGTCTCGTCGCTTCAGGGCTGGCGTGTTGCCGCAAAGAGCGAACACAGCCTGCTGGCTCGGGCGCGCATGGATCGGCGCCTTAATCCTGAGCGCGGCTCGATCGGCGGCGGAGGGTTCACGGGTAGCGCGACGACCCACGGAGCAGAACGCATGGCTGAGGCCGGCTTCGACAACCTCGATGTTGCGATCATCCGGGCAGGACGGCAGTTCGAGCAGACCGATGGCGCTACGGCGTTCGTGAGTTCCGCAGGAAAGGACACCTACAACATGATCATCCAGAACTCGGATGGGGCGATCGTGACCGCTCACCGAGGCATGACCTACGACGACCTAGCGGGTCTTGCGCAGAACTACGGGTGGTCGGGATGGTGACGCACACCCTCACCATCCGGTACGACCCGGAAGCTGACGCCGCGTACATCTACCTCGTGCCCCCGGGCCCTGGGCGCTCGGTCGCACGTAGCAGCGTTGCCAACGTCCGACTCGACCGTGCTGCCATCACGATTGACTTCACCGATGCGGACGTGATCGCCGGCCTCGAGATCTTGGGTGCCAGCCGAGTCCTGCCGCCCGAGGTCCTGGAGGCCCTCACGGAGGCTGAGCTGGAGTGAAGTCCGCCGCCCGATCCGCGATTCGCGTGCTCGCGATATTGGCGACGGTCTGGTTCGGGTCGACTTCGGCGATTGCTGCCTACGCCTACGACGCTCCGCATTGCGCCAACACGATCAACCACGCCGCCTATGAGTGTGGTCGGCCGACCAACCACACCGCGGCCACGACGCCTGAGGCCGTCCACCAATGGTCGCACGGCGCCATGGCGTGTCACGACACGGCGCCGACCCGCAACTACAGCACTTACAAGCTTCCGGCGTCGCTCGCGCAGGACGACGGCCTCGCGGGCTCGGTCCGGGGGCTGGCGGAGATGGTTCGCGCCGAAACGTCGTCGCTTCTCGTCGGCCCTGTTGCCGCAAACGCAGGACCGAAGGCACTCAATGCCTCAACTCGTGTTGCCCCGTGGGCCGGCTCGTCGTTGAGTCGGCTCAGCCGAGAAGGCGAGGTCATGTACCGCGTCTACGGCGGCGGAGCCGGCAAGGCTGGATCCTGGCTCACGCCGATCAATCCAGTCTCATCTGCCGCAACACGGCAAGGCCTGGCGCTACCCGCCGAGAACGCTGCCCTGTACGTCTCCAAGGTCACGCTGCCTGGTGGCGTCCGAATGCAGGTGGGCACCGCAGGATCAGCCTTCGGCCAACCGGGAGGCTGGGCTCAAGCGCAACTACTGGAACGCATCCCGTTGTCGAGCTTTGGCAAGGGCGTCCCCCTCCAATGACCACCTACTACTCACTGGCCGATGGAGAGTTGCGTATCTCCAGTGACGACCCGCCGTTCGAGTGGCAGGGGCGCTTGGATTCGATGCCGGTCGTCGAAGTGCATCCCCTCGCGGACGGCGCGGAGGCGCTACTCCTGCTCGACGCCCCGCCTGGGACTTCCGGAGTGCGAAACCTGGTAAAGATTGACGCGAACGCGAACATCGTTTGGCGCGGTGAGCTCCCGACCACTACCCAGGCTGACTCCTTTGTCAGCCTCGACCTCGCGCCGAGCGGCGACGTGTCCGCCTCGACCTGGAGCGGATACCGCGTCGTCCTGTCCCGCGAAACGGGACGGCTCATGGATCGAGAGTTCACGAAGTGATCACGCGCGTCGTCGCTCTCATCGCCGCCATCGTCGGCGTGCTCCTCGCCCTTATTGCTCCCGCAGTCGCAATCCCTGACACCCCAGCGGCGACCACGCCCACGTTCGACTTTGTCCTCCACTCGACGCCGAGTGCCAGTGTGGCATCGGATCGCGGGCCGCCAGGGACTCAAGAACTGACCGCCGCCTACGGCTACGACGCCGGGGCCCGTTGGTCGCGCGGCGCCATTGTGCGCTCTGAGCGTGCCGCGAGCTCGGTCGCCTACACCTACGACAACACAGCCCGGCTCGCGCAGGTTGCACGCTGCGCTCCTTCGACCGAGAGGCGCGTTCAGGCCACGCGCGCGATCTCTGGCGCCTTCGGTCGCGGTGGTGTTGCCGCAAAGAGAGGTGACGGCCTCGCCGACGACGTACTGATAGTTCGTGGAGGAACGTCCGATGTCCCGGGGCCTGGAGAAGTGTTCAGCGGAGCATACGGACACACGCTGGAGGAGGCTGCCGCCGGAGTTCCTCATGGCCAGATCCGCGTAACCACCGTTGGTCAGATTCGATCAGGGGGAGGCAATGTCGATGTCGTGCCCGAACTGACCCGCAGCGGCGTCCTGAACGAGCGCCACGTGAACATCTGTCTTGGCCCGGGGCCGTGCCCATTTGGCCCCCTGCAACCGAACCCAGTGCCGAAGAGCGGTCGGATTCAGTGATGGGCAGCTGGCTCCCGATCAGGTATCGCGAGTTTTACGACATCCCTCGCGCCGTTGTCGTTGACTGGCAGGGCGTTCTGTACCTGCTCGATTGCCCGTTCGACTTCGAAGTGAGCGAGTACCCGTCCCACTACGACGTATACACACTGCCCCGAGACCTTCTCGATGAAATTGAAGTCATGTCCTGGACCGACCTAGCGCACTACGGAAGGCACATTGGCACCGTTGCCACCGTTGACGTTCAATTTGATGAGACCCGGCGGAAAGCGATGGATTCAGAGGCCCTCCGCCTACTTGGCGGCGAGTCAGCGGATTTCCCTGACGGAGGCGGTGAGCCCTGACGCGCTGGATGGCACACCTTGCGCGGCTGGTCATCCCAGTCGCACGGGGCGTCGCTGTCGTCGGCTTGCTGTTGCTGCCGCCAGCGATGGCCACTGTCCCGAAGTTGCCCAGCACAGCCAACACCTACAACGGGTCGAGTCTCTCGGTTGCGCCGACCCACCTCCACGCCGAGCGTGGACCGCTCGACAAGAAGTCACTGGCTGCTCGTTCTCGTTCTGAAGCGCACGACGCCCAGGGGCCGCGCAGCGCCGTCGCGCGTTCCCTCATTACAGCCACCCCGGTGAGCAGCGCCGAAAGCCCGTACGTAACCGCCCTATCGGCCGCCAACCAGTCGGCTGCGAATCGGAGTCCCGAGCAGGCGTTCAACGGTGATCTCTTGTCGATCCTGCGTTTGCAAGTTGCCGCAAACGGAGGAACCCGTCTCGCTCAGGACATCGCGGTAAGTCCAGTTGCACCTCGCGCGCTGAGTCTGAACCGGTCGATCGGGCGCACTTCGCACAACCGCATGTTGCAGGCTGACATCGCGGCACTTCCGCGAGGCGCGACGGGCGTCCGCGTAAACCAGCAGCAGGTCAATGCTGCCGGTCAGCGCGTGGGAATCAACCGTCCTGATCTGCAGTACACGCTCAATGGAAAGCGGTACTACGTCGAGTACGAGGGACCAGCCAACCCTCGGGGCGCGGCCCACCAGGCGCGCATCTTGGCCAACGACCCAGGGGCTCAGTTCCCACTAAGGATCGTCCCATGACCCTTCCCACACCTGCAGGTGGCGCCACGACCGAACAGGTCGGCTACTTCGAGGCTGCCCCCGCAGAGCTTGCCGACTGGATTGCTCGTGGATTCGAGACCGAATGGAAGACCCACTCGGCCGGCATCGCATCTATGGAAGAGGCCGTCGCTCTGCTGCCTCCCGGTGGCACCGACGTCACTCGATACCTGTGCGTGCCGGTCGGGAGCTGGACGGCGCTGCTCAGTAACGGCCCGCTGGGTACTGACGTGGGCGTGCTGCCCAGCTACGCAGCGCGCGAGCTCGGCTCTCGCGCTATTCGCGTGGTGAATGTTGACGACGACGCTGCATATCCTGCGCGCGTGCTGGAGGTCTACGGACCCGATGGCGGGCCACCGCTGGCCATGGAGCGGTCAATTGTGGCGGCGAACGACGGCGGTCGCTGGGTGTTCGAGATGTCAGGGAGCCCCTATCCCTTCGAGGACCAGGCCGCTTACGTGAGGCGGACCAAGGCGAGCCGCTTCACCTCGGACATGGTCTTTCAGTATCTCCGCGGGCTTGGCGTCCCGATTGACGCCGATCCCAACTGGACGGGCGCGTTGATAGTGAAGCGGTCACCATGATCCGAGTCATTCGCACGGTCATAGGCGCCCTCGTGCTCGCTCTTTGCGCAGCGCCCGGCGCGAGCGCTGGCACTCAGGCGCATGCAACGACGATCGTCCACGTACACGTATACGACAGCCATGACCACGCCGTGGCCGCGACTCCATCCACGGGCGAGCGTGGGCCGCCCTCGTTGTACGACTACAACGCCACCCTCTACGGAGCCGTCGACCGCCGGTCGCACGGCGCTTCGGCGCGCCCGGACGGAACTACACCGCGCCCGACCTACGACTATGCCCACCACGCGCAGCTTGCGCTTGTCGCCCAGGCTGCGGGTACGACAGGGGAGCCAGATCGGGCGCGTGTGGGGGATCTGTCCTCGCTCGCGTCGGGCGGTGTTGCCGCAAACAGCGTGCGCCCCGCGGTCACAGACGCTCGACTTGGCCGCGCGTTGGCTGACGACTTCCGTGGAAGACCGAACCCGGTTGGCGATGGCAGTGCCTTGGACGCGGCTCGGCATACCGTGGACACGGGTGACCTAGTTGGCGGCAGCACGCATCTCGAGAAGGCCGTTGAGATGCGCGACAGGTACGCCCGGATTCTGCGGCGCGGAGGCCTGAGCACAGGTGATCAGGCTGCCGCCCAAGGGCGGTACGACGCCTACAGCTCGTTCGTGATCGAGAACGACCTCGACGCAATGATGCGCGCCAGGGGTCTTCGATGAGTGCCGACGCTCTCCGATCACCAGTCGTGTCCAAAATCCGTGAAGAGATTCCCGAGTACGAGGACAGCTTCCAGAGGGCGTTGGCTGACGAAGACGGCGAGATGGGGAGCTTCCAGGCGATGAGCACCTTTGCGGCCTGGCTGATCCAGCGCCTCCAAGTTGGTACGGAGGCTCCCGAGGTCGAGCGCTCTTTCGCCGTCGTGGAGCGGATTGCAAGCTCTGCGGAGTATCCGATGGGGAGGGCGCTTGTCACTGAGTTTGTCGAGGCGATGGGCGACAGTCCGGAGGCGATCCGTCGCCTAGGCCCTGCCAGTCGCGCGTACCTGGAATCGCCATGAGCGTCGTCCAGTGGCTGTGGCGGCTGCTCGTGGTCGTTGCCGTTCCCGTGCTTGGCCTGAACATCACGAGCGGTCCCGTGCCAGCTGCTCCTCCTGTCGCTACTCAGATCTACACCTACGACGGCCACCACCATGCCGCGGCGGGGACCGAGGTGACGACCGAGCGCGGCCCACGTACGTCGGATATCCCAGCGACCTTCCACGGCACCGCCGACGAGTTGTCGCGCGGCGCTTCGCCGCGCACCGACGGCCCAACGGCACCTCCGATCTACGACTACAACAACCGCGCTGGGCTTGTGCAGGTCGGCGGGGCTGCCACTACGACCAATGCGCAAGCTTGTCGACCAAGCGGTGAGTCTGTATCGCTCCGTCTGGGCGGTGTTGCCGCAAACAGCGCAGACGACCTTGCAAGACTGACGGCGTCGCAGCAGAAGTCGCTCCGTTCGCTTCAGCGTCAGGTAGAGGAGCACCGAAGCAAACTCGACGCGTACCGACGAGACCCCGACGCGTTCGACAACCTCGGCTATCTCGAGCGAGCGCCCAGCCCAGAGATCAGGCAGCGCATCATCGACGGTCGCATTCGTCACCTCGAAAACGAGATCAACACGTTCCAAGACCAGGTCGACAAGCTCCTCGGAGGTGGCTGATGGATCGGCAAGTTCAGATCTCAGTTGAGGTCCTCCGGCGCGCTGCCGATCTGCTTCTATCTCACCTTGAGGACGTCGAAGGGCCGGTCGTTTCCCTCGATCGGGACATGTTCTGGGTGATCCCGGCCGAGCAGCGCAACAACGTCTACGTGGAGCCGACCGACTTCACCGTCGGCCAGTTGACCGAGTCGTTCGAGAATCTTGACCGTATAGTTGACGGGTCCTCTCCAGCGACCTCCTACGCCTTGGTGTGGCTGGCGGACCTCCTCCGAGCCTCAGGTGAGGCGGTCATCAAGTGAAGTTGGCCGCTCGCCTCAGCACTGTGGTGATTGGGCTCCTGGCCGCCTGGCTCGCCGTTGTGCAGCCTGCCAACGCGGTCGAGCTCGGGGGCACGCCGGCCGTGATCGCGTACACCTACGACAGTCACACCCGCGCCTCGATCCCGACGTACACCACGATCGAGCGCGGCCCGCCCGTAGCGACCGAACCTGACACCACCTACAACCCCGTCGGCCACCGGTCGGACGGCGCTTCGGCGCGTCCCGACACTCTGGTCGCCTACGGCACCACCACCTACGACGTGCCCGCGTCGCCCGCGCACATAGACAACAACACAGGTACGACCCGGAGGCCGGTTGAGGCGATCAATGAGGAGATTTCGTCGCTTCGATCAGGCCCTGTTGCCGCAAACAGCGCAGACGACCTTGCAAGACTGACGGCGTCGCAGCAGAAGTCGCTCTGTTCGCTTCAGCGTCAGGTAGAGGAGCACCGAAGCAAACTCGACGCGTACCGACGAGACCCCGACGCGTTCGACAACCTCGGCTATCTCGAGCGAGCGCCCAGCCCAGAGATCAGGCAGCGCATCATCGACGGTCGCATTCGTCACCTCGAAAACGAGATCAACACGTTCCAAGACCAGGTCGACAAGCTCCTCGGAGGTGGCTGATGGATCGGCAAGTTCAGATCTCAGTTGAGGTCCTCCGGCGCGCTGCCGATCTGCTTCTATCTCACCTTGAGGACGTCGAAGGGCCGGTCGTTTCCCTCGATCGGGACATGTTCTGGGTGATCCCGGCCGAGCAGCGCAACAACGTCTACGTGGAGCCGACCGACTTCACCGTCGGCCAGTTGACCGAGTCGTTCGAGAATCTTGACCGTATAGTTGACGGGTCCTCTCCAGCGACCTCCTACGCCTTGGTGTGGCTGGCGGACCTCCTCCGAGCCTCAGGTGAGGCGGTCATCAAGTGAAGTTGGCCGCTCGCCTCAGCACTGTGGTGATTGGGCTCCTGGCCGCCTGGCTCGCCGTTGTGCAGCCTGCCAACGCGGTCGAGCTCGGGGGCACGCCGGCCGTGATCGCGTACACCTACGACAGTCACACCCGCGCCTCGATCCCGACGTACACCACGATCGAGCGCGGCCCGCCCGTAGCGACCGAACCTGACACCACCTACAACCCCGTCGGCCACCGGTCGGACGGCGCTTCGGCGCGTCCCGACACTCTGGTCGCCTACGGCACCACCACCTACGACGTGCCCGCGTCGCCCGCGCACATAGACAACAACACAGGTACGACCCGGAGGCCGGTTGAGGCGATCAATGAGGAGATTTCGTCGCTTCGATCAGGCCCTGTTGCCGCAAACGCAGGATCAAGGATTCTGAGACCGAGTTCGCTAGCTGACGAGGTCGCGAACGCGACCGGCGGCGTGGTTAAGACCAACAAGGGCGGCTATGACGGCGCTCATCTGAATCTCCTCAGTTCTGCTCATTGAAATTCCCCACCCGTGTGGCTCCGCCGAATGCAGGCGGGCCCCTTCAAGAGTGGCGGTCTCTGACCACCAGCCACTACTCGAAGGAGCCCTTGCTGCTGATGCTGACACGGGAGGAAGACATCGACGCGCACGCACTACGACGGCAGGGATGGACGATCAGTGCGATCGCCAAGCACCTGGGTCGTGACCGCAAGACCATCCGCGCCTACCTGGCCGACGAGCGGGTCGCTGGTGAACGCAAGCCGGCCGGGCCAGACCCGTTCGAGTCCTACGTCGACTACGTCCGAGCGAGGCTGACCGAGGACCCGCACCTGTGGGCGGTCACGTTGTTCGACGAGGTCATCGAGCTCGGCTATGACCGGTCCTACCAGACCTTCACCCGCCAGGTCCGGGACCGGGAGCTGCGGCCGCACTGCGAGCCCTGCGCCGGGACGAAGGGCCGCGCTTCGGCGGTGATCCCTCATCCGCCGGGTGAGGAGACCCAGTGGGACTGGCTCGAGCTGCCCGACCCGCCCGAGCATTGGGGGTGGGGATCGACCGCGCACCTGCTGGTCGGGTCGCTGGCGCACTCCAGCAAGTGGCGGGCGGTGCTGGCGCCGTCGGAGGACCAGGCCCAGCTGGTCGCCGGCCTTGATGCGGTTGCCCGCAAGCTCGGCGGGCTCACCAAGGCCTGGCGCTTCGACCGGATGGCCACGGTCTGCCACCCCGCCTCGGGCAAGGTCACCGCCTCGTTCGCGGCGGTGGCCAAGCACTACGGCGTCTCGGTGAAGATCTGCCCGCCTCGCCGCGGGAACCGCAAGGGCGTGGTGGAGAAGGCCAACCACACCGCGGCGCAACGCTGCTGGCGGACCCTGCCCGACGGCGCCACCATCGCCCAAGCCCAAGCAGTGTTCGACACCTTCGCCGAGCTCCGCGGCGACACCCGACTACGACCCGCCGCAGGGTCGCGGGGCAAGGCCTCAGTTGCGACCGTGGCCAAGGCCGAGCCGTTGGTCCCGGTCCCCGCGATGCCGTTCCCGGCCACCATCACCGAGCCACGCACGGTCTCTGCCCAGGCGTTGGTCGCGTGGCGTGGCAACTTCTACTCCGTCCCACCCGAGCTCGCCCGCGCCCAGGTCAGGGTCTCGCAACGACTCGGTTCCGGTGTCGTGGAGATCGCCACGACCAGCGGCATCGTGATCGCCCGCCACCGGGCCGAGCCCGACGGCGCTGGGGTGATGGTCCGAGACCACGGCCACGTCCTCGCCCTGGAGAAGCTCGTCCTCGCTGGCCAGGACACCCGGGCCCCGCACCGCCGCAAGGAACGCATCCCACCCGGCGCCGAGGCCCTCGCCGCCGCAGCCGTTCTCCGCGCACGCAACCAGCCCCTGGACCCCCTCGACGCCGACGTCGTCGTCGACCTGACCAAGTACGCCCAAGCAGCCCAAGGAAGGAACACCCTGCCATGACCACCACAGCACCCACGCCGATGACGGGACCCCAAGCCAGCCTCTACCAGCAGCTCCGCGGCCACCTCGCCACCCTGAAGCTCACCGCCGCGGCCGAGCACCTCCCCTCGGTGCTCGCCGAAGCAGAGGCCCAGGACTGGTCGATGACCGCCACCTTGGAGCACCTGCTCGCCCGAGAGGTCGAGGCCACCGAGGCCCGCAAACTGGCCGGGCGGCTCCGGTTCGCCTCGCTGCCCACCCCGGCGTCGCTGGCCGACTTCGACTTCGACGCCGCACCAGGCCTCGACCCCAAGCTCATCAACGAGCTCGAGACCTGCCGCTACCTCGAGACCGCCACCAACGTCCTGCTGATCGGGCCGCCCGGCGTCGGGAAGACCCACCTGGCCGTCGGGCTCGGCAGAGCAGCAGCCGAGGCCGGCTACCGCACCTACTTCACCACCGCCGCCGACCTCGCCGCCCGCTGCCACCGCGCCGCGATCGAAGGCAGATGGGCCACCACCATGCGGTTCTTCGCCGGACCCACGCTCCTTGTCATCGACGAGCTGGGCTATCTCCCGCTTCCCGGCGAGGCCGCCTCCGCGCTGTTCCAGGTCGTCTCCCAGCGCTACCTCAAGACCAGCATCGTGCTCACCACCAACCGAGGCGTCGCCTCCTGGGGCGAGGTCCTCGGCGACACCACCGTCGCCGCCGCCATGCTCGACCGACTCCTCCACAGATCGGTCGTGCTCAACCTCGACGGCGAGTCCTACCGACTCCGCGACCACCACGCCCGCGCAGACACCCTCCGCCAAGCCACCACCGGCACCCGCCGACCGCTACAGTGACCACGCCCGCAGGTGGGGAATTTCGATGAGCATCACTGGGGAATTTCGGCGAGCGCCATCAGCTACACCGTCAACATCCCGCACGGGAGCCGAGGGATCACTGTGCGCGTCATGGAGCGTGGCGGGAGCCGGACGAACTACTACCGCGTAAGCGTGCCTGGCAAGGAGACCTACACGGTCTCCGGCAGAGCCTCCAGAGACGCGAATCTGACTCACATCGACATCGGCGAAAGCTCTCTGGACGACATCTTGTCGATCGTGAATCGAATCCAAGGGGGCGGATGATGGCGAGCGCAAACGACCTCTGGGGCGGCCAACTGGTGGCGGTCGCTTTCGACCCTGTCAGCCACACATGCGACCTGCGCGTCAGGTCGACCGTCAGTAGCCGTACGACCGAATACTTGGTCACGTGTCGGGATGTTCGCGACCTTCGTTTCCACAACGCCATCCCGGAACCCTGGGAATACGCAGAACTGACCGAGGCCCACATCGGCACCGACGACTCGGGGGGACAGACCCTGGAACTCGTCCTCTGGTCCGAGGATGCCGAACTCGTTGTTGCTTGCGCAGCGGTTGAGATCAGTGAGGGCTCCCCTTGATCAGAGTCCTTGCGGCGCTGTTCGCCCTTGTTGTCAGCTGGCTCGGTCTGGTCCAGCCAAGCGCGGCTGCGCCGTTACCGAAGGTTGCTGCGACCGGCTACACCTACGACAGTCCCCGCACGTCGTCACACGTCGGCGACACCGCCACTGAGCGCGGCCCGCCTGCGTCGTACGTCCACGCCATCGCCACCTACGACACCGCCGGCTCTTGGCCGGGTGGTGCTTCGGCGCGCCCCAATGGCCGTATCACCCTCCTGGCCACCACCCACACCACCCCAGCCCCGTCCGCTGCCACTACGGCTACGACGGGCGGGCAAGTTGTGGTCCCCGACGGGGGCTCGTCTCCGGTTGATCGTGTTGGTGTTGCCGCAAAGCCCGCAGTCGGGTTTGCCGAGGGGCTCGGCCATACCGCTTTGACGCCAGGCCGACTGCAACACGGAACGAAGAACCTGACGAAAGCGGGTGTGCTTCCAGCATGGTCGGGCAAGACCAGTCCGGGCATCATCGAGCGGGCGTTCACACCGATCCTTGAGCACCCGGCGGCCACCTTTGACCACACGCTTGGAGGGACGAGAGTCCGAGGGTTCCTTGGAGACATCAACGGGAAGCAGGTTGCCGCATTCGTCTACAAGGAAGGCCCATACCAAGGCCAACTCGCTTCGTCGTTCGTACCCTCCGCGAATCAACTCAAGATGTGGGGTGTGCCGTGATCCGGCCACCCGTCCGAGAGACTCTGAAAATCATCGTCAACGGAGACGAAGTCCCCGGCCTCATTGCTTACGGCCTCCGCCGGACTGGCGGCCGCGCGGCCGCGACCTTCCCGGCAGACGCCTGGATCGCTCAACCGGAGCCCACCGACTTCACCTTGCACGGAGAAGCTTGGGAGGTGCTGATGTGGGAAGTGCCGATCGTCATATGGCCAACCCCCTCAGAGATGCAGTCGGCGCTGAGAGCGACGCTAGGCGCCCTGATTGAGGCGGGCTGCCGAGTGGCTTGGATCGGGGCGGAGGGACTGCCGTTCTGCGACCCGCCCGAGCTCTTCGACCCCAATTCTATGTCCGGTGCCGTGCTCGCCTGGATGACCGACACGGGAGCCGGCGATTTCCTGATCGACCCTGATGCGCCGATCAGGCCGGTCGGGGATGACGTTCTACTAGCACTCAGGGCGCACGCAACTGGACTTGCCGATGCAACTTAGCTCAGGGCTGTGCCGAATGGCGTGGCTGCTCGCAGTTGCGCTGATGGCCCTGCTGTTGGGTGCCGGGGCGCCCGCGCAGGCGGTGCCGCAACCGTCGGCCCACCCTCACCACTTCGTCTACGACGCGGATGTACACCAGAGCGACTTGACGTCGACCGCCACTGAGCGTGGACCGCCGGCCGCGCGGGAGACCCATCAAGATCGGACCGCCGTCGGCCGCGCGTCGAACGGCGCCTTGGCGAGCCCGGAAACGGCAACCGTCTCCATCGGCTATGACTACGACGGCGGGCCCCAGTTCATCGAAGCCGTGCAGGGTGGCAACACTGACGGCAAGCCAATCGAAGCACCCACCGGGCACCTCTCCTCGGTGCAATCCAGCCAAGTTGCCGCAAAGTCCGCAGACGACGCTGGCGAACTGGTCTATCGCGTGCATGGCGGCGATGCGCGGCAGTGGGGTCACTCATGGACAACTGAGAACCCACTGAAGATGGGCAACGCCAGGTCCGATCTCGGACTCCCCAAGGTCAACTCTGGCGACTACGTCACGTGCGCACGCGTCTGCAATAGCGACGGTGTGATCAAGCGCAACGCGTTGCCTCTGGATGGGAACCCTGGGGGAGGGCCGGAACTGCTGTTCCCGAACCCACAGCAGCAGCTTCAGCACCTCTGGACGATCCGCGCGAGACCTCCGCTATGACCGACGCGGGCATGGGCGACTTCGCTCGCGAGGACATCCACACCGTCCTCGGTGAGTTCGGCATTTCGGTGGCCAGTCGGGCAGTGGGCACCGACGCCAGCGAGGAAGTCATTCTGCTGACCGCTGAAGACTTCGCGCGTGTGGACTCAGACGCCGTTGCCCGGGCGATCATGGAGGTTCTGCCCCACACCAAGGTGTGGGTGATTGAAGAGCACACCGCATGGACCTCGGAGCCGCTATGAAGCGCTTCTTCGTCCTCGTCGCTGCCCTACTCATCAGCTGGCTGATAGCGCCTGCGGCTGCGGCTTCGGACCCGCCTATGTCGATCGCGGCCGCGTCCACCTGCGCCTACGACACCTCGCCGATGTCGGCCTTGCCCAACGCCACTGCACCCGATCGCGGTCCGCCAACCTGGGACTCCACGTCCACGAGCACCTACTGCGCCGTTGGCAGCTGGTCGAATGGCGCCGCGACGCGCCTGGATGGGCCTACACCCGCTGTGGCCACCATCTACGCCAACTCTGCGGAGCTAGCGCAGGTTGCACGAGCCATGACCACGACCGGTGGGCAAGTTGAGGTCGCAGACGGGGCTCTCTCTGTCGTTCCGGGCGAGAGGGTTGCCGCAAAGTCGGTACCGGAAGGAGTCGTGTACAGGCGGACTGACTTGCTTGGCGGGAAGCCGTACATCGGTCAAGCGAAGAGCGAGGCGCGGTACGGTGCGCGCCAGTCTGAACACGCGCGGGCGAATCCGGATGCTGACTTCGAGTTCGAGATCATCGGGCGGGCCAATCCCGGTACCGAGCTCGACCGGATGGAGGAGTTCTTCATCAGGCAAGGCGGTGGGCCCACAAACCTTGGGAACCCGAACGGTGGTCTCGCGAACCTGAGGCATCAGATGAGCGATCCGCGGTACTGGGGAGCTGGGGGTGATCTCTGGTGACTCGGCTGAGGGTCGGGGACGTCTTTATCGTTCCGACCGGAGACGGTCGCGCCGGCGTGGGTCAGGTTGTCGCGTCTTACGGGAGGGATGCCTACTTCTTCGCCATCTTCGAGCCGGTGTTCCCGATGGGCGAGGTAGTCGAGTCTGCGGCGCAAGCGCTGACGGCCCCGGTGTTGTTCCTCGGGCTCTCGATGGACGCCAAGATTCACGCGGGTCATTGGACGGTGGTGGGTCACGCCGGGGTTGATCCGGCGATCCCGTTACCCGCCTACAAGGAAGCCGTTGGCACGGCAGGCAATGTCGAGGTCGTCGACTATTCGGGAGACCGGCGGAGACCCGCTACTGCGATCGAGGCGGCTGCTCTGCCCAATCGCAAAGTGGTTGCCCCTGTCCGATTGGAGCGGGCGCTGCGAGCTTTCCTCGGCTTGGAGCCGTGGCTCGATGCTTTCGACGAACTTCGCGCGGATGGCAGGGTCACCACCGCCGACATCTTCGGATGATCCTTACCCGGCGCCGCCGGTGATGAGGCGGAGCTTGGCTTTGGTGACGAGGGCGTCGATGACGTTGGTGATGGTGGCGCGTTCCTCGTCGGTGAGCTGGTCGAGGTCGGAGAGGCGGGCGTCGACGTGGCTGCTGGGCGCGTTGAGCGGTCGTCGTTCGGCGTCGTCGATGAGCAGGTAGTCGACGGAGACGTTGAAGACCTGGGCGATGCGGATGACGGCTTCGAGGCCGGGGGCGACCTTGGAGTTCTCGTAGCGGGAGACCTGGCGGGCGTCGGAGTCGATCTTGGCGGCGAGCTCGGCTTGAGACCAGCCGGCTTCGGTGCGCAGCGCCTTGAGGCGTTCGCCGTGGAAGGGGCTGGGCATCAGGTGTCCTCCGCTCGGGTGTGGTGATGCCCATTCTGCTGCGTCGATGACGGTCATGGTTGCCTCCGCTGGCCTGTCGCCTTGCACCTGAATGCACTACATGGCATATCGTGTTGCCTGAGAGTGTAAGTCAGAAATTCTTTCAGGAGGTCGGCGTGGCACGCATCCCCGACGCCGAACTGACGCGGATCAAGGCCGAGGTCAGCGTTCAGCGGCTGGTGGAGGGCTGCGGGGTCGAGCTGCGGCAGCAGGGCAAGGACCTGGTGGGTGCGTGTCCGTTCCACGACGACGACTCCCCGTCGCTGGTCGTGACGCCGGGCAAGAACCTGTGGCACTGCCTGGGGGCGTGCGGCCGTGGCGGTGGGCCGATCGACTGGGTGATGACCGCCCAGGGCGTGAGCTTCCGGCATGCGGTGGAGTTGCTGCGTGAGTCGGCGCCGGCCTTGGCGTCGTTGGCGCAGCCTGGGCCGCGGTCCACGGCACCGGGACCGGTGTCGCGGTCGAAGTCGGCGAAGCTGCCGTCGTTGGTGGCTCCGGACGCGGCCGACCAGGAGCTGTTGGGGATGGTGGTCGGGCATTACGCGGAGGCGTTGGCCGGTCACGGCGACGCGCTGGCGTTCCTGGCCCGCCGGAGAGTCGACGACCCGGAAGCGATCGAGGCGTTCCGGATCGGGTTCGGTGACCGGACGTTGGGTTACCGGATCCCGCACTCCCGCACCGCGGACGGGGCGCGAGTGCGTGGTCGGTTGCGGGATCTGGGCGTGATCAAGACCAGTGGGCACGAGCACTTCCGGGGGTGTCTGACCTTCCCGATCCTCGATGAGGCGGGAGCGGTTGGGGAGGTCTATGGCCGCCGGCTGGACTCGCACGCCACCCCGCGGCATCTCTACCTGCCGGGCCCGCATCGGGGGGTCTGGAACCCGGCCGCGTTCGAGGCCGACGAGTTGGTAGTGGCCGAGTCGATCATCGACGCGCTCACGTTGTGGTGCGCCGGGTTCCGGCACGTGACCGCGGCCTATGGGGTCGACGGCTGGACCCCGGACCACCAGCAAGCACTGGTCGAGCATGGGGTGAAGCGGGTGCTGGTCGCGTTCGATGGCGACGACGCCGGCGACCGCGGAGCTCAGGCGTTGGCGGCCGAGCTGACCGGGTTGCCGGGGTCCGGGGTGGAGGTGTTCCGGGTCGAGCTTCCCCGCGGGGCGGACGTGAACGACGTCGCGGTCGAGGCGAAGAACCCGCAGGAGGTGTTGGGCAGGTTCCTGCGGAAAGCCAGCTGGATGGGCGGCACCAAGTCCAGCCGCCCAGCGCCGGCGATCGCGCCAGCTCGGGTGGTGCCGCCGGGGTTGGACTCGCCCGCTCACGCCGTCGAGCCGGTCGAGCCGACGCCGGTCGTCGTCCCTGCCGAGGACCAGGTCGACGACACGACCGAGTCCGAGGAGCCAGCGGAGTCCGAGGGGTCAGCGGGTTCGGGTGATGCGTCGCAGGTGGTGGGCCGGGAGTTGTTGGTGGAGTTCGCCGAACGCAGGTGGCGGGTCCGGGGCCTGGACAAGGTCACGTCCTTTGACGTGCTGCGGGTCAACCTCCTCGTCACGATCCACACCCCGAGCGGCGAGGGACAGCCGGCGCTGGGGTCGGGTGCTGGGTTTCACGTCGACACGCTGGACCTGTATTCGGCACGGGCACGGGCGGCGTTCGTGGCCGCGGCCGCGGGTGAGCTGCGGTTGGCGCCGGAGGTCGTCAAGGCCGACCTGGGCCGGGTGCTGCTGGCGTGTGAGGCGAAGGCTGAGGAGGTCATCGCGGCCGCCCAGGCACCCGCGAAGCCGGAGATCAGGCTCACGAGCGCGCAGCGGGACGCGGCGCTGGACCTGCTGCGCGACCCGGACCTGATCGCCCGGATCGAGAAGGACTTCGCCCGCGTCGGGATGGTCGGCGAGCAGGTCAACTGCCTGGTCGGCTACCTCACCGCCGTCAGCCGCCTGCTGCCGACGCCGTTGGCGGTGATCGTCCAGTCCACGTCGGCCGCCGGCAAGTCGGCGGTGATGGAGTCGGTGTTGGGGTTCGTCCCAGACGAGGACCGCGTGAGCTTCAGTGCGATGACGGGGCAGTCGTTGTTCTATCTGGGTGAGTCGGACCTGGCCCACAAGGTCCTCTCGATCGCGGAAGAGGAAGGCGCGTCCCGCGCGGCCTATGCGTTGAAGCTGCTCCAGTCCGAAGGCGAGCTGTCCATCGCGTCGACCGGGAAGGACACCGCGTCGGGGAGGTTGGTGACCCATGCCTACAAGGTCACCGGCCCGACCGCGATCGTGCTGACCACGACGGCGATCGACGTCGATGAGGAGCTGCTCAACCGGTGCCTGGTGCTGACGGTCGATGAGGACCGGGACCAAACCAGGGCGATCCACCAGGCGCAACGCCGGGCGCAGACGTTGGAGGGGCTGGCCGCCAGGACCGAGCGCGATCAGATCGTGGGCCTGCATCGGGATGCCCAGCGGCTGCTGGAACCCCTGGCGGTGGTGAACCCGTTCGCGGACCGGTTGACGTTCGCCGATGGCCGCACACGGACGCGGCGCGACCACGGGAAGTATCTCGGCTTGATCAGTGCGGTGACGTTGCTGCACCAGCACCAACGGACCCGGAAGACGGCCACGGTTAACGGGAAGGTGGTGGCCTACGTGGAGACCACGATCGGCGACATCGAGGTTGCGCACCGGCTCGCGCACGCGGTGCTGGGTCAGTCGCTGGATGAGCTGCCGCCGCAGACCCGCCGGCTGCTCACCGCGGTCCATCGGTTCGCCACCGGCGAGGCGAAGCGGCACGCCATCCCGCTCGACCTCGTGCGGTTCACCCGCAGGCAACTCCGCGAGCATCTGGCGGCCGCGGGAGCAGGCTGGGGTGACACCCAGCTCAAGGTCCACCTGGCGAGGCTGGCCGACCTCGAGCTGGTGGTCCCGCACCGGCTCGAGTCCGGCAGCTACGGCTACGAGCTCACCTGGAACCCACCAGCGTCGGCGAGTACGACCCACAGCCAAGACGCCCAGGGCAG
>CAVQCB010000002.1:0-360508 GCA_963710895.1 uncultured Actinomycetota bacterium
CCGCCCGGCCACGGAGCTCCCGAGCTCGTGGCGGCCGTCGTCGCCCACCAGCGCCGCCACTACGGGCTCGAGCTCGCCCCCGAGCAGGTCGTGGTCACCACCGGCGCGACCGAGGCGATCGCCGCCGCGATGCTCGGGCTGGTCGACCCCGGCGACGAGGTGGTGGTCTGCGAGCCCTACTACGACAGCTACCGGGCGATGATCCAGTTCACCGGCGCCGTACGCCGCCCGGTGACCCTGCGCGCCCCCGACTACCGGCTCGACCCCCACGAGCTGGAGGCGGCCGTCACCGACCGCACCCGGGTGATCTTGCTGAACACCCCGCACAACCCGACCGGACACGTGCTGGATGCCGAGGAGCTCGCGGCGGTCGCGGACGTCGCCCGTCGCCACGACCTCGTGGTGGTGACCGACGAGGTCTACGAGCACCTCACCTTCGACCACCACCGGCACACCCCGATCGCGACGCTGCCGGGCATGTTCGAGCGCACGGTGACGATCTCCAGCTCGGGCAAGACCTTCTCCTTCACCGGCTGGAAGATCGGCTGGGCCAGCGGACCGGCCGACCTCGTCGCGGCCGTCGAGGGTGCCAAGAACTGGCTGTCCTACTCCTCCGGCGCCCCCTTCCAGCCCGCGATCGCGCACGCGCTCGACCACGAGGAGGGCTTCCACGAGCAGCTGCGCACGGAACTGCAGCAGCGCCGCGACCACCTGTGCGAGGCGCTGGACTCCCTGGGTCTGGCGGTGCACGTGCCGCAGGGGACCTACTTCGTCACCACCGACGTCTCCGCGCTCGGCCATGCCGACGGGCAGGCGTTCTGCGCCGCGATGGCCGACCGGGCCCGGGTCGTGGCGATCCCCAACCAGGTCTTCTACGAGGACGGCTCGCAGGAGGGACGTCACCTGATCCGCTGGGCGTTCTGCAAGGAGATGGACGTGATCGAGGAGGGGATCGGTCGCCTCCGCGGCACCGACCTCACCGCCTGAGCCGCACGGAGAGGCGCTACCCCCCGAGCCGCGTCAGCGCAGCGCCCTCACCAGACCGGCGGCCGACCCTGGGGCGGGCCCTGCTGCGGGCCCTGGGGCGGGCCCTGCTGCGGGCCCTGGGGCGGGCCCTGGGGCGGGCCCTGGGGCGGGACCTGCTGCGGCTGCTCCGCTGGCGGCCACTGCTGCGGCTGCTCCGCTGGCGGCCACTGCTGCGGCTGCTCCGCTGGCGGCCACTGCTGCGGCCAGTCCCCGGTGGGGGGTCCCTGGGCCGGCTGACCGCGTCCAGGCCCCCCGGGGCCCGGCGGGCCTGCGCCCGGACCGGCACGGAAGGCGAACCACTCCCGGGCACGGGGGGTGAAGAGCCCGGCGATGGTGATCGCGGCAGCGAGCTGGTGGGCCAGGCCGACCGGGAAGGCGAACGCGGCGGCGACCAGCGCGACGGCGGCACTGCCGACGAGCAGGTAGCGCGCCCAGCCGTGGCGACGCCAGGTGAACCAGGCCAGCACCAGCGCGCCGGCGGACCAGGCGAGGAACATCAGGCAGCCCACCCACAGCACCGGCAGCAGCAGACCCTGGTCGAGCTGGGCGCGCTCCCACTCCGGCGAGCTCACCACGTAGTCGACGACGTCGTCCTTGGCGACGACGAGCACGACCAGCATCGCGGCGTAGATCAGCGTGACGAGGCCGGAGAAGAGCCAGGTCAGCAGGCAGGCCACCTTCACCGACACCGGCGGTGGCCCGGCCCGGAAGGTGCCCGGGTCGGTGCGGGGGTCGGTGCGGGGGTCGGTGCGCGGGTCGGGTGCGGCGGCGTACGGGCCCGGCGCCTGGGCGGGGCCGCTGGGCCACCCGGTCCCCGGGGCCGGCTGCGCGGGGCGCTGGCCGTAGCCGGAGGTGGGGGCGGGCTGGCTCGAGGGGCGTTCGGTGGACAGGTGCGCCGCCGGCGGGGTCGCGCGCCAGGGCTGGTCCTGTGGGGACTGGCCGGGCTGGTCCTCGGGAGACCGGCCGCCATGGTCCTCGGGAGGCCGCCCGGAGGCGGGCGGAGCGCCGCCCGGGGCCGGAGGGCCGCCGGAGGCCGCGTCGTTGCGGGGCTGCTCGCGCCGGGCGGACACGCTCGCGGGCTGGCGCACCGGCCGACCGGCGAACCAGTCCCGCGCCGGCCCGCTCCACAGCGCCAGCGTCGCGGCCGCGATCAGCGCCCCCATCAGGCCGCCGGTCAGCGGGGCGGTGAGCAGGATCGGCACGGCCAGCACCGTCAGCGCGATCCGCGCACCGCGGTGGCGCTGCAGCACGAACACCCCGAGCACGACGGCGGCGGCCGCGCAGACGGCGGCCACGCTCAGCCCGACCCGCATGACGTCCAGTGCCTGCGGGACCGTGAGCCCGAACCCGTCGCCGGTGGAGGAGAGCACCTCCTCGACCCGGTCTCGGGTGTCCACCGAGCGCAGGTTGGCGAGGCTGTCGAAGACCGTCACGAGCAGGAGCACCGACCCGGCGATCACGAACCAGCCGGCCATCGTCAGCTGTCGTGGGCGCTCGGGTCGATCGCTCTCGCTCATGGGGTCATTGAACCAACCGCGTGGGCAGCGCTGCTCACCCCACCGTGAGCCGGAGCGCCTCCGCACCGTCCTCGTGGTCGACGCTGACCTGCTGGCCGTCGACGACCTCGCCGGCGATCAGCATCCGGGCGAGCGGGTCGCCGATCGCGGTCTGCACGAGGCGGCGCAGCGGCCGGGCGCCGTACGCCGGGTCGTAGCCGTGCTCGGTCAGCCACTGCCGGGTGGCCTCGCTGACCGTGACGGTGATCCGCCGCGGGGCCAGCCTGCGGTCGAACGCCGCGAGCTGCAGGTCGACGATGTGGGCCAGCTCCTCCCGGCCGAGCGCGTCGAACATCACGACCTCGTCGAGCCGGTTGAGGAACTCCGGCTTGAACGCCTGCCGGACGACCGCCATCACCGATTCGCGCTTCTTCTCCTCCTCCAGGCCCGGGTCCACGAGGAACGTCGAGCCCAGGTTGGAGGTGAGGATCAGCACCGTGTTCCGGAAGTCCACCGTGCGCCCCTGGCCGTCGGTGAGCCGCCCGTCGTCGAGCACCTGCAACAAGATGTCGAAGACCTCGGGGTGGGCCTTCTCGACCTCGTCGAGCAGCACCACCGAGTAGGGACGGCGCCGGACGGCCTCGGTGAGCTGGCCGCCCTCGTCGTAGCCCACGTAGCCCGGAGGGGCACCGACCAGGCGGGAGACCGAGTGCTTCTCGGAGTACTCGCTCATGTCGATGCGCACGATCGCGCGCTCGTCGTCGAAGAGGAAGTCGGCCAGCGACTTGGCCAGCTCGGTCTTGCCCACGCCCGTGGGGCCGAGGAAGAGGAAGGACCCCGTCGGCCGGTTCGGGTCGGAGATGCCGGCCCGGGAGCGACGCACGGCGTCGGAGACGGCCGCCACCGCGGCCCGCTGCCCGACCAGGCGGTCGCCGATGATCTCCTCCATCCGGAGCAGCTTGGCGGTCTCCCCCTCCAGCAGCCGACCGGTCGGGATGCCGGTCCAGGCCTCCACCACGTCCGCGATCTCCTCGGGGCCGACCTCCTCGCGCACCATCGGGTCCTCGATGGCCTCGGCCGACTCGGCGCTCTCGATCTGCTTCTCCAGCTGGGGGATCGACTCGTAGTTGATCCGGGAGGCGCCCTCGTAGTCGCCCTCGCGCAGCTTGCGCTCGGCCTCCACGCGCAGGTGGTCGATCTGGCGCCGCAGCTCACCGGAGCCCTCCAGCGTGGCCTTCTCCCGCTCCCACCGGGACTCCAGGCCGCGCAGCTCCTCCTGGTTGTCGGCGAGGTCGGCGCGCAGCCGCTCGAGCCGCTCCTGGGAGGCGGCGTCCGTCTCCCGCCCGAGCGCCAGCTCCTCCATCTTCATCCGGTCCACGGCACGGCGCAGCTGGTCGATCTCGACCGGCGAGCTCTCGATCTCCATCCGCAGCCGGGAGGCGGACTCGTCGACGAGGTCGATCGCCTTGTCCGGCAGCTGCCGGCCGGTGATGTAGCGGTCGGAGAGCATCGCCGCGGCCACGAGCGCGGCGTCGGTGATCTTGACACCGTGGTGCGCCTCGTACTTCTCCTGGAGCCCGCGCAGGATCGCCACGGTGTCCTCGACGCTGGGCTCACCGACGAAGACCTGCTGGAACCGGCGCTCCAGGGCGGGGTCCTTCTCGATGCGCTCGCGGTACTCATCCAGCGTCGTGGCACCGATCAGGTGCAGCTCGCCGCGCGCCAGCATGGGCTTGAGCATGTTGCCGGCGTCCATGGCCGAGTCGCCCCCGGCCCCCGCGCCGACGACGGTGTGCAGCTCGTCGATGAAGGTGATCACCTGGCCCTCGGAGTCCTTGATCTCCTCGAGCACCGCCTTGAGCCGCTCCTCGAACTCGCCGCGGTACTTCGCCCCGGCCACCATGGCGGCCAGGTCCAGGCTGAGCACCCGCTTGCCCTTCAGCGAGTCGGGGACGTCCCCGGCCACCACCCGCTGGGCGAGGCCCTCGACGACCGCGGTCTTGCCGACGCCCGGTTCGCCGATGAGCACCGGGTTGTTCTTGGTGCGCCGCGAGAGGACCTGCACCACGCGCCGGATCTCGGCGTCCCGGCCGATCACCGGGTCCAGCTTGCCCTCCTCCGCGCGCTCGGTCAGGTCGACGGCGTACTTCTCCAGCGCCTCGTAGGTCGACTCCGCGTCCTGGCTGGTGACCTTGCGGTTGCCACGCACCGCGGTCACCGCCTCGCGCAGCCCCTGCTCCTCGACACCGTGGGCTCTCAGCAACGTCTGCACCGAGGAGTCCACCACGGTCAGGGCCAGGAGCAGGTGCTCGGTGGCGACGTAGTCGTCGCCCAGCTCCTGCATCAGGTCCAGGGCCTTCGCGAGGACCCGGGTGAGCGCGGCCGAGGCGGCGGGGGTCGAGACCGTCGAGCCACTGGCCTGCGGCAGGTTCCACAGCGCCTGGTCGAGCGCCCGGCTCACCTCCGCCACGTCGGCCCCGGTCCGGGCCACGAGGGAGGGGGTGATGCCCTGCTCCTGGCGCAGCAGCGCCACGGCGAGGTGCACGGGATCGACCTGGGGGTTGCCCTCGTTCACGGCGAGGGTGCTGGCGGCGTTGATCACCTCGACGCTGCGCGAGGTGAGCTTGGATGCGTCCACGACGGTTTCTCCTGACTGGCCAGGGGGCGGGTCTTCGGTCCGGACCGGTCCGCAGGGGATCGGTTCCTTACTGTCCCAACGGCAACAAAGTTGAGTCCATTCCCCTCAACCCTAACGACTTCGGCCCCGGCGGGCGCGACCACCCGCCTGCGACTACTCCTCGGGGATCTGGTGCTCCGGCAGCGTCTGGGTCTCCTCGGGGTCGACCAGGCAGGCGCGGCAGAAGCCGGTGCCGAACGGGGTCAGGTGGATGCTGCGGCGCACCACCTTGGGGAAGCGCACCGAGTGCATCGCGGCGAGCACGTCGGGCTGAGCCTCCACGACCTGGTACTCCATCGGGTCCTCCAGCTGCTCGCGGGAGAACCAGATCAGCCCCAGCCGGAACAGGTTGTTCAGGTAGGCGGGAACCTCCTCGAGGTAGCGGCACCCGGCCCGCGCCCCGATCATCGACATGCCCGGGGCGACCAGCGCCGAGCTGACCATGCCGACCGGTCCACCGGTGCGCACGTCGACCGAGGGCTGCGGCCCGCCGCGCAGCAGGAGCAGCAGGATGCGGGCCTCGTCGGGCGCGAGGTCGCCGAGGATGCGGGCGTACGCCGGATGCGTCTCGTCGTCCTCGCCCCACACGTCGCGGGAGCGCTGCAGCAGCTCCTCACCCCGCTCGCGCAGCGTCTTGCGGGGCTCCTCGGCGTGACGCTGGCCGGTGTCGGTGAGCACCACCGAGGACAACGACACGCTCGCGTCGCGCAGCGCACGGGGCAGCGGGATCCCCGCCGAGACGGCACGGGCCACGTCGTTGACGGTGCGCGAGGCATGGGCCACGTCCCGCGCCACCTCCTGGACCAGCTCCCCCGCGGTGTCGGGGTCGGTCAGCGCACGCACGAACAGCCGACCCGAGCGCAGGCCGGACCCGAGCGTCCACGCCGCCGAGCGCACCCAGGCGGTGGCGGCGATGCGGGCCACGCCCGGCAGGGCCTCGGCCGCCTCGTCCCAGATCGCCGGCGCGGGCCGGGACCCCTCGCCCGCGTCCGGGCCGGCCCCGTCGCTGCGGCCCGACGAGGCGGACGGGTCGGTCCGGTCGGTCCGGTCGGTCGGATCGGTCACTGCGCTCCCCCCACTCCGAACAGGGCCAGGTGGAGCAGTCCCCCACCGAAGCCCATGATCGCGCCGTGGGCGTAGAGCATCCACTCGTCCTCCTTGATCGCCGAGCGCATCATCTCCACGAAGTCGCGTGGTGGCAGCTCCTTGGTGCGCCTGGCGATCAGGGCGTAGATCCGCTCGGCCTGCCGGCGGCTGAACTCCGGGTCCTTGAAGGGCTCGATGGTGCGGTCGACGGCCTCCACGGCCACCGCGTCGCGGATGTTGTCGAAGCGGCGGGTGCCCACCGCGATCCGGACCGCCCCGCGCACCGGGCCGGCGGCACGGTCGATCGCCGGCTTCATCGCCTGGGCGAGCATCTGCCGGGTCCGGTCACCCCGCGGGCCGTCGAGCAGGAAGTCCCCGATGTTCTGCAAGGTGATCACGTCGTCGGCGATGATCTGGGCATAGACCTCGGCGGCCTGCTCCTGGCGGCGCAGGAACAGCCCGTGCACCTTGATGCCGAGCACCCGGTGCTCCTCGGGCGGTTCGAAGATGAGCCACATGCCCAGCGCGTTGGTGACCCAGCCGACGATGACGCCGAGCACCGGCAGCAGCCACCACTGCCCGAACCAGTGGTCCACGATCGCCACCGGCACCCCGAGCGCGAAGCCGAAGACGAACCCGAAGGCGACCATCAGGTTCAGCTCGCGCTGGCCGAAGTCGCGGAAGATACGCACGACCAGCGCAGGGTTGTTCTGGAAGTGGCTGATCACCATGATCTTCGGGTCGAGGAGCTGGTCGATGTGCTCGCCGATCTCGTCGGTCACGGTGCGCACGACGCCGGGAAGCTGGGCCTGGACCCGGGCGACCACCGCCTGCCGGGCCCGCGGCGGGAGATCGCGCCACAGCACCGGGTGCTCGCGGCGCACGATCTCCTCGATCATCGCGGGCATCTCCGGCTGGAAGACCTGCACGATGTGCTCGGCGATCCGGTCGGGCTCGAGCTGCTGGTAGAACTCCCTGGGCGTCCCGAGCTTCGCGATGGCCTTGTCCACCGCGATGCTGCCCATCTTGGCGGCGCGGGCGGGGACGATCCCCTGCCAGCCCAGCCCGCCCTGGAGGAAGCCGGGCACCTCCTGCAGCTTGCGCGGCAGCACCCGGGAGAGCTGGCGCATGCCGGGGATGGTGACCCCGCGAAAGCGCACCGGGGAGAACAGCATCACCAGACCGGTCCAGTTGATCAGCCAGCCGACGACGCCGGTGAAGACCGGGATCGAGAGCAGGTGCAGCCAGTCGACGTGCTGGAACAGCCAGTCGACCTCCAGCACCATGCCCGCCACCCGCCTCTCCGACCCCGTGGGCCGTCGCCGAGACTAACGGCTGGCCCGCCGCGACGTCACTGAGACGGTGCGCACCCCTGCCTCCACACGCGGGCCGGGCTCACTGCCGGGGGTCGTGGAACGGGCTCATCGCACGCGGAGGGCGCAGCACCGGGAGGTTCGGGCGCCGCTCCTGCAGCGAGCTCATCGTGGCCTCGAGGACGCTCTGCAGCTCGGCGACCCGGCTGCGCAGCTCGCGGTTCCGGCTGCGCAGGGCCGCCACCTGGTTCTCCAGCTCGAGGATGCGGCGTACGCCCTCCAGGCCGATGCCCGAGGCCGACAGCTCGGCGACCTGGCGCAGCAGCTCGATGTCACGCACGGAGTAGCGGCGCCCGCCACCGCCGGTGCGGCCGGGTGAGACCAGGCCGGCCCGGTCGTACTGGCGCAGCGTCTGCGGGTGCAGGCCGGTCAGCTCGGCCGCCACGCTGATCACGTAGACCGGCACGGTCGGGCCGGGCGTCCGGCCCCCGCGGCCCGCGCCGCCGCCACGAGAGGACCGGGACCCGCCCATCACGCACCGTCCTGGAACAGCGTCGCGCGCGGGTCGACGCCGCCACGCGCCTCGCGGAAGGCCGTGACCGCGGCCCGGGTCGCCTCGTCGAGGGTCGAGGGCACCTGGACGTCGACGGTGACCAGCAGATCCCCACGGCTGCCGTCCTTGCGGGTCGACCCACGACCACGCACCCGCAGCACCCGGCCGTTCGGGGTGCCGGGCGGGATCCGCAGGGTCACCGGCGGGCCGCCGAGGGTGGGGACCTTGATCTCGGCGCCGAGGGCGGCCTCGTCGAAGGTCACCGGGGCCTCGAGGGTCAGGTTGTCGCCCTTGCGACCGAAGATCCGGTGCGACCCCACGCGCACGACGACGAACAGGTCGCCGTTCGGTCCGCCGTGCTCCCCGGCCGAGCCCTTGCCCTTGAGCCGGATCCGCTGCCCGTCCTTGACCCCGGCCGGGATCCGCGCCGAGACCGTCCGGCTGGACAGGCCGCGGCCGCTGCCGTGACAGGTGGGGCAGGCCTCGTCGTAGACGAGCTGGCGGCCGTGGCACTGGGGACAGGTCTCGTTCATCGAGAACCCGCCGCCCACCGAGCTGACCACCGAGCCCGCACCCTCGCAGGTCTCGCACACGTGCGGGCGGGTGCCCGGCTTGCCGCCGGTCCCCGAGCAGGTCGGGCAGGGGGCGTCCGAGCGCAGCCGCAGGCTGATCGTCGTGCCCTCGACAGCATCGGCGAAGGCGATCCTGGTCTCGGTCTCGACGTCGGCACCACGTGCCGGTCGGGGCGCCCGGCTGCGGGTCCCGCCGAAGCCGCCACCGCGGTTGAACAGGTCCCCGAACAGGTCGGAGACGTCGAAGCCGCCACCGGCGCTCGGGCCGCCGAAGCCGCCCGGGAAGTCACCGGGGAAGCCGCCGCCGGCACCCGCGCCGGCGAACATGGCGCGCATCTCGTCGTACTCCTTGCGCCGGGCGGTGTCGCCGAGCACGTCGTAGGCCTCGGCGACCTGCTTGAACCGGTCCTCGCGGGCGGTGTCCCCGGGGTGGGAGTCGGGGTGGTTCTCGCGCGCGAGCTTGCGGTAGGCCTTCTTGATGGCCGCCTGGTCGGCATCCTTGGCCACACCGAGGACCTGGTAGAAGTCCTTGTTGGCCCAGTCGGCGTTGTTCATCTCAGCTCACCCCTCCTCTCCTTCTCCGGTAGTGCGTCGGTGCGAGGGATCCTCAGCCCTCAGGGTCCAGCACGGTCACCTTGGCGGCGCGCACGACACGGTCGCCGATGCGGTAGCCCGCGTGGGCCACCACGTCGACCGTGGTGGTCGAGACCTCCGAGGAGTGCCCGTGCATCAGGGCCTCGTGGAGGTTCGGGTCGAACTCCTCGCCCGAGGCCCCGAACTTGGTCAGCCCCAGGCCGGTGACGATGCGCTCCAGGGAGTCGGCCACCGCCTTGAACCCACCCTCGAGCTCACCGTGCTCCCGGGCCCGGTCGATGTCGTCGAGGACCGGCAGCAGACCGCTGAGCACACCGAAGGTGGTGTTCTGCTTCATCAGCTCACGGTCCCGCTCCACGCGCCGCTTGTAGTTGAGGTACTCCGCCTGCAGTCGCTGCAGGTCGGTGGTCAGCTCACCGAGGGCCGCTCGGGTCGCGGCCAGGTCCTCGTCGAGCGCGGTGGCCTCGTCGTCCACGCTGTCGGCCCCGTCGTCCTGCTCGACACCCTCCTGGGTGCCCCCCGGGGCCTGGGTGTCCGCCTGCTCCGCCGACTCCCGGGCGTGCGCGGGGCCGTGGTCCTCCGGCTCCCCGCCGGGGCGGGGAGCCCGGGGAGACGTGGTCTCCTCGGGCTCCCCGGCCATCGGCTCGTCCGGGGTGGGGTCCGGAGCGGTCACTTGGACTCCCCGCTCTCCGAACCGTCCTCGTCCACGATCTCGGCGTCGACGACGTCGTCGTCCTGACCGGAGGCACCCTCGGCGCCCGGCTCACCCTCGGCGGCGGCTCCCTCGGCCTCGTTGGCGGCGTAGAGGGCGGCCCCCATCTTCTGGCTGGACTCGCCGAGCTTGGTGATCGCGGCGGTGAGGGCGTCCTTGTCGGCGTCCTCCTGCTCGAGCAGCTTCTTGAGGTCCTCGAGGTCCGAGCTCACCTCGGTCTTGACGTCCTCGGGCAGCTTCTCGTCGTTCTCGGAGAGGAACTTCTCCGTCGAGTAGACCAGCGAGTCGGCCTGGTTGCGGGCCTCCACGGCCTCCCGGCGGCGGGCGTCCTCCTCGGCGTACTGCTCGGCGTCCTTGACCATCCGGTCGATGTCGTCCTTCGACAGCGCGCTGCCGCCGGAGATCGTCATCGACTGCTCCTTGCCGGTGCCCTGGTCCTTGGCCGAGACGTGCACGATGCCGTTGGCGTCGATGTCGAAGGTCACCTCGATCTTCGGCACCCCGCGCGGGGCCGGGGGCAGACCGGTCAGCTCGAAGTTGCCGAGCGGCTGGTTCTGCGCCCACATCTGGCGCTCGCCCTGCGCGACCTTGATCTCCACCGAGGGCTGGTTGTCGTCAGCGGTGGTGAAGATCTCCGACCGCTTGGTCGGGATCGTGGTGTTGCGCTCGATCAGGGAGGTCATCACCCCACCCTTGGTCTCGATGCCCAGGCTCAGCGGCGTGACGTCGAGGAGCAGCACGTCCTTGACCTCGCCCTTGAGGACCCCGGCCTGCAGCGCGGCGCCGATGGCCACGACCTCGTCGGGGTTGACGCCCTTGTTGGGCTCCTTGCCACCGGTGAGCTCGCGCACCACCTCGGCGACGGCCGGCATCCGGGTGGAGCCGCCGACCAGCACGACGTGGTCGATCTTCTTCACGTCCAGCCCGGCGTCCTTGATCACCTGGCGGAACGGCGACTTGGTGCGGTCGAGCAGGTCCGCGGTGAGCTTCTGGAACTCGCTGCGGGTCAGCTTCTCCTCGAAGTGCAGCGGGCCGGACTCGCCGTGGGTGATGTAGGGCAGGTGGATGGTGGTCTCGCTGGAGGAGGACAGCTCGATCTTCGCCTTCTCCGCCGCCTCCTGGAGGCGCTGCAGCGCGATCTTGTCCTTGCTCAGGTCGACCCCGTTGTTGCCCTGGAACCTCTTGACCATCCAGTCCACGATCCGGGAGTCCCAGTCGTCACCACCGAGGTGGTTGTCACCGCTGGTCGCCTTCACCTCCACGACGCCCTCGCCGATCTCGAGCAGGGAGACGTCGAAGGTGCCGCCACCGAGGTCGAAGACGAGGATGGTCTGGTCGGCCTCTCCCTTGTCGAGGCCGTAGGCCAGTGCCGCCGCGGTCGGCTCGTTGACGATGCGGCTGACGTCGAGGCCCGCGATCTCGCCGGCCTCCTTGGTGGCCTGACGCTGGGCGTCGGAGAAGTACGCCGGCACGGTGATCACCGCGTCGGTGACCGTCTCGCCGAGGTAGGACTCCGCGTCGCGCTTGAGCTTCTGCAGCACGAAGGCGCTGATCTGCTGGGCGGTGAAGTCCTTGTCGTCGATCTTCGCGTCCCAGTCGGTGCCCATGTGGCGCTTGACCGAGCGGATGGTGCGGTCCACGTTGGTGACGGCCTGCCGCTTGGCGACCTCACCGACGAGCACCTCGCCGGACTTGGCGAAGGCGACGACCGACGGGGTCGTGCGGGCGCCTTCGGCGTTGGCGATGACGGTGGGTTCTCCACCCTCCAGGACGGCGACGACGGAGTTCGTCGTGCCGAGGTCGATGCCGACCGCTCGTGCCATGTCTCTAACCTCCATGTGAGTGCGTCTACTGAGTGCGTCTACGGGGGTCCGTGAGGACCGCGACGCATCGTGGTCCCACTGACCGTTCCCTGTCAAACAACTTGAGCCCTGTTGGCTCAACTTTTTGTCCGACACTGCTGCAACGGACGACGGGTCCCGGTTGTTCCCGCCACCGGACCCGAACCGAGAACAGCTCTGCTGGCCGGGCCGGCACCGGGATGGGCACCGGGATGGGCACCGGGGTGGGGGTCGGCTATGCAACCGTGCCGCGGCAGTGGAGGCTGGACCCATGCCGACCCCCACGACCGTCGTCCTGTTCGGTGCCACCGGCGACCTCGCGCAGCGCAAGCTGCTGCCCGGGCTGCTGCACCTGTTCCAGTCCGGGCTGCTCACCGAGGTGCAGGTGGTGGGCACCTCGCTGGAGGAGCACGACCGCGACTCGTTCGTCGAGTTCGCCCGCAAGGCCATCGCGGAGTTCGGCGGCGCAGGCCCCGATCCCGAGGGCTGGGAGGAGTTCTCCCGGCGGCTGCACTGGGCGCCGGGCGCGGGCGGGGCCGCCGCGCTGCGCGAGACGGTGATCCGGGCCGAGGAGTCCTTCGACTCCCAGGAGCTGCGCCGGCTGCACTACCTCAGCGTGCCGCCCAAGGCGGCGCTGCCGGTGGTGCGCCAGCTCGGGGAGGCCGGGCTGGTGGAGCGCAGCCGGATCATCATGGAGAAGCCGTTCGGCACCGACCTGGCCTCGGCGCAGAAGCTGAACCGCTCGCTGCACGAGGTCTTCGCCGAGGAACAGATCTTCCGCATCGACCACTTCCTGGGCAAGGAGGCCGCCCAGAACATCTTGGCCTTCCGCTTCGCCAACGGCCTGTTCGAGCCGATCTGGCACCGCAACCACATCGACCACATCCAGATCGACGTGCCCGAGGACCTGGGGCTGGCCCAGCGCGGGGACTTCTACGAGGCGACCGGCGCCTACCGAGACATGGTGGTGACCCACCTGTTCCAGGTGCTCGCGTTCACCGCCATGGAGCCGCCCACCGCCCTGGAGCCGCGCGCGATCAGCGAGGAGAAGAACAAGGTCTTCCGCTCGATGCTGCCGATCGAGCCCTCCGACGTGGTCCGGGGGCAGTACATCGGCTACCGCGACGTCGAGGGGGTCGCCCACGACTCGGAGACCGAGACGTTCATCGCGCTCAAGTGCTACGTCGACAACTGGCGCTGGGCGGGCGTGCCCTTCTACCTGCGCACCGGCAAGCGGCTGGCCGAGGGGGCCCGGATCATCTCGATCGCCTTCCGCGAGCCCCCGCGGACGATGTTCCCGCAAGGCTCCGGGGTCGGTGACAACGGCCCGGACCACCTCACCTTCGATCTCGCCGACCAGTCGCGGCTCTCGTTGTCCTTCTACGGCAAGCGCCCCGGGCCGGGCATGCGGCTGGACAAGCTCTCGATGCAGTTCGCGATGCACGAGACCGGGTGGGCCGGTGCCGTGCTGGAGGCCTACGAGCGGCTGATCTACGACGCTGCCCGCGGCGACCGCACGCTGTTCACGACCGCCGAGGGCATCGAGCGGCTCTGGGAGCTCTCCACCCCGTTGCTGGAGAACCCACCCGTCGTACGCCCCTACGCCCAGGGCTCCTGGGGCCCGAACCGGATCCACCAGCTGATCGCGCCCCGTGGCTGGCGACTGCCCTTCGAGCGCGGCTGGCGCGACCCCAACACCCTCGGCGCCTGACCCAGCCGGGGAATAGTCCGGGCGCCGGCGGTGTAGCAATTGGCATGACCCAGATTCCGAACCTGACCCTGAACGACGGCCACACCATCCCGCAGCTCGGCTTCGGCGTCTTCCAGGTCCCGCCGGAGGACACCGCACGCATCACCGGGCAGGCCCTGGAGGCCGGCTACCGCCACATCGACACCGCCGAGATGTACGGCAACGAGCAGGGCGTCGGCGAGGCGATCCGGGCCTCGGGCATCGCGCGCGAGGAGCTGTTCGTCACCAGCAAGCTCAACAACGGGTTCCACGAGCCCGACGTCGCCCGCAAGGCGTTCGAGGAGACCCTCGCCGACCTCGGCCTCGACCAGCTCGACCTGTTCTTGATCCACTGGCCGCTGCCCACGCGGTACGGCGGCGACTACGTCTCCACCTGGCAGACCCTCATCGACCTGCAGCAGGAGGGACGCGTCCGCTCCATCGGCGTCTCCAACTTCCAGCCCGACCACCTCGCCCGCCTCGCCCAGGAGACCGACGTGGTGCCCGCGGTCAACCAGATCGAGGTGCACCCCTACTTCGGCAACGAGGCGGCCCGCACGGCGAACCAGGCCGCCGGGATCCGCACCGAGGCCTGGTCGCCCATCGCCCAGGGCGGCGTGCTCGACGACGACACCATCGGGAGGATCGCCCGCGAGCTGGACCGCACGCCGGCCCAGGTCACGCTGCGGTGGCACCTCCAGCGCGGCGACATCGTCTTCCCCAAGTCCTCCTCCCCGGAGCGGATGGCCGAGAACTTCGCCCTCTTCGACTTCGAGCTCGGCGAGGACGCGATGCAGGCGATCACCTCCCTCGACCGCGGCGAGGACGGCCGCAGGGGCCCCAACCCCGACCGGTTCGACTACATCCCCGGCTGAGGGACCCGGCGGGGCCGGGGCGTCGGCGGCCCCGCCCCGCTGAGGTCTGTCTGCTCAGCCGATCTGCACCAGCACGACGTTGCTGCCCCGTCCCGACCTCGGGTCGAACATCCGGAACCTGTTCTCGCCCGTACGACCGGTCAGGATGTAGGTCTTGTAGGTGCCCACCCGCACCGTGGCCTGCACCCCGAAGTCGTGCCACTCACCGTCCTGGAAGCGCTGGACCTCCAGCTCGACGTTGTCGGCACCCTCGTAGGTCCCGGTGAGGTTGATCCGCTGGTGGGGCTTGACCTTCAACGGGGAGACGGACAGCTCGATGCGACCCCCCTTCGCCTGGTCGGGGGTGACCAGGTCGGTCGGCTCGTCGCTGGGCTGCTCGGCGCTCTCGCTGGGGACCGGCAGCGCGGTGGTGGGCAGCGGCTTGGTCGGCTGCACCGAGCCCGTCCCCGACCCGGACCCGACAGGCCCCGCGGTGCCCCCGTCGTCGAGGCCGAGTGCGCGCACCACGATGGTGGTGCCGAGCGCGATCAGGACGCCGACCACGACCACGACGGCCAGCCCCTTGAGCAGCGCGCGGCTCACCTGCTCGGAGCGTTCCTCGTCGGGTGGCTCTTCGTCGTTCATCTGGTCTCTCCGTCGCGGGTCGGCCCGGGCACTGCCCCTGGGCGTCGGCCGAGGTGCACCGACCCGGACGCGCCGACGGGGGGGTCGCACCGAATGTACCCAGCCCCCACTCCCCACCCCCCGTCGACACCCAGGGCGCGCCAGGTGCCGGTTTCCCCGGTCAACCGGGGAAACCGGCACCTGTTGAGGGTTGCAACACATACAGAGTGCATGGATCGGGCCGGGAGCGTTTCGGATCCACAGGCGGGTCTCGTCGGCGGGTCATCCACAGCATCGAGCAGAGCGCGAGCACAGGTGCCGCCAGCGCCGCACCGTGATGCGATGGACGATCTCAAGGCAATCTGCGCCAAGGCCACGGTGTTCCTGCGCTCCGAGGCGTTGGCGGCCGGCTACGACGACCGCTCCCTACAGCGAGCGATGCGCGCGAAGGAGATCCGCCGCGTCCGGCACGGCGCCTACATCTTCGAGGAGACGTGGACTGGGCTGGACCCTCGCGAACGCCACCTGGTGACGTGCGCGGCCGTGCTGCGTACGGCGAGGACTGGTGCGGTGCTCTCACACATCAGCGCCGTGGCCGCGTTGGACCTCCCACTGTGGGAGCTCCCCCTGGAGGAGGTGCATCTCACCAGGACCGGCCGTCACACAGGGCGCAGCGACGCCGGCGTACGTCAGCACCACGGCCGGCTCACGGAGGTGGACATCGCGGTCACCGACGACCTGCCTGTCACCGCGGCCGCGCGCACCGCGCTGGACCTGACCACGGTCACCGACGTCGAGCACTCCCTGCCCGTCCTGTGCGAGATGCTGAGGCGGCGGTTGACGACCCGTGCAGAGCTGCGCGCCCAGCAGGAGACAATGCGACACGTGCCGGGCACCCTCTCCTCCGGGTTGGCGATCGGCCTCGCGGACGCACGGCTGGAGTCGGTGGGCGAGTGCCGAACCTTCCACATGCTCTTCCAGCGGGGCATGCCGATGCCCGAGCTGCAGTACGAGGTCTTCGACCGGCGTGGGCGGATGCTGGGCCGCGTGGACTTCGCCTGGCCCGCGCTCGGCGTCTTCCTCGAGTTCGACGGCAAGGAGAAGTACCAGAAGTACCTCCGCGAGGGCGAGACTGTCGTGGACGCCGTACGCCGGGAGAAGCGTCGCGAGGAAGAGATCTGCCGCGCCACCGGCTGGCGCTGCGTTCGCCTGACCTGGGCCGATCTCTACTATCCCGTGCAGACCTGCGTCCGGATCAGAGAGATGTTCGGCCTCGACGCCAGCCGACGCACGGGCTGAGGAGGGTTCCCTGCACTTGGTGGGTGTTCTCTGCCTCGGCAGGTGCTGGTTTCACCGGTTAACCGGTGAAACCAGCGCCCCCCAGCTCTTGGGTCTCACCGGGCTCGACGGGGAAGTGGCAGGCGACCTGGTGGGCGGGGGCGGTGGCGGCGGGGCCGGAGGTGATCTGGAGCAGCGGGGGCTCCTCGGTGCGACAGATCTCCTGGGCCTTCCAGCAGCGGGTGTGGAAGCGGCAGGCGGGGGGCGGGTTGATCGGGCTGGGGACGTCGCCCTCGAGCCGGATCCGGTCGCGCTGGTGGCGACGCGCGACGTCGGGCACGGGGACCGCGGAGAGCATGGCCACGGTGTAGGGGTGCCGGGGACGGTCGTAGAGGTCGTCGCGGTCGCCGATCTCCACGATCTTGCCGAGGTACATCACCGCCACCCGGTCCGAGACGTGGCGTACGACGGAGAGGTCGTGCGCGATCATCACGTAGGTCAGGTCGAACTCGGTCTGGAGGTCCTCGAGCAGGTTGACCACCTGGGCCTGGATGGAGACGTCGAGGGCGGAGACCGGCTCGTCGGCCACGATCAGCTTCGGCTTGAGGGCCAGCGTGCGGGCGATGCCGATGCGCTGGCGCTGGCCGCCGGAGAACTCGTGCGGGTAGCGGTTGTAGTGCTCGGGGTTGAGCCCGACGGTGGCGAGGAGCTCCTGGACGGTCTTCTTGCGCCCGCCCTCGGGCTCGACCCCCTGGAGCTTGAACGGTGCGCCGACGATCTTGCCGACGGTGTGCCGGGGGTTCAGCGAGGAGTAGGGGTCCTGGAAGATCATCTGCACGTCGCGGCGCATCGGGCGCATCTTGGCCTCGGAGAGGTGGGTGATGTCGCGCCCCTCGAAGGTGACCTTCCCGGCCGTGGGCTCCAGCAGCCGGGTCACCAGTCGGGCGGTGGTGCTCTTCCCGCAGCCGGACTCGCCGACGACCGAGAACGTCTCGCCGCGGCGCACGTCGAAGCTCACCCCGTCGACCGCCTGCACGGCGCTGCGCCCGCGGCCCAGGAAGCCGCCCTTGACCGGGAAGTGCTTGACCAGACCTTCGACCTCGAGCAGCCGCTCGCGCTCGGGCGTGCTGCTGCTGGTCGGGGCCGGCTCGGTGGACGGTGGAGTCATGAGAGCCTCGGGGAGATCTCCTGCGCCCAGATCTGCTGGCGCTCGGCGGTCGGGAGGTGGCAGGCCACGCCGTGGTTCCTGCCGTTGTCGAGCAGGTCGGGCCGCTCGTGCAGGCACGGCGAGCCGACCCGTTCCTGGTAGTCGCAGCGCGGGTTGAAGGGGCAGCCGGGCGGCACCTTGATCAGGCTCGGCGGGGTGCCCTTGATCGGCAGCAGACGGTCGGTGGGTGCCTTGTCGAAGCGTGGCATCGAGCCCAGCAGACCCCAGGCGTAGGGGTGCTCGGGGGCGTTGAAGATCTGCTCGGCGCTGCCGTACTCCGCGGCCCGGCCGGCGTACATCACCACGATGTCGTCGGCCAGCTCGGCGACGACACCGAGGTCGTGGGTGATGATCACGACCGCGGAGTTGAACTCCTGCTGCAGCTCGCGGATCAGGTCGAGGATCTGGGCCTGCACGGTCACGTCGAGCGCGGTGGTGGGCTCGTCGGCGATGAGCAGGTCGGGGTTGCAGGAGAGCGCCATCGCGATCATCGCGCGCTGCCGCATGCCACCGGAGAACTGGTGCGGGTAGGCGTCGACCCGCCGCCCCGGCTCCGGGATGCCGACCCGGTCGAGCATCTCGATCGCGTGCGCCCGCGCCGCCTTCTTCGAGACCTTGTTGTGGATCCGGTAGGCCTCCACGATCTGGTTGCCGACGGTGTAGAAGGGATGCATCGCCGAGAGCGGGTCCTGGAAGATCATCGCCATCTTCTTCCCGCGCAGGTGGCGCACCTCGTCCGGGTCGGCCCCGACGAGCTCCTCGCCGTCGAGCCGGATCGAGCCGGTGACCCGGGCGTTCTTGGCGCTGTGCAGCCCCATGACGGCCATCGAGGTGACCGACTTCCCCGAGCCCGACTCCCCGACGATGCCGAGGGTCTCCCCGCGCCGGACGTGGAAGGAGAGCCCGTCGACGGACTTGACCAGCCCGTCGTCGGTGGAGAAGTGCACCCGCAGGTCGCGTACGTCGAGGTACGGGGCCCCCTCGGCGGAGCGTGCGGTGGTGGTCTCGTCGGTCAGGACACTCATCGTGTGCGCACCCTCGGGTCGATGACGGCGTAGAGCAGGTCGACGATCAGGTTCATCACCGCGACGAACACCGCGGTGATGAGCACGACCGCGAGGACCTGCGGCAGGTCGTTGTTCTTGGTGGCGTCGATGGCCATCTTGCCCAGCCCCGGGAGACCGAAGACCGACTCGGTGAGCACCGCGCCGCCGATGAGCAGCCCGAAGTCGAGGCCGAAGATCGTCACGATCGGGGTCAGCGCCGCCCGCAGGCCGTGCTTGAGGACGACCTTGCGCTCCTGGAGGCCCTTGGCCCGCGCGGTCCGGATGTAGTCCTCCCCCATCGTCTCGAGCATCCCGGCACGGGTGAGCCGGGCGTACTGCGCGGAGAACAGCAGGGCGAGCGTGATCCACGGCAGCAGCAGGGCGTGCGCCCACTGGAGGGGGTTCTCGTGCAGCGGGACGTACGTCGCCCCCGGTGGCGTCCAGCCGAGCCGATAGCTGAAGAACGCCAGGGAGACCAGCCCGGTCCAGAAGATCGGCAGCGAGACGCCGGCCAACGCCAGCAGCATCGCCGCTCGGTCGAAGAGCGATCCCCGCTTCAAGGCGGACACGACGCCCACGGTGACGCCGAAGATCACCCACAAGAAGGCGGCGCCGACCGCGAGCGAGAGCGTCACCGGGAACCGTTGCTTGATCTCCGGCAGCACCGGGTCCTTGTTGCGGAAGGAGTAGCCCAGGCAGGGCGCGGGACACTTCTCCTCACCCGAGCCGAGGTCGATGGTGGTCCCGGCGACGACGCCCTTGACCCAGTGCCAGTACTGCACCGGCACGGGGTCGTAGAAGCCCAGCCGTTCGGCGGTCTGCTCGACGGTGGCGCCGGTCGCCGAGCGACCGACGTACCGGGTCGCCAGGGTCTCCGGGGAGGCGCCCGCGATCCTCGGCATCAGGTAGAAGATCGCGAAGGTGATCATGCTGATCACGATCACGAGCCCGACCGCGGCGATGAGCCGTCGGATGATGTAGCTGACCAAGTCCTCGGCTGGGCGACCGGTCCCGTCCCGGGGGAGCACCCCGGGACGGGTCCGGTCGCCGCGCCTTCACCTACCTTCGGTTTCCCTCGGTGCTGCGGTGTGGTGCGGTTCGAACCAGTGCTACTGCTTGACCCCCATCGCGGTGTAGTCGTAGTAGCCGAAGGACTGGTTCACGAACACGTTGGTGGTGTTCTTGGACCGCAGCAGCACGGACTTGGCGTAGACACCGGGGTAGATCACGGCCTCTTCCATGACCCGCTTGTCGATCTTGCCCCACAGCTCGTTGCGCTTGGTCTCGTCCTGCTCCACCACGGCCTGGTCGAGCATGTTGTCGACCTCGGGGATGCGGACCGAGGTGTTCGAGGAGCCACCGGTGTCGCGGATGACCCGGCTGTCGACGATCTGCGACAAGAAGCCGTAGCCGTCCGGCCAGTCGGCACCCCACCCGTTGGCGCACAGTCCGAGGTTGTTCTTCACCACGTAGGACGGCAGGCCGCAGGTCGCGGAGAAGTAGTCACCACCGGGCAGCGCCTTCGGGTGCACCGTGATGCCGACCTTGCCCAGCGCCTGCTGGAAGGCCTCGGCGGTCGCCTTCTCCTTGGGACGGTCGTCGCGGTAGCCCATGTTGATCTCGAAGCCGTCGGGCTGACCGCAGCTCTTCAGCGCCTCCTTGGCCTTGTCCTGCTGGCCGCTGAGGTTCTTCTTCACGCCGTAGAGGTCGAAGTCCGTGTAGCCCGGGATCTGCGGCGGCAGCAGGGTGGTGGCCACCTCGCCGCCGGCGTACTTCCCGCCGTAGGCGTTCTGGTAGAGCGAGGGACTCATGCCGTACTCGATCGCCTTGCGGCAGTCGATGTTGTCCAGCGGCTGCACCGTCGGGTTGATCGAGGTGTACCAGAGCCGGGCGATCACCGGGTTGTCCGCGCGTGCCGAGAGGGACTTGTCCTGGAGCACCTTCGGCAGCGCGGCCGGCTGCACACCGGTGCCGGCGATGTCGACGTCGAGCGTGCCCGCGATGATCTGGTTGTCCACGTCATCGGGCTGCATGTTCAGCTGGACGGTCATCTTGTCCGGCAACGCCTTGCGGTTGGGGTCCGTGGAGGGGTCCCAGTTCGGGTTGCGCACCAGCGTGAACCCGGTGGTCGGGTTGAAGTTCCCGTCGAACATGTAGGGACCCGAGGAGACCACGTGGTTCTTGTACTTCGCCCCGGTGTCCTTGGCCTGCGGCACGGGGGCCGTGGCCGGCAGCTGGGCCAGGTAGTCGAACCCGGCGAAGGGCTTCTTGAGGTGGAAGACGATCGTGTACTTGTCCGGGGTCTCGATCGCCGAGTCGGTGTTCATCTTCGGCGTCCGGTAGGGACCGTCCCAGCCCTTGGGGAAGTCCAGGAAGTCCTCGAAGTAGGTGTACCCGTTGGGGAAGGTCTTCTTGTCGGTGTTGCGGAGCACGGCGTACTTGACGTCCTGCGCGGTGATCTCCGACCCGTCCTCGAACTTCAGGCCCTTCTGCAGGGTGTAGGTCCAGGTCTTGCCGCCGTCGCTGGACTTGCCCAGGTCGGTGGCGAGGTCGGGGGTCAGCTCCAGACCGGCGTCACCCGGCTCGGTCTTGAACATCACCAGGGTCCGCGCGTAGTTGCGCAGCATGTCCCAGGAGTAGCCGTAGTAGGTCTCGCCGGGATCGACGGTGTCACCCCACTCGCCGGCCAGGCCGAACTTCAAGGTGCCGCCCTTCTGGTCCGAGGGGTCGACCACCTTGGTGAGCGCGGCGTTGTCGAGCTTGGGGGTGTCGCCGCCGCCCCCGCCGCCACCGCTGGAACCGCAGGCGCTCAGCCCGAGTACGGCGGTGGCGAGCGCCACCACCGCTGCTCTCTTACGCGAGATGCGCATCATCGTTGCCTTCCTTGTCGGCCGCCCCCAGATGCCAGGGCCGCGGCTGGTTTCCCGGTGAGTCACCGGCTCCTGGGATCGAAGGCGTCACGCAGCCCGTCCCCGAAGAGGTTGAAGGCCAGCACCGTGGCGAAGATCGCCAGGCCGGGCCAGAACATGAAGTGCGGGACCGTGTAGAAGTTCACGGCGTCGGAGAGCATCCCGCCCCAGGTCGCCGTGGGTGGTGGCACGCCGACCCCCAGGAACGACAGCGCCGCCTCGAAGAGGATGTTGGTGGGGATGATCAGCGTCGAGTAGACGAGGATCGGCGCCATCAGGTTGGGCAGCAGCTCGGTGAACAGGATGTAGGGGCGCCGGGCCCCCAGGCTGCGGGCGGCCTCGACGTACTCCCGCTCCCGCAGGGAGATGGTCTGGCCGCGCACGATGCGACCGATGTAGGGCCAGTTGAAGAACCCGATCACGAAGACCAGCAGCGTCAGCCGCAGCGTCAGGCCGGAGAGCCCGAAGGCGCTGTTGGGGAAGACGCCCGAGAGCGCGATCGCGAAGACCAGCAGCGGGAAGGCCAGGAACATGTCCATGATCCGGCTCAGGGCCGCGTCGACCCAGCCGCCGAAGAAGCCGGCGACGATCCCGATGGTGGTGCCGATGACGACCGAGAGCATGGTGGCCAGGATCGCGATCAGCAGGGAGATCCGGGCTCCGTAGAGCACCCGGCTGAAGATGTCGCGCCCGTTGACGGTCTCCAGCCCCATCGGGTGCTGCCAGCTCATCCCGCCGAACCTCCCGGCCGGGATGTTCGGGATGTAGGGGCTCATCAGGTCCTGGTGGAACTCGTTGGGCGGTCCCCCGGTGAGCTTGACGATCAGGGGCGCGAACAGCGCGACCAGCACGAGCAGGACGATGAAGGCGCCGCCGGCGAGGGCGATCTTGTCCTTGCGCAGCCGACCCCAGGCGATCTGGCTGAGGGAACGTCCCTGGATCCGGTCCTGGTCGGAGAGCGCCGCTTCCGGGTCGGCGACCGATGCGCTCGGTTCCTCCAACGTGCTCAGGACAGCCTCCCCGGGTCACAGGTCAGGTACGCACGACGGACCACCTCGGTGTGGTGGCCGAACCCCAACCTCTGCCCAGCACCCCCGATGGTCAAGACACCAGGCGCCCCGTTGCCGAATTGTGACCGCGCACAGCGACGTCCGGGTGCTGCTCCGCGGCCGGTCACCGTGGTCGCCCGGTCGGGTCGCGAGCGGGCCTCAGGGCCGGGGTTCGAGGATGACCACCGGGATCTCCCGCTCGGTCCAGGACTGGTAGGAGTCGTAGTCGCGGTAGAGGTCGACCAGCCGTGGCCAGAGCTGGCTGCGCTCCTGCGGCCCGGCCGTGCGGGCACGCATGCGCCGCCGGTCTCCGCGGATCTGCACGGTGACGTCGGGGTCGGCCTCGAGGTTGCGGAACCACAGCGGGTGCCGGGGGCGTCCGGCCTGGGAGGCCACCACCACGATGCGACTGCCGTCGCGCAGGTAGACCAGCGGCGTGGTGCGCCGCTTGCCGGTGCGCCGTCCGCGGTGCTCGAGCAGGCAGATCGGCACCGGGTCGTGCCATCCGGCGCCGATGCGCCAGGTGCCGCCGACCCGCCCGCGGGTGAGCCGGTAGAGGGCCACGTTGACCGTGGCCATCACCTTGATGAGGCGTCGGGTGAGCTCGCTGTCGAGACCCTGCGGCTTCTGGTCCATCAGGTCACGGCCTCACAGGCCCCGCTTCCAGACCAGCTCCTCGACCAGCCGGCGCGAGCGCCAGCCCTGCGGCGTACGCACCAGCTCGTGGTGGTAGAGGCCGCCGAACTCGACCAGCGTCTCACCGCCGTCGGGCTGGGGCAGCACCATCGGGTTGTGGAAGTACGCCGCCGCGCTGGCCCGGTCGCCGGCGACCCGGCACTCCACCTGACCGAGGGTGTGCATCCGCCGCGGGAAGATCGGCAGCATCTCCGCCAGCCACGGCTTCACCTCGGCGTAGGGGCCGGCGATGCCCCCGGTGGCGGTGTAGTCGATCTGCGCGTCCTCGGTGAACACCTCGTCGAGCCGGTCCCACTCGCCGAGGTCGATGGCCCGCGTGTAGGCGGTGAGCAGCGCCTCGATCTCGAGACGGTCGGAGATCTCCTCGGTGTCCACGGCACTACTGTGGCAGAAAACTGGAACACGTTCTAGTGTGTGGGCATGCGGTTCACCTATGCCGAGGCGATGACCAACGCCCACTTCTACGCCCCGCTGGCCCAGGCCGCCGAGGGGGCGGGCTACACCTCGATGACCGTCGCGGACTCCCTGATCTACCCCCAGGAGTCCGACTCGACCTACCCCTACACCGACACCGGTGACCGGGAGTTCCTCGAGGACAAGGAGTTCATCGAGACCATGGTGCTGGTCACGCACCTCGCGGCGGTCACCTCGACGCTGCGGTTCACCCCGTTCGTGCTCAAGCTGCCGGTGCGTCCGCCGGTCCTGGTGGCCAAGCAGATCGGCTCGATCGCCTACCTGAGCCAGAACCGCCTCGGACTCGGCGTCGGGCTCTCCCCCTGGCCCGAGGACTTCGAGGCGCTCGGCGTGCCGTGGGAGCGGCGCGGCAAGCGGATGGACGAGTGCATGGACATCCTGCGCGGACTGACGACTGGTGAGTTCTTCGGCTACGACGGGGAGTTCTACTCCTTCCCGCCGCTCAAGCAGACGCCGGCACCGACCGAGAAGGTGCCGCTGCTGGTCGGTGGCCACGCGGACGCCGCTCTGCGGCGCGCCGTACTCAAGGGAGACGGGTGGATGCACGCCGGTGGCGACCCCGAGGAGCTGGACCGGCTGCTCTCGCGGCTCGCGGAGATCCGCAAGGCCGAGGGCGACACCCGCGACGACTTCGAGGTGCACGTCATCTCCTACGACGCCTACGACCCCGACGGCGTCGAGCGGCTGGCGGACAAGGGGGTGACCGACTGCATCGTCGGCTTCCGGGTGCCCTACATCAAGGGGCCCGACACCGAGCCGCTGGAGACGAAGGTCAAGCACCTCGAGCAGTACGCCGAGTCGGTCATCGCGAAGGTGCGCCCGTGAGCGAGGACGTCACCCTCGCCTTCCGCGAGGCGGTCGCGGAGGCCGAGAAGATGATCGCCAACCCGCCGTTCGAGGTCTCCGAGCAGGACCTGGCCGAGGGCTACGACTACCTCGCCGGCAGCATCCGGTCCTCGCTGCAGATGGCCTTCGACTACGACCTCGAGCACCCGGTGCTGATCAACCCCACGCACCAGTACGCCCGCCAGGGGCTCGACAACCCCGACGCCGTCTACTACAACGCCTACCTCTCCCCGGAGGGCACCTACCTGCTCACCGGCACGCGCGGCACCACCACCGACCTCTCCTTCCAGGTGATGGACGGCACCTACTCGGCCGAGGGCGCGCCGGGCACCGTCGCAGCCTTCGACGACCGCGAGCTCGAGATCGCCTCCGACGGGACCTTCGAGTGGCGCTTCGGCGCAGAGCTCGGGCTGCAGAAGGGGTCCACGCTGATCGTCCGCGAGGTCTACGACGACTGGAACGCCGAGGAGCCCGGACGTCTGCGCATCCAGCGTCTGGACACCGCCGGGAGCCCGCGGGCGGCGCTCACCCCCGAGCGCGTCGCCAAGAGGTACGGCGTGGCCGCGAAGATGCTGGTCGGACGGATCAAGACCTGGTTCGCCTTCCCGGAGTGGTTCACCTACCCCGAGCCGGTGAACACGCTGACCCGACCCGCGTCGACGCCCGGCGGCCTGGCCTCGCAGTACTCCTCGATCGGGCACTACTCGCTGGACGACGACGAGGCGATGATCGTGACCGTGCCGGTCTCCGAGTGTGCCTACCAGGCCATCCAGATCGGCTCGCGGTGGTACATCTCCACCGACTACGAGCACCATCAGACCTCGTTGAGCAAGGCCCAGTCGCACGCCGACCCGGACGGGTTCTTCCGCTACGTCGTCAGCGCGCGCAACCCCGGCATCGCCAACTGGCTGGAGACCAGCGGACACCCGCAGGGGGTGATGATGCTGCGCTGGCAGCGGGTCTCCCGAGAGCTGACGCCGGCCGACGGGCCGGTCGTCGAGGTGGTGCCGTTCGACTCGCTGCCCAGCCGTCTGCCGCACCACCGGGAGAACCAGGTCTCCGCCGAGGAGTACACCGCCCGCATCGCCGACCGCCAGGTCGGCATCGCCCGCCGGATGCTCTCGTGACTCGCCGACCGGGCACTTTCGGTTGCTCCGAGCACGCCGAGAGGGCCTTCTTGGTGGGCTCGACGGCGGTGAGAGGGGGGTTCTGGCTGGCCGCTCGGCGTCGTAGGACCAACCAGAACTGCCCGCTCGGCGTCGTACGACCAACCAGAACTGCCCGCTCGGCGTCGTACGACCAACCAGAACTGCCCGCTCGGCGTCGTACGACCAACCAGAACTGCCCGCTCGGCGAGTTGGAGGGGACCTGAGGTGACCGGAGAACCGCAGCTGTTGGAGGGGAAGGTGATCGTGCTGTCCGGGGTCGGCCCCGGACTGGGGCGCTCGCTGGGCGAGGAGGCGGCCAGGCTCGGGGCGGACCTGGTGCTGGTCTCGCGGACCCGGAAGCGACTGGAGAAGATGGCCGAGGTGGTCGGCTCGCACGGGCGACGGGCCCTGGTGGTCCCCACCGACATCAACGACCCGGACGCGTGCCAGGCACTCGTCGAGGCGACGCTGGCGGAGTACGGCCGGGTCGACTGCCTGATCAACAACGCCTTCGCGATCCCGCCGATGGAGCCGCTGACCACCCTGGACCACGACGCGCTGCGCTCCTCGCTGGAGACCAACGCCTTCGCGCCGCTGCGGCTCTCCTCGCTGTTCGCCGACGCGCTGGCCGAGAGCCCGGACAAGCCGGGCGGCTCGATCATCATGGTCAACTCCGCGGTGCTGCGGCAGTCCCAGCCCGAGTTCGCCGGCTACAAGCTGACCAAGGGGACGCTGGTCCACCTGGCCTCGTCCCTGGCCACCGAGCTCGGACCGCGGGGCATCCGCGTGAACAGCGTCGCGCCGAGCTGGATCTACGAGGACGTCAACCGGGCCTACTTCGACTACCTCGCCGAGCAGCGGGGCGTCACCCACGACGACATCTACCGCGAGACCGCGGACCTGACCGACCTCAAGCGCCTGGCCACCCCGGAGGAGGTCGCCCGCGCGACGCTGTTCCTGGCCTCCGACCTGGCCTCCGCGGTCAGCGGGGTCACCCTCGACGTCAGCTGTGGTGAGTTCCATGGCTACTGATCTCGACTGGGCTCGATCACGCGCCGCAGTTGGTCGCCGCGTCCTCGAAACGAGAGGAGGCGCAGATGGCGGTCCGCACTAGAGAAGACCTGGGATCCTTCGAGGAGATCCGGGCCGCGGCCGTGCGCACCACCGGGCTGGAGGACTTCGGCGGCACCGAGCACGAGGAGGGGCTGCGGCTGCTGTGCGAGGACCTCGTCGCGCACGGCGGGCTCACGCCCGAGGGCAACTACATGCAGCGCACGTTCGTCAAGAGCGCGCTGGTGGGCCGCCTGCTCGCCGAGCACGGCTTCGCCGAGCACCCGTCCTACGCCGAGGTGCCCATCCAGCGCCCGGTCTTCGTCTGCGGGCTGCCGCGCACCGGGACCACCGCGCTGCACCGGCTGCTCAACGCCGACCCGGCCCACCAGGGCCTGGAGCTGTGGCTGACCGAGGTGCCGCAGCCACGACCTCCACGGGAGACCTGGCCGGACAACCCCGTCTTCGCCGCCCTCGACGCTGCCTACTCCGAGCACCAGATCGAGAACCCCGAGTTCATGGGGATCCACTACATGGACGCCGGGAGCGTCGAGGAGTGCTGGCGGGTGCTGCGCCAGTCGGGCAAGTCGATCGGCTACGAGTCGCTGGCCCACGTCCCGGAGTACTCCGCGTGGCTGGAGCAGCAGGACTGGACCGACGCCTACCGCCGGCACAAGGCCAACCTGCAGCTGATCGGCCTGCACGACCAGGACAAGCGCTGGGTCCTGAAGAACCCCTCGCACCTGGTCGGACTCGACGCGATCATGGCGGTCTACCCCGACGCGTTGGTGGTGCGGACCCACCGGGACCCGGTCGTCGCGATCGCCTCGGCGTGCTCGCTCTCCGCGGAGGCCACCAAGGGTTGGTCGACCACGTTCGTCGGCGAGACCATCGGCCGCACCCAGCTGGACATGCTCAGCACGGCGGTACGGCGCTTCGAGCGCGAGCGCGCGGCCTACCCCGCGGAGCAGTTCGTCGACGTCGACTACCGCGAGTTCGTCGAGGATCCGGTCGGCACCACCAAGGGCATCTACGAGGCGTTCGGCCTGGAGTGGACGCCGGCGACGGACGAGGCGGTCACCACCCTGGACGCGGAGTCACGCCAGGGGGGCCGACGACCGCGGCACTCCTACGACCTGACCGACTACGGGCTCACCGAGGACGAGGTCCGCGCGGCGTTCTGAGTCCCACTGCTCGCGGCAGGACTCAGAACGGGTACTGCGGGGGCTCCGCGCGCGCGGTGATCCAGCGGGTCTCGGTGAAGGCCTCGAGGTTGGCGGGGGCGCCGCCGAAGCGGGACCCGGTCCCGGAGGCGGCCACCCCGCCGAAGGGTGCGTTGGCCTCGTCGTTGACCGTCTGGTCGTTGATGTGCACGATCCCGGTCGGGATCCGGTCGGCGAGCGCCAGGCCATGCATCACGTCGCGGGTGACGATGCCCAGCGACAGGCCGTACTGGCTGTGCCGGGCCAGCTCCACGGCCTCGTCCTCGCTGCCCACCCGGGTGACCGGCGCGACCGGCCCGAAGATCTCCTCGACGAAGGCGGGGTGCTGCGCGGTGACCTCGGCGAGCACGGTCGGCTGGTAGAAGAGCCCGTCGTAGGACGCCCCGGCCGCCGCACGGGCGCCCGCGTCGGTGCTGCTCGTGACCAGTCCGTGGATCTTGTCGCGCTGGCCCTCGTCGATCACCGGGCCCAACGCGACCTCGTCGGTGGCCGGGTTTCCCACGGGCAGGTTCCTGGCCTTCTCGGCCAGCGCCTCCACGAAGTCGTCGTAGATCCGGTCGGCCACGAGGTGTCGTCCGGTGGTCATGCAGATCTGGCCCTGGTGGAAGAAGGACCCCCAGGCCGCGAGGTTGACCGCCTGCTCGACGTCGGCGTCGTCGAGGACGAGCATCGCGGAGTTGCCACCGAGCTCGAGGTGGGCCCGCTTGAGGTGCCGGCCGGCGGCCTCGCCGACGGCCCGGCCGGCCTGGGTGGAGCCGGTGAACGAGATGACCCGCACGTGCGGGTCGGCGATCATCGACTGCCCGACCTCGGCACCGCCGGGCACCAGCTGGAGCACCCCCGGGGGGAGGCCGGCCTCCTCGAAGACCCGGACGATGCTCACCCCGCCGGTGACGACCGTGCGGGGGTCGGGCTTGAGCAGGACCGCGTTGCCCAGGGCCAGGGCGGGCGCGACCGAGCGGATGCTGAGGATCAGCGGCACGTTGAACGGCGAGATCACCCCGACGACGCCGGCGGGGACCCGCTTGGCCATCGAGAGCCGGGGCAGCTCGCTGGGCAGCAGCTCGCCGAGCGCGGCCCCGGGCAGCCCGGCGGAGGTGTAGCACTCCTCGGCCGCGACGTGCAGCGCGAACCCGGCCATGCCCGGCACGGCGCCGACCTCGCGCACGTTCCAGCCGGAGAGCTCCTCGGCGTGCCGGCCGAACAGGTCGCCTGCCTTGCGGAGCACGGCGGCACGTTGCGGGTGCGGCAACGCCGCCCACTCCTCCTGGGCCTGCGCCGCCGACTCCGCCGCGGCGGCCACGTCGTCCTCCCCGGCACGGCCGGTGCGCCCGATCTCGGCCCCCGTGGCCGGCTCGACGACGGCGGCGTCACCGGCGGACCCCGCCCGCCAGGTCCCGTCGACGAAGATGTTCCCGGCCCAGTCGGCCCCGTCGAGCAGCTGCGATGTCTCTCCCATGTCTCGACCCTAGGCGAGGTCCGGTCAGGAGCGGGAGGAGTCGCGCACGCGGACCAGTCCGGCCAGCGTCGCGACGTACGCCGTCCCGTCCGGCGCGAGGGTGATGGCCGCGTAGTGGTTGTTCATCAACACCCCCAGCCCGGTGCGCACGGCAAAGGTGGTCCGGCCGGTGTGCACGTCGAGGGCGGTGAGGTACCACGCGGCCACGCCCCACCAGGTCGGTCGCTTGGTGTAGGCGTAGACCAGACCGTTGGCCAGGGAGACCTTGGGCACCGACGTCGGGGCGACCTCGTCGCTGGTCCACACGACCCCGCAGCGGTCGCCGTCGAGGTCCACGCGGGCCAGGCCCGGGCTCGTGGCCCGGCCGAGCAGGGTGCTCGCCGGACCGGAGTAGCCCTCGTTGTTCTCCACGACCACGCCGTCGCCCACCGAGACCAGCGAGTTCTCGGTGGCGCTGTGGCCGCGCGCGAAGACGGCTGCCCGGCACACCAGCCCGCCGGTCGTGGTGTCGTAGAAGGCCACGTGCATGCGGGGGTCGGCGTTGTCGGTGATCGCGACCCGGTGACCCGGCAGGACCGTCGGCGTGGTGCCGCTGCCGCGGCTGAGCTGCCCGGGCTTGCGCCGGCTGCCCCGGTCGTAGGTCGTGCGCCAGTCCACCACCGGTCGGCCGGCCCCGTCGGCCCGCAGCCGGTAGAGCGCGGTCACCGTGACGACGTAGACCCCGTCCCGGTCCACCGCCATCGAGTTGGCGACCTCCTCCCCGAGGGCGCGCACGGCCACCTCGCCGGAGGTCGGGTCGATCGTGCCGACGCGGCCGTGCTGCGTCACGAACCAGATCCGCCCCGACCAGTCGGGCAGCAGCGCCAGCAGGCAGTCGTCCGAGGGGACGGCACCCGAGAGGTCGAAGGCACGGGCCACCTGGAGGGCGGGCCGCCCGGTCGCGTCGCTGGTGGCGACGTCGAGCACCCGCCGGTCGGTGGTGGCGACCAGGGCGTGGTCGCGGTCGTCGAGGTAGAAGTAGGCGCCGGCGCAGAGGTTCTCCCAGGGCTTGGTGCCCTTCACCTCGGGCCTGTCGGGCAGCCGCCTGGTCACCAGCGGGCGCATCGTGCGGGGGTCGAGGACGTGGAGGACCGGGCCGCGCAGGTCGCCGCACAGGGCCACCAGGCGGCCCCGGGTGTCGAAGGCCAGGGTGGCGCACTCCTCCACGCCGTACCACGCCGTGTCCACCTCCGGGTCGTGGCCGAGCGGCCCCAGACCGGCGTAGGCGTCGCTGGCCCACGCGTCGTCGTGCATCGAGCTCAGGCCGTTCGGCGCCAGGTGGGGGTGCTGGGGCAGCCCCATCGTCACGGGCCGGGGCGTGGCCGGGGCACCGAGGTATGCCGGCGTCACGAGCAGCCCCGCCCCAGGAGGGATCGGCAGCCTGCCGTCGGGGAGGGCCACGACCACCAGGCCCGCGAGCGCCACCGCTGCGGCGACGGCCCCGGTGGCCAGCCAGGGGTGCCGGGGACGCGCGGCCCGGCGGACGGGTGGGACCAGCAGTGCGAGCACCAGCGCCAGCAGCGCCCACGGGCCGACGGCGAGGACCAGCAGGACGGCCAGGATCCAGCCCACGATGCGCCACACGCGACTGAGCCTATGCCGGACCCTCGCCGGCGAACGCCTCCGCGATCTGGTGCCGCCACCGGTGCAGCACCATCCAGGTGAGCACGCCGACGACCAGTGCGGCCAGGCCGGAGACCGCGAAGACGGCCGAGAGCCCGAGCCACCCGCCCACGGCGCCGCCGGCCAGCGAGCCCACCGGGATGCCGCCCCAGATCACCGTCCGATAGGCGCCCTGCACCCGGCCGAAGAGCCGCTCGGGGATGAGCACCTGGCGCACGGAGATGATCTGCACGTTGAACATCGAGACGGACCCGGCGGAGACCGCGAACGCCGTCGTGGCGGCCAGGGGCTGCTGCCACACCGCCATCGTCAGCGTGGCGAGCGCGGAGACGGTGACGGTGATGCCCATGGCGTGGGTGCGTCCCAGCAGTCGGGTGAGGTACGGCGAGGTCATCGCACCACCCACGGCGCCGACCCCCGCCGCGGCCAGCATCAGACCGAACCCGCGCTCGGAGATCCCGAGGTTCTGCAAGGCGTAGAGGACGAGGATGCCGTTGACCATCGCATGGGTGACCGCGCCGAAGGAGGTGGTCACCATCAAGGCGCGCAGCAGCCGGTGACGGCGCAGCCAGCGGAGCCCCTCGGCCATGTCGACCCGCATCGAGGTGCGGGTCGCCCGCACGGGCCGGAACCGCCCCGCCACCGCCAGCGCCAGCAGGGCCGCCACCAGGTAGGCGCTGCCGTTGACCCAGAACGGGAGCGAGACGGCCGCAGCGAACAGCCACGCGCCCACGGGGGCACCGAGGAAGATGTTGCCCACGCTCTCGGCGCTGGTGAGCAGGCTGTTGCCGCGCTCGAGCTGGCCCCTGGCGACGACGGCCGGCAGCATCGCGCGGGCCGCGCTGTCGTAGACCGTCTCGGCCGTCCCGAGCAGGAAGGCCGTCGCGTAGAGCAGCGGCAGCGAGGCACGGTCGGTGAGCACGCACAGCGCCAGCGCGCTCGCGACGCCGGCGCGCAGGAGGTTGGCCGTGGCCATGGCGGCGCGCCGGTCGACGCGGTCCACCAGCGTGCCGGCTGGGAGTGCGAGCAGCAGCCAGGGCAAGAAGGCGATCGCGGCCAGCGCCGAGACGGCCACCGGGTCACGAGTCAGCGTCGCGGCCAGCAGGGGCAGGGCCGCCTGGAGCACCCCGTCGGCGAGGTTCGAGGTGCTGCTGGAGGCGAACAGGCGCCAGAAGGAGGCGCCCAGGCCGGTGCGCACCGCCCTCGAGACGCTCACGCGTCGGCTCCGTGGGAGGTGGGATCTCTGGGCACGCGTGGTTCAGCGCTGTGCGGCCGGTGCGCGCAACGCCCGCAGGCCCCACCGGCCCAGGACGACCGCGATGAGCACGTTCACCACGATCAGCAGGCTGTGCGCCACGTAGTAGCCCGTCGGACGGGCCTCCTCGGTGTCGATCAGCGCCTTGGTGAACCGGGCGTAGGTGAGGACGTTCCACACCGCGATGGCCAGCAGGGCGAAGGCGTGCTTGCGTTCGAGCTTCACCCGGCCGAGCCTACGAGCACCTCCCGAAGGCCGCGGACCGGGTCGTTCTGGACGCCGCCGCGGCGAGTCCGACGCCCGTCGCCCGGTCCGGCCTAGAACAGCGAGGCTGCCGCCTCTGCGCATGTCGAGATCCGGAGCACACTGGAGGTGAGTCCGTCGGCGTGCACAGGTCGCCTGGCGGGTGCGTTGGCTCCCCCGACCGATGCCCCGCCAGGTCTGTGCGCGCCCGGCCTCAGGCCCCGTGGCGTCGGCGCAGGACGATCCGGGCGCCGCGCCTGGGCACGCTGGTGATGTTGCGGACCTTGGGCACCTCGGTCGTGCCCGGCGGGAGGGCGACGTCGTAGGTCGTCAGGACCTCGCGGAGCACGGCCACGCCCTCCATCAAGGAGAACCCGGCCCCGATGCAGCGGCGTACGCCGCCCCCGAACGGGATCCAGGTGTTGGTGGCGACCTCTCCCTCCAGGAACCGCTCGGGCCGGAACCGGGTGTGGTCGCGGTGACTGGCCTCGGACTCGTGGGCCAGGATGATCGAGGCCGCCACGTTCGCCCCCCGGGGCAGGTCGATGCCGCCGATGGTGGCCGGTGCCATCAGGTGACGCACCACCATCGGGATGACCGGGTGCACCCGCATGGACTCCTTGAGCACGGCCTCGAGGTAGTCGGTGTCGCCGGCCGAGGCCGCCTCCCGCGCCTTCGCCTCCTGCTCGGGGTCCTTGCCCAGCTCGTGCAACGACCAGGCCAGCGCGGTGGCGGTGGTCTCGTGACCGGCCAGCAGCAGGGTCACCAGCTGGTCGCGGAGCTCCTCGTCGCTCAGCCCCGCCCCGTCGTCGTCCCGCACGCCCAGCAGCCGGGAGAGCACGTCGGAGCGCTCGGCCACGTCGGTGTCCTGCCGGCGCTCGGCGATCTCGGCGAAGATCACCCGGTCCAGCTCGACCTGGTTCTCCACGGTGCGCCGCCACGGGCCGAACCGCTGGAGCCGGGGGAAGCCCCAGCCCAGGAAGACCAGCGGTGGGATGTTCACGGTCCTGTTCACCAGCGGCCGCAGCTGCGCGAGCCGGGCCTCGTCGGTGACCCCGAAGACGACCTGGAGGATCACCTCGAGGGTGAGCGCGTTCATCCGCTCCAGGGAGGCGAACGGCTCCCCCTCGCGCCAGCGGGCGACCTCGGTCTTCGCCAGCCCGGTGACCAGGTCCTCGTAGCCGCGCAGTGCGTGCCCGTTGAAGGCCGGCATCAGCAGCTTGCGGGCGCGCTTGTGCTGTCCGGAGTCCACCAGCAGCAAGGAGTGCTCGCCCATCACCGGCCCGAGGATGGCGTTGCCCTTCCCCGCATGGAACACCTCGGGGTCGCCGGCGAAGATCTCCTTGACGTGCTCGGGCCGGTGGAAGACCACCAGGTGGCGACCCTCGGGCAGGATCCGGATCGTGAAGACGTCGCCGTAGCGACGGCGTAGCGCCGGGATGAACTGGTGCCGGAACCGCAACAGCCCGATGCTCTGCAACAGCCCGGGCATCCGGGGACCGGGCGGCAGGCCGGCGGGGTCGACCGGCGGGGTGTCCCCGCTCGGCACGGGCCGCATCCTGGCGAAGCGTCGTTCGGTCACCGTCTCGGTTCGCATACGTCGAGTATGCCGGGGTCGGGGACAGGCCGCGAGGCCCAGCCGTCCGCCCGTCAGTCGATCAGCCCGGACCGGCGCGCCAGGGCAACGGCCTCGGTGCGGCTGGCGGCGCCCAGCTTGGCCATCACGTTGGAGACGTGCACGCTCACGGTCTTGGCCGAGATGAACAGCTGCTGCCCGATCTCGGCGTTGCTGCGGCCAGCGGCCACGAGCGCGAGGATCTCGCGCTCCCGCGGGGTCAGCGCGCCGGCTGCCGACCCCGAGCCCAGCAGTGGACCCAGCTCCGCGAGCAGGGGCGCGGCCCGCAGCCCCCGGGCGACCTCGTGAGCCAGCGCGGCCTGCTCCCGGGCCTCCTCACCGGCACCGGACGCCCGGAGCAGCGCCGCCAGCCGGGTGCGGGCACGGGCCTCCTCGGGCCGGTGACCCAGGTCGCCGAACAGCGCGGCAGCCCGCCGCCACCGCCCGGCCAGGTCCTCGAGGTCGACCTGCCCGCCGAGCAACCACTCCAGCCTCAGCTGCTCGGCCCGCAGCCGCGCCTCCCAGGCCTGCCCCTCGGGTGCGAACGGCCGCCCGTCCTCGGCGCGCACCTCCAGCGGCAGCCGGGCCTCGGCCGCGATCCGTGCCGCGGTGTCGCGGACCTGCCCGCGAGCCGCGGTGGGGGTGCGCGGGGCCTCGTCGGCGAGTGCGGCCAGCGCCAGGGTCCCCAGCCGCAGCCGGGCGTCGAAGCTCTCGCCCCACAACGGCGCGAGCACCCGGCAGACGTCGTCGTAGGTCCCCACGGCGGCCGCCGCGCCGTCTCGCAACGAGAGCAGCTCGATCGCAGCGGAGCCACCCACGACGGCCACCAGGCCCTCGCGGTGCCACCTCTCCCGCAACGCGGCGTACCCGCTCAGTGCCGCGACCTCGCCGCGACCCGCGGCCACGGCCAGGGCCACGGCGTCGAGCATCGCCCGCGAGGTGGGCGGCGGGTCCTCGTCGCTGTGGTCCACGATGGCCAGGGCCTCGTCCCACTCCCCACGCATGCAGGCGACCCAGGCGCCCTGCATCCGCCCGGCGATGCCCGGCATGGTCCACGGCCGACCGATGCTGCGGGCCAGCCCCGCTGCTCGGAGAAAGTTCTCCTGGGCGACGGCCAGCTCGCCGTAGTCGTACTCCAGGCCGCCGTAGCGCAAGAACCCGCGCAGCTCGCTGAGCACGTCCCCGCGCTCCTGCGCCTCGGCGATGATCCGCTTCAGCTCGCTGCGGCTGCCCTCCCCCAGGTCGAGGTGCTGGCTGAGCCAGGTCAGCGTCACCCCCACGTCGGCGCTCACCCGGGGCAGCCCGAGCTGGTCGGCCAGCTCGAGCGCCTCGTCGGCGACCCCACGTGCCTCGTCGAAGCGCCCGTCCCAGATCAGCGCCTGGGCGTGCATGGCCAGGATCCGCGCTCGCAGGTGGGTCGGCTCCGGGCCCGCGAGCCCGAGCGCCTCACCGCTGACCAGGCTGGGCCGGGTGTCGGTCTCGATGGAGCGCAGCGCCTCCACCCGGGCCAGCAGCAACCGGGCCCGCGTCCACCGCGGCGCCTCGACGGGGAGCCGCGCCAGGTGGGAGTCCACCAGCGCCAGGCCGGTCTCGGGACGACCGGAGCTGCACAGCGCGTCGACGGTGCGCGCCACCAGCTCGGCCTCGTCCGGGGGATCCGCCAGCTGACCGGCCGCGCGGTGGTAGATCTCCAGCGCCGTGGAGTAGTGCCGTGCCGCCTCGTCCGGACCACCGCTCGCCAGCGCCTGGTCGCCAGCGTCGACACTGGCCCGGAGGGCCGTCGGCAGGTCGTGGGAGGCCAGAGCGTGCCGCGCCAGGTCGGCGGCCCCGCGGCTGCCGCGCACCTCGCGCACCGCCTCGGCGTACGCCGTGTGCAGCCGCATCCGCTCACCGGGCAGCAGGTCGTCGTAGACCGCCTCACCGAGCAGCGCGTGCCGGAAGGCGTACTCCGACTCACCGACCCGGACGAGCACGTGGGCGTCGAGCGCGACCCGCAGGGCGGCGTCCAGCCGGTCCGGCTCGACCGGGGCCACCCGCACCAGCAGGTCGTGCCCGACCCGCTGGCCGGCCGCCGAGGCGACCCGGACCACCTCGCGGGCATCCTCGTCGAGTCGGTCCAGGCGCACCAGCAGCAGGTCCGCGAGGTCCTCGGGCAGGCTCCAGCCGCCGCCGAGGAAGGCACCGACCAGCTCCTCGACGTAGAAGGCGTTGCCCTGCGAGCGCTGCACGATCCGCTCGACGTCGTCGTCGTGGTGCTCGCCGAGGGCGTGGCCCTCCCGGCCGATGATCTGCTCGACCATGCCGCGCACCGCGCCGGCCGCCAGCGGTTCGAGCTGCACCCGCCGGACGCCGGGCAGCCGGACCCACTCGGCCACGCGTCGGCGCAGCGGGTGCCGTCGGTGCATCTCCTCGGAGCGGAAGGTGAGCACGCACAGGCAGCGCCCGCGCACGCGGCGCGAGAGCAGGAAGCTGACCAGGTCGCGGGTGCTGGCGTCGGCCCAGTGGGCGTCCTCGACGACGAGCGCGACCGGTCCGAGGGCGGCGAGATCCTCCACGAGCGCATACATCGCCTCGAACACCTCGGCGCGGTCCAGGCCCTCTGCCGGCTCCTCGGCCGACCCCCGGTGCCGCAGCCGGGCCAGCGCCGGGGGCAGGCCACGCCCGACCAGCTCGGGGGCCGTCTGCTCGACCTGGCCCAGCATCTCGGCGAAGGGAAGGTAGGGCATCGAGGTCTCGCCGAAGTCGAGACAGTGCCCCACCAGGGTGCGCCAGCCCTGCGCGGCCAGCCGGTCCAGCGCCTCGCTCAGCAACCGGGTCTTGCCGACGCCGGCGTCCCCGGAGAGCAGCACCATCCGGGTCTCGCTCCCCGCGGCCGAGGCGGCACCGAGCAGGTCCGCGAGCTCGAGGTCACGACCGACGAGGCTCTCGGTCCGGCTCCGGTCCATCCGCACATCGGACATCATCGCCCACGCGGCGTCTCCGGACGTGACTGACGCCACCACCGGCGGCCGGCACGCGCCGCGACCTTGTCCCGACGCGGCAGGGTGATCCGGGCGACCCGCAGGTCCCGGTCCTGGAACATGATGTCCTCGTTGAGGGGGTTGTACATCTGGCTCAGCTCCTTGACTGGATCGATGACTCGATTCCAGTGCTAAGGCGCCGCCGGGACATCGGCAGTTGCCTTAGAGGAGGTGGCCAGGCACCTCAGATCCGCTCCAGGGAGAGCACCTCGTGGACCGGCAGCGGGTTGAGCCGCTCCAGGCCGCAGGTCAGCTGCGCCTCTCCCTCGGTGTGGCGACCCACGGTCACCCTCCACTGCTGCTCGCCCCCGTCGTCGTGGTGGGCGAACACCAGGGTCGAGCCGTGCCGGCGCAGGAGGCGCACGGCATCGAGGCGGTCCTCCTCGAGGTGGCGGCGCAGCGCGATCTCGGCGTACTGCACGTGCATGGGGTGGGACGACCGCCCGCGCAGCCGCCCGATGTCCACCCGGCCCTGCTCGTGCAGGCCGGCGACCTGGCTGACGGTGCCGGGATCCATCCGGCCGTAGTAGAGGCCCTCGGGGAGCACCACCATGTTCGCGGCGAACCGGTCCCCGCCCAGGTGCGAGATCTCCCACGTCTGCGCCGGGTGGGACTCGGTGAGTGCCGCCGCCACGGGGCGACCGCGCTCGGCGCAGCACGCGTCGTGTCGACCGTGGGTGCACACCGCGAAGAGCGGCCCGTGGGCCCGGGGCCAGTCGGGGGCCTCGCCGCGGGCGATCGCGTCGAGGTCCACGTCGACCAGCTCCCGGTGGTCGGCCACCGTCGTGGTGAGCAGCACTCGCCGGGCGGGGAAGGCGAGGAAGACGCGGAAGTGGGAGCCGCGGTGGGCGCGGTGGTGGCGACGGGCCAGCAGCACCTTGACGTTCTGGTGGGTGCGCAGGTGGGCCTTGACCTCGTCGGGCAGCCGGCTCTCCCGCGGAGCGCTGGCCCCCCAGGGGCCGTGGTGCTCGACCAGCAAGAAGGCGGTCACGTGGGTGGCGGTGCCGGCCAGCTCGTCGTGCCGCTGCTCGGCGGCGGCCGCGCAACGGAACTCCCGCGTGCCTCCGGGCGGGGTCAGCGGAGGACCTCGAGCAGTCCCTCGCGGATCAGCCGGCGGCACAGGACGAGCCCGGACTCGGTGTCCAGGTCCAGGTCGTCGGGAGTGAACTCCCCCAGCGTGCGCACCTGCTCGACGGCCGCGGTGATCCGGGCCGGGACGGTCATCCTGCGGTCCCCGAGCAGCAGGTGCAGCCGGTCGCCGTCGGGACGCAGCACGCACGGCTTGCCCGGTCGGCGGCGCAGCATGGTGTCGGACGCGACGGACCCGAGGTGCATCCGGTCGACCATCGAGCCGCGCAGGTGGCCGTTGCGGTGCTCCAGGAACGCGCGCGCCTGGGCCTCGGCGACACCAGTGGCGTCGGTGCCGGCGAGCGCCGCACCCGCGGCACGCAGCCGGTCCGCGAGCCCGTCCACGAGCCGGTCGGGAGACTCCAGGTAGCCGGCGGGAAGGTGGTCGTCGATCCCCTGCGTGGCGTCCAGGGCCTGCCGGACGGCGCGGTCGAGCAGGCTGCGCCAGGTGAGCTGGTTGATCCCGATCGTCACGTGCAGGGAGACGGTGTCCTGCGCCCGGGCCGCGTGCGGGGTGCCGCTGGGCAGGTACATGCTCAACCCGGGCTCGAGCAGCACCTCGCGTGGCCCGTCGGCCCGGCCTTGCTGGTCGGCGGGCGCCGGGTGCACCTCCCACAGCTTGGCGCCGTGGGTCTGGAAGACGAAGACGTCGTGGCTGTCGGTGTGCACCGCGAAGCCTTGCGACCCGGGGGGTGTCAGGTAGGCGTTGGCCTGGCACGGGTGGCCGAGCGCGAGCTCGAGGTCGGCCACCAGCCGCGTCAACGGCGGCCAGTAGCGGTGCAGCCCCTGCAGCACGACGGTCGCCCCGCCCTCGAAGAGGTCGATCACCTTGCGGGCGTCCACGAGCCCGGTGAGGGGCTGGCCCGCCAGGGTGGCGCCGCTGCGGGTGTACTGCGAGGTGGGCAGCACCGACCCGTCCCGGGCGAGCCGCACCGCCGGCGTCCGGATGGCCGTGGAGGTGAGCAGGTGGTCGACGTCGTCGAAGGAGAGCAGGCCCACCAGGTCGGCAGGGTCGCTCTTGTGCAGGTGGACGCCGGACGCCCAGACCTTCTCGACGAAGTTCTGGGCGTCCCCGCTCAACAGCTCCAGCGCGTCGGACACTCAGGCCCTGTCGGTGGCGTCTCCGTCGACGCTGTCGGTGGAGTCCCCGTCGGAGGAGTCGCCGTCGGTGCCGTCGGCGTCGCTGGAGTCCCCGTCGACGCTGTCGGTGGAGTCGCCGTCGGAGGAGTCCCCGTCGGTGCCGTCGGCGTCGCTGGCATCGGCGTCGGTGGAGTCCCCGTCCACGGCGTCGGTGGAGTCCCCGTCGGTGGCGTCGGCGTCGGTGGCGTCGGCGTCGGTGGAGTCCCCGTCGCTGCCGTCGGCGTCACCGGACGGCACGGCGTCGGCTCCGCCCGCGGTGGTGTCCAGCTCGTCGTCGCCGAGCGGCTGATCGGGAGTCGTCATGTGTTCCTCCTGTGGGTCGGCGGGCGCACCGTCGCGCCCTCTGCGATGTTCCCGATCCTGCCCAATCGAATCGGTCGGCGCCACGGCGGGCCCCGCGGCGGACGGTCGCCGGAGCGGCTTCGGCGCACCCTTGACCACGCGCGCGCCGCAGATCTACGTTACGTCAACCACACCTGCCACTGCTGCGGAGGTCGAGATGGCGAACCAGAGGCCCGAGCAGTCCGCGCGGCGGGGCGCGGTGACCTACCGGGAGGCCGACCCGGAGTACTTCGCCCAGCGGGCGCTGCGCCGGCACGCGGGGGTGTGGTCCCTGTGGGCGCTGGGCGTGGCAGCGGTCATCTCCGGCGACTTCTTCGGCTGGAACTTCGGGCTCGAGTTCGGGTTCGGCGGGCTGCTGGTGGCCACCCTGGTCATCACCTTGATGTACCTCGGGCTGTGCTACTCGATCGCAGAGATGTCCCCCGCCCTGCCGCACACCGGTGGGGCCTACTCCTTCGGGCGCACCGCCATGGGTCCGTGGGGCGGGTTCACCACCGGGGTCGCCGAGAGCATCGAGTACATCGTCACCCCGGCCGTGATCGTGGTCGGGATCGGCGGCTACATGGACTCGATCACCCAGGACCTGCTCAGCTTCTCGCTGCCGCTGCCGGTCTGGTGGCTGATCTTCTACGGCATCTTCGTCGGCCTCAACGTCCTCGGGGTGGAGGCCTCGTTCCGCTTCTCGGTGTTCATCTGCGTGGCCGCGCTCCTGATCCTCGCCGTGTTCTGGATCGGCGCCCTGACCAAGCTGGACTTCCAGGCGCAGGCGATCGACACCGTCGGCGGGTGGTTCCCCAAGGGCGTCGGCGGCATCTTCTACGCGATCCCGTTCGCGATCTGGTTCTTCCTGGCCATCGAGGAGCTGCCACTGGCCGCCGAGGAGTCGCACGACCCGCGCCGCGACATCCCGCGCGGCACCATCTACGGCCTCTACACCCTCATCGCCGCGGCGTTCCTCACCCTGTTCCTCAGCGCCGGGATCGCCCCGGGCTCGGGGGAGGTGTCCTCCTCCGACGAGCCGCTGTTCCTCGGCTTCCAGACCATCTTCGGCTCGGGCACCGGAGCCGCGCTGCTGTCGCTGATCGCCGTCACCGGGCTGGTGGCCAGCTTCCACACGATCATCTTCGCCTACGGACGCAACATCTACTCGCTGTCCCGGGCCGGCTACTTCCCCGGCTTCCTCTCGATCACCCACGGCAAGAGGCAGACCCCGCACGTCGCGCTGCTCGCAGGGGCAGCCCTCGGGTTCGTGCTCGCCCTGGTGCTGCAGTACTCCGGGTCCGACAGCGTCGGCGCGGCCCTGCTCACCATGGCGGTCTTCGGCGCGGTCATCTCCTACCTGATGCAGATGGTCTCGTTCGTGCTCCTGCGCCGGAACCTGCCGAAGATCTCCCGCCCCTACCGCAGCAAGCTCGGCATCGGCGGTGCGGTGCTGGCCGGCGCCATCGCCCTGGTCTCGCTGATCTCGCTGTTCTTCAACCCCGACTACCGCCCCGGGGTCGTGGGCGTCGCGATCTGGTTCGTCGCCGCCGTCGCCTACTTCGCGGTCTCCGGCCGGCACAAGCTCGTGCTCTCCCCCGAGGAGGAGTTCGCTCGAAGTGGCGGCCAGCACGAGCTCACCGACGAGACGGGACACTGATCTCCCAGCCCGCCCCGAACGCATTGGAGCACCACATGTCCCTGCCTGCCCCGCACCCGCGCATGCTGGGCCTCGAGCGGCTCCGGGAGCTCGTGGAGCGCGGCGAGGTGGACACGGTGGTGATCGCGTTCACCGACATGCAGGGCCGGCTCCAGGGCAAGCGGCTGCACGCGGCGTACTTCCTCGACGTCGTGGTCGAGCACGGCGCGGAGGGCTGCAACTACCTGCTCGCCGTCGACGTCGAGATGAACACCGTCGAGGGATACGCGATCTCCTCGTGGGAGCGTGGGTACGGCGACATGGAGTTCGTCCCGGACTGGAGCACGCTGCGCCTGCTGACCCACCTGCCCGCGACCGCCATGGTGCAGTGCGACCTCGTGTGGCTCGACCACGCGCCGGTCGAGGAGTCGCCCCGCTCGATCCTCAAGGCCCAGCTCGACCGCGTCGGCGCCATGGACATGGTGGCCCTCGCCGGCACCGAGCTGGAGTTCATCGTCTTCAACAACACCTACGAGCAGGCCCATGACCGGCGCTGGCGCGGCCTGACCCCGGCCAACCAGTACAACGTCGACTACTCGCTGGTGGGCACCTCCCGCGTCGAGCCGCTGCTGCGCGACATCCGCAACCACATGTACGCCGCCGGCCTCGACGTGGAGGGGGCGAAGGGCGAGTGCAACCTCGGCCAGCACGAGATCGGCTTCCTCTACGCCGACGCCCTCGTGACGGCCGACAACCACAGCGTCTACAAGACCTCGGCCAAGGAGATCGCCGCCCAGCACGGCCAGGCGATCACGTTCATGGCGAAGTACGACGAGCGTGAGGGGAACTCCTGCCACATCCATCTCTCGCTGCGCGGCGCCGACGGCACCCTCGTCTTCGGGGAGGGTGGGCAGCGCTCCGAGCTCTACGACCACTTCGTCGCCGGGGTGCTGGCCACGATGGCCGACTTCACCTTGCTCTACGCGCCCAACGTGAACTCCTACAAGCGGTTCGCCTCCGGGTCGTTCGCGCCGACGACGATCGCCTGGGGCACCGACAACCGCACCTGTGCGGTGCGCCTGGTCGGCTCCGGGGCGGCGGCCCGGATGGAGAACCGGGTGCCCGGCGGCGACGTGAACCCCTACCTGGCCCTGGCCGGGATGCTCGCCGGCGGGCTGCACGGCATCGAGCGCGGGCTCGAGCTGGAGGAGGAGCTGGTCGGCAACGCCTACGAGTCGGACAGGCCCCGGGTGCCCGCCACGCTGCGTGCCGCACGGGACGCCTTCGCGGGCTCGGCGGTGGCGCGAGCCGCCCTGGGTGAGGCGGTCGTGGACCACTACGTCAACATGGCTGACGTGGAGCTCGCGGCCTTCGAGGGGGCCGTCACCGACTGGGAGCTCGCCCGGACCTTCGAGAGGATGTGAGCGTGGTCTCCAGCAGTCCCGTGATCAGCCCCGTGATCAGCCCGGTGACTGCCGAGCAGATCGGCGAGGTCGGCTCGGCCAGCGTCGAGGAGACCGACGAGGCGATCGCCCGTGCCCGGGCCGCGTTCGGCCCGTGGCGCGACCTCGCGCCCGGCGAGCGCGCCCGGTTGCTGCGCGCCTTCGCGACGGTGGTCGACGAGCACCTCGAGGAGCTCGCCCGGCTCGAGGTCGCCAACGCCGGCCACACCATCGGCAACGCCCGCTGGGAGGCCGGCAACGTCCGCGACTGCCTGAACTACTACTCGGCCGCACCCGAGCGGCTCTTCGGCCGGCAGATCCCCGTCGAGGGGGGCGTGGACCTGACCTTCCACGAGCCCCTGGGCGTGGTGGGCATCATCGTGCCCTGGAACTTCCCGATGCCGATCGCCGGCTGGGGACTCGCCCCCGCGTTGGCCGCAGGGAACACCGTCGTGCTCAAGCCTGCGGAGATCACCCCGCTGACCGCGGTCCGTCTCGGCGAGCTCGCTCTCGAGGCCGGGCTGCCCGAGGGCGTGCTCAGCGTGGTCCCGGGCAAGGGGTCGGTGGTCGGCACCCGGTTCGTGACCCACCCCGACGTGCGCAAGGTGTGCTTCACCGGCTCGACCGAGGTCGGCAAGCAGATCATGGCCGGCTGCGCCGAGCAGGTGAAACGGGTGACGCTCGAGCTGGGCGGCAAGAGCGCCAACGTCGTCTTCGCCGACGCCGACGTCGCGGCAGCGGCGGCGAGCGCGCCCTCCGCGGTGTTCGACAACGCCGGCCAGGACTGCTGCGCCCGCTCCCGGATCCTCGTCGAGCGCCAGGTGTACGACGAGTTCCTGGGCCGGCTCCAGGAGGCGGTGCAGGCGATGCGCGTCACCGACCCGGCACGGGAGGACAGCGAGATGGGGCCGATGGTCTCGGCCGCCCAGCGCGCGTCGGTGCAGCGCTACATCGACGGCGCCGACGTGGCGTTCACGGGGTCGTGCCCCGACGGCGCCGGGTTCTGGCTGCCCCCGACCGTGGTGGAGTCGACCTCCACCGAGGAGGCGGTGTGGCGCGAGGAGGTGTTCGGCCCGGTGGTGGCGGTGATGCCCTTCGACGACGAGGAGGAGGCGGTCCGCCTGGCCAACGACACCGAGTACGGCCTGTCCGGCTCGGTCTACACCCGGGACCTGGCCCGGGCGCTGCGCGTCTCGCGACGGGTGGAGGCCGGCAACCTGAGCGTGAACAGCCACGCCTCGGTGCGCTACTGGACCCCGTTCGGCGGCTACAAGCAGTCGGGCCTGGGCCGCGAGCTCGGCCCGGACGCCCCGAACGCGTTCACCGAGGAGAAGAACGTCTTCATCGCCCACTGACGCGGTCTCGACCATCCGCTCGCTTCGCTCGCTGCTCGACCACCTAGAAAGGCAGGCTGACATGGCAGGACGTCTGGACGGCAAGGTCGCCGTGGTCACCGGCGGGTGCTCGGGCATCGGGCTGGCGACGGTGACCCGGTTCGTCGAGGAGGGCGCCCGCGTCGTCATCGGCGACATCGACGACCAGCGGGGGCACGAGCTCGTCGGGCAGCTGGGCGGCGAGGGCATCGCGACCTACGTCCATGTCGACGTCACCGACAAGGGCCAGGTCGAGACGCTGTTCGCGACGGCCAAGGACACCTGGGGATCGGTCGACGTCGCGTTCAACAACGCCGGCATCTCCCCACCCGAGGACGACTCCATCCTGGACACCGACCTCGAGGTCTGGCGGCGCGTGCAGGAGGTCAACCTGACCAGCGTCTACCTGTGCTGCCAGGCGGCACTGCCCTACATGCTCGAGCAGGAGTCGGGGTCGATCATCAACACCGCCTCGTTCGTCGCCGTGATGGGTGCCGCCACCAGCCAGATCTCCTACTCCGCCTCCAAGGGTGGGGTGCTCTCGATGAGCCGCGAGCTCGGGGTCCAGTTCGCTCGACAGGGTGTCCGGGTCAACGCCTTGTGCCCGGGCCCGGTGAACACGCCACTGCTCAAGGAGCTGTTCGCCGCGGACGCCGAGCGCGCCGCCCGGCGGCTGGTGCACGTGCCGATGGGCCGCTTCGCCGAGCCCGTGGAGGTGGCCAACGCCGTCCTCTTCCTGGCCTCGGAGGAGTCGAGCTTCGTCAACGCGACCACGTTCCTGGTCGACGGCGGGATCTCGGGCGCCTACGTCACGCCCCTGTGAGCAGGACGGGGAGACCGTGGTGCTGCCACTGATCGGGCTGACCACCTACCGCGAGCAAGCACGGTGGGGGGTGTGGGACCAGCCCGCCGACCTGCTCCAGGTCGAGTACGCCGACGCGGTCGTCCGCGCCGGCGGCGTGCCGGTGCTGCTCCCGCCGGCCACCGAGGACCCCGGTGCCGCGGCCGCCGTCGTGGCACGGCTGGACGGGCTGGTCGTGACCGGCGGCGCCGACGTGGACCCGGGGCGCTACGGCGAGCAGCCACACCCGCGCACGGCGTCCTGGCGACCCGACCGCGACGCCTGGGAGCTGGCCCTGCTCGGCCCGGCCGCCGCCGCGGACCTGCCCACGCTGGGCGTCTGCCGGGGCATGCAGGTGATGGCCGTCGCCGCCGGCGGCAGCCTGGACCAGCACACGCCGGACCTCGTCGGGCACGAGCGGCACAGCCCGGGCGGGGACGCCTTCGGGGAGGTCGAGGTGTCCACCAGCGAGTCCTCCACACTGCTGCGCTCGGTGCTCGGCCCGCAGGTCACGGTGCACTGCCACCACCACCAGTCGGTGCGCACCCATCCCGGCTACGCCGCGGTGGCCCAGGCGGCGGACGGGACGCTCGAGGCGATGGAGGCGCCCGGGGACCGGTTCTGCCTCGCCGTGCAGTGGCACCCCGAGATGGGCCGCGACCAGCGCCTGTTCGACGCCCTGGTGGGGGCGGCGGGGGCACGCCTCAGGCGATGACCTCCGCCACCAGCGGGACGCCGGGGCGGTAGGCGAGGTGGAGGTGCGTGGGCGCCTCCAGCACGGTCAGGTGCGCACGGGCACCGGGACGGAGCACGCCGACGTCGTCCCGGCCGAGCGCACGGGCGCCTCCGGCCGTCGCCGACCACACCGCCTCGCTCGGCGTCATCCGCATCTCCCGCACCGCCAGGGCGACGCACAGGGGCATCGAGGAGGTGTAGCAGGAGCCGGGGTTGCAGTCGCTGGCCAGCGCCACGGTGACCCCGGCGTCCAGGAGGCCACGGGCGTCGGGATAGGGCGAGCGGGTGCTGAACTCCACACCGGGCAGCAGGGTCGCCACGGTGCCCGAGCCGGCCAGCGCCGCCACGTCCCCGTCGTCGAGGTAGGTGCAGTGGTCGACCGCGGCCAGGCCGAGCTCGCAGGCCAGGCGCACGCCGGGCCCGGGGCCGAGCTGGTTGGCGTGCAGCCGGCCCGCGAGGCCGTGGGCGCTCCCGGCGGCCAGGACCGCCCGCGCCTGGTCGGCATCGAAGGCCCCGCGCTCGCAGAAGGCGTCGATCCACCGCGCGTGCGGGGCGGCCGCCGCCAGCATCGGCCCGGTGACGAGGTCGACGTAGCCCGCCGGGTCCCCGTCGTACTCCGGCGGCACGACGTGGGCGCCGAGGAAGGTGGTCTCGGGGGTGTACTGCCGCGCGAGAGCCAGGCTGCGGGCCTCGTCGAGGACGCTCAGCCCGTAGCCGCTCTTGATCTCGACGGTGGTGGTGCCCTGGCGGCGCATCTCGGCCACGAGCCGGGCGAGGTTCGCCGAGAGCTGCTCGTCGCTGGCCGCGCGGGTGGCGGCCACGGTGGTGCGGATCCCCCCGGCGGCGTAGCTCTCCCCCGCCATCCGGGCCGCGAACTCCGCCGACCGGTCGCCGGCGAAGACGAGGTGGGAGTGGGAGTCGACGAAGCCCGGCAGCACCGCCCGGCCGCCCAGGTCGCGCGCGGCGTCGGCGGGCGGCGCGTCGGCGCTGCGCCCCACCCAGGCGACGCGGTGACCCTCCACGACGACGGCGGCGTCCTCCAGGATGCCGTGCGGGCTGCCGTCGTGCGCGGGGTCGTTGGTGACCAGCTCGGCGATGCCGGTCAGCAGCAGGCTCGTCATGCGTCCTCGGTCTCCTCGTCGGGGTGGGGGCTCACCGGACGTCGGCCGCCGAGGCGGCGTAGACGACGGTCTCCGGGGTGGCGCCCGTGCCCCGGGTGCGGATGGTGTCCAGGTCGATCCCGACGAGGTCGGCGCGCTGCCCCACCGCGATCCGGCCCGCGTCGGGGAAGCCGAGCGAGCGGTGCCCGTCGTACGTCGCCGCGGCCAGCAGCTCGGAGGCGGACCAGTGCCCGCGCTGCCCGGTGGCCAGTCGCTCGTGCATCTCCACCGCGCGCATCTCCTCGAACAGGTCGATCACCGCATGGCTGTCGGAGCCCAGCGTGATCGTGGCGCCGGCGTCGTGCAACCGGCGGCCCGGGCCGATGCCGTCGGCGAGGTCGCGCTCGGTCGTGGGGCACAGGCACACGTGGCTGGCGGACTCCCCCAGCAGCCGGACGTCGGCGTCGGTGAGGTGGGTGGCGTGCACGGCCGTGGTGAGCGGGCCGAGCGCACCGGCCTCGGCGAGCAGCTCGGTGGGCGTGCACCCGTGCGCGGCGAGGCAGGCCTCGTTCTCCGCCACCTGCTCGGAGAGGTGGACGTGCAGCGGGCGTCCCCGCGCGGCCTCGACGACGACCGGCAGCTGCTCGCGCGGCACGGCACGGACCGAGTGGATGGCCGCCCCCACACGCGGGTCGTCGAACGCCGCCACCCGGGCCGCCCACGCCTCCGCGTCACCGTCGCTGTAGCGCACCTGCACCCCCTGCGGCGGCCGGCCGAACCCCGCTGCGAGGTAGCAGGCGTCGAGCAGCCGGATCCGGATCCCGGCGTCGTCGGCGGCGGCGAGCAGCGCCCGGCCCATCTCGTTGGGGTCGTCGTAGGCCGTCCCGTCCGGCTGGTGGTGCAGGTAGTGGAACTCGCCCACCGCCGTGATGCCCGTGGCGCGCATCTCCGCGTAGGTCTCGCGGGCCAGCTCGAAGTAGGAGTCCGGCGTCAGCTCCGCGGCGAGGGCGTACATCTGCTCCCGCCAGGTCCAAAACGACCCCCGCTCCCCCTCCGCCCACCCCCTCAGCGCCCGGTGGAACGCGTGGGAGTGGCAGTTGGCGAGGCCGGGGAGGGTGAGGGTTTCCCCGGTCAACCGGGGAAACATGTGCTTGTCGAGGGAGATCTCACCCCCGGAGTGCCGGGTTCCCGCGCCAGGTTCGACGGAGGTGATCTGGTCTCCCTCGATCTCGAGGTGTACGTCGTGCGCGACTCCGTCGGCCAGCAGGGCGTGCGCGAGGTGCAGCCTCACGAGACCAGCACCTCGAGCGCGTCGGCGAGCGCCTCGACGCCGGCCAGGCAGTCGGCCAACTCGGCCCGCTCCTCGGGCGCGTGCGAGACGCCGGTCGGGTTGCGGACGAACAGCATCGCGGTCGGCACCCCGGCCGCGGCGAGGATCCCGGCGTCGTGGCCGGCCATCGTCGCGATCACCGGGACCTCGCCCCAGCGCCCGGCGAGTCCGTCGCGGACCGATCCGGTCAGTGCCGGGTCGAAGGCGACCGCGCCGGAGACCGACTCCGGCGTCACCTCCAGGCGGGTGCCGTCCAGGTCCGCCCGCTGCCGTCCGTCGCGCTCGATCTCGGCGACCAACCGGGCCAGCCCGGCCTCGGTGTCGCTGCGCGCGTCAAGCCAGGCGCGGACGCGTGCGGGGATGGCGTTGGTGCCGTTGGGCGCCACGTCGACCCGGCCGAAGGTGGCCCGCTGACCGGAGGCGCGGGCGTGCCCGTCGGCCGCCAGCGCGGTCATCGCGAAGCTCAGCATCGGGTCGTGCCGGTCCTCCATCCGGGTCGTCCCCGCATGGTTGGCCGCCCCGGTGAAGTCGAAGCGGTAGCGCCCGTGCGGCCAGATCTGCGTCGCCAGCCCGACCGGCGCCCCGCGGTCGACGAGGTCTCGGCCCTGCTCGACGTGCAGCTCCAGGAAGCAGCCGACCCGGTCGACCCAGTCGGCCCGCCCCGGCGAGACCGGCACCCCGGCCCGGTCCATCGCGTCGAGGAGGGGCACACCGTCCCGGTCACGCAGCTGCCGGGCCGCCGCCACGCTCGTCGCCCCGGTGGCCAGCCGCGAGCCGAGGCAGGCGATCCCGAAGCGAGACCCCTCTTCCTCGGCGAAGGCGCCGACCACGACCGGTCGCCGCGGCCGGACCCCGCGAGCACGGAGCAGGTCGATCGCCGCCAGCGAGGAGACCACACCGAGCGGCCCGTCGTACGCCCCACCGTCGAGCACCGAGTCGAGGTGGGAGCCGATCAAGACCCCCGACGTTCCCGAGTCCTCGGAGCCTCGGTCTCCCCGTCCCGGGGTCCGACCGCCCGGGCCCGTCCACCACGCCAGCAGGTTGCCGTTGCCGTCGGCCTCCACCTCCAGGTCGCGGGCGGCGCACTGCTCGAGGAACCAGGCCCGGAGCTCCGCCTCGACGTGGGTGTAGGGCTGACGGAAGTAGCCACCCGAGGACGACGACCGGCCGACCGGCGCCAGGGCGGCCCACATGCGCTCGAAGTCCTCAGCCACGACGACCCCGATACTGGACGACATGGAGTTCCAGGACGTCGTACGCCGCCGCCGGATGGTCCGCAGCTACACCGAGGAGCCGGTCGACCCTGCGGTCGTCGACCGGGCGCTGGCCAATGCCACCCGAGCACCGAGTGCGGGCTTCAGCCAGGGCTGGGGCTTCCTGGTGCTCGACACGCCCGCGGACGTACGCCGCTACTGGGCTGCCGCGGCCGACGACCTCGAGCATCCCGACACCTGGCTGCGCGGGATGATGCGTGCGCCGGTGGTGATCGTGCCCTGCTCGAGCAAGGCGGCCTACCTCGGCCGCTACGCCGAGCCCGACAAGGGCTGGACCGACCGTGAAGAGGCGCGCTGGCCGGTGCCGTTCTGGCACATGGACGCGGCGATGGCCTCGCTGCTGATCCTGCAGACGGCCGTCGACGAGGGCCTGGGGGCCTGCTTCTTCGGGATCCCGCCGGAGAAGGTCGCGGCCGTGCGAGCGGAGTTCGCCGTGCCGCCGGAGTTCGATCCGATCGGCTCGGTCACGGTGGGGCACCCGGCCGCCACCCCCGGGGCCGCCGGCTCGCCGAGCCGTCGCCGCCGCCGGGCGGTGGCGGAGGTCGTGCACCGAGGACGGTGGGGTGGCGGTCCGGGCTGACATGGGCCCAGTCCACCGAACGCGGCGCCCGGGCGCCAGCACTCGGCGCACCGGGGTGTCTCGGATCCGAGATCGAGGGGGCCCGGTTTGTCCGGAGGGCCGGGGGGTACACCTCCCACGACGGAGGGGATCCAACAGAAGGGAGCGAGGACATGGTTGTCCTGGGACTGGTGCTGCTCATCATCGGATTGGTGGCCAGCATTCCGATCCTCACCACGATCGGCGCGATCTTGCTGCTCGTCGGCCTGGTGCTGAACCTGGTGCCGATCGGCGGCACCCGGCGACGGGTGTACTAGCACCTCGGCCGAGCGGCCGACCCCTGGCCCCGAGGGCCCCGACCCAGGCGGTTCGGGGCCCTCGTGGCTGTCTCGACCCACTAGGTTGCTTCCGTGAGCGAGAGCGAGCAGGGCACCCGCCCGGACCACCGGCGGCACAGCCAGACGGGCGACCACACTGGCAGCCACGACGGGCAGCCAGACGGGTAGCCAGACGGGCGACCCCGACGTCGAGCGCTTCCAGGCGCTGCTGCGCGTCCCGACGGTCTCCTACGCCGAGGAGTCGGCCGTCGACGCCGACCGGTTCGAGGAGCTGCACCGCACGCTCGAGGCACGGTTCCCCCTGCTGCACGAGCGGCTGCGGCGGCACCGGGTGCGCGAGCACTCGCTGCTGCTGCACTGGCCGGGGACCTCCACGGGTGACCCGGTGGTGCTGATGGCCCACCTCGACGTCGTGCCCGTGGACGAGGCGGCTCCCTGGCAGCACCCGCCGTTCGGTGCCGAGATCCACGACGGTGCGGTGTGGGGACGCGGCACCCTGGACGACAAGGGATCGCTGGTGGCGATCTGCACCGCCGTGGAACGACTGCTGGCCGACGGGGTGCAGCCCGCGCGCGACGTGTGGCTCTCCTTCGGCGCCCGCGAGGAGGTCTCCGGTCCCGACGCCGGCGCTGCCGTCGAGGAGCTCCGCTCCCGCGGTGTGCGCCCGTGGTTCGTGCTCGACGAGGGCGGCGCCATCGCCCACGAGGCGTTTCCCGGGGTGCGGCCGCCCCTCGGGGTCATCGGGGTCTCCGAGAAGGGCAGCGCCACCCTCCTCCTGCGCGCCGAGGGTCGCGGCGGCCACTCCTCGACGCCCGCCCCCGGGGGCCCGACCGCCCGGATCGCCCGGGCCGTCGTACGCCTGGAGAAGCGGCAGTTCGCCCCCTCGCTGCCCGAGCCCACCCTGGAGATGTTCGAGCGGATCGCACCACACGCACCCCGGGCGCTGCGGCCCCTGTTCGCCAACTCCCGGCGGCTCCAGCCGGTGCTCACGCGGGCGCTGCTCGTCGCCGGCGCCGAGCCGGCCGCCCTGGTGCGTACGACGATGGCCGTCACCACCCTCTCCGGCTCCCCCGCACACAACGTGATCGCCTCGAGCGCCACGGCGGCGGTCAACCTGCGCCTGCTGGTCGGGGACACCGTGGCCTCGGCCGTCGAGCACGTGCGCCGTGCGGTCGCCGACGACTCGGTCGTCCTGGAGGTCCTCGACGCCGACGAGCCGAGCCCGGTCAGCCCGACCGACGACCCCGCCTTCGAGCTGCTGGCCGCCACCGTCAGCGAGATCTTCCCGGACGCGGTGCCCACGCCCTACGTGATGATGGCCGCCACCGACTCCCGCCGCTTCACCGCGATCTGCCCGCGTGTCTACCGGTTCACCCCGTTCCGGATGACCAAGGCGCAGCGCGAGAGCATCCACAGCTACGACGAGCACATCGGGGTGGCGGACTGGCTCGCAGGAGTGGACTGGTACGTCCGCCTGATCGAGGGCCTGCCCCGATGACCTCGACCAAGACCCCCACCCGGCCGGGCGTGCCCGGCCTGGCCACGGTGGTGGGCTTCCTGGTCGGCGTGGAGATCGCGAGCGGGATCCTGCAGGGCTACTACACCCCGATCTTCAGCGACATCGCCGACCACCTCTCCATCGCGGACGCGGACGTCAACTGGTTCGAGGCCGCGCAGCTGGTCGTCTCGGCGCTGGTGGTGCCGCTGCTGGCCCGGCTCGGCGACCTGATCGGCCACCGGCAGGTGCTGCTGCTCTCCACCGGGGTGACGGCCCTCGCGTCCTGGGCGGTCGCGTTCGCGCCCACGTTCACCACGTTCCTGGTGGCCTGGGCGATCCAGGGGTTCTACGTGGTGTGGCTGCCCCTGGAGGTCTCGATCATCCACCGGCGCACGGCCGGGACCGGCGCGCAGGCGCGGCTGACCCGGCGGGCCGCGGCATTCCTGGTGGCCGCCCTCGAGCTCGGCGTCATCGCCGGCGCGCTCACCAGCGGCGCGCTGGTCGAGGCGACCTCGATGACGGCGCTGTTGATGCTGCCCGCGGTCGCGGTGACGCTGTGCTTCCTGGTCGTGTGGTTCGGGGTGGCGGACACGCCACCGGTCTCCACGGGAGGGCTGGACCTGCGCGGCTTCTGGCTGGTCACGCTGGCGATCGGCCTGGTGATGGCGGGCCTGATCACGGTGCGCCTGGAAGGTCCCGGCTCCTGGCTCGCCTGGGCGCTGGTGGCGCTGGGCCTGCTGGCCCTGTGGCCCTTCGCCCGCGCCGAGGTCGGGCTCGAGCAGCCGCTGATCGACGTACGACTGCTGGCGACGCCGGCGCAGTGGCCGGTGCAGCTCACGGCGTTCCTGTTCGGGATGTCGGTGCTCGGCGCCCAGATCCCGCTCTCGACGTTCGCCCGCACCGACCCCGCCCTGACCGGCTACGGGCTGGGGGCCTCGGCCAGCTTCGTCTCGACCCTGATCGGCGTCTACGTGGTCTCGCTGGTGGCCGGGGCGCTGCTGCTGCCGATCCTGGCCCGGGCCACCGGCACCCGCGGCGCCATGCTCCTCGCCTGCCTGCTGGTGGCGCTGGGGTACGGCCTGTTCCTGCCGCTGCACGACTCGACGCTCCAGACCCTGGCCAACATGGCCATCGCCGGCGTGGGCTCCGGGGCCCTGGTCGCCGCCCTCCCGGCCGCGGCGGCCGCGGCGGCGCCGGCCGACCGCACCGGCTTCGTCACCGGCATGACCAACACCACCAAGACGATCGGCGGGGCGATCGCGTCCAGCATCTTCGCCATCGCCCTCGCCTCGACCGGGACCATCGCCGACGCGGAGGCCGGGCACGCGCCGCTCTCGGGCTACCTCACCGTCTGGGCGGTGTGCTCGGCGACCGCCCTGGTGGCGGCCGTGAGCCTCCTGGTGGTGCCCCGGGACGCGTTCAGCGACTGAGCGCGGCACCAGGGCTGGTACTGACCCCGGCGTGGAGCGATTTGTAGGCTGGTGCCCGAGGTGAGCGAGATGGCCCACGACGAGGAGCAGCCGCAGGGCGCGGCGCAGACCCCCGACCGGAGCCGTGCCCGGGACAGCCGCACGGGCAGCGACGCGGCCGCCGCACGCATCCAGAACCAGGAACGCTGGGTGGACCTGCAGGTCCAGCAGGCCATGGAGCGCGGCGACTTCGACGACCTTCCGGGCGCCGGCAAGCCGCTCGGCGACCTCGGCGCCCCCGAGGACCGCGACTGGTGGCTGAAGAAGCTGATCGAGCGCGAGCAGGTCACCGGCGTGCTGCCGGCGGCGCTGCAGCTGCGCAAGGAGGACGCCGAGCTGGACGCCCTGCTGGACCGCGAGCACGCCGAGCAGCCGGTCCGCGACCTGCTGGAGGACTTCAACCGGCGCGTGGTCGAGGCCCGTCGCCAGCTCCAGGGCGGTCCGCCGGTGGTCACGCCCACGCGTGCGGTGGAGGCCGAGGTGCAGCGCTGGCGCGAGCGCCGGCGGGCCCGGCTGCGAGGTTCGGGGCGATCGGGGCCCCAGCCCGACCGGCCGGTCCGGGAGCCGGCCGGCGAGCACGACGAGGCAGGTTCGGCTCCCGCCGACCGGCGCGCCGCGCGCCGCCGCGGCTGGTGGCGCCGGCGCCGCTGAGCCCGCCGCCCACCGACACCCGACACCCGGCCCCGACACCCGGCCCCGACACCCGGTCCGGGCCGGGCCGTCCCGCCCCGTCGCCGGGAGCCTCAGCGCTCGCCGCGCCGGAAGGTCTCCTCGACCCAGCCCTTCATGCTGCCCAGGAGCCCGGCGGTCTCGTGGAGCATCCTGCCGAGCGCGTCCTGGGAGCCGCGGAAGGACTCCGTGTAGCTGCGGGCCGCCTCCCGTGCCGCCTCGCTGAGGTCGGCGTCGGCGTCCTCCTCGCGACGCGGGTAGACCCCGGCGAGGATGGCTGTGTAGGTGCCGCTGTCCACCCACCGGCGCAGTTCCCGTGCGCGGACCACGGCGAACGGGTGCGAGGCGTTCTCCACGAGCATCAGCTTGAGCACGGACTCGCGCAGGTCACCCGCCTCGTCGTACTCCGTCCCCTGGGCGAGGAACGAGGTCGTGTCGAGATCCTCGAGGTGGCCGCCGCTGGCCAGCTTCATGTGCACCCGGAACGCGACCGCGGGGTCCTGGGTGGCGAGCAGGCCGGCGCGGTCCGCGGAGAGCTCGGCCTTGCGGGCCCACTCCCTCAGCGCGGCCACCAGCACCCGGAAGGCCAGGCCGCCGACCATGATCGAGCCCAGCACGCCGCTGAGCGCCAGCAGCCGCTGCAGCAGAGTCTGGTAGACAGCGTGCCCGCTGAGCGCATGACCGAGCTCGTGGGCGATGACGAACCGGAGCTCGTCCTCCTCCAGCAGATCCACCAGGGAGCTGTTGAGCACGATGATCGGCTTGTTCATGCCGATGGTGACGGCGTTGAGGACCGGGTCGGCGACGACGTACATCTCGGGGAGCTCGGCCGCGTCCAGCGTCGCCCCCACCTCCGCGAGCAGCCGGTGCAGCCGGGCGAACTGGTGCTGGTCCACCCGGACCGCCGAGCCGAGGAAGTGCAGTCGCACCGCACGCTCGTTGAACATTCCCGACAGTGCGCGCAGCACCGTGTCGAAGCCGCGCAGCTTGCGCAGTGCCACCAGCGCGCCCTTGTCGGCCGGGTGCTCCCAGGCGCGCGAGCTGATCCCCAGAAGGGCGCTGCGGGCGCGGACGGGGCGCGCCGGCACGGGCGGTCCGGGTGGCTCAGGCGACATGGGCGGCATTGTCTCAGCCGGCCGGCGCGGCGGGGCCCTCCGACATCGGGACCCGTACGCCGCGCTCCTCGGCCACCTCGACGGCTCGCTCGTAGCCGGCGTCGACGTGGCGGAGCACACCCGTGCCCGGGTCGTTGGTGAGCACCCGCTCGATCTTCCGGGCGGCGAGCTCGGTGCCGTCGGCGACACAGACCTGACCGGCGTGGATGGAGCGCCCCATGCCGACGCCACCACCGTGGTGGATCGAGACCCAGCTCGCCCCCGAGGCGGTGTTGACCAGGGCGTTGAGCAGGGCCCAGTCGGCGATCGCGTCGGACCCGTCGAGCATCGACTCGGTCTCCCGGTAGGGCGAGGCGACCGACCCGGCGTCGAGGTGGTCGCGGCCGATCACCACCGGCGCCTTCAGCTCACCGGAGGCCACCATCTCGTTGAACCGCAGCCCGGCCCGGTGCCGCTCGCCGTACCCCAGCCAGCAGATCCGCGCCGGCAGCCCCTGGAAGGAGACCCGCTCGCCGGCCATGGTGATCCACCTGTGCAACCGCTCGTACTCCGGCTTCTCCTCCGCGGGGAAGAGCTCGAGGATGGCGCGGTCGGTCGCGGCGATGTCGGCGGGGTCGCCGGAGAGCGCGGCCCAGCGGAACGGACCCTTCCCCTCGCAGAACAGCGGCCGGATGTAGGCGGGCACGAAGCCCGGGAAGTCGAAGGCGCGGTCGTAGCCGCCCTTGCGCGCCTCGTCCCGGATCGAGTTGCCGTAGTCGAAGACCTCGGCACCGCGGTCCTGGAACTCCACCATCGCGCGCACGTGTGCCGCCATCGAGGCCCGCGCCTGCTCGGTGAAGCCGGCCGGATCCTGGCGCGCGGCGTCGTGCCAGTCGGCGAAGTCGACCCCCAGGGGCAGGTAGGACAGGGGGTCGTGCGCCGAGGTCTGGTCGGTGACGACGTCGATCGGTGCTCCTTGCTCCAGCAGTGCGGGGAACATCGCCGCGGCGTTGCCGAGCACCCCGATGGACAGGGGAGTGCGGGCATCGCGCGCCTCGACGGCCAGCTCGACGGCGTGCTCGAGCGAGTCGGCCTGCACGTCGAGGTAGCGGTGCTGGAGGCGGCGCGTGATCCGTGACTGGTCGACGTCGACGCAGATCGCCACCCCGTCGTTCATCGTGACCGCCAGCGGCTGGGCGCCCCCCATGCCACCGAGCCCGGCGGTCAGCGTGATGGTGCCGGCCAGGGAGGGCTGGGTCTCGACCGATCGCTCGCTGCGCTCGTCGCTCGATCCTCGCTTCGCGAGCGCGTCGGCGACCGCGGCGAACGTCTCGAAGGTGCCCTGGAGGATCCCCTGGGTGCCGATGTAGATCCAGGACCCGGCGGTCATCTGTCCGTACATGGTCAGGCCGAGGTCCTCGAGCCGGCGGAACTCCTCCCAGTTGGCCCAGTCGCCGACGAGGTTGGAGTTGGCGATCAGCACGCGCGGGGCCCACTCGTGGGTGCGCAGCACGCCGACCGGCTTGCCGCTCTGCACCAGCATCGTCTCGTCGTCGCCGAGCGTGGTCAGGGTGCGCACGAGCGCGTCGTAGGCCTCCCAGCTGCGGGCGGCCTTCCCGGTGCCGCCGTAGACCACCAGCTCGGCGGGGTTCTCGGCGTTCTCCGGGTCGAGGTTGTTCATCAGCATCCGCAGCGGCGCCTCGGTCTGCCAGGACCGGGCGGTCAGGGTGGTGCCGTGCGCCGCGTGGATCGGCAGGCGGGGGTTCGCGGCATCGGTACGGGCGGCATCTCGGGCGGGGGTGGCCGCCGGTCCGGGCACGGGTGTGTTCACTGGAGCTCTCCGATCACTTCTTCGACGGCTTGGAGGACGGCGCCGGAACCGACCAGCCCGACGGCGGTCTCGATCTCGGGCGAGAGGTGGCGGTCCGGACCGGGGCCCGGGACGCCGGCGGCACGGAGCAGGTCGACCACCGCGCCGGTGGCCGGGGCGGGCTCCAGCGGACGGCGCAGGTCGAGGGCTCGGGCGGCGGTGAGCACCTCGATCGCCAGCACCCGCGTCAGGCCGTCGACGCCACGACGCAGCTTGCGGGCCGCGGACCAGCCCATGGAGACGTGGTCCTCCTGCATGGCGCTGGAGGGGATCGAGTCGACGCTGGCCGGGCTGGCGAGCCGCTTGAGCTCGGAGACGATGGCGGCCTGGGTGTACTGCGCGATCATGTGCCCGCTGTCGACCCCGGGGTCGTCGGCGAGGAAGGGCGGCAGCCCGTGGCTGCGGGTGCGGTCCAGGAACCGGTCCGTGCGCCGTTCGCTGATCGAGGCGACGTCGGCGGTGACGATCGCGGCGAAGTCGAGCACGTAGGCGACCGGTGCCCCGTGGAAGTTGCCGTTGGACTCCACCCGGCCCTCGACCACGACCGGGTTGTCCACGGCGCTGGCCAGCTCCCGCCCAGCCACGACGGCACAGTGGTCGAGGGTGTCGCGGGCGGCCCCGTGGACCTGCGGGGAGCAGCGCAGCGAGTAGGCGTCCTGCACGCGGTGACAGTCCGGCCCGCGGTGCGAGGCGACGACACCGGAGTCGTGCAGGATCGCGGCCAGGTTGGCCGCCGAGGCGGCCTGCCCCGGGTGCGGCCGGATCGCCTGCAGCTCGGGGGCGAAGACCCTGTCCGTGGCGAGCTGGGCCTCCACGGACATGGCGGCCGCGACGTCGGCCGTGCGCATCAGCACCGCGAGGTCCCGCAGCGCCAGCACCAGCATCGCGAGCATCCCGTCGGTGCCGTTGATCAGGGCGAGCCCCTCCTTGGCGGCCAGCTCGACCGGAGCCAGCCCGGCCGCGGCGAGCGCGTCGGCCGCCGGGACCAGCCGACCCTGGGCGTCGCGGACCTCCCCCTCGCCGATGAGCGCCAGCGCACAGTGCGCGAGCGGGGCGAGGTCGCCGGAGCAGCCGAGGGAGCCGTACTCGTGGACCACAGGGCTGATGCCGGCGTTGAGCAGGCCGACGATCAGCTCCGCCACCGCGGGGCGTACGCCGGTGCGCCCGGTCGCCAGCGTGGAGAGGCGCAGCAGCATCAGCCCGCGCACCACCTCCACCTCCACCTCCGGGCCGGACCCGGCGGCGTGGGAGCGCACCAGGGAGCGTTGCAGCTGGGCACGCATCTCGGCCGGGATGTGCCGCGTGGCCAGCGCGCCGAAACCGGTGGAGATCCCGTAGGCCGGGGTGGGCGCCGCCGCCAGCTCCTCGACGACGGCACGGGCCTGCTCGATGGCCGCCCGGGCCGGCTCCGCCAGGGTCACCGGCGCGCGGTGGCGCGCAGCCGCGACGACCTCCGCGAACGACAGTGGCCCGACGCCGACCTCGACGGTGGTGGGGGTGCGTGCTCTCATGCGACGATTCAACGTCCACTCGAGGCGAGCGACCAGTCCCAGCGGCACCATGTTCGTCTCGGATCCGAGACAGGGGGCCACGATGGGCAGACTCCGCGGCCGCACCGGCCCGCTGGCACTGCTCGTCGTGCTCGCCGCGACCGGATGCTCGGCCCCCTTGGCACCGGAGTCGAAGCGGGCCGACGCGGCCGGCTCCGGACGCCCCTCGGCCTCCGCCTCGGCGCGGCCCGACGCCGCGCCGAGCGACGAGACCCCCTCCACTCCGGCACCCACCCGGACCCCGAGCGCGACGCGGCCGGTCAAGCCGACGATCACCGTGCCGGAGAACCTGACCCGGCCCAAGAAGCACGGCGTCGTCCTCGGGGCCGACGTCAGCTGGCCGCAGTGCCCCAAGGGCATGGGCATCGCGAAGAAGCGCTCCCAGGGATCCCCGATGCCCCTGGACTCCGCGCGCTACGTGATCATCGGGCTGACCAACGGCCCGGCCTTCTACCCCAACCCCTGCCTGGCCAGCCAGGTCGCCTGGGCCCGCGACCGGCACCTGCTGACCGCGGCGTACTCCGTGATCAGCTACCCCGAGAAGCGACACCTGGCCGCCTACGGCGACAAGGGGCCCTACGACGGCAGCACGCGGCTCGGCGCGCTGAGCAACGTCGGCTACCAGCAGGCGCGGTTCAACCTGGCCTCGATGAAGAGGGCCGGGTTGCCCTCACCGGTCGTGTGGCTCGACGTCGAGCCGGTCCCGGAGTTCGACTGGCCCACCGACACCACCGCCAACGCCGCCGTGGTGCGTGGCGCCGCCCGCGGCTACACCGACGCGGGGTTCCGCATCGGGGCCTACTCGACGCAGGCGCTGTGGCGCCGCGTCGTCGGCGACCTCGCCCTCGGCATCCCGGAGTGGCGACCCGCCGGGCAGACCTCGCGCCGGGAGGCGCTGCGACGCTGTGGCACGTCCCGGATGTTCCAGGGCGGCGACTCGGTTCTCGCCCAGTGGGTCGGCGCCGGACGCGACCAGAACGTGACCTGCCCGGGCACCTCGGCCCAGATGCTGACCTGGTTCCACCAGTTCTAGCTGCCCGGCGGCCCCAGCCGATGCGCGGTCAGCCCAGCCGGTTGTGGTAGCTGGGCAGCCGGAAGGCCCGCTCGTAGTCACCGCCGGCGAAGTCGGTGGACCGGTTGCCGATGTTGGCGATGATCGTGAAGCCGTTGTGCACGAACGAGCGCCGGCAGCGCTGCTTGCTCACCCGCAGCGGCTCGCCCTTGTAGTGCGCGCACAGCCCGTCGACGGGGAACCCGGCCCGCTTGAGCTGGGCGATGGTGCTGCGCCGCTTGCTGACGTTGCGGCCGGTGTTGAACAGCACGTAGACACCCTTGCTCCTCGCGTAGCGCGCGAGCCGCAGCGTCGCGGGCACCGCCTTGCCGGTGGCGTAGTAGGTCTGCAGCGAGGTGTTGTCGATGTCCAGGTTCAGCGCCAGCTTCCGCCCACCGCGGGCCACCCGGCGGGTGACGTAGGGCTGGGCGCCGGACAGGGAGGTCGCGGTGTCGTGGAGCCAGGCACGCCTGCCCGGCATCCGGGCCGCCTGCGTGGGGGCGGTCAGCACGGAGAGGAGCAGGACCGCGCTGAGCGCGGCCACGGTGAGGACTCGTCGGGGCATGGGGAAGGCGCCTCTCGCCTGGGGCGAGCGCCGGTCGCGCCCGATTCGTCCGCCATTCTGACCCATCTCGCGCCCGGGCGACTAGGTTTCGGCCCATGAGCCAGGTCCCGGCCGCGACCCGCGCGCTGCAGGTGCTGCGATTCCTGGCCGCCCAGCCCGACCCGGTGCCGCTGGAGCGGGTGGCCGCGGCCCTGGACCTGCCCCGCTCGACGGCCTACCACCTCGTGAACGCCATGATCGAGCAGGGCTTCGTGACCCACATCGCCGAGGACCGGCGCTACTGCCTGGGGGTCGCCGCGTTCGAGGTCGGCATCGGCTACGCGCGCCAGGCCCCGCTGCAGCGGATCGCCCACCGCCCCCTCGCCGGCCTGGTCGACCGGATCGGCCAGTCGGCCCACCTCGCGGTGCCGCACGGGCGCGACGTGCTCTACGTGCTCGAGGAACGGGCCCCGGGCAGGGCGCCGCTGGTCAGCGACGTCGGCGTACGGCTGCCGGCGCACCTGACCGCCAGCGGTCGCGCGATCCTGGCCGCACTGCCGGAGAGCCAGGTGCGCGCCCTCTACCCCGACCGCGGCGCCTTCGTCGACCGGCACGGCCGCGGCCCGCGGAGCCTGCGGGCCCTGCGCAGCGTGCTCAGCGAGACCCGGCAGCGCGGCTACGCCACCGAGGACGGTGAGGTCACCCCCGGGTTCGCCTCGATCGCCGCCGCGGTGCTCGACCACAACGGCACCCCGCTGGGCGGCATCGCCACCACCTTCGACACGCGCGAGCCGGTCGACCGGGCACACCTCGTCGAGGCCGTGTCCACCACGGCGGCCACCGTCAGCCGCCGGCTGGGTCGCCCCTTAGCGTGAGGCGGTGACCCTCCTCGACGCCACCACGATCGGCAGCGCCCGACGCTGGTCGATGCTCGGCGCCACCGTCGCCGCACAGGCCGGTGCGTCGGTGGCGATCAACGGACCCGCGTTCTTGATCCCCGAGCTCCAGGACGCCCGGGGCCTCTCCCTCGCCGAGGCCGGCACCGTCGCGGCGGCCCCGATCGCCGGCGTGATGGTCACGCTGTTCGTGTGGGGACTGGTCGTGGACCGCGCCGGGGAGCGCGTCGTGCTGCTCACCGGCCTGGGCGGGACCACGCTGCTCGGCGCCCTCGCGACCGTCGTGGAGAGCACCCCGGCGCTGGTCGGCCTGCTGTTCGCGGTGGGGATGTGTGCCGCCAGCACCAGCTCGGCCAGCGGGCGCCTGGTCGTCGGCTGGTTCGCGCCCCGCCGGCGCGGCCTGGCGATGGGCATCCGGCAGATGGCCCAGCCCCTCGGGGTCGCCGTGGCCGCCGCCACGATCGCCGTCGTCGCCGCCCGCGCCGGTCTCGCGGCGGCCCTGTGGATCCCGGTCGTCGCGAGCGGTCTGGCGTTCCTGGCCGTGCTCGTGGTCGTCCTCGACCCACCGCGCCCCACAGCGACGCCGGCACTGACCGCCAGCCCCTACCGCGCCGACGGCTTCCTGCTCCGCATCCACGGGGTGTCGGTGCTCCTGGTGGTCCCCCAGTTCCTGGTGTGGACCTACTCGCTGACCTGGCTGGTGCAGGACCGCGGCTGGTCCGCGGCGGCGGCCGGGGCCCTGGTGGCCGGGACGCACGTCCTCGGCGCCCTCGGCCGGATCGCCGTGGGGCAGCTCTCCGACGTGGTCGGCTCCCGGGTGCGGCCACTGCGCTGGGTCGCGGTCCTCGCCGCGGCGACGATGGCCCTGCTCGCGCTCACCGAGCCGCTCGCCGTCGCGGTGGTGCTGATGGTGGTGGCCTCGACGGTCACGGTCGCCGACAACGGGCTGGCCTTCACCAGCGTCGCCGAGCGCGCCGGCTCCTACTGGTCGGGCCGGGCGCTGGGGCTGCAGAACACCGCGCAGTACCTCACCGCCGCGGCGGTCGCCCCGCTGGCCGGGCTGGCGATCAGCCAGTGGGGGTACGCCGCCACCTTCGCCCTCGCGGCGCTGTGTCCGGCCGTGGCCACCACGCTGGTCCCGCGCAGGGACGAGACGAGTCCCGAGTAGCGGGCGTCCGGACCCCGGGCGTGACCGTAGCGGTGCTGCCTCGTTGGTCTGGTCACCTGACTGCAAAGGACTCGCATGCGCCGCCTCACTCCCCGTTCCAGCGCCCACCGCCGACTCCTCCTGGCCACCACCTTGTCCGTGGGGGCCGTGGTGGCGGCGGTCGCCGTACCCTCCGGCGCCCTGGCCGGGATCACCGGTTCCTCCGGGCAGGCTGCGCAGGCCGACGGCTACAAGAAGGCCTACGTCGCGAAGGCACGCAACAGCCGCTCGGCGGCGCAGGGCTCGGGCACGATCTACCTCGCCGACGGCAGCCACATCCACCCCAACGGGCTCACGGACGGTCACACGCACAACCACAACGACCCAGCCACGAAGAACTCGGTCTCCCGTTCCGCCCCGGTCACCGACGCGGAGACCGCGGACCCCACCACCCCGCAGCAGGCGCGCCTCGCGGTGGGCGCGGCAGCCACCCAGCGCCAGCAGGCAGACCCGAAGCTGTCCTCGACCCCGGTGAGCATCCCCCACGCCACCTCGCCCACGGACCGCTACAACATGTTCAACGCCTGCTACGGCCTGCAGTCGGCACGGACGGGGCGCTGGCTGACCGACGCCAACGTGCCGACCTTCGCCGCCGCCTCACGCGATGCCGGCGCCCCCTTCTTCTTCAAGCCGACCGACCTGGGCCGCTACATGCTCTACAGCGCCGACCGTCGCTACCTCGACGGCGGACAGGCCGACGTCGGCTACGCGACGTCGCCGAGCCCGACCAGCGACTGGGTCGTCCAGATGCCGAAGAAGGGCCGGTTCACCTTCCAGATCCCCGGACACGGCTACCTGACCGACGGCGCGAACCATGCCACGATCAGCGACCAGCCCACCCTGGTCCGCCTGCGCCTGCGCAGCGGGTGCACCGAGTTCCCCGAGATCACCACCAACGTCAAGGGGGACCCGTTCACCGGCGTCAGCAGCATGCAGGAGGTGCGCGGCTTCATCGACGCGCACACCCACGGGATGGCCTTCGAGTTCCTCGGCGGCGACGTGCACTGCGGCCGCCCCTGGTCGCGCTACGGCGTCGAGGTGGCCCTCAAGGACTGCCCCGACCACTACCTGACCAACGGCTACGGCGCCGTGATGGAGGACTTCCTCTCCGGCACCACCCATCACGACCCGGTCGGCTGGCCCACGTTCAAGGACTGGCCGGCCCCGGACTCGCTGACCCACGAGGGCACCTACTACAAGTGGATGGAGCGCTCGTGGCGCGCCGGGCAACGGATCCTGGTCAACCTGCTGGTCGAGAACGACAAGCTCTGCGAGATCTACCCCCTCAAGCACAACTCCTGCGACGACATGGACTCGATCCGTCTGCAGGCCAAGGACATGTACGCCCTGCAGGACTACGTCGACGCGCAGAACGGCGGGCCCGGGAAGGGGTGGTACCGCATCGTGCGGACGCCGGACCAGGCCCGGAAGGTCATCAACGCCGGCAAGCTGGCCGTCGTCATGGGGATCGAGACCTCGGTGCCCTTCGGCTGCACCCAGAAGCTCGGCGTCCCCGACCTGAGCTGCACCAAGGCCTCCATCGACAAGCAGCTCGACGAGGTGCGCAAGATGGGGGTCACCCAGATGGAGCTGGTGAACAAGTTCGACAACGCCCTGGCCGGCGTCGCGGGCGACTCCGGGTCCACCGGCTACCTGGTCAACAGCGCCAACACCCTGGAGACCGGGTCGCCGTGGCGGATGCAGACCTGCCACCCGAACGACCCCGAGGTGCACGACCGGGACCAGGACAACTCCGTCCCGCTGGACTCCGGGAAGATCCCGGCCCAGGACGCGCTGTTCGGCGCCGTCGCCAAGTTCTCCGGCATCGACCTCCCCGCGGTGCCGCTCTACCCGGCCCCGCACCACTGCAACCGGCTCGGGCTGAGCGACCTCGGCGCGCACACCATCCACGGCCTGGCGAAGCGGCACATGATCTTCGACCCCGACCACATGAGCGTGAAGGCCCGCAAGTCCTCGCTCGACCTGATCGACAAGATGGGCTACAGCGGCGTCGTCTCGAGCCACTCCTGGTCCACACCGGACGCCTACCCGCGGATCTACCAGGAGAAGGGCTTCATCACGCCGTACGCCGGCGACAGCACCGGCTTCGTGAAGAAGTGGAAGCGGCACCTGACCTGGGCCAACCCCAAGACCTACTGGGGCTTCGGCTTCGGTGCCGACATCAACGGCCTGGGCGCCCAGGGTGACCCGCGACCGGACGCCGCCGACAACCACCCGGTGACCTACCCGTTCACCACCCTGGGCGGCGTGCAGGTCGACCGGCAGGTCAGCGGGAAGCGGACCTACGACATCAACAAGGACGGCGTCGCCCACTACGGGCTCTACCCGGACTGGATCCAGGACCTGCGGATGCAGGCCGGCGACGACATCGTCAAGGACATGGCCCGCGGGCCGGAGGCCTACCTGCAGATGTGGGAGCGCGCCTACGGCATCGCCCCCAACGCCTGCAGCAACGGCTCCCGGCTCACCCCGGCGGCCATCCGCTCCCGCGTGCACTCGGGGATGACCAGCTGGCAGACCCTGGTGGCGGTCGGGCAGCCGGACCGCCGGCTCGGTCGCAGCTTCCGCTACTGCTCCACCGAGGGCGCCGTGCACGTGCGGTTCACCGCGGGCGGGCGGGTCAAGAAGGTGGTCGGTCCCTGAGGCACCGAGGGACCGGGCACGCAGGGACCGGGCCCGCTGGCCGCTGACCTACTCCGGGAGTGGGGTCGGGTTGCCGGCGAGGCTGCCCTGCAGGGCGTCGGCGAGGCTGTCGATGCCGGGGACGGTGTAGGTGGGTCGGGCGAACGTCTGCGGGTAGCGGGCGCTCCAGCGGTCCACCCACGCCGTCCGCAGGCCGGCTCGGTGGGCGCCGTCGAGGTCCCACGGGTGCGTGGCGACCAGGACCATGTCCCGGGTCGACGTCGCGCAGCTCCGTGCGGCGTACTCGTAGGCGGACCGGGCGGGCTTCCAGGCCGGCGCCTCGTCCACCGAGAGCACCTGCTCGAAGCGGTCCCGCACCCCGGCGTCCTCCAGCAGCCGCTCGGCCACGGCGGCGCCGCCGTTGCTCAGGGTCACCAGCCGGTAGCCCTCCTCGGCGAGCCGGTTGACCCCGGCGACCACGTCGGCGTGGACGGGGAGCTCCGCCATTCCGGCGAGCACATGGGCGACGGCCTGCTCGAGGGGACGGTCGAGCTCGACGAGGGAGAGCTGGCTGGTCAGCGCCTCCCGCGCCACGTCGAGGAACTCGGGATGCGCACCGGCGACGGACAGCGCGAAGCCGTCGCGCAGCACCGAGGCGAACCACAGCGAGGCCCCGCTGGCCGGGGCGCCGACGGCGACGAAGCGTGCTGCGAGCGGCGAGAGGTCCGACAGGGTCTCGTTGACGTCGAAGACGATCACGGGGGTTCTCATGCCTCCGGCATACCTCCCCTGGTGTCCTCCGTGCCAGTCGGTGCCGCGGGTCGGCACCCGGACCACGCGGCCCGGCCACGGTTACTCACAGGTAGCCTTTGTCACATCCTCGTCGGCTGACGGGTGCGCGGCAATACCCGTAGTCTCAACGCCGACATCGATGGCACAGGCCCGGCGACGCCGGCAGGTTGGGAGCAAGAAGTGACTCTGGTGCTGATTCTGGGTCTGCTGATGAACGCGGTCGCGTTGCCGCTCGCAGCCCGGCGGGTGCTCTTCCTCTACAAGGTGATCAGTCACGGCCAGCCGGCCCCCGATCGCATCGAGGGGGTCACCGGCCGTCTCGGCGACGCCCTGAAGCGCCAGGTCGTCGAGGTCTTCGGCCAGAAGAAGCTGCTGAAGTGGTCGGTGCCGGGCGCCGCGCACTTCTTCGTGTTCTGGGCCTTCCTGATCCTGGCCACGGTCTACCTCGAGGCCTACGGGTCGCTGCTCAAGCTGCTCTTCGGCGGCGACACCCTCGACTGGGCGATCCCCGTCGTCGGCCACTGGGCGGTGCTGGGCTTCCTGCAGGACTTCATCGCGATGATGGCCTTCTTCGGCATCCTCACCTTCGTCTGGATCCGGGTGAAGAACGCGCCGGAGCACCTCGGGCGGCGCTCCCGCTTCTTCGGCTCCCACCTCAGCGGCGCCTGGATCACGCTGTTCATGATCTTCAACGTCATCTGGACGATGTTCCTCTTCCGCGGCGCGTCCGCGGGCCTGGGCAACCTGCCCTACAAGAACGGCGCCTTCGTCTCGATCGGCGTCGGCAAGGTCCTCGACGCGATGTCGGCGGGCCCGCTGGAGTTCCTCGAGGGGCTCGGCCTGCTGCTGCACATCGGCGTGATGCTGGTGTTCTTGATCTTCGTGCTCAACTCCAAGCACCTGCACATCTTCGTGGCACCGCTCAACGTGCTCTTCGGGCGCGAGCCCGTCGCGCTCGGCGCCGCCAAGCCGATGATGTCCGCCGGCCGGCCGTTGACCCTGGAGGACCTCGAGGAGCTCGACGAGGACACCACGCTCGGCGTCGGTGCGGCCGAGGACTTCAGCTGGAAGGGCGTGCTGGACTTCAACACCTGCACCGAGTGCGGGCGCTGTCAGGACCAGTGCCCGGCCTGGAACACCGAGAAGCCGTTGTCGCCCAAGCTGCTGATCATGGCGCTGCGCGACCACACGATGGCCAAGGCGCCGTACCTGCTGGCCGACGAGGGCAAGCGCGAGGGGATGCTCGAGAACGACGAGCAGCTGGCCCGCGAGGTCGAGCGTCCCCTGGTGGGCGACACCGGCGACGAGTGGTTCTACATGCCCGAGGACGGCTCCGGCGCCATCGACCCGGACGTGCTCTGGTCCTGCGTGACCTGCGGGGCCTGTGTGCAGCAGTGCCCCGTCGACATCGAGCACGTGGACCACATCCTCGACATGCGGCGCTACCAGGTGCTGGTGGAGTCGAACTTCCCGACCGAGCTCAACGGCCTGTTCAAGGGCCTGGAGAGCAAGGGCAACCCGTGGAACATGTCCGCCACCGCTCGGATGGACTGGGCCAAGGACCTCCCCTTCGAGGTCAAGGTCGTCGGCGAGGACGTGGAGGACCTCGACGAGGTCGAGTGGCTGTTCTGGGTCGGCTGCGCCGGCGCCTACGAGGACCGCGCCAAGAAGACGACCCGGGCCGTGGCCGAGCTCCTCGACATGGCGGGGGTCTCCTTCGCCGTGCTCGGCAACGGGGAGACCTGCACCGGGGACTCCGCGCGGCGTGCCGGCAACGAGTTCGTGTTCCAGGGCCTCGCCGCCCAGAACGTCGAGACCTTCAAGGAGCACAAGGTCAAGAAGGTCGTCTCCACCTGTGCCCACTGCTTCAACACCTTGAAGAACGAGTACCGCGAGCTCGGTGTCGAGCTCGAGGTGGTGCACCACACCCAGCTGCTGAACCGGCTGGTCCGTGAGAAGAAGCTGACGCCGGTGGCCTCCAACGGCGGCGGCGACAAGCGCTCGATCACCTACCACGACCCGTGCTACATCGGCCGGCACAACGGCGTCTACGCACCCCCGCGTGAGCTGCTCAACGTGATCCCGGACGCCGAGCTGACCGAGATGCCGCGCAACTCCGAGCGGTCGTTCTGCTGCGGAGCCGGCGGTGCTCGGATGTGGATGGAGGAGACCATCGGGTCGCGGATCAACGAGACCCGCACCACCGAGGCCGTGGAGACCGGCGCCGACCAGATCGCGGTGGGCTGCCCCTTCTGCCGGGTGATGCTCTCCGACGGCCTCACCGCCGCCCAGAGCAAGGGCGAGGCCCGCGAGGAGGTCGAGGTCCTCGACGTCGCGCAGATGCTGCTCGCCTCGGTCAAGGGGGAGTCGAGGCCCGCGAGCAAGCAGGCCGCGAGCTCGGCCGGGGCCGGGTCGGCCGGTGCCGGCGCCGCGACGGCCACCATCGAGCGCGAGAAGACCGACGAGGCCACCCAGGCCGAGCCCGGGGCCGGCGACGTCACCCGGAGCCAGGACACCGTCACCGACACCGAGGACGTCGGTCCGGCCGCCAAGGCCAGCGGCGGCAGCTCGCTGTTCGACGTGGGCGACGACGACTCCTCCCCCAAGGAGGAGACCGAGGAGGAGGCCGCCCAGGAGGACCGGGACGCAGCACCCGAGGCCGCCACGACGCAGCCCGAGCCGGAGGCGAAGACCGACGCCGGGTCCGGTGGCGGATCCCTGTTCGACCTCGGCGAGGACGACTCCGCTGCCGCGGGGGAGCCGGCCGCCGACGAGCAGGCCGCGGACAGGCCGGCGGCGGACACGGGCCAGGACGAGGCGGCGGCCGAGGCGGCGGACGAGGGGTTCGGCGGCGGCTCGCTGTTCGACGTCGGTGATGCGGACTCAGCGGACTCAGCGGACTCAGCGGACGAGGCTGCCGAGCCCGCGGGCGAGGACGCCGCCGGTGACTCGACCACCGATGCCGACGTCGACCGCAGCCAGGACGACGCCGACACCGACACCCAGGCGGCCCCGGAGACCCCGGCCGGCTCCGCGCCGTCCGGCTCCGGCACCGCGTCGACGCCCGGCAGCGAGATCCCCGAGGCCGGCTCCCTGTTCGACATCGAGGAGCCCGCCGAGGAGAGCACCGCCACCACGACCGCGGCGGACGCCGGCCACGACACAGGCCACGACACAGGCCACGACACAGGCGAGGACACCGGCCACGACACAGGCCACGACACAGACGAGGACACCGGCCACGACGCACGCGAGGACACCGGCGAGGACGCGACCGCGGAGGAGCCCGCGGGCGAGGACGCCGCCGGCGACTCGACCACCGATGCCGACGTCGACCGCAGCCAGGACGACGCGGACGCGGACGCACCGATGACCTCGCTGCGCGACATCAAGGCGAAGTACTCAGGCGACCAGACGGAGACCGCCACCCCCACGGAGGCCGACGGCACCGACGAGGAGAAGCCGGCCGACGAGGAGCCGACCAAGGAGGAGCCGGCGCGCCCGGCCACCCCCGGCGCGGACCACGAGCCCCGCACGGACACCGAGATCGGCGAGGGCGGCTCACTGTTCGACCTGTGAGCCGGCCCGCCCGGGCGTGACCCGCGTCACGTCCGGTAACCGACGCCGGGGTCGCTCGTTGCACCTCACCGAGACCCCGTCCGGGCCGGTCGTGCCCGGGGGCATGGGAGGAACCAGATGCCGCGTCGCCCGCTCACCCGCCTGCTCGTCACCTCCACCGCCGGAGCCCTGGCCGGAGCCCTGCTCGCGGCACCGCTCGCCCTCGCCCCCGCGCAGGCGGCCACCTCCACCCTCAGCACGGCACCCGCCGGCACCGACCGGCCGATCACGCCCTCTGCCCGCTCGCCGCACGCCTGGGCGCCGCGCCCGGAGCAGTACCCCGCGACCAGCACCGTCAAGGACCTCGCCATCACGATGTCGGACGGCGTGAAGCTGCGCGCCGACCTGACCCTCCCGGCCAACGCGGACGGCACCCCGATCGGCACCAAGGTGCCCGTGGTGGTCACGATCACGGCCTACAACAAGACCGTGATCGCCGGTGGGTTCGGCGGCACCCTCGCCGGCGCCGACCCGGCGTACCTGGTCAAGCGGGGCTACGCCCAGCTCACCGTGGACGCCCGCGGCACCGGCTCCAGCGAGGGCCAGTGGAACGCCTTCGACGCCCGTGAGGACAAGGACGCCGCTGAGGTGATGACCTGGGCGCACCGCCAGCCGTGGAGCAACGGCAAGACCGCGATGACCGGTGCTTCCTACATGGGGATCAGCCAGATCTTCGCCGCCGCCGGGAAGCCCGCCGGCCTGAAGGCGATCTTCCCGCAGGTGCCGGCCGCGGACGTCTACCGCGACGTCGTCGCCTCGGGTGGCCAGGTCGACTCCGGCTTCATGCCGCTGTGGCTGGGCCTGGTCACCGCCACCGGTCTGGTGCCGCCCGCCGTCGCCACCAGCGACCCGCAGTCGGCGATCGGGGCGATGGCCTCGCGGATCGGCACGGCGGCCACGTTCACCGGTCCCACCCTGGCCAAGGCCCTGGCCGGGCAGGACACGGCCTACGACGGCCCGTTCTACGCAGAGCGCTCGCCGATCAACGTCATCGACAAGGTCGACGTGCCCACGTTCCTCGTGGGCGGCGAGTTCGACCTGTTCCAGCGCGGCACCCCGCTGCTCTTCGAGCGGCTGCGCCGGCGCGGAGTGCCCACCAAGCTGATCATCGGCCCCTGGGACCACCTCCAAGGCTCCTCCGGCGCCGAGGTGGGCGACGCCGGCTACGGGCCGCTCAACGAGCTGCAGCTGCGCTGGTTCGACCACTACGTCAAGGGGATGGCCGACAAGACCCTGGACTCCGACATCGCGCCGATGACCTACTACGAGCAGGGCACCGGCGCCTGGCGCACGACGAAGACCTGGGTGGGCAAGGACCGGGTCGCCTCGACCTGGAAGCTCTCGGGGACCGCCGCCAACGGCACCGCCGGCGGGCTCACCACCGGCGCCGCCCAGGACGGTACGGCGCAGGTGCTGCCGATCCCGGTCGCCGGGCTGTGCACCCGCTCCACCAACCAGTGGACCGCGGGCGTGATGAACCAGAGCCCGCTGCCCAACCCCTGCCTGCAGGACAACCGGCCCAACGACCTGGCCGGGGTCACCTTCGACTCCGCGCCCGTCACCACCCCGGTGCGGTTCCAGGGCCCGATCAACGCCCGCCTCTACGTCTCCACCCCGGCCGGCAACGGCATGCTCTCGGTGGCCGTGGAGGACGTGGCCCCCGACGGCACGGTCACCCGCCTGACCGGTGGCTGGCAGGTGATCTCGCACCGGGCCCTGGACAAGAGGCGGTCGCGCTACCTCGACGGCACGCTGATCCAGCCCTTCCACCCGTTCACCCGGGCCGCGGAGAGGCCGCTGGCCCGCGGGGCCGTCGAGCCGGTGGACGTGGAGGTGTTCCCGACCGGTGCCTCGATCCAGAAGGGCCACCGCCTGCGGATCGCGGTGCAGGCCTTCGACGTCCCCCACCTGACACCGACGTTGCCCCAGCTGTCGGCCTCGCTGGTGCCGATCACCCTCCACACCTCGGCGAAGTACCCCTCGGTGCTGACCCTCCCGGCGGTCCGGTGAGACAGCTCGCTGCCGGTGACGCTCCCACCCGCGGACCTGCGGCCGGACGCGGCGGTGTCTAGATGCGGGTGCGGTGGAAGTTCGCGTAGGAGCGCGACGGCGTGGGGCCGCGCTGGCCCTGGTAGCGGGAGCCGTACTTCTCCGAGCCGTAGGGGTGCTCGGCCGGCGAGGTGAGCCGGAAGAAGCAGAGCTGGCCGATCTTCATCCCCGGGTAGAGCTTGATCGGCAGCGTCGCCACGTTGGCCAGCTCGAGGGTGACGTGCCCGCTGAAGCCGGGGTCGACGAAACCGGCCGTGGCGTGCGTCAGCAGCCCGAGGCGACCGAGGGAGGACTTGCCCTCCACCCGGGCGGCGAGGTCGTCGGGCAGGGTGACCACCTCGAAGGTGGACCCGAGCACGAACTCGCCCGGGTGCAGGATGAACGGCTCCTCCCCCTGCGCCTCGACGACGCGGGTCAGGTCGGACTGGTCCGCGGCCGGGTCGATGTGCGGGTAGCGGTGGTTCTCGAAGACCCGGAAGTACCGGTCGAGCCGGAAGTCGATGCTCGAGGGTTGGATCATCGTGTCGTCGTAGGGCTCCACGGCGATCCGCTTCGCCTCGATCTCGGCCAGGATGTCGCGGTCGGAGAGCAGCACGCCGACAACCTACCCGTTGGCTGCCTGCCGGCTCGCCCACGACCACCCCGCAGCGCGGCGCCCCGGCGCGGGTCCCCACAATGGGCCGGTGCCCGCACCTGACCCGACCTTCCACCGCTTCGTCGCCATCGGCGACTCCTTCACCGAGGGTGTCGGCGACCCCGACCCCGACCGGCCCAACGGACTGCGTGGCTGGGCCGACCGGGTCGGCGAGGTGCTGGCCCTGCGTTCCCCCGACTTCGGCTACGCCAACCTGGCGATCCGCGGCCGCAAGCTCGGGCCGGTCCTCGACGAGCAGCTGGAGCCGGCCCTGGCCCTCGAGCCAGACCTGGTCACCTGCTATGCCGGTGCGAACGACATCATGCGGCCACGCGTCGACCTCGACGCGCTCGCCGCGACCTACGACAGCGCGGTGGGCCGACTCGCGGGCACCGGTGCCACCGTCGTGCTGTTCACCGCCTTCGACCCGGGCGGCTCCGCGGTCTACCGTCCCCTGCGCGGCCGGTTCGCCCTCTACAACGAGGCGGTGCGCGAGATCGCCGACCGGCACCGGGCCCTGGTCGTCGACTTCTGGCGGATGCGCGAGTACCGCGACTGGGGCTACTGGGACACCGACCGGATGCACCTCGGCCCGGCCGGGCACCAGCACATGGCCACCCGGGTGCTCGACACGCTGGGGGTGCCGCACGACCTCGCCCCCGTCCCACCGACGCCGCACCGGGCCCTGACCGGTCGCGAGCTGCACACCGAGAACCTGCGCTGGCTGCGCACGCACGCGGCCCCCTGGGTGCACCGGCGCCTGACCGGGCGCTCCTCGGGCGACTCGGTCTCCCCGCGCCGCCCTCGCCTCACCCGCCCCTGAGAACGGCCCCTGAGAACGGCCCTGAGACCGGCCCCTGACCGGCCCCGGGCCGGCCGCCGACGCCAGCGGACGGGTGCGGTGCGGCGGGTGCCGCGGGTTCGGGTAGCATCGCGTCGCGCGGGAACCCCGCACGCGGATGTAGCTCAGTTGGTAGAGCGCGACCTTCCCAAGGTCGATGTCGCGAGTTCGAGTCTCGTCATCCGCTCCATGAGAGGACCAGTGCGCAGCTCCGTTCGTGGTGGGTGAGCGTGTCGGGATTCACCGGCTTCCCCGAGGCAGCGCTCGACTTCTACGACGACCTGGAGCTGGACAACACCAAGTCGTTCTGGGAGGCGCACCGATCGGTCTACGAGTCCGCGGTCCGGGCCCCGATGCTGGCCCTGACCGCCGACCTGGCCGCCGAGTTCGGCACCGCGAAGGTCTTCCGGCCCTATCGTGACGTGCGCTTCGCGCGGGACAAGACGCCCTACAAGACCCATCAGGGCGCCTTCGTCGCGGTGGCGCCGGCGACGGGCTGGTACGTCGAGATCGGCTCGCCCGGAGTCCGGGTGGGCGGCGGCTACTACCACGCCGGCGGACCCGACCTGGCGCGGATCCGGGCCGCCATCGACACCGACCACTCCGGCGAGGAGCTCGGGCGGATCCTCGCCGGCCTGGTCGCCCAGGGGTTCGAGATGCGTGGCGAGCAGCTCAAGACGGCGCCGCGCGGCTACACCGTCGAGCACCCGCGGATCGCCCTGCTGCGCTACACGTCGATGACTCTGGGCAGGTCCTACGGCTTCGAGAACCTCGACACCCCCGACCTGGTCGAGCGGGTCCGTCACGACTGGCGCGAGCTGCGCCCGCTCGTGGAATGGGTGGCGGCACGGGTCGACACGCTCGGCTGAGCTCCCAGGGGACGACCGGCGCCGGCGCGTGGTCAGGCGGGACCCGGCTTGCGCACCGTCGCGAGAGTCCGCTCGACCTCCCAGTGCGCGGCCATCGAGACCAGCTTCCCCTCGTCGTCGACGCGGTAGACCGCGATCAGGTCGGTGTCGGCGAGCGAGCCGTCCTCGAGCACCGTGCTGAAGGTGCCGATGTTGGCGCACGCGTTGCCGTTGGCGAAGGAGTCGCGGATGGTGAACCGGAACTCCTTGACCGGGGCGATCGCCATGTCCCAGAAGGCGCTGACGCCCTCGAGGCCGTGGTGACCCCGGCCCTCCGGGTCGAAGAAGGAGGGCCCCACGGGATCCTCGATCACCGCGTCCTCGGCCCACAAGGTGAGCCACTCGTCCTTCTGCTTGCGCGAGACGAGGTCGTAGGACCTCTGCGAGAGGCGTCGGACGGGGTGCTCACCGTCGGGGGCTTCCCAGGTGACGAACTCTGACTCGATCATCGAAGAACTGTAACGTGTTTCAGTTTCGGTGGCGACACGTCACGCTGGCCGCGGCGCCGGCGGTCCGGCACCGGCTACCCGGCCGCGGCCTCCTTCGCGCGGCGCTTCCAGGAGCGCCGCTTGCGGTCGAGGCGCTCGCGCTCGGCCTCCAGGTCGGTGACCAGGCCGCGCAGGCGGCGGTTGTCGGCGAGAACGTCGGCGAGGGCGTCGACGGCGACGCCCAGCTGGTCGCGCGCCCCGGGAAGCGAGCGCGGGGTCCCCTCCTCGACGAGAGCCGCCAGGTCGCCACGGACGTCGTGACCAGCCCGGGCCAGGGTGGCCGACCAGCGCTCGACGAGCGGTGCGAGGGCCGTGGTCGCGGCAACCGGCATCGCCGCACGGTCCTGGTCGGCGCCGGCGAGCAGCTGCCCCGGAACCTGGCCGATCGCCTCGTCGACCTGCCGGTTCACCTTGCGCAGCACCGCGACACCGGCCGGGTCGGCGTAGGGGGGTATCCCCGCTGCCAGCCCGTCGTCGGCGATCCCGGCGAGGTCGAGGAGCTCCGCCCACTGGCGGGCCAGGTCCTGCTCGGCGACGACGTGGAGGCGGTCGGCGTGGAAGGTCCGACCCCACCGGGCCACCATCGAGGCCAGCTCGTGGCCGGCCCAGAACTGTTCGGCCTGCCGGTGCTCGGTCCCCTCGACGGCGTGCGCCAGCACCCGTCCGACGTACTTCTCCCAGCCGGTGGTGCGGCCGGCGCGCAGCTCGGCCAGCCACCCGCCGTAGAGCTGCTGGGACAGGGAGTCCGCGGTGACCACCAGGTGCACCTCGACCCCGATCAGCGGGGCCAGCGCCAGCCTGACCTGGTCCTTCTCGGCAGCCCCGAGGTCGGGGGTGGAGAGCAGCGAGACTCCCTTGTGCTGCCAGATCCGGTCGCAGATCCGGGCCCAGCAGCCCTCCACCTCCTGCCGCGCGAGGCCGGCCTGCCGGTGAGTGCGCAGCAGCTCGTGCGTGGCCAGGCGCGCCTCGTCGGCGTCGGCCACGACCCGGACACCCCGCTCCTCGAGCGCCGCCCGGTGGCGGGCGAGGCTGGCGGTGAGGACCGGGCGGGGCGGGTCAGCCAGCCCGATGTGCCAGATGAGCGTGCGTCGTGCCATGGCACCGATCCTGCGTGGTCGCGCCGACGGGACCGTGAACGCCGGGTGTCCGCGTGCCGAAGGGTCGCCCACGCCCAGGGGCCGCGCGACACGCCCGGCGCAACCCTGGTTTGGCCTTCGTCACACATCGGGCCCTGGTGCTTGCGTCGGCCGGGTCGGAGGCAGATACTGGTTGTTACTGGCCGGTAGCAAAGCCCGCACCGGCCCCCTGCGTCGAGAAAAGGTGGATCAGTGAGCCACTACAAGAGCAACATCCGCGACATCGAGTTCAACCTCTTCGAGGTGCTCCGGCGTGACGAGGTGCTCGGACAGGGCCCCTTCGCCGACGTCGACGTGGACACCGCACGCTCGATCCTCGCCGAGGTCGACCGGCTGGCCCGCGAGGACCTGGCCGAGTCCTTCGAGGACTCCGACCGCAACCCGCCGGTCTTCGACCCCCAGGAGCACACCGCCCCGCTCCCGGAGTCGTTCAAGAAGAGCTACGCCGCCTGGATGGACGCCGAGTACTGGCGCCTGGGCACGCTGGCCGAGCTCGGCGGCACCCCCGCCCCCTCCAGCTTCAACTGGGCCCTCGGTGAGCTCGTGCTCGGCTCCAACCCCGCGCTGTGGATGTACGGCGCCGGCCCGATGTTCGCCGGTGTCGTCTACCGCAACGGCAACGAGCGCGACCAGAAGATCGCCCGGCACATCGTGGACAACGGCTGGGTCACCACGATGGTGCTCACCGAGCCCGACGCCGGCTCCGACGTCGGCGCCGGACGCACCAAGGCCACACCCAACGAGGACGGCACCTGGAACATCGAGGGCGTCAAGCGCTTCATCACCTCGGCCGAGAGCGACCTGTCCGACAACACCATGCACATGGTGCTCGCCCGCCCGGTGGGCGTCGAGGGTGCCGGCGGGCCCGGCACGAAGGGGCTGAGCCTGTTCCTGGTGCCCAAGTACCACTTCGACGTCGACACCGGAGAGCTCGGCGAGCGCAACGGCGCCTACGTCACCAACGTCGAGCACAAGATGGGCATCAAGGTCTCCAACACCTGCGAGGTCACCTTCGGCGACCCGGGTGTCGGCGGCGGCGAGCCGGCCGTCGGCTACCTGCTCGGCGAGGTGCACGACGGCATCGCCCAGATGTTCCAGGTCATCGAGAACGCCCGGATGATGGTCGGCACCAAGGCGATCGCCACCTTGTCGACCGGCTACCTCAACGCCCTGGAGTACGCCAAGACCCGGGTGCAGGGCTCCGACCTGACCCAGGCCTCGGACAAGACCGCTCCGCGCGTGACGATCACCCACCACCCCGACGTGCGCCGCTCGCTGATGGTGCAGAAGTCCTTCTCGGAGGCCATGCGCTCGTTGGTGCTCTACACCGCCTCGTGGCAGGACCGCGTCCAGGTCGCCGAGCACGACGGCGAGACCGACGAGCTGGCGATGCGGGTCAACGACCTGCTGCTGCCCATCGTCAAGGGCTACGGCTCGGAGCGGTCGTGGGTGCTGCTGGGCACCGAGTCGCTCCAGACCCTCGGTGGCTCCGGGTTCCTGCAGGAGTACCCCATCGAGCAGTACGTCCGGGACGCCAAGATCGACACGCTCTACGAGGGCACCACCGCGATCCAGGGCCAGGACTTCTTCTTCCGCAAGATCGTCAAGGACCAGGCCAAGGGGCTGGGCTACCTCGCGAGCGAGATCGAGGGCTTCATCAACAGCGAGGCCGGCAACGGTCGGCTCAAGGTGGAGCGCGAGCTCCTCGCCCAGGCGCTCGAGGACGGCCAGGCCCTGGTCGGCCTGATGATCAACACCTTGATGAGCGCCGACGAGTCGGCCGAGGGTGGCGACATCAAGAACATCTACAAGGTCGGCCTGAACACCTCGCGGCTGCTGATGGTCCTCGGCGACGTCATCTGTGCCTGGCTGCTGCTCCGTGGCGCCGAGGTCGCGCTGGGCAAGCTCGACGACGCCGAGTCGCTCCCGGCCGGCGACCGGGCGTTCTACGAGGGCAAGGTCGCGGCCGCGCAGTTCTTCGCCCAGAACAACCTGCCCCGGCTGAGCGCGGAGCGGGCCATCGCCGAAGGCACCGACCTGTCCCTGATGGAGCTGGACGAGGACGCCTTCTGAGGGTCCCTCAGCGTGGCCGCCGCAGGACGCTCCCGGCGGCCACGCGCCCAATTGAGGCATGAACTGGCGTCCCCTGGGGCACACTCGTGCCAACCGAAGGGAGCACTGCCATGGGAATCGGACTCGGAGTCGTCCTGCTGCTGCTGGGCCTCGTCCTGGCCCTCAACGTGGTCGACCTGCCCGCAAGCGTCGACGACGTGGTCGCCAGCAACACCCTGGGATGGATCCTGATCATCGTCGGAGCTCTGGCGATCATCCTGGCCCTGGTGATGAACAACCAGCGGAACCACTCGACCCGCGTGGTCGAGGAACGCCGCGTCGACCCCCCGGCCTAGGCACCACCGGTCGGAGACATCCCGACGGCCCGTCGCGCTCCCCCCGTGGGGGCGTCGGCGGGCCGCCGTACGCTGTGCGCCATGAACGAGGCCCCGGAGACCGCCGAGACCCAGCAGCTGGCCCATCTCGTCGAGATCTGGCACCGCGCCTGCGACGACTTCGTGACCCTGGTCCGCGCGATCCCCCGGACCCAGTGGGAGCGCCCGACCGACCTCGAGGGCTGGAGCGTGAAGGACAACGTCGCCCACACCGCCCACCTGGAGGCCGTGCTCGCCGGCGCCCCCGAGGAGACCGTCGAGGTGCCGCAGGCACGGCACCTGACGGGCCCGATGAACCGCTACACCGAGCAGGGCGTCCTCGCCCGCCGCGACCGCGACATGGCCGAGCTCGTCGAGGAGATCGAGCAGGCCGTGGCCACCCGCTACGCCGAGCTGCGCGCCACCCCACCGGTCGACGGGTCCGCCCCACCGCCCCGGACTCCCGGTGGCGCGGGCTGGGACACCCGGACCCTGCTGAGCAACCGGCCCCTGGACGTGTGGATGCACGAGCAGGACATCCGGCGCGCGCTCGACCGTCCCGGAGGGTATGACTCACCGGCGGCCCACCACGTGCTGGAGGTCTTCGGCCGGGCCCTGCCGATGGTGGTGGGCAAGCGCCTCGCGCCACCCGCGGGCACCGTCGTCCGGCTCGAGGTCCCCGACGCCGGGCTGCGCTGGACCGTGCGCGTGGGCGAGGACGGCCGGGCGGGGCCGGTCGACGACGACGTCCGGCCGACCGCCACCGTCGCGCTGGACGCCGAGGAGCTCGTGGTCCTGGCCGGAGGTCGGCGCTCCCCCACCGCGACCCGGCCCCGGATCGAGGGCGACGAGGAGCTGGGCCGGCGACTGCTCGCCGCGCTGGTGATCACCCCGTGAGGTGGGACCTGGCCGACATCCCCGACCTCACCGGCAAGCGCGCCCTGGTCACCGGGGTCACCAGCGGCATCGGCGAGACCACCGCCCTGGAGCTGGCCCGCCACGGTGCCGAGGTGGTGCTGGCCGCGCGCAACCCGGCGAAGCTCGAAGCCACCATCGGCCGGATCACCGCGGAGGTCCCGGGAGCGCTGCTGCACCCGCTCGCGCTGGACGTCTCGGACCTGTCCTCCGTGCGGCGCGCCGCCGGCCAGGTCGAGGACCCGCTGCACCTGCTGGTCAACAACGCGGGCGTGATGGCCACCCCCGCCCAGCGCACGGCCGACGGCCTGGACCTGCAGATGGCCACCAACCACTTCGGGCCGTTCGCCCTCACCGGCCTGCTGCTCGACCGTCTCGTCGCCTCCGGTGCCGGCCGGGTCGTGGCGATCAGCTCCCAGGCCAGCCGGATCGTCCGCCGTGCGCCGCTGGGCGACCCGCGCGACCAGAGCCGCCGCTACGGGCGCTGGCAGACCTACGCAGCCTCCAAGCTCGCGGACCTGATGTTCGTCCTCGAGCTCGACCGTCGTGCCCGGGCGCAGGACGTGCCGGTCAAGGGGCTCGCGGCCCACCCCGGCTACTCCGCGACCGGGCTGATGGGCACCGGCCGCAACACCGGCAACTCCGGCGACCGGGTCCGGCTGACCGCGACCATCCTGCAGGCGGTCTTCGCCGCGGTGGGCCAGCCCCCCGAGCTGGGGGCGCTGCCGACGCTGATGGCGGCGACGGCGGACCTGCCCGGCTCGACCTACGTCGGGCCCGACGGCCTGCTGCAGATGCGGGGACGGCCCCGGATCGTCAGCCCCCGCCGGCTCGCCCAGGACGCCGAGGCGCAACGCCGGCTCTGGGAGATCAGCGAGGAGACCACCGGCGTGCGGTTCCTCGACGGGTGAGCGTCCGGCTGCGGCCGATCACACCGGCCGACCACGAGCAGGTGCTCGCCCTGAACGAGCGGCACGTGGACCTGCTCGCCCCCCTGGATCCCCCACGTCTCGCGGAGCTGCTCACGCAGGCCCACCGTGCCGACGTCGTCGAGGTCGACGGGGCCTTCGCCGGCTTCGTGGTCACCTTCGCCTCCGGTGCGGCGTACGACGGGGAGAACTTCGCGTGGTTCTCCCAGCGCTACCCGCGGTTCGGCTACCTGGACCGGATCGCGATCCACGAGGACTTCCAGCGCCGCGGGCTCGGCTCGCTGGTCTACGACCGGCTCGAGCCTGGGTGGCCGCTGTTCACCCTGGAGGTGAACCTGGAGCCGCCCAACGAGCCGTCGCTGGCCTTCCACCGCGGTCGCGGCTACACCGAGGTCGGCCGGCGAGACTCCGGTGGACACCTGGTCTCGCTGATGGCCAAGACGCTCAGCTGACCACCCGCAGCGAGACCTGCCCGGTGCCGTAGCGCACGCCGGCCGCGAAGTGGCGGTGGAACAGGCTCACCAGCTGCGCCAGGTCGCGCGGGGCCATCTTGATGCATCCCAGCGACTTGTAGTCGTTGATCCGCGGCCACTCCCAGCGGCAGGCCTGGTCGCCCCGGCGGTCTCGGCACTGCCGGTTGCCCGGACCCTGCTCGCTGTGCAGGAACAGGTTGTGCCGCACGCGCCCGTTGGCGCAGGCCTTGTCGTCGAGCCGGAAGGCGCGTCCCTTGATGACGTTGCCGTGGTAGTCGTTGTGCTGCCGCAGCCGGTAGGTGCCGTTGGGCAGCCACCCCCGGGAGGTGAGGCACGCGTTGCGGCCGCCCCGGCCGGGAAGTCCCGCGCCGGCACGCCAGCTGCGGGTCTGCACCAGCTTCCAACGCCCCCTGGCCGGTCGCTCGTAGAGCCGCCAGATGACTCGGGAGTTGAACTGGTTGTGCCAGTTCTTGTCGAAGGTGAGCACCCCGCGCCACGACACGCTGCCGGCGTCGGCGGGGGCGACCACCAGCAGCGGCGCCAGCAGCAGGAGCAGGGACGCGACCCCGGTGCACACTCTCTTCACATCGCAGAGAGTAGGGCCGCGAGGGTCCCCGTGGACAGGACTTGTCCGAGACGAACCAGGAAGCCGGGTCTGACCGTGCGGCTGCTGCCGGGCGCGAGGCACGTGCTGCTCGACCAGACCGCGCGAGAGTGGGCGCTCCTCGCCGGCGAGGGGGGCGCGGTGGTGGACGTGGCCCGCACCCCGAGCTGGGTCGCGGCCGCTCTAGACCACCCGGGGCCCGGCACCGGCCCTTCGTGTCCACCGTCGGCGTCCACACCGACCCCACGCGCCGACCCCACGCGGCGACCCCACGCGCCGGCCCGACGAGGGCGGAGGAGCAGGGCTGCTCGAGGACTGGCATACGATCCGCGCGTGAGCCGACTGGGTGCGCAGGAGCTGATCGACCTCGTCCTCGACGAGGGGTCGTGGTCGAGCTGGGACACCCCGGTGGTGCGCGACGAGGTCGACGCCGGCTACGCCGCCGACCTCGAGCGCGCCACCGAGCGGTCCGGGACAGACGAGTCGGTGCGCACCGGCGAGGGCACCCTGCGTGGCCGTCGGGTCGCCGTGGTGGCCAGCGAGTTCGCCTTCCTCGCCGGGAGCATCGGCCGCGCCGCGGCCGACCGGCTGGTCGCCGCGACCGAGCGCGCCACCGCCGAGCGGATCCCGCTCCTCGCCGCGCCGACCAGCGGCGGCACCCGGATGCAGGAGGGCACCCCGGCGTTCGTGCAGATGGTGCGCATCTCGGCCGCCGTCGCGGCGCACAAGTCGGCCGGCCTGCCCTACCTGGTCTACCTGCGGCACCCCACCACCGGTGGTGTGATGGCCTCCTGGGGCTCGCTGGGCCACATCACCGTCGCCGAGCCGGGCGCCCTGGTCGGCTTTCTCGGCCCGCGGGTCTTCGAGGCGTTGTACGGCGCCCCGTTCCCCGAGGGGGTGCAGACCTCGGAGAACCTGTTCGCCCACGGCATCATCGACGCGGTGGTGCCGCCCGAGGAGATCGGCGAGGTGCTCGACCGGGCGCTGAAGATGCTCAGCCCCGGCACGGTCGAGCCGGTGCCCGACCCCGGCGAGGAGGAGATCCGCGACGTCGACGCGTGGGAGGCGATCACCCGGTCGCGACGCGAGGACCGACCCGGCGTACGCCGCCTGCTGCGGTACGCCGCCACCGACGTGATCCCGCTCAACGGCACCGGCGAGGGCGAGTCGGACCCGGGGCTGCTGATCGCGCTCGCGCGGTTCGGGGACGCCGGTTGCGTCTTCCTGGGCCAGGACCGCCGCGGGCAGACCGCCTCCAACCCGCTGGGGCCTGGCGCGCTGCGTGAGGCCCGGCGGGGGATGCGCCTGGCCGTCGAGCTGGGCCTGCCCCTGGTGACCGTGATCGACACCCCCGGCGCCGCGCTGTCCGCCGAGGCCGAGGAGGGCGGTCTGGCCGGCGAGATCGCGCGCTGCCTCTCCGACCTCGCGACCCTGCGCGCGCCGACGCTGTGCCTGATGCTCGGCGAGGGCAACGGCGGCGGGGCGCTGGCCTTCCTGCCCGCCGACCGGGTGGTGGCCGCCCAGCACGCCTGGCTCTCCCCGCTCCCGCCCGAGGGCGCCAGTGCGATCGTCCACCGCGACGTCGCGCACGCCCCCGAGATGGCCCGGGCCCAGCACGTGCGCGCCCAGGACCTGCGTGCCCGCGGCGTCGTGGACCGCATCGTGGCCGAGCACCCCGACGCCGCCGAGGAGCCGGAGAGCTTCTGCCTCCGGGTCGGCGAGGTCCTCCGCCACGAGCTCGCCCACCTGATCCACCTCGACCCCGACGACCTCCGCCGCACCCGCCCCGACCGGTTCGGTGCGGTGGCGGTTTCACTGGGTACCCAGTGATCCCGCCACTTCCCCACCGTTGCAACGCACGGGAAGTGGTCGTTTCACTGGGTACCCAGTGAAACTGCCGGCCTCGACATTAGAACGTGTTTCAGTTTTGATGGGCCCATGGACCTCTCCGTGGTGTTGTTCACCAGCGACCGGGGGATCACGCCGGCGGAGGCTGCGCGGGCGGCCGAGGAGGCGGGGTTCCACGGGTTCTACGTCCCCGAGCACTCCCACATCCCGACGAGCCGCGACTCCGCGCACCCGGGCACCGGTGGGGACCTCCCCGACGACCGCTACCTGCGGATCCTCGACCCGTGGGTCGCGCTGGCCACGGCCGCGGCGGTGACCTCGCGCATCCGCCTCGGCACGGCGGTGGCGCTGCCGATGGAGCACGACCCGATCACCCTGGCCAAGACGCTGGCCACCCTCGACCATCTCTCCGGGGGGCGGGTCACCCTCGGCGTGGGGTTCGGCTGGAACGTCGAGGAGCTCGAGGACCACGGCGTCCCGGGCAAGAAGCGGCGCACGGTGCTGCGGGAGTACCTCGAGCTGATGCAGCAGCTGTGGACCCAGGAGGTCGCGTCGTACGACGGGGAGTTCGCCCGGCTGCAGCCGAGCTGGGCCTTCCCCAAGCCGGTCCAGCAGCCGCGGATCCCGATCCTGCTCGGGGCGGGCGGGACCCCGAGGAACCTCGACTGGGTCGTGGCCCACGCCGACGGTTGGATCACCACGCCCATCGAGACCGACGTCGAGGCCCGGGTCGCCGCGCTGCACGAGGCGTGGACGGCTGCCGGCCGGGACGGGAGGCCCCGCGTCGTGGTGCTGCTGACCAGCCGCCTCGAGCCCGGCCAGCTCCGACGTTGGGAGGAGATCGGCGTCAGCGAGGTGCTGATCGGGCTGCCCGACAAGGGCCCGGACGAGGTCCGGCAGTTCATCTCGGGGATGGGCGCCAAGCTCGAGGCGGCGCGATGAGCACCCACGTCGTCAGCGGATCCGCCTCGGGGATCGGGCAGGCCCTCGCCACGCGGCTGCGCGAGGCCGGGCACACCGTCATCGGGGTCGACCTGCGCGACGCCGAGGTGGTCGCGGACCTGTCCACCGCCGCGGGGCGCGAGGAGGCTCTCGAAGCGGTCCGCGAGCGCACCGACCGGGTCGACGGGGTGGTGCCGTGCGCCGGGGTGGCCGGGCTCAGCGCGACCGACCCGAGGCTGGTGGTCTCGCTGAACTACTTCGGGGCCGTCGCACTGGTGAGCGGGTTGCGGCCCCTGATGGGCGAGGGCTCGGCCGTGGTCCTGGTCAGCTCCAACTCGGTGACCGCCCAGCCGGGCTGGAACTCCGAGGTGACGGCCGCCTGTCTGCGCGAGGACGAGAAGGAGGCGCGCCGCCTGGCCGGGTCCGAGGAGGCGGTGCACATCTATCCCGCCACCAAGGCGGCGCTCGCCTACTGGGCGCGGCGCGAGGGGATCAAGCAGGAGTGGGGCGGCTCCGGGGTGCGCGTCAATGCGGTCGCTCCCGGGCTGATCGGCACCCCGATGACCGAGGAGCTGCGCCGGGACCCCAAGCTGGGCGCCTTCGCCGACGCCTACCCCTCCGCGCTGCACCGGCCCGGGCGGCCGGAGGAGGTCGCCGCCCTGATGGCGTTCCTGCTCTCCGAGGAGGCCAGCTTGATGGTCGGGTCGGTGGTGTTCGTCGACGGCGGCACCGACGCCCTGCTGCACCCGCTCACGCCCGTGGGCATGGAGGTGCCGCGGATCGTGCTCGGCGCCATGGACGCCGTCTCCAGCGCCGTCTCCCGGGTCAAGGCCCTGCGTCGGCGCTGACCCCGGCCGGCGAGACGGGCCTCACCAGAGCCGGACCAGCCAGTCGGCGGCACCCAGGATCACCAGGAACCGCAGGAAGCGGCCGAGCAGGCAGGTCGGGACGAACAGCCAGATCCGCACCCGGAGCTGCCCGGCGAGCACGGCCATCACGTACAGCGGGGGGAAGCCGAGCGAGGCGGAGGCGAAGAGCAGCAGCACCGTCTGCCCCGGCCGCTCGCGGACCTGCTGGGCCCAGCGGTGGTAGGAGCGCTCCCACTTCGGCGTGGACATCTTCTTCTTGATCCACGGCAGGTTCATCGCCCAGTCGGCGGCGTAGAAGAGCACCACCTTGCCGGCGGTCTGGCCGACGGCCGCGGCCCCCGCGATCGCCCAGAGGCCGACGTGGTCCACCGCGGCCCCGACGGCGCCGAGGTAGGCCTCGATGTTGATGAAGGGCAGCACGGCCGACCCGAAGGCCACGACCACCGTGGTGAGGACCAGCTTCACGGTCGGTGCGGGGCGTGGGCGTTCAGCTGCTCGCGGAGCGCGGCAGGCACCTCGCCCGCGATCGGCAGGCCGATGCGGACCAGCCTGGCCAGGGAGAGCAGCTTGTGGACCAGGAGGGCCACGGCGATGGCCAGGCCCACCCACAGCCAGCCGGTGACGAGGAGCAGGATCGCGAACAGCCCCGAGTTGACGGCCTTGCCCGGGTGCGACCAGTTCAGCAGCCAGAGCCGGCGGTCGATCACGTAGAAGTAGTTGGGGCTGGTGATCGGCCAGGCCAGGAAGCCGATCGAGAGGAAGCAGTCGACGACCATGAACTCGGCGAGGTAGACGAAGACCGCCGGCGCGAGGTGCGGCTCCAGCCAGGCCAGCCCGATGTAGAAGGACGCGGCGCACAGTCGGTCGCTGAAGATGTCGAGCACGGCGCCGGTGCGCGTCTCGCAGTCGAGGACGCGCGCCACCCAGCCGTCGAGCGAGTCCCCCACCCAGTGCACGAGCAGCGCCGCGACCAGGAGCGTCTTGCTCCCCTGACTCGCCGCGACCGCCGCCAGGGAGACCGAGGCGCTGGTGCGGACGAGGGTCACGATCGTCGCTGGCGTGCCGATCCGCTCGCGGGCCGGGTCGGCGAGGATGCGCTCGGGCCCGGTCATGTGATCAGGCTATCCGCGGCACCGGTGCCGGTGCGTCAGGGACCTGCCCCGGGCGCGCGCGGTTCCGGCGCCGAGGCGGCCACGTCGAGCCGGGCCCGTCGAGGCGGACCCTCAGCTGACGTCGCGGCGCACGGTCAGCGCGATGCCCGCGCCGGCGAGTGCGGCCGCCCAGGCCGCCAGGGTCAGCGCTCCCGCCCACCAGGCGAGCCGGACGTCGTCCGGGGAGCCCTGGACCGCGTTGATCACGGCGTTGGTGGCCTCGCTCGGAAGGTACGGCGCCACGTGCTCGCGCCCGAAGTCGAAGGCCCTGAGCCCCAGCCCGATCAGCGGCTCCACGATCCAGGCGACGCCGACACCGATCAGCAGGGCGGCCACCTGGTTGGGGATCAAGATGCCCACACCGAGCCCGATCAGCGCCCAGAGGCCGAGCACCAGCAGGCTCAGCACGATCGTGCGGAGGACCTGGTCGGAGGGGAACGCAGCCTCGCCCCGCAGGCGCAGGGTCAAGGCGCCGACCCCGACCGAGCCCACCAGGCTGACCACGCCGTACCCGACGCCGATGGCCAGCAGCGCCACCACCTTGGCCAGCATCGCCGTCCCTCGCCTCGGCACGGCGAGGAAGGTGGCGGTGATCGTCTTGTGGCGGTACTCCGAGCCGATCTGGATCACCCCGATCGTGAGCATCAGCAGGTAGCCCACGCTCAGGCCACCGGTGTAGACGCTGTTCGCGACCTGCACCGCGTCCCCGCCCGGGATGCCGTTGGCGCCGCCCGTGCCGGCCTGGTCGGAGGTGAGCAGGATCCCGAAGAGCAGGGCGAACGCGGCCCCGGAGAGGAAGACGCCCAGGGCCATCCCCCACCACAGCCGGGTGGTGAAGAACTTGAGCAGCTCGGCGCGGACGGCTCGGGCGAACGACGATCCCATCAGGCCACCTCGTTGCGGTTGGTGCCCTCGGTCAGGCTCAGGAACAGCTCCTCCAGGTCGGCCCGCTGCGCACGCAGCTCCCAGACCGGCAGGCCGTGCTCGAGGGCGGTGTCACCGACCAGGCGCGGGTCCGGGGTGGCGGCGACCAGGTAGCCCTCGGCACCGGGCTGGGAGGCCACCCCGACCCCCTGCAGCGCCTCGGCGAGCCGCGCCGGATCGGAGGTGCGCACCAGCGTGGTGGGGTCGCCGCCGAGGTCGTCCATGGCGCCCTCGCGGATGAGCGCGCCGTTGGCGATGATCACGACGTCGTCGACGGTCTGCGCGACCTCTTGCAGCAGGTGGCTGGAGACCAGGATGGTCTTGCCCTCCTCGCGGCTGAGCCGGCCCAGGAAGCCGCGCAGCCACCGGATGCCCTCAGGGTCCAGCCCGTTGGCGGGCTCGTCGAGGACGAGCACCTTCGGGTCGCCGAGCAGGGCGGCTGCCAGGGCGAGCCGCTGCCGCATCCCCATCGAGTAGGCGCTGGCGCGTCGGCGCGCGAACGCCGGGATGCCCGTCAGCTCGAGCAGCTCGTCGACCCGGGCGTCGGCGACACCGCTCGCGGCGGCCATCATCCGCAGGTGGTCCCGCCCGGAGCGGCCCGGGTGGAAGCTGGTGGCCTCCAGCGCCGCGCCGACGGTGCCGAGGGGGTCGCCGAGGTCGTGGTAGGCCCGGCCGTCGATGGTGACCGACCCGGCGGTGGGACGCACCAGGCCGAGCGCCATCCGCAACGTGGTCGTCTTGCCGGCGCCGTTGGGGCCGAGGAAGCCGGTGATCCGACCGGGCTCCACGACGAAGCTGAGGTCGTCGACGGCGGTGAACGCCCCGAAACGCTTGGTCAGGTGACTGATCTCGATACGTGCTCCGGGCGTGGCCACGCCTCCCCCTTCCCCGAGGATGTGCGGTGGGTCAGAACAGCAGCGCGGCCGCTGGGTCCTCCATGATGCCAGCCACGTCGGCGAGGAAGCGGGACCCCTTCTCCCCGTCCACGTGCCGGTGGTCGAAGGACAGCGCGAGCTGGGTGACCTGCCGCACCACGACCTCGTCCTGGAAGACCCACGGCTGCTGGCGCACAGCGCCGAAGCACATGATCGCCGACTCCCCCGGGTTGATGATCGGGGTGCCGCCGTCGACGCCGAAGACCCCCACGTTGGTGATGGTGAAGGTGCCCTCGCTCATCTCGGCCGGCTGCGTCCTGCCCTCCCGCGCGGTCGCGGCGAGCTGGTTCAGCGCGCCGGCGAGCTCGACGAGGCCCAGCTGCTCGGCGTCCTTGACGTTGGGGACCACGAGCCCGCGCGGGGTGGCCGCGGCGATGCCGAGGTTGACGTAGCGCTTGTAGACGATCTCCTGCGCCTGGTCGTCCCAGCGGGAGTTGATCTCCGGCGTACGCCGCATCGCGAGCAGGCAGGCCCGGGCGAGCACCAGCAGCGGGGAGACCTTGACCTCCCGGAACTCGCGACGCGACCGCAGCCGCTCGACGAACTCCATGGTCCGGGTCACGTCGACGGTGACCCACTCGGTGACGTGGGGGGCGGTGAAGGCGGAGTCGACCATCGCCTGCCCCATCATCTTGCGCACGCCCTTGATGGGCTCGCGGTGCTCCCGCTCCCCGACCCCGGCGGAGGCGGCCGTCGCGGCGGCGGCGTCCTGGACCGGGCTCGCTTCCTCGGGGACCCCCGCGGCCCGCACGTCGGCACGGGTGATCGAGCCGGAGGGGCCAGAGCCGGTGAGGCTGCGCAGGTCGACACCGAGGTCCTTGGCCAGCTTGCGCACCGGCGGCTTGGCCAGCACCTGCACGGGACGCTCGTCGGGCTGGTCGGCCACCGACGCCGCCGGCACCGCCGGCTCGTCGGACTCCACCACGTCCGAGGTCTCCGCCCCACCCGGCGCGAAGGCGCCCTGGAGCTGCATCTGGGTGGCGGCAGCCGACTCGCCGGACGGCGAGGCGGACCCCTTGCGGGCACGGCGCACCGGCCCCCGGTCGGCCTTGTTGCGCCCGACCAGGCTCTCGCCCTCGCCGCCGCCGCTGGCCGCGGGGTTGGACAGGTCGATCTCGTCCTCCTGGGCCGAGGCCGAGGCGTCACCCTCGGCGGGTGGCGCCTCGCCGGCGGCACCGATGGAGACGATCGGCGTGCCCACGGCGACCGTCTCCCCCTCGGCCACCAGCAGCGCGGTCACCGTCCCGGCGAAGGGCGAGGGGAGCTCCACGAGCGACTTGGCGGTCTCGATCTCGACCACGATGTCGTTGATCTCGACGGTGTCGCCCTCCTTGACCCGCCAGGCCACGATCTCGGCCTCGGTCAGGCCCTCACCGACGTCGGGCAGACGGTAGTCAGCCACAGGTCACCACTCCATCGTTCGGTCGACGGCATCGAGCACCCGGTCGAGGTCGGGCAGGAAGTCCTCCTCGATCCGGGACGCGGGGTAGGGCGTGTCGAACCCGCCGACGCGAAGGACCGGCGCCTCCAGGGAGTAGAAGCACTCCTCCTGGATGCGCGCCGCCACCTCCGCACCCATCCCCAGGTTGACGTGGGCCTCGTGGGTGACCACGACGCGGCCGGTGCGGCGTACGGACTCGAAGACCGGCCCCATGTCCAGGGGACTCAGCGTGCGCAGGTCGATCACCTCCAGCGAGAGGTCCTTCCCCGAGCCTGCGGAGGAGTCGGTCGCGGCCGCCTCGGCCGCGGCGAGTGCCGTCTTCACCGTGGGTCCGTAGGCCAGCACGGTCGCGTCGGTGCCGCGCCGCACGACCCGGCTGGAGAACAGCGGCTCGGGAGTGGCGCCGTCGTCGAGCTCGGCCTTGTCGGCGTGGTACTGGCGCTTGGGCTCCAGGAAGATCACCGGGTCGTCGCTGGCGATCGCCTGCTGGATCATCCAGTAGCCGTCGACGGGGTTGGAGCAGGCCACGACCTTCAGGCCCGGCGTGTGCGCGAACTGCGCCTCGGGGCTCTCCGAGTGGTGCTCGACGGCGCCGATGCCGCCCCCGAACGGGATCCGGATCACGATCGGCATCGGGGAGCGGCCCTTGGACCGGTAGCACATCTTGGCCAGCTGGCACACGATCTGGTCGTAGGCGGGGTAGACGAACCCGTCGAACTGGATCTCCACCACCGGTCGGTAGCCGCGCAGCGCCAGCCCGATCGCCGTGCCGACGATGCCGGACTCCGCCAGCGGGGTGTCGATCACCCGGTCCTCGCCGAAGTCCTTCTGCAGCCCGTCGGTGATCCGGAAGACGCCGCCGAGCTTGCCGACGTCCTCGCCCATGATCAGGACCTTGTCGTCGTCCTCCATGGCTCTGCGCAGGCCCATGTTGAGGCCCTTGGCCAGCGTGATCTTCTGCTTGCCGGTGGTCGAGGCCATCACCGGACCCCCTCAGGTGTGCTGGGCTCGGTCGGGGCGAAGGTGTCGAGGTAGGCCGCGAACCCCTCGCGCTGCTGGTGCAGCTCCTCGGTCTCCTCGACGAAGACGTGGGCGAACATGTCCAGCGGCTGGGGGTCGGGCAGCGCCTTGCAGCCCTCGCGCAGGTGGTGCCCCAGCTCGTCGGCCTCCTGCTTCACCGTGGTCACGAACCCGTCGTCGACCAGGCCGTTGCGCCGCAGGTAGACCTCCAGCCGGGCGATCGGGTCCTTGAGCTTCCAGTGCTCGACGTCGTCGGAGAGGCGGTAGCGGGTCGGGTCGTCGGTCGTGGTGTGCGCCCCCATCCGGTAGGTGTAGGCCTCGACCAGGGTCGGGCCGCTGCCCTCGCGGGCCCGCTGGAGCGCGGCCTGGGTGACGGCGTACGTGGCGAGCACGTCGTTGCCGTCGACCCGGACGCCCGGGAAGCCGAACCCGAGCGCGCGCTGGTAGAGCGGGATCCGGCTCTGGCGCTCGATCGGCTCGGAGATCGCCCACTGGTTGTTCTGGCAGAAGAAGACGACGGGGGCGTTGTAGGAGGCGGCGAAGATGAACGCCTCGTTGACGTCTCCCTGGCTGCTGGCGCCGTCACCGAAGTGGGCGATCACGGCGGCGTCGCGGTCGGGGTCGCCGGTGCCCACGGCGTGGTCGCGCTGGAGGCCCATCGCGTAGCCGGTGGCGTGCAGCGCCTGGGCACCGATGACGATCGTGTAGAGCCCGAAGTTGAACTCCTGGGGGTCCCAGGCGCCGTGGTCGACCCCGCGGAACAGGCCGAGCAGGTCGAGCGGGTCCACCCCGCGGCAGTAGGCGACGCCGTGCTCGCGGTAGGTCGGGAAGACGTAGTCCTGGGGACGCAGCGCGCGGCCGGCGCCGATCTGCGCTGCCTCCTGCCCCAGCAGCTGGGCCCAGATGCCGAGCTCGCCGTGGCGTTGCAGCGCGGTGGCCTCGGTGTCGATGCGCCGGGTGAGCACCATGTCGCGGTAGAACCCGCGCAGCTGCTCGGCGCTGAAGTCCTGGTCGAAGTCCGAGCGGTGGACGCGCTCCCCCTCGGGGGTGAGCAGCTGGATCAGCTCGGGGCCGCCGTCGGCCTGCGAGGGGCCGAAGACCTCGACGAGGTCGGGTCCGAAATCGGGCATCAACACTCCTGTGTCCGGGTGAGTGCGGGGTCTCCGCGCTCACGTGGCCATGCAGCGGACCGGAGTGGCCGCAGGGGTGGCGCGACCGGTACCGGCTCGGTGGTGCGACGCCTGTGACCCGGCTGTGATGTGGGCCACAGGACTCACCGAAACCGTAGCGGACGACCGCGATCTCGCCCAACCGGCACGGCCCCGAACCCCATGTCGCGCGGGTCCCGGCACCAGCACTCCCGGGGTCCTCTGCTTGACTCGGGCCATGAGCGAGGAGCAGCACCCCCGGATCATCTCGGACGCGGTCGAGGTCGCGGCGCCCCCGGCGGCGGTCTTCGCGATCCTCGCCGACCCCCGCCAGCACGCCCGGATCGACGGGTCCGGCAGCGTGCAGGGCTCGCCGCGCGGTCCGGAGCGGCTGAGCGAGGGCGCGGCGTTCGGCATGGACATGAAGCTGTTCGGGCTGCCCTACAAGATCCGCAACCGGGTGGTGGAGTTCGAGGAGGGCCGGCGCATCGCCTGGCGCCACTTCGGTGGCCACCGGTGGCGCTACGTGCTCGAGCCGGCCGGCAGCGGGACCCTCGTCACCGAGTCCTTCGACTACAGCCGGCACGGCCCGCTGGCCCGCCGGCTCGTCGAGCTGGCCGGATTCCCCGCCCGCAACCGCGCCGGCATCGCGGGCACCCTGGTCAAGCTCAAGGAAGCCGCCGAGGCCGACGCCCGGGGTTGACCCGACGCCCGCTCAGGGCGTCCGCGCGGGCGGGTGGCTCAGGAGAGCGACTCCCGGCCGTGCGGGGTGTGCCAGCCCGAGGGGTCGGGGCCCTGCGGGACGATCCCCGAGGGGTTCACGTCGCTCTGCACGATGTAGTAGTGCTGCTTGATCTGCTCGAAGTCGACGGTCTCCCCGAAGCCGGGCGTCTGGAACAGGTCGCGTGCGTAGCCCCACAGGTTCGGCATCTCCGCCAGCTTGTTGCGGTTGCACTTGAAGTGACCGTGGTAGACCGCGTCGAAGCGGGCAAGCGTCGTGAACAGGCGTACGTCGGCCTCGGTGATCGTGGCGCCCATCAGGTAGCGGCGCTGGGAGAGCCGGTCCTCCAGCCAGTCCATCGCGGTCCACAGACGCGCGTAGGCCTCGTCGTAGGACTCCTGCGACCCGGCGAACCCGCAGCGGTAGACGCCGTTGTTCACCTCGGTGAAGACGCGGTCCATCACCTCGCCCATCTCCTCGCGGCAGTCCTCGGGCCACAGGTCGGGGGCGTCGGGGCGGTGGAAGTCGCGCCACTCGAAGAACAGGTCGTGGGTGATCCACGAGAAGTCGTTGGTCACCACCTGGCCGGTCGGGACGTCGACCATCGCCGGCACCGTGATGCCGCGCGGGTAGTCCGGGAACCGGGCGAAGTAGGCCTCCTGCAGCCGGTGGATCCCCAGGACGGGGTCCACCTGGCCCGGGTCGAGGTCGAAGGTCCAGCTGCGCTTGTCGTGCACGGGAGCGCACAGGCCCATCGAGATCACCTCCTCCAGGCCCAGCAGCCGGCGCACGATGATCGAGCGGTTCGCCCAGGGGCAGGCCCTCGCCGCGACGAGCCGGTAGCGGCCCGGCTCGACCGGCCAGTCCCGGGACTCCCGGGTGATCCGGTCGGGGATGTAGTCCATGTCGCGCTCGAAGGACTTGCCGGGCTCCACGTAGGTCGAGTTGCGCTGTGCCATGTCCTCATGGTGCCCGGATGCGACAAGTTTCAATCATCTCCGGCGGGCGGACGGCCCGGGTCGGCGCCGAACCGCCCGGCCACCGACAAGAAGACGTCGTTGGCCTCGGGCTCGCCGATGCTGACCCGCACGCCCTCGCCGGCGAAGGGCCGCACCGTGATGCCGGCCCTCTCCGCCGCCGCCACGAAGTCCGCGGTCCGCTCCCCCAGCGGCAGCCAGACGAAGTTGCCCTGCGGGTCCGGGAGCGACCACCCCTGCTCCGCCAGCCCGGCCGCCACCCGGTCGCGCTCGGCGACGATCGCCGCGACCCGCTCGAGCAGGGCGTCCTCGGCCGCGAGGCTCGCCACGGCGGTGGCCTGGGCGACGCTCGAGACGCCGAACGGCAGCGCGCAGGCGCGGACCGCGGCCGCGACCTCCTCGTGCCCCACCAGGTAGCCGACGCGCAGCCCGGCCAGCCCGTAGGCCTTGGCGAAGGTGCGCATCACCACGACGTTGGCGTGCTCGGCCGCGAGCGCGAGCCCGTCGACCGGGTCGTCGTGGCGCACGAACTCACGGTAGGCCTCGTCCACCACCACCAGGACCCCTGGCGGCACCCGCTCGACGAAGGCCCGCAGAGCGGTGTCGGTCACCGCGGGCCCGGTCGGGTTGTTCGGGGTGCACACGACCACGACCCGGGTCCGCTCGGTGACCGCGGCGAGCATCGCCTCGAGGTCGTGGCGACCCTCGGCGTCGACGGGCACCTGCACCGAGACGGCACCGGTCGCGGAGACCGCGATCGGGTAGGCCTCGAAGGAGCGCCAGGCGTAGACGACCTCGTCGCCGGGGTCGCAGAACGCCTGCAGCAGGTGGTAGAGCACGGCCACGGAGCCGGTGCCGGCGGCGAGCCGCCCCACCGGCACGTCGAGCCGACCGGCCAGGGCGGCGTACAGCTCGGTGTTGCCCATGTCGGGGTAGCGGTTCATCCGGGCGACCGCTTCGGTGGCCGCCTCGACGACACCGGGCAGCGGCGGGTAGGCGTTCTCGTTGGAGGACAGCTTGAAGACCCGCTGTCCCGGCCGCGCGGCCGGCGGCTTCCCGGCGACGTAGGCCGGGATCGAGGCGATCGACTCCCGTGGGCGTGGCGGCTGGCTGGTCACGCGCCCACCCTAGGGCGCCTCGCGGCTCCTCAGGGAAGCCGGACGCGGCCTCCGGGGACCTCGACCAGGTCCCGTCCGAGGCGTACGTCGAGCGGGTTGGTCATGCACCGGATCGCGCCGCCCCCCTTGAGGAACTCGCCGACGTCGACGACCACGACCTCGAAGCCCCACTGCTCGAGCCGGGCCCGGACCCGGTCGGGACAGGCCGGCATCACCACGGTGCGGCCCAGCACGATCGAGTTCGCGCAGAAGGAGAGGCCCTCCTCCTCGGTGAGCACCAGCGGCTCGGGGACGAGGTCGAGCAGCGCCGCCGCCGAGGCCTCCTCGTAGGCGGCGGGGCACACCATCGCGCGGGTCTCGTCGAGCGGGCAGAAGCCGATGTCCATGTGGTACATCCCCGGGTGCGTGATCCGCATCCCACGCACGGCGACCCCCAGGTCGGTGGCCAGGTGCTTCAGGGCCAGCTCCTCGGTGCGGGGGCCGTAGCCGACCACCAGCTCGCCGCGCCAGGCGAACGCGTCGCCGGCCTCGAAGTGGGCGCCGACACCGTCGCGGCCGGTGACGCTGCGGACGGCTCCCCGCTCGGCGAACCAGCGCTCGGCGGCCGGCGTCTCCGGCCGGCGCTGGGGGTGGCGCATGTGGGAGAGCACCGCGCGGGCGCCCTGGTCGGCCTCGAGGGCGAGGCCGAGGTTCATCGCATAGACCATGTCCGGGGCGTCCGGCAGCTGCGGCAGGACCTCGACCCGGCCGCCGGCGGCCTCGATCGCCGCCACGACCGCGCGCCACTGCGCGTGCGTGCGCACCGGGTCGGGCTGGTCCTCGAGGTGCATGAACGGGTTGATGGCGTAGTCGACGCGGAAGTGGTCGGGCGCGACCATCAGGTAGCGCTGCCCCCACGGGAGCTCGGTCGTGGTGCTCATCGGCCCTCCTACGGACTCTCGAGGCGTGCGGCCGCTCCGGTTCTCGGTGGGAGCGGGTGCGGCGGCGGTGCGTGCGGTCGGGTGACGCGTGCTGCGATTGCCCGATTGTCGGACAATCCCAGTGTGCGGGGTCTCGGGTGCGGAAAGCAAATGATTGCCGGACAATCGCAGTGTCATGACGGACACACCTCCTGCCGGGCCCTTCGCCGGACTCAGCCTGGTGGCGGCCTCCACGGTCGACCGGGCCGTCGAGGAGCTGCGCCGATCCCTCTTCGAGGGCGAGCTGCGCCCGGGCACGCCGCTGCGCGAGGTGGCCCTCGCCCAGGCCCTCGGGGTCTCGCGCTCCACGGTCCGCGAGGCGCTCGGGGTGCTCGTGGCCGAGGGCCTGGCCGACCGGGTCCCCAACAAGGGCACCCAGGTGCGCCGGCTGGACCCCGAGCAGGTCCGCGACGTCTGCCGTGCCCGCGCGGTCATCGAGACGGCCGGGATCCGCGGCTGGGCCGAGGCCGAGGAGTCCGAGCGCGACGGCGTGCGCGCGGCGCTGGCGGCCTACTCCCAGCTGCGGGAGAGCGACTGCACGACGGCGGAGTTCACCGCGGCCCACCTGGCCATCCATCGCGCCCTGGCCGGGCTGACCGGCTCCGCGCGACTGGTCTCGCAGGTGGAGTCGCTGCACGCCGAGGTGCGCCTGGCCCTCTCCCACGTCGACCGGGCGCGCGGCAACGCCGCCGACCAGGTGCACTCGCACAGTCACCTGCTCGAGCTGATGGAGAGCGGTGACCTCGAGGCGGCCGCCACCGAGCTCGCCGACCACCTAGCCGACGCCGAGACCTCCATGGTCGAGGAGGTCGCCCGCAGCGAGTGGACCCAAGATCCCCGACAGCCCTGACTACCCTGAGGGCATGAAGCTCCTGACCTGGCTGGCTGTGAACGCACTGGCCCTCGGCGCGGCCGTGTGGCTCTTCGACGGGATCACCCTGACCGGCACCGACGACACCGACCGGATCATCAAGCTGGTCATCGTCGGCGCCATCTTCGGGGCCATCACCGCCTTCGTGCGGCCGATCGTCAACTTCGTCTCGCTGCCGCTGATCATCGTGACCCTGGGCCTGATGCTGCTCGTGATCAACGCCCTGATGCTGCTGCTGACCAGCCGGATCGCCGACGCCGTCGACCTCGGGTTCCACGTCGACGGCTTCTGGGTGGCGCTCTGGGGCTCGATCGTCATCTCCATCGCCTCCCTCGTGCTCGAGGCGATCTTCCCCAGCAGCAAGCGGCGCTGAGCGATGTCGCTCCCCCCGCCGACCGGGACGCCCTACCGGATCGCCTTCGTCTGCCTGGGCAACATCTGCCGCTCGCCGATGGCCGAGGTGGTGCTCTCCCGACTCGTCGACGACGCCGGGCTCGCCACCTCGGTCGCGGTCAGCAGCTGCGGCACCGGCGACTGGAACGTCGGCCACCCGATGGACCCACGGGCCGCGGCGCAGCTGCAGGCCGCCGGGTACGACGCCTCCGGGCACCGCGCGCAGCAGTTCGACCCCAGCTGGCTGGACCAGGACCTGGTGCTGGCGATGGACGAGCGGAACCTCGCCGAGATCACCGCCGGTGCCGGCGCCGGCGCGCGGGTGCGGATGTTCCGGTCCTTCGACCCCCTCGCCGATCCCGGGGCCGACCCCGCCGACCTCGCGGTGCCCGACCCCTACTACGGGGGCGAGGACGGCTTCGCCGAGGTGATCGAGGTGGTCGAGCGCACCTGCCGACGGCTGCTCACCGAGCTCGAGGCGCTCGCACTCTAGGACCGCCCGTGGCCGTGGTCTCCTCCGAGCGATGAGTTCGGGGTGGGAGCCGGGTCGATATCCGACGCACGCGACGTTCCCGCCGCGCTGTCCTAGAGTCGGGACCCGAAGGAGCACCCATGACGACGCTCGACGAGAGCCAGGCGCAGTCTCCCGACGCGCCCGCGGACTTCCCGCAGGTCGCGGACCGCTACCGCCGCGAGCTCACCGCGCACTGCTACCGGATGACGGGGTCGGTCTACGACGCCGAGGACATGGTCCAGGAGACCTACCTGCGCGCCTGGCGTGCCTACGACAGCTTCCAGGGCCGCTCCTCGGTGCGCACCTGGCTCTACCGGATCGCGACCAACGTCTGCCTGACCAACCTGGAGCACCGGGGGCGGCGCCCCCTGCCCACCGGTCTCGGGATGCCCGGCGCCCAGGCCGGGGACGAGCTCGTCGAGGCGACCGAGGTGCCCTGGCTGCAGCCGGTGCCCGACGTGATGGTCGACGTCGCCAACATCGACCCCGCCCAGGTCGTCGGCAACCGCGACGCCGTCCGGCTCGCCTTCGTCGCCGCGCTGCAGCACCTGCCACCGCGCCAGCGAGCGGTGCTGGTCCTGCGCGACGTGCTGCGCTGGTCGGCCAAGGAGACCGCCGGCGCCCTGGAGACCACGGTGGCAGCCGTGAACAGCGCCCTGCAGCGGGCGCACGCGCAGCTGGCCGAGAAGCAGCTCACCCAGGGCACCGTCGAGGACGAGCTGACCCCCGAGCTCGAGGCGATGCTGGCGCGCTACGTGCAGGCCTTCTGGGACAAGGACGTGACCGCGCTGGTGACCATGCTGGCCCACGACGCGGTCTGGGAGATGCCGCCGTTCACCGGCTGGTACCCCGGCGCGGAGAACATCGGCGCGCTCATCGACACCCAGTGCCCGGGCGGCACCCGCGACATGCCGATGATCCGCACCTCGGCGAACGGGCAGCCGGCCTACGGGCTCTACATGCGACAACGCGACGGCCACTTCGAGCCCTTCCACCTGCAGGTGCTCTCGGTGGTCGACGGCCGGGTCAGCCACGTCGTCGCGTTCTTCGAGCCCGAGCTGTTCGCGACCTTCGGACTGCCGGCCTCGCTCCCGGCGTCCTACACCGGCCCCGCCCCCTCCTGAGATGTCCTCGACCTCGCCACCGGCCCCGGTGGCGGTGCTGGACAGCGCCGTCACCTGGACCCGTGCGTGCCTGCAGCTGGCGCGGAGCAGCCCGCCGACCCTGCCGACCCCCTGCTCGGACTGGGACCTCGGCGGGCTGCTCGCGCACCTGGAGGACTCGCTGGTCGCCTTCGGAGAGGCCGCCGGCGGCCAGGTGCGCGTGACCGGGGACGCCGCCGGCCCGGCCATCGGCCCCGACACGGGGCCCGAGCCGGGGTGGCACGTCGACCGGCTGGTCCGACGCGCCGGCGAGACCCGGACCGCGTGGCTGCGGCGGCTCACCTCGGCCCCGGTCGGGGTGGGCGAGCTCGCGCTCGGCCGGGACACGGTGGTGCTGGTGGGTGCCCTGGAGATCGCCGTGCACGGCTGGGACGTGGCCGCCGCGGTCGGCACCACCCGCCCGCTGCCCGAGGAGCTGGCCAGCAGGCTGTACGCCGTGGCACAGGCGGTGGTGACGCCCGGGGACCGGGGCACCCGGTTCGCACCCGCCGTGCCGTGGCGGCCGGACGCCACCGTCGGGGACCGGCTGCTGGCCCACCTCGGCCGTCGGCCGCGCTGAGACGGGCCCGCCGGCCGAGCAACCCGCCGGCCGAGCAATCTGTGCACGGGTGTGGCGCACGCGCCACCGGCACGGCACATTGGAGCGATGGCGCGGATGCGTGGGATCGCCGAACGGGTCGAGCACCTCCTCGGACAGGCCGTGGTGGCCACCAGCCCCGTGGCGGGCGGTGACATCTGCACCTCCACCCGGGTGCGCCTCAGCGACGGCAGCTCGGCACTGGTCAAGACCCGGGCCGGGGCCCCGGAGGACTTCTTCGAGACCGAGGCGCGGGGGCTGCGCTGGCTCGCGGAGCCGGACGTGATCCACGTGGCCGAGGTGCTCGCGGTCGAGCCTGACTGCCTGGTCCTGGGCTGGGTGGAGCCGTCGCGCCCCACCGCCGAGTCCGCCGCCGCCCTGGGCACCTCGCTGGCCCGGCTGCACGCCGCCGGCGCCGACGGGTTCGGCGCCGCGGTGGACGGCTACATCGGCTCGCTGCCGTTGCCGAACCGCACCGCGCCCACCTGGCCGGAGTTCTACGCCACCCGTCGCGTGCTGCCCTACCTGAAGCTGGCGACCGACCGTGGCCACGTCGACCACGCCGACGCCGCCGCCGTCGAGGCCCTTCTCGGGCGTCTCACCGAGGTCAGCGGACCGGAGGAGCCGCCCGCCCGGATCCACGGCGACCTCTGGTCGGGCAACGTGGTGTGGTCCGCCGGGCACGGGACCCTGGTCGACCCCGCCGCGCACGGAGCGCACCGTGAGTGCGACCTCGCGATGCTCGCGCTCTTCGGCCTGCCCCACCTCCCGCGGCTGATCGACGCCTACCAGGCCGAGCACCCCCTCGCCGAGGGCTGGGAGGAGCGGCAGCCGCTGCACCAGCTGTTCCCCCTGCTGGTGCACGCCGCCCTCTTCGGTGGGCACTACGGCCACCGGGCCGCCGAGGCGGCCGCGCGGCTCTGAGCGCGCGCGAGCCGGCCGACCGCAGCCACGCGCGCCGTCTCAGCCATTGCTCAGCCGTGGGTGGCACCCTTGACCCGTGACCGCCGAGACCCCTGCCGAGTCCCGTCAGCACGTCCTGGTCGTCGAGGACGACCGCGCCGTGCGGGAGTCGCTGCGCCGGTCGCTGGAGTTCAACGGCTACCAGGTCTCCACCGCCTCCGACGGCGCCGAGGCACTCGCCGGGATCAGCGGCACCAACCCCGACGCCGTGGTGATGGACGTGATGATGCCGCGGCTCGACGGCCTGGAGACCACGCGGGCGTTGCGCAAGGTGGGCAACGGCGTCCCGATCCTGGTGCTCACCGCCCGCGACGCGGTCGGCGACCGGGTGGAGGGGCTCGACGCCGGTGCCGACGACTACCTGACCAAGCCGTTCGCGCTCGAGGAGCTGCTGGCCCGGCTGCGGGCGCTGCTGCGGCGGGTCTCCCCCGGTGCGGAGGACTCCGAGGAGCACCTCTCCTTCGCCGACCTCAGCATGGACCTCGCCTCACGGGAGGTGCGCCGCGGAGACCGGCTGATCGAGCTGACCCGCACCGAGTTCACCCTGCTGGAGCTGTTCTTGCGCCGTCCCCGACGGGTGCTGGAGCGTTCCTTCATCCTCGAGGAGGTCTGGGGCTTCGACTTCCCCACCACCGCCAACAGCCTGGAGGTCTACGTCGGCTACCTGCGCCGCAAGACCGAGGCGGAGGACGAGCCGCGGCTCCTGCACACCGTGCGCGGAGTCGGCTACGTGCTCCGCGAGACCAGCTGATGGGTCGCTGATGGCTCGCTGGGTCCCTCTCCGCCTCCGGCGGTCCCTGGCCAGCCGAGTCACCCTGCTCACCACGATCGCGGTGGGGGTCGCGGTGACCGGGGTCGCCTTCGCGGCGTACGCCACGGTGCGGATGCAGAGCATGAACAGCCTCGACGAGTCGCTGCACACCCGTGCCTCGCGGGCCGCCCACGAAGGGACCCTCGACGTGCTCTCCCGCGAGGAGATCCCACCGTGGGCGCTGGGCGCCGCCGACGTGAAGATCATGTTCCTCGACGCGGTCAACCAGACCATCCGGCCCGCCGACGAGGAGGCCATCAGCGAGATCGGCCGCCCCGAGATCCGGGTGGCGCTGGGCCAGCAGTCCTGGTCCGCGCGCACCGTCTACCTCGACGGTCAGCGCTACCGGGTGGTGGCGGTCCCGGCCCAGACGGGCGAGGCGCTGATCCTGGCGCAGTCGCTGAAGTCCACCGACGAGATGCTCGACCGGCTCGGCCTGGTGATGCTGCTCTTCGGTCTCGCCGGCATGATCAGCGCCGGCCTGGCCGGCTGGGCGGTGGCCCGCAACGGGTTGCGACCGGTCCGGCGCCTGACCACGGCCGTCGAGGACATCGCCCGCACGGAGCGCCTGGACCCCATCCCGGTCGAGGGCAACGACGAGGTGGCCCGGCTGTCCTCGGCGTTCAACGCCATGCTCGCCGCGCTGTCTGCCTCCCAGGCACGCCAACGCCAGCTGGTCGCCGACGCCGGCCACGAGCTGCGCACCCCGCTGACCTCGCTGCGCACCAACCTCGACCTGCTCGCCCAGGCCGACACCTCGGTGCGGCTGCCCGAGGGGTCGCGCAAGGAGCTGCTCGCCGACGTGCGCGCGCAGATCGCGGAGATGACCACCCTGATCGGCGACCTGGTCGAGCTGGCCCGTGAGGACCCCTCGACCCCCGCGGTGGAGCCGGTGGAGCTTGCGGCCGTCGTCGGCCAGGCGGTCACCCGGGTCCGCCGGCGCACCACCACCGTGGAGTTCGTGGTGCAGACCGAGCCGTGGTGGGTCACCGGCGACCCGGCCGCGCTCGAACGAGCCATCACCAACCTGCTCGACAACGCCGCCAAGTGGAGTCCGGAGGGAGGCCGCGTGACGGTCGAGCTGCGGCAGGGCACGGTGATGGTCGCCGACCAGGGTCACGGCGTCAGCGAGGCGGACCTCCCGCACGTCTTCGACCGGTTCTACCGCTCCACCGAGTCGCGCGGCATGCCCGGCTCCGGCCTCGGCCTGTCCATCGTCAAGGCGGTGGCGGACCGGCACGGGGGCGAGGTCCGTGCCGGCAGGGGGCCCGAGGGCGGTGCGGCGTTCTGGTTCCACGTGCCGGGCACGATGGCCCCGCCGGAGGTCTTGGCGCGGTCGTAGGGGTCTCAAAGGTCCCTCTCAGGATGGTTTCGCACACTGGTGGGCATGGATGAGCAGAACCACGACCCCCGTGACCCCCACGACCCCCAGGGCGAGTCCGGCGGCCCCAGCCAGTACGACGAGCACACCCGGCCCCTCCCCTCCTACCACGCGCCCGACCCCGCCCAGACCACCCAGCCGCAGGCGCCGTGGGGCCCGACGTACGCCACCACCACCACCGAGCAGCCGCGACGTCGCCGTGGCGTGACCGCCGCGGTCCTCGTCGGCGCCCTGCTGCTCGGCGGTGCCGCCGGGGTCGGCGGGTCGGCCACCTACCGTGCGTTCACCGACGGCGACACCGGGCCCGCCGGGACCACCAGCCCCTCCTCGACGCCGTTCGAGGCGACGAAGACCACCCTGGTCAAGGACGGCACCGTGGAGAAGGTGGCCCAGGCCGTGCTCCCCTCGGTGGTGAAGGTGAACGTGGCCGGTCAGTCCGGGGCCGGGTCCGGCTCCGGCATCGTGTTGAGCAAGGACGGCAAGATCCTCACCAACAACCACGTCGTCGCGCTGGCCGGACAGGGCGGCGCGATCACGGTGAACTTCAACGACGGCAGCACCAAGAAGGCCACCGTCATCGGCACCGACCCGCTGACCGACGTGGCCGTGATCCAGGTCCAGGACGTCTCCGACCTCACCCCCGCCTCGCTCGGCAAGTCCGGGGACCTGAAGGTGGGCCAGTCCGTGGTGGCCGTCGGCTCGCCCTACGGCCTCGACGCGACCGTGACCTCGGGCATCGTCAGCGCACTGAACCGTCCGGTCTCGGTCTCCGCCGAGGAGCGCCCGCAGCTGCCCTTCGGCGGGCAGCAGCCCCAGCAGGGGCAGGGTCAGAACCTGAGCACCACCTATCCCGCGATCCAGACCGACGCCGCGATCAACCCCGGCAACTCCGGCGGCCCGCTGGTGGACATGTCCGGCCGCGTCGTGGGCATCAACTCCTCGATCCGCACCGCGAGCAACGCCACGAGCGGCCAGAGCGGAGGATCGATCGGGCTCGGGTTCGCCATCCCGATCGACGAGGTGCTGCCGATCGTCAACCAGATCACCGACAAGCAGCAGCCGACGCACGCGCGGCTCGGGGTCTCGGTCACCGACGCCAGCGGCAACAGCCTGACCCAGGGCGCGCTCCTGCGCAGGATCGAGGACGGCGCCGCGGCCCAGAAGGCCGGGCTGAAGACCGGTGACGTCATCACCAAGGTCGACGACCAGGTCATCGACGGCTCGGAGTCGCTGGTCGCCACGATCCGTGGCCACCGGCCCGGCGACAGCGTCGAGATCACCTACGTGCGGGGCGGGAACACCAGCACCACGACCGCCGATCTCGGCAGCGACGCCAACACCCAGGCCTCCTGAGCGCACCGGTCTGCACCAGCCGGGCCGGATCCTCCCGATCGGCGTAATCTCACTGGCGCAGCACTCGGGCGTCAGGAGACCTCTCGGGGAGAGCGAGGACCGGAGATGTTCATCCAGATCATCCAGGGCCGGTGTCGAGACGCCGATCGGATCCACCAGCTCAGCGACCAGTGGCGCGAGCAGCTCGGGCCGGACGCCGACGGATGGCTCGGCGGCACCTACGGGGTCACCGACGACGGCCAGTTCGTGGGCGTGGTCAGGTTCGACTCCCGGGAGGCGGCCGCCCACAACTCCGCCAGACCCGAGCAGGCCGCGTGGTGGACCCAGATGGCCGAGTGCTTCGAGGGTGAGGTGACCTTCCACGACTGCGACGACGTCACCATGTTCCTCGGCGGCGGGTCCGACCAGGCGAGCTTCGTCCAGGTGATCCAGGGGCGGTTGACCGACCCGGAGCGGTTCCGGGCGTTCATGAGCCAGCCGATGGACGCCCTGCACGAGGCGCGACCGGAGATCCTCGGCGGCACCATCGCGATCGAGCCCGACGGCACCTTCACCCAGACGGTGGCCTTCACCACCGAGGACGCCGCCCGCGAGGGCGAGACCAAGCCGATGCCCGAGGACCTGCGTGCCGCCACCGAGGAGGAGTTCTCGGTGATGCAGGACGTCACCTATCTCGACCTGCACCACCCGTGGTTCGCGAGCGCGTCCACGACCCCAGGAGCGGCGATGGCATGAGGACCGGCGCGTTGGCCACGTCGAGCACGTGGCCGGTGGGCCCGGGGCGGAGATCCTCGGTTCGACGTCACGCGGGGGAGGCTGTGCGCAGCCGGTGCGCCTTCCAGAGGGTCTCCGCCCATTCCTCCTCCACCTGCGAGCGCACCGTGATCCCGCCGCCCGTCCCGAGGCTCCACGTGCCGTCGGGCCCGCAGAACAGCGAGCGGATCACCACCCCCAGGTCCGCCCGGCCGTCGGCGCAGACCCAGCCGAACGCCCCCGCGTAGGGGCCGCGGGGGGTCGACTCCACCGCGTCGATCACCTCCATCGTGCGTCGCTTCGGCGCACCGGTCATGGAGCCCGCGGGGAACAGCGCACGCAGCGCGCCGATCGTGCCCACCTCGGCCCGCAGCCGGCCCCGCACGGTGGAGACCAGCTGGTGCACGCTGGGGTAGGACTCCACCGTCATCAGGCTCGGCACCGTGACCGACCCGACCTCGCAGACGGAGGACAGGTCGTGGCGCAGCAGGTCGACGATCATCAGGTTCTCCGCGCGGAACCGCGGGTCGGCGGAGAGCTGCTCGGCCAGCAGCCGGTCCTGCTCCGGGGTGGCGCCACGGGCCGTGGTGCCCTTGATCGGCCTGGTCTCCAGCCACCCGTGCCGGTCGAGGGTGGCGAAGCGCTCGGGTGAGCTGCTCAGCAGGTGGGTGCCGCGATGGCGCAGCAGGCCGGCGTACGGCGCCGGGTTGCGCGTGCGCAGCCGCAGGTACGCCGAGAACGGGTCCTCGGCCCCGCCCTCGCGACGCGGGGAGGGCAGCTCCTCGCGGTAGGTCAGGTTCACCTCGTAGGTGTTGCCGGCACGCAGCTGCTCCTGGACGCGCGCGAACGCCTCGGCGTACCACCCGGGAGCCGACGGCCACCCAGCAGCCGGCCGGCCCGCGGGTGCGGTCGCGACGTCCTCCGGGGGCGGGTCCCCGACCGTGGCGGTGCCCTCGCCGTGGTCGAAGAACCGCACGTCCTCGCACCGCATCCAGACCGCGTCCGGCCCGACACCCCAGGGCCGCGCGGGCAGGTCGGGGCGCGCGGCGTAGCCGAGGTAGCCGACCCAGTGCACCCCCGGGTCTCCCGCGTCCCGGGCGATCTCCTCCTCGAGCACCGCGAAGACGTCCGCACCGACCACCTCGGACCCACCGCCCCGGTGCCGGGTGACCTGCCCCCTCCCCGCGTCCAGGGTGAGCGAGACGTCGTCCTCGCCCAGCACCCCCACCAGGGACCGGCGTCCGGACCAGTCCCGGGCGCCGCCACCGTCGAGCCAGAAGACCCGGTCGGAGCGGGCGAAGCCGGCGCGCACCGCCTCCAGTGCCGACTCACCCATCGCCTGCTCCCAGGAAGTTCCCCAGCAGCGCGGCGCCGTGCCGCGACAGGATCGACTCCGGGTGGAACTGCACGCCCTCGTGCGGCAGCGACCGGTGCCGCACCGCCATCACCACCGCCCCCGCTCGTGCGGTCACCGCCAGGGCGCCGGGCACGACGGTGGCGGCCAGCGAGTGGTAGCGCACGGCCTCGAAGGGTGCGGGGACCCCGGCCAGCACGCCGGTGCCGTCGTGGGTCACCGAGGCGACGTCCCCGTGCGCCGGCTCGATCCGGTCCACCGTCCCGCCGTACGCCGTGACCAGGGCCTGCATCCCCAGGCACACCCCGAGCACCGGCACCCCGAGGTCGAAGACCGCGGGGCCGAGCGCGAAGTCCGCGGCGACGGCGGGGTGGCCCGGTCCCGGGGACAGCACCACGTGCGTGGCCTCCCGGGCACGGTCCAGGGCGCCCGCGGAGTCGTGCTCGACCACCTCGGGCAGGGTGCCGGTGACCGCGGCGACCAGGTGCACGAGGTTCCAGGTGTAGGAGTCGTAGTGGTCGACCACCAGCACCCGCGGGTGGTCGCGAGCCCTGCGCGCTGCCGGCACCGCCCCCACCGGCCTACCCCAACAGCTCCAGCAGGAGACCGCGCAGCAGGGCGAACCCGTTCTCGGTGAGGATGGACTCGGCGTGGAACTGCACGCCGCGAAAGCCCGGCCCCGACACGAGGTGGACGTCCCCCGTCGCGGGGTCGGCCTCGACCCGGACCCCGTCGGGAAGGCTGTCCGCACCGGACTCGCCGAGTCGACCCACGAAGGTGTTGTAGAACCCGACCCGCTCCTCACGGCCCTCGACGCGGACCGCGGACTGGGTGCCCTGGAAGACGATGTCCTTGTAGGCCAGCGGGATGCCCAGCCGGTCGCACAGGACCTGGTGGCCCAGGCACACCGCCAGGAACGGCTTGCCGGTGGAGAGCAGCTCGTCCACCGCCCGGTGATAGGCGGCGATCTTGGGGTGCTCCACCGAGCGGGGATCTCCCGGCCCCGGGCCGACCACGACCAGGTCCACCTCGTCGAAGACCCCCGGGGCGTAGTCCTCGTGACGCACGACCCGCGAGCTCATCCCGAGCACGGAGAACACGTGCGCCAGCATGTTCACGAAGTCGTCCTCGCCGTGCAGGATGGCGATCGTCCGGCCGGCGAGGCTCGGTGCCGGCGCGGCCCCCGCCTGGTCGGTGAGCCAGAACTTCGCCAGCCGCTGGTTGCGCGAGCTCAACGCGATCAGCACGTCCTCGTCGCGGGTGAGGTCGGCGACCTGCGCCGGGGTGCCGGTGGCGGCCGGGACCAGGCCGAACGCCGAGAGGATCCCCCCGGCCTTGGCGTGGGTCTCGGCGACCTCGTAGGCCGGGTCGGAGTCGCGGACCAACGTGGCGCCCGCGGTCACCCGCATGGCCCCGTCCGGGCTGACGTCGGCGGTGCGGATGACGATCGGCGAGTCGGCCGTCGGCGCCCCCTCCTCGTCGCGGCCGAGCAGCGCGAGGGCCCCGGCGTAGTAGCCGCGGCCCTCGGACTCGTAGTCGTGGATCAGCCGGCAGGCGCTCTCCACCGGGGCGCCGGTCACGGTGGCGGCGAACATGGTGTCGCGCAGCACGTCGCGGATGTCCGCGTGCGTGCGACCGGCGAGGAGGTACTCGGTGTGCACCAGATGGGTCATCGGCTTGAGGAACGGCCCGAGCACCTGCCCTCCCTCGTGGCAGATGTCGCACATCATCTTCAGCTCCTCGTCCACGACCATGAACAGCTCGTAGATCTCCTTCTCGTCGGCGAGGAAGTCCAGCAGGCCGTTCTTGAGCTCCTCCCCGTCACCGGCCAGGCCGCGCAGCCGGAAGGTCCCGGAGATCGGGTTCATCCGCACGTCACCGCCGTGCACGCTGACGTGCCGCTCGGGCGAGGCGCCGATCAGGAACCGGTCGCCGGTCCAGAAGCAGTAGGTCCAGTAGGCACCGCGCTCCCGGGTCAGCAGCCGCCGCAGCACCGTGAGCGCCTTCGGCGTGCCCCAGTCGAGCAGCTGGGCGCGGTAGTGCCGCCCCACCACGAGATTGGCGGCCTCGCCGTTGCCGATCTCCTCGCCGATGATCTGCTCGACCACCGCCGCGTAGTCCTCGTCGCTGGTCTCGAAGCCGCCCTCGTCGGCGAAGGTGACCGGCTCGTCGGGCAACGCCGCCACCAGCTCCTCGAGGGGGACCTCGACCTCGCTGGCGATCGCCATCACCGCCAGGGGGGTGTGGTCGTCGTGGGCGACGAACCGGCGCTCGGTGACCTGACGAAACGGCACGGCCACCAGCCGGTCGAAGCGGCGCCCGGGCTCGGGGACGCCCTCCTCGAGGGGGATGTCCGCGAGCCGGTCGACCTGGCTGAGGTCCCCGCCGACCAGGGTGACCGTGCCACTCTCGCGGAGCCTGATCACCGCCCACGCCTCGTGGCCCAGCAGCTCCTCGAGGGCTGTGTGAGCGGCGGGGTTCTCGGGCACGCCGGGAACGCTACCGGAGCCGGTGGCCCCCCGGAGCCACGGCGTGGAGGCACCTGCCCGACGGCGGCGCGGAGCCGGCACCACCGAGCGGCGAGGTCAGGAGGTGAGGGTGAGCATCCGCTGGGTGGCGCGGGTGTAGACCACGTAGAGGGTGGCGCGGCCCGTGGGCGACTCGTCCTCGATCTCCTGCGGCTGCACCACCACGATGCCGTCGAACTCCAGGCCCTTGGTGTCCAGCCCGGTGAGCACGACCAGCCGCGAGTCCGGGGACCCGAGCTCGTCGGCGAACTCGGGCCAGGAGGAGGCCCAGCGGGTGACCTCGCCCAAGCGGGCCACCGGGACGACCACGCCGATGGTGCCCTCCAGCGACCCGGCGAGCTCGCCCAGCCGCGCCCGCAGCGCCGACTCGAGATCGTCGACCCGCAGCTCGGTCGGGTCCTCACCGGTGGACCGGACGGCGTGCGGCAGGTCGGCCTCCAGCCCCACCCGGGAGGCGTAGCCGGCCGCGAAGTCATAGATCTCCGCGGAGTTGCGGTAGTTGGTGGAGAGGTGGAAGTCGTGCCGCGGCTTGTCCCCGAGCGCCTCGGCGCGGGCCTTCGCCGACTCCTCCGGCACCGGCCACGAGGACTGTGCCGGGTCACCGACGACCGTCCAGGTGGCCCCGCGGCCACGCCGGCCGACCATCCGCCACTGCATCGGGGTCAGGTCCTGCGCCTCGTCGACGAGCACGTGTGCGAAGGCGTCGTCCTCGACCCGGTTGGTCGGCGGCGACCAGCCCCGCGGGCCGGCGTACTCCCGGTCGGAGGAGGTGAACACCTCCTGCAAGGTGGCGTCCTCGACCGCGAGGTACTCGTCGTCGACCGAGCCCGTGTTCGCCAGGGGCGGGTCGCCGAGGAGGTAGCGGAGCTCGTCGAGCAGCGCGACGTCGTCGACCGAGAGGCCACGCACGTCCCCCTGGGTGCTCCACGACTTGGAGACCAGTCGCACCGACTCGTCATCGAGCACGCCCTCGCTCACCCGGGCCAGCAGCTCGGGGTCGCGCAGCCAGCCGAGCACGGTGGCGGCGTCGAGCACCGGCCACCAGGCGGCAGCGAACTCCAGGAAGTCGTCGTTGGTGCGCAGCTCGGCCGAGAAGTCCTCCTTGGTGCGCTCGCGGCCCCGCTCGCTGCGAACCTGGCGCCACATGGCGTCGACGAGCGTCGAGGCGACCCGCGTGGTCGAGCGGTTGCGGCGACCCATCGTCAACAGCTGGCGGCGCAGGCCGCCCAGCTCGCGCGGCCCGAGGTGGATCACGTCGTCGCGGTAGAAGATCCGGAACTCGCCCGGGGCGTCGGGCACCGCCTGTCGGGCCGTGCGGCGCAGCACCTCGGCCATCGCCAAGGATCCCTTCACCTCCGCGACCGCCGGCTCGTCGCGGCGCGTGGCACGCACCCCGTCGACGACCTCGCCCAACGAGCGCAGCGCGACCGCGGTCTCCCCGAGCGAGGGCAGCACCCGCTCGATGTAGCGCATGAACACCCCGGAGGGTCCGACGACGAGCACGCCACCGGTCTCGTAGCGACGCCGGTCGGCGTAGAGGAGGTACGCCGCGCGGTGCAGCGCCACCACCGTCTTGCCGGTGCCGGGGCCCCCGGTGATCGAGACGACCCCCTTGTTCGGAGCCCGGATGGCGCGGTCCTGCTCGGCCTGGATGGTCGCGACGATGGAGTGCATCGACCGGTCGCGGGCCCGGCTCAGCTGGGCGAGCAGGGCGCCCTCACCGACGATGGGCAGGTCCGTCGCGACCTCGGTGTCGAGAAGGTCGTCCTCGACGCCGAGCACCGTGACGCCTCTGCTGCGCAGGATCCGGCGGCGTACGACGTTCTGCGGGTCTGCCTGCGTGGCCTGGTAGAACACCGCCGCCGCAGGGGCCCGCCAGTCGATGAGCAGCACGTCGTAGTTGCTGTCGCGCAGGCCGATCCGACCGACGTAGCGGGGCTGGTCGCTGACCTCGGGCCGCAGGTCGAGACGGCCGAAGACCAGACCCTCGTGGGCCGCGTCCAGCGTGGCCATCCGGCGGGCCGCCTGGAAGACCATCGCGTCCCGCTCGACCAGGCCGCCCTCGTTGCCGATGCGTCCCCGCTCGAGGCCCTCCTTGGCCAGCTCCTGTGCGGAGAGGCTCGCCTGCTCCAGCTGGTCGTAGACGGTGTCGACGTACTCCTGCTCCCGCGCGATCTCGCGCGCGGCCACGTCATTGTTCAACGCCGGTGTCCTCCGTCGGAGCGCTCGTGACTGGGGAACCGACCACTCTACCGCCCACGACCGCCCGCGGTCAGGGGTGTCCCGACGCGGGGCCGACCGCGGGTCACACGCAGTGGCGGGTCCCGCGGTCCAGGATGCGCCCGTTGATCGCGCGGTAGACCCAGTGGTAGGAGCCCAGGTGCAGGTCGATGGCGAGGACACCGTGGATGCGGGCCTGGAAGTACGCCGAGCCGTGCTTGCGCTTGCCGAGGTGGTAGAGGCTGCGGCCCCCGGTGCCGACGACGAACTCCTGCATCCCGCGCCGGGTGATGTGCCCGGTGGGGGTCATCGGCTTGAACCGCTCGTAGTCGTGGTCGTGGCCGGAGAGCACGATGTCGTTGCGGTGCTTGTAGGCCACGTCCCACAGCGGCTTCACCGCGTAGTTGTTGCCGTGCTCGCGCCCCGAGGAGAACCGGGGGTGGTGCATCGTCACCAAGGTGCAGCGCGCCGGGTGCGCGGTCATCTGCCGGTCGAGCCACCTGGCCTCCGCGGCACAGTCGATCCGGTCGCAGTTGCTGTTGAGGTAGTAGAAGGTCCACCCGCGCGTCGCGGCGCGGTAGTAGCCGGGCGGACCGGGCTGCCGGTCCGAGAAGTAGGAGTAGTAGCCCTGCGCCCCGGGTGTCTTGTACTCGTGGTTGCCGATCGTGGGCCGGGTGCGGCTGAGCAGGTGGCCCCAGTTCTTCGCGTAGGAGCCGTGGTACTCCGCGAGCGAGGCACTGTTGTACTGCGTGTCGCCCAGCGGGAAGACGAACCGTGGGCGCAGCCGGGCGGTCCAGGACGCCGTGGAGAGCTGGCGGCAGGTCTTGGTGGTGACCCGGCTCCCGGGGGCGCAGGCGATGTCACCCACCGCGACGATGCGCACGAAGCTGGTCCTGGCGCTCACCTGCTCGACGGTGTCCGGCTTCTGCGCGTGTCCGCCCGAGGCTCCGCACGCGGCGAGCAGGAGGAAGGCTGCCCCGAGGGCCAGCAGTCGCGGCTTTCCTGGGTCGGTCATGCGCCCGAGCGTACGCCTCCGCGAGACCAGTGTGGCTGGAAACGGCTCGAGTGGTTGACGGGAGCATCGCCGCCCCTCGACGTCGCCCCCCCGGTCGGCTCAGGCGAGGTCGTGGACGAACTCACCGAGCTGGGTCAGGTTGCGGCACTCGACCATCGTGAAGAGCCGGCCGTACTCCGACGCGGCGGAGTCACCGGTGTCCCAGCTGCGCACGGGCTCGGGGTTGAGCCACCAGCTGTGCCGGGCCGCGTGCACGAGCTCACGCGCCACCGGGAGGGCGAGGTCGCTGTGGTTGGAGCGGGCGTCGCCGAGGACGAGGAGGTTGGTCTTGGGGGTCAGCGCGTCGGCGTACTGCTCGGAGAAGCGGGTCAGCGCCCGGCCGTAGTTCGTGCGTCCCCACAGCGTGGCGTGCCGCGCGCTGGCGGCCAGGTCGGCCATCGTCTGCGCGGGGTCGGCACCGGTCGTGAACCGGTCGGTGACCTCGTGGATCTCGTCGACGAAGGTGAACGCGCGCACCCGGTTGAACTGCTCGCGCAGCGCGAAGACCAGCAGCAGCGTGAAGCTGGCGAAGCTGGCCACCGAGCCGCTGACGTCGCAGAGCACCACCAGGTCGGTGCGGCCCGGACGCCGGGGCCGGTGCCGGGTCTCCAACGGCACGCCACCGCTGGACATCGACGCGCGCACGGTGCGCCGGAAGTCGAGCGGACCCCGCCGGCGGGAGTGCTGCTCGCGGCTGAGCCGGGTGGCCAGACGGCGGGCCAGCGGCTGGACCTCGCGCCGCATCAGCTCCAGGTCGGCTCGGCGGGCAGCGGCGAAGTCGATCTGCTCGATCGCGGGGCGCACGCTGTGCCGGGCGACGTGCTCGGGCCCGCGGACCTCGGCCGCGCGACGGCGTACCTCGGAGTCCACCAGGGCCTCGAACGCACGCGACTGCGCCTCCACCAGCCGGCGCAGCGAGGGCTCGTCGCGGGCGGCCCCCGCGGAGTCCCCGAGCAGTGCCCGCAGCGTGCGCTCCACCAGGTCCTCGGGCGAGACCCGGTTGACCACGTTGTAGGACGACCACCGCTGCTCGCCCGGTCCCCGCCCCCGGATCAGCCCGAACCGCTGCACCGCCTCGCGGGCCAGCGTCGCCAGGGCGTCGGGGTCGCCCATCCCCATGGCCGTGACCAGCGCCTCGCGGAACTCGGCCAGCGCCTGGGGGCCGTCGGCCCCGGACGGCTCCGCGGGATCGGTGTCCTCCTCGACCGGGGCCGGGTCGCGTGCGCCCGGGACCGTCCCGGCAGCCGGGTCGGTGCCGTCGCCGACCAGCGCCGGGAAGTAGAGGTCGAAGACCTGGTCGAACCCGGGGCGGTGGTTCTGACGCTTCACCACGGTGGCGGCGTACGCCGCGCGCAGGGCCTCCCGCTCGCCGATGCCGAGGGCGGCGATGGCCTCGACCGCGTCGAGACCCTCGGCCAGGGACACCGGGAGGCCGGCCTCCCGCAACGCCTCGACGAAGGCGATGTGCCGGTCGAGCAGGCTCATCGCGCGCGGAGCCGCAGCTCCCGGACCGCGCGCTCGTGGTCGCTGGCGTGCTTGAGCACCACGCCCAGGGTCTGGTCGACGGCCTGCTCGTCGAGGGTGCCGGTGCCGAGCGCGACCAGGGTGCGCGCCCAGTCGATGGTCTCCGCGATCGACGGCGCCTTGCGCAGCTCGAGGTCGCGCAGTCTGCCGACCACCTCCACGATCTGGGCGGCGAGCCGCTCCTCGACGTCGGGCACCTGGGAGAGCAGGATGTCGCGCTCCCGCTCGGCGTCGGGGTAGTCGATGTGCAGGAACAGGCAGCGGCGCTTGATCGCCTCGGAGAGCTCGCGGGTCGCGTTGGAGGTGAGCACCACGAACGGGCGCCGGCTGGCGGCGACGGTGCCCATCTCGGGGATGGTGACCTGGAAGTCGCTGAGGATCTCCAGCAGCAGGCCCTCGACCTCGACGTCGGTCTTGTCGACCTCGTCGATGAGCAGCACGGTCGGCTCCTCGCGGCGGATGGCGGCGAGCAGCGGGCGGGTGAGCAGGAACTCCTCGGTGAAGATGGACTCGTCCCAGCGCCGGCCGGAGCCGCCGGGCGCACCCCCGGACGTCGCCGCGGCGGCCTGGATGTGCAGCAGCTGCTTCTTGTAGTTCCACTCGTAGAGCGCGCGGGCCTCGTCGAGACCCTCGTAGCACTGGAGCCGCACCAGCTCGGCGCCCGTCGCCCGGGCCACGGCCTTGGCGAGCTCGGTCTTGCCGACCCCGGCCGGGCCCTCCACCAGCAGCGGCTTCTCCAGCGCCCCCGCGAGGAAGGCCGTGGTGGCCGTGGCGCTGTCGGAGAGGTAGCCGGCCTCGGCCAGCTGCTTGTCCGCGGCGGCCGGGGACTCGAACCACGTCGGCTTCTGGGTCACCAGATCATTGTGCCTGGCGCACCACGAGACCCGGCCCGCCGGTGACCTACGCCGCACCGCAGCGGTGCCCACCGCCCAGGCGGCCGGGCTGCCGGGTGCGGGGGTCCCCCGCTCCTCGACGAGACCGGCACCGCTACGCCCCGGCCGTGCGAGGCGTGAGCGGCACCAGCAGCAGCGCCAGGCCCACCACGCCGGCCACGGAGCCCGCCAGCACCAGCGGCAGGTGCCCGTCCCCTCCCCACGCAAGACCCGCCCAGATCCCGGCCACCAGGACACCCCCGCCCAGCACCCCCTGGAAGACGCCCTGTCCCTGACCCTGGAGGCCTGCCGGGAGCAGCCCGGAGACCCAGGCCTTGCCGACGCCGTCGGTGAGTCCGGTGTAGGCGCCGTACCCGGCCATCAGCAGCCACGCGGCCAGGTGCCCCTCGGTGAGCCCCAGGCCCGTGTAGACGGCCGCGAAGACAAGGAGACCCATGGCGACCACCTGCTGGGGCCGGAGCCGGTCGGCGAGGACACCGGCGGGGTAGCTCAACACCGTGTAGACGACGTTGTAGCCGACGTAGGCGAGGATCACCTCCACCACCGAGAAGCCGATGTCGTTGAGCCGGAGCAGCAGCATGGCGTCGGGGAAGTTCACCAGGCTGAACAGCCCGAGCACCACGACCACCCGCCAGAAGCTCCGGCCCAGCGGGCTCGCCGGCGCCGAGCCCCCGCCCGGCGTGGGCCCCGGTGGCGGCGAGGTCTTCGCGACGGGTGGCTCGCGCAGCACCAGCACCAGCAGGGCGCTGAGCACGGCGGGGACCACCGCCACCCACAGCAGCGGACGCAGCCGATGGTCGAGCAGCTCGAAGCCCACCAGGGCGAGCAGCGGGCCGATGACGGCTCCAGCCGTGTCGGCGGCGCGGTGGAAGCCGAACGCACGGCCGCGCTGCTCGGGCGGGATGCCGACGACCAGGAGTGCGTCTCGCGGAGCGCCGCGGATGCCCTTGCCCAGCCGGTCCACGCCGCGGCCGAGGAGCACCACGGGCCAGGCTCCCGCGGCCGCGACCAGCACCTTGCCCACCGCGGCCAGCCCGTAGCCCACCCCCACGATCGGCACCTTGCGCCGCCGGTCCGCGAGCCGCCCCGCCACCACCTTGGTGCCGGCGGCCACCCCCTCCGCCACTCCTTCGACCACGCCCACCACCGCCGCCGGTGCCCCCAGCACCGAGGTGAGCAGGATCGGTAGCAGCGGGTAGAGCAGCTCCGACGCCGCATCCTGGAGCAGCGAGACCAGCGAGACGATCTTCAAGTTGCGCGTCAGCCACGCCCGGTCGCTCACCCGCTCATCCTCTCGCCGGGGGTGGGTTGGGGGGCAGTTTCACTGGGTACCCAGTGAAACTGCCACTTCCCTCGCGTTGCAACGCACGGGGAGTGGCAGTTTCGGGTGGGGAGTACGCCGGGCCGGCGCGTGGTCCCCAGCGACCCGTAGAGCAGGACGCCTACCCGGTCGACCCAGGGCAGACCCGCGAACTGGCACGGCAACATCGAGCACGCCCGTGTGGCGGGTCGCCTGAATCTTCGCGCGGAGCAGGCGGCTCGCCGGACGGGGTGCGCACGGGTCGATCTCGCCAACGTCACCTCCGGCGGCAACGCCCACGCACCGATCCCCCGGTCGACTCCGGATCCCAGCCCCCGCTGGCTGCGCAGAGGCAGGCGCGCGCGGCATTGGACGCCGCCATGGGGCCATCACCCGGTCCGGACCGGGCCGGGCCGGACCGGTCGGCTGATGCGGCGTACTTCCCACCCGAAACTGCCACTCCCCACCCGTTGCGACGCACGGGAAGTGGCAGTTTCACTGGGGACCCAGTGAAACTGCCACCAGCCGTCACCATCCGGGGTCAGTTGGAGGCGACCCGGTTGCCCCAGGCGGCTCGGGCGCCGGAGTCGCCGACGCGGTAGACCTGCACGCCGCACGCCAGCGCTGCGACGACGGCCAGGACGGTCACGACCTGGAGGCCGCGGTTGTGCCGCGGGTCGGGGACCGCGGCGCGTCGGGCACGACGGTCGAGCACGACCATCGCGATGGCCAGCAGCAGCAGCGGGAGCGCGAACCAGATCAGCTGGTCGCCCAGCTCGGCGTGCTCCTCGGGGCGGCCGACGCGCTGCTCCAGCGCCTCGCCGCTGGAGGTGGAGACGGGGATCAGCAAGGTCGCGACGACGGCGCAGGCGACGACCAGGGGGCCGTACCTGGCCCGCCATGCCGGCCGCACCGCGATGGCCAGCGTGCCCAGGACGGCGATCGGCAGCAGGACGACGACCGCGTGCACCACCAGCGGGTGGACGGGCAGTCCGTTGACCAGGTCGAACACAGCAGTCTCCTCTCGAGTCTTCAGCGTAGCGAGGGTGGCGGGTGCACCCTGACGCCATCCTGAACGCCGCCGTGCGCGCCGACGGAGTCCGGCGGCCGGGTCCTCACCGCGCGGAAGACGAAGCGCCGGTAGGACCAGAACCGGAACATCGTCGCCAGGGCGAGGCCGACTCCGTTGGCCGAGATGTTGTCGGCCCACCGGCCGGTCAAGCCCAGCAGGTCGTGGGAGACCACCAGGCAGAGCACCGAGATGCCCAGCCCGACGACGTTGAAGACGACGAAGAGGGCGACCTCGCGGCCCCGCTCGCCGCGGCTGGCCGACCGCCAGGTCAGCCAGCGGTTGCCGGCGTAGGTCACGATCATGGCCACCGCGACGGCCAGGACGCGGGCCAACGAGGGGTCCCGACCCGCCAGCGGTGACCAGGACAGCAACGCGTTGAAGGTGGCCACGTCCACGATGTAGCCGGCGCCACCGACACCGAGGAAGGTGAGCACCTCCCGGGAGGGCCACCGGCTCAGCAGCCAGCGGACCGGGCGAAGGTCGTCCACGCCACCAGACTGGTGCCGGGACCTGACCGGGGCCTGAACCACTGCCGCCACCGGATCCTCGTGCGACCGGGACACGGTTGCCATGATGAGGGGGAGGAGGCAGCTGTGCGGGTGCTGGTGGTGGAGGACGAGCCGAGGTTGTCCTCGTCCCTGCGCAAGGGGTTGGAGGGCGAGGGGTTCGCCGTCGACGTCGCGCCCGACGGGGGCGAGGGTCTCTGGTACGCCCGCGAGAACAGCTACGACGTGATCCTGCTCGACATCATGCTGCCGGTCGTCAACGGCTACAAGGTGTGCGAGCAGCTCCGGGCGGAGGGCGACTGGACCCCGATCATCATGCTCACCGCGAAGGACGGGGCGTGGGACCAGGTGGAGGCGCTCGACACCGGCGCCGACGACTACGTGACCAAGCCGTTCTCCTTCGACGTCCTGCTGGCCCGGGTCAGGTCGCTGCTGCGCAGGAGGGTCACCGAGCGGCCGGTCAACCTGGCGGTGGGTGACCTCGTGCTGGACCCGGCAGCCAAGTCGGTCACCCGCGGAGGGGAACCGGTGCGGCTGACCTCCCGCGAGCTGTCCCTGTTGGAGTTCTTGATGCGCCGCGCCGGTGACGTGGTGAGCCGGCAGCAGATCCTGGGCAACGTGTGGGACTTCGACTTCGAGGGCGACCCCAACATCGTCGAGGTCTACATCGGACGGCTCCGACGCAAGGTCGACCGTCCGTTCGGGCGCGCCGACATCGAGACCCTGCGCGGCATCGGCTACCGGCTTCGAGCGGCGGGATGAGGCTCCGGACGTTCCCGATGAGCCACGTGCGTGGCCGGGTCACCACGGTCGCGACGCTCGCGGCCCTGCTGGCGGCGGTCCTGGGGTCGTTCCTCTTCGTCGACTCGTTGCGTCATTCCCTGGAGAAGGGCCTGCTCACCTCCGCCCGCCAGCAGGTCCAGTCGGTGCAGGCACAGCTCGACGCCGGGGAGAGTGCGGCACAGGCGGTGGTGACCGGCAAGAACGACACTCTGGTCCAGGTCGTCGCTGCCGACGGCACCGTGGTGGCGACCGACCACCCACGGGTGACCACCCCGATGCGCACCGCCCCGGGGTCGGCGCAGGGGGTGCGCGTCCCCGGCCTCTCCGACAGCTACGTCGTGGTCGCGCGCCGGGAGTCCGGTGGCGACCGGCTGATCGCGGTCGGCCGCTCCGCGGAGGGCGTGGACCGCGCCACCGATGCCGCCGCGCTGCTCCTCGGGGTCTCGGTGCCGGTCGGTCTCGGGCTGCTGGCCGTCGCGGTCTGGCTCAGCGTGGGACGCGCCCTGCACCCGGTGGAGGTGATGCGCCGCGACGCGGCCGAGATCACCACGGCCCACGCCGAGCGTCGTCTCGCCGTACCCGACGGCGACGACGAGATCCCGCGGCTGGCGCAGACGCTCAACGAGATGCTGGACCGCATCGACGCCACCCACCGCCAGCAACGGCAGTTCGTCTCCGACGCCTCCCACGAGCTCCGGTCGCCGCTGGCGGCGCTGCGCCAGCTCGCCGAGGTCGCCCGCGACTACCCCGACCGCACCGACGCCGCCGGCCTGGCTCACGACGTGCTCGCCGAGGAGCGTCGGATGGAGGACCTGGTCACCTCACTGCTGCTGCTGGCCCGCCTCGAGGACGACGCGACGGCCCTCGATCTCACCACGGTCGACCTCGACGACCTGGTCATGGAGGAGGTACGCCGCACCAGGGCGGCCGCCGACGGACGGGTGCAGCTCGACGCCACCGGCGTGGGCGCGGCCCAGGTGGAGGCCCAGGAGGCGCTGGTCGTCCACGTGGTGCACAACCTGCTGACCAACGCCGCCCGGCACGCCGAGAGCCGGGTCGCGGTGTCGCTGGGTGAGTCCGAGGACGCGGCGGTGCTCCGGGTCGAGGACGACGGGAACGGGGTCCCGGCCCCGGAGCGCGAGCGCGTCTTCGAGCGGTTCGTCCGGCTCGACGAGGCGCGTGCGCGAGACGACGGCGGGTCCGGGCTCGGGCTGGCGATCGTCGACTCCGTGGTGCGCGCCCTGGGCGGGACGGTGGCCGTCGAGGAGTCCACGACGGGTGGCGCCGCCTTCGTGGTGCGGCTGCCCCTGGCGACGGCCGGCTCGGGGGCGTGAGCTCAGCGGTTGCGGTCGCTGGTCGCGCCCCGGCTCCTGGTCGACTCCCGCCCGGTGAGGCTCAGGCCGCCGACCAGCAGCACGATCGCTCCCAGGAACAGCACGCCGGCGCCCGTGGCGCCGAGTCCCAGGCCACCGTGGTCGCGCGAGCGCGTCGCGAGGTCGGCCAGCGGTGCCCCGAGCGGTCCGGTCAGCACGAAGGCGACCCAGAAGGCGGTCTCCGGGCGATGACCCCGCCACCTGGCCAGCACCGCCAGCGCGACCAGCCCGACCAGGACGGCCTCCGCGAGGCCGCGTGCCGGGCCGGCCCGCTCGGCCACCAGGTCCCCCAGGGCGGTGCCGAGCGCGAGGGCAGCGAGCACGGTCAGCCAGTAGGAACCCTCGTGGCCCGCAGTGCAGACCCGGTCCGGCGCCAGGGTCCCGACGGCGGCGTACGAGGTCACCAGGGCCGTCGCGAGCAGCAGGGCCAGCACCGCCGTGGCGAGGGGCAGTGGAACACCGAGGCCTCCGGTGAGCTCGTCGGCGGCCAGGGTGCCCACCACGCCGGCCAGCACCAGGGTCGCCCAGTAGACGGCGGGCCGGTAGCGGCGGGTCCCGAGCTGGGCGGCCAGGGCGACGACCAGCAGCCCGCTCATCAGGTAGGAGGTGTAGGTCAGGCCCAGGCCCAGGGTGTCGTCGAGGTAGTCCGCCGCGCTCGCCCCCACCGTGGTCGCCAGGACCTTGAGCACCCAGAAGGCGGCGGTGATCTCGGGGACCTTGCTCGGTCGGGGCCGGCCGGGGTCTCGGCGGGCCGGCTCACCCGGCGCAGTGGTCATGGGCCCGAGGGTGCGGCGAGGACCTGACCACCACCTGAACCGCCGGGCGGGCGGGGGGAGCGTTCATGCTGGCTTCATCTTCTCCGGCGCACGCTGGTGCGGTGACCACGCCGACCCATGCGCCCCGGGCGGCCGGTGGCGTACGACGGGCGGCCGACGCCGCTCGACAACGGCTGCCGCTGGCCGTGCCCGGGCTGGCGCTGCTGACCGTCGCGCTGCGACTTCCCTACCTCGGCGCGCCGGTCTCCGCCGACGAGAGCGGGTTCTTGCTCCTCGCCCGGCAGTGGGGTCCGGGTCCGTCGCTCTACGGCCACTTCTGGGTGGACCGGCCGCCCCTGCTGATCGACCTGTTCCGTGTCGCCGACGCCCTGGGCGGCCCGGTCGCGCTGCGGCTGCTGGGGGGCCTCGCCGCGGCCGTCACCGTGCTGGCCGTCGGGCTCTCCGCACGCCGGCTGGCCGGCCCCACGGGCGCGGTGGGCGCGGCGGCGGTCGCCGGCGCCCTGCTCGTCTCGCCCATGCTCGGCACCACGACGGTCGATGGCGAGCTGCTCGCGGCACCGTTCGTCGCGGTGGGCACCTGGCTCGCGCTGGTCGCCGTGACCGGCCCGGGACCGGTGGCCGGGTCGGTGGCCGGGTCGGTGGCCGGGTCGGTGGCGGGGTCAGTGGCCGGGTCAGTGGCCGGGTCGGTGGCCGGGTCGGTGGCCGGGTCGGAGCCGGCGCACAGCGGGGATCGGCGTGACCTGCCTGCCCTGGAGAGCTGGAGCGCCGCTGGAGCCGGGGCCTGCGCGGCCGCGGCTCTGCTGGTGAAGCAGAACATGGCCGACGTCGCCGTCTTCGCGACCGTCCTCACGCTGGTCGCCTGGCGCCTGGGTCTCCTGGACGGGTCCCGGCTGCGTCGGCTGGCGCTGCGCTTCGGCGCCGGCGCCGCCGCTGCCCTCGTGCTGGTGCTGGGTCAGGCGGCACTGCTGGGCACAGGACCCGGCGGGGTGCTGTTCGCGATGTACCCGTTCCGCTGGCAGGCGCTGGGGGTGATGGACCACCACGCCCTGGCTTCGCGGTTCGGGCGCTTGGAGACCATCGGCGGCTCGGCGCTGCTCTCGATGGGCCCGGTGGTGCTCGTCCTGCTCATGGCCCTGCTGGCCCGCGACGTCCTGGGACGGCGTGGCCTGCTGCCTGCTCGCGCCGTGCGGTCGCCACGACTCGCCGGACCGGCCCTGGCCGCCTCGGTGGCCACCCTCGCCCTGGCGGCGTACGCCGTGGTCTCGATCGCGGCGGGCGGCAGCTACTGGAACCACTACCTGGTCCAGCTCACGGTGCCCACCGCGATCGCGGCCGGGTTGCTGGCCCGCGCGCCCCGTCTCGGACGGCGCGCCGTCGCGCTCGTCCTGGTGGCCACCGCCGTGGCCTGGACGACCGGGTTGTCCTACCAGGCCCACGCGCCCGGCCAGCGTGTCGGCGCCGCGGTCGGGCAGGTCGCCGAGCCCGGGGACGGCCTGGTCAGCCTGCTCGGCGACGCCGACATCGTGCGGACGTCGGGTCTCGACTCGCCCTACCCCTACCTGTGGAGCCTGCCGGCCAGGACGCTGGACCCACGCTTCCGCCGGCTCGCGCAGGTGCTGTCCGGGCCCCGTGCCCCGACCTGGCTGGTGGTGCGCGGGCCGGGCACGCTGGCGCTGCTCCGCCAGCTGGACACCGGTCCGGTCCTCGCGCGGCGCTACCACCTGGTGGCCGACATCTGCGGGCGCGGCATCTACCTGCGAGACGGAGCCGTGCGCCCCCGCCCGACCACGACGCAGGCGTGCACCGCTCCGCTCGCGCCCTGGTTCAGCACCCTCGCCGACAGCCCGGCCGAGTCCGGCCACGCCAACCCCGGAGGTCACCGATGAGCCCGCACCACCCCGCCCCAGGAGCCGGTCCCAGATCCGATCCCGGAGCCGGTCCCAGATCCGATCCCGGAGCCGATCCAGGATCCGCTCCCGCACGGGCCCTGGTCGTCGTGCCGACCTACGAGGAGGCGGCCAACGTCACCGAGCTGCTCGACCGGGTGCTGGCCGCGGCTCCGCGTGCTGAGGTGCTCGTGGTGGACGACAACAGCCCCGACGGCACGGCCGACCTGGTCGCCGCACACCCCGAGCTCGGTCGGCGAGTGCACCTGCTGGTACGACCCGGCAAGGCCGGCCTGGGGTCGGCGTACCGCGCCGGCTTCGGGTGGGCTCTGCGCCACGGCTACGACGCCGTGGTGCAGATCGACGCGGACCTGTCCCACCCGCCCGAGCAGGTGCCGAACCTGCTGCGGGCCCTGGAGGACTGCGACCTGGCAGTCGGCTCGCGCTACGTGCGCGGCGGCGCCGTGGTCGACTGGTCGCTCTCCCGGCGGCTGATCTCGCGGGCCGGGAACCTCTACGTCTCGATGGTGCTGGGGCTCCCGGTCCGAGACGCCACCGCCGGCTTCAAGGCCTTCCGTGCCGGGGCGCTGGCGGAGATCGGCGCCATCGGCTCGCAGTCCAACGGCTACTGCTTCCAGGTCGAGAACACCTGGCAGGCCGTCCGGCACGGCCTGTCGGTGACCGAGGTCCCGATCACGTTCACCGACCGGGCCCGCGGGAGCTCGAAGATGTCCGGCGCCATCGTCGCCGAGGCAGTCCTGCGCGTCCTCGCCTGGCGGCTGCGCGACGTCCGGCCCGGGCGCGGGGCCGGCGGCGTACGACGCGCGCGGCACGCCTGAGCCGTCGCACCGGGCCGGTCGCACCGGGCCGGTCGCACCGGGCCGGGACGCCCAGGAGCCGGCTCGGGCAGCAGCCGATGCTCGCACCGGCCATGGGTGGTCGATCCTCGGAACCTGGCGACAGCTGAACCCACCTGCGTGGGTCCAGCTGTCGCCGATGTCCTGAGACATCGCAGGGCGGTGGCGGAGGGATTTGAACCCTCGGTGGGCTTGCACCCACAAACGCTTTCGAGGCGTTCTCCTTAGGCCGCTCGGACACGCCACCGCCGGGAAGGCTACCGGACGCCCTCGCCACGGTCGAAATCGCGCTGGCGGGCGAAGAAGGCGTCGAGCAGGGCGGTGCTCTCCTCCTGGAGCACGCCGCCGATGACCTCGGGGCGGTGGTTGAGGCGACGGTCGCGGACCACGTCCCACAGCGACCCGACCGCACCGGCCTTGTCGTCGTAGGCACCGAAGACGAGGCGGTCGACCCGGGCGAGGACCGCGGCTCCGGCGCACATGGTGCACGGCTCCAGGGTCACCACCAGGGTGCAGCCGGAGAGGCGCCACTCACCGACGCGGGCGGCTGCCGCGCGCAGCGCGACGACCTCGGCGTGACCGGTCGGGTCGCCGTCGCGCTCGCGGACGTTGCATCCCGAGGCGAGGACCTCACCCTCGGCCGAGAGCACCACGGCCCCGATGGGTACGTCGCCCCAGCCCGCCGCCCGGGATCCCTCGGCCAGCGCGCCGCGCATCGCGGCCTCCCACGGACCCGGGAGACCCCGGCCACCGGGAGCGTTCACCCGGAGATTCCGGCGACGTCGTCGAACTTGGGGCCGAAGCCGGCACTGTCGGCGACCTCGCTGAGGATCTCCTCGGGGTAGAGGTCGAAGTCGTCGAGCAGCGCCCCCATCTCCTGCGCCGACATGCCCAGGTCGGCGCAGATCGCCAGGTCGCCGGCCGGTGCCTGGTCGTCCTCGTCATCGACGTGCACGCCGAGGTGGTCGACGGCCGAGCGGGCCAGGCTCCAGTCGGTGGCGGCCGTGGCGTCGGAGAGCAGCACCCGGACGAGGGACGCCTGGGCCCGCACGAGCAGCACGAAGTCCTCGGCCACCGAGATCAGCGCGAGGGCGCCGTTCTCGCCGGGGTAGCGCCGCAGCTCGCGCACGATGGTCTCCACGGTGTCCAGGGCGCGGTCGGGCAGCTCGGCGAGGCTCCAGTCACCTTCGTCGCGGTAGGCGACGACGGCCAGGTCGATCTCGCCGACCTCGGCGTCGGAGACCTCCGTCATGGCATCGCCCTCTTCGCTGCTCACCTCCAGATGGTGGCAGAACACGGCGAGGAGGACCACTGGGTCGGCGCCCCCATTACGGTGTACGCCATGCACCTGCACGTCGTGGATCACCCGCTGGTCTCCCACAAGCTCACCACCCTGCGGGACCAGGAGACGGCGTCGCCGGAGTTCCGCCGGCTCACCGAGGAGCTGGTGACGCTGCTGGCCTACGAGGCCACCCGGGACGTGCGGGTCGAGCCGGTGCGGATCACCACCCCGGTGGGCCCCACCGACGGGGTGAGCCTGAGCCGCCCGCGGCCCCTGGTGGTGCCCATCCTCCGGGCCGGCCTGGGCATGCTCGAGGGGATGATGCGGCTGATGCCCACCGCCGAGGTGGGCTTCCTCGGGATGGTCCGCAACGAGGAGACGCTCGAGGCCTCGACGTACGCCGAACGGCTGCCGGCCGATCTGTCCGGGCGACAGTGCTACGTGCTCGACCCCATGCTCGCCACCGGCGGCACCCTGGCTGCGGCGATCCGGTTCCTCACCGATCGCGGCGCGGACCAGATCACCTGCATCTGCCTGCTGGTGGCACCCGAGGGCGTGCAGAACCTCGAGGACGGCCTGGCCGGTCTCGACGTCCCGGTGACGGTGGTGACCTCCGCGCTCGACGAGCGGCTCAACGACAAGGGCTACATCGTGCCCGGACTCGGCGACGCGGGAGATCGCCTCTACGGCCTCGCCAGGTGACCCCCGTGCCGCCGGACTCTCGCCCGGTCCGGCTCACCCGGTGGGGCGTTGCTCGGTGCCGCTTTGCTCGGTGGCCGCGCAGTGTGCCGACGCGCGGGGCAGCGCGACGGTGACGGTGGTGCCGCGCCCCTGCGCGGACTCCACCGCGATCTCGCCACCGTGCAGGGCGACGATCGCCTTCACGATGGTCAGGCCCAGGCCGGTGCCCTGGATCGCCTGGTCGGTCGCCGCGGAGGACCTGAAGAAGCGGGTGAACACCTTCGCCTGGTCGTCCTCGGGGATGCCCATCCCGGTGTCGCTGACCACGACCTCGGTGCTCTCCCCGACGCTGCGCAGCCGCAGCTCCACCCGGCCGCCGTCAGGAGTGAACTTCACGGCGTTGGTGAGCAGGTTGACGAGCATGCGCTCGAGCTGGACGGGGTCGCCGCGGTGCACCACCGGCCGGGTGGGCAGCAGCACCGAGACCTCCAGGGACCGGTGGGTCAGGAGCGGTCCGATGGTCTCGTGGGCGTTGGTCACCACGGTCCGCATGTCGGTGAGGACGGGCTCGATCTTCAGCGCCGAGGACTCGATCTGCGAGAGGGTGAGCAGGTCCTCGACGAGCAGCAGCAGCCGGCGCCCGTTGCGGTCGACCCGGTCCACGATCTCCTGCTGGGACAGGCTCAGCTCGCCGACCAGGCCATCGCCGAGCACCTCGGTGTAGCCGATGATGCTGGTGATCGGCGTACGCAGCTCGTGGCTGACCGTCGAGACGAAGTCGCCCTTGACCCGTTCGAGGTCGCGCAGCCGGTCAACGGCCGTGCGCTGGTGCTCCAGGGTGAGCAGCAGTGCCTGCTGCGCATGCTCGCGCTCGGTCACGTCCTCGGCCGTGGTGAGGTAGCCGGTCAGCTCGCCGCGCTCACCGTGGATGGCGGTGATCGTCATGCGCATGCTGCGCTCCTCCCCGTTCTGGCGCAGGCAGCGCCAGAGCTGGTTGCGCTCCCCCGCAGCCACCGAGGCCCGGGAGATGTCGGCCAGGTTCGGCAGGGCGCGCAGGCGCGCGGCGTGGCGGCGCAGCTCCTCGGGCGGGTGGAACACGTCGGGCAGCTCCCCGAGGACCTCCTCCTCGAGGTAGCCGAGCATCGCCTCCGCGCCGGGGTTGAAGACCTCGATGCGTCCCTCGCGGCCGGTGGCGATGATGGCGGTCCCGGTGGCCGACTGGACCAGGCCGCGCAGGTTCTCGTGCTCCCGGTCCGCGCGCGCGGCGGACATCCGCTGCTGGGTGATCATCGCGGAGAGCGGCAGCAGGATCAGGCCGCAGTCGAGCAGGAACAGCTGGAGGACGCCGTGGGCGACCTCGGGCGCGACCGTGTGCCGGGCTACCAGTGACTGGATGGGACCGACCCCGACCACGTCGGAGAGCACCGTGCCGAGCACACCGACGACGCCGAGCAGGACGGTGGCGCCGCGCAAGGTCCCACGGAAGGCGTACCAGGCGAACATCGGCATCACCGCGAAGATCACCGGCAGGGTGTCCGTGCTGACGAAGACCACCACCGTCGTGGCGACGGTGAGGCCGGCCTGGACCGCGCGCTCGCGGGCGCCCGCCAGCGGCTCGAAGCTCAGCGTCTCCAGGAAGAGGGGCAGCAGCACCATCAAGGCGGCGGCATCAGCCCCGAACCCGCCCAGGGCACCCAGCCACGGGTTGCCGTGGCCCGTCACCCAGGTCGTCAGTCCGCACCCGCCGCCCGCGACCAGGGAGCCGGCCGCGATCGCGGCCACCAGGCGTGAGACGTCGCTCTGGTCCAACAGCGCGACCCGGCGCCCCTCGAGCCCGCGGCGGAGCAGGCGCGGCACCAGCCAGGCCGAGGCCGTCCAGCTCGTGCTGAATCCCAGGGCGACGGCCCACCCGTAGCCCGCGACGAGGTGGGCGGCGACCACCAGCGCGAAGACGACCGTCACGAGCCGGGGGCGACGGTGGCGCGAAGAGGTCAGCAGCAGCCCGGCCGCCAGCCCGCCGGCCGGCCAGATCGCCGGGACGAGACTCGCGGTGTCGACCACGCTCAGCGTCAGCCAGGCCGAGAGGAACACCCCGAGCAGGAGCAGCCCGGTGCGCACGGCGCGCGCGGAGACCTGCGGGGTGGCCGCGATCACCGCATGCCACCTCGGCGTCGCCACCGTGCCGTCCGACTGCACCCTTCCCCCCGCGACCGGGGCTGAGGTCCCCCGATCTGAGGTTCAGTATGTGCCTATAAGTCGACTTCTGGATGGGTTTCTGCAGGAAGCGGGGACCAGAAGTGGCTGGTCAGAGGGCTTTGACGGCGTTGAGCAGCTTGCCCATCGAGTCCTTCGCGTCCCCGAAGAGCAGCGTGGTGTTGGGCTCGAAGAGCAGCTCGTTCTCGATGCCGGCGAAGCCCGGACGCATGGAGCGCTTCATGAACACGACCTGCTTGGCCTCGTCGGCGTTCAGGATCGGCATGCCGTAGATCGGGGCACCGGGCGTCGTCTTCGCCGCCGGGTTCACCACGTCGTTGGCGCCGACGACCAGGGCGACGTCGGCGTCCTTGAAGTCGCCGTTGATGTCGTCCATCTCCTTGAGCTGCTCGTAGGGCACCTGTGCCTCCGCGAGCAGCACGTTCATGTGGCCGGGCATCCGGCCCGCCACCGGGTGGATGGCGTAGTCCACGTCCGTCCCGCGCTCGACCAACAGGTCGACCAGCTCACGCAGGGTGTGCTGGGCCTGGGCGACCGCGAGGCCGTAGCCCGGGACGATGATCACCCGGTCGGCGTACCCCAGCATGATCGCGACGTCCTCCGGGGTCCCGGACTTCACGGGCCGGTCCGACGCCACGCCACTGCCCAGGGTCGAGCCGCCCTTGAGCGCCCCGAACAGGATGTTGAGCACCGAACGGCCCATGGCCCGGGCCATCAGCAGGGTCAGGAAGGTACCGGCGGCGCCCACCAGCGTCCCGGCCACGAGCAGCAGCGTGTTCGAGAGCACGTAGCCACCGGCGGCGACCGTCAGCCCGGTGAACGCGTTCAGCAGCGAGATCACGATGGGCACGTCGGCGCCGCCCACCGGCAGCACGAGGAGTACGCCGAAGGCGAGGCCCACCACACCGAGGACGATCCCGGCCCACATCGCCGGGCCGACCACCAGCTGCGCGGAGAGCCCGACCCCGCCGACCAGCGCGGCGCCGAACACGATCGCGAGCCCGGGGAAGACCACCGGCGCGGAGGTCATCAGGTCCTGGAGCTTGGCGAAGGTGACGATCGAGCCGGCGAACGAGACCGAGCCGACGAAGACGGTGAAGGCGGTCGCCGTGAGCACGAACCAGCCCGGGTCTCCCGCTCCGGTGAGCAGCTCGTCCAGCTCCAGCAGGGCGACGAGGGCCGCGGCTCCGCCGCCGACACCGTTGAACAGCGCCACCATCTGGGGCATCTGCGTCATCTGGACCTTCTGGGCCCCGAAGACGCCTCCGGCGGTGCCGACCACGATCGCGCCGAGGATGAGCGGGACGTGCTGGAGGTCGAGGTAGAAGAACGGGATCGTCACGGCGACGACGGCCGCCGCCGCCCCGATCAGGTTGCCGGTGCGGGCCGTCTTGGGGCCGGAGAGACCCTTGAGCGCCAAGATGAAGCTGACGGCGCAGGCCAGGTAGACGAGCTGGACCCAGGTCGGTGTCACTTGGCCACCTCAGCGTTCGCAGCGGAGGGCTTCTTCTTCTTGCGCACGAACATCTGCAGCATCCGGTCGGTCACCACGAAGCCGCCGACCATGTTCACCGCCGCGAGCACGGTGGCGATGAGCCCGACCGCCACGGCGAAGCCGTTCTCGGTGGTGCCGGTCACCAAGATCGCACCGAGCAGGATGATGCCGTGGATGGCGTTGGCACCCGACATCAGCGGGGTGTGCAGCGTCGAGGAGACCTTGGAGATCACCTCGATGCCGACGAAGACGCTGAGCACGAAGATGGTCAGCCAGACGATGGCGGGGCTCAGTTCGTTCACTGGTCGTCCTCCTGGTCGAAGGGGAGATCGAGCGCTTCCTGGGCAGGCTCGCGCTCCTGGACGGGCTGGTCCGTGGGCTCGGGGGGCGCGTCCACCGGCTCGTCGGGGGCGACGCCCTCGATGGCCTCGCGGGTCGCCTCGTGCACGATCCGGCCGGCGTGGGTGACCGCAGCGCCCGAGACGACCTCGTCCTCGAAGTCGGGGGCGAACTCGCCCTCCTGGGTCATCAGGGTCAGCAGGTTGACGATGTTCTGCGCGTAGAGCTTCGAGGCGGGTCCAGGCATCTGCGAGGGGACGTTGTCGCCGCCCCACACCTGGGCGTTCCCGATGCGCACGACCTTGCCGGGGACGGAGCCCTCGACGTTGCCGCCGCTCTCGGCCGCGAGGTCGACGACGACGGAGCCGGGCTTCATCTGCTCCACCATCTCCGCGGTCACCAGCATCGGCGCCTGCCGACCCGGGACGGCCGCGGTGGTGATCAGCGCGTCGGCGGCGGCGATGTACGGCGCGAGCAGCTCACGCTGGCGGTCGGCACGGTCCTCGGTCATCTCGCGGGCATAGCCGCCAGCCCCCTCGAGCGTCTCGAGGTCGAGCTCGATGGCCTTGGCTCCCATCGACCGGATCTCCTCGGCCGCTGCCGCACGCACGTCGTAGGCCTGCACGACCGCGCCCAGCCTCTTGGAGGTCGCGATCGCCTGCAACCCCGCCACGCCCGCGCCGAGCACGACGACCTGTGCGGCCTGCACGGTGCCGGCGGCGGTCATGTTCAGCGGGAAGAACCGGCGCAGCAGCCCGGCGGCGACGATCGCGCAGCGGTAGCCGGACACCAGGGCCTGGGAGGACAGCGCGTCCATCGACTGCGCCCGGGAGATCCGCGGCACCAGCTCCATCGCGAACGACGTGACCCCCAGGTCGCGCAGGTCGACCACGAGGTCGTGGGAGGAGCCCACCGGCAGGAACGAGACCGTGGTCGCACCGTCGCGCAGCCGCCGAGCACGGTCCGGGGTCAACGGGTTCACGCCGACGACGACGTCCGCCGAGGAGATCGCGTCGTCGGAGACGGTCGCACCGGCCTCGGCGTACAGCTCGTCGGCATACTCCGCCCGCAGGCCCGCCTCGGGCTCGAGGAGCACCTCGTAGCCCAGATCGGTCAGCTTGCCGACGAGCTCGGGGACCATCGCCACCCGGGTCTCGCCCTCACGGGTTTCCCTTGCGATTGCGATCTTCACGCGCCGAACCTAACCGAAACCCGCGGGCTGGCCGGGGAATGAGACGACAGTCTCACGCGCGCCGCCGTGTGTCGGCGCCCGATCAGGCCATGCCGATGCCGATGACACTGCCGATGGCGTACCCGGCACCCATCGACACCAGCCCCCAGAGCACCACGCGGAGCACCGCGCGCCGCACCGGCGCCCCGCCGGCGCGGGCACTGAGCAGCCCGGTGCCTGCCAGCGCAGCAGTCACCCCGAGCACGGTCGTCACGGCCCGCAGGTCCGCGGCCACCAGCGTCGCGATGAGCACCGGGATCAGGGCCCCCGCGGTGAACGCGACGGCGGAGGCCACCGCCGCCTGCATCGGACTGGTCAGGTCGTCGGGGTCGATCCCGAGCTCGATGTCGAGGTGGGCGCGGAGCGCGTCGGTCTCGGTGAGCTCGACCGCCACCTTCTCCGCAAGCCCCGCGGAGAGGCCCTTGCGGCGGTAGAGGTCGGCGAGCTCGGCCAGCTCCTCCTCCGGCTCCTCGACCAGCTCGCGCCGCTCCTTGGCGATCAGGGCACGCTCGGTGTCGCGCTGGGCACTGACGGAGACGTACTCGCCGGCCGCCATGCTCAGGGCACCCGAGACCAGGCCGGCGATCCCGGCGACGAAGATGATCTGCCGGTCGGTGGTGGCGCCGGCGAAGGCCATCATCAGTCCGGCCACGGACACGATGCCGTCGTTGGCGCCGAGCACGGCGGCGCGCAGGGCGTTGAGCCGGCCACTGACCGAGTCGCTGTGCGGCTCGTCGGCGTGCTGGCTCATCTCCGGGAAGCCCTCGCTCGAGGGGTCGGTGGTGGGGGAAGCCATGGGTCCATCGTCACGACTCGCCGGCCCCGCCGCAACGAAGGGCAGGCTGGGCTCACGCGGGCTCCGACGCGGCGGGGAGCATCAGCCGACCGCCTGGAAGCTGTAGATCGTGGAGTAGTTCTTCGGGTCGACCTTGGTGACCTTCACCTCGATGCCGAGCTTGCCGTCGGCGGTGTCCAGGGTGCAGGTCATCGTGGTGCCGACCTTGCCGGCGAGGTAGGGCGGGCAGCTGCCGCTGGGTGCCTTGCCGCCGTACTTCGCGGCGTACTGCTTGCTCAGGTCGGCGAGGATCGCCTTCCCGGTGACCCCGAACTCGTCGGCCTTGTCAGCCACCTGCACCTTGAAGTGCCCGCCCGAGGTGACCTTGTCGATGGTGACGGTGGCGCCGATGCGGACCAGTCGACCATCCTCGAGCACCACGGTGCGCACGCACCGCGAGGTGGCGCCGACCTCGTACTTCACGTCCGGACAGGTCAGCTCGCCGTGGGCCATCTTCGGGTTCTGCTTCTCCAGCTGGGTGTTCGCACGGGTGGCCAGGGTGGCACCGTCCAGCTCCTTCGGCGACTTGCCGACGCTGGCCTCCACGCCGCAGCCGGCGACCAGCACCGTGGCAGCGATGAGCAGGACCGGCGGCAACCCGGCCCGGATCCGTCTGGTCCTCATCTGGTCATCTCCTCCACCCACGCGGGCACGGTCTCGGTAGCCGGACCCCGGCGCACCTGGGCGAAGTCGCTCACGGTGTCGGGGACCAGGTTGAGCTCGAGCGTGTCCGCGCCGCTCCCGATCGCGTAGTGGACGAACGCAGCCGCAGGATAGACCAGTCCGGAGGTGCCGATGGCCACGAACAGGTCACAGTCGTAGAGCGCCTGCTGCACCTCGTCCATCCCGTGGGGCATCTCGCCGAACCAGACCACGTCGGGACGCAGGGTCGGCCGGTGACAGGTGGGGCACGGCGGACGGTCGCCGAGGGAGCCGGTCCAGTCGTGGTGCCGGTGGCAGGAGGTGCACCACGCCGACCGCAGCCGCCCGTGCATGTGGTGCACCCGGCTCGACCCCGCCCGCTCGTGGAGGTCGTCGACGTTCTGGGTCACCAGGTAGAGGTCCTCCCCGAGGTGCTCCTCGAGGCGGGCCAGCGCCAGGTGCGCGGGGTTGGGCCCGACCCGGGCGAGGGCGGCACGACGCTCGTCGTAGAACCGGTGGACCAGGTCGGGGTCCGCCGCGAACGCCTCCGGGGTCGCGACCTGCATGGGGTCGTGGCCCTCCCACAGGCCCTCGGAGTCGCGGAACGTCGGCAGCCCGCTCTCTGCCGAGATCCCGGCACCGGTCAGCACGACGACCAACACGTGCGCAGGCTAGCGGTACCGCGGGTTCTCGAGGTCGAACCGCACTCCCGTCCCCGAGAGACCCTTCGCTGCCTCCAACGACGATCAGTTCACAGCCGGGGGGTGCCAGCCGAGCGTGCCCCCGGAGCCAACGCTCGGGAACTGATCGTCCCTGCGCACCAAAGTTGGGGCGCCGGGTCAGTAGCACCAGGGAGTGCGCGGCACGCTCAGCCCGCCGGAAAGACACGGATCGCCTCGATGGTCGATCACTCGCGCACTTCCTCAGCGGGGATCCCGCACGACGGATCCGCCGTGATGGCGTCGCGCGACGTGCTTGCGCACGTCAGGAGGCAGCGACCTCCCGGCCGCGTGAGGATCCGCAGCTGGTGAAGGCCGCCGCGGGTTGCCGGGTCGGCGAGTGCCCGAACGGCGCTGGACCCTTTGCCGCACCGCCGCCGTTCCCCGACGGTCCGACGGCTTGCCGACGACACCCTTCAGAATCTATGCATGGCGTACGACGAGCACCTGGCAGAGCGGGTCCGCGACCTTCTCGGTGGACGGGTCGACGCGGAGAAGAAGATGTTCGGCGGCTTGGCCTTCATGGTGGAGGGCCGGATGGCCTGCTGCGTGAGCGGCCAGGGTGGACTGCTGGTCAAGGTCGGGCGCGATGCGCTTCCCGAGCTGGTCGAGCTCGATCACGTCGAGCCGATGACCATGCGCGACGCGGTCTCCGGCTCCTGGGTCCACGTCGGCCACGAGGCCCTGGGCCACGAACGCGCCTTGCGCTCGTGGGTTGACCGTGGTCTCGCGGCGAACCGCCGTCGCCGAGCTGAGAGCCCGTAAGGGCGCGTCGTCCCAGGCGCGTATCCCGTACTGGTCACGCTCTGCGTGACGATCGGCAGGCAGAGCGTGCCGCTTGAGAGTCCTGGGAGCGCCTCCCTGCGTCAGCGAACGCAGCGACGCTGTCCGCGCCGATCTGCCGTAGATTTGCTCCGTGGCCATCGCAAGCCGGTACCTGACACCCGAACAGGCGGCGTCGGTCTACGACCGCATCGGCCGGTGGCAGGACACACAAGGCTTCTACGAGCGAACCGCCGTTGACGCCATGGTGCAGGCCGGGCACTTCGACCGAGCGACCAACGTCGTGGAGGTGGGCTGCGGCACCGGCGCGCTCGCGGAGCGTCTCCTCGCCGACCAGCTGCGCGACGAGGCGCGCTACGTCGCCCTCGACGTGAGCCCGACGATGGTCGGCCTCACGCGTGATCGGCTGCGTGGCTGGGGCGAACGGGTCTCGGTCGTAGGCATCAACGGTCACGACCCGTGGCCGGTGCCCGACGCCTCGGCCGATCGTGTGGTTGCCACCTACGTCCTGGACCTGCTCTCTCCCGCCGCGACCACCGCGTTCTTCGCCGAAGCCGCCAGGGTACTGCGCCAGGAGGGCCTGGTCACGACGGTGAGTCTCACTGGCGGCGCCGGAGGGCTGGCGCGGCTGGTGTCCACCGGCTGGTCGGCGGTGTGGCGGCTCCACCCGCGCCTCACCGGAGGCTGTCGGCCGGTGGACACCAAGGCCCTGCTCCCGCCCGGCTGGCGGCTTCACACGCACCGATCGGTGACCAGTTGGGCGATCACATCGTCGGTGCTCGTCGCCGGGCCGGCGGCGGCCTGAGGCTGGATCACAACGGGCTGGTGCCATGCCCTGGCTTGACTGCGAGATAGAGGTGGACGCTGCCCCACCCGCCAATCTCGTCGTCCTCGACCTCCAGGCCCGCATCGGTCAGAAGTCTCGCGACATCACGGATGAGATCGCCGAACGGCTTCCAAAGACGCTCGACGAGCGCGGTCCCCCGCCGGTTGCCGTCCTGGGGGAAGTTGATGTCGATCAGCACCAGTCGTCCCCCGGGTTTCACTACACGGGCAAGCTCGGCGGCAGCGGCTGGGCCGTCCGGGTACCCCGTGAATGCCATGGTGTTGACGACCGTGTCGAAGGTGCCGTTCGGGTAGGGCAGGGCCTCGACGCTCCCGCACTGCAACTCGGCGCGGACCCCGGTCTTCGCCAGGTTGCGGCGAGCGGTCTCTGTGAGCGCGGGATTGAGGTCGATGCCATCGGTCCGGAAGTGGCCGGCGTACTGCGTGAGCAGCCAACCGGTGCCGAAGGAGACCTCCAGGACCCTGGGACCCCGGATGAGGGGAAGTGCCTGCCCCAGCCATCGACGCCAGACCGGGAGGACCTTGACCGCCACGTCATAGAGCCCGGCGAAGCGGGTGTAGAGCCGGTCGTTCCTGGCCGTGTAGGACTGGGGATCGCTCGGCTCGTCAGAGTACGACGGATCGTCGGTCGCCACTCCTCGATACTGGCACTACCGCCGTGACGCCGTGGAATGACGTGCAGCCCAGAGTTGTGGACCCGAGTCCGCAAGCGGATCGTCAAATGGGGATCCGAGGCGTCAGACCATGTGTGGTCGAGAAACCGGTGCCCAGCGAGGTTGGTCACCCGGGAAGCGGCAGGTGGGGTGGTCGCGCGCGAGGGTCGCTCGTGTCATGGCCGCGTGGCGACACCCTGACGCACAACTAGTTGGGGTGGCTCAGGGGTGCCCTCGAGCGTCGACCCGGCCGCTCTCGTAGGCCCAGATCACGATCTCGACGCGGTTGCGTGCCGAGAGCTTGGTCATGAGTGCGCTGATGTGGGTCTTGACGGTGCTGAGCGAGAGGTAGAGCTCCTCGGCGATCTCGGTGTTCGTCCGGCCGGCCGCGACCAGATCGAGGACAGCCTCCTCCCGAGGGGTCAACGGCTCGACAGGCTCCGTCACTGCCTCGCCGCGGGACGAGGCGAAGGTCGCCAGGAGCCGAGCCGTGACGGCTGGCGCGATCAGGGCCTCGCCCGTCGCGGCAGATCGAACGGCGCGGGCCAGGAGGTCGGGGTCGGCGTCCTTGAGTAGGAAGCCGCGGGCGCCGGCCCGCAGCGCGTCGTATACGTACTCGTCCTGGTCGAAGGTAGTGATCACGATGACGGGAACCGGGTCCTCGACGTGGGGCCCGGCGACCTGTCGGGTGGCCTCGATCCCGTCGAGGTTGGGCATCCGGACGTCGAAGAGGCAGACATCAGGACGCAGCGACCGGACTTGCTGGACGGCCTCGAGCCCATCGCGAGCCTGCCCGACGACGTCGATCGAGGGCTCGGCATCGAGGATCGTGGCAAGGCCCACGCGAACCATGTCCTGGTCGTCTGCGATCAGCACCCGCACCGGCACCGTCATGAGCCGGCCTCGGTGTCGACCGTGGCGAGCGGGACCGTTACCTCGACAGTCCAGCCGCCCTCGCGATCGGGGCCCGCGCTGACGGCGCCGCCCAGCAACGACAGACGTTCCCGCATGCCGACCAGACCGTAGGACGGGCTCGCGCGTCGCCCGCGCCCCGAGGTCGCCGGTCTCCCGTCGTCATGGACCCGCAGCCTCACCGTGCTCTCGTCGCCGCGAAGGTCGACGGAGACCACCGAGGGGTCCTGGGCGTGACGGCCGGCGTTCGTCACCGCCTCCTGCGCCGCTCGGAACAGGGCCGACCCCACGGGCGCCGGCAGTCGGTCAAGGTCGCCGGAGGTCCGGACGACGACCTGAGGGCCGGGGCCGTGCTCACGTGCGAGCCGCGGGATGTCCGCGATGCCATAGGTCGGACTCCGGTCGTCGCCGGCCTGCTCGTCCTGGCGCAGCAGTGCCACCATCGCCCGCATGTCGTCCAGGGTCCGCGCGGCGGCGTCCTCCACCCCGTCGATCGCCTCGGCGGCGGCGCCGGGGTCGGTGCGGGCTCGGACCTTGGCAGCCCGAGCGTGCATCAGGATGCCGGAGACATGGTGGGCGACGGTGTCGTGAAGGTCGCGGGCCAGCCGTTCACGCTCGCGTGCCCTGATCTCCTCGCGTGCGCGCACCTGGGACCGAGCCCAGAACCGCGCCGAAGCGCCGATGGCCACCGGCAGCATCAGCGCCCCCACACCGAGCGCCATCGAGGAACCACTGGAGCCGTAGAGAGGCTCACGCGCCAGGTGGACCACCAGCAGGTAGCAGCTACCCACGACCACCGCGCGCCCGCTGGCCCAGCGGCCCAACGAGTAAGCCACCAGCAGGACGACGGCGGTGACATCGAGCACCCTGTTCGGCTCCCCGGCGAGCGCGGGGACGACTCCGGCGACCGTCTGGGCGGCGAAGGCCACGATGAGCATCGCGAGCGGGTGGCGAGGTCGCCACAGCAGCGTGGCGACACACACCAGCGACCACCCCGCGTGCCAGAGCGGCCACACCATGTCCTCGCGAAGCCCGGCCTCGAGCGCCGTGACCGGGACCAACCCGGCGACCAGGGCACGGTCCCACCACGCTGATCCCGCGGGAGCGATCACCCGCGGTTCGTCCCAGAGCGCGCGCAGCGCACCTCCGCCCATCGCCTCATCCTAGGCCGCCGACGCCGGTGACCGGATGGAACTTTCGGTTGGCTCGGTCCGGCCCCAGGGACGAGACGGCTTCGGCCCTGACTCCGATGTGGCGGCGGTCCAGTTCCCAGAGGATCGATGCATGAGACGACACATCGCTACCACCGCACTCGACACCGCCACCACGGCCGGACAAGCTCCGGTCCCTCCTCCCCCCTCCTCGCCCCGAACGTCGCCTGCTCTGATCCGCGCCGGCGGCACGGCCGCTCAGGTCGTTGCCGGCACCTACGTCGTGGGCTTCCTCGTCATGGCCGCCTACCTCGTCCCTCGCGGATTCACCGGGCCGGTGGAGGACCCCGCGGGCTCGCTCGGCTTCCTCCTGGACCACCATGCCGTGCTGGCCGGCTGGTACCTGGTCCTCTACCTCCTCGGTGGAGTCGCGATGGCCTTGGTCTCGCTCGGAGTCGGCCAGCGACTGGCCGCGGCTCCCGCGCTTGGCCGGTTCTCCACCGCACTCGGGCTGATCTGGTCGGGACTGCTCGTCGCCAGCGGGAGCATCGCCCTCGTCGGCCAGCAGGCCGCGGTGACCCTCCACGCCCAGGACCAAGACCTCGCTGTGAACACGTGGGTCTCGACCAGCGTGGTCCAAGACGCACTCGGCGGTGGCATCGAGGTCGCCGGCGCCCTCTGGGTGGCCGTGGTCGGACTCGCCGCGCTACGGACCCGCGCCCTCTCGGCCGGGTTGGGCGGGCTCGCACTCGGCCTCGCCGCCGCCGGGTTGGCCACCGTCATCCCGATCGCGTCCGAGGCCGCGGCGTCCATCTTCGGGATCGGACTCATCGTCTGGTTCACCTGGCTCGGACTCGCACTGCGCCGACGCTGAGGACCCGGGCACACACCTGCGACCACGGCCGGTCCGCCACCTATGCGTGGCGGACCCGCCGCGCGCTCCTGACAGCTCGTCAACCACTGAAGAGGTCTGGAGTCAGCATGAGAATCACAATGCTCACAGTGGGATCCACATCCCCACGTCGCCTACGCACGGGCCGGCATCGTCCGCGTACGTCGGCTCAGCACCCGCGGTCTGCGCACGACCACTGGCGCGATCGCTGGGTTCATGGCACTCAACACCGTTGCCAACCTGACGTCCCACACCCGCTGGAACGCTGGATGGGCGCTGCCACCTTCGCGATAGGCCTCGCCGGCGCCGCGCTCGCCGCTTCCCCGACGCCCACGGCTGCTGCCGCCTGGTCAGGCCCCGGTTTCACCCGCCAGACGGAGACCGCGAGATGAGCATGAGGCTCCACAGGAAGGCACCTGGGGCTCGGCGCCCGATGGAAGGCGAATCCGGCCCCAGCCGTTGGCCACTGCCCCGTGCCGGCGCCGGATCGGCACGCGGAGCGTGCCACAGGCGGACCTCCGACAGGACGCGGGCAGGCCAGGCGTCTCACAGCTGGTCGAGCGTTCCCGTAAGGCCAGACCGGTGGCGAGTCCCGCGACGGGCCGACTGCGGGACATGGTCCGTGTCCCGACCCCATTTGCTCGGCTGGTGAAGGAACTCACCTTCAGCGGTCGCTTGCCTCCGATCCGCTGCTCCTCTGCCGCCATGTCGAAGGTGACGATGGTCTTGTCGCCGACGACGAGGAGCGTTGGCACGGCGACCGTGCTTGCCAGCTCACGGTAGGGCGGGTTCGGCGGTCGAAGAATGTCGATGGCAGCCGGGTTCATCTGCAGTCGCGCCTCGACCTGCGGCTCGACCAGCTCGGCTGGGCGTCTGGTTGGTGGCGTCGTCGGCCAGATCCTCGTAGCGGTAGCCGACTGCTGGAGCGCTTGAGCCCCCTGGGTGCCCACCCACGCCGTCGCACCGGGCAACTGGCGTGGGATAGCACACCGGTCGGACTCGAACATCATCATCGAGCGCCGCGTCGGCACCTCCGCACCCGGCCGCAGCACTATGCTGGGCATGGTGGGCGAGTCGCCGCCGGAAGTGTCCATCCCGGGTCCCTCACGGGAGGTCCCGCTGGTCGGTCGTGGCGCAGAACTCGCGCGGATAGCGGCAGCGCTGGCCGATCCGCAGTGCGGCGGCGTCGTGCTCGTCGGGCCGGGGGGCGTCGGCAAGACCCGGCTCGCCCGACACGCCCTGAGGGTCGCGGCCGCCTCGGGCTTCGCCACCGCCGAGGTCACGGCCACCCGGGCCGCGGCGAGCATCCCGTTGGGCGCGCTCGAGCCCGTGCTGGGCGAGGAGCCGGGCTCCGGGGCGACGAGGGACCGCCGAGGGACGGTCGGCGCCCTGCGTTCGGCCCGGGCCCGGCTCCTGGGGCTGGCCGGTGCCGCCCCGCTGGTGCTCCTGGTCGACGATGCCCACCACCTTGACGACGCGTCAGCGACCCTACTGCTTCAGCTAGCAGGCGAGGACGACGTCTTCGTGGTCGCCACGGTGCGGTCGGGCGAGGACGCGCCGGACGCGGTCACCGCGCTGTGGAAGGACGCCGGCGCCCACCGCGTCGACCTCATGCCGCTGTCCGAGGCCTCCATCGAGGACCTGCTCCAGCAGATCCTCGACGGTCCCGTCGCCGTCGCGACCCTGCGCCGGCTCAGCCTGCTCAGCCACGGGCTCCCGATGGCGGTCCGCGAGCTGCTCGACGCCACCCGGCGCACGGGCGTGCTGGTGCAGCGGGACGGGATGTGGAGCCTGGAGGGTGAGGTCGCCCTGTCCGACCGGCTCGCCGACCTGATCGAGCTGCGCCTCGCCGGCTGCTCCGCGGCCGAGCGGGAGGCAGTCGCGACGGTGGGGATCGCCGGCACCCTCCCGATCCGGACCGCCACCTCGCTGGCCGGCCGCGAGCGCCTGCAGGCGCTGGAGGAGCAGCACCTGGTGACCGTACCCGCGGGACGGGACGAGGTGGTCCTCGCCCACCCGCTGTACGGCGAGGTGGCGATGCGCAGCATCGGCGAGCTGCGCCGACGCGAGCTGCTCGGCCGGCTCGCCGACGCCGTCGAAGGGGACTCCCCGCGCGCGGAGGCCACCGACCTCCTGGTCGCGCAGTGGCGACTCGAGGCCGGCGACCGACGCGACGTCGACCTGATGCTGCGCGGCGCCCGGGCGGCATACCGGGCCAACGACCATGCCACCATGGTCCGCCTCACCCGGGCCGCTCTCGATCGGACCGCGTCTCCGGAGGCCCGTCACCTCCTCGGCCTGGGGCTGAGCAGGCTGGGTCGGTCCGAGGAGGCCGAAGCCGTGCTGGCCGCCGCCGAGGTTCCCGCCGCGGGCTCGACCGCCGACGGCACCGAGGCGGACCGGATGCGGGTCCTGCTCTGCCTGGCGCGCAGCGAGAACCTCTTCCGTGGGCTGGGTGACGCCGCGGCCTCGCTCGAGTGCGTCCGGGCGGCCGAGGCGGAGACCGCCGACGCCACCTGGCGCGAGGAGCTCGTCGCGCACCGGGCGATGCTCGAGCTCCAGTCCGGTCGGGTGCGGGAGGCGCTGGAACTCGCCGAGCCGCTCCTCGCCGCCGGCACGCCGGACCGACCCTTCGTCAAGGCGGCCTACGCCGCCGGGATCGGCCTGGTCCATGCCGGTAGCACCCAGCGGGCCGCGGCACTGGCCGAGCGCGCGCTGCCGGTCCACGAGCGGGCCTGGGTCGACGACCTGTTCCAGACCGAGCCCGAGGTGCATCACCTCACCGCGATCCTGGCCCGGCTGGAGTCGGGTGCGCTGCTCGAGGCGGAGGGGTACGCCGAGCTCGCCGTCGAGGTCGCGGCGGACGCCGGGCCGGGTTACGGGCTCGGGTACGTGCTGTTGCTCGCCGGGATGGTCGCGCTGGCCAGGGGACGCGTGGTCACCGCGCGCCGACGGTTTCTCGAGGCGGCACCGATGTTCCGCGACACCGGGTATCCCGGCCCGCAGCGGTGGGCGCTCGCCGGCGCGGCCCACGCGGCCGTGCTGGCCGGGGACACCAACGCCGCCCGCGAGCTGCTGGATGCGGTCGACGAGCTCGCCGCGCGCACCCCGGTCCGCCTCACCGAGGGGAAGGTGCACGAGGCGCGCGGCCGGCTATTGGTCGCGTCGGGTGACGTGCGTGCCGCACGCCAGCTGATGAGCGAGGGGGCCGAGGATTCCCTCGCCCGCGGGGAGCGCCTCACCGCGGCGCAGCTGCTGCACGCCGTGGCCCGGGTCGGCGGAGCCGCCGAGGTCCTCGACCGCCTCGAGGCGCTCAGCGCTGCCGTCGACGGGCCGCTGCAGGTGCTGCGGGTAGACCACGTCCGGGCGTTGGCGTCGGGGGACGGCGCCGGCCTGGACGTCGTGGCCGGGCGCTTCGGCGAAGTCGGTGCGGACCTGCTGGCCGCCGAGGCGGCAGGGGAGGCGGTGCGGCTCCATCGCCGCGCGGGCGACGAGCGCGCCGCGGTGCGCTCGGCGCGGGCGTCGGTCGAGTGCGCCTCCCGGTGCGAGGGCGCGCGTACGCCGTCCACGACGGTGCCCCTGAGCGCGGCGCCGCTGACCCAGCGCGAGCAGGAGGTGGCGCTCCTAGCGGCCGATGGCCTGTCCTCGAAGGAGGTCGCCGACCAGCTGGTGCTCTCCCGGCGTACGGTGGACAACCACCTCCAGCGGGTCTTCGCGAAGTTGGGCATCTCCCGGCGCGCCGATCTGGCCGGGGCGCTCGGGGCGGGTGGCGAGGGCGACTCGCGCCCAGGGGTTCGGGACCCCTAGCGAAGCTAGGTGTGCCCGCGCAGGGTGCGGGTCTCCCGCAGCTGCACGGTCAGGTTCGCGGTGAGGACCAGGGAGTCGTTCGAGCGGCACCGGCTGGTGCCGATGAACTGCGCGGTCCCGCCGGAGAGCAGGTTCTCGACGCTGTTCGAGGCGCCCACGGGGCCGAGGCTGACGGTGAACCCGCAGGCCTTGCTCGGGTCGCTGTAGGTCTGGTTGACCTGGTTGGCCAGCGACGGGCACCGGCGGGGCGGGCCGGTGTCGAGGACGCCGTGCCGGACCGGGTAGTAGCTCTCGAAGAGGAAGCGGGACTCGGCGAGGTCGAACTGGCCCCCGGTGAGGTCGAGGGGGACCCCGGAACCCGATCGGCTGTAGTGGCCGGGGCCCGAGCAGTCCAGCTCCAGGCGCGCTCGGCCGTCGTAGAACTGCGAGAACTGGTACACCCGCTGGTCGTGGGTCCGGTCGTCGGGAAATGCCAGGTTGAGCTCCAGCGGCACCAGGCTGGTGCCGAACGGCCGACCGTCCTGCGTGAGCCGGAAGGTGAGCCGGTAGTCGTAGGTGGTCGGCAGCGGCTGCATCTCCACGGTCGCCGAGCGGCGCACGATGTCGACCCCGGAGAGCCCCTCGAGGGGGTTCCAGACGTCGTAGATGCGCCGGTGACCCGCCTCGTCGATCAGGTCGAGGCTCACGTAGTAGCCGATGCCGGGGCACAGGCCGTCGATCCGCAGCCGGCCGTGGTCGCTCAGCGTGCTGCGCTCGCTGCGTCGCTGCGGGCACTGATCGCGGTCGTGCTGCGCGGTCGCGGTGACCAGCACGCGGGCCGGCTCGGTGCTCGCCCAGCTGACCAGAGCGCGCCGGGCCGGGGCGTCCGGGTCGGGGGTCGCGGAGACCTGGCGCCAGCGCACCCGTGGCCCGACGGTGTGGTCCCCGGTCAGCTCGGGCCGCTCCTCGCCGATACGCATGCTCCCCGGGCCGCCCCCGTCGAGCCGGATCCCGATCGCCACCCCGCCGACCACGGCGCGCCCGGTTCCGGTGACGCGGGGCTGGTACCACGTCGTGCAGTGGGGGTTCGAGTCCCGATCGCAGGACTCCGGGACGGGGAGCAGCGCGCGGCTGGTGAGAGTCTGGTCCCCGAACCGGGCGTCGACCTGCACCCCGAGGTAGCCCGGGGCACCGTCGAATCCGCACAGGACGTCCGAGCGCAGTGACTCGTCGGACGCCACGTAGTCCTCGGGTCCGAACCCGCGCGTGCCGCACTCGCCGCCGCCGCCGGTCCGGGCGGTGACGGTGACCCGGTCGGGCTGCCCGGAGGAGCCCACCGCCGGCCCGTAGCCGCCCAGCAGCACCTCGGCACCGGAGAGCCCGGTGATGTCCACGGGCACGGTCGCCCGCTCCACGAGGCGCGGCGGGTCGCCGTCGTCGTACCAGGACACGCACACCGCGTACGCCCCGGCCTCGGTGGCCGAGGCCCGGTAGCGCTGGGCGGTCCAGTCCAAGGTGATGCTCGGTCCGTCGGCGGGAGTCACCGACGCCGGGCGGTACGGCGTCGCGTCGACGGTGGTGCGGGGGTTCGGGTGCACGCAGGGGTCGAGGTCGACGAGGGTGCGCTTGACCAGGCTGACGCTGGCGCTCTCGCCGCGGCCGACCGGCACCGTGGCCTGCAGGGTCGAGGAGGTGATCGCCTCGACGCGCACCTGCGGCCGGTCCTCGCGGCGGTGGGCGACCGGGGCGGCTTCGGCCAGGTCGATGACGCCGGCGAAGTGGTCGGTGCCGGATCCCTCGATGCCCGCGCCGGTGATGTCGACGTCGAGGCGCACCGGGCCGCTGTCCGGGCGCCGGGCCGGGATGCAGGTGGTGACCTGCGTGGCACTGCCGTCGTCGAGCGCGCTGCGCCAGATGTCGGGTGACTCCCCGGTGACCTCGGTGTAGGGCCCGCTGGAGCCGGCCACCCGGTAGCGGATGGTGAACCGGCCCAGGTTCGTGGTCAAGAGCTCGAAGAGGAACTCGCCGTCCTCGAGGCGGCGTCGTCCCGCGCAGGTCGGCCAGTAGGTGACCGCCTGCGGGTCGTAGTTGAACTGGAAGGCCCGCTCGATCGCGGCCTCCACGGTGCCGCCGACGCCCTCGCAGCCGGCCGGCGGGTCCTCTCCGGCGCACAGGTCGATCAGGCCCGGGTCGTCCCCGGCGCCGCCGGTGCCCGCGGTGCTGCTGCCGTCGCCGGAGTCGCCGGCGCCGTCGCTCCCGGAGCCCTCGGACGTCCCGGCGGTGGGGCGGCCCGCCGTCGTCGGGGTACCGGTCGCCGAGTCCCCGCCGAAGTAGCCGGACCCGTCGGCGTACCCCGCGATCCCCGGGGAGTCGCCGGAGCCCCCGGAGTTGGCGGAGCCGCCGGAGTCCCCGGCGGCGGTGGACCCGCCGTCAGCGCCCGTCGCGTCCCCGGACGCTGCGATGCTGGTCCGGTCGCCGTGCTCGGCCTTGGCACGCGCGACCGCTGCGGCCTCGACCTCGGGGTCGGGTGGCAGCAGCCCGGCGAGGTAACCGGCGGAGGGGGCTGCGCCGCTGGCGACCGGGGCGAGTACCGGCACCGGGTCACTGGCGGCCCGGGCGGTCTCGGACCCGCCGCCGCTGGTCAGTTGGCCGGCGAGGACGCCCGCCACCAGGGAGACCACAAGGACACCGGAGACGACACCGGCGCGGGCGAGGGTCGACATGCGCATCAGGGAGGACCCTCCGGTGCTGCTGCGGACCGGTACGGCGGATGGCCGGCTCTCGGGTCGGGCCTCGGGTTGGGCCTCCGGCTGCGTCTCCGGTTGGGCGAGTACGGCGAAGGCCCGGGCGAGCCGGGCGCGCTGCTCGGCCGGGGGCAGGTCGGCGACGGCGCGGCGCAGTGCCTCGGCCAGCTCCTCGCGGTCGACGCTCGCGAGCTCGCCGCGGTCGACCGGCCGCGGCGGGTCGGCGGTGAGGGCGTGGGCGAGGGACTGCAGGCGCTTGTCGGTCATCGCGTCCTCACCCGAAGTAGCAGTCGTGGAGGGTGACGGACGTGCTGCGATGATCGGTGCCGCCGGGTCCCTTCGCGGTGACCGTGACCGTGAGCGACTTGTTGCTGCTCACCGTCGTCTGGTCGAACGGCCCGAGGACCGCGCCCCAGGTGTCGCCCTGGCGCGTCATCGACGTCGAGCCCGAGGCGGCGCCCCTCCAGCTCATCGTGGCGCTGGTGGTGTTGGTCGCGGTGGCGGAGATCGAGCTCGTCGAGGGCTTCCCGCAGGAGTAGTGCGAGCTGTCGTTCCACCTCTCCCAGATGTTCGTGTCGGAGGCCGAGAGGCCGGTCACGTTCGGCGCCGGGGTGGGGGTCGTCGTCGGGGCGGCCGTCGTCGGATGGTGGCTCGGCTTCGGCGTGTGGGTGGACTTCGTGGGATGCGGTGCGGGATGGCTGGTGTGGGTGCTCGTGGATCCGCCCGGCTCCTGCGAGGCGGAGGTCGTCGCCCCTGCGGTCGCCGAGGCTGTCGGGGTGGTGGTCGTGCTGGCCGAGTCCGTGGGCGTGATCGACGGCTTGGCCGAGGGCTTCGGCGTGGCGGTCGCGCCGAGCGGGCCGGCCGCCTCGGTCACGGTGTCGTCACAGCCGACCTTCGGCAGATCGGCCACGGAGGAGTCGGGTCGCACGTAGCGCTGCTGGATCCACCAGTGCTCGCTGGTCTGCTCGGGGTTGCGGATCAGCAGCCAGTCCCCGTCCTGGTCGTTCACGCCGATGACGAAGACCCGGTCGCCGTCGTGCACCTGGTTCACCACGCCCGCGCCGGGACAGGGATAGACGGCGGCCTCGCCGTGGACGGAGCCGGAGGTCGAGCTGTCGCCGCCGGACAGCGTGTGCTGCAGTGCGTAGCCGCCTACCCCGCCGACCAGGATCGCCGGCAGCAGCAGTGCGGCGGCGCCGAGCGAGATCGCGCCTCGCTCCCCGGAGTAGGTCGCCATGCCCGACAGTCAAGAGTCCCCGATGCACACGGGGGTGAGCAATCGTTGCTCAAAGTCCGCCGGGTCGGCGCATAGGCACCGCCACGCCCGAACCCCCGCGTCACGCAACGGCCGCCCGATGGTTCTCCGCCCTCGACGGTGACGTGGTCACCGTGGCAGCGTCGAGGAGGTGGGTATGACCGCCAGGGACCTCCCGCTCGCCAGCACCTGCCCGAGTGGACCGGGCGCCGCCGATGGCCGGGGGCCATTGGGCCTCTGACCTGTGCAAACGCACCCGATCAGTAGTACCAGGGGAAGTCTTCGACGAGGTTCTGGCTGTTCCTTGTCACCGCTGGAACCTCCTTGAGAAGTGGGTCTGACCTGAGCCCACGCAGAAGGGTGGTCGTTGGCCGTTGCTGGACGGTGCGAGTTTCGGCCGGACCGTTTGGCGCCTTGCGTCAAGCTGCTGGCCGGGGTCTCGCCCGGACGTCTGCTCCGCGTTGGGCTGAGGGGAGCAGGACGAGGAGTAGCCCTGCCGGAACGACGGTACGACCGCCACCTTCCGCGCGCCCATCTCGACGCTCAGGGCATCGGCAAAGGTGGGCCGACCACGGCGACTCCGTGACGCTCGTTGATCGCGTTGAGCTCGTTGGGGTCCATCGCCGGCCCCGTCTCGGCGACGTACCCCATCAGCTCGCGGAACATCTCCTCGAGGCCCGCCGGGGAGAGTCCGAAGAGGAATCGTGCCGGTGTCTCGGCGTGGTTGGCGAACGTGTGCGGGACCGCTCGCGGCCCCCAGGCGAAGCCGCCCTCGTCGAGCGAGTGCCGCTGGTCGCCGACCTGGAGCTCGAGCGTGCCGCCGAGCACCAGAAAGAACTCGTCCTGCCCCTCGTGGCGGTGCAGCCCGGGACCCGCGAACCTCGGTGGCGCCTCGTACTCGATGAGGGTGAGTGCCCCCGCGGTCTCCCGGGCGCGGGCGAGCCAGCGCATCCGGACGCCGAGGGCCTCCTGCTCCTCAAGGGCTGCTCCGGGCCTGAGGTCGTAGGGCGCGGCGGTCGTGAACTCGATGCTCATGGAGGTGTCTCCGATCCGGGTCTCGGTCTCGGGCCTGACCACCCGGCCTATGGGCACGAGGCTAGGAGTCCGTAGACGCCTTCCCCATCCCCAGTTCTTGGCGGTAGCCTCGTTCGATGACGGGCCCGGGGTTCGGCGCGGAGTCTGCAACGGCCGCGCGCCTGGCCGACCGTGTTGCCGAGGTGGTTGGCGCGGGGCCTACGCACGAGGAGCTCGTTCGGCGGGCGGACCCGTTGCTGCGCGCCGCGGTCGGGTACGACGTAGCCGTTTGGGGTTCGATCGATCCTGCCACGCTGTTGTTCACTCACTGCACGGCCGTGTGGGAGCGGCCACCCCCGGGCGGGGACACCCTCGACCCGGAGCGAGAGCTTCACCTGTTCCGGCTGGAGTTCGGGTCCGATGACGTGAACACCTACCCGGAGATGATCCGCCGCGGCATCCCCGCCGCCGCACTGCGACTGAGCGTGGGGGATCCGGCCGGACGGGTGCGCCGCTACGACGAGACGATGGTCCCGGTGGGCGCGTTCGACGAGCTCCGGGTCGTGCTGCGTGCCTCGGGGACGCCTTGGGGCGTGCTCACGGCGTACCGGTTCGGCGAGTCCGCGTTCACCAGGCGCGATGTCGACGTGGCGCGCAGCGTGGGCGAGGTCCTCGGCGCCGGGTACCGTCGCGCGTTCCTCCGGGCAGCGTGTGACTCGGCGGCGATCCCAGAGCCTCCGGGCCTGGTCACACTCGACCCTGAAGGCGTCGTCGTCGCGACGACCTCGGCGGCCGATGCCTACCTCGCCGAGTTGGATCAGGATCGGATCGCAGTCCTGCTGCGCCAGCTCGTCGCGGCCCAGAGCCGTGGCGGCACGGAGTCGGCGGCGGTGGCGGTCACCACGGCCGGTCCTTCGGCCCCGGTGACCCTGCACGCGATGCCGCTCGGGACCGACGGAGGGACGGGGGTGGTGGTCGAACGCCCGCGTCCGGTCGTTCTCGCCGGGCTGGTGATGCGCGCCTACGGGATGACCGAGCGCGAGCGCGAGGTGTGCGAGTTGGTGCTAAAGGGCCTCACCAGTCAGCAGGTCTCCTCGCGCCTGGGCTGCTCGGTACACACCGTCAACGACCATCTCAAGGCGCTCTACCGCAAGGTCGGCGTCGGCTCCCGTGGGGAGCTCGGCGCTCTACTGTTGGGCGAGCACTACCTGCCGCAACGGAGCGAGGGCGCGACGCCGAGTCCGTACGGGTTCTTCCTCGCCGATCCGTGACCCGGGTAGTCCTCCATGAGGCACTCGTCCGGGCAGGCCCGGCCTAGGCACTCCAAGTTCTTGTTCACCCTCTGGCTGGTGGGGAGCCTGAAGGTGCGCGCCCGCCTCCCTATCTGGGTCACCGCAGGCGGTCCCGCGGCTAGCACGCCGAGCCGATCAAGGTCTTCGCGGAGGGCCTGGGAACGGTCCACGTGCTGGGGAGGACCTTCGAGATCGCCCACTCGGTCGCCCTGGGCAGGCTGGCGTCCGCGTCATCAGTAGTAGTACCAGGGGAAGCGCGGCACGCTCAGCGGCTGTCGGTGGTCATCGTTGGCATTGTGCGGCTGATGCGATGAAGGAGCGGGGCCTCCGCTCCTCGTGCGTCCCCGGCGGATGCTGGGGGTGTACTCACGTCAACGACGAAGGAGGCCCCTCATGTCAGAGTACGCAGGGCAACAATTCGTTGGTATCGATCTGCACCGCCGGCGCAGTGTGATCGTCAGAACGGCCGAGTCCGGGGAAGTGCTGGAGTCGGTCCGGATCCTCAACGACGTCGAGAGCCTGGAGCGGGTGATCGCGCGTGCCGGGGAGGATCCCGAGGTGGTGCTCGAGGCCACCTACGGCTGGTATTGGGCGGTCGACGCCCTTCGGGAAGCGGGCACGAACGTGCACCTGGCCCACCCGCTGGGCGTGAAGGCGTTTGAGTACCGCCGGGTGAAGAACGACTTCCGAGACGCCGCCGACCTGGCCGACCTGCTGCGGATGGGTCGCCTCCCGGAGGCATGGATCGCGCCCCCGGCGACCCGGGAGCTCCGCGAGCTGGTGCGGCACCGGGCCAAGTTGGTCGCGCTGCGCTCTCACTGCAAGGCCGAGGTCCACGCGGTACTGGCCAAGTGCGGGATCCAGGTGCTGATGAGCGACCTGTTCGGCCTCGAGGGCACCAAGTTGCTGGACCGGCTCCAGCTGCCGGCGCCGTATGCGGCCCGGATCGCGTCGCTGCGACGGATCATGGGGGACCTGGACCTCGAGGTCGACCTGTTCACCAACCTGGCTCGTGACCGGCTGCGCGCCGACCCGGGCTATGTCGCGGTCCAGCAGATCCCCGGCATCGGGCCGATCCTGGGTGCGGTGTTCGTCGCCGAGGTCGGCGACGTGACCAGGTTCAGCAACGCTGCCCAGTTGGCGTGCTGGGCCGGGTTGACTCCCAAGCACCACGAGTCCGACACGCACGTGCGTCGGGGGCGGATCACCAAGCAGGGTTCCCGGCTGGTCCGGTGGGCCGCGGTGGAGTCGGTCAAACGCATCGGCGCGCGCACCCGGGTCGGTGCCCTGCGCGACCGCGTCGCGGCTCGCCGAGGCGGCAACATCGGCGCGGTCGCGGCTGCCCGGAAACAGGTCGAGTACGTCTTCTACGCGCTGCGCGACGGCCATGTCCGCGCGTTGCAGCACCCAGCCCGGGAGTCGGCATGACCGGCTCCCGAAGATTTCCGGTCGGTCGCGGGTCGTGCAGGTCATGACCCCCACGGACATTCCGGTCCGCGGCGAGGTCGCGCGTTCTGATTGACCCCGACCGACCGGACGCGGCGCACCCCATCATGCCGCCCGGTCACGACCACACGACCGATCACGCGGCGAAGGGATGACCGAGCAGCCACCACGCCTGCTCCCCACCGGCACCCACCGGGCCCTGATGTGAGCCACGTCCACCACAAGCACTCCCCGAGGAGACCCCCAACCTGACCCTTGACACCCGAACAGCATGCGCCGAACGGCGTCGGCGTCAAGGCCCTCCGGCCGCTACGCGGTCGGGCTCCGCCCGAGCCCTGACCCTCGACGCCTCATCAGCGCGCTCAGAAGCCGGGTCGAGGGCAAGAAGAAGGGCCGGCCAACACTCTTGACCGGCCCCGCCCCTTCAGGGATGACCTGCGCAAACGCGCCGAGTCAGTAGTACCAGGGGAAGCGCGGCACGCTCAGCGGCTGCCGACGGTCATTGTTGGCATTGTGTGGCTGACCTGCACAAACGCGTTGACGAGCGTTGACCGCGAGCGATCGCTGACGACTCTCCTGCCACGCATTTGCCACGCGTCAACCCGCTTCGGTGGGGACAGGTCGCCTGACCGTGGGGTCGGCTGCATGAACCCTCAGCTCGACCCGTTACGCGACACAGAACCGTGACTGCCGAAGGCCACAAATCTGGGCAACTCCCGCGACGGGGTCGGGCCACCCGCCGAGAATCGCCGCCTCGACTTGAGCGGCACCAGCCGACGAAGCGGCGGCAGCAGCGTCCGCCAGCCCGACAGGGCCGGCCACGTGCCCGCTGACCAGGAGGCAGGTCGAACCTTGAGGAAACCCACTTGTGTAGTCGTACACGTCGAGATCCACCTCCGCGACGGTCATCGCAGCGCCGATGATCCGCTCGCCAGCGCTGTCGACGGCCTTCAATAGGACGTGCCGGTCCGCGCACAGGTCGGCGAGGTGTTCGGCAGCAGCACGCAGGTCGCCTCCCGAAAGGGTCGCGTTCGCGCGCTGCGCGTCCAGCACGCTCCAAAGCAGCTGGTGAGTCATGAAGTCAGTATGAAAGCCCTTGCCGACAGAGTTGCTCTGGCGCGCTGACATCGCAAGCACTTCCTTACATACTGTTCTCATGGCAGGGCCTCATCTCCTTACGCTGGCAGAGGCCGCCGACGCTCTGAACGTCTCGACTCAACGGATCCATCAGCTCCTTCTCTCCGACGAGCTGGATGGTCCCGATCGCCCACCCGGACGCCTCCGTTTTCCGCCAAGCACCGGCCGCGTCACCCGGGACAGCGTCGACCGCCTGCTGAGATCTCGCGCGGCCGCGGACGCCAGTTCGAAGCCGGGCCGTGGCGGCGGCGCCGGCCGGTTCGGCACCGTCGGCTCGGCGAACCCAGCGGCCGACGACCAGGTTCGTGCGGCCGCGCAGGAGCTCAAGGTCAAGCTCGACGTGCTCCGCGATCAGATCCGCACCGAACGCGCACGCAACCGCCAGCTCATCGACGTCGCATCCGACCTGCTCGCGATCTTGAAGACCGCCTCGGCCGACGCCGACACACTCGACGACGTCACTGACGGGTACTCCCACGCGCTCACCCAGCTGCTCTCGCCCGACACACCCGCGGGTTAACCGACCTTTCCGGCGCCGCCGTCGTGCGGCATCCAACTGTCCCGGGACCCGCACCTAGACGCGCTTGTCGATCAGGCCGGACAACGCAGCGGCCGCCGCCTGACCGCGGTTGCTCCGCTCGACGAGGCCGGCGGCGGCGGCATCCAGCGCAGGCTTACTAGAGCGGTGGTAGGCGTGCGCGCACGCCACACCTGTCCTTAGATGAGTGTTCGCGACATGCTCGCGAGCCGCGGCCGTCACTGCGCCCTCGACGACCAGCCGCAGCCGCGGACCATCCTTGTTGCTTGGACGTGCCGGCATGTCAGCCCGGCGCACGATGACGATGTCGGGGCTCAAGGTAGAAACGCGACCGGACACGGCTCGGAAGTAGCCGCTGGACAGTTCGGCCCAGTCGTCGTCCGGCAACGTCAGGTCGAACTCGGTCTCGACGGACACATCCCCAAGGGCGGGCACCTCGGCCGAGCCGAACGGATCCTTCAGGAGAACGACCCGGACTACAGGTCGCATCTGCGTTGGTACATCGACGTGAAGACCCAAAGCTCGCACGACGCTGCCCCTTACCGTGTGGAGTGTGACCGTCAACATCTTGCCTGGGAACTCCCCGGTCGGACGCCGCATCCACAACAGGTACCGAATCGACGGCTACCTCGGTGGCGGCAAGAACGGTCACGTCTACGATGTCTGGGACGAGAAGCAGAAGCAGCGGGTAGCGCTGAAGCTGATGGACGCCAACCGCACCGCTCCGGTAGGCACCTGGTTCGAAGCGGAGGTGCTGACCGGCCTGCGCGGGGACTTCATACTCCCCATCTTGAACGCCGACGACGACGCCGGTGTGCCGTTCATCGTTACCGAGATCATGCACAACGGCAGCTGCGCGGACGCTCTGGTCGCCGACGTCGGTGTCTCGGTCGACCGCGCTGCGCGGTGGGTTCAACAGGCATGCGTCGGGGTCTCCCGCATCCACGACCTCGGGCTGCTCCACAACGACATCAAGCCAGCGAACCTGTTCCTCGACGGCGACGACAACGTGCTGGTTGGAGACCTCGGACTCTCGTGTCTCCGGAACGCCGATGGCAAGGGCCACGCTGCCGGCAGCGTCGAGACGATGGCTCCAGAGGTCGCAGGAGCCAACCCGACGACCATCAGGACCGACGTCTACTCCCTCGGGGCGACGCTGTACCAACTGCTGGCCGGTCACCCCCTTAACCCCGACCTCGAGCCGGCCGAGGCCGCCGGAGCGACCCCACGGCAGATCTACGCGATGGTGGCCGCATACACACCGCGCCCCCTGGGCGATGTAGCACCGCACGTGCCGCAGGGACTACGCCAGATCGTCATGCGAGCGGTTGACCCGGACCCCGCCAAGCGGTTCGCGGCACCGGCGGACCTCGGCGCCGCGATCGGATCCCGAACGCGACTTCCGCGGACCTGGACGCGCGAGGCACCATGCCCCGGCCACACCACCTGCTTCACAGGCGTCCGGCCAGGATCCGCCACGTTCAAGGTGTGCGCAGTCCCGACCGGAAGCGGCGCGCGGCAGATGGTCCAGGCGCATAGAGTGCCCGCCGGGACCCGCATCAAGACACCTGCGTGGAAAGAGATCACCCCTGCCAAGCTCAGCCAAGAACTCCGCGCCCGCATGAATGCTCTGACGTAGCGAGCTCCGGCGCACTGGGCCGACGGACACGGACCGGGCCGTTACGAAGCCGTTGGCAGGAGGCCCGGCCACGGACCCGCCATACAGAGATGGCTCATCCATCTGCGTCCGGAACGTCTTGCCCTTCGTTGAGAGTGACCTCCCAGTCCTGGCCGCCATGGAAGACCCCAAGGACGTTGACCACGACCTCACCGGACGACTCGTCGACCTCGTAGGCGACGAGGGTCCGCGTCTTGTACGTCGTCGTCCGCATGCCCGGGCGTACGTCGTCGCGACTTCTGCCGGCCAGTGGGAAGAGGAGGATTCCGTCGATGTGCTCGAGGATGGCCGAGACGAAGCGTCGGGCGATGTCGGCGGTCGCGGTCTTGGCGATCCAGTCGTCGATCTCGTTGAGCTGTAGTTCGGCTTCGGGAGTGAGGTTGATCCGGCCCGTCATGAACGGGCGGCCCACTTGGCCTCGAAGCGAGCCCGAACATCCTCAGCTGGGATCGCTCGGGACGGGTCAGCCTTTAGGGCGTCGTACGCCGCGGCCGCTTCTGTGCGCAGCCATTCTTCCGCTGCTTGGTCGAAGGCCTCGCCAGGGTCCACCGATTCGAGCAACCGGAGCGCCAAGCGCCGGCGCGCGTCAGCGGGCAGGGACATCCCCGCCTCGTAGGCCTCCGACTCGCTCACGGACATGTGCTGAGTTTACGCCCGACTGGCGACACGCGCCTTCAGAGCAGCCGCAGGACCACGTTGTCCTCGGCCTCCGAACCGCCCGGGCCATGACGTTCGATGATCTCTACGATCCAGTCAAAGAGCGTCGTCCCTTCCCTTCGTCTGGCGGCCTGCAACTCGGCGGTCAGCCTCGGGACATTCGAGGCATGACACCGCGCGAGGGTGTCCCCGAGCCAGCGGATCGTGGCTGGCCACCCGAGTACCTCCCGGGAGCGCTGGGAGTTCAACCACAGGAACTCGAAGCCACCGTCCGGAGTACCGCAGCCACCCCGGAGAATGTCGTTGAAGGCGTCCAGACTGCCGCGCCAATCGAAGTCATCGAGGAGCCCGGAGAATCGGGCCACGAAACCCTCAAAGTCATCGAACTGCGCACCGTCGATGGTGAGGACCGGCAGTCCGACCGGCACAGCTCGCCGCCAATAGTCCTCGAATTCGTCGGCAGTCAGTGGCCGAACCTCGAACTCCTCGTGGGCGTCGATCGCCGTCTCGCTGGGTGTCGCCACCCAACTCAGAGAGGTGGTCGCACCAGCGATGCGGTCGGCACGCTCCAGCCGCCCGTCGGTGAACTCGTGCACCTTGCGGACCTCGTATCGCGCCCCATCCAGTTCGCTGAGGATGAGCACCGGGTCTTCGGCATTTGAGTGAGTCCAACGGCACGCGAGGTACGCCCGCGGGGGCGGGAACTCACTCAGCACGTCGTCCGCGTCGAGGACAGCACGTGCGAGGCCCTGCAGAGCGGCAAAGTAGGCGGCATCGGTCGAATCCGTGAGCAGCGTCGCCAACCTTCGGGCCTCGTCCATGCACTGCGCAAGGACCCGCTGCCGGTCCCGATCGAGTCGTCCTGACGAGAGCCACGACGAGACGGATCCCGCGATGTCGGCGTCGAACAGCACAACTTCGACCTCGCCGACCGCGACTCCCCGCAGGTCCGGCGGGAATGATCGAGCAAGGTGCTGCGCCCAGAGCCTTTCGACCTCCGCGCGATTTGGCTGGGTCACGGCATACCCTCCCCGCGCCGCGCGTTCGCCGTTAGGGGAGGTACGTCGTCTTCTTGAAATGCTCGGAGGTGACTCCGTATCTGGTTATCGATCGATGGACGCCGATCTGGTTGATCGTCCCAGGCCTTCAACATGGCCATCAGGGCATCGCCGCCGCCGGGTTCCCAGAGGTCCTCGTGGTCGCCGATGATCTCCAGGACATACTGCGCCGACGCGTAGGGCCGATGGGTGCGATCCATCCGATCGACTGCCCACCAGATCCCCTCCCACTGTCCGCGCCAAGGCAGTTGTTCGTACGGGGATTCGACGCGACTGATCGGATGACCGAGCTCGGCCAGAACGTCGGCGAGGCGCACATCCCCTTCGAGAGCCTGCCTGGGTGTCAGCGAGGCAAGCTCCCGCAGAAGCGGCGAGTCGTAGCCGGCAACCAACCACTGTGCGGCGACCATCGGCACGTCGCGGTCCGGGATGACCCGGCCGTGAGACGCCTGCTCGGGTGTCACGTCGAAGTCGGTCATCGGAACTCGCGAACGACTTCGATCTGGCCAACGATGTGGCGGTTGAACTCGTCGAGATCCTCGGCGGGGATCCAGTACTCCAGGATCGTCTGGCCGCCGGCCTGTTGGACGTCGTAGTGGTCAAGGAAGTCCTTCTGGACCTCGAACCGCGTCACGTAGTCCACGCCGCTCGTCTTGACGTTCCAGTCGCGGGCGATCCGGATGGCGTAGTCCTCGTTCAGAACGGGGTAGAAGATCGGCTGGTCAGGCTGCCGCGGCGGCCCCTCACGCCAACCGGAGGCCTCTACGAGCACAAACTGCCTGGGCCCTGTCGGGCGCCACAGCGTGACCGTCTCCATGCGGGCATTCTCGCTTACGACGACGACCACTCCCTGTCGACTTCCCACCGGCCACGCCCTCCGACCCCTGGCTCTTCAACTCCCCGACCATTGATCACCATTGACTCTTCACGGCTCTCAGAATCTCCCTCGATCTCCACCTCCTGCCGCCTCTTCACCCCTCCATTTCAAGCGGCACGCATGCTACGAAGGATCGTAGGAATCGATGGCGAAAAGGGCCTGTGACCTGCGGATATGTGACTACCGACGGTAGTCGACGGACGCTTGATCGGGGTGGTTCGGGTGCACGGCGGGGTGAAGTTCTATCGCGGTGCAGCGAAGGCTGCCCGCGCCTACGTCGAGCGGGACCGTTCACGGGCCGATGACTATTACCTCGGCGAGGGAAGCGGCGTTGCCGAGCGTTTGACCGCCACCCCCGAGGGCGTCGAGCGCGCGGGCTCGATGACCGGCGACACGTACGAGCAGTGGGTCGCTGGGATCGACATCGAGACCGGAGCCAAGAAGGGTCGGCTGCTCAAGGACGAGCACGCTCTGAGGTTCGTAGAGGTCACCGTCAACGGACCCAAGACCTGGTCACTCGCGGCCGCCCTGCACCCTGACATCTCGGCCGCCTTAGACGCGTCGCAGGACCGTGCGGCCAGCGAGATCGTCGGGTGGGTCGCGTCGCACGCGACCACCCGGGTCGGGCCGCGCGGGCGTCAGGTGCAGGTGCCTGTCGAGAAGGTCGAGGCAGCGGTCATCCGGCATTACACGTCGCGGGCCGGTGACCCGCACCGCCATCTCCACCTCCAGATCAACTCCCGCGTGTACGCCGCCGGCGGCTGGCGCGGCATCCACTCGGTCGGCTTCCGGGACTCGATCGAGGCCATCAACGGCATCGGCCACGCTGCCGTCGCCACCGACCCGGAGTTCCGGGCGGCGCTGGCTGCACGAGGGTTCACCCTCGACCCCGAGACGAGCGAGGTCCGTGAGCTCGCGCCGTACGCCGGTGCGTTCAGTGCCAGGACCTTGCAGATCCGGCGCAATGTCGACCGGTACGAGGCCGAGTGGAGAGGCGAGCATCCCGGCCAGGAGCCAGGACGGCGACTCCGAGAGGCATGGGATCGGCGGGCCTGGGCCGAGGCTCGTCCAGACAAGATCGTCCCGAGCGACGGACGAGAACTCGTCGAGCGCTGGAACCACGAACTGCGCGAGCTCGGGTACCGCGATCCGGCCGGAGCCGTCCCACTGAGGGGCACACAGCCGGGATGGATCGATCGTGATGCCGCTGCCGGCCTGATCGTCTCCATGCTCGGGTCGAAAACGTCAGCGTGGAACGAGGCCGACATCCGCGGGAAGACCGAGGTGCTGCTCGCACAGACCTGTCTCCTTGCCGAGTCAGCGGTGCGGGTCGAGTTGGCCGAGGACATCACTGCGCGCGCCGTCGATCGCTGCCGCCGTCTGCTGACCGGAACCGGCGTACCTGAGCACGTCCGGTCGCTCTCGTCGCCGCACGTGCTCGACGTTGAGGCCGACCTCATCGCGCGCCTCTTCCGACGCGCGTCGCAACCGGCAACAAGGGCCCGCATCGGCACCCGTGGCATCGACAGGATCGACCCGACCCAGGCCGCAGTCGTCGGCGCACTGGCGGGCGACGGCGAGCTGATTGTTGTGGAGGGCGCCGCCGGAGCCGGGAAGACCACGGCGCTACGGACGACCCAGGCCGTCCTCGCGCGACACGGGCATCGGCTCGTGGTCGTGACACCGACGTTGAAGGCAGCCGAGGTCGCCGCAGGCGAGACCGGCGCGAATGGTTATTCAGCTTCCTGGCTCGTCCACCAGCACGGCTGGCGCTGGGACAGCGACGGCCACTGGTTACGGCAGGAGTCGACACCTGATCCGGCGGCACACCTCCGACCTGGTGATCTCCTGTTGATCGACGAGGCGGGCATGCTCGACCAGGACACCGCCCGAGCACTCCTGACGATCGCAGACGAGGCCAGCGCCCGCGTCGCGTTCGTTGGGGACCGACACCAGTTGCCTGCAGTCGGCCGCGGCGGCGTGCTCGATCACGCCAACGCCTGGGCCCACCCGACGGCCGTCGTCTCGCTGAAGAAGGTGCACCGGTTCGCCGATCCTGACTACGCGGAGTTGAGTCTGCGGATGAGGAAGGGCGAGCACGCGGCCGCCGTATTCGACGAGCTGCATCACCGAGGGCAGGTCGCCATCCACGCCACCGAGGTCGAGCGCACCGCGGCGCTCGCCGAAGTCGGCGCCGTCGGCGACCTGGTCATCGCCGATCGGCGGGAGCACGTGTCCGTCCTGAACGCTGCCATCCGCCACCAACGCGCCAGGCAGCAGGACGGGCACAGCATCACGACCGCCAGCGGCGAGCAGTTGGGGATCGGCGACCGCGTCGCCACCCGCCGCAACGATCCGGACCTTCGGATCGCCAACCGCCAGACCTGGACCATCGCCGACATCAATGAAGTCGGTGGGCTCACCCTGCGGGGCCGCGGTCGCGAAAGGAAGGTACCGGCCGAGTACGCCACGCAGTACGTCGAACTCGCCTACGCGACCACCGTGCATGGCGCGCAGGGCGACACCGTCGACCGCGCCCACGTCGCGCTCAGCGACACGACGGGCGCGGCCGCGGCGTACGTCGCCATGACCCGTGGCCGCGACAGCAACACGGCCCACCTCGTGGCCGAGTCCGTCGACCACGCCCGGCAACAATGGATTGACGCGTTCAGCCGCGACCGCGCCGACCTCGGGCCGGCGCACGCCCGTCGGCAGGCGATCGAGGCGATCGACCGCTACGGCCCAGCTGTCCGAGCCCGCTCCTCTCCGCTTCCGCCGCCGCGGCCAACTTCCGCCTCGATCCGCGAACCCCGGCTCACCATGTGACTACGAAGGTGGAATGGCGCCCCGCCACCGTTTCGGCAGCGGCCACCCGAGCTTGACCTCCTCGGCCATCCATTGGCTCACACCGCCGGGATCGATGGGCGGTCCGTCGTGCTTCGTGGCCGCGTCGATGAGTGGTTGCCAGGCGCGACGCATCGCACAGGGCAGAGTCATGTCCGGCCAGGCCTGGATTAGCAGGAGCCCATCGACCGAGTCCTCGACCATCTTTTCCATGCCGTGTTGCAGGACGAGTTGGTAGTAGTCGATCCGCTCGCTCGTCACTGACAGGTCCCACGTGCGGATGTACTTGGTCCAGTCCGCGGTCACCTCGGCGGGAAAGACGTACTTGAACGCCTGAACCTTGGCGAAGCATCTCGGCACCGGCAGAGCCCACAACTTGTCCGGCACCCAGAACGACCCGACCTCGGGATCCTCGACGAGGTCCCAGAAGACCATCGGCTTGGCCGTCAACTCGTGGTCGGCGGCGTCGAGGAGTCGCTCGACCACGTCAAGCGTCGGGGACTTGCGGCGGCGCTCGTACTCCGAGATCGACGACTGTTGAGTCCGCGCGAGCTCGGCCAGACGGCGCTGGGAGAGGCCCGCCGCGCGGCGGGCTGCCTCGATGACTGTCCTTGAGGACATCTCTCGATGATCGCTGATGATCGATTGGAATGCCATGCACACCTCATGGGTGAGGTGGAAACGCCGCCTCACCGACCCACCGGGTCGAATCTACTGAGGAGAACCCGTCATGACCGCACAGCCCTCCATCCCCAACCCGCGCAGGAACCTCGGCGACGAGATGCTCACGCTCGACGAGACCGCTGCGCTGCTCCGCGTCCCCGAGAACACGCTCCGCTACTGGCGCGTGACCGGCGCCGGCCCGCGGAGCTTCAAGGTCGGCCGCCACGTCCGCTACTGGAAGGCCGACGTCGTCCTCTGGCTCACCGAGCAGATGAACCGCTCACAGCACCACTGAACCGCTCGGCGCCCGTCGGTGGGCGGGGCGCATCATGAAGATCTCTCGGAAGGAGACAGCCATGGGCTGGGTCTGGAAGGAACGCCAATCCTGGCGCGGGTCATACCGGGATGAAGCAGGCAAGCAGCACACCAAGTCGTTCAAGAGACAGGTCGACGCGAAGCGTTGGGTCGCCACCGAGGAGTCGAAGGTCGTCCGCGGTGACTGGATCGACCCGGCCGCCGGGAAGATCACCTTCGCCGCCTTCTACGCCGACTGGGCACCCAGGCAGGTGTGGCTGGCCTCAACCCGCGAGAACGCCGACCTGGCCACCGCGGGAGTGACGTTCGGGGACATGCCGCTGCGATCGATCCGGCGCTCGCACATCGAGGCATGGGTGAAGAACATGACCGCGCGGCTCGCGCCCACGACGATCGACACCCGGTTCACGATCGTGCGCGGCGTCTTCCGCGCTGCGGTCGCGGACCGCCTGATCGCCGGCGACCCGACGGTTGGGGTGGTGTTGCCTCGGAAGCGGAAGGCCGAGGCGGCCATGTCGATCCCGACCAGCGCCGACGTGGCGAATGTTCTGCGGGCGGCCGAACCCGAACGACGACCGAGATCGCGGCCAGGATTCACCGCGTACGTCGCGCTCTGCGCGTTCGCCGGGCTGCGTCGGGGCGAGGCGCTCGGGGTGCAGGTCGGAGACATTGACTTCCTCGGCCGCACGCTGCGAGTCACGCGACAACTCCAGCGAGCCAAGGTCGCCGACGTCGCCGCGGGCAAGAACCTTGTCGAGGCGGCGGGTGGGATCACGGTCGTTGTCCGACCGCCGAAGTACGAGTCGGAGCGGACGATCTACCTACCGGACGAAGTCGTGACGATCCTGTCCGAGCACGTCCGCGTGCACACGCCGTCCGGCGAATCGACCCGGTGGCTCTTCGACGAGGACGGCAAGCCGTGGCACGACAACCTCGTCGACTACCGCTGGCGGTCGACCCGCTCGGACGCTGGAGTGACCCACAAGCTGCACGAGCTGCGGCACTACTTCGCCAGTGGCCTCATCGCCGCTGGGTGTGATGTCGTCACGGTCCAGCGTGCGATGGGGCACGCGTCGGCCACGACGACGCTCAGCACCTACGCGCACCTTTGGCCGACGGCCGAGGACAAGACCCGCGCGGCCGCGTCCGGAATGGCGTCCGAAGTTTTGGCCACGAGCAGGAACTACGAGACCACAGGCAGTCAGAGGTAATCGAAGAAGCGGGTCCACCACGTTGCGCCATGCCGCGCATCAAGGGCAGCGAGGGCGCTTGGTCCGTCGTACTCCTTCCAGAGCGCTGCCTCGGGAACAACCTGGTATCCCAGGGAGTCGAGCGCGCCGTAGATCCGAGCCGCATCGCTTCCCGCCAGCCGCTCCTCGAACTCGTCCTGTGACCAGGCACCTGGGTTCGTCACCGCGACAGTGGCCAGCCTCCCGAAATTGCTTACGCAGACCACCAGCGTTTCGCCAGTTTCGGTCGCGGCGGCAGGGATGCTGACGCGTGCGTGAAGGCTGGCGTCCTCGACGTGTCGATCTGCCTCGGTTCGGCAGGCGAAGGCTGCGTCTAGGCGATGCACGAGCTCATCAAACAGTTGCCGGGTCGCGTCGTGGTCGAAATCGGACGGGAACTCCAGGTGGTCGGGATCATCGAGCGACCGAAGCAATGACCACATCGGCTCGCCGTCGATGACGCACACGTATGGATCCCGCCGGCCAGTCGGTTCGCCGCGAACCTCGTCCCACTCGTAGCCGCGATCCTCCAACTCGGCGCGGAGTTCATCCACCGACGTCACGAGCACCGTCATCGGCCACGACGGCGGTTCCTGCGCGCCGCGCCAAGTCAGATGCACCAGCGCCACAGCACCGTCGCTCAGGCGAAGGAGAGCATCGTCCGTCGCGGGAACGCCCAGCCCGATGATCTCCCATGCGCGACCGTGGAGAACGTGGCCAGGCGCGATCTCTCGGCGCAACTCCCTCCTGTATCGGGCCACAAGACTGCGGCGCGCAACTCGGTCGCGCCGCCGCCGGAGGTCGATCCAGGGCTCCGGAAAGTCCAGCGAATCGATCCACGCCGTCACGGTGCCTCTTCTCCAGCATCGTCCTGCGCGCGCGGGCACCCGTCGGTCATGTGCGGAGCTCGCCTTTGTACACACAGAGATCGATGCACTGGCTATCGAAGGTGAGGGCCAGGCCGACGAGTTCGCCAACTTCGTTCCGGATTGCCCCGCACGATTCGAGACGACGACCCACAAGGCCCGAGAAGGGCTCCTCGCTGCTCGCGTCCCGGAGCGTCCAGCGCCCGGCCGGGTCGACGTAGTTGTACGGCACGAGCCAGGACTCATCACCCGCTCGGGTCAGGTCGACGTCCAGACACCAGTCCGTCGCACCACTGAGGAACAAGCAGACCCCACCATCGAAGTGAAGATGAGCCGGCCCGACACGAGGGTCGCTGGAGCCATCTGGGTCGGTCCATGCGAGCCGCTCGACTGCGCGAAGGCGCCGACCAACCGCATCTCCGGCAAACCCTCGCATGGCCGCCGTGGCCCGCGCCGCCAGCTTCCGCACCATCGGCCAACTGGAGTCGTCGAGCCACGCTTGGTCAGCCGCAGTTGGCCCTTGTCGCTCTGCCACCGCCACTACTGCGCTGACGACTGACCGGACTGCAGCAGCCTCGTGTTCGTCGACGAGAAGCGCCCCGATGTCCTCCTTGGGGTTGCGGACATCCCAGAAGGTGTCGTCCACGAGCCAGTGAACCGCTTCGGTCAGTGTGGGCCACTCCGCCGACGGGTTCGGACTGGCCAAGATGTCGAGCGCATTGAGCACGTCCTCGCGACGGTCCGGCTGCTCGACTCCCATGCCCAGATGGTGTCACTTACGTCGCCGTACGGCCTCGTGCTTTCGGCGGCCAGCCGAGACGACAGCGGCATCTCGATCGCGATTCTTGCCACGCATCTGCCACGCACGGGGGCTTAACAGGCCTCTGACCTGCGCAAACGCGTCAGATCAGTAGTACCAGGGGTAGGGCGACCAGTCCGGGTCGCGCTTCTCCAGGAACTGATCGCGGCCTTCCTGCGCCTCGTCGGTCATGTAGGCCAACCGCGTCGTCTCGCCGGCGAACAGCTGCTGGCCGACCAGGCCGTCGTCGATGAGGTTGAAGGAGTACTTCAGCATCCGCTGCGCCGTCGGGCTCTTGGTGTTGATGATCCGGCCCCACTCCAGACCGGTGCTCTCCAGCTCCGCGTGCGGGACCGCCCGGTTGACCGTGCCCATCCGGACGCCGTCCTCGGCGGAGTACTCCTGGCCGAGGAAGAAGATCTCGCGAGCCACCTTCTGGCCGACCTGGCGCGCGAGGTAGGCCGAGCCGAAGCCGCCGTCGAAGCTGCCCACGTCGGCGTCGGTCTGCTTGAACCGGCCGTGCTCGAGGCTGGCCAGGGTCAGGTCGCAGACGACGTGCAGGGAGTGTCCGCCCCCGGCGGCCCACCCGCCGACCAGACAGATCACCACCTTGGGCATGAACCGGATGAGTCGCTGGCACTCCAAGATGTGCAACCGACCCAGCCGGGCCTGCTCGGCGGGGGTGCGACTGTCGCGGCGGTCCTGCCCGGTGCCGTCCTCGTACTGGTAGCCCGTGCGGCCCCGGATGCGCTGGTCGCCACCGGTGCAGAACGCCCACTTGCCGTTCAGCTCGCTCGGTCCGTTGCCGGTGAGCAGCACGCAGCCCACGTCGCTGGTCTGGCGCGCGTGCTCGAGGACACGCAGCAGCTCGTCCACGGTGTGGGGACGGAACGCGTTGAGCACGTCCGGGCGGTCGAAGGCGATCCGGACGGTGCCGTGCGCCCGAGCCCGGTGATAGGTCAGGTCGGTCAGGTCCGCGAAGCCCGGCACGTCCTCCCAGTCCTCGGGATCGAAGATCTCGCTGACTCCCTGGATGGCGCTCATGGCAGCACCCTAGAGGCCTCCGGAATCCTCGCCCGCCCTCCGGTGTTATGGGGCCATGACACTTGTAGGCGAGTACGTCCCCAGCAAGGCCCAGTGGGTCCGCGACCAGGTCGAGGCGTTCGAGGCCAGCGACGGCCGGGAGGCCAACACGCTGCTCGACACGGGCTACCCGATCGTCGTGATCACCTCTGTGGGCGCGAAGTCGGGCAACCTCCGCAAGAACCCCGTGATGCGGGTCGAGCGTGACGGTGTCTACGTCGCGATCGCCTCCAAGGGCGGGGCCGACGACCAGCCCGAGTGGTACTACAACTTCCTGGCCCATCCCGAGGTCGAGCTCCAGGACGGGGCGGTCCGGAAGACCTACCGCGCCGAGCTGGTCGAGGGTGAGGAGCGTGCGGACCTGTGGCAGCTGTCGGTCGCCACCTGGCCCACCTACGCGGAGTACCAGAAGAAGACCGACCGGCAGATCCCCGTCTTCAAGCTCACCGCGATCGACTGACCCCGGCCAGCCGGCGGCCACCGGAAACGGGTGGGCGAGCGACTCCGAGCCGAGGAAACCTGTCCGTTTCGCCGTTTATGCTCGCATAGTGGCGGGTATCCCTTCGGCATGACCCAGGTGCCAGTGCACGCCGTGGCCGCCGACCGGCGGTCCGCGCTGCGCGCCCTGCGCCCGCTCCTCCTGCTCGGTGGCTTCCTGGCTGTCTGGTGGGTGCTGATGAGCGGGATCGCCCACGCGGACGACCACCACGAACTGGTGGGGCAGGTCCGGTCCACCGCCGCCCACACGACCGCCAAGGTGCACGCTCCTTCGCGGCCCCAGGCCCGGCCCGACCGCCCGGCCCCGCGCCAGCACGAGGTGAAGACGAACATCGGCAAGACCGCCTCCCACCTGCACCAGCAGGCCAAGCAGGCGACCCGCACGGTCACGCACACTCCCGCCGAGACAGTCACCGCGGTCACCGAGTCGACACCGGCCACCCCCGTGGTCCACGACGCTGTCAGGACGGCGCGCAAGAACGTCACCGACACCGTGCGGAAGGCACTCGCCGACACGGTCGAGAAGACGCGCGGCCTGGTGCAGGACACCGCCGCCGGGCCGGCGGTCGACGCTGCCCAGGATGAGGTGAGCAGCACCGTCGCCCAGACGCTCGACTCCTCGGCCCAGCGTGGCAGCTCCCCCTCCGGCCACGCCGACCGCACACTCGCCCGGACCTCTGTCACGGGTCTGCCGTCGCCGTGGCTGTCGGCCACGCTCCCGACGGCTGCCACCGCCGGCCCTGGCCAGGGTGTCGGTGCGCAGGCGACCGGACGCGATGACGCGCCGGCTCCCGGCCCCAGCGGCACCCCTGCCCCGAACGACCCCTGCACCTCCGGCAGCGCGTCGGGATCGTCTTCCTCGTTCACGCCGGCCGGCCTCACCGAGTCCTCGTTGCTCGTGTTGCCCGCGGTCCTTGCCGACCGCAACGTCTGGCGCCTCTCGCGGCGCCCGGCGGGCCCGGCGTACCAGCCCGGCTCCTCGCCCGACTGAGTGCGGTCCTGCGCTCCACCGCGAGCGCACGACCCGCGGCCCGACACGGGCCGCACACACACCACTCTCAGTCAAGGAGCAGCTATGCGTACCTCAGTACGCCGCACGCTGTGCGCGACTGCGATAGCCGGGGGATTCACAGTTCTTGGCATCGCCTTCGCGACATCGTCGGCCTCAGCAGCAGAGACACCCAACGTGACGTCGGGTGCCGACGCACTCGCGTCCGGAAACCAGACCGGGGGCCAGAGCACCGCACCGGTGGACGCCTCCGGCAACCAGGTGAGCGTCGCCGGTGACAACAACACCGCCGGCAGCACCGACCAAGGCGGGGGCAGCGGCTCGACCGCGAGCTCCGGTCCCAGCAGCTCCTCGCAGAGCACCTCGGGAGCGGGCGGCACCGGCTCGGGCAACCAGACCGACGCCGGCGCGGCCGCCCCCGTGGACGCCTCGGACAACCAGGTCACCGTGCTCGGAGACGGCAACACCAACGACAACGCCGGCTCCGGGAACGGCGCCGGGAGCGCAAGCTCCGGCGGTGGCACGACCTCGGGTGCGGCAGGCGACGGTTCGGGCAACCAGACCGACGCCCAGGCCACCGCTCCGGTGAGCACCTCGGGCAACCAGGTGACGGTGCTCGGTGACGGCAACACCGCCGATGTGCAGCGAGGCGACGACGGTGTCCAGCCCGCGACGACCGGGCCGGACAGCACGGGCGGTGCCGCAAGCACCGACGGGCAGGACGGCACCGGCTCGGGCAACCAGACCGACGCCGGCATCGGCGCACCGGTCGACGCGAGCGGCAACCAGGTCACCGTCCTCGGCGACGGCAACACCAGCACTGCCGGCTCCAGCTCCGGCAGCAACGGCGCGGGCAGCAACGGTGAGACCACCGACGGTCAGGACGGGACGGTCGCGGGCAACCAGACCGCACCGGCCCTGACCGCCCCCGTGGACGGCACCGGCAACCAGGTCACCGTCCTCGGCGACGGCAACACCGCCGAGACGACCCGGGACGGCACCACGACCGACGGCTCCGGCGGCTCGACCACCGACGGTCAGGACGGCACCGGCTCGGGCAACCAGACCGCACCGGCCGTCGTGGCTCCGGTCCGGGCCGGCGACAACCAGGTGAACGTCCTCGCCGACGGCAACACGACCGAGCGCATCGACCCGGCCCCGGGCACCAGCCCGGAGCAGGGGGCAGGAAGCGACGGCAGCGGCTCTGACGAGAACGGCACCGGGTCGGGCGGTGTCTTCGACTCCGACCCCGGCCCCGGCCCGGGCGCCGGCGGCGCCACCTCGGCGCCCCAGGGCGGACCGGTGGCCGAGGTCGCCGGCGCGCTGCCCCGAGCGGGGCTGGCCATGACGGGCCTGCCGCAGACGGGCGTGGCCGCGGGCCTCGCACTCTGGGGTTCGCTCGGACTCGGGACGCTGCTCCTCGGTCTGGTCCTGCTGCTGGCGGGCCAGCGCCGACGGGCCGTTGCTGTGGTCGGCGCACGGGAGGCCGTGTGCTGAGCCCGGCCGCCTGAGCGGCACGCTGGACGCCGTCCCCGGCGCCGAGTCCGCCTTCCCCCGGTGGGTGAACGGCGTCCGGCAGCGGGACGGAGGAGCGGGTGAGAACCACGGCCACCCGCTCCGTCGGGCCTCCGGCCCCCGTGACTCAGGGGGCCGGGGGTCCGCGCGGGCGTGCCGGCATGCCGGCGTGCCGAGCCGCTCAGCGGGAGATCGAGGCCGCCAGCGCGGAGAGGTGGCTGAGCCGCGCGATCTCGGAGTCGAGGATCTCAGGGCCGCCACGGCGTGCGACGGCGACCAGCTCCTTCTCCCCGAGCGCACAACCGGCGACGAGCAGGTCCGAGGCGCCCGGCACCTCGAGCCGCTGTCCCCTCGCGAGGTCCTCGGGCCAGCGGATGTGGTCGGGCACCTCCGTCGGCGCAGCCGGAGAGCCGTGCTGGATCCTCGCCCCGTCGCCCTCGCGGCGTGCGCGCACCGCCCAGTCCACGACGAACGTGGCCGGGATCAGGTCCACCAACGTGTTCCGCGCCACGTCGGGCGCCGAGGTCATCGCCTCGACCACCTCCAGGTCTCGGGTCAGGTTGGCCCCCGCGCCGTAGCGCGAGATCCACAACACCTCGACGCCGTCCAGGGAGGTGCACGCCGAGATGATGCTGTCGGGCATCACCCCGGAGTTGGCAGCCAGGAACACGTCGTCGACGGCGCGGCCGTCGTGGCTGCGCTCGACGATCTCGATCGCATCGATGTTCCCGCCCGCCGAGCCGATGGCGGACGCGAGACGACCCAGCGAACCCGGGACGTCGGGCAAGGCGACCCGCAGCAGGTAAGACATGTCACGACCCTAACCACGCGGTGTTTCTCCGCGGTGTCGTCTTGACGGTCGAGAACCCGGACGCCCCGGTCGGCCAGCGGTGGCTCAGCGAACGATCTTGAGGTTGAACTCCGCGGTCCCGAGGGCGCCCATCAGCCGCACCCACAACGGCAACCACATCTCCAGCCCGCGGGCGTTGTGCAGGCCCTCGAGCTCCACGACGTCGCGCCAGCCCAGCTGCTGGAGCAGTCCCACGACCACGCCGCGCGCGTCCGCGTCGTCGCCCGCGGCGAAGATCGTGGTGTCCCCGTCGCCGACGGAACCCGGATCGACCATCACCGAGGCCGTGACCGTGTTCAGCCCCTTCACCACCCGCGCGTCGGGGAAGGCACGCTGGACCTGCTCCGCCAGCGAGTCGGTGTCCTTGACGCTCAGCGTGGGCGGGAAGCCGTGGGAGAAGTCGAGCGGGTTGGCCACGTCGAGGAGGACCCTCCCCGCGAGCTGGTCCGCCCCCACCTCCCCGAGGGCCGCGAGGCTGGCCTGGCCGCTGGTGGCGTTGACGACCACGTCGGCCCCGTCGGCCGCCGTACCGAGCGGACGGAGGGGCAGGTCGAGCCCCACCCACTCCTCCCGCTGAGACGTCTCGTCGGGATCCCTCGTCCCCACGACCACGTCGTGTCCTGCGCGCAGGAGACCCTGCGCCAGCGTGCGTCCGACCACGCCGGTGCCGATGATGGCGATCTTCATGCTCCGAGCCTAGGCCCGTTCGCGCGGCGTGGCGCTTCGCAGCCGACACCGGCACCCGCTGCCTAGGGTGGGCCCATGACCCGCATCCTCGTCACCGGCGCCACCGGCTTCATCGGACGCCGGCTCGTGCCGGCGCTGCTCGCGGAGGGGCACGAGGTGCGGGCGATGACCCGCCGCCCCGAGGCGTACGACGGTCCGGGCGAACCGGTCGCCGGAGACGTCCACGACGCCGGCTCCCTGACGGGGCCCCTCGAGGACGTCGAGGTCGCCTACTACCTGGTGCACTCCCTCGACGACGAGGACTTCGAGCGCAAGGACGCCGCGGCGGCCCGGTCCTTCGCCCGCGCCGCGGCCGAGCAGGGCGTGCGCCAGATCGTCTACATGGGCGGCCTCGGTGACGAGGACGAGGAGATGTCGGCGCACCTGCGCTCGCGCCGCGAGGTCGAGCGCCTGCTCGGGGAGGCCGGTGTCCCGGTGACCGTGCTCCGGGCCGCGATCGTGGTGGGCCACGGCGGGATCTCCTGGGAGCTGACCCGCCAGCTGGTCAAGCACCTCCCCGCGATGGTGGTGCCGCGGTGGGCGAGCACCCGGACGCAGCCGATCGCCGTCGACGACGTCGTCCGCTACCTCGTCGGCGTGTGCGACCGGGACGACGCGCTCGGCAGGGTCTTCGAGGTCGGGGGACCCGACCAGCTCACCTACGTGGACATGCTGCGGGTCGCGGCGCAGGTGGAGACCGGCCGGACGGTGCCGATCCTCACGGTCCCGGTGCTCACGCCCCGGCTCTCGTCGTACTGGCTGGCCCTGGTGACCGACGTCGACGTCACCACCGGACGCAACCTGATCGACTCGATGGGGGTGGAGGTGCTGGTCCGGGAGCAGTCGATCCGCGACGTGGTCCCCGGTGAGCCGATGGGCTACCGGGAGTCCGTGGTGCGTGCCCTCGAGGAGCGGCGCGCGGACGCCGGCTGAGCCCGGAGGCTCAGGTGGCGTGGCCCAGGAAGATCGCCGGCAGGGCGTAGAGCATGCACACCGACCACGTCAGGTGGGTCAGGATCGGAGCGAGGATGCCGCCGCTGGCCCGGCGCTGCAGGCCGACGATGACGCCGAGCACGATCGCGGCGAACCCCAGCATCACGTTGCCGGTCGCCAGGGTCGCCACCGCGTAGGCGAGCGTGGTGACGACGACCTGGTGGTGCGGGATCGCGGCGTACATCGCCCCGCGGAAGAACAGCTCCTCCGCGATCCCGTTGAGCACCGTGACCACCAGCAGCAGCACGCCGTCGCCGTGCCGGGTGTGCCGCAGGACCGTGCTGACCTGCTCGGCCAGCCACGGGACCTCCCGGACCACGAGGGCGCCGAGCACGAAGACCACCGCGAGCGCCACCCCGAGCAGCAGGGGCGCGACGACGGGCCGTGGTGCCGCGAGGTCGGGCTCTGTCGGGTGCCCGATGCGACCCAGGTGAAGCGGGCCGGAGGCGAAGGCACCGACCGCCCAGACCGCCGCGAGTCCCAGCGTGGCGGGGTAGAACGCCCCGCTGCCGGGCTCGATCCGAAGCGAGATCCCGAGCACCACCGCGCCGACGACCACGACCACCGCGCTGACGACCTGGCGGCGGCGGAAGTCCCGCTCGGACTGGTGGTGGTTGCGAGGCGTCATCTCCCACAGGCTCGAGCGCAGGTGCAGACCCAGCGGCCGAAGGGGGCGTGCCATGCCCCGACCCTAACCGTCGCGACCGGACGACCGGGGCGCCCGTGGTCGGACTCACACCCCCCTGCGGCGCCCCCTCGTAGGGTCGGGGGATGGCCTCGGTGATGTGGTTCCGGCGCGACCTGCGGCTTCGTGACAACCCGGCGCTGCGGGCTGCCGCCGAGGCCGGTCCCGTCCTCGGGCTGTTCGTGCTCGACCCGGCTCTGTGGCGGGGCGCCGGGTCCGCCCGCCGGGCCTGGCTGGCCGCCACGCTGGGTTCGCTCGACGAGTCGATGGGCGGGCGGCTGTGTCTGCGCATGGGGAGCGCCGCCTCCGTGGTGCCGCAGATGGTCACGCAGGTCGGGGCGGACCGGGTCCACGTCACCGGCGAGGCCACGCCGTACGCCCGGGCCCGCGACACGGCCGTGGTCGAGGCGCTCCCCGGTGGCGTCGCCGGGGTGGCGACCGGGACGCCGTACGCCGTCGCGCCGGGCACGCTCACCAACGGTGCGGGCAACCGCTACCAGGTCTTCACCCCGTTCAGCAGGACGTGGCGCGATCACGGCTGGGCGGACCCGGTGCCGGCGCCACGCGGGATCGAGTGGGTGCGCGCCGCGTCCGACGGCCGCGTGGCCGGCATGCTCGACGCGGCGCTTCGTGAGGCCCCGGACGGCATGCCCACGCCCGGTGAGGACGCCGCGCTGCGCCGGTTCCGCAGCTTCTTGGAGCGGGACCTCGCGGAGTACGACACCGCGCGCGACGACCCCGGAGCCGACCGCACCTCCCGCCTGTCGCCCTACCTGAAGTACGGCGTGCTGCACCCCCGGCAGCTGCTCGCCGAGACCGCCGGCCACGGCGGTGGCGGCGAAGTCGGGGCGCGCACGTTCGAGAACGAGCTCGCCTGGCGCGACTTCTACGCCGACGTGCTCCACCACCACCCCCGCTCGGCATGGCAGGACCTGAACCCGGTCGCCGGCTTGACCTACGACGAGCCGGCCGACGCGATCGCCGCGTGGCAGCAGGGCACCACCGGCTTCCCGGTCGTCGACGCGGGCATGCGCCAGCTGCTCGCCGAGGGGTGGATGCACAACCGGGTGCGGATGATCACCGCCAGCTTCCTGACCAAGGACCTGCACGTGTGGTGGCCGGTGGGCGCCCGGCACTTCCTGGACCACCTGCTCGACGGCGACCTCGCCTCGAACAACCATGGGTGGCAGTGGGTCGCCGGCACCGGCACCGACGCAGCGCCGTACTTCCGGGTGTTCAACCCGGTGACGCAGGGCCTGAGGTTCGATCCCGGCGGGCACTACGTGCGGCGCTGGGTGCCCGAGCTCGCGCACCTGCCCGGCAAGGCGGCGCACGAGCCGTGGGACGCCGAGGACGGCTACGCCCACGGCTACCCGAGAAGGATCATCGACCACCGCGAGGAGCGTCAGCGGGCGCTGGACCGCTACCAGCGCGGCCGAGGGTGAACGTCTCCACGACCTCGTGGCGCGCGCGGTTGCGCGGCCCCTCACCGAGGTAGGAGGCCACCAGCGCGAGCTCCTCGACGGTCCACGCGGGTCCGGAGTAGGAGTCCAGCAGGCGCACGAACCGGGTCGCCTCGACCGGCCGGCCGAGCCGGGCCAGCGTGACGTGGGCGCGGAACCGCTTCCCCTCGACCGCGGCCCCCGACTTCGCGAAGGCTGCCCGGGCGCCGGTCGCCATCCGGCGCAGCTCCTCGGCCTCGGTCTGCACACCCGCATAGACGACCCTCGCGCGGCCGACGTCGGGGAAGGCTCCCCCGCCCGCGATCCGGGCCCTGACGGGGTGACGCTTGCCGGCGGCCCGAGCGAGCCGGTCCACCAGGTCGTCGTAGGACCGGTCCGAGACGTCGGCGGAGAACGCCAGCGTCAGGTGCCACTGCTCGGGTTGGGTCCATCGGAACGGCACCGCCTCCCGCCTCGGCGCCAAGAACCCCTCCAGGTCCTCGACCACCGACTCCGGTGGGATCAACGCCACGAACATCCGGGTCACGGCTGCCGGTCGCTCCTCAATTCGCCGAGAGGGGAGTTCTGGTTGGCGGGAGCAGGTCGAGAGGGGAGTTCTGGTTGGTCATGGGTCACCAGAACCCCCCGCTCGGCGTCGTACAGGCCACCAATCTCCCCCGGTCAGCGAGACCTCACAGGCCCAGGTCGCGGCCGATGAGCTCCTTCATGATCTCGTTGGAGCCGGCCCAGATCTTGGAGACGCGGGCGTCGCGCCAGGCGCGGGCGACGCGGTACTCGTTCATGTAGCCGTAGCCGCCGAAGAGCTGGACGCAGTGGTCGAGGATCTCGTTCTGCACCTGCGAGGTCCACCACTTGGCCTTGGCGGCGTCGATCGCGGTGAGCTCCTTGGCAGCGTGCGCGACCACGCACTGGTCGACGTAGGCCTGGGTCACGTCGACCTGGGTGAACATCTCCGCGAGCAGGAACTTGTTGTGCTGGAAGGACCCGACGCCCTGGCCGAAGGCGCGGCGCTCCTTGGCGTACTCCAGGGTCTCGGTGAGGATCTGGCGGGCGTGGGCGAGGTTCGAGACGGCGCAGCCGAGCCGCTCCTGGGGCAGGTTCTCCATCATGTGGATGAAGCCGTGGTCCAGCTCGCCGACGATGTCGTCGTCGCCGACCCGCAGGTTGTCGAAGAACATCTCCGCGGTGTCGGACTCCTCCTGGCCGACCTTGTCCAGCTTGCGGCCGCGCGAGAAGCCGTCCGCGGTGGTCTGGACGCCGAAGAGGGTGATCCCGCGCGCCTTCTTCTCCGGGGAGGTGCGCGCGGCGACGAGGACCAGGTCGGCGGAGTAGCCGTTGGTGATGAACGTCTTCGACCCGTTGAGCACCCAGGAGTCGCCGTCCTTGACCGCGGTGGTCTTCAGTGCGGCGAGGTCCGAGCCGCCGGACGGCTCGGTCATCCCGATCGCGGTGAGCAGCTCCCCGCTGACCACGCCCGGCAGCCACCGGCGCCGCTGCTCCTCGGTGGTCAGCTGCACGAGGTACGGCGCGACGATGTCGGCGTGGATCCCCACGCACGAGGAGAGGGCCGCGTTGACGTGGGAGAGCTCCTCGAGCAGGACCGCGTTGAACCGGTAGTCGTCCGCGCCGGCCCCGCCGTGCTCCTCGGGGACCTCCAGACCCAGGAAGCCCTGCTTGCCGGCGGCGATCCAGAACTCGCGGCCCAGGGCCTTGTGCGCCAGGTGCTCCTCGAGGTGGGGGTGGACCTCGCGGTCCAGGAACTCCCGGACCGAGCTCCGGAACGCCTCGTGGTCCTCGCCGTAGATCATCCGTCTCATGCAGAGCATCGTAGGTTCGCGCCGATACCCGCCGGTAGCCGGCGCGGCCGGTCGGCGCGGGGGCCGGGGCTGTGACGACCGCCGCACACCGGGTACACGATTGGGCCGGCACCGCCGCCGTCGGTAGTTTGATCGTTACAACCTGCATCACGAGGAGCACATCTTGGAGATCTGGCCCGGCAAGGCCTACCCGCTCGGCGCCACCTTCGACGGCACCGGGACCAACTTCGCCCTGTTCAGCGAGGTGGCCGAGCGCGTCGAGCTGTGCCTGTTCGAGGTGGGGCGGCGCGGCAAGATCACCGAGACGAAGATCGAGCTGACCGAGACCGACGCCTACGTGTGGCACTGCTACCTGCCCTCGGTGCAGCCCGGCCAGCGCTACGGCTACCGCGTCCACGGGCCGTGGGACCCCGCGCAGGGCCAGCGCTGCAACCCCGCGAAGCTGCTGCTCGACCCCTACGCCAAGGCCACCGCCGGCACCATCGACTGGGACCAGTCGCTGTTCGGCTACGACTTCGGCGACCCGGACTCGCGCAACGACGCCGACTCCGCGGCCCACATGATGCACGGCGTGGTGATCAACCCGTTCTTCGACTGGGAGGGCGACCGGGCCCTGGACATCCCCTACAACGAGTCGATCATCTACGAGGCCCACGTCAAGGGCCTGACCCAGCTGCACCCCGACGTGCCCGAGGAGCTGCGCGGCACGTACGCCGGTCTGGCGCACCCCGCGATCACCGAGCACCTGACCCGGCTGGGCGTGACCGCGATCGAGCTGATGCCGGTCCACCAGTTCGTGCAGGACAACACCCTGGTGGAGAAGGGGCTGCGCAACTACTGGGGCTACAACACCCTGGCGTTCCTGGCCCCGCACTCCTCCTACGCCGCGACCGCCGAGGACCCGGGGGCGCTCGGGCAGCAGGTCCAGGAGTTCAAGGGCATGGTCAAGGCCCTGCACCAGGCCGGCATCGAGGTCATCCTCGACGTGGTCTACAACCACACCGCCGAGGGCAACCACCTCGGCCCCACGCTGAGCTTCAAGGGCATCGACAACCAGGCGTACTACCGGCTGATGGACGACGAGCCGAAGTACTACATGGACTACACCGGCACCGGCAACTCGCTCAACGTGCGCCACCCGCACTCGCTCCAGCTGATCATGGACTCGCTGCGCTACTGGGTCAGCGAGATGCACGTCGACGGGTTCCGCTTCGACCTCGCCTCGGCGCTCGCCCGCGACTTCTACGAGGTCGACCGGCTGGCGACGTTCTTCGAGCTCGTGCAGCAGGACCCGGTCGTCAGCCAGGTCAAGCTGATCGCCGAGCCGTGGGACGTCGGCCCGGGCGGCTACCAGGTCGGCAACTTCCCGCCCCAGTGGACGGAGTGGAACGGCGCCTACCGCGACACCGTGCGTGACTTCTGGCGTGGCGAGCCGGCGCTGGGGGAGTTCGCCTCCCGCCTGGCGGGGTCCTCGGACTACTACGAGAACTCGGGGCGCCGCCCGTTCGCAAGCATCAACTTCGTCACCGCCCACGACGGCTTCACGATGCGCGACCTGGTCTCCTACAACGAGAAGCACAACGAGGCCAACGGGGAGGACAACAACGACGGTGAGAGCCACAACCGCTCCTGGAACCACGGCGTGGAGGGCCCCACGGACGACCCCGAGGTGCTCGCCCTGCGTGCCCGCGAGCAGCGGAACCTGCTGGCCACGCTGCTGCTGAGCCAGGGGGTGCCGATGATCCTGCACGGAGACGAGATGGGCCGGACCCAGCAGGGCAACAACAACACCTACGCCCAGGACTCCGAGCTCTCCTGGGTGCACTGGGAGGACGCCGACCGTCCGCTGATCGAGTTCACGGCTGCGCTGACCCGGCTCCGCACCGAGCACCCCACCTTCCGGCGCAAGCACTTCTTCACCGGCACGGCGGTGCGCAGCGGGGAGAAGCTGGACGACATCGTCTGGCTGCACCCCGACGGCCGCACCATGGAGGACGAGGACTGGGAGCACGGTGGCCACACCCTGGGGATGTATCTCAACGGCCACGGCATCGCCGGCCTCGATCCCCGCGGCAACCGGATCACCGACGACCACTTCCTGCTGTTCTTCAACGTCAACGACAACGTCGAGCTCACCTTGCCGCCGGCGGAGTACGCCGAGGGCTGGGACCTGGTGATCGACACCGGCGGGGTCGCCGACGACGGGCGGGTCTACCTGGCCGGCGACACCCTCGAGGTCCAGCACCGGTCGCTGGTGGTGCTGCGCGAGCACCACGAGCCGGAGGCCGAGCCCGACCACTCCGTGGCTGCCTCGCTGGCGGCGCAGAGCAACAGCGCGCGCGGGAGCCGCCAGTGACACCCGACTCCCCTGCCCGCGTCCCGTCGAGCACCTACCGGTTGCAGCTGCACGCGGACTTCGACCTGCTCGATGCCGCCGCGCGACTGCCCTACCTGCACGACCTCGGTGTGGACTGGGTCTACCTCTCCCCGCTGCTGGCCGCCGAGCCGGGCAGCACCCACGGCTACGACGTGGTCGGCTTCGACCACGTCGACAGCTCCCGCGGTGGCGCCGAGGGGCTGGCCGCGCTGTCCCGGGAGGCCCGGCGGCTCGGCATGGGCGTGCTGGTCGACCTCGTCCCCAACCACGTGGGGATCGCGACGCCGGCGCACAACCCCTGGTGGTGGGACGTGCTGGCCCACGGCGTCGACTCCCCGCACGCCGAGGCCTTCGACATCGACTGGGAGTTCGGCCACGGCCGGGTCCTCCTCCCGGTGCTCGGGGACGACGACGCGCCGATGGACGGAGGTCCGATCGGGAACCTCTCGCTGGTCGACGGACCGGCCGGTGAGCCCGAGCTGCGCTACCACGACCACCGGTTCCCGGTCGCGCCCGGCACCGGGCACGGCACGGCGGACGAGGTGCACGCGCACCAGCACTACGAGCTGGTCAGCTGGCGGCGGGGCGACGCCGACCTCAACTACCGCAGGTTCTTCACGGTGACCACCCTCGCCGGCGTGCGGGTCGAGGTGCCGGAGGTGTTCGCCGCGACCCACGCCGAGGTGCGCCGCTGGTTCGAGGAGGGTCTCGTCGACGGGCTGCGCATCGACCACCCGGACGGCCTCCGCGACCCCGAGGGCTACCTCGACCACCTCGCGGAGCTCACCGGCGGCGCCTACACGCTGGTGGAGAAGATCCTCGAGCCCGGTGAGGAGCTCTCCCGCCGGTGGGCGGTGGACGGCACCACCGGGTACGACGCGCTCGCCCTCCTCGACCGGGTGCTCACCGACCCCGCCGGCCGGGAACCGCTCACCGAGCTGGAGACGCGGCTGCGCGGCGGCCCCCTGGACTGGCAGCGACTGGTGCACGACCGCAAGCGCGAGGTCGCCGACGGCAGCCTGCTGGCCGAGACCCGGCGGATCGTGCGCGAGCTGCCCGACCTGCTCCCGCACGGGCAGGACGACCTCGCCGACGCCGTCGCCGAGGTGCTGGCCTGCTTCCCGGTCTACCGCTCCTACCTGCCCGAGGGACGCGAGCACCTCGACCTGGCCCTGGACCGCGCGCGCGAGCACCGACCCGACCTCGAGGCCACGCTGGCGAACCTCGGGCCGGTGCTCGCCGACCCGGAGGCTCCCGCGGCGCTGCGCCTGCAGCAGACCAGCGGGATGGTGATGGCCAAGGGCGTGGAGGACTGCGCGTTCTACCGCTCCTCGCGGCTGACCTCGCTCAACGAGGTCGGCGCCGACCCGGACGTCTTCTCGATCACGCCGGCGCGGTTCCACGACGCGATGTCCGCACGACAGCGCGAGTGGCCGCACGCGATGACGGCCCTCTCGACCCACGACACCAAGCGCAGCGAGGACGTGCGCGCGCGGATCGCGCTGCTGGCGGAGGTCCCGGAGCGCTGGTCACAGGCACTCGACGCCCTGCTCGACGAGGCGCCCCTGCCGGACGCGGGCTTCGCGAACCTGCTGTGGCAGGCGGCGCTCGGTGCCTGGCCGATCGAGCCCGACCGGCTGCACGCGTACGCCGAGAAGGCGATGCGCGAGTCCGCGGAGCACACCACCTGGACCGCCCCGGACGAGGGCTACGAGTCGGCCGTGCACGCAGCGATCGACGTCGTCGACCGGAGCCCGTCGGCCAGGGCGGTGCTCGACGGGCTCGTCGCGGAGCTGGCGCCCGCCGCTCGCAGCAACAGCCTGGCCCTCAAGCTCCTCGCCCTGACGATCCCGGGGGTCCCGGACGTCTACCAGGGCAGCGAGCTCGGTGAGCGCAGCCTGGTCGATCCCGACAACCGTCGTCTCGTCGACTTCGAGAGGGCCAGGGCGACGCTCCTCGACGGATCCGTGGAGAAGCAGCAGCTCACCGCCGAGGTGCTCGGGCTGCGCCGCGACCGGCCGGAGCTGTTCACCGGCTACACCCCGCTGGTCGCCGAGGGACCCGCCGCCGACCACGTGCTCGCCTTCGACCGCGGTGGCGCCGTCTCGGTGGTCACCCGCCAACCGATCGGACTCGAGAGGCTGGGCGGTTGGGGGGACACGGTGCTGCGCATGCCCGGCGGGACCGAGCGCGTCGCCCTCCTGCTCTCCAGGCGCCCGGCCGAGATCGTCGTGTACCGATGACCCGCGGCCGGTTCGACGTCTGGGCGCCACGCCCGGGGCGGGTCCGCCTCTCTGTCGGCGACGAGGTCGTCGAGATGGCCCGCGGCCACGACGGTTGGTGGACCCCGGCCGGCCCGGTCCCGTCGGGCGAGGCCGACTACGGCTACCTGCTCGACGACGACGAGACGCCCCGGCCCGATCCTCGCTCGCGCCGCCAGCCCGACGGCGTGCACGCCCGCTCGCGGACCTTCGACCCCGACGACTTCGCGTGGACCGACCAGGACTGGACCGGTCGCCAGCTCGCGGGGTCGGTGATCTACGAGCTCCACCTCGGCACCTTCACCCCCGAGGGGACGCTCGACGCCGCGGCCGGCCGGCTCGCGCACCTGGCGGCGCTCGGAGTCGACCTGGTCGAGCTGCTGCCGGTCAACGCCTTCAACGGCACCCACAACTGGGGCTACGACGGGGTGCTGTGGTCGGCCGTCCACGAGGGGTACGGCGGTCCCGCGGCCTACCAGCGCTTCGTCGACGCGGCCCACGCTGCCGGGCTGGGTGTGCTCCAGGACGTCGTCTACAACCACCTCGGCCCGTCCGGCAACTACCTGCCCCTGTTCGGCCCCTACCTCAAGGCCGAGGGGTCCAACCCGTGGGGGTCGCTGGTGAACCTCGACGGCGAGGGGTCGACCGAGGTGCGTCGCTACGTCCTGGACAACGCCTTGATGTGGCTGCGCGACCACCACGTCGACGGGCTGCGGCTCGACGCGGTGCACGCGCTCGAGGACGAGTCGGAGACCCACCTGCTGGAGGAGCTCGCGGACGAGGTCGCGGCGCTCTCGGCCCACCAGCGCCGCCCGCTGTCCCTGGTCGCCGAGTCGGACCTCAACGACGCCCTCACGGTCACCCCGCGCGAGGCCGGCGGGCTGGGCATGGACGGCCAGTGGAGCGACGACTTCCACCACGCCCTGCACGTGGCGTTGACCGGCGAGACCACCGGCTACTACGCCGACTTCGAGCCCCTCGCGGCCCTGGCCAAGGTGTGCGAGCGCGGCTTCTTCCACGACGGCACCTACTCCAGCTTCCGCGGCCGCGACCACGGTGCCCCCGTCCCGCTCGCCACGATGCCGACCTGGCGGCTGGTGGTGTGCAACCAGAACCACGACCAGGTCGGCAACCGGGCGGCCGGTGACCGGCTGAGCGCCCACCTCGACGAGGACCAGCTGGTCTGTGCGGCGCTGCTCACGCTGGCCGGCCCGTTCACGCCGATGCTCTTCCAGGGCGAGGAGTGGGCCGCCTCGACCCCGTTCCAGTTCTTCACCTCCCACCCCGAGCCCGAGCTCGGGGCGGCCACCGCGGAAGGACGCCTGCGCGAGTTCGAGCAGATGGGCTGGGACCCGGCGACGGTGCCGGACCCCCAGGACCCGGAGACCTTCTGGCGCTCGAAGCTCGACTGGTCCGAGCTCGGCGTGGACCGGCACGCCCGGGTGCTCGCCGCCTACCAGAGGCTCGCCGAGCTGCGCCGCACGCTGCCCGAGCTGACCGACCCACGGTTCGGCGCGGTCTCGTGCACCGCCGACGAGGTGCGGCGGGTCTTCACCCTGCGGCGTGGCCGGCTGCTGGTGGCGGTGAACTTCGCAGACGCGGAGGCCGAGCTCGTCCTCGACGGTGACCACGACCTGCTGTTCCGCACGCCGAGCCGGCCCACGCTGGCGGACGGGCGGCTCGCTCTGCCCGCACACGCCGGGGCGTTGCTTCGGCTCGCCTCCTAGAGTCCTCCCATGGGCTTTCTCGGTGCCGCCAGGACCGGACCACGTGCCCGCGCGGTCGGCTCGGCGGCGGTGCTCGTGCTCGCCTCGTCGCTGGCCGCGTGCGGCGCCGACGGCGGGGGGCGACCCGACGCCGAGACGCCCGGGCCGCCGCCGACGAGCGGGCCGACCAACTCCCCGACCGCCTCCGCGACGAGTCCGGCCTCCGGCCAGACCTCCTCCACGGCGCGCTCGCAACCCAGCGGCCGGCCGATCCTCGGCGCGACGCCGCCGCGCTGGCTGGGCACACGCGTGCTGCCGCGTCAGGACGGCGGCTACGGCGAGATCCGCCCGACCCCACCAGAGCTGGTGCGGCGCCGGTTCACCCTGCCCGACACCCTCCCTGAGCTCCCCGGCGACGGGTTCGCCGCACGCGTCGCGACCCCCGCCCCCCACCGGGTGATCGCGCGGTCCACCTGGCAGCGGGGCTGCCCGGTCGCCGCCACCGACCTGTCCTGGCTGCGGCTGACCTTCTGGGGCTTCGACGAGCGCCGGCACACCGGCGAGCTGCTGGTGAACCGGTCGGTGGCCGAGGACCTGGTGCGGGTCTTCCGGCGCCTCTACCGGGCCCGCTTCCCGTTGGAGGAGATGCGGATCACCCGCCGCGACGAGCTGGACGCGCCCCCGACCGGGGACGGCAACAACACCGGTGCCTTCAACTGCCGGCCGGTGACCGGCGCGTCGTCGTACTCCCAGCACGCCTACGGCCTGGCCGTGGACGTGAACCCGTTCCAGAACCCCTACCACAAGGGTGACCTGGTGCTGCCCGAGCTGGCCTCGTCCTACCTCGACCGGGACCGGGTGCGGCCGGGGATGATCCTGCCCGGTGGGCCGGTCGTGAGGGCGTTCGCGAGCATCGGCTGGACATGGGGCGGCACCTGGCACTCGCTGAAGGACCTGCAGCACTTCTCGCAGAACGGTCGCTGAACCCCGGCCAGGTCTTGTGCCCGTGCCGCGATCGGGGTTGGTTGGTCCCATGGGGGAGCGCAGCGGCGGGGTCACCAGCCACCGCCTCGAGGTGTCCGCACCCGAGCAGGTGCGCAACGTCGTGCTGGTCGGGCCGAGCCAGGCCGGCAAGACCACCCTGGTGGAGGCCCTGCTGGTCGCGTCCGGCGCCCTGACCCGACCCGGCTCGGTCGCCGAGCACAGCACCGTGTGCGACTACGAGGACAGCGAGCACGCGCACGAGCGGTCCAGCTCCCTGGCGCTCGCCCCGGTGGTCCACGCCGGCTGCAAGGTCAACCTCCTGGACACTCCCGGCTACGCCGACTTCGTCGGTGAGGTGCGCGCCGGACTTCGGGCCGCGGACTGCGCGCTGTTCGTCGTGGCCGCCAACGAGACGGTCGACGAGCACACCCGGCAGCTGTGGCGGGAGTGCGCCGCGGTGGCGATGCCGCGCGCGGTGGTGATCACCAAGCTCGACCACGCCCGAGCCGACTTCGACCTCACCCTGCGCGCCGCTCGGGAGGCCTTCGGCGACCGGGTGCTGCCGGTCGTCGTACCCGACGGCGACGGGGTGCGCGGCCTGCTGGGCTCCTCCGACGACGAGCGCCGCGGGGCCCTCGTGGAGGCCGTGATCGAGGAGTCCGAGGACGAGTCGCTGATGGACCGCTACCTCGCCGGCGACCCGGTCGAGGAGGACCTGCTGGTGCGTGACCTCGAGAAGGCGGTCGCCACCGCACGGCTGCACCCGGTGCTGGCCGCGTGCGCCACCGACGGCCGCGGCTGCGTGGAGCTGCTGGACCTGTGCGTGCGCGGCTTCCCGGCGCCGTCCGAGCACCCGGCGCAGGAGTCGTGGACCCCGAGCGGAGCGAAGGCCGGGGTGGTGACCTGCGACCCCGAGGCACCGCTGGTGGCCGAGGTGGTGCGCACCAGCAGCGACCAGTACGTCGGTCGGCTGAGCATGGTGCGGGTCTTCTCCGGGACGCTGGTGCCGGACGCCTCGGTGCACGTCTCCGGGCACTTCTCCTCGTTCTTCGCCGACGGCAGCGGTCACGAGGACCACGACGAGGACGAGCGCATCGGTGCGCTGGCCCACCCGTTCGGTCAGCACATGGTCCCGGCCACGCGGGTGGTGGCGGGCGACATCGCGGCGATCGGGCGGCTGAGCCGCGCCGAGACCGGGGACACGCTCTCCAGCCCCGACCGGCCGCGGGTGCTCAGGCCGTGGACGATGCCGGCCGCCCTGCTGCCGGTGGCCGTCCAGGCCGTCACCCGCTCCGACGAGGACAAGCTCTCCACCGCCCTGGCCCGGCTGCGGGCCGAGGACCCGAGCCTGCGGGTGGAGCAGAACCCCGAGACCGGCCAGGTGGTCCTCTGGGTGCTGGGCGAGGCGCACGCCGAGCAGTCGCTCGACCGGCTGCGCAGCCGCTACGGGGTGGCGGTCTCCCCCTGCGAGGTCGTGGTCCCGCTGCGTGAGACCTTCACCGCCCCCGCCAAGGGCCACGGGCGCCACGTGAAGCAGTCCGGCGGCCACGGGCAGTACGCCGTGTGCGACATCGAGGTCGAGCCGCTGCCCCAGGGGGCCGGCTTCGAGTTCGTGGACAAGGTCGTCGGCGGTGCCGTGCCGCGCCAGTTCATCGGCTCGGTGGAGAAGGGCGTGCGCACCCAGATGGAGCGCGGGGTCAGGACCGGCTCCCCCGTCGTGGACATCAAGGTGACGCTGACCGACGGGAAGGCCCACAGCGTCGACTCCTCCGACGCGGCCTTCCAGGCTGCCGGGGCGCTCGCGCTGCGTGATGCCGCCGACGCCGGTGAGATCGCGCTGCTCGAGCCCTACGACGAGGTGGCCGTCCTCGTGCCGAGCGAGCACGTGGGCGCGGTGATGGGCGACCTGTCCGCCCGCCGGGGCCGGGTGCTGGGCACCGAGGAGGCCGGCGAGGAGCGGACCACGGTGCTGGCCGCCGTGCCCCAGGCCGAGCTGGTGCGCTACGCCGTCGACCTGCGCGCCACGACCCACGGCGCCGGCACCTTCACCCGCTCGTTCGCCCACCACGAGCCGATGCCCGACGAGCTCGCCCGCCGGGTCGCCCCCCGGGAGTGATCAGCCGGTCTGGCCCTCCTCGCGGCTCTCCTCCACCCGGTGCGGGACCCGCAGCAGCCGCAGCGAGGTGACCAGCACCAGGCCGCCGACCAGGTTGCCGAACGCCGACCAGCCCAGGGCGCCCAGCCAGTCCAGGTAGGTGTAGTCCGCCTTCGCGGTGAGCAGCCCGGCGAACATCATGATCGAGTCGAGGACGGAGTGGAACAGCTCGGCGCCCACGAGCACGAACGACATCATCACCGCCGCCAGGAGCTGGGGGCCGAGGTGGCCGGTCGCGTGCTGCATCCGGGTCAGCAGCGTGATCACCGCCCCGGCCAGCACGGCCAGCAGGAAGGAACGCCAGGAGACGCCCAGGTGGGCGTAGTGCGACCCCGCCTGCACCGCAGCCTCGTGCACCTCGGGCAGGGCGACCACGATCATCCATGCCATCAGGAAGCCCGCCACCAGGTTCGCCGCGAGCGTCAGCGTCCAGAGTCGGACCAGCTGGGTGAGCGTGCCCACCTTGGCCACCACCGAGATCACCGGGACCAGGAAGTTCTCGGTGAACAGCTCGCTCTTGGCCAGGAGCAGGGCGACGAACCCCACGGTGAAGGCCAGGGAGGCGAGCAGCTGGTCGCCGGTCTTCGTCTCCACGACGAGATAGGCGAGCACGCCCACCCCGACGTCCACCCCGCCGAGGAAGCCGGTCGAGAGCAGCGGCAGCAGGGGACGGTCGAGCCGCGCGTGCCCCTCCTCGAGGATCCGGTCGAAGGTCTCCTCGAGCTCGGGCTCCTGCCGTGACCCCTTGGGCGCCTTGACGTCGCCGGACCCGCCGGAGGGTCTGCTCTCGGGCCTGCTCACGGGGTGGCTCCCGGGGGGACGCCTGGGGCGGCTCGGGAGGAGGCCGGACCGGGACACGAGGTGACGCGCACCGGATCACCGTAGTGCGCCCCGGGCCCGACGCGGACCAGCGTCCGGGGACCGGCTCAGGAACCGAGCAGGTCCTCGAAGCTGCCCATGGCCGCGACGTCACGGTCGAACCGGTCGCCGCGAGCGGCGGCCGGGCGGGAGGCGAGCAGCGCGGCGAGCTCGCCGGCGGCACGGTCGATGCGGCTGCGCAGGACCGCACCCGTGGTCGGCCCGCTGCCCCGGTCCGCGTGGGAGGACCCCCAGTCCTCGCTGGCCGCGAACACGGCTGTCGGCACCACCACGGCGTGCAGGTAGCTGAACAGCGGGCGCAGCGCGTGCTCGAGCACCAGGCTGTGCCGGGCCGTCCCCGCCGTGGCGGCCACGAGGACCGGCACGTCCTCGAGCGCCCCGGGCTCGAGGACGTCGAAGAAGGTCTTGAACAGGCCGCTGTAGGAGCCCGAGAACACCGGCGTCACGGCCACGACGCCGTCGGCGGCCGTGACCGTCTCCACGGCCCGGGCGAGGTCACCGCCGGGGAACCCGGTCAGCAGGGCGTCGGTGACCGCGTGCGCCAACGGTCGCAGCTCGACCACGTCGACCTGCGCCTCCACGCCGTCGCGGCGCAGCGCGTGCGCGGTCGCCTCGCCGAGCAGGTCGGCGAGCAGCCGGGTCGAGGAGGGCTCGGACAGGCCGGCGGTGACGACCGCGACGCGGCGTACGTCGTCGGGGCGGTCAGCCCCGGCGAGGTGCAGCGGGGTGTCCTGGGTCATGCCACCCGCTCCGCGTCGTGCCGGCGCAGGTCGGCGACGACCTCGCCGAGCAGGTCGAGCTGGTGGAGGACCGTGGTCAGCGGGAGGCCCGCGTGGTCCACGAGGAACAGCTGGCGCTGGTAGTCACCGGCGTACTCGCGGAAGGAGAGGGTGCGCTCCACGACCTCCTGCGGTGTGCCGACGGTCAGCGGGGTCTCGCGGGTGAACTCCTCCAGCGACGGTCCGTGCCCGTAGACGGGGGCGTTGTCGAAGTAGGGACGGAACTCCCGCACCGCCTGCTCGTGGGTCCGGGCGAGGTAGACCTGTCCGCCGAGCCCGACGACGGCGTCCTCGGCCTTGCCGTGGCCGTAGTGCTCGAAGCGCTGCCGGTAGAGCTGCACCATCCGCGCGGTGTGCGAGGCGGGCCAGAAGATGTGGTTGGAGAAGAACCCGTCGCCGTAGTACGCCGCCTGCTCGGCGATCTCGGGGCTGCGGATCGAGCCGTGCCAGACGAACGGAGGCTCGCCGTCCAGGGGCCGCGGGGTGGAGGTGAAGCCCTGCAGGGGCGTTCGGAACCTGCCCTCCCAGTCGACGTCCTCCTCGCGCCAGAGCCGGCGCAGCAACGCGTAGTTCTCGATCGCCAGCGCGATGCCGTCGCGGATGTCCTTGCCGAACCACGGGTAGACGGGCCCGGTGTTGCCGCGGCCGAGCATGAGGTCCATCCGGCCGTCGAGCAGGTGCTGCAAGGTGGCGTAGTCCTCCGCGATCCGCACCGGGTCGGTGGTGGTGATCAGCGTGGTGCTGGTCGAGAGGGTGATCCGCTCGGTCTGCGCCCCGATGTAGGCCATCGTGGTCGTCGGCGAGCTGGCCACGAAGGGCGGGTTGTGGTGCTGCCCGACCGCCACCACGTCCAGGCCGACCTCCTCGGCCTTCCGGGCGATCGCCACGGTGTTCTTGATCCGCTCGTGCTCGGTGGGCGTGCGTCGGTTCGTGGGGTCGGTGGTGACGTCGCCCACGGTGAAGATGCCGAACTCCATCAGCGCTCCTTCCCCAAGGCATGGTTGCCCGTTCAACAAGACGGCCGGGGTGGCTATTCCGGTCCGGTGTGCCCGCCACGGGCCGGTCCGAGCTCCTTGCGGAACCAGTGGTCGGCGAACGGCTCGTCGTTGAACGGCTCCACCTCCGCGAACCCGGCGCTGCGGTAGAGCGCGATCGCGGCCCTCAGCTCGGCGTTGGTCTCCAGCCGCAGCGCCCTGGCCCCGTCGGCAACGGCGTGCCGCTCGAGCTCCTCGAGCAGGAGCCGCGAGAGGCCGCGACCGCGCCGGGCAGGGTCCACCCACATCCGCTTGACCTCGGTGACGCCCTGCCCGGTGTGCTTCAGGGCGGCGCACCCCACGGCCACGTCATCGAGGTAGACCACGAGGAACCGCCCTCGCGGCGGCCGGAGCTCGTGCGGCTGCGCACTGACCCCTGCGGCGGGGTCGTAGCCGGAGTGGGAGCCCTGGTCCAGCTCGGTGACATAGGCCGCCAGGCACCGACGGGCGTCCGGGTGCTCGGGATCGACCAGTCGGATCTGCGCCGAGCCGGTCGGCAGGTCGGACACCTCGGCTACTCGCTCGTCATCGGGGGGAACCGGGTCAGGCGCTCCACGTCGTTGAGGTCGAGGTGGTTGCGCATGTAGAGCGAGGCGCCGTCCTGGGGCGGGGTGTACTCCCACGGCGTCACCACGCCCTGGCGCAGCGCGGCGTTCACCAGCCGGCGCCGGGCCTGGTCGTGGACCACGTCGGCGTAGAGCGAGTCGAAGTCCCACCGCCGCTCCACCTCGGCGTGCAGCTCCTTGACGCGTCCGGACCAGCCCGGGTCCTCGGCGAGGTTGACCCGCTCCAGCGGATCGGCGGCCAGGTCGTAGAGCTGGTCGGGGTCGACCGGGGAGTGCACGAACTTCAGGTCCCCGCGGCGGATCATCACGATCGGGGAGATGGACCCCTCCCCCATGTACTCCCCGATCACCTCGCGCCGCACGGGCTCGTCGCCCGGCGGCTCGTCGGCGCACAGGTCGAGCAGCGACCGCCCGGCCAAGGGGTCCACGCTGGCCGGGGCCACGTCTCCGGCCAGCTCGGTCAGGGTGGGCAGCACGTCGACGAGCGAGACGGGCTCGGCGACCCGCTTGGGCGCGAACCGCTTCGGGGCGTGCACGATCATCGGCACCCGGGCGGAGTCCTCGAAGAAGTTCATCTTGTACCAGAGGCCGCGCTCACCCAGCATGTCGCCGTGGTCGGCGAGCAGGATCACCACCGTGTCGTCGGCGACGCCCAGCGAGGCCAGCGTCGAGGTGAGCCGGTCGGTCCACTCGTCGAGGTAGGAGATGTTGCCGTAGTAGGCCCGCCGGGCGCGGCGTACGTCGCGTGCGGTGACCTCGACCTCGTCCATGGCGCTGACCTTGCGCAGCCGCTGGGTGTGCGGGTCGAGCGGCACGTCGCCGGCACCGAGCACCGGCAGCGAGATGGCCTCCTCGTCGTAGAGGTCCCAGTAGCGGCGCCGCGTCACGTAGGGGTCGTGCGGGTGGGTGAAGGAGACGACCAGCATCCACGGCCGCTCGTCGGGGTCGCGGGCCAGGTCGTGCAGCGCCCGCACTCCCTGGTGGCCGACCTCGTCGTCGAAGAGAAGCTGGTTGGTCACCTCCGCCACCCCGGCCTGGGTGACCGAGTCCATGTTGTGGAACCACCAGTCGATGCGCTCGTCGGGCTGCAACCAGTCGGGCGTCCACCCGAAGTCGGCCGGGTAGACGTCGGTGGTGCGCCGCTCCTCGAAGCCGTGCAGCTGGTCGGGGCCGACGAAGTGCATCTTGCCGTCCAGCACGGTGCGGTAGCCGCTGGACCGGGCGTAGTGCGCGAAGGTCGGGACGGTGCTGGCGAGGTAGGCGGCGTTGTCGTAGCCGCGCGTGGCCGACGGCAGCTGGCCGGTCATCATGCAGTAGCGCGCCGGGGTGCACAGCGGGCTGTTGGAGTACGCCGCGTCGAAGACGACCCCGGACCGGGCGAGCCGGTCGATCGTCGGCGTCTTGACGACCGGGTTGCCGTAGCAGCCGAGGGCGCTCGGGGCGACCTGGTCGAACATCACGATCAGCACGTTGGGGCGGTCGGCTCCGGGGGACTCGGTCACAACCCCGAGTGTGACACCGAGGTGGCCCGGTGGACATGGGCTGGCGCCGGCCCAGAGACGGGCCAGAGACGGGCCAGAGACGGGCCAGAGCCGGGCCAGAGCCGGGGCCGGTCGACCGGCCTCAGCCGGAGGACGGGGCCAACGCCGCGCGCAGGCGCTCCCGCAGCCCACTCGCCCGCTGGACCTCGCGCCCGACGGCCGCCCGGATGGCGGTCTCGGTGCCGACCACGCGCACCCGCTCCTGGGCCCGGGTGACGGCGGTGTAGAACAGCTCGCGGGTCAGCAGCCGCGACTCCTCGCCGGGGAGCACGACGCTCACCGTGTGCGCCTGCGAGCCCTGCGACTTGTGCACGGTCATCGCGTGCACCGTCTCCACCCCGGAGAGCCGGGTGGGGGCGAACTCCCGCACACGCTCCCCCACCTGCACGACGACCCGCAGCCGGCCGTCGTCTCGCCGGATGGTGGCCCCCATGTCGCCGTTGTTGAGCAGCTGGTCGTAGTCGTTGGCGGTCACCAGGATCGGCCGGCCGGCGTACCACTCCTCATAGTGGGTGACCCCGGTGCGCTCGGCGACCAGCCGCTCCACGAGGCGGTTCCAGCCGCCGACGCCGTAGGGGCCCTCACGGTGGGCGCACAGCAGCCGGTGTCGCGAGAGCGCCTCCAGCGCCCGGGAGGCGTCGCCGGCCTCGGCCGCCAGGCGCAGGTCGAGCGCCACCCCGGCCACCTCGGTGCGGAAGGCCGTCATGGCTGCCTCGTCGTCGGGGTCGACCAGCTCCACCTGGTCCGAGCCCGTGTGCAGGGCCGCCATCACGGCGTCGGCGCCACCACCGCGCAGGGCCCGGGCCAGCGCGCCGATGTGCTCGCCGTAGCGGTGGGTCGTCTGCAGCGAGATGACCGGCGAGTGCGGCGATCCCTCGAAGCCGGCGACCAGGTCGGCGAGCACGGCGCCGGCCTCCACGGAGGCGAGCTGGTCGGGGTCGCCGACCAGCACCAGCCGGGCCTCGGGACGCATCGCCTCGAGCAGCCGCGCCATCATCGTGAGCGAGACCATCGAGGTCTCGTCGACCACCACGACGTCGTAGGGCAGCCGGTTGCCGCGGTGGTGGCGGAACCGCACCCGGCTGTCGGGCCGCCAGCCCAGCAGCCGATGGAGCGTCGAGGACTGCAGACCGGCCAGGCGCCGCTGGTCCGCGGGCGCCTCGAGCGCGCCGTTGTCGGCGAGGACGGAGTCCTGGACCGCCTCCTGCAACCGGGCGGCCGCCTTCCCCGTGGGAGCCGCCAGGGCGATCCGCGGCGGACGGCCCGTCGCGAGCTCGTGCTGCTCGGAGACCAGGGCCAGGAGGCCCGCCACGGTCGTCGTCTTCCCGGTGCCCGGACCGCCGGTCAGCACCGTGGTCCAGCGGGACGCGGCGCCCTGGGCGGCGAGGCGCTGCTCGGCGAACCCGTCGCCGGGGAAGACCCGCACGAGGCCGGCCTCGAGGGCGGCCGCGTCGACCTCGGGCGGAGTACGGCGGATCCGCGCGACCAGGTCGTCGCAGACCTGGCCCTCCTCGCGCCAGTAGCGGTCGAGGTAGAGCCGGCTGCCGACCAGGCGCAGCATCTCCTGCGCCACCAGGGCGCTGCGGCCGACCGCTGCCACCCAGTCCGCCGTCTCGGGCCACGGCAGCGGCTCCGCACCGGTCAGCGAGTCCAGCGGCAGGTCGGCGACGGTCGCCAGGTCGAGGCAGATCGAGCCCGACCGCACCGCCCGGACGGCCAGGGCGGTGGCGAGCAGGACCCGGTCGTCGGTCTCCTCGAGGAGCGCACCCATCCGCGTGGCGACGTGCACGTCGGCCGCGTTGAGCACGCCGGCCTCGTTGAAGGCCCGCAGCAGACCGGTGGCGCGCAGCGCGATCCGGCGGTCGCGTCGGTCGCGCTCCGGGGCGGTGTCGACCATCAGGCCACCTCCCCCTCGGCGCGGCCGTCGAGCACGGCCGAGAGGCCCTCGATCATGGCGGCGGGCGGGTGCCAGGCGAAGACACCGCACGGCTGTCCGTCGACCTCGGGCGTCTCGGGACCGCACATCCCCCGGACGTAGAGGTAGAGCACCCCGCCGAGGTGGCGCTCGGGGTCGTAGCCGGGCAGCCGCCAGCGCAGGTAGCGGTGCAGCACGACGGAGTAGAGCAGTGCCTGCAACGGGTAGTGCGAGTGCAGCATCGCGCCCGTCATCGACGCGGGCGTGTAGTCGAGCGCGGTCAGCGGCTCGCCCAGCTCGCCGAGCCGGTTGGTCTTGTAGTCCACGACCAGGAAGCGCGGGTGATCGGGCGGGCCGACGCGGAGCACGACGTCGATGGACCCGCTCAGGTAGCCCCGCAGCGACTGCCCGCCGAGCGACGGCGACTCCAGGCGGTCGGCGTAGGCCAGCATCGGGTCGCCGGCCGGCAGGTGCCGACGGAGCACACCGGCCATCGCGGAGAGGGGGACGTCGGCCACGGGATGCTCGCCGCCGGAGAGGGGGATCTCGAAGTCGAGCTCGCGCAGCCGGTCCTCCAGGCCGATCTCCGCCAGGGTGCGGCCTCCCGCGAGGGGACCCAGCGAGGTGTGCTGCATGGGAAGCAGGGCCGCGACCAGGTCGTCGGTGCTGGCGTCCACCGACCACCACCGGCGCTGCTCCTCGATCCGGAGGGCCAGCTCGGCGGCGAAGTCCACCGCCCGCGGGTCGGCGTGCTCCAGCACGCCGTGGACCAGGGACCCGAAGGTCGCGCCGGCGGGCAGGTCGTCCATCGGGGAGGGGAGGTCGGCCGAGCTCGTCGACACCGGGCTCCCGCCTTCCTCGGTCGAGGAGCGAGCACCGGTGGGCACCTCGGGGGCACCGGTCTCCCCCTCCTCCTGCGCCGCCTCGTCGTTGGTCCCCTCGACCTCCGGCTCGCTGCCCACGCCCGGGACACTGCTCTGCTCCTCGGCACGGATCAGCCCGGAGTAGGAGGTGCGCTGCCAGGCGGTGTCGACGGTGCGCTCGAAGCGGCGTACGCCGAGCCGACCGGGCTTCTCGGCAGGGACCACGGCGGAGGCGGCGTCGAGCTCGGAGACCTCGTGGCGCAGGGCGCCGCGCGACTGCCACCGGGTCAGTGCCGCGACGACCTCGGCGTCGGCAGGACCACGCGGGGTGAGGTCAGGGACCTCCGCCTCCTCCGGCGCCCGGCCGAGCAGCAGCCGGGTGAGCCCGGCGTTGCCGGCGTTCCACGTCGGTGCCCACCAGGCGACGACCTGCGACTGGGCGCGGGTGAGCGCCACGTAGGTGAGCCGCAGCTCCTCACCGGCCAGCTCGTGCCGCGCCTGCTCGGCTGCCGGTGAACCAGCACCCTGGCCGCCCACGTCGAGCGTGCGGTTGCCCGCGTCGTGGAACAGCGGGGCGAAGTCGTCGGCGACCCACTTGTCGAACGCGAGGGGCAGGTAGACGACGGGGTACTGCAGGCCCTTGCTGGCGTGGATCGTGACGATCTGCACGGCCCGCGCGTCGGTGTCCAGGCGCCGGGTGCGCTCGTTGCTGGTGACCGCCGCCCGGCGTTCGTTGCGCAACCACTCCAGCAACCCCGGGAGGCCGAGGCGCTCGCGGTGCGCCACCTCGTGGAGGACCTGTCCCAGGTGGGTCAGGTCGGTCAGCAGCCGCTCGCCGTCGGGACGGGAGAGCACCCGGCCGGGCAGGCCGTCGGCCACGATCGCCTCGTGCACGGCCGCGATCCCCCGGCTGCGCAGCAGGTCCAGCCAGCGGCGTACCTGCTCGGCCACGCCGTCGGTGAGGTCCTCGCCGCCGGCGTCGAGCTCCTCCGCGGAACGGCCGATGAACGGGGTGAGCGCGACCGACCGCACCCGCGCGGTCCGGTGCGGCTGCTCCAGCGCCTCGAGCAGGGCCAGCCAGTCGGCGCCGGCCTCGGTGAGCAGCACGCTGCTGCCGCCGCTGACGACCGAGGGGATGCCTCGGGCGGAGAGCGCCTGCTGGAACAGGCCCACGTGCTTGAGGCTGTAGATCAGGACCGCGACGTCTCCAGCGCCGACCGGACACCCCTCGAAGCTGGCTCCCGAGGCGAGCAGCCGGGCGACGTCGTCGGCCAGGTCCTGGGCGATGTGGGCACGCACCTTGTCGATCGAGACGGTGCCCTTGTCGCCGGTGGGGAAGTCCTCGGCGCGCAGCTGACGCAGCCGCAGCGGGTGGGCGACCGGCGCGCCGACGAGCCGGCTGCCCTGGTGGTGCGCCTGGACGGGGTGTACGGCGATCCGGGGATCGCCCAGGGTCGCACCGCCCAGCAACGACTGCAGCGCCGCGACCAGCGGGGCGTCACTGCGCCAGTTGAGGGCCAGGGTGCGCCTCGTGGCCGCGGTGTCGGCCGCCGCGAGATAGGTGAAGATGTCACCGCCCCGGAAGGCGTAGATCGCCTGCTTCGGATCGCCGATCAGCACCATGGTCGCGTGGCCGGTGAAGGCCCGGTCGAGCACCTTCCACTGCACCGGGTCGGTGTCCTGGAACTCGTCGACCAGCACGATCCGCCAGCGCTGGCGCATCCGCTGACGGGCCGGTGAGGCCTCGCCCTCGAGTGCCTCGGCGAGCCGGCCGAGCAGGTCGTCGTAGGAGAGGAGGCCGCGCCGGCGCTTGCGTCGGTCCACCTCCGAGCGCACCTCGCGGGCGAAGTCGACCCGGCGCCCGGCCGTGGTGCTCTCCCCTGCGTCGGTCGGGGCAAGCCGGGCCTGCGGGTCGCCCACGGCGGCGCGGGCCAGCGCGAGCGCGACGTCGCGCTTGAAGGGGGGCGCGTCGGTGCCCTGGCCGAAGAGGCGCAGGTAGACGTCGTCGACGACCTCGACGATCAGCTCGTCGAGGCTGTCGACCAGCTCGGCACCGGAGTCGGTGTCGCCCGCGACCCCGAGCGAGCGGAGCACGAGCTGGCAGAACTGGTGCGTGGTGGCGATGGTGGCGGAGTCGAAGGAGGCGAGGGCCTCGCGAAGCCGTCGGCGTCGCACCCCGAGCTCGACGTCGTCGACCGTGGCCAGCAGCCCGACCAGTCCTCCCCTCGCGCGTGCCGCCTCGGGGTCGGCCAGGGCACGCTCGGCCTGGACCAGCTGTTCGCGCACCCGCTCGCGCAGCTCCTGGCTGGCCGCACGGCCGAAGGTGATCACCAGCATCTCCTCGAGCACCGCGTGGCCCTCGGCGACGTAGCGGGTCACCAGCGCGCCCACGGCGAAGGTCTTGCCGGTGCCGGCGCTCGCCTCGAGCAGCGTGGTGCCGTGGGGCAGCGGCCCGAGCAGGTCGAAGCTTCCCGTCGCGGTCATCAGCGCGCCCGCTCCATGATCGGGGTCCACAGCCGGCAGGCCAGGGAGCCCAGGCGGGTGGTCTGGCCGGGCCACTCCTCACCCGGTCGAGGCTCCTGCTCCAGGAGGACGGCCAGCGGGGCGTCCGGCCCCCACACACGCACGTGGGCCTCGTCCTCGTTCTCGTTGCCGAAGCGGCCCTTCGACCAGCACTTCTCGGCCTGGAAGCGGGCGTTGCGCGGATTGGCGGCGTACTTGGCCCACGCCTCGCTGGTCTTGAGCGAGAGCGGGACCGGCTCGCGCATGCCGGCGTCGTAGATGGCCACGAGGTCCCGGAGCAGCTCGGTGGCACCCTCGACCGAGGCGAAGGCGGTGCGCGCGACGGGGTTGTCGCGACCGCCGCGACCCACGGCCCCCGCGCTCCAGTGGCGCCCGGGGCGGGTGGCGCACAGGGCGAGCAGCGGGATCCAGGCGTCGAGGAGGTGCTTGGGCCCCAGCCGGGAGAAGTTCACCTTCACGATCCGCTCGCCGTAGAGGTCGGTGACGGTGCCGCGCAGCCGGCGGTCCCCGCCCAGGTCGACGTCGACGTCCAGGGCGGAGACCGGCTCTCCCTGCGTGATCGAGGCCGCCTGGTCGGCCACCGGCTCGGCCTCCTCGGCGAGCTTCTTGGCCAGTCGCCAGCCGAGGCGGCCCGGCGGCAGCACCCCGCGGCGCCACTCCTTGGCCAGGGTCTGGGCCTGGGTCCGGCCGGCCAGCAGGTCGCGCAGCATCCGGTCGCCGACCCCCCACTGCGCCAGGCCGTCCAGCTCGACGGGCATGCCGTCGGAGACCTCCTCACCCTCGTCGACGAGCACGATCTCGAGCCGCTTGCGCAGGAGCTCCTTCACCGGCTGCTTGAAGAACGCCACCAGCGCGGAGAGCTCCACCTGACCAGCACGCTCAGGCAGCCTCAGGTCGGCCAGCGAGGGCGGCTCGCGGCGTGGCGCCGCGGCGGCGCGGGCCCCCTTGAGGGCGGCGGTGTCGAAGGAGAACGGGTCGGCGGCCTCGAGGTTCGCCGGGTCGAACGCCTGGAGCGGGTGCGCCCGCAGCGCTCGCTCCTTGCCGCCGGCGACGGTGGCATCGAGGGTGTCGAGCAGCTCGCCGAGGGGCACGGCGGGCGGCCGCGGCTGACCGGTCGTCTCGTTGGCGCCGGTGTAGGTGATCACCAGGTGCTCCGTGGCGGCGACGATCGCGTCGAGCATCAGCTGGCGGTCCTCGCTGCGCGGGTCGCGCTCCCCGGTGAACGGTCGCCGGGCCAGGACGTCGTCGCCGTCGATCGCGCCGGCGCGCGGGAAGACACCGTCGTCCAGGCCGAGCAGGCACACGACCCGGTGCGGGACCGACCGCATCGGGACCAGGGTGGCCACGGTGAGGGTGCCGGTGCGGAAGTTCGCGCGGGTGGGGCGTCCGGTGAGGCGCTCCTTCATCAGGGCCCGGACGTCGGGCAGCCGCAGCTCCAGCGCTGACCCCGCCGTCGCCTCGACCATCGTGCCGAGCTCGCGGTGCACCTGGGCGGTCTGCCACTCCTCGCCGCGCGCGACCGCGGTGAGCTGCTCGACCCCTTCGCCGATCGTGGTCAGCCAGTGGGCGACCGGGTGGCTGCCGGTCAGCTCGTCGGTGACCCGCTGCAGCCGGTCGAGGCACTCGGCCAGCCGGCCGGCGAGGTCGATGCCGGTGCTGCCGACGTCGTCGAGGGGCAGCGTGGTGCCGAAGTAGCGGTCGGCGTCGTCGCTGACGGCCACTCCGGCGAGGACGCGGTCCAGGCCGAACCGCCAGGTGTTCTGCAGGAACCCGCCCAGCCCGAACAGCTCGCGGTGGCGAGCGTCGAAGGCCCAGCGGATGCCGGCGCTCTCCACCCAGTGGGTGATCGTCTCGAGGTCGGAGTCGGTGAACCCGAAGCGGCGTCGCACCGGCCCCGCGGCGAGCAGGTCGAGGACCCGGCTCGCCTCGGCACGACCCCCGGCGAGGTCGAGCAGCTGGCCGACCACGGCGAGCAGCGGGTTGGTCTGGGTCAGGGAGCGGTCAGCCAGCCGGACCCGGAGCTCGTGGCCGGGGTGCCGGCCGATGTCGCCCATCCCGAACGCCGCCGAGATCAGCGGCGCGTAGGCCTCGATGTCGGGGCACATCACCATGATGTCGCGCGGCTCGAGCGTCGTGTCGTCGGCGAGGAGGCCCAGCAGGACCTCGCGCAGCACCTCCACCTGACGGGCCCGTCCGTGACACCCGTGCACCTGCACGCTCCGGTCCTCGGGTGCGAGGGTGCGGGTGGCCGGGTCGGGGACCGCGTTGGCGGCCAGGTCGGACTGGAGCCAGGAGAGCAGGGAGGTGCCGCCCACCTCGTCGGTCCCTCGCGACTCGCTCCCCGGCTCCACCACCGAGGCCAGCGTCCGCTCCAGCTCCCGCACGTCGCGCCCGAGGGAGGCCAGCAGCGGATGCTCGACCCGCTCGTGGGACTCATCCTCCACCCGCGGCACCGGCCCGCGCAGGTCGGCGAGGGCCTCCCACAGCGCGGCCGAGGGGTGCGGGAGCCAGAGGTGCACGTCGCGGTGCTCGGCGAGCGCACCGAGGAGCTGCACCTCGGTGACCGGGATCCGGGTGTGCCCGAACAGCGAGAACCGGGGTGGCAGCGCGAGCCGCGCCGGGTCGTCGCGCAGGCCCGCGAGCACCTGCGCGTGGCGTTCGCGCGGCGAGGGCGCGGCGACCCTCGCGACCAGCAGCCGCCACAGCTCGGGCTGCCAGGCGAGGTCGGGGTCGAGGTCGCGGCCGGCCCCGTCGGTGGCACGACCCTCCTCCCACTCCGCCAGCAGGGTGGGTCGCTGCACGGCGTAGGAGGCGAAGAGGCGGGCCAGTCGCCGGGCGACGGCATAGCGGCGCCCGCGCCGCAGCTCCCCCTCCTCGCCGTCCTGCCCGTGGCCGAGGTGGAGGCTCAGGGCGCGGCACCAGTCCGCCCCGGCGTGGGCGTCGACGACCTCGAGCAGCGGCCAGACCAGGGCGTCGGGCGACCACGGGTCGTCCTCGCGGGCGCCGGTCGCGCCGATGACGAGCTCGGCGACCAGGCTGGCCGGCGAGCGGAACCCGACACCGGCACAGACGCCGTCCTCGCGGCCCTCGGCCGGACCGAGGCGGTGCGCGAGCCGCTGGCTGAGCCAGCGCTCCACGCCGCGGGCCGGGACCAGCACCAGCTCCTGGGCGAACGGGTCCGCGAGCGGCTCCTGGAGCAGGTCGGCCAGGCCCGAGACCAGCAGGTCGGCGCGCGGCGCACGGTGGACGACCAAGCTCACCGCACGTGCCTCCCGCGCCTCTCCGTCAGGTCCCGCTCGAACTGAGGGGTCAACCTAACCCAGGACGGGGACACACCGGGTCTCGGCCGGTGGCGCTCAGCCCTCGCCGGGCCGGGCCTGCCACAGGCCCATCAGGTTGCCCTCCACGTCCTTGAAGTACGCCGCCCAGCCCATGTCGCCCACGTCCTGGCGGCCCAGCACGGTCATCCCGCCGAGCTCCTCGATCCGCGCCAGCGCCGCGTCGATGTCCTCGACGTCGACGGTGATCACCGGCCGGTCGGTCGGGCTCTCCCGCTTGAGCATCCCGCCGCCGATGTAGCCCACGTCGGCCGGGAAGCCGCCCGGTCCGGTCGGCCCGGTCTGCACGATCGAGTAGTGCAGGCCCGGGATCTCGTTGATGGTCCACCCGAAGGCCTCGGAGTAGAACCGGCGGGCCCGGTCCCCGTCGTCGAAAGGAATCTCGAAGTGCACGACTTTTCCGCTCATGCACTCGACCCTAGACCGGCGTACCGCCTGTGCCGAGGGTGGCTGCCCTGCCCGGGTAGTCCGAGACGATTCCGTTGCTTTGAGCCCACAATTTGAACGAGATCGTCTCGGAGTATCCGGCTATGGCGCCCCTCATACGATCGCAGCGGCCGCGGCGCGGCCGGCCGTGCGGCCGGAGAAGAGGCAGCCGCCGAGGAAGGTGCCCTCGAGGGCGTTGTAGCCGTGCACGCCGCCGCCCCCGAAGCCGGCGACCTCGCCGGCTGCGTAGAGGCCGGGCAGCGGCTCCCCGGAGGGCTGCAGCACGCGGGCGTCGAGGTCGGTGTGCAGGCCGCCGAGGGTCTTGCGCGAGAGGATGTTGAGCCGTACGGCGATCAGCGGGCCGTTCGCCGGGTCGAGGAACCGGTGCGGCGAGGCCACCCGGATCAGCCGGTCTCCGCGGTAGCGCCGGTGCCCCCGGATGAAGGTCACCTGCGTGTCCTTGGAGTAGGGGTTCTCCAGCTGCCGGTCACGCTCGGTGATCGTGCGCCGCAGCGACTCCTCGGTGATCAGCGCGGACCCGGCGACCCGGTTCATCCCCGCGACCAGGTCGGTCAGGTCGTCGGCCACCACGAAGTCCTCGCCGTGCTCCTTGAACGCCTCGACCGGCCCGGGGGCGCCAGATCCCACGCGCGAGAGCAGCAGCTTGACGTCCTTCCCGGTCAGGTCGGGGTTCTGCTCGGAGCCGGAGAGCGCGAACTCCTTCTCGATGACCTTCTGGGTCAGCACGAACCACGAGTAGTCGTAGCCGGTGCGCATGATGGCGCCCAGCGTGCCGAGGGAGTCGAAGCCGGGGAGGTAGGGCGCCGGGAACCGCTCGCCGGTCGCGGAGAGCCACAGCGACGACGGGCCGGGCAGGATCCGGATGCCGTGGTTCTCCCAGATCGGGTCCCAGTTGCGGATGCCCTCGGTGTAGTGCCACATCCGGTCGGGGTTGATCACCTCACCGCCCGCGGACTCGGTGATCGCGACCATCCGGCCGTCCACGTGGGCGGGCACCCCGGAGACCATCGTCCGGGGTGGGTCGCCGAGGCGGTCGACGGGCCAGTTGCGCCGGACCAGGTCGTGGTTGGCGCCGATCCCGCCGGAGGTCACGATCACCGCCTGGGCGGCGTACTCGAACTCGCCGACCTCGTCGCGGTTGGAGGCCCGGCCGCGCTCCATGTCGTCGGGTGCGAGCCGGGCACCGCGCACGCCGGTGACGGTGCCGTCCTGTGTGACCAGCTCGTCGACCCGGTGCCGGAACCCGAAGGTGACCAGCCCCTTGGCGACCGCCTCGCGGACCCGGCGCTCGAACGGTGCGACCACGCCCGGGCCGGTGCCCCAGGTGAGGTGGAAGCGCGGCACCGAGTTGCCGTGCCCGCCGGCGCGCCCGTCGCCGCGCTCGGCCCAGCCGACGACCGGGAAGACGCGCAGCCCCTGGTCGTGCAGCCACTGGCGCTTCTCGCCGGCCGCGAAGGCGACGTACGCCTCGGCCCAGCGGCGCGGCCAGTAGTCGCTCTCCCGGTCGAACTGCGCGCTGCCCATCCAGTCCTGCAGGGCCAGCTCGTAGGAGTCCTTGACACCCATCCGGCGCTGCTCGGGAGTGTCGACGAGGAACAGGCCACCGAGGGACCAGAACGCCTGGCCGCCGAGGCTCTGCTCGGGCTCCTGGTCGAGCAGCAGCACCTTCTTGCCGGCGTCGGCCAGCTCCGCGGTGGCGGCCAACCCCGCCAGGCCGGCCCCGATGACGATGACGTCTGCATCCATGGCCGCGATCCTGACACGTCGGATGGCAGGCTGGTGTGGTGACCACCACTCCGCCGGGCCGCTCCCCGACTCCCGGGTCCGGGGCCGCGTCGGCGCCGGCACAGAACCCGGCGCTGCGCGAGCCCGCCCACCGCGTCTCGACCAAGGCGCCGCTGCTGTGGGCCGTCGGGGCGGCGATCAGGTCGCTGCTGCTCCTGGTCGCCCTGGTCGTGGCGGCGCTGGCGGACTGGTTCGTCCCGCCCTGGTGGGTCTGGCCGCTGGCGCTGCTGGCGGCCGCCGGCTACGTGGTCGCGATGCCGCTGGTGCGCTTTCGCATCCACCGGTGGGAGAGCACCAGCACCGCGGTCTACACCCAGACCGGCTGGCTCTCCCGGGAGCGCCGGATCGCCCCGATGTCGCGGGTGCAGACCGTCGACTTCGAGCAGAGCCCGCTGAGCCGGCTGCTCGGACTGGCGTCGGTCACGGTCACCACCGCCTCGGCTGCCGGGCCGCTGGAGATCGCCGCGATCGACAAGCCGGTGGCCGATCGGCTGGTCGACGACCTGACCCGGCGTACCGAGGCCGAGGCCGGGGACGCGACGTGACCGAGCCGTCCCAGGCACCGGGCGTGCCTGCCTGGCCGGGCCCGGCGCCACCGGTGCCCGATGTGCCGTGGCGACGACTGGACCCACGGATGCTGCTGGTGCACCCCGTCCAGGAGGTGATCCGGTTCTTCCCGGTGCTGATCGGCGTCGTCGTGCTGGGCAGCGCCGGTGGCCAGAACTGGTGGCAGCTGCTGGGCATCGCCATCCCGGTGACGCTGGGGGTGCTGCGGTTCCTGACCACCCGGTTCCGGATCACCGGCACCCAGATCGAGCTGCGGCGCGGTCTGCTCGGCCGCAAGGCCCTGGTCGCGCGGCTGGACCGGGTGCGCGCCGTCGAGCTCACCTCCTCACCCATCCACCGGCTGCTGGGCCTGGCCAAGGTCGAGATCGGCACCGCGAGCGCGGCCGCTCAGGGGGATGACAAGTTCGCCCTCGACGGCCTGCCGCTCGCGGAGGCCCGCAACCTGCGGGTGTCCCTGCTCCACCGGTCGCCCGAGACCGAGACCGAGCCCGGGGCCGTGTCCGGGGCCGTGTCCGGCCCCGTGTCTGGGCCCGTGTCTGGGCCCGTGTCTGGGCCCGTGTCTGGGCCCGTGTCTGGGCCCGTGTCTGGGCCCGTGTCTGGGCCCGTGTCTGGGCCCGTGTCTGGGGCGGGCGACGGGTCTGGCCGGGCCGCGCCCGCGGCGTACGCCGACGAGACCCTGCTGCACCTCGACCCGGCCTGGGCGCGCTACGCCCCGCTGACCTCCTCGGGCAGCGTGATCGCGGCCGGTGTGCTGGCCGTCCTCGGGCAGTTCGGGGAGCGGCTCGTGCCCAGCTCGGTCGACGAGCACCAGGCCCGCAACCTGGTCGACCATCTCTCCCTGCCCGTGGTGATCCCGCTCGCGGTGCTGGGGTTCCTGGTGCTCGGCGCGGTGTTCTCGGTGCTCGGCTACTTCGTCGCCAACTGGGGGTTCACCCTGTCGCGGGACCACCGCGGACGCTCGTACCACGTGCGGCGTGGCCTGCTGACCAGCACCGAGACCAGCCTGGAGCGGGAGCGCGTGCGGGGCCTCTCGGTCGACGAGCCGATCGGGCTGCGCCTCGTCGGTGCCGCCCGGCTGGGTGCGATCGTCACCGGGGTCTCCCGTGGCGACGCGGGCACCACCCCGCTGGTGCCTCCTGCTCCCCGCAGCGTCATCGACGAGACCGGGGCCAGGGTGATCGAGGACTCCGAGCCGCTGCACCTGACGCTGGTCCAGCACGGCCCGGCCGCCCGGCGGCGACGCTGGACCCGGGCCCTGCTCGGGGCCACGGGGGTCGTCGCCCTCGCGGTGCTGCTCGCGGTCGCCACTCCCCTGCCGTGGTGGCTGGTGCTCCCCGCCCTGCTCGCGCTGCCGGTCGCGGCACTGCTCGCCGCCGACCGCTACCGCCGGCTGGGCCACGGCCTGACCGCGGAGCACCTGGTGGTCCGCTCCGGGTCCCTGCGCGGCCGCCGGGACGTGATCCAGCGCTCCGGCATCATCGGCTGGAACGTGCACCAGTCCTGGTTCCAGCGGCGTGCCGGTCTCGCCACCCTGGTGGCGACCACCGCGGCCGGACACCAGGCCTACGCCGCCATCGACGTCCCCGTGAGCCGCGCCATCGCCCTCGCCCACGAGGCCGTGCCGGGACTGGTGGAGCCCTTCCTGGCCTGAGCGTCCACGCCGGAGGTCAACGCCTGGAGGTGCCGGACGCCGGCGGCGACACCGGACCTTCGGCCCTGCACGGCACCCCGTTGGTGGAACGACGGTGGACTGGTCATGAGCCTCACGACGGAGGACGGCGGCCCGCTCGCGTGACTCGGCGTGCTCCTCCTCGATGTCCGGGGCCACGGCGGCAGCGGGACCGGGGCATGGACTTCGGCTGGTACGGCGAGCGGGACGTCGCCGCCGCCCGAGAGGTCAGTTCGCCGGCGGACCCCTGAATGTCTGCGTGATGGTGCCGATCCCCTCGATCGTGCTGGTCAGGGTGCTGCCCTCGTGCAGGAACACGCGTGGAGAGCGGGCGTTCCCGACCCCCGCGGGTGTCCCGGTGAAGATCAGGTCGCCGGGTGCCAACGTGCACACCGACGACAAGCGCGCGACGAGCTCGGCGACGTCATAGACCAGGGCCGAGGTGCGCGACTCCTGCATCGTCTCGCCGTCGAGGCTGCACGAGATCGCCAGGTCGTCGCGGTCCGGCAGATCCTCCGGGGTGACCAGCCAGGGACCGGTGGGGCCGAAACCGGGGTAGGACTTCGCCAGGCTGAACTGGGGCTTGGCCCCGGCCAGCTGGCTGGTCCGCTCGGAGAGGTCCTGTCCGACCGTGACGCCGGCCACGTGGTCCCAGGCGGTCTCACGGGTGACGCGCTCGGCCAGGCGACCGATCGCCACGACCATCTCGACCTCCCAGTCGACCGTCGCAGTGGGCAACGAGACCCGGGTGACGGGTCCGGTGAGGCAGGACGGGAACTTCGTGAACGTCACCGGCAGGGACTGCGGCGGATACCCGGCCTCAGCGGCGTGCTCGGCGTAGTTGATGCCGATCGCGAACACCTGCGACGGCCGCGGGACGGGCGGCCCGAGCTCGTCGACTGCGAAGGGCGACGAGCTGGCAGGGTCGACCGAGCGTGCCCAGGTGAGCAGGGCGTCCCAGTCGTCGAAGGCACGTTGCGGATCGGCGGAGAAGCGACCCCCGCTGGCGCTCGACACGTCGACCGCCCAGTCCTGGGGCGTGAGGATGACCAGACGGCCGGACCGGTTGGCGAACCTCACCAGTCGACCCGCTCGGGGGCCGACTCGCCGTACGCGTCCTTCCAGGAGACGATCGGGTTGCGTAGCACGCCGATGCGCTCGATCTCGGCCTCGACCACGTCGCCGGGCTGGAGATAGAAGTCGAAGGGGTCGGGCTGGACGGCGGCCACGCCCGAGACCGTGCCGGTGGTGAGGAGGTCGCCGGCGCTGTAGGTCTGGGGAGAGTGGTAGGCGACCAGGTGCGGGATCGAGACGCGCATCTGCCTGGTGTGGCCGGTCTGCCGCACGGCACCGTTGACGCGGAGCTCCATGGCGAGGTCCTGCATGTCGGGGATCTCGTCGGCCGTGACGATCCACGGCCCGATGGGGCAGAACGTGTCGATGCCCTTGCTGAACGAGAAGACCCCGGACTCCATCTCCTTGCGCTGGATGTCCCGCGCGGTGATGTCGTTGAAGACCGTGAACCCCGCGATGTGCTCGACAGCCTCCTCCGGTCCGAAGAACTTGCCGGGCTTGCCGATCACGACGGCGAGCTCGAGCTCGTAGTCCAGCTCCTTCGTCAGACCCTCTGGATAGATCACCGGGTCCTCGGTGCCGATGATCGCGTCGACGTTCTGGAAGAACACGATGCCCTTGTGGACCGGGTGGGACCAGTCGACGGCCTGGAGCTCCTCGTGGTGGTCGGCGAAGTTGCCGGCCGTGTGGAAGAACTTCTTGGGCCGGATCGGGGCACGCAGCCGGACCTGGTCCAGGTGGAGACGCTCGCCGGTCTCGGAGACCTTCCCCTCGCGTTCGAAGTAGGCGCGGGTGGACGGCACGTCGAGCTCGATGACGTCCTCGCCCTCGAGCCGTGCGACCCGGCCCTGGTCGAAGGTGATGAGCTTCATGGGCTTCCTCTTTCCTTGAAGTGGTGCGCGAGTGCTGGTCAGTGGCGGTGGCGCTGCCAGCCGGACGCCCGGCGTTCGGCCGATGTCAGTGCGGCGTTGACGGCGAGGGCCCCGACGCAGACGACCAGCACCATGGCGTTGAGGGGTGCGGCCTGCTGGGAGGAGATGCGAGAGGCGATGAACGAGCCCACCCCACCGACCGAGATCATCAGCTCGGCCAGCAGGACGCCGAGCAGTGAGAGTGCGGCGCCGATCTTGAGGGCGGTGACGAGCTGCGGGGTGACCGCCGGCAGCAGCACCCACAGCAGCCGCTGGCCTCGGCCCGCCCCCATCGCACGTCCGGCCGAGACGTAGTTCTCCGGGACGCAGGCGCTCGCGGTCATGGTGAGGAGGATGACCGGGATCACGCCGTGGATCACCCCGAACGCCACCTCCGAGCGGGTGCCGAGCCCCAGCCACAGGACGAACAGGGGGTAGAACGGAGCCATCGGCAGGGAGTAGAGCACCGAGACCACGTCCCGCACGCCAGCGAACGTCTGCCGGTGGGCGCGCCCCGCGAGCAGCCCCACCACCGTGCCGAGCACGGCGGTGATCGCGAAGGCCATCAGGAACCGTGCCGTGGTGTGGCCGAGGGCCTGCAGCGGCTCGGACCGCACGATCTCGGGCAGGCCCGTGAACACGACCTCCGTCGGGCTGGCCAGGTAGCCGTTGTCCGCCAACGGCCCCCGGCAGGCCAGCTCCCAGACCAGCAGGACCACGCCCACGGTGCCCCAGCGCAGCGCAAGAGCCGCGACGCCTTCCGAGGGCCGGCGGAGCGAGGTCGAGCGTGGTGAGGTGCCGAGCGCGGTCATCTCAGTCGGCCGGCACGATCGTGGTGCTCAGGTAGTCGCTCTTGGCCGGGCTGCTGCTGGCGATGCCCAGGTCGGGCAGCGCCTTCGCGTAGGCCTCCAGGCCGGCCTCGTTGATCTGGCCGTCCGGGGTGAACTTGCCCATCAGCTCGTCGTAGGTCTGCTTCACGATCGGCTCGGGAGCGCCGAGCTTCTTGACTCCGAGGGCGACGGTCTCGTCTTCGTGGTCGGCCATCCACTTGATCGCCTTGGCGTACGCCGCGGTGAGCTTCTTCAAGTTGTCGGTGTTGGAGTCGATGTAGCCCTTCTTGGCCATCAAGATCGCGAACTGGTCTTCGCCGCCCAGCACGTCGGAGGCGGTCTGGGCGATCTTCCCCTTGCCCTTGGCGGACTCGATGTAGCCGAAGGTGACCGGCAGCACGAACGCGTCGATCTCGCCGTGGTCCATCGCGGCCATCGTGCTGCCCGGATCACCGAGGGGGACCTCGGTGACGTCGTCGACCGTCATGCCCACCTTGGCCAGTGCGGCGCGGGTGACGAAGTCGGTGAGCGAGCCGGCCTTGGAGATGCCGACCTTGGCTCCCTTGAGGTCGGCGAAGCCGGTGAGCTTGGAGCCCGTCGGGACGATCAGGGCCATCGGGCTGTCGGAGTAGACCCCGTAGAACGCTTGCAGCGCGATGTTGTGGGCCGAAGCGGACACGGCGTCGAGCCCGGTGGCCGCGCCGACGTCGACGGAACCGCCGGCCATCGCCTTGGTCAGGTCGGAGCCCGCGCTGAAGTCCACCACCGAGACGTCGAGCCCTTCGTCCTTGAAGAACCCCTGCGCGACCCCGACACGAGCCGGCATCGCGTGGATGAAGTCCTGCGCCTGAACGAGCCCGATCTTGATGCTGGGCGAGGCATCGGACCCTGATCCTCCGCTCGAGCTGCCGCAGGCGGACATGACCGCCAGGCTCACGATGGTCGCGACGAGCGTGGTCAAACGAGTTGTTCTCTTCATCGGTGGACACCTTTCAGGAGGGTCGAGCTGAGGACGGTGAAGACGACGTTCACCAGCACCGTCAGCGCACAGGCGACGACGATCCAGGCGAACAGGGTGGGAGTGTCGAGCAGCTGGCTCGCCGAGCCGAGCTGGTAGCCGACGCCTTGGGCGCCGGAGATGAACTCGCCGGCGATGATCGTGACCAGTGCCAGTCCGAGAGCGACACGCATGCCGGCGATCACGGGGGGCAGCACCAGGGGCACGACAACGCTGAGCAGACGCTCGCGTGCGCCGGCGCCCATCGTGGTGGCGGCGGTGAGCAGTCGCTCGTCGACGGTGTCGACCGCCCGGACGGTGGCGATCGCGATGGGAAAGAACGCGTAGAGGGCACCCAGGGCGATCTTGGAGGCTGAACCGACCCCGAGCATCGCGGCCAGGACCGGGTAGAGGACCACCAGCGGCAGGGCACTGAGGCTGGTGAGCAGCGGCTCGTAGGCGCGACGCATCACCCGCACGCTGCCGACCAGCAGCCCCAGCGGCAGCCCCAGCGCGGCCGCGATCGCGAAGGCGACGGCGGTCTCGCGCACGGTCACGGCGACCGGGTCGAGCATCGCGCCGCCGGCGCCGAGCAGGCTCGAGAGTGCTGTCCAGGTGTCGGTGGGCGAGGCAAGAAGCAGCGGCTGAACCGTCCCGGTCACCGAGAGGGTCCACCACACGAGCAGGGTGCCGGCGAGGACCGCGACGTAGACCAGGGGCCGGCGCCAGCCGCGGACGGTGCTGCGGCTGGAGACGGGCCCGGGGAGGGTCGGGACACTCATGGTGGCCCGTCGCCCTCGAAGAGCAGGGAGGAGAGCCGGTCGGTGAGCGTGTGGAACTCGGGGGTGCGCATCATCTCGGTGCGCCGAGGCCGGGGCAGGGCGACCTCCACCACCTCCTTGATCCTGGCCGGACGCGAGCTCATCACCACGATCCGGTCGGAGAGGTACGCCGCCTCCGACAGGTTGTGCGTCACGAACACGACGGTCTTGCCCTGCTCCTCCAACAGGCTCACCAGCTGCTCGCCGATCTTGAAGCGGGACAGCTCGTCGAGGGCGGCGAACGGCTCGTCGAGGAGCAGCACGGGCGCCTCGGACACCAGCGCCCGGGCGATCGCCACGCGCTGCTGCATGCCGCCCGAGAGCTGGTGGGGAAAGCGGCCCATGGAGTCGCCGAGCCCGACGACCTCCAAGGCGTGCTGCGCCTTGGCGCGGCGCTCGCGGCGGGGAACGCCCGCGAACTGGAGCGCGACCTCGACGTTGCGCAGCGCGCTGCGCCACGGGTAGAGGGCGAGGTCCTGGAACACGAAGGAGATGTCCTTGGGGCGGGGCGCCGTCACCCGGCCGCCCTCGACGACGACCTCGCCGGAGTCGGGGATCAGCAGGCCCCCGATCGCGCGCAACGCAGAGCTCTTGCCGCATCCCGAGGGTCCGATCAGGGTGACGAACTCGCCCGGCCGGACCGAGAAGGAGAGGTCCTCGGCTGCCGTCAGGGAGCCGTAGGACAGGCACACGTTCCGCACCTGCACGCGCGGGGCCTCGCCTGCCTCGTCCGGGGGCAGCGGCTCGGGGTGCGGTCCTGGCGCTTGCACAGGGATCATCTCCTCGCAGGGCTGTGGTCGACGGAGTGCGGCGACCATCAGGCGCCGACCATGTTGAACCCGCCGTCGGCGAGCATGTAGGCGCCGGTGATGTGGGAGGCGTCGGGAGTGGCCAGGAAGAGGGCCGTGCCGGCGACCACCTCGGGCGGCGGGATGGTCCCGAGCGGGGTCTGGCTGATCAGCTTCTCGCGTCGCCCGCTCTTCCAGTCCTCGCGCTGCAGGGTCGCGCCGGTCTCCATGAACCCCGGAGCGAAGGTGTTCACCCGGACCGTCGGCGCGAACGCCGAGGCGTAGGACTTGGTGACCCCGAGCAGGCCGTACTTCGCCGCGGCGTACTGCGGCGCCCGCGCGCTGCCCCGCACCACGACGGTCGAGCCGATGTTGACGATGCAGCCACCACCGCTCGCGACCATCCGCTGGCCGAACTCGTGGCACATCAGCAGGGTGCCCTTGAGGTCGACGTCGATGACGCGGTCGAGGCCCTCCTGGGTGAGCTCGGTGAAGGACATCTGCTCGGTGGCGACGTCGCCGACGTTGTTGACGAGCACGTCGAGACCGCCGAGCTGCTCGAACGCCGCGTCGCGCAGGGAGCGGATCGCCTCCCAGGTGGAGATGTCGGCCTGGAACAGGTGCGCCTCACCGCCCAGGGCGCGGATCTGCTCCGCGGTCTCCTCGGCCCCGCCCTGGGAGCGGTTGTAGTGCACCCCGACGCGCGCACCCTCCTGAGCGGCCCGGACGGCGATCGCGCGACCGAAGCCGGTGCCGGCGCCGGTGACCAGGACGCTCTGGCCCTCGAAGCGGGGGAAGATGGTGGGGGTGGTGGTCATGGCGGTCTCCGATTCAGATCAGGGTGCGGCCGCCGTCGACGTACAGGACGTGTCCGGTCACGAAGGCGGCTTGGCAGGAGGACAGGAACAGCACCGGGCCGACGATCTCGGCCGGGGTGCCCAGACGGCCGGCCGGCACCATGCCGGTGAGGTCGTCGCGGACGCCGGGGCGCTCGAGGTACGCCGCCGTCAGGTGGGTCTCGACGTAGCCGGGGGCCACGGCGTTCACGGTGACGCCGGCGCCGGCCCACTCATGCGCCATCACCCGCATCATCTGGTTGAGGCCTCCCTTGGAGGCGGCGTAGGGGGCGTGCTTGGCGTGCGCCAGCAGCCCGGACACCGAGGAGAGGAGCACGATGCGTCCGTGCCCCTGCGCCGTCATGTGCCGGCCGGCAGCCTGCGCCAGCGCGAAGGCCGAGAACAGGTTCACCCGGAGCATCTGCTCGAAGTCGCCCTCGGTGTAGTCGAGGACGGGCCGGCGGTCGTTGACACCCACGGAGTGCACCAGGACGTCGAGACCGCCCAGCCGCTCGAGAGCGGTGTCGACCAGGCGGGCGCCCGCACCGGGTGCGCTCAGATCGGCGACGACCCCGTCGACGGAGGCTTCCCCGGGCCCGGTCGACTCCAGGGTCGTCCTCAGGGTCGTCTTCAGGGCGGCGATCTTGTCGTGGTCGCGGTCCACGACGAGCACCGACGCGCCCTGCTCGGCGTACCCGCGGGCACAGGCAGCCCCGATGCCGCCGGCGCCGGCCACCAGGACCCGGGCTCCGCGCAGACCGAGCCAGTCCGCGGAGGGGATGGGGTCGGGAGTCATTGACGAACGACTTTCATTGTGTAAAAGTAACTTTCATCTGATGAACTGACGCTAAGGTGTGACCGCCGTCTCGTCAAGGGCTGGCGCTGGTCGACGGCACACCGACGGGTCGCCTTCAGGACCGGGAGAGGAAGACGCGGTTGTCCGAGGAAGCTGTGAGGAGGGACCGCTATCGCATCGAGGCGTTGGCGCGCGGCCTCCAGGTGCTGATGCTGTTCGACGGCTCGGACCGGGCCCTGAAGACGAGCGAGATCGCCGCCCGGACCGGCGTCCCCATGCCCACCACGTTTCGCGTGGTGTCCACCCTGGAGGGCATGGGCTTCCTCGAGCGCGCGGACGACGGCTCCCTGCGACCGGGACTGGCGGTGCTCAGCCTGGGATCGGCCGCTCTCCGCAGCTCCAGCCTGGTGGAGGTGAGCGACCGACCCTTGCGTCGCCTGGCCGACCTGACCGGGGAGACCATCAACCTCGGCGTGCTCAGTGCCGACCGGACGCTGTACGTCGCACGGCTGCGCAACGCGGACCTGGTCACGGCGAACGTGGCCGTCGGGACGACCCTGCCCGCGCCGTACACCTCGATGGGCAAGCTGCTGCTCGCCCACCTCGGCGACGACGACATCGCCCAGCGACTGAAGCCCGCCTCCTTCCCGGCCGGAGCCGGCCCCAACGCGGTCCGAGACCTCGACGAGCTGATGTCGCACGTGCGAAGGATCCGCGACGACGGCTACTCGATCCAGGACGAGGAGCTGGCGCAGGGGTTGCGTTCGATCTCGGTCGCGGTGCTCTCGCGGGACGGCGCGGCGGTGGCCGCGCTCAACGTCGCGGTCGCCGCCAACCGGCACGACGTGGACTCGCTCGTGCCCTCCTTCCTCGAACCACTGAAGGCGTCCGCCGCCGAGATCTCGATGAGGTGGCAGGACGCATGACCGAGCCCCCGTCCTCCGCTGCGGCTCCCCGTCAGCCCAGGCTGCTCCCCGGGCAGCTCGACGACGAGCAGGCCCAGCTCTACCGCGCCATCACCCAAGGTCCGCGGAGCGCGGGACCCCAGCTCTTCGAGCTCACCGACACCGAGGGCGCACTCCGCGGTCCGTTCGGCGGCTTTCTTCTCTCCCCGGAGCTGGGCGACGTGCTGCAACAGGTCGGGGCAGCCGTGCGCTATCGGTCCGGGTTGAGCGACCGAGTCCGTGAGCTCGCCATCCTCGTGGTGGCGGCCCACTGGCGCAGCTCCTTCGAGACCATGGCGCACGAGGCAGTCGGCCGCGCCTGCGGGCTGGAGGAGAGCGAGATGACCGCAGTCCGGAGCGGCGAGACGCCCCCGCTCTCCGACCCGGCGGAGGCGGCGGCGATCGCCCTCGTGGGCGCGATGGTGGCCGGTGACGTCGACGACGAGACCTGGGAGTCCTGCGCGCCCCTGCTCGGACCCAAGGCGGTCTTCGAGCTCACCACCCTGGTCGGCTACTACGCGATGGCGCTGCAGATGGAGTGTGCGGGTCGACGAGCCCTGACCCGCTGGGGACGCGGCTCCTGGGGGACGAACCGCCTCGGCGAAGTGCCGCCCCAGGGCGACGCGACAGGACGCGACAGACGGAGCGCCGGGCGGTGGCGCTGGCTCAGGCCAGCCCGGCCAGTGCCCGGGACCGCTCCCACAAGCCCTCGATGACGGACTGCTCCCGGGCCTGCCTGTTCTCGCGGCCGTCGGCCTGGAACCGGCTGTAGTAGTGCCCGTTGATCTCGGGGTCGGGACCGCGCTCGGCGAGGGCGATCAGGGGTGCCGCGCCGTCGGGAACGCTGATGGTGGCCAGACCCTTGAGCGGCGAGCGGTAGAGGACCCCGACGAGCCACGAGTCACGACCGAACGAGCTGCCGACCGGACCCGGGTGAACGGCGACCGAGACCACGCCGTCATCGGACCACCGCTGGGCGATGCCCCGCGTGAAGGCGATGTTCATCAGCTTGCCGGTGCCGTAGGCCCGAAGCTCGATCGCCCGGCGGTGCTCATAGTCGAGGTCGTCGAGCACGATCTTGCCCGCCAGGTTTGCGATGCTGGAGGTGTTGACGACCAGCGACGTGCCGGCCGCCGCGAGCTGGGGGCGCAGCAGGTTGGTGAGCAGGAACGGCGCCAGGTGGTTGACCTGGAAGTTGGGCTCGTGGCCGTCGTGGGTCTTCTTCGACGGGGCGAAGGTGCCGCCGGCGTTGTTCATCAGCAGGTCGAGCGTGCCCAGGCGCTCGCCGACCTCGGCGGCGAGGCGTCGGACGTCGTCGAGCCGGGAGAAGTCGGCGACGAGCGGCTCGGTGCCGACCGCCTCGGCGACGGGCCGGAGCTTCTCCGCGGAGCGCCCGGTCACGTGGACCGTCGCGCCCTTGCCGGCCAGCACCCTGGCGGTCTCGGCCCCGATCCCGTCACTCGCTCCGGTCACCAGGACCGAGCGGCCTGCCATCGTCTGATCGCTCATGCCGCGAGCCTAGGGGCCGGGGGGTGCGCCTTCCTCAACCGGGCTGAGGAGGTTCGGCGGCTGGATCCAGTCGACTCGGCGGGCGATACTCGGTCCGTGGACCTGCCCACGACGGTCAGCGGCGTCATCACCCGGCTCGGGGAGATCGACGCCGAGCTCGCCACCGACGACGGGGTCGCGGTGTTCAACCGGATGTACCTCACGGTCACCGAGCGCATCGCCGCCGCCATCGACGCCCCGGCCGGCGAACCGATCACGTTCCAGGACTCGGAGATGATGGCCGAGCTCGATGTCCGCTTCGCCAACCTCTGGCTGGCGGCGTACGACGCAGACGCTGCGGGACAGGCCGTCCCTCGGCCGTGGCGGCCGTTGTTCCAGGCACGCGGCGACGGGCGGCTGCCGGTCCAGTACGCCGTGGCCGGGATGAACACGCACATCGAGCACGACCTTCCGATCGCGGTGGTCGGCACGTGCCGGGCTCGTGGTCTCGAGCTGGCGGAGATCCACGGCGACTACCAGACGGTCAACAAGATCCTCGCCGAGGTGGAGTCCTCGATCCGACGGTCCTTCCTCGACGCGGTCGGGAAGGAAGCCGACGACCGAGTCGGCCCGGTCGTCCACCTGCTCAGCACCTGGGACATCCACAAGGCCCGCGACCTCTCCTGGGTCACGGCGGAGACGATCTGGGCGTTGGGTGCGATGAGCTTCCTGCGGGACCGCTTCCTCGACGGCCTGGGCCACACCGTCGGGATGACATCACGGGCACTGCTCACCCCCACCACGTGACCCTTCCCACCCCCGGCCTAGACCGCCTCGGATGGCGCTCGGCTCGATGCCCGTCCTTTCGTTGACCCTCGGGTCGGGCGCCCGTAGCGTCGCCGACCTGGGGAGATGACTCCCGGGGGGGCGGCCACCGAGGCCGCGAGCGAACCGGGTGCAGGGCAAGAGCCTGTGCACTCGATCAACGGGGGGGTACTCACCTATGCACAGGTTGTCCAGGATGTCTCTGGCGGCGGTCGCCGCTGCCGCAGCAGTGATGAGCGTGTCTGCGGGGGGAGCGGGGGCCATCTCGTCTCCGTCGGCGACCATCACCGGCACGGTCGGTGAGAACGTCAGCACCACCGACCACTACGACGGGCGGTACCTGCGCTACGTCGGCAACCCGGCTCCCGACGGCTACGCGGATGCGCAGTGGTACCAGTGGGGCACCCCGTACGTCCTGACGACCTCGCCCGAGGAGGGCCCGGTCACGATGTCGGGCACCCTGGACCTCGCCGACATGACGGAGACCAACCAGGTCGCCGTCATCGGGCTGACCGACGCCGACGCACTCCGCGCCGGGGACCGTGGCGACAAGGCCGATGACGGCATCTACGTCGCACGGCTGGCAGACACCTATCGCATCGGCGTCACCGACGGCGACGCCGGTGGTGGAGAGTTCGTCCAGCGCTTCATCGACATTCCGGCGTCGACCACGAGCGTCGAGGTCGCGCTCGTCGTGGACGGGACGGCCGACCCGGCGACCTGTGCCAGCGACCCGGGAGACGTGTCGACAGCCGACGGATGCATGACCCTGAGCGTCAACGGCGCGACCGTCACCGACTCCTACGGCACGATCGTGCCCACGGACATCACCATCGGGACCGAGCTGGGGAACGGCGCGCACCCGGGCTGGTACTCGGCCTACGACGCGGGCGACGGCCCCAACGTCGGGGTGGACTTCGACCTCACGATCAGCCCCGTGGTGGAGAACAAGCCTCAGACCAAGGACGACTGCAAGAAGGGTGGCTTCGAGGCCTACGGGTTCAAGAACCAGGGCCAGTGCGTGTCCAGCCTCCAGAGCAACGACAAGGCCGGCAAGCACTGACCCGAGGGTCCAGTGGGGGCGGTGACGGGAGATCCGTCACCGCCTCTCGGTGCTCATCAGCCCTGCCGCCCGGGGCGCAGCGCCGACGTCGAGATGGTCGACCCACGTCGATCCCGTCAGTGAAGGAAACCTATGTGCCGAGTGCTCGCCTACATCGGGCCGGAGACACCGCTGGAGGGCCTGCTGGTCAAGCCGGCGAACAGTCTGATCAACCAGGCCCTCGACCCGGAGCTTCACCCGGAGCTTCAGCTGGCCGGGTGGGGGTTCGGGGCCTGGGGCGAGCATCTGCTCGAACCGGAGAGACCCTTCATCTACCGCCGGCCCATGGCTGCCTTCTACGACGACAACGCCGGGCGCATCATCCCCAGCCTCCAGGCCGGCACGATGCTTGCTCATGTGCGAGCGGCCGCCTACAACTCGAAGACCGTTCTGGTCGACGAGAACTGCCACCCCTTCTCCTTCGAGGAGACCCCCTGGATCATTGCCCAGAACGGTGACCTGCCGAACTGGCTCCTCCTGCAGAGGGAGCTGCTGCAGCACTGCGAGGACAGGTACCTGGAGCAGATGCGGGGCACGACCGACACGGAGTTCCTCTACGTGCTGCTGCTCTCCCTGCTCGAGGGCGACGGCGACGGCGACGTCCAACGTGGGATCGAAGAGATGCTCAGGCTCATCGCCCAGGCGATGAAGGATCTCGACCGCCCAGCCCTGACCAAGGTGAAGCTGGCCCTGGTGTCGCCGAACCGGATCATCGGGGTCAACGTCGGTCTCGGACACCAGGGCGAGACCGACCCGGTCGGGGACTGGAGAGAGCTACGCGAATCCGGCCCGGGCACGAGCGACTTCGCTCTCTCGATGCTCCTGGAGCCGATGTACCTGCTGATGGGTCGCAACTTCGAGCACGACGAGACGTCCTACGACTTCGAGGTGTGCACCGAGGAGGAGGCGACCGCCGCCATCTTCGCCTCCGAGCCCCTGACCGACGACGACGACGGCTGGTCGCACCTCGAGTTCGGCGAGATCGTGTTCCTCGAGAACCAGGGCGAGCACGTCACCAGGACCGTCAACAGGTTGTCGGTGTAGGCGCGCTGGACCTCAGCGCCTGTCCAGCCGGACGCAACCGCACCACGGCCCTGGAAGGACTCGACATACCGGCCGGCCTCATGGTGTCCGCGGCACGACCTCGCCGCGGGCCAGGGCGAAGGGGAGCCGGTCGAAGACGATCCGCAGGGCGGTGATGCGTCCGTCGTGCACGTGGTGGGGCTCGGCGGCCGGGGCGCTGGCAACGGCGGGATTCGCGGTGTCGTAGATGACCACGGCGCCGCCTTCGTCGCCGTAGGCGGCAAGCAGCTCTGAGGAGGTGAGCGTCTCGGCGAAGGGTCCCATGAAGTCGCGCAGCGCCGCCGCACCGGTCAGTCGTCCAGGGGGAGCGTCGCACACGACGTCCTCCGCTACGTACTTCATGGCCGCGTCCATGTCATGGGAGGTCCAGGCCCGGTGGTAGGCGAGGCGATCTCGTGAGGCCGGGGATCGGAACGGTCGCCCGTCGGCCGTGTCCGCGTTCGTGAACAAGGCTCCGTCGTTCTGCGAGGATTCGGGGCTCGATCGACGGCGCCGATGACCTGGTGCAGGAGACCTTGTTCGCGGCCTGGCGGGGTCTGCACACCTTCGCCGGACGCTCGTCACTGCGCACGTGGCTCTACCGCATCGCCACCACTCGCTGCCTCAACGCGATCCGCGACAACCGACGCCGCCCACCTCTCGCGCCGGCACCGCCCTTCGAGCCGCCCACGCCCTCCTCGAGGTTCGAGGTCCCGTGGCTGCAGCCATACCCGGACGCGCTGACGGAGCACGAGAGCCCCTCAGGCCGGGCGTTGGCGCGCGAGGGCATTGAGCTCGCGTTCGTCGCGGCGCTACAGACACTGCCGCCTCGGCAGACAGCCGTCTCGTGGTCTGCGACGTGCTTGGTTTCAGCTTGGCCGAGGTCGCGGCGATGCTCGACATGGCGCCCACTGCCGCCAAGGGCCTGCTGCAGCGGGCGCGAGCCGCGATGCCCGCAGCCATGCCGGCCTCCACAGCCACCGCAGAGACACCACTGGCGCAGGAGTTCGCCATTGCGTTCGAAGCCGACAACGTCGAGGGGATCGTCGCCCTGCTCACGGACGAGGCATGGCTGGCGATGCCGCCGGCGACGGAACAGTACGACGGTCCGCAGGCAATCGCGACCTTCCTGCGATCCAGTGCGCGGGGACGACCAGGTGACGGCTACACCTTGCTGCCGACCCGGGCGGGCGGGCACGCGGCATTCGGTTGCTATCTCGAAGGTCGGGCGCGTGGCCTCCTCGTGCTCATCGCGAACCTGGAGGGAGACGCGGTCATCGGCATCGCCCGCTTCTTGGACGACCGGCTCCACCGGCGACTCGGCCTACCCGATGCCATCGGCTGAGTGAGCAGTCATCCGGCGGTCGACCCGCGGCGGAGCGGCCGCCCACGCGTGTGACCGCGGGCCGAACCGCAGGACTCAGATGGACGCCAGAACAGGCCGCTTGGCAGAGATGCCGTCTCCCAGCGAACGTCCGGTGAGCCGGCGGTAGAGCCACGGCCCGGCAAAGGTCCTGGCCCACTCGACTTCGGCGCGCAGACGTCCTCGTCTGGTCAGGCTCGCGGCTTCGGGCAGGACCACGGGTTCGTTGTCGTGGCGGATGCCCAGGGTGTTCAGCACGTGCAGGGCGGCGAGGTGGTGGCCGAAGGGTGAGGGGTGGATCCGGTCGGCGTCCCAGTACCGCGGGTCGACTGCCTCCCTGAGTCGCCAGTTGTCGACAAGGGCAGCCTCATGCGTGTCGACGACTTCTCGGAGGAGCTCGTTGAAGACGGCGATCCGCCCGCGGAGCGCGCGGAACGGTCCGGCTGCGGGGGTGCCATGGGTGAACAGCACGACGCGCGCGCCGACGTCGTTGGCCTTCGCCACGGCCGCATCGATCGACCCGACGAGGGCGTCGATGTCGACTCGCAGGTGCAGCAGGTCGTTGCCTGCCCCTTGGAGGGTCAGGAGGTCTGGCTTCAGCTCCAGCGCCGGTGCGAGCTGTTCGTCGAGGATCTCCTCGACCGTGCGACCGCGGATCGCCAGGTTGGCGTACCGGAAGTCCTCACGCTCAGCCGCCAACGCCTCCGCGACGCGGTCCGCCCAACCTCTGAACCCGTTGGGTCGAGCCTCGTCCGGGTCCCCGACCCCCTCGGTCCACGAGTCCCCGATCGCCACATATCGCCGATACGAGGGCGCTACCGCAGCCGTCGTCGCAGCATCCGTCCGCTCGCCCGGCGCAGAATCCTCGAGGGTCACCAGCCGACACTGACACGACCGCTCCCTACGCCGTCGAGAGGGGTGTCACAGCAGATGAGCTGCGTCGCGAGCTGGTCGAGAACCCCCGGGTGAGGAAGGCGGGGATCGCGCCGTCGAGGGGCATGGTCGATGCGAGCTGGTGACCGAACTGCGGTCTTGGGTGGCCTCGTCCGGGTTAGCCGCGACCATCGCGCACGGCGGGCAGCACGCTGTCACCGTAGAAGGCGATCATGTCGGCGTAGTGGGGACCCATGTTCGCGACGTACAGCTCGTCGTACCCGGCGTCGGCATACTTCTGGATCTGCTCGACGTGCTGGGCCGGGTCGCTGCCGGCCACGACCGCCTCCCGTGTGGAGTCCATGCTCACCAGCTCGGTGGCCTGCTCGAAGTGCTCGGGGGTCGGCAACACCTGGGCCATCTCGCCGGGCAGACCAGCGTTCGGCCAGAGGCGGTGGGCGTGCTCCCAGCCCTCCTCGGCTGTCGGCGCGTAGGCGACCTTCGCGCCCCCCTGGGCGGGCTTGCCGCCGGACTTCTCCTTGAACACGTTCAGCAGCTCGTCGTCGGGTGCGGTGTTGATGTAGCCGTCCCCGATCCGGGCCGCCAGATCGGTGGACTTGGGGCCGAACCCGGAGACGTAGATGTCCGGCGGGGTCTCGGGCAGGTTGTAGATGCGGGCGTGGTCGACCCGGTAGTGCTTTCCCTCGCTCGTGACGACCTCCCCGCTCCACAGCTCGCGGATCAGGGCCACCGCCTCCTCGAGCATCTCCCGTCGTACGTCGGCCGAGGGCCACACGGTGCCGAGGATGTGCTCGTTCAGGGCCTCGCCCGTGCCGACACCGAGGGTGAACTTCCCGCCGAGCATCTGGGCACTGGTGGCGGCCGCCTGGGCGATGATCACCGGGTGGGTCCGGATCAGGGGGCAGGTGACGGCGGTGGTGACGGGCAGGTCGCAGGCCTGGCTCAGGGCGCCGATGACGCTCCACACGAACGGGCTGTTGCCCTGTTCGTTGTTCCACGGGTGGAAGTGGTCACTGATCCAGAGGCCCTCGAATCCGGCCCGTTCGGCAGCGACTGCCTGTTCGACGAGCTCGGCGGGGCCGTACTCCTCGGTGGAGAGGAAGTATCCGATGCGCATGCGGTGCCCTTCCTGACAGACGTCCTGCGGTTCGAGGAACCCGGTACCCGGCGAAGCCCGGCCCATGCCGCCAACGGCGAGGCAGTCGGGCCAGTTCCGCCCGGAGGGGTCACTCGTCGGGTTCCGAGCGGCGCTTGAGACGCCTGGTGGCCGGTCCCTCGAGGACCTCACCGTCAGCAGCGAACCGTGACCCGTGCAGCGGGCAGTCCCAGCTCCTCTCGGCGTCGTTCCATCGCAGCACCCCGCCGAGATGGGTACAGATCCCGACCACCGCGCAGGTCTGACCACCGGTCGTGGCACGGCCAGTGGGCAGAGGCAGGTCACGGCCCACTGCACCGGTCCCCTCCTGAGGCCGGGCAGGTGCGCTGTGAGCCGCCGCGCGGACAGCGCCGGTCACGAGCGAGAGCCCGACCCCGGCATTGGTCCGTGCCAACGACGCAGCACCCGAGGGCCGGGTCACACGGTGACCGAACGTCTTCGACCACGACGCCGGACTGCCCAGGATCTCCCCCGAGACGGCGCGGGCACCGGCGATGGCATTGCTCATGCCCCACTTCTCGTAGCCGGTGGCGACGTGGATGCGACCGCGGCCGCGAGGCAGCCGGCCGAAGTACGGGATGCCGTCGTGCGAGGCATAGTCCTGCGCTGACCACCAGTGGGTCTCCGAGACGTCGCCGAAGTGCGCCCTCGCCCATTCCCGAAGGGCGCGGACATGCTGGAGCTCTGAGCTGGTGCGACCGACCGTGTGCCCGCTGCCGCCGACCAGCAGCAGCCTCCCCTCGTCGCGGGGCGCGTCGCGCACCGACCGGGCATCCGAGCCGGCCGAGAGGTACATCGGCAGCGGGCCCAGCTCGTGGTCGACCTCGAAGGCCAGCCCGTAGGAACGCAGCGGTTCGAGCTTGGCGAAGTACAACCCGCGGTCCAGGACCGGCGTCCCGGTCGCCAGCACCACATGGCTGCTTCGCAGCACAGTCGCGTCCTCGAGCCGGGTCTGTGGCGGCATGCCGTAGGAGACGCCGGTGACGCGACGTCCCTGATGCACCGTGCCGCCGTACGAGCGCAGCTCGGCGACCAGGGCGCCCAGCACCTCCATCGGGTCGAACTGCGCCTGGTCGGCGAGGACCGTCGCGCCATAGGAGGGGAACGGCGTGTCCAGGTCGTCGTGCCAGGTGACGTCGAGACCGAGCCGCGTCGCGGCCTCGTGCTCGCGCCGCGTGGCCGCGACCTCTTCGCGCCCGGCGGCATAGGTGACCGCAGGTCGCCGCTGAACGGCGACCTGGTGCTTGGAGCAGAACTCCAGCAGCCACTCCACGCCCTCGGTGTTGGCCTCCACGTAGGCACGCGCAACCCGCTCGGACTGATGGCGCAGGATCCGCGACAGGTGGGTGCCCTGGAGCAGCGAGAGCTTCGCGGTCGTGTTGCCGGTCGCGACCGCCCCGACACTGCGCGCCTCCACGACCGCGACACGGCGGCCCGCACGCGCCAGCAGCAGCGCCGTCGCGAGGCCGGTCAGCCCGGCTCCCACCACCACGTCATCGAGGTGCTCGTTCGGGTCGAGCGGGTCGTCGGTCACGCCGGTAGAGCGGTCGAGCCACAGAGACGTCATGGGATGTGTGTCCTCCAGGTTGGTCAGATCGCGCAGATGGGGCTGGTGCGGTGCCGTCGCGATATCGACACCGCAACCCACCTGTCGCGACAGGACGCGGGGTCGGTGCACTGAGGGAGGCTGGAAGGGATCACGAGAACCGCCGGTCTTGAAGCGAATCGCCACGACATTGCAGGTCTACTGTGCCCAATGGGGCAGCGGATAAGACGTGCGAGCTACTCAGATTGGAAGTCCGAACGTGTCCGCCTCCAGAGAGGGCGAGGAAGGTATGCCGCCGCGAGAAGCGCGACGATTCAGCCTTACCCTCGATTGCTAGTCCTGCCGGTCCTCGGCGCGGATCTCGTGAGGCGATGGACCCCAGACTGTCCCCGACAGCGGTCATGATGGAACGATGACGACCTATTCCGGCACGAAGGACTTCGAAGGCGCGACCTTCGTCAAAGCGAGCTTCAACGGCGCCACCATGCGATTCTCCGATGTCAGCGGTGTGACGATGCGCAGCGTCGATGTCGACGGACTCGATATCGACAGCCACGACCTGTTCTTCGGCAGCCTCCTCGTCAACGGGGTCGACGTGGTGCCGCTCGTGGATGCCGAGCTCAACCGGCAATTCCCGGGCCGCGAGCTGCAGAAGGCGCAGACGCCCGAAGCCCTGCGCGAAGGTTGGGTGGCTGTGCAGTCCGCGTGGCAGACGACGGTGTCGGGCACGCCGGCGGACCTGGTGAACGCCCACGTCGAGGACGAGTGGTCCTTGGCCCAGACCCTGCGGCACCTCGTCCTGGCGACCGACGCCTGGCTCCGCGGTGGCATCCTGCGGATGCAGCAGCCCTTCCACGAGATCGGCCAGATCTTCACCGGTGCCGGCGAGATGGGCTTCGACATGTCGATCTTCCGCGTGGACCCGCCGTCCTACGAGGAGATCCTCGCGGTGCGTGCCGAGCGACAGCGGCTGGTGACCGACTTCCTGGCCATGGCCACCGCGGAGCTGCTGGCCGAGGAGCGCGAGAACCCGTGGGGCGGCGGTGACTGGCGTCCCAGCGTCGGAGACTGCATTCGCGTGATCCTGGAGGAGGAATGGGCGCACCTGCGCTACATCCGACGGGATCTCGCTCGGATGCGTTGAGCCAACACGAGCCCGCCAGGACCAGTGCCCGCTCGGCCGCGATCCGGACGCTCAAGGGACGGTCCGGCTCCTGTCGGCCGCGAGATGACCGCCACCCCTGCAGGACGTGACTTCGACACGGCCCCTGCTGCCCGCACGATCGAAGGTGCTTTGTCACACCGTCCGCCCTTGCCAGGAAACAAGAACCCGTTCTAGATTGGACACATGTCCAGTCAGGTGTCCAGCATGCCGCGGCGTGGGCTCAACGTGCGCCAGGCGGACACGCTCGACCGGCTGCTCCAGGCGGCGCGGGCGGAGCTCGACGAGGTCGGGCACGAGGTCCTGACGATCCGGACGGTGGCGAGCAGGGCGGGGGTGTCGGCGGCGACGGCCTACAACTACTTCGCCTCGCGCGACCACCTCTTCGCCGAGCTGTTCTGGCGCCACCTGGCCACCGCCGAGGGCCCCCGGCTGACCGGACGCAGCAGCACGCGGCGACTCCAGCAGACCACCCGACACCTGGCCGAGACGATCGCCGGCGCCCCGGCGCTGGCCGCGGCCGCCACCAAGAGCCTGCTGGGGAGCGACCCCGCGGTGGAGCAGCTGCGGGTGCACATCGGCGCCGTGTTCGCCGACCGGTTCCGTGCCGCGATGGGCGACCAGGTCGACCCACGGGTGCTCGAGACGCTGCTGTTCTCGTTCTCCGGCGCCCTCCTCCAGACCGGGATGGGCCTGTTCAGCTACCCCGAGCTGGCCGACCGCCTCGACGACGTGGTCGCCGTGATCATGGAAGGCAACGCGTGACGGCCCTCGACTTCGACCCCTACGACTACGCGCTCCAGGACGACCCCTACCCGGTCTACCGGCGGCTGCGCGACGAGGCGCCGCTCTACCACAACACCGAGCACGACTTCTGGGTCCTCTCCCGCCACGAGGACCTCCACCGGGCCATGCGCACCGACGGCGTCTACTCCCACGAGATGGGGGTCTCCCTCGACGCCAGCGCGTGGTCGCCGTACGCCCACCAGACGATGTCGTTCCTCGCCCTCGACCCGCCGCGCCAGACCCGGCTGCGCAAGCTGGTCTCCAAGGGCTTCACCCCCAAACGGGTCGCCGGGCTCGAGTCGGGCATCCAGCGGCTCACCGACCACCACCTCGACCGGCTGATGGATCTCGGCGAAGGCGACTGGATCGGCGAGTTCGCCGGCCGGCTGCCGATGGACGTGATCTCGGAGATGCTCGGCGTGCCGGAGGCCGACCGCGAGGAGGTACGCCGCCTCGCGGACCTGCTCGTCCACCGCGAGCCCGGGCTGCGCGACGTGCCGCCCGTGGGCGTCGAGGCCGCCATGACGCTCTTCGGCTACTACACCGACCTGCTCGCCGAGCGGAGGCGCCGGCCGGCCGACGACCTGACCAGCGCGCTGCTGGCCGCCGAGGACAGTGGGGACCAGATGAGCGACCAGGAGATCATCGCCTTCTTGTTCCTGATGGTCGTGGCCGGCAACGAGACGACGACCAAGCTGCTCGGCAACGCCGTCTACCACCTCACCGACCACCCCGACCAGCGTGACGAGGTGTTCGGTGACCCCGACCTGGTCGACCCGTGGATCGAGGAGACCCTGCGCCACGACACCTCCACCCAGCTGCTCGCCCGGCACCTCGTCGACGACCTGACGCTGCACGGCGCCACCGCACCGAAGGGCGCGAAGCTGCTGCTCTGCCTGGGCGCGGGCAACCACGACGACCGGGTCTTCACCGACCCCGAGAGCTTCGAGGTGCACCGCGACGAGGCCGAGCTGCGTCAGAGCCTGAGCTTCGGCGGCGGTCGCCACTTCTGCCTCGGCGCCAACCTGGCCCGGCTCGAGTCCCGGGTGGCGCTGCGGTCGCTGACCGCCCGGGCCCGCACGGTCGAGGCCCACCACGACGGGGCGGTCCGGTTCTACTCCGCCAACGTCCGCGGGTTCGCACACCTGCCGGTGCGGGTGGTGCCGAGATGAGCACGTACGCCCAGGTCGAGCGCCGACCCGCCGTGGTCACCGGCGCCTCCTCGGGCATCGGCGCTGCGACCGCCCTGGTGCTCGGCGCGCGGGGCTTCCCCGTCGCGCTCGGGGCCCGCCGCACCGAGAGGTGCGAGGAGGTCGCCGCCCAGGTCCGCCAGGCCGGCGGGGAGGCCGTCGTGCACCCGCTCGACCTGACCGAGGACCAGAGCGTCGCCGACTTCGCCACGGCGGTGACCGCGGACCTCGGCGACGTCGAGGTGGTGGTCTCCAACGCCGGCTCGGTCGCGCCGGGTGTGATCCACGAGACCGACACCGAGCGGATCCGCGGCGAGCTCGACGTCAACCTGCTCGGCGCGCACCGGCTGGTCCGCGCCTTCGTGCCCGGGATGGTGCAGCGTCGGCGCGGCGACCTGGTCCTCGTCTCCTCCGACGTCGCGGTGCAGCCACGTCCGTTCATGGCGGCGTACGCCGCGAGCAAGTGGGGCCTGGAGGGCCTGGCCCGGTCGATGCAGATGGAGCTCGAGGGCACCGGCGTGCGCGCCAGCATCGTGCGACCCGGGCCGACCTGGAGCGAGATGGGCAGCACCTGGGAGGACCAGGAAGCCGCCGAGGTGCTCACCCAGTGGGTGCGCTTCGGGCTGGCCCGGCACCCCCACTTCCTGAAGCCGGAGGCGCTGGCCGACGCCATCCACACCATCGTCTCCGCCCCACGTGGCGTGCACCTGAACCTCGTCGAAGTGACCCCCGAAGCCCCCGTGGAGGACTGACCGTGGTGTCGACACCCGTGCCCGCGCTCGAGGAGATCCAGGAGGTCTCGCGGCGCCACCCCGACGACCCGCACGGCCACCTCCAGGAGCTGCGCACCGACCCGATCGGCCTGCTCACCCGGGTGCGCGCGGAGTGCGGCGACCTCGGCCGCTTCCGGCTGGCCGACCGCGACGTGGTGCTGGTCAGTGGCGCCGAGGCCAACGAGGCGTTCTTCCGGGCCCCCGACGACGTGCTCGACCAGGCGGCGGCGTACCCGTTCATGACGCCGATCTTCGGCGAGGGCGTGGTCTTCGACGCCTCCCCCGAGCGACGCCAGGAGATGCTGAAGAACCAGTCCCTGCGCGGGGAGCAGATGCGCGGGCACGCGAGCACCATCGAGGAGCAGGTCCGCCGGATGGTCGCCGACTGGGGGGACGAGGGCGAGATCGACCTGCTCGACTTCTTCGCCGAGCTGACCATCTACACCACCTCCGCGTGCCTGATCGGCCGGCGGTTCCGCGAGCAGATCGACGGCCGCTTCGCCGCCCACTACCACGACCTGGAGCGGGGCACCGACGCGCTCGCGTTCGTCGACCCGTACGCCGACATCGACTCCTTCCACCGCCGCGACGCCGCCCGGTCGGCGCTCGTCGACCTGGTGCAGGCGATCATCGACGAGCGGCTCGGCGAGCCGGTGCCGCCCAAGGAGGACCGAGACCTGCTCGACGTGCTGGTCTCGTTGCGCGAGGACGACGGCAGCCAGCACTTCTCCGCCGACGAGATCACCGGGATGTTCATCTCGATGATGTTCGCCGGGCACCACACCAGCTCCGGGACCGCCGCGTGGACGACGATCGAGCTGCTGCGCCACCCCGAGCTGATGGCAGCGGTGACCGACGAGCTCGACACGCTCTGCGCCGACGGCTCGGAGGTCTCCTTCCAGGCACTGCGCTCGATCCCGCAGCTCGAGGCCGCTCTGAAGGAGACCCTGCGGCTGCACCCACCGCTGATCCTCCTGCTCCGGGTCGCCCAGCAGGACATCGAGATCGGCGGGCACACGATCCCCGCGGGCACGATGGTCGGGGCCACGCCGAAGGTGTCCAACCGCATCCCCGAGGACTTCCCCGACCCCGACACCTTCGACCCCGGCCGCTACCTCGACCCGCGTCAGGAGGACCTCGCCCACCGGTGGACGTGGATCCCGTTCGGCGCCGGGCGGCACCGCTGTGTGGGCAACGCGTTCGCGATGATGCAGCTCAAGGCGATCTTCGTAGGTCTGCTGCGCGACTGGGAGCTCGAGATGGCCCAGCCCGGCGAGAGCTACCGCGACGACTGCTCGAAGATGGTCATCCAGCTCGAGCAGCCCTGCCGGGTCAGGTACCGCAGGCGCGGGTCCCGGGCATGAGAGCCGTCGCCGACCTCGACCTGTGCCAGGCCCACCAGATGTGCCAGGGCGAGGCGCCCACCGTCTTCGGCTTCGACGAGCAGGCCGACACCGTCGTCGTGCTCCAGGAGCGACCCGAGGACTCGCTGCGCGACCAGGTGCGCGCCGCGGTCCGCTACTGCCCGGCGATGGCACTCTCGATCGAGGAGGACTGATGGACCGCACCCGCATGGAGGAGTTCTGGAGCCGCTGGCTCGCGGACAACCGGGAGGCCGAGCGCCGCCGCGACTGGGGCATCCTCGCCGACCACTACGCCGCGGACGCGACCTACGGCTGGATGTACACCCCCGACGAGCACTTCATGGCCGTGGGTCGCGAGGAGATCCGGGCCTACGCGCTCGGCACCGAGATGGCCGGGCTGGACGGCTGGCACTACGACTACGTCGCCACCGTGATGGACGACGCCACCGGGATGGTCGTCGGATTCTGGAGGCAGCGGGCCGGCATCGAGGACGACTCGACCGGCGAGGAGTACGAGATCCTCGGCATCGGCGGCTCGTGGTTCGGGCTGGTCGAGGGGCCCGACGGCGTCGAGGTCGGCTGGCAGCGCGACTGGTTCGACCTCGGCTCGACCGCGCACACCTTCCTCGCGCTCGCCTCCTCCGGCAAGGCACCGCAGCCGCTGCTGGACCGGATGTCGCAGGACGGGATGTCCCAGCCCGGGCACTACCGGCTGGCCGACCTGCCCTCGACGATCTGGCCCCCGACGATCTGGCCCCCGACGATCTGGCCCCCGACGGTCTTGCCCCCGGGTGCCGAGACGACGCCACCCCCGAGCCCTGCTGCGACGAGCACGGGGAGGCGCGAGGATGCCTGATCCGGCCCTGCTGCTGATCGACGGCAAGCGCCTCGAGGCGAGCGACGGCTCGTCGTACCCGATCCTCGACCCGGCCACCGGCGAGCAGATCGGGCTCGCGCCCGACGCCACCGCCGACGACGTCGACTCCGCCATCGCCGCCGCCCGCCGGGCCTTCGACGAGACCGGCTGGTCGAACGACCTCGAGCTGCGGGTGCGGTGCGTGCGCCAGCTCCACCAGGCCCTCGTGGACCACGGCGAGGAGATGCGCGCGCTGACCACCGCGGAGGCCGGGGCGCCGGCGTTCCTCACCGCCGGCCCGCAGTACGACGTGCCCGTGGAGGGGCTGCGCTGGACCACCGACCTGGCCGAACGCTACGAGTGGGAGACCGACCTCGGGGTGGCGGAGCCGATGGGCGTCCGCACCCGGCGCACCGTCCGGCGCGAGGCGGTCGGCGTCGTCGCCGCCATCACGCCGTGGAACTTCCCCAACCAGATCAACCTGGCCAAGATCGGCCCGGCGCTGCTGGCCGGCAACACCGTCGTGCTCAAGCCGGCGCCCGACACCCCCTGGGTGGCCGCCGAGCTGGGCCGGCTGGCCACCGAGCACACCGACCTCCCACCGGGCGTGCTCAACGTGGTGACACCGCGCGACAACGGAGTCGCGTCCGTGCTGGCCAGCGACCCGCGCATCGACCTGGTCTCGTTCACCGGGTCCACCGCGACCGGCCGCGCCATCATGGCCGCCGCCGCGCCGACGCTGAAGAAGGTCCTCCTCGAGCTCGGGGGCAAGTCGGCCGCGATCGTGCTCGACGACGCCGACCTGGCCGCCGCGGTCGGCACCACCGCGTTCTCGGTGTGCGTGCACGCCGGCCAGGGCTGCGCGCTCACCACCCGCCTGCTCGTCCCGCGCGAGAGGTACGACGAGGCCGTGCAGGTCGCGGCCGACACGATGGCCGCGATCGGCGCCCACGACCCCACCGACCCCGGCACCGTCTGCGGACCCGTCATCAACGCCGCCCAGCGCGACCGGATCGCCCGCTACCTCGCCCTGGCCGAGGAGGAGGGTGGCCGGTTCGCTACCGGAGGCTCGGTGATCGACCGGGACGGGTTCTGGGTCGAGCCCACCGTCGTCACCGGACTCACCAACCAGAGCCGGGTCGCCCGCGAGGAGATCTTCGGCCCCGTGCTCGTCGTACTCCCCCACGACGGCGACGACGACGCCGTCCGCATCGCCAACGACTCCGACTTCGGCCTGTCCGGCTCGGTCGACAGCGGCTCGCCCGCGCGGGCACGCGCGGTCGCGAACCGGATCAGGACCGGCACGCTGGCCGTCAACGGCGGAGTGTGGTTCGCGCCGGACGCGCCGTTCGGTGGCTACCAGCAGTCGGGCATCGGCCGGGAGATGGGCGTGGCCGGGTTCGAGGAGTACCTGGAAGCGAAGACGATTGCTGAAGGTGTGTGAGCCGTGACCGAGCTTGCGAGGTCATCCGCGCGAACGCAGGTTGAGCAGCGTCGACCCGGAGCCGAACGAAGAGCGGGACTGGGCGACGCGTCTCGAAACCCAGCGAGACGAGAGGCAGCCGTAACACGATGAGGTTCGAGGAGAAGGTCGCGGTCGTCACCGGCGCGGCCCAGGGCATCGGCGAGGCCTACGCCCACGGACTGGCGGCCGAGGGCGCCGCCGTCGTGGTCGCCGACCTCAGCCCCCGGGGCGAGGAGGTGGCCGCCGCCATCAACCGCGACGGAGGCCGGGCGGTCTTCGTCGAGACCGACGTGTCGTCGCACGAGTCCGCCAAGGCGATGACCGACCGGGTCGTCGAGGAGCTGGGCGGCATCGACCTGCTGGTCAACAACGCCGCGATCTACGGCGAGATGGCCTTCGACCTGCTGCTCACGGTCGACTGGGACTACTACCGCAGGTTCATGTCGGTGAACCTCGACGGCGCGCTGGTGATGACCCGCGCCGTCTACGGCCAGATGCGGCAGCGCGGCGGCGGCGCCATCGTCAACCAGAGCTCGACCGCGGCCTGGCTCTACGCCGGCTTCTACGCCCTGGCGAAGGTCGGCATCAACGGGCTCACCCAGCAGCTGGCCCACGAGCTCGGCGGGATGAACATCCGCGTCAACGCCATCGCGCCCGGGCCGACCGACACCGAGGCCACCCGCAAGCAGGCCGGGGACGCCAGCCGCGAGCTGGTCAAGGGCCTCGCGCTCCGGCGGATGGGCACTCCCCAGGACCTGGTCGGCGCCTGCCTGTTCCTGCTCTCCGAGGAGGCCTCCTGGGTCACCGGGCAGATCGTGAACGTCGACGGCGGGCAGGTCTTCCGATGACAGCGCCTCCGGCGCGGGCCGTCGGGTTCGTCGGCCTGGGCAACATCGGCAGGCCGATGGCGCTGCGGCTGCTGACCGGCGAGACCCCCGTGTGGGTGCACGACGTGGCTCCGGAGCCGCTCGCCGAGCTCGAGCGGGCCGGGGCCCGGGTCGCCGACCTCGCCACGCTGGCCGCCCGGGTCGACGTGCTCTGCGTGATGGTGCGCGACGACGACCAGGTCCGCACCGTGCTCGACGGGGTCCTCGACGGGCTCCTGAGCGAGCCCCGGCCCGACGACGCGGCACCGCTGACGGTGGCGGTGCACTCCACCGTCGGGCCCACGACCCCGGGCGAGCTGGCCGAGCAGGCCGGCCGGCACGGCGTACGACTGCTGGACGCGCCGGTCAGCGGCGGAGCGATGGGCGCGACCGAGGGCACGCTGGCGATCATGGTCGGCGGCGACCCCGAGGCGTACGCCGCCGCCCGGACGGTGCTCGCGCTGATGGGCTCCACGGTCATCCACGCCGGGCCGGTCGGCGCCGGCACCCGGATGAAGCTGGCCCGCAACCTGCTGCACTTCGTCTCCTTCACCGCCGTGACCGAGGCACAGCGCCTGGCCGAGGCGGCCGGGCTGGACCTGCTCGCCCTGGGCGAGGTGGTCCGGCACACCGATGCGATCACCGGCGGACCCGGCGCGATCATGCACCGGGACACCACGGCCCCACTCGACCCGGACGACTTCTGGCACGGTGTGCTCGGCCACGTGGTCGCGCTCGGCGAGAAGGACCTCGACTTCGCCATCGACCTGGCCGACCGGCTGGGGGTCGACGTGCCGCTCGCCCGGCACGCCCGCGCCCACCTCGCGAGCGGCCTCGGACTCACCCCGGGAGGCACCCCGTGAACGACGACACCGAGACCAGCGAGGAGTCGCCCGGCGCACGGCGTCGGCGCGGCCTGGACAAGATGGCCGAGGTCTACGGCTGGGACTTCCAGGACGGGCCGGGTGACTTCTTCGGCTACACCGCCGACCACCTGTTCGCCGACATCTGGAGCCGGCCGGGGCTCGACACCCCGCAGCGACGGCTGCTCCTCGTCGGGATGCTGGCCGCGCAGGGCGCGACCGACGTGGTGGAGATCCAGCTCGGGGCCGCCTACCGCACCGGCGAGCTCGACGCCGAGGGACTGCGCGAGACCGTGGTGTTCCTGGCCCACTACGCCGGGTGGCCCGTCGCCGCGCGGCTGAACACCGTCGTGGAGAAGATCCTCTCCCCATGAATGTCACGCTGAGCCGGTTCGCCTCGCTGACGCGAGCAGAGCTCGCGGTCGTCGTACCGGAGCTGCTGCTGATCGGACAGCTGGTCGACCGCTCCGGCATGGCGTGGTGCATCGGCGCGCTCGGACGCGAGGAGATGGCGCAGATCGCGATCGAGGAGTGGATGGCCGCCTCGCCGGTCTACACCCGGCGGATGCAGCGTGCGCTGGGGTTCGAGCCGGCGCCGGGGGCCGGCGACGTCGTCACGATCTTCAAGGGGCTCCAGCTCGACATCGGCGCGCCGCCGCAGTTCATGGACTTCCGGTTCAGCGTCTCCGACCGGTGGCACGGCCGGTTCGAGCTCGCGCACTGCGGCGCGCTGACGGACGTCGAGCCGATGGGGCCCGACTACGTGCGCTCGATGTGCCACGACATCGAGGACCCGACCTTCGACGCCACCGCCGTCGCGACCAACCCGCGGGCGCAGGTGCGCCCCCTGCACCGTCCGCCGCGGTCGGCGGCCGACCAGCAGGCGGGCCGGCGGCCGCACTGCGCGTGGACCGTGGTCATCTCCGAGTCGCACGAGCCGACCTCGTTCTCCGAGGGCTGCCTCGCGCTGCAGTCCTCGCGGGCCGCGTCGGTCGAGCTCGACCCGATCGACCCGACATCACCCGGCCGCTCCGACTACGCCGGACCGCTGCTCGCCGACCTCGACTTCGCCGACCTCTCCCACTCCGCTCTGGTGCGGGTCGCCGACGAGGTGTGCCTGCAGATGCACCTGCTCTTCCTCGGCTTCCGCCGGGCCGTCTGCGCGCGCCTGCCCGAGGCAGCGGCGCGGGAGATCTGCGTGAAGCAGCTGACCGGGATCGCCGGGGTCGCGGCGACGCGGCTGCGCGACGCCCTCGGGCTGTCCGCGGACGCCGACGGTGCGCGGCAGGTGCTGGCGTGGCACCCGCTGTTCAACCCGGCCGCCTACGTGGCGACGGCGGGGTCGCCGGCCCACGCGGACGGGGCCTGGATCTCCCTGGTGGGTCCGGGCGAGGTGCGCCCGCTCCAGGCGATCGTGCGGGCCGTCGAACCCCACCTCGACGTCGTCGTCTGCGGGTCGCCGTGGTCGGTGGAGGTGGTGTCGCGGCCCGACGCGGCCCCGGAGCTCACCGAGGTCGCGGTCACCCGCGTCAGCACCGGCGCGACGTTCACCTTCGAACCCCGGCGATCGCTGCCGATCACGCCGGTGTGACCTCGTCGACGTCTTCTCCCACCCCTGATCCACCGGTGGATTCCGACCAGAGAGTGTCAGTGGTCCCTGCTTGAGTTCTCCCATGACGACGACGATCCCTCCCGAGCTCGACACCGCCGCAGCGGTGCTCGCGTTCGCCCGTGATCGCCGTGCGGACTCCGACCGTGCCGAGGCCGACGTGCTCCACGCCGCGGTGACCTGGGCCGAGCAGCACCCGCCGGAGTCGATCGCGCTCGCCGCCACCTGGCCGGGCACCGAGGGCGAGCTCGCCCTGGCCGGCCCCGGCGCCCCGTTGGTGGCGGAGTTCTGCATCGCGGAGTTCGCGCTCGCCCTGGGCGTCTCCACCGACTCCGGTCGTGCACTCATCGCGGACTCGGTGGAGCTGAAGTACCGCCTGCCGCACACCAACGCCCGGGTCGGCTCCGGACTGGCTCCCTGGAGGGCTCGGCGGATCGCGCAAGCCACCCTGGGTCTGTCCCCGGAAGCCGCCTCGTTCGTCGACGCCCAGGTCGCGCGGTTCGCGCACAGGATCGGCCCCGCCCAGCTCGAGCGTCTCGTCGAGGAGGCGGTCGCCCGGTTCATGCCCGAGGTTGCCGAGCAGAACGCCCTCGATGCGGCAGACCGACGCCATGTCACCTTCCACCACGACCAGGTCTCCTTCGACGGCACCACGTTGCTCGAGGCCGAGCTCGATCTCGCCGATGCCCTCGACCTCGACGCCGCGATCGCCCGGGGTGCCGAGCAGCTCAGGCTCGGGGGCTCGGTCGAGTCCCTCGACGTACGCCGCGCCTGGGCGGCCGGGGAGGTGGCCCGCCACGAGCTCGCCCTCGACCTCGCGGCGTCCGACTCCGCCCGGCGCCGGCCCCGGGCTCGCCAGGTGGTCCTCTACGTGCACCTCTGCGAGGCCGCCGTCAGCGGTGCCGCGGGCGGCCTGCACCTGGCGCGCACGGAGAACCACCGCCGCGGCGTCACCGCCGACCAGGTGCGTGGGTGGTGCGCCGACCCGGACACCCAGCTCGTCGTCAAGCCGGTGCTCGACCTTGACGACCACCTCCACGTGGACGCCTACGAGGTCCCCCACCGGCTTCGGGAGCAGGCGATCCTGCGCGACGGCACCTGTGTCTTCCCCTGGTGCACCCGGCCAGCCCGCTCGTGCGACTGCGACCACGTCGTCGCCCACGCCGACGGTGGCGCCACCTGCTCGTGCAACACCGCCGCCCTGTGTCGACGACACCACCGGCTCAAGACGCATTCGAGCTGGACCTACACCGTCCTCGAGCCGGCGTCCTACCTCTGGTCGAGCCCCCACGGCTACCAGTTCCTCCGCGACCACGAGGGCACCCTCGACGTCACCGGCGACCGGCACCCCCGCTCGCCCAGCGATCCGCCCCACTTCTAGGCACCCCGCCCCGCACCCCGCCGAACCCCAGATCGGCGGGGCCACCGGCATGCCATCCGGGCTCGTGACCACGACGGGCAGCAGCTGCCGAGAGGACGGTCGGAACCTGGCCGCTTCGGGTCCCTGCGCGCGAATCGGCTTGCTGAGTCCTCAGCGCGCCTGTTTGGTTGGTCAGATGAACTTCGACGGCATGTGGGCTGAGGCTGGCAGTGATCCGCGAGAGGCGCTCGAGCCGGGTAGGGGTGAAAAGGCGGTGCTTGCGGAGTACCTCGACCGCTACCGCATGACCTTCGAGCTCAAGTGCGAGGGACTCACCGCCGAACAGCTCGCCACTCGTTCGGTCCCGCCGTCGACAATGTCGCTGCTGGGCCTGATCCGACACCTAGCTCGGGTCGAGCACTCCTGGACTCGCCGAGTCTTGCAAGGGCACATCGAGTTGCCGCGTCTCTACCGCACTCGGGAGGACCCAGACCGGGACTTCAACCAAGCCGTGGCCGACGACGACGTTGTCGTCGATGCGTGGGACACGTGGCGCGGTGAGGTCGCACATGCCCGGTCGGTCTATGCCGACCTAGACCTTGACGCGCCGGTCGACGTCCACGGCCAGGAGGTCGAGGCGCGCGACATCGTGGTCCACCTCGTCGAGGAGTACGCCCGCCACGTCGGCCACGCTGATCTGCTGCGTGAATGCATCGACGGTCGCACGGGCCAATAGCCCGGCTCGGTCCGATCCCGGAGCGCGGGCCCCTGCCGCAGACGGCGTGCGCTGCGGCCATCCGGTCATCCGGTCATCCGCGTGCACCGTCGGCGATGCGGCCGAGCGGCGTCACCCGCCTGAGGTTCACGCGGAAGGTGGTCGCCTGACCGGTCAGGCCGCCGGACCGGTCTCGGGGACACCGTGCTGCCGTGGTTCGGTCCGTCGAGTCCTCACATGATCTTCTTGAGTACGCCGAGCGGCGCGTGCTTCATGACCACGCTCATCGGGGCCCAGGGCAGCGGGGGGACGCAGGCGGAGTCCTTCTCCTTCTCGATGGCCTCGACCATCGCGCGCACGCCCTTCTCGGTGCTCACCATCCCCTTGACCTTCTTCGGGTCGACCTGCTCGTTCATCTCCGAGGAGATGTAGCCGGGGTAGAGCACGGTCACCTTGATGGGCTTGCCGTAGAGCTCGTTGCGCAGCCCCTCGGCGAGGTGGGCCACCCCGGCCTTGGTCGCGGCGTACGTCGTCATGGTCTTGGGCAGGCCGCGCATCGCCGACATCGAGCTGATCATCACGAAGTGGCCGGAGCCCTGCTCGCGGAAGATCTCCATCGCCGCCTCGGACTGGGCCAGCGCCGCGACGAAGTTGGTCATCGCGGTCTCCTTGTTGGCGTCGTAGCGACCCGTGCCCAGCGGCGCCCCCTTGCCCAGGCCGGCGTTGATGACGACCCGGTCGATGGTGCCGAAGTCCTTCTTGAACGCCCGGAACACCTCGAAGACCTGGTCGTCGTCGTTGACGTCGAGCGTGCGGATCTCCACACGGCGCTCCGGGTTGGCGGCCGCGATCTCGGACCTGAGCGCCTCGAGCTTCTCGATCCGGCGGGCGCACAGCGCCAGGTCGTGCCCGAGGGCGGCGAGCTGGCGCGCCATCTCCGCCCCCAGCCCGCTGCTCGCACCGGTGATCAGGACCGTCTTGCGCTTCTGCTCAGCCATGGCGGTCATCTTGCCAAGGTGCCTCACACGACCGTGCGCAGGGCCCGGATGGCCCCCTCCAGGAACCGGTCGACCACGACCCGGTCCTCCTCGCTCAGGGTCGCGTCGAGGACGGCGAGCTCGCGGAACATCGGCATCAGGTGGCCGACGACCTCGGCCCGCCCGCTGGGGCTCATCGTCACCGAGGTACGACGGCCGTCGCTGGCGTGCGAGGTCCGCTGGGCGTGACCGCGCGCCTCGAGCCGGTCGATGATCCCCGACGCCGCGGCCGAGCTGACGCCCAGGATGCGGCCGAGCTCCCCTGGACCCATCGGCTGGTCCATCAGGTTCTCCAGCGCGCGCAGCTCGTTGTGGGTCAGCGAGGCACGGCGCGCCACCGCGGGCGCGGCCTGCTCGGAGAGCCGGGTCAGCGTGCGCAGCGCGGTCAGGGTCGAGCTCTCCCGGAGCCGGGTGGGCAGGTCCTCGTGGTTGGACGCCTGCGCGGCTCCGGTGCTAGATTCACTCACCAGATTGCTCACTTAATTAGTTATCAACTGAGACGTACCGGGAGTGTAGCGCCGTGGATGGCTGGCAGCGGTTGATCGTCGGACGAGCCAGCGCCCTGGTCAGCCTGGTCCTCCTGGGGTTCGGGATCCTGCTGATCGTCGGACTCGGCCAGGCCTCGCACACCCCCGCCGTGGACGACCAGCTGCCGAAGGGCTACGACAGCACCACCGCCGCGCAGCTGAAGGAGCAGCTCCCGGGCCGGGACTCCTCGAGCGCCGTGGCGCTGTTCACCGCCGACGGGGGTGGCGCGCTGGGCCAGGCACGGCTCGGCGAGCTCCGCTCGCTGATGGGGAGCCTCGACGTGGCGGGAACGACGGTCCCCGACCGGGGCGCGCTCGTTCCCAGCGCCGACGGCGAGGCCGCCATCGGCGTGGTCTCGGTGCAGGCCACCGGAGCCGCTGCCACGGCCGACGTCGTCACGGAGCTGCGCCGACAGCTCGACGAGTCGGTGCCCGCGGGGGTGAGCGCCGCGGTCACCGGGCCGGCGGCGATCCAGGCCGACCTCGCCGCGGTCTTCGACGGCGCCAACGTCCGTCTGCTCGCCGCGACCGCCTCGGTGGTCGCCCTGCTGCTGGTGATCACCTACCGCAGCCCGGTGCTGTGGGTCATCCCGCTGCTCGTGGTGGGCGTGGCCGACCAGGCCGCGTCCGTGCTCGCCACGCAGACCCTGGCCGGCCTGGACATCCCCTGGGACGAGTCCACCACCGGCATCCTCTCGGTGCTGGTCTTCGGGGCCGGGACCGACTACGCCCTGCTGCTGATCTCGCGCTACCGAGACGAGCTCCGCGAGATCGAGAGCCGGGTCGAGGCGATGCGGATCGCCCTGCGCCAGACCGCGCACGCCGTGCTGGCCAGCGCCACCACCGTGGTCCTCGGCGTGCTCAGCCTCACGCTCTCGCTGTTCCCCTCGACCCGCGGCCTGGGCGTGGCCTGTGCGGTCGGCATCGTCGTGGCCGCCACCTTCGTCCTGGTCGCCCTGCCCGCGACCCTGGTGCTCTTCGGCCGCTGGGTGTTCTGGCCCAAGCGGCCGCGGCTCGGCTCGACCTCGCTGGCCGAGGGCGACACGCTGTGGGGCCGGGTGGGCACGGCCGTGAGCCGGCGCCCGGCACGGTTCGTGGCGGCCACCCTCGCCCTGGTGGCCCTGCTCTCGATCGGGCTGGTCGACACCCGCCTGGGCCTGCCCACCGCCGACCAGTTCCTGCAGAAGCCGGAGGCGATCTCGGCGGGCCAGCGCCTGGCCGACCACTTCCCCGCCGGCAGCTCCGACCCCGCCGTGGTCCTGACCCGCACGCCCGAGGAGGCGACCGCGGCCCTGCAGGGCCTCGAGGGGGTGGACTCGGTGCGCCCCAGCACCGCCGGCACGACGTGGACGCAGCTCGACGTCGTGCTGACGGACCCGCCCGACAGTGCCGCGGCCCGCGCCTCGGTGGCCCGGATGCGAGGCGCCCTGGGCGAGGTCACCGGCACCAGCTACGTCGGCGGGACCGCGGCGGAGACGGTCGACGGGTCCGACGCCTCCACCCGCGACCGGTGGGTGATCTTCCCGGTGATCCTGGTCCTGGTGCTGGGCGCGCTGGTGCTCCTGCTCCGCTCCCTGGTGGCACCGGCGCTGCTGGTGCTCACCGTGCTCGGCACCTACGCCGCCGCGCTCGGAGCGGGCTGGTGGCTGTTCACCGGCGTGTTCGGCTTCGCCGGGGTCGCCGTCGGGATGCCGCTGCTCGCCTTCTTGTTCCTGGTGGCACTGGGCGTCGACTACAACATCTTCCTGGTGACCCGGTCCTGGGAGGAGACCACGACCCACGGCACCCGGCGGGGCATGCTGCGCGCCCTGTCCGCGACCGGCGGCGTGATCACCAGCGCCGGGATCCTGCTCGCCGCGGTGTTCGCGGTGCTGGGGGTGCTGCCGCTCGTCGTGCTCGCCCAGCTCGGCGTGGTGATCTGCTTCGGGGTGCTGCTCGACACGCTCGTCGTGCGCACGGTGCTCGTCCCCGCTCTGGCCCTCCTGCTCGGCGACCGCTTCTGGTGGCCCCGCACGGTGCCCGCCCGCGCGGCCCAGCCCGCTCAGCGGTAGGTCAGCAGGTCGGGTACGCCGTCGAGGTGGGCGTGGTCGTTGAAGGTGACCAGCGTCAGCCCCCGCCGGCCGGTGACGAGACGCGTGATGCCGGTGTTCACGCAGACCGGGTTCAGCCGCCGCCACAGGTCGTGGCGCACGCCCGGGTCGTCGCTGAGCAGGCTCGCGGTGGCCCAGGCGATGGGGCCACCGCTGGTGAACACGCACGCGGTGCGGCTGCCCACGGAGTCCGCCAACCGTCCCAGCGCCTCCTCGACCCTGCCGGCGAAGGCGGTGAAGGACTCGGCGTACTCCTCGTCGTAGTCGCCACTGGTCCACCGGTCGGTGGCCTCCTCGAACCAGTCCTGGAACTCCGCCCGGGTCGGGGTGCGGCCCTCGAACGGCGGCCGCAGCTTGGCGAGCATGGACACGTGGTCGAACTCGTCCCAACCCGGGTCGGCCACCGTGCCGAGCGCCTCGCCGAGCTCGGCGAGGCACCCGGTGGCCGTCTCCCCGTGGCGCCGCATCCCGCCGGTGATCCTCAGCCCCGGCTCGATCCCGCGCTCGGCCAGGGCCCGGCCCAGCTGCGCGGACTGCTCCCACCCGGTCTCCGAGAGCACGTCGTAGTCCTCGGCACCCCAGGACGCCTGCCCGTGCCGGACCAGCAGCAGCTGGCCCATCAGCCCGCCATGATCTGCTCGCAGCGACCCTCGAGGTACTGCGCCGCCGGCCCGAAGACGGCATAGGCCTCGTTGGTCGTCTGCCCGTGGAAGTAGCGGTAGTAGATCTGCTGGGCGATCACCGCGAGCCGGAACAGCCCGTAGACCTCGTAGAAGCGCCACTGCTCGGGGGTCACCGAACGACCGGTGCGCTCGCAGTAGTAGTCCACCACCTCGGCCCGGGAGAGCATGCCCGGCAGCGTGGTGGGCTGGCGCCGGAACTCCAGGAAGAACTCGTCGTCGTCCTCCTGCACCCAGTAGGCCAGCGTGCCGCCGAGGTCCATCAGGGGGTCGCCGACGGTGGCCATCTCCCAGTCGAGCACGCCGACGGGACGCGTCGGGTCGTCGCGGTCGAGCACGAGGTTGTCGAAGCGGAAGTCGTTGTGGATCAGGCAGCTGGCGACGTCCTCGGGCTGGTGCTCGGCCAGCCAGGCCATCACCTTCTCGTAGTCCCCCACGTCCTCGGTGTGGGCGTTGCGGAACCGCGCCGACCACCCGGAGATCTGGCGCTCGACGTAGCCCGCGCCCTTGTTCATCGACGCCAGCGAGGTCGCGTCGACGTCGACGTCGTGCAGGTCGATCAGCACGTCGAGCGCGTTGGTGCACAGCCGTCGCGTCTGTTGCTCGTCGAGCACGACACCGGGCGGCAGGTCGCGGCGCGGGATGACGCCGTCGACCCGCTGCATCACGTAGAACTCCGAGCCGATCACCGACGCGTCGTCGCAGAGGGCCACCATCTCCGGCACCAGCGGAAAGGCTTCGCGCAGACCGTCCTGGATGCGGAACTCCCGACCCATGTCGTGCGCCCCCTTGGCCTTCTGGCCGCTGGGCGGCCGGCGCAGGATCAGGTCGTGGGTGCCGTCGCGCAGCGAGTAGGTCAGGTTGGAGGCACCGCCGCCGAACTGCCGCACCTCGACGTCCTCGCCCAGCACGGTGCCGCGCTCGGCCAGCCACGCCCGCACGGCGTCGACGTCGAAGCGGTCCTCCTCGCGCACACCGGAGGCGCCGTCGATCCGGTCCCCGTCGGGCGAGCCTGTCGGTGCCACCACTACCGCTCCTCCTCGATCGCGTTGAGCCGTGCCGCCTGCTTGCGCATCACCTCGTCGTAGGCCGCCCGGTCGGCCAGCTTGAGCCCGTAGGCAGCGCGGGCCGCGTCGTCGGGGAGGATCAGCTCCTCGCCGCGGTCCATCCCCTCGAGCACGGCCGCGGCGATCTCCTCGGGGCCCAGCGGGGCGCCCTCGACCAGACCGCCGATCACCTGCCCCACGGCGGTGTCACTGCCCCGCATGCTCTCGACCAGCCTGGTGCGGAAGTAGGACGGGCACACCACCGAGCACCGAACCTGCCACTCGGCGAGCTCGTGGGCACAGGTCTCGCTGAACGCCACGACGCCGGCCTTGACGGCGTTGTAGGACCCCATCCCGGCCGGGTGCACCAGCCCGGCCAGCGAGGCGACGTTGACGATGTGGCCGCCCCGCTGCTGCTTCAACATCGGCACGAACGTGCGAGTGCCGCGCACCGCGCCGAACAGGTTGATCTCGGTGATCCACTGCCACTCGTCCAGCCCGGCCACGTCGACCCGGCCCCCGCCGGCGACGCCGGCGTTGTTGACCAGCACGTCGAGCCCGCCCCAGTGCTCCTCGACCCACGTGCGGGCCGCGGCCCAGTCGTCGTCGGAGCGCACGTCGAGGTGGATCGACGCCGGGGTCTCGACTGATCGCTCGCTGGCGCTCGCTGCTCGACCACCGGCCACACCACCCTCGCCGGCGCCCGCTGCTCGACCACCGGCCACACCACCCTCGCCGGCGCTCGCTGCTCGACCACCGGCCACACCACCCTCGCCGGCGCCCGCTGCTCGACCACCGGCCACACCACCCTCGCCGGCGCCCGCTGCTCGACCACCGGCCACACCACCCTCGCCGACGCCCGCTGCTCGACCACCGGCCTGATCCCCGGCGATCGCGATGTCGCCCACGAGCACCCGGTCGCCGCGCGCGGCGAAGGCCGCCGCCAGCGCGGCGCCCAGCCCGGAGGCCCCGCCGGTCACCAGGACGCGCCGCCCGGCCCGCTCCTGCGGGACCTCGGCCGTCATCGGTGCTTCTCGATCTCGAGGCGGGCCACGATCCCGCGGTGCACCTCGTCGGGCCCGTCGGCCAGCCGGAGGGCTCGGGCGTTGGTCCACATGCCGGCGAGGGGGAAGTCGTCCGAGAGACCACCGCCGCCGTGCAGCTGGATCGCCATGTCGATGACCTCCTGGGCCATCCGGGGGACCAGCACCTTGATCTGGCTGACCTCGCTGAGTGCGTTCAGCGGGCCCCCCTCGTCGAGCCTCCAGGCCGCGTTGAGCACCAGCAGCCGCGCCTGGTCGATCGCGATCCGGGCGTCGGCGATGCGCTCACGGTTGCCGCCGAGGTTCACCAGCGGCTTGCCGAACGCCGTGCGCGCGAGCCCCCTCCTGATCGCCAGCTCCAGCGCGACCTCGGCCTGCCCGATCAGTCGCATGCAGTGGTGCACCCGCCCGGGTCCGAGGCGTCCCTGCGCGATCTCGAAGGCACGTCCCTCGCCGAGCAGGATGTTCGCCTTCGGCACCCGGACGTCCTCGAAGCTCACCTCGCCGTGACCGACCGGCGCGTCGTACTCGTTCATCGTGGGCAGCAGCCGCTCGACCCGGACACCGGGGGTGTCCCGGGGGACCAGCACCATCGTGTGCCGGTGGTGCCGGTCGGCGTCGGGGTCGCCGAGCCCCATGAAGACCAGGATCCGGCAGTCCGGGTGGCCGACGCCGCTGGACCACCACTTGCGCCCGTTGAGGACCACCTCGTCCCCGTCGACGACCGCCGTGGCCTCCATGTTGGTGGCGTCGGAGGAGGCCACGCCGGGCTCGGTCATCGTGAACGCCGAGCGGATCCGCCCGTCCAGGAGCGGCTCGAGCCACTCGGCCCGCTGCTCCTCGGTGCCGTACCTGAGCAGCACCTCCATGTTGCCGGTGTCGGGGGCGTGGCAGTTGAAGACGTACGGCGCCAGGTGCGTCACCCGGCCCATCTGCTCGGCCAGCGGGGCGTAGTCGGCGTTGGTCAGGCCGGCGCCACCGTGGGTCCCGAACCGCTCGGCGTAGGGCCCGGCGTGCTCGGCGGGGAGGAACAGGTTCCACAACCCCTGGGCCCTGGCCTTGGCGCGCAGGTCATCGAGGATCGGCGACTCGAGCCAGTCGGCGGTCTCGTCGGGGCGGGCCACCTGCCGGTGGTACTCCTGTGCCACCGGCTCGACCTCGTCGCGCACGAAGGCGGAGACCAGGTCGAGGAGCTCCGCGGCCCGGGGGGAGGGGGAGAGGTCCATGCGGCCGACCTTACCCACGCCCACCCGGAGGCTCCCGGGCGTCCGGGCTCAGCCGCCCGCCACCACCGCGACCACCCGCGACCGGGTCGCGGGGTCCTCCCAGCGGCGCGCCGAGCGCCCCAGCCGCCACGTGGAGACGGCCAGCAGGACCAGCGCGACCACGATCGCGAACCGTGGGTCGTCGAACCGGGCGAGCCCCGAGAAGACCAGACCGGTCACCGTCGTGGCCAGGGCGAGCCGGGCGCTGTAGGCCGCCATCACCACCGGCGGCGCCGGCGTCGCCCGAGCGCTGCGCAGGTCGACGGCGAACGGCCGCGCGATGCTCCACCGCATCGACGCCGAGACGACCTGCAGCGCGACCACCAGGGTCGAGCACAGCACCGCGGCGAGCTCGGAGGCGGTGGGTCGCCCGGCGCGCAGCGCGGCGAGGGCGAGGGTCATCGCGGCCGAGCACAGCAGCACCTCGACCAGGACCACCGACCTGGAGAGGAAGGAGACCCACGGCGAGACCGGCAGGCTGTCTCGCCACAGCGCGCCGCGACCGTCCAGGCACCAGCTGTTCACGCCGAACAGCAGCGCTGCGCCGGAGGCGACCAGCCCCGGCAGCACGGCCAGCATCCGCCACTCCAGGTTGCCCGCGAGCGCCACCGCGCCGGGCATCAGGGCCAGCACCACCAGCCCGCGGCGCAGCGGGACCGAGCGCCACACCGCGGTGCGGTCGATGCGCAGCAGCATCGCGAGGTCCGACCGGGCACCGGGTCGCGCCGGGTGCCGGCTCGACTCCAGTCGCAGCTCCTCGCGCATCGGCCGGTGCAGGGCCCAGCGCGCCGGCACCGCGCCCAGCACGGCACCGGCCAGGCCGATACCGGCCAGCACGACGACCCCGACGGCCCACGACCACCAGTGCCCCGCCTGCCCGGCCAGCACGGGGGTCAGCAGCTGTGCGGTCGGGCTGTGGTCCAGGACGGTGCTCAGCTGCCCCGTCACGACGAGCAGCACCGCGGCCAGCCCGAGGAGCACGACCAGTCCTCGGAAGAGCGCGATGCCGTGCCGGCCCCGGCGTACGCCCTCGGCCAGCCAGCCCACCGGCTGCGCCAGCGCCGTCGCGGCCAGGATCCAGAGCACCACGGGGAGCTCGTAGGCCCACACCCGGCCTGGCCCGAGGACGTAGGCCGTGGTGCCCAGCAGGGCCCAGGCCTGGATCACCCAGGCGATGTTCAGCGGCGCGAGCAACAGGGCGCCGAAGTGGTCCGCGGTCGTCGAGACCGGGAACGCGACCGCCTGCTCACGGGGCACGACCTCGCGGCCACCGGCGGAGGCGACCGCGGTGAACACGGCCAGCACCAGGAAGCCCAGGCAGGCCGAGGGCAGCACGGCGAGGAAGTCGCCGCTCCGCTCGCGCGGGAAGTCACCACCGAGGTACGCCGGGCCCAGCACGACCGCCACGCTCAGCAGCGCGAGGGCCACGGCGACCACCCGCAGCCGCCGACGGCCGGCGGCCGGCACGCCCGAGCTGCGGAAGGCCAGCAGGGAGCCGAGGTCCTGGCGGGCCGTGCGCAGCTCAGTCCAGGAGAGCGCGATAGACACCGGCGCCTTCCTCCCCGGCCAGCTCGTGGGCGTGCATCTCCGCGACGCTGGAACCGCCGCGCAGCACCAGGGCGTTCTCGCAGGCCTGCATCGCGAGGTCGCGCAGGTGGGTCGAGACCAGCACGGCGGCACCCCGGGCGCGGGCGTCCGCGATCACCTCCAGCGTCGCCTCGACGCCGAGCGGGTCCACGCCGTCGAAGGGCTCGTCGAGCAGCAGCACCGACGGCTCGTGGAAGCAGGCCAGCACCACCGAGAGGCGCCGGCCCATGCCGTGGCTGAACCCGGAGGTCACCCGGTGGGCGGCGTCGCCGAGGTCGAAGCGCTCGAGCAGCCCCTGCGCCCGGACCTCCCAGTCGGTGAGGCGGCGCAGCCGGGCGGCGAGCTGGAGGTGCTCCCAGGGGGTGGCGCGCGGCACCAGGCCGCCGACGTCGGGGCAGTAGCCGGTCAGGTGCTTGACCGCGAGCGGGTCCGCGGACACCTCGATCCCGTCGACCAGCACGCTGCCCTCGCTGGGCGGGATCACGCCCGCCAGGACACGCATCGTGGTGGACTTGCCGGCCCCGTTGCGCCCCAGCAGCGCCGTCGCCTGCCCGGCCCGGGCGCGCACGTCGATGCCCCGGACGGCAGCCACCGACCCGAAGCGGACCCACAGCCCCCGGACCTCGACCCGCGCCGGGTCGCCCTCCCTCACCTCGTCCACCGCGCCATTCTCCCCGAGAGTCCACGGGCGCGGTGACCGATTTGCGAAGTTGCTGGTTTCACCGGTTAACCGGGGAAACCAGCACCTGTCGAGTGTTGGGACACGCGACCAGCGCGGGTTTCCCTCGACAGGTCTCGTCGGTCTGGGCAGGCGGCGGCGACCCGGGCGTCGTACGCCGAGGCGAGCCTCGTCCGTCGGGTCAGGTGGGGAAGGACTCCCCCTTCTCCGCCATCTCGACCAGCCGTCGGGTCGGGGCGAACCGGTCGCCGTACTTCTCGGCCAGCTCGCGGGCCCGGGCGACGAAACCGGGCAGGCCCGTGCCGGTGCGGCCGTCGTAGCCCTGCATGAACTGCACGGTGCCGCCGGTCAGCGCCGGGTAGCCGATGCCCATGATCGAGCCGATGTTGGCCGCGGCCGCAGACTCGATCACCCCCTCCTCGAAGCACTTCGCGGTCTCCAGCGCCTCGATGAACAGGTAGCGGTCCTTGAGGTCCTCGATGTCGGCCGGCTCGTCGTTCGGGGGGAACAGTGCCGTGAGCCCCGGCCACAGCGAGCCGCGGTTGCCGTTCTCGTCGTAGTCGTAGAAGCCCGCGCCGCGCAGCCGGCCCGGGCGGCCCTCCTCGAGCATCCGGGCGACCACGGCCTCGGCCGGGTGGGGCTGGTAGTCGGCACCCGCAGCGTCGGCGGACGCCTTCGCGATCTTGGCCATCAGCTCCATGTTGAGCTCGTCGGAGAGCTGCAGCGTCCCCACCGGGTAGCCGGCCTGGGTGGCCCCGCGCTCCACCGACATCGGGTGGACGCCCTCACCGAGCATGGCCAGACCCTCGTTGACCATCGTCCCGATGACGCGGCTGGTGTAGAAGCCGCGGCTGTCGTTGACCACGATCGGGGTCTTGCGGATCTGCATCACCACGTCGATCGCCTTGGCGACCGCCTCGTCGCTCGTCTGCTCGCCGCGGATGATCTCCACGAGGGGCATCTTGTCGACGGGGCTGAAGAAGTGCAGCCCGACGAAGTCGACGGGCCGGTTGACCCCCTCGGCCAGCTCGGTGATCGGCAGCGTCGAGGTGTTCGAGCACAGCAGGGCATCGGGGTTCACGACGTCTTGGACCTCACCGAAGACCTGCGCCTTGAGCGAGGGGTCCTCGAAGACGGCCTCGATGACGAGGTCGCAGCCCTTGAGGTCGTTCGGCTCGGTGGTCGGGGTGATCCGGTCGAGCACCTCGGCCTTCTTGGCCTCGTCCATCTTGCCGCGTTGCACGGCCTTGGCCAGGATCTTCTCGCTGTAGGCCCTGCCCTTCTCCGCCGCCTCCTGGTTGACGTCCTTGAGCACGACCTCCATGCCGGCGCGAGCACAGACGTAGGCGATCCCGGCCCCCATCATGCCGGCGCCGAGGACGCCGACCTTGGTGGCGGCGTACGACGGGACCCCCTCGGGACGCAGCAGCCCGGAGTTGATCGCGGAGAGGTCGAAGAAGAACGCCTGGATCATGTTCTTGCTGTTGGAGCCGGTGATCAGCTGGGCGAGGTAGCGCGACTCGATCCGGCTGGCGGTCTCGAAGTCGACCTGGGCACCTTCGATCGCCGCGGCCATGATCGCCCGGGGCGCCGGGTAGACCGCACCCTTGGTCTGCTTGCGCAGCATCGCCGGGAACGCGGGCAGGAACTGTGCCAGCGACGGCGTCGAGGGACTGCCACCGGGGATCTTGTAGCCGTCCCGGTCCCACGGGTTGGTCGCGGCCTGCGGGTCGTCACGGTGCGCCTTGACCCACTTCTTCGCAGCAGGCACGAGGTGGTCGCGGTCCTTGACCAGCTCGTCGACGATGCCCTTCTCCTTGGCCTCCGCCGGCTTGAAGCGAGTGCCCTGCAACAAGATGTCCATCAACGCGGACTGGATGCCGAACATCCGCACGGTCCGGGTCACCCCGCCGCCCCCGGGCAGCAGCCCCAGCGTCGCCTCCGGGAGACCGAGGTCGATGCGCGGGTCGTCGACCGCGATCCGGTGGTGGCAGGCCAGGGTGATCTCCAGACCGCCGCCGAGGGCTGCGCCGTTGATCGCCGCGACGACCGGGCGGCCCAGGGTCTCCAGCCGGCGCAGGTCGGCCTTGATGCCCTCGGACATCTCGAAGACGGCAGGGGCGTCCTCGGGAGTCGCGGCGAGCATCCCCTTGAGGTTCCCGCCGGCGAAGAAGGTCTTCTTGGCCGAGGTGATCACCACGCCGGTCACCCCGCCGTCGTCGGCGTCGCGCTCGGCGTACAGCCGGTCCACGGCCGCGGCCATGGACTCGCGGTAGAGGTCGTTCATGGTGTTCGCGCTGGCGGTCGGGTCGTCCAGGGTGAGGACCACGATCCCGTCCTTGTCGCGCTCGTACTTCACTGCAGAGTCAGTCATGCGTCTTCCTTCACGATGTATGGGTTGCCGCTGCTTCTCGGCTCACTGGGTTTCGACACGCTCTTCGAGACCTCGCAAGCTCGGTCTCGGACGCTGCTCGACCACCAAGGAGTTGGTCTGAGCTCGTTCCTCGCTCACACCAGCTCGACGATGGTGGCGATGCCCATGCCGCCACCCACGCACAAGGTGGCCAGGCCGCGCTTGAGCTCGCGACGCTCGAGCTCGTCGACGAGGGTGCCGAGGATCATCGCGCCGGTCGCCCCCAGCGGGTGGCCCATCGCGATCGCTCCGCCGTTGACGTTGGTGATCTCCGGGGAGATGCCCATGTCGCGCATGAACCGCATCGCCACCGCGGCGAAGGCCTCGTTGATCTCGAACAGGTCGATGTCCTCGACCTCGAGCCCGGCCTTGGCCAGCGCCTTGCGGCTGGCCGGTGCCGGACCGGTGAGCATGATCGTCGGGTCGGCACCCGAGACCGCGGTGCTGACGATGCGCGCACGCGGGGTGAGGCCCAGGTCCTGGCCGACCTGCTCGCTGCCGATGGCCACCAGGGCGGCGCCGTCGACGATGCCGGAGCTGTTGCCGGCATGGTGCACGTGGTCGATCCGCTCCACCCAGTGGTACTTCTCCAGGGCCACGGAGTCGAACCCGGCCTGGTCGCCGATGCCGGCGAAGGACGGCTTCAGCTTCGCGAGTCCCTCGACGCTGGACTCGGGCTTGATGAACTCGTCGCGGTCCAGCACGGTGACGCCGTTGACGTCGGTCACCGGCACCACCGAGCCGGCGAAGCGGCCGTCGGCCCACGCCTTCGCGGCGCGCGCGTTGGACTCCACGGCGAAGGCGTCGACGTCCTCGCGGGAGAAGCCCTCGATGGTGGCGATCAGGTCGGCGCCGATGCCCTGGGGCACGAACGAGGTTCCGAACGCGGTGGCCGGGTCCGCCGCCCACGATCCGCCGTCGCTGCCCATGGCCACGCGGCTCATCGACTCGACACCGCCGGCCAGGATCAGGTCCTCGAACCCGCCGCGGACCCGGGACGCGGCCTGGTTGACGGCCTCCAGCCCGGAGGCGCAGAAGCGGTTCAGCTGCACGCCCGCGACGGTGTCGGGGTAGCCGGCGGCGAGTGCCGCGGTCTTGGCGATGTCCCCGCCCTGGTCGCCGATCGGAGAGACCACGCCCAGCACGACGTCGTCGACGCGGTTGGCGTCCAGGGACGGGTTGCGCTCCTTGACCGCGTCGAGCAGACCCACGACGAGGTCGACCGGCTTGACCTCGTGGAGGCTGCCGTTCTTCTTCCCCTTGCCCCGGGGCGTGCGGATCGCGTCGTAGACGAACGCTTCTGGTGCCATGTGCTTTCCCTGCTTCTTCTGGAGGGCGGATGGGCTCAGGTGCGGGTCGCGAGATGGGCCGACACGCTGCTCATTGTGACAGTAATACTGTCATGATCCACGCGCCGCGGATGTGGGCGAGATCACCCAGCACCCCTGGCGAGAGGTCAGGACTGGACGGCGACCCCGCGCTCGATCAGGGCGTCGACGTCGGGGATGCCCCAGGCGGTCAGTGCGGCTCGGGTGTCGGCGCCCGGGCGGGGGCGGGGCGGCAGGCCGAGGCTGCCGGGCGTGCGGGAGAACCGCGGGGCCGGCGCCGGCTGGGTCACCCCCTCGTGCTCGACGAAGACCTCCCGGGCGGCCAGGTGCGGATGGGTCATCGCCTCGCTCAGGGGCAGGATCGGCGCGACGCAGGCGTCGGTGCCCTCGAAGACCTCGGTCCACTCCGCCTGGGTGCGGGTGCCGAAGCGCTGTGCGATCAGCCGACGCAGCTCCCCGGTCTTCTCGAAGTCGTAGCGGTCGGGTGCGTCCTCGATGCCGAGCAGGCGCACGAACTCGTCGTAGAACTGCGGCTCGAGGGCGCCCACCGACATGTGCCGCCCGTCGGAGGTCTCATAGAGGTCGTAGAACGGCATCCCGCCGTCGAGCAGGTTGGCGGCGCGCTCCTCGCGCATGGTCCCGCCGGCCAGGAAGGCCGCGCCCATGGTGTTCAGGTGGGCGGTGCCGTCGACGATCGCGGCGTCGACGATCTGGCCCCGCCCCGAGGAGCGTGCCTCGAGCAGCGCCGCGAGCACGCCGATCACCAGGTACGTCGACCCGCCGCCGAAGTCGCCGACCAGGTTCGCCGGGAAGTGCGGCCGGTCGCGGTCCTGGCCCATCCCGAACAGGGCACCGGCCAGCGCGATGTAGTTCATGTCGTGGCCCGCCGCCGAGGCCAGCGGTCCCGTCTGCCCCCAGCCGGTCATCCGGGCGTAGACGAGGCGCGGGTTGCGCTCCTGGCACTCCTGGGGACCGAGGCCCAACCGCTCGGTGGTTCCCGGCCGCATCCCCTCGACGAGGACGTCGGCCTCCGCGACCAGGTCGAGCACGGTCGCCACCGCCTCCGGGTTCTTCAGGTCCAGCGCCACGCTCGGGCGGCCGCGGTTGAGCAGGTCGGTGGGTCCGCCGGTCAGCGCCTGGCCCCCGGGGCGCTCGAGACGGATCACGTCCGCGCCGAGGTCCGCAAGGATCATGCAGGCGTGCGGACCGGGTCCGATGCCGGCGATCTCGACGACCTTCACACCGCGCAGTGGACCGTTCTTCTCACCGAGTGCGTTCGTCATGCCGATGATTGTGACAGTGGCCGACCTCACGCCGACGATGCGTTGCCGGGAACGGCGGTGCCACCCAGACTGCGAGCAGCCCCGACGAAGGACGCCCGATGAACGACTATCCGCACCTGCTCGCCCCGGTCACCCTGGGTGAGCTGACCCTGCGCAACCGCGTGGTGATGGGGTCGATGCACACCGGGCTGGAGGATCACGCCTGGGACGTGCCCAAGCTGGCGGCGTACTTCGCCGAGCGGGCCCGCGGCGGCGTCGGGCTGATCGTCACCGGCGGCTACGCGCCCACCAGGCGCGGCTGGCTCAAGCCCTTCGCCGGCGACCTGACCACCCGGCTGCAGGCCGAGCGGCACAAGCAGGTCACCGCAGCCGTCCACGACGAGGGCGGTGCGATCGCACTGCAGCTGCTGCACGCGGGCCGCTACGGCTACACACCGTTCGCCCAGTCCGCGAGCGCGGTGAAGTCGCCGATCACGCCGTTCCGGCCGAGCGCCATGTCGACCAGGCAGGTCGACCGGACCGCGACGGCGTTCGCCGAGTCCGCCGCGCTGGCACGCAAGGCCGGGTACGACGCCGTCGAGGTGATGGGCTCCGAGGGCTACCTGATCAACCAGTTCCTCGCCGCGCGGACCAACGAGCGCGACGACGCCTGGGGCGGTACGCCGACCCGGCGGATGCGCTTCCCGGTCGAGGTGGTGCGCCGGACCCGCGAGCTCGTCGGCGACGGCTTCCCCATCGTCTACCGGATCTCCCTGCTCGACCTGGTGGAGGGCGGCCAGACCTGGGAGGAGGTCGTCGAGCTCGCGCTGCTGCTCGAGGACGCCGGCGCGACGATGCTCAACACCGGCATCGGGTGGCACGAGGCCAGGGTGCCCACGATCATCACCCAGGTGCCCCGCGGCGCCTGGACCTGGACGACGCGACGGCTGAGGTCGGAGGTCGCTGTCCCGGTCTGCGCGTCCAACCGGATCAACACCCCCCAGCTCGCCGAGCAGCTGCTCGCGGACGGGACCGCCGACCTGGTCTCGATGGCTCGGCCGCTGCTCGCCGACCCGGACTTCGTGAGCAAGTCCGCCGCGGGCCGGGCCGACGAGATCAACACCTGCATCGCCTGCAACCAGGCGTGTCTCGACCACGCCTTCGCCAACAAGCGCGCCAGCTGCCTGGTCAACCCGCGGGCCTGCCGGGAGACCGAGCTGGTGCTGGTGCCGCTTCCCGAGGTGGCCACTCCCGGCTCGACCGGTCCGACCGGCCCAAGCGGTGGGGGCGTGCCCACCGTCGCCGTGGTCGGCGCCGGCCCGGCGGGCCTGAGCGCCGCGACCAGCTTCGCCGAGCGCGGCTTCGCGGTCACCCTCGTCGAGCAGGGCGAGGAGATCGGCGGCCAGTTCCGGCTGGCCAGGCAGATCCCCGGCAAGGAGGAGTTCGCCGAGACGCTGCGCTACTACCGTCGCCGCCTCGAGGTGCTCGGTGTGACTCTCCGGCTGGGGACCACCGCGACCGTCGACGAGGTCGCCGGCTACGACGAGGTCGTGGTCGCGACCGGCGTGGAGCCCAGGATCCCGCAGATCCCGGGCATCGAGCGCGCGCTCAGCTATGCCGACGTGCTCGAGGGCGTTCGGGTGCCCGGCCGCCGGGTCGCGGTCATCGGCGCCGGCGGCATCGGTGTGGACGTCTCGCACTGGCTGACCCACACCGAGGAGGATCTCGATGAGTGGCTGGCCCACTGGGGTGTCGGCGACCCGTCGCTGCACGCCGGCGGGCTGGCCGAGCCCAGGCCCCGGCTCCCTGCGCGCGAGGTGTTCCTGGTGCAGCGGAAGACCTCGATGATCGGCAAGGACCTCGGCAAGACCTCCGGGTGGGCGCACCGCGGGGTGCTCCGGCAGTCGGGGGTGGTGCAGATCGGCGGGGCGACCTACGACCGCGTCGACGAGCGCGGCCTGCACCTGACCACCGACGGCGAGCCCCGACTGCTGGAGGTCGATGACGTGGTCGTGTGCGCCGGTCAGGAGTCCGTGCGTGGCCTGTACGACGACCTGCTGGCCGCCGATCCGGCCCGGAGGGTGCACCTGATCGGTGGGGCCGACGTGGCTGCCGAGCTGGATGCCGAGCGGGCGATCGACCAGGGCATGCGCCTGGCTGCTCGTGCGGCCGGCCCCCCGTCACGAACAGCCCCCGGACATCCTCAGTCGGGGGCACCGGCCCGCAACCGGTAGCCGGCGAAGGAGGCCACCAGCAGCGTGAGACCGGCGGCCAGGGACGCGCCTACCAGCAGCGTGCTGGTGAGGCGGCGGCGCACGTCGCCCTGGTCCGCCAGGAGCCCGGTCCACCCTTCCGCGAGCCGCGCCGTGAGCACACCGCCGGGGGCATGACCGAGGAAGCTCGTCTTCGGCGCGGCGCGTCGCGACCGGGTGCGGCCCTACTGGTCGGTGACGAACCCTTCCTTCTTCAGCCACTCATAGGCCACGTCGGCAGGCTCGCGGCCCTTGACGTCGATCTCGGCGTTGAGGTTCAGCAAGACGTCGTTGGTGAGCTTCGCGGTGACCGGGGCGAACAGGGCGGCGATCTGCGGGTACTCCTTGTCGACCTTCTCGGTCAGCACCATGGAGACGTTGTACTTCGGGAAGAAGTTGCGGTCGTCGTCGAGCACCTTCAGGTCCAGTGCCAGGATGCGGCCGTCGGTGGTGAACACCTCGCCGAAGACGCAGGAGCCCTTGGCGGTGGCGTCGTAGATCGCACCGGTCTGGAAGGTCCGCAGGTTCGTGCGCGGCACCCCCTGGGGACTGCCCAGCGGGATGTCGTAGGTCTCGAGCATGCCCTTGAGCCCGTCGGGACGGTTGATCAGCTCAGACTCCACGCAGAACGTCCGTTCACCCACCGGGACCTTCTGCTTGATCTCGGACAGCTTGTCGATCTGGTACTTCTTGGCGCTCTTCTGGGTGATCGCGAAGCCATAGGTGTTGTTCATCGGGGCCGGCGGGAGCCAGACGAGGTTGTTCTTCTTCAGGTCCTCCTCCTTGACGGCCTGGTACTGCTTCTTCTCGTCCGGGATCGGCTTGGAGTGGCCCAGGTAGGTGATCCAGCCGGTGCCGGTGTACTCCCACATCGCCTGGATCTGGCCGTCGAGCATGGCCTGCCGCGCGGCGGCGCTGCCCGGGATGTTGGTCAGGTCGGTGACGTCGGCTCCGGCCGACTGCAGCAGCACGATCGCCATCTTTCCCAGCAGCACCTGCTCGGAGAAGTTCTTGGAGCCCACGGCGATGGTGACGCCGTCGAGGGACTCGGTGTCCGCGAGCGGCCCCGCGAGCTTGCCGGTGGGGACGAACCCGCCCGCCGTCGGCAGGCTGCACGCGGCCAGCAGGCCGCAGGCGAGCACCCCGGCGAGTACGGCGAGTGCGTGTCGGGTCTTCCTCATCGGCTCAGACTCCCTTCGGGCGGCTGACCAGCTCCAGGACCCGGCCCAGCCACTCGATGACCAGTGCCAGCAGGGCCACCAAGATGGCGCCCCACACGATGACGGGGTAGCGCAGCAGCGCGATCCCCGCTTGGAGGGTGGCACCCAGGCCGCCACCGTTGATGAACGTGGCCAGCGTGGCGGTGCCCACCAGCAGCACCAGGGCGGTGCGCACACCGGCCATGATGACCGGCAGCGCCAGCGGCAGCTCCACGCGCAGGAGCACCGCGACGGCGGACATGCCGACTCCGCGGCCCGCCTCCACCAGGGTGCGGTCCACCCCCTGCAGGCCGACGATGGTGTTGCGCAGCACCGGCAGGATCGCATAGAGGGTCAGGGCGATCACCGCGGTGCGGAACCCGGGGCCGATCCAGATCTGGAACAGCACGATCAGCCCGACCGACGGGGCCGACTGGCCCGCGTTGGCGATGCCCACGACGACGGGGGCCGCGACTCGGGCGCGCCCGCGGGTGAGCAGGACACCGAGGGGAACCGCGATGATGACCACGAAGAACGCGGAGACGAAGGTCAGCTTGATGTGCTGGCCGATCTGGTTCCAGATGGTTCCCCAGGCCAGCGCGCTCTCCTCGACCGAGTCGAGGTTGGCGGTGGCGTGCCACAGGGCATAGGCACCGAAGCCGAGCGCCACGATGACCGGGATCGCGAAGATGACGATCGCGGCTTCTGCGTTGAGCCGTCCGAGCAGGCCGGAGCTGTCGTCCTGGGCGTCCTCCGCGGGAGGCGCCTCGGTGGCGGTCATCCGGCCTCACCCCCGTCCCCGGTGATCTCCTCGGTGTGCTCGTCCTCCGGGTCGGACCCGGCCGGCACGTCGCCGGTGTCGGCGTTCTCCAGCGCCTCCTGCTGGTCACGCATGAAGTCGGTGACCGCGGCGAAGTCCACGACACCGAGGTACTCGTCCCGGTTCCCGGTGACGACCGCGCCGCCGTGGCTGTTGGTCAACATGGTGTCGAGCGCGTCGTTGAGGGTGGCCCGCTCGTCGAGGTTGACCAGGTCCTCCTGACCGCGGTGGATGGTCTCCCCCTTGAGCTGGCGCAGCCACGGCCAGGCGGTGGGGCGGCCGTGGTCGTCCAGGACGATCACGGCGCGGTCGCCGTTGGACTGGGCGCGCTGCTTGACCTCCGCGGTGCGCTCGCCGATGGTCGCAGTCGTGGGCTGGCGCAGCTGGATCTCGGAGATGCGCGAGAGGCTGAGCTGCTTCAGCGAGGACCCGGCGCCCACGAAGTCGGCCACGAAGTCGTTCGAGGGACTGGCGAGGACACCCTCCGGGGTGTCGTACTGCGCGACCTGGGCGCCCTCCTGGAGGATCAGGATCCGGTCCCCGAGCTTGATCGCCTCGTCGATGTCGTGGGTGACGCACACGATCGTCTTGCGCAGCTCGCGCTGGATCGAGAGCAGCTCGTCCTGGAGGCGCTGCCGGGTGATCGGGTCGACCGCCCCGAAGGGCTCGTCCATCAAGATCACCGGCGGGTCGGCCGCCAGCCCGCGGGCGACGCCGACGCGCTGCTGCTGGCCCCCGGAGAGCTCCCGGGGGTAGCGGTCGCGGTACTTCGCCGGGTCGAGGTTGACCAGCTCGAGCAGCTCGTCCACCCGCTTGTCGATCTTGCCCTGGTCCCACTTGAGCATCTTCGGCACGATCGCGATGTTCTTGGCCACCGTCATGTGCGGGAACAGGCTGCCGCCCTGGATGACGTAGCCGATGGTCCGGCGCAGCTGGTCGGCGCTCTGGTCCCGGATGTCGCGGTCACCGATGTGGATCGACCCCGACGTGGGCTCGATCAGGCGGTTGATCATCTTCAGCGAGGTCGTCTTGCCGCAGCCCGAGGGGCCGACGAACATCACGATCTCTCCCGCGGGGATGATCAGGCTGAGCCCGTCGACAGCGGCGGGGCCCTGGCCGTCGTACCTCTTGGTGACGTCCTCGAGCCGGATCTCGGCGCCGCTGATCCCCTCCGCAGAGCTCCGGGTCCCGGTGGTGTCCTCGTCAGTGTTGGTGGCAGTCATCGTCAGACCCTGATTCCCTTCGAGATGGTCACGCGGCCGAGCAGGAGGAGGAGCAGGTCGAAGACCATGGCGATGAGGACCACACCGAGGGTGGCCGTGAGCGCGTAGTTGACGTCGTTCTTCCCGCCCGTCTGGGCGAGGCCGGTGAAGATCCAGCCGCCGAAGCCGGGACCCAGGGCGTACGCCGCGATGGCCGCCACCCCCATGGACATCTGCGTGGAGACGCGGACCCCGGCGAGGATCACCGGCCAGGCCAGGGGCAGTCGCACCTGCACCAGGGACTTCGCCTCGCTCATCCCCATGCCCTTGGCGGACTCGAGCAGGTCGGCGTTGACCCCGCGCAGACCCACGGTCGCGTTGCGCAGCACCGGGAAGATCGCGTAGAAGCCGATGCACACCGCCGAGGTCCAGAACCCCAGGCCGAGCAGCGGCAACAGGATGCCGACCAGCGCGAAGGACGGGATCGTCAGCCCGATGGAGCTGACCGCGTTCGCCACGGGCTCCAGTCGCGGGACACGCGTGACGAGCACCGCCGCCGCGACCGCGATGATCGTGGCCACGAAGACGGCCAGCGCGACCACCAGGGCGTGTCCCCAGGCCAGCGTCCAGACCTGATCGGATCGGTCAACCAGAAAATCCCACACGGACAGGTACCCCCCAGAAAGGGCCGATTGTTCGGGTGAAGCACCGATACCTAACCACGGTTGTGCTCTTGTGACCAGAGCCCCGCGGTCGCGGGCGTGTGGCGCACGGGGCTGGAGTGCATCAGTGGGAGCGGGTCGGACACACCCCGCAGCAGCCCGGGCGGATCGTCCGCACGGCGTCGCGAAACCGTGGGCGAGGCGCACCCGCGAGGTCCCCGGGCGGTCTAGCGTGACCCCGTGGACGAGCGACGACCCGACCAGGCGGGCACCCGCCTGGTCGTGCCCGTCCCCGAGGTCGCCGGGGCGGTGCCGCAGGCGCAGATCACCCTGCTCGACCCGTTCCTGCCGGCCGACCAGGTCGACGACGGGGTCCTGGCCGAGCTGCGCGAGCTGTTCGCCGACCTGGTGCCGTTCCCCTATGTGCTCGGCGACCCCGCCCGGTTCCCCGGCGGGGCGGTGTATCTCCCCCCGGAGCCCGTCGCCGCGTTCCGGCGGGTGACCCACGGCCTGCGGCACGCCTTCCCCGAGGTCGTCGGCCCGGCCACCTCCCTGGACACCGTGGTCCCGCACCTCTCGGTGCCCGAGGAGACCTCGGTGCCGACGCCGCTGGAGGTCTACGCCCGCGAGGCCGTGCTGGTCGCGGGGCCACCGGGCGCGGGCGTCGTGCTCGCGACCTTCCCGTTCGGCACGTCGGCGGCGTGAGGGTCGGCCCTCAGTCCAGGGACTTGATGTTCACCACCAGCACCGAGCCGAGCACGCTCACGGCGGCGGCGACCACGTAGAGGGTGGAGTACCCGAAGCCCAGCCCGAGCACCGCGGCAGCCAGGCCCGGCGCCAGCACCTGCGGGAGCGCGTTGGCGATGTTGATGACACCGAGGTCCTTGGCCCGGGCGCCGGCGGCGGGCAGCACCTCGGTGATCATCGCGAAGTCCACCGCGGTGTAGATGCCGAAGCCGATGCCGAGGATCACCGCGCCGACGACGGCGCCGGCCCAGGTGGTGACGAAGGCGATCAGCAGCAGCGCGCCGGCCGCCACGAGCCCCGAGACGATCACGAAGACCTTGCGTCGCTGCATCCGGTCCGACCAGATGCCACCGACCACGGCGGTGACGATCGAGACCACGGCGTACACCCCGGTCAGCACGAAGACGCCCCGCTCCGCCTGGGCGTCGGTGAGCTGGACGGCCTCCTTGAGGTAGTACAGGAGATAGAGCAGCAGCAGCGCGTTGCCGAGGTTCATCAAGAAGCGCGTGCCCCAGGCCCACCCGAAGTCGGGGTAGGCGCGCGGCGAGACCCAGAACGAGGCCAGGAAGCGACGCAGGACGAACGGCTCCCGGTCGACCTCGTCCAGCGCCAGGTCGCGGCTGTCGAGACAGTAGGGCAGGGACAGGACCACCAGCATCCCGGCCGTGGTGAGAAATCCTGCGGCGATGCTGCCGGTGAGGGCCGCCACCCCCGAGCCGGCCACCACCCCGACGGTCTGGGCGATCGCGAGCCAGCCGCCGACGACCCCGCGCTGGCGCGTCGGGACCTGGTCGGGGACGGTGGCGGTGATCGCGGCCAGGATGGCGTTCAGGCCCATCTGGGCGAAGGCCCAGCCGACCACCATGGTGAGCACGGTCGAGGCGCGCGCAAGCACCACCATCGCGGCCACGCTCACCACCAGCCCGCCGAGGACCCACGGCAGCCGTCGCCCCATCCGCAGCACGGTGCGGTCCGAGAACGCCCCGCACAGGGGGTTGGAGAACACCGAGACGGCGGCACCGACCCCGGTGACCAGGGAGAGCACGCTCGCCTTGTGCGCCGGGCTGATGACCTCGGCCTGCTGCGCGAGCAGCACCTGGATCGGCCCGTAGAACCCCGACCAGACCCCGACCGAGATCAGCGAGAGCCACACCACCCACACCGTGCTCACCGGACGGGTCGGGTCGGTGAGCGCGGTGAGGTCGGCAGGTCCGGCGGGCTGCCCGGCCAGGGGTGTGGTCACCGGTGCTGCCGGACCAGGTCGGCGTACCAGTCGAAGGACCGTTTCGGGGTGCGCACCTGGGTCTGGTAGTCCACGTGCACGAGACCGAAGCGCTGGGTGTAGCCCTCGGCCCACTCGAAGTTGTCCAGCAGCGACCAGCAGTAGTAGCCGCGCACGTCGGCGCCGTCGGCGATCGCCGCACCGATGGCGCGCAGGTGGGCGTCGAGGTAGTCGATGCGGGGCTGGTCCTCGACCACCCCGTTCGCGTCGGGCTCCATGGCGTAGGAGCACCCGTTCTCGGTGACGTGCAGCGGCGGCAGGTCCGGGTAGCGCTCGCCGAGCTGGCCGATCACCTCCCGCAGCCCCTCGGGCACGACGGGCCAGCCGAAGTCGGTCCGCGGGTAGCCGGGGAGGTCGTGGAAGGCGAAGGGCACCTCGGAGTCCGCGGGCGCCGCCCCGATCCGCATCGGGTTGTAGTAGTTGAGGCCGTAGAAGTCCAGGGGCTGGCGGATCGTGGCGAGATCCCCCTCCTGCACCGGCAGCAGGTCGGAGAAGCCCTCCGGGTAGGAGCCCAGGAGCATCGGGTCGGCGTAGAGCCGGTTCCACAGGCCGTCGAACAGCGCGGCCGCCGCACGGTCCTCCGGGCCGTCGCCGGCCGCCCACACCGGCGCGTGGTTGGTCGCCGTGCCGACCTCGCGGGCGCCGTTCGCGCGCAGCGCCTGCACGGCCAGACCGTGGGCCAGGTTGAGGTGGTGGGCGACGGGCAGCGCCTCGAAGCCGAGCCGCTCGCCCGGGGCGTGCTCCCCGATCGCGTGGCCGAGCAGGGTGACGACATTGGGCTCGTTGACCGGCACCCAGCGGGCGACCCGGTCGCCGAGCCGCTGGGCGCACAGGGCGGCGTACTCGGCGAAGCGCGCGGCGCTCTCCCGGGTCCGCCACCCGCCGGCGTCCTGCAGGGCCTGCGGGAGGTCCCAGTGGTAGAGGGTGGCCATCGGCTCGACCCCTGCCTCGACCAGCTCGTCGACGAGCCGGTCGTAGAAGGAGAGCCCTCGGTCGTTCGCGGGTCCGCTGCCGTCGGGCTGGATGCGTGGCCAGCCGATGGAGAAGCGGTAGCCGCCCAGGCCGAGGCGCCTGATCAGGGCCACGTCCTCGGTGTGCCGGTGGTAGTGGTCGCAGGCGACGCGACCGGTGCTGCCGTCCTTGATCCGACCAGGCTCGGCGGTGAAGGTGTCCCAGATGCTGCGACCCTTGCCGTCCTCGTCCCAGGCGCCCTCGATCTGGTAGGACGCCGTGCTGGCGCCGAAGACGAATCCAGCCGGCAGCTCTGGATAGCTCACACCCATGGAGGAAAACTAACTCGTTGAGCCCGGCAACGACATGATCTGGCAGGATCGGCGAGTGATCGAGTACCGCTCCGCCGAGGACCGGTTCCGCACCCGGGCCGAGCGGCGCACCACCTGGCACTCCTTCTCGTTCGGGGCGCACTACGACCCCGACAACCTGGGCTTCGGATCGCTGGTGGCCCACAACGAGGAGCACCTCCCCCCGGGCACCGGGTACGCCGAGCACCCGCACGCCGACCTCGAGATCCTCACCTGGGTGCTCTCCGGCTCGCTGCGGCACACCTCCACGGTCGGGTCGTCGGTGGTCGGACCCGGACAGGTGCAACGACTCTCCGCGGGACGGGGCGTGGTCCATGCCGAGGTCGCGGAGGGTCCCGAGGGCGTCGAGTTCCTCCAGGCCTGGGTCCGGCCCGACGAGACGGGCCTTGCCCCCGGCTACGTCGCCGCGGAGGTCCCCCTCGGCGAAGGGTGGACGTGCGTGGCCGACGGGGCCGGCCGGGGCCTGGTCCCCCTCGCCGCCCTCGAGACGCGCCTGCTGGCCGCCGACGTGGCCGCGGGCGAACGCCTGCGGCTGCCGGCCGCACCACGGCTGCACGTCTTCGTGACCCGCGGCCGGGCGCTGCTCGGGGAGCGGCTGCTCGGGCGAGGCGACGCCGCACGCCTGGTCGACGAGCCCGGGCGCTGGGTCGTCGCGGAGGAGGACGCCCAGCTGCTCGCCTGGGCCTTCGGCACCACCACCGGCTGAGGCCGCCGGCCCGCCGGAGCGCACCACCGTCGAGCTCGGCTCTCGAGCTCGGCCCTTGAGCTCGGCCTTGAGTTTGGCCTGAACAAGCGTTTAGGATGCCGAACATGCGGTCAGCCACCGACCCGACCGAGCCCGGGCCACGCGGAGACCTCACGGCGCGCGCGATGATCCGGGACGCCGCGCTCCGCCTCTTCGCCGAGCACGGTCCCGACGCGGTGACCGTGCGCCAGATCGCCGCCGCCGCACAGGTCTCGCCGGCCCTGGTGCTGCACCACTTCGGCTCCAAGTCCGGGCTGCGCGCCGCGGTCGACGCCCACGCCGCGGCCGCCTTCGACGCCGTGGCCGACGACGAGGACGCCGCCGAGACGATCGCCACCGGCGACGGCGGGTCGATCGCGGAGGCGTTCGCCCGTGGCTTCCCGCCCGGGTCGCCCCTGCCGGCGTACCTGCGCCGGCTGGTGCTCTCGGGCGACCCCGCGGCCACGGCCCTGTTCCGGCGCTGGTTCGACGCCTCCGCAGAGCTGCTGGAGGCCATGGAGCGGCAGGGCCTGGCCAGCTCGAGCCGGGACCCGGCCGTGCGGGCGGCGTTCCTGCTGGCCAACGACGTGGCGCTGCTCCTGCTGCGCGAGCCACTGCGCGAGGTGCTCGGGTTCGACCCCCTCGGTCGAGACGGCATGGCCCGGTGGGCCGAGGAGGTCTCGGTGGTCTACCGCGAGGGCATCTGGCGCGACCCCGACACACCCACCGACCAAGGAGGCCACTGAGATGTCGATCCGGCACACCGCCAACCCCACAGGAGACCCGGCAGGAAGCCCGGCAGGAAGCCCGGCAGGAAGCCCGGCAGACCGGGGGACCGGGCGGGGTCCGCACGGGGGGCCGAGCCTGGTGCTGGCCGAGGGACTGCGCAAGGACTTCGGCGCGGTGCACGCCCTCGACGGCCTGGACCTGGAGGTGTCCCGTGGCGAGGTGCACGGGTTCCTCGGGCCCAACGGCGCCGGCAAGTCCACCACCATCCGCATCCTGCTCGGACTGGCGCGCGCCACCGGCGGGCGCGTCGAGCTCTTCGGCGAGGACCCCTGGCGCGACCCGGTCCGGCTGCACCGCCGTCTTGCCTACGTGCCCGGGGACGTGACCCTGTGGCCCGGCCTGACCGGCGGGCAGTGCCTCGACGTCCTGGGGCGGGCCCACGGCGGCCTGCGCGCGGACCGCCGCGCGGAGCTCATCGAGCGATTCGACCTCGACCCCACCCGGCGCGCCCGCGACTACTCCAAGGGCAACCGGCAGAAGGTCGCCCTGGTGGCCGCCCTCGCCGCCGACGTCGAGCTGCTGATGCTCGACGAGCCCACCTCCGGCCTCGACCCCCTGATGGAGGCGGCCTTCCAGCAGTGCATCCGGGAGCGCCGGGAGGAAGGCGTCACCGTGCTGCTCTCCAGCCACATCCTGGCCGAGGTGGAGGCGCTCGCGGACCGGGTCAGCATCATCCGCAAGGGCCGCCGGGTCACCTCCGGGTCGCTGGCCGACCTGCGCCGGCACACGCGCACCTCGGTGCGCGCGGTGACGTTGCGCCGGTCGCCGGGCCTCGCCGACCTGCCCGGCGTGCACGACCTCGGCGAGGAGGAGATCGACGGAAGGCCGGAGGTGCGCTTCACCGTGGAGACCGAGCAGCTCGACGCCACGGTGGGGCTCCTGCACGAGGCGGGGATCCATACGCTGACCGCCACCCCACCCAGCCTCGACGACCTGTTCCTGCGCAGCTACTCGGGCGAGGACGAGCAGTCGACCGGGGGGCAGGAGGTGTCCCGATGACCCTGACCGGGACCACCACCATGCTCGCGATCGCGCTGCGCACCGGTTGGAAGGCCGTGCTCGCCTGGGTCCTGGCGCTGGCCGGGACCATGGTGGCGACGACCTCCTCGATCAGCGGCCTCTACGACACCCAGGCCAAGATCGACAGCTATGCCCAGGCGGTGGGCAGTGGCGACGCGCTGCTGGCGATCAACGGGCACGTCGCGGGGATCGACACCCTCGGGGGAGTCATCGCCAACGAGTTCGGCTTCATGGCCTCCTTCGCACTGCCGCTGATGGGGATCAGCCTGGTGGCCCGCGCCACCCGCCGCGAGGAGGAGGCCGGCCGGCTCGACCTGCTGCTCGCCGGCCGGATCGGGCGGACCGCGCCGCTGCTGGCCGCCACCGTCGTCACCCTGGGGGCGCTGGCAGCGGCCGCCGCCGCGCTCGCCCTCGGCCTGCTCTCGGTGGGCGTGGCCCCGGCGGGGGCCCTCCTCTATGCCGTCTCGCTCGGTGCGCTGGGGCTGGTGTTCGCGGGCGTCGCCGCGCTGGCCGCCCAGGTGGTGGGCCAGCCTCGAGGCATCTACGTCCTCGGGCTCTCGGTGCTGGTGGCGGCCTACCTGCTCCGCGGGATCGGGGACGTGCTGGACTCCCCCGTCACCTGGCTCTCCCCGCTCGGCTGGGCCGAGAAGGTGCGTGCCTTCGGCGACGCGCGGTGGTGGCCGCTGTTGGTCCCGCTCGCGGTGGGGACCGCCCTGCTCGTGCTGGCGGTGCTCCTGAACCGGCGTCGCGACCTCGGCGAGGCCCGGTGGCGTCGCCGCGCCTCCGCGGAGAGCGCCTCGGACTTCCTGCGCACCCCCCTGGGGTTGGCTGTGCACCTGCACCGGGGTGCCGTGGTGGGCTGGAGCGTGGTGGCCGTGGTCGTCTCGGCGACCTTCGGGGCACTGGCCCAACAGCTCATCGACGCGATGGCCGGCAACCCCTCGCTGGAGCGCTCGTTCGGCGGCACCGGCGCCGCCAGCATCGACGGGTTCCTGGCGATGTCGGTGCTCCTGCTCGCACTGCTCTCGGCGGCCTACCTGGTCCAGGCCGCGGGCGGGCTGCGCAGCGAGGAGACCGCCGGGAGGCTGGAGGTGCAGCTCGCCGGGACGCTGAGCCGGCGCCGCTGGCTGGGCACGCACCTCGCCGTCATCCTCGTCGGGCTCGCCGTGGTGGTGGGCACCGGCGCCAGCGCGCTGGGACTGGCGACGGCGTGGTCGACCGGCGACGCGGGCCAGACGGGTCGCCTGCTCAACGCCTCGGTGGCCTATCTCCCTGCGGTGCTGGTGCTCGGCGCGCTGGCCCTCGCACTGTTCGGCGTCCTGCCGCGGGCCCAGCCGGTCGCCTGGCTGGTGTACGCCGCCACGGCGGTGCTGGCCTTCCTGGGCAGCCCCCTGCAGCTCTCGGAGACCACCCTGGCGCTGGTGGCCACCCACCACGTGGGCTACCCGCCGCTGGAGGACGTCGACGGTCGCGGGCTGGTCGGCCTGGCCGCCCTGGCCCTGCTGCTCGGGCTGGTCGCGGTGGCCGGGTTCCGGCGGCGGGGCGTCCCCCAGGGGTAGCCGGCTGGCCCCGGGCCCCGGCCCTCAGGGGATGAGCACCCCGGGGTTCAGCACGCCGGCCGGGTCGAGCTCGGCCTTCAGTGCACGCAGCATCCGGACGCCGACCGGCCCGATCTCGCGCGCCAGCCACGGCTTGTGGTCCTGCCCCACGGCGTGGTGGTGGGTGATCGAGGCGCCGTGCTCGAGGATCGCGTCCGAGGCCGCGGCCTTGGCAGCCAGCCACTGCGCCACCGGCTCCTCGTCCTGCCTGGTCGCCACGGTGAAGTAGAGCGAGGCACCCGTCTCGTAGACGTGCGAGACGTGGCACAGCACGAGGGTCCCCTCCCCCAGGGCTGCCACCAGGGCCGCGCTGACCGCGGCGTACACCTCGTGCAGCCGGGACCAGAAGGTGACCGTCTCGAGGGTCTCCACCAGCACACCCACGTCGAGCAGCGAGTCTCGCAGGTAGGGCCCGTGGAACCGGCCCGAGGACCAGCCCGCGTCCTCCCCCAGCGGGGTGCCGCCGAGCTCGCCGAGCAGCGCGGTGACGGCGGTCTGCTTGGCCTCGACCGCTGCCGGGGTGCCCTCGTAGCCGGTCACCATCAGGCAGCCGCCGGCGTCTGCCTGTTCCTGCCCGACCTCGGCCGGGCGGGCCAGGTTGATCCGGGTCTCGTTGTCGTCGGAGAGCCGCAGCACCGTCGGCAGCAGCCCGGCCTGGGCCAGGGTGCGCATGGCGGTCGTGCCCTCGACGAAGGAGTCCCACCGCCAGCTCTCGTAGCGCGTCACCTCCGGGGCCCGGCGCACCCGCACGGTCACGGCCGTGACCACGCCGAAGGCGCCCTCGGAGCCCAGCACCACCTGCCGCAGGTCGGGGCCGGCGGCGTTGGCCGGGGCGGTGCCCAGCCGCAGCTCGCCCCGTGGCGTCGCCACCCGCAGGCCGACGACCAGGGAGTCGAACCGTCCGTAGCCCGCCGAGGACTGCCCCGAGGACCGGGTCACGGCGAAGCCTCCGATCGAGGCGTACTCGAAGGACTGGGGGAAGTGCCCGAGGGTGAGCCCGTGCTCGGCCAGCAACGCCTCTGCCCGCGGTCCGCGCAGACCGGGCTCGAGGGTGGCGGTCATCGAGTCGGTGTCGACCGAGAGGAGCCGGTCGAAGCGCACCAGGTCCAGCGAGACGACGCCGGCGAAGCCGTCCCGGCGCGCGACCAGACCACCGACCACGGAGGTGCCACCGCCGAACGGTACGAGCGCCACCCGGTGCGCGGCGGCCCAGTCGATCAGCGCGGCGACCTCGTCGTGGTCGCCGGGGCGGACGACGGCGTCCGGCGAGTCCGAGCCGTCGCCGGCGCGCAGCCGGAGCAGGTCGGGGGTGGACTTGCCGCGGGTGCGGTGCAACCGGGTCTCGCGGTCGGTGAGCACGTGCTCGGCGCCGACGATCTCGCGAAGCTGGCTGAGCAGCTCCCGGGCCAGCGGCTCGGAGAGCCGGACCTCCTCCGGGTCCACCGCCGGGGTCTGTCGCGTGCCGAGGAAGGCGTCGACCAGCGCGAGTGCGCTCTCGGGCAGGGGACCGGCCTCGGCGGGGTCGCCCCAGCGGGACCAGTGCATCTCGGGTGTGCTCATGGGTGTGCTCGCTCCCTGCGGGCTGGGGTGGACGGCTCACGGGCCGCGTTTGCCGCGTGTTACAGTGTGACATATGACGTCTATTCGTCACAAGGCCGAGGCTCCGGGCACGCCCTCACCCGACGACGCCTACCTCGACGCGGCCCGGGAGGCGATCCTGGCCGTCGGCTGGAGCCGGACGACGCTGACCGACATCGCCCGCCGGGCCGGCGTGAGCCGGATGACCCTCTACCGCCGGTGGCCAGACACCCAGACCCTGCTGGCCGACCTGATGACCCGCGAGTGGGGGCACGCCGTGGGACAGGCCGTGGGACAGACCGTGGGACAGGCCGGGGGACAGAGCGGGGGACAGAGCGGGGACGCCGCCGGGACGGCAGAGCCCGCCCGGGACCGGATCACCCGCGGCGTCGTGGCCACCGTCCGGGCGCTGCGCACCAACGACCTGCTGCTGCGCATCGTCGACGTGGACCCCGAGGTGCTGCTGCCCTACCTGCTGGACCGGCGTGGACGCAGCCAGGAGATGGTCGCCGCGGCCCTGACCGACCTGGTCGCGAAGGGACAGCAGGACGGGTCGGTGCGTGCCGGCGATCCGGCGACGGTGGCGCGCGCGCTGGTGCTGGCCTGTCACGGCTTCGTCCTCTCCGCGCACACGATGGTGGAGGACCAGCGTGCCGGCCGCCCCGGGCGCGAGCGCGACGTCGCGCACCTCGACGCCGAGCTCGCCCGTCTCGTGGAGGGGTATCTGCTGCCGTGACCCCCGCTGCGCCGCACCACCCCCCGCACGCCGCCCGTCTTCAGGTCGGGCTCGCCGACCTGCCCGGGTCCGCCGACGTCCTGGTCATCGGTCTGGGGATCACCGGGGCCGGGGTCGCCCTCGACGCCGCCAGCCGCGGACTCTCGGTGGTGGCCGTCGACGCCCACGACGTCGCCTTCGGCACCAGTCGATGGAGCTCCAAGCTCGTCCACGGGGGCCTGCGCTACCTCGCGAAGGGCCAGCTCGACGTCGCCCACGAGAGCGCCGTCGAGCGCGGCATCCTGCTGCAGACCACCGCACCCCACCTGGCGCACGCACTGCCGATGCTGATGCCGCTGACCCCGGCCGTCGGCCGCCGACAGGCCGCACTGGCGCGCGCCGGGCTCCGCGCCGGTGACCTGCTCCGGCTCGGCGCCCGCACCCGGCGCGAGACGCTGCCACGACCACGCCGGATCGGTGTCACCGAGACGCTGGCACTCGCCCCCGTCGTACGTCGCGACGGCCTGCGCGGCGGGCTGCTCTCCTGGGACGGGCAGCTCGAGGACGACGCCAGGCTCGTCCTCGCCGTGGCGCGCACCGCCGCCGCCGAGGGTGCCGCGGTGCACACCCGCGTGCGGGCCACCGAGCCCACGGGCAGTGGCGCCACCCTCACCGACACCCGCACCGGTGAGACGCGCCCGTTCACCGCGCGCGCCGTGGTCAACGCCACCGGCGTCTGGGCGGGGAACCTGGTCGAGGAGATCCGGCTGCGCCCCAGCCGAGGCACCCACGTCGTGCTGCGCGAGGAGAGCCTGCCGGGGGTGCGCTGTGCGCTGATGGCGCCGGTCCCCGGCGCTGGCAACCGCTTCGTCTTCGCCCTGCCGCAGCCCGACGGCACCCACTACGTCGGGCTCACCGACGAGGAGGTCGACGGCGAGGTGCCCGACGTGCCCGAGGCTCCCGAGGAGGACATCGACTTCCTGCTCCGGGTCATCAACAGCGCGCTGCAGCAGGCGATCACGCGCGACCAGGTCGTCGGGGCCTACGCCGGGCTGCGTCCCCTGCTCGACACCGACGGCACCACCGCGGACCTCTCCCGCAAGCACGCGGTGCTGGTCTCGCGGACCGGGGTGGTCACCGTGGTGGGCGGCAAGCTCACGACCTACCGGCGGATGGCCCAGGACGCCGTCGACCGCGCCGTCGAGGAGTCGCGGCTCGACGCGGGGCCGTGCCGCACCCGACGGCTGCCCCTGCTCGGGGCCGCCCCGCCCGCGGAGCTGGCCGAGGTGGCGGCGCACGAGCGGCTGGTACGTCGGTTCGGGACCGAGGCGCCCGAGGTGCTCGCCTCTGCCCGGAGCGCCACGGGGCTGGGCACCGCGGAGCTGCTCGCCCCGGTCGCCCCCGGCGTGCCCACCGTCCTCGCCGAGCTGGTCTTCGGGGTCACCCACGAGGGCGCCGCCACCGTCGCGGACCTGCTCGACCGCCGCACCCGCGTCGGGCTGGTGCCCGCCGACCGTGCCCTCGCCGTCCCGGCGGCCCAGCGGGTCCTCGGGCTGCTGGCGGGCTGAGCGGGGCTAGTCGTTGGCGGGGGCGCCGAGGTCGGCGAGCACGGCGGCGGCGGCCCGGCCGCCCGAGCGCATCGCCCCCGCGATGCCGGGGGTCTCGCGGTGGTCGCCGGCCACGAACAGCCCGTCGCCGAGGTCGACCTCGCGCCCCAGGATCAGCGGCGGACGCGCCGCCGGCCAGACCGCGGAGTGAGTGTTGCGGGTGACCACCCGCCACGCGTCGGTGTCGGTGCGGAAGATCGCACCGAGCTGGGCGCGCACCTCGCTCTCGGACTCGACGCCCACCTGCTCACCCGGCAGCGGCACCGAGCAGGCGGCCACCAGGTGCTGGCCGGCCGGGGCGTAGCGCGGAGCGACGTTGGAGACCACGATCGCGTGCGAGAGGGGCCCCGCGGCCGGACCGACCGGGTTGACGAAGGCCATCTTCATGGTGGTCGGGGAGACGTCGGTGGCGAACCACCACGTGGAGAGGCCGCGCATGGCCGGGCTGCCCAGCCCCACGAGGCTCGAGGCGCTCAGCGGGTCGGTGGCCACCACGGCCGCCCGGGCGTGCAGCACGCCGTCGTCGGTGTGGATGCGCACCCCCTCACCGGTGCTGCGGGAGACGCCGAGCACGTCGACACCGTGCTCCACGGGGTGCTCGAGGCTCAGGGCCAGCTGGTTCGGCAGGGCCTGCATCCCCAGGGCGGGCAACGACGGGGTGCCCATCACCAGCGTCTGGAGGGTCAGCATGACCAGCTGGTAGGAGCTGCGCAGGTCCTCGTCGGCGAAGAGGAGCCGTGCCAGCGGTCGCACCACCTCCTCGCGGATCCGACCGGAGATGCCGTGGCGGTCCAGCGACTCGGCCAGCGTCATGTCCGCGCCCGAGAGGAGCCGTTCGGGGCTCTTGCGCAGTGGCTCGCTCCACCGCACCAGCCGGGCGATGTCCTGCGGGTGCCCGAGCCCGGAGCGGATGGTGGCGATCACCGCCGCCTGGGAGCCCCGCAGGATCCGGTAGCCCTCGGGGTGGGCGAGCACCATGCCCGGCTCGATGGGGCGCACGTTGAGGGCGGCGACGTCGACGGCGGCCCGGATGTCGGGGTGGCTGGAGTTGAGCCACTGGAACCCGCGGTCGCAACGGAAGCCGTCGATGACGTCGGTGCCCACCCGGCCGCCGACACGTGCCGAGCGCTCGAGCACGCGCACCCCGAGACCGGACTCCTCCAGCGCCCGTGCGCAGGCGAGTCCGGCCACCCCCGCGCCGATCACGGCCACGTCCGTGGCGTCCATGGCTGGTGAGTATCGCTCGCCGGAGGATTCGGTACACAAAGGGCGCGTTCTTGGTATGGACCACGACGGCTCCCGGGAACCAGATCGGCACCGACACGATCAGCGGAGGTTGCGGCAGAAGGCCAGGATGTGCTCACGTGCGGCCCGCGCCTCGGGGACCGGCAGCAGCGGGTAGACGTGGATCAGGCCGGGCGCCACGACGTACTCCAGAGGCCAGCCCGCGGCCTCCGCCCGGTCGAACAGCGCGTCGCAGCCGGGCTTGAGCAGGTCCCGCGTCCCGCACAGCACCAGGGTCGGCGGCAGACCGGCGAGGTCGCCCAGCCCGGGACTGACCCGGGGGTCGCTCAGCGCCCGGGGGTCGCTCGACCCGGCCCAGAAGGAGGCGTAGACCGCGAGGTGGTCATAGGAGAGCCAGGGGTCCTCGGCCGCGGCCTCACGGGTGCCCGGGGTGGTCCCGGTCAGGTCGACCCACGGAGCCAGCAGCACCAGGCCGTCGGGCTGCGGACCACCGCGGTCGCGCAGGGCCTCGGCGAGCGCGAGCGCGTAGCCGCCACCGGCCGAGTCGCCTGCGAGCACCACGCCCCCGGGCGAGCGGGCCGCGACCTCGGCGAAGAGGTCGAGCAGCCTCTCGAAGGAGTCCTCGACGGTGAACTCCGGAGCGAGGGGGTAGGCCGGCAGCACCGCCTGCGCACCGAGGTCGTCGGCCAGGGAGACCAGGAACCGCCAGTGCCAGGCCGTGGTCGGCTGCACGTAGCCGCCGCCGTGGAGGTAGAGCACGCTGCGCCCCGGCGGATCCACCCGCTCCTGGTCCGGTCCGGAGCCCACCGGCCACAGCGTGAAGACCGGGAAGCCGTGGGCGTTGCCGATCTGCTCCTCGTGGCCACGGCGCACGGCCCGGGTCGGACCCTCGTCGGCGGACCGGTTGGCCCGGGTCAGCGCGGCCCGCATCGCCGAGACGTCCTCGACCGGCAGGGAACGTCGCAGCACCGGGACGACCCGGCTGAGCACGGCATGCTGGAGGCTCGGCATCCGCACAGACTAGGAGGTCGCGATGTCGGCGGTGTTTCCGACGGCCGGTCAGGACCTGCTGGTCGCCGGGTCCGCGGGCATCCTGGCCGAGAGCACGATCAGCGCCACGGCAGTGGCGACCGGCACCAGCATCGCGCGCTGCAGCCCGTGCTCGGGTCCCGCCTGGGCGGCGACGAAGCCGATCAGCGCAGGCCCGAGCAGGAACGCGGCGTACCCGAAGCTGACCACGACGGCCAGCCCGCGGCCCCCACCGACGTGGCCGGCCGACCCGTAGATCTGGGGTGCGAGCAACCCGACTCCCAGCCCGACCAGGCACCAGCCGGTGAGGATGACGGCCAGGTCGCTGCCGGTCGCGGTGAGCAGGTAGCCGCCGAGTGCGCACCCCGCGCCGGAGCGTACGACGAGCGCGCGGCCGAGCCGCTCGACCACGAGGTCGCCGAGCAGCCGGATCGCCACCATGGACCCGCTCACGCACGCGAGTCCCCACGCCCCCGCCGAGGGGCTGACTCCGCCCACGTCGGTGACGTGCAGCGAGGACCAGTCGACCGCGGTGCCCTCGGTCAGGCCGAAGCACACGGCCATCGCGGCGAGCAGCCAGGCGACGGTCGGGACCGGGCCGGAGTGCCCGCCTGTCGGGGTGCGCCGCGGCGACTGGGGCGCGGCCGAGGAGACCGAGGCCAGCAGGGCGGCCAGCAGCACCGCCGCGACGAGCAGCGACCACCGCGGCGTCACGTCGGTGGCGAGCACCCGCCCCACGGCCACGACGAGCAGCGCCCCCGCGAGGTTGCCGATCGAGAAGCAGGCGTGCAGCCGGCTCAGCACCGGGCCGCGGCGCGCCTGCTCCACGCTCACCCCGAGCGCGTTCATGGACACATCCATCGCCCCGTTGCCCAGACCGAGGCAAGCGGCGCCCACGAGCAGGACGGCATAGCCCGGGGCCAGCGCGATGACCACGGCACCCCCCGCCATCACCGCGCCGCCGACCAGGCACGGCGCCCGGGCGCCATGACGGTCGGCGAGCGGACCGCTGAGGTTCATCGAGAGCACGGCGAACAGGGCCGCGACGACCAGGACACCGACGATCTGACCGGGCCCCAGCCCCAGGCCGAACCGCAGCCCGGGCAGGGAGGCCCCGAAGACCCCCACGGCCAGACCGTTGCCGCCGAACAGGACGGCGACGGCGAGGAGGTCCCGGGTCGTCCCGCGCGTGGCGGCGCGGGCGGGGCGCTCAGGACCCTGCTTCACCGAGGCCCGGTCGGGCGCCGCGGGGGAGCCCGCCGCCTTGCGCGGGGAAGGTGCCCAGCCGCTCGAGGTCGTAGCCGGCCGGGTAGGTGCGGAAGTAGCCGTAGGCACTGACCCACGTGGGCTTCGACCGTGCGGGGAACAAGCGCAGCAGCCGCGCCCGCAGCCGCATCGCACCCCGGAAGAACCACCGCTCCACCGTCGTCGGGAGCGGGTAGCCGAAGGCGCGCAGCAGCGGCTCGTCCATCAACGAGTAGGCGAACCGGCGCACCAGCCACCGCGGCGCGAGGTTGTTCGGGGGGAAGGTGGTGATCAGGTCCAGCGTGGAGTCCGCGACCCGGCGGCCACCGGGGTCGAAGGCGAAGTTCCGGCGCTCGTAGTCGTCGAGCAGCCGCTCGAACCCGGCGAAGTCCTCCGGCAGGTCCGCGATCGCCATCCGGCTGCCGAGCTCGCGGTAGTAGTTCGTGGTGGCCGCGATCTCGTTCGGGGTCATCGACCGGAACCCGTGGTCGTCGATCCAGCGCTTGGGCACCACCACGAAGGTCGCGAGCACGTAGCGGAAGTCGTCGTTGCTGATGTCGTACATCGCGTGCATCCGGTTGATCCGGCGCACTGCGGTGCGTCCGCGTGCGCTGTCCAGTCCGTGGCGCTGAACCTCCTCGAGGAGCAGGCCGGTGTCGTCGTACCTCTTCTGCACCCGGCCGGTGAACTCGCCGGTCTCATCGAGGAGCCGGCCGATGGAGGGCACGGCGTAGGTCCGGAACAGCGCGAAGGAGAGCGCCTGCAGGTTGTCCCACGAGAAGTCGTAGGCCGAGACGTGCAGGCTGATCTCGTGGCTGTCCCGGACGGGGTCGAGCTGCTCGCTGCGCCTGGCCCAGTGCGACCGTGTCAGCATCGGCACCCCCTCGACGGTGAGAGTGGATCTGTCGCGGTCAGGCTACGACACCCCCGACGGGGGCACCTCGCGCAGGAACTGCTCGAGGACGGGGCCTGCGGTCTGCGACCCCGACTCACCGCGCTCGACGAAGACCGCCACGGCGAGGTCGCCGCGCCCGGCCACCATCCAGGCGTGCGTGGGCAGCGGTGGTGTGTCGCCGAACTCGGCGGTGCCGGTCTTGGCGATCACCGGCCCCCCGGGGAGCCCCGCCAGGAGGCTGCCGCTGCCCCGCTCCACCACGGCGCGCATCATCGCGCGCAGCCGGCGTGCCTCCGTCGTGGTGAGGGGCGTGTCCGGGTCCGGCTTCTCGGCGTCGCGGTCGGGCAGCAGCCGAGGCACCACGGTGGAGCCCTTCAGCACCGAGGCCACCACCGTGGCCATCGCCATCGGGGAGGCCAGCACCACTCCCTGGCCGATCATGCTGGCCGCCGCCTGGGTCTGGCTCTGCGGGGTGCCCACGTCGCCGAAGAACGCCGGGAACCCGGTGTCGTGGTCCACGCCGAGGCCGAGCGCGGCAGCGGCCTGCGCCAAGGACTGCGGCCCGAGCTTTCCGCGCTGGGAGATGAAGGCGGTGTTGCAGGACCTGGCCAGGGCGTCCTCGAGCGTGATCTGTCCCAACCCGGAGGTGGGGTAGTCGTCGTAGTTCTTGAACGACTTGCCGTCGACCACGATCGTGGCCGGGCACGGCACCGGGGAGTCGGGCGCCAGCCCGGCGCGCAGCAGCGCCAGCGCGCTGACCACCTTGAAGGTCGACCCCGGGGCGTAGCGTCCGTAGGTCGCCGTGTTGTAGCCCTTCGACCCGGGCCCGCTGGCCACCGCCACGAGATCACCGGTCGAGGGCCGGACGGCGACCAGCGCGCTGGCCGGCCCCACGTCGGCCAGGGCCTGCTCGGCGACCCGCTGGGCGGCCGGGTCGATCGTGGTGTGCAACGAGGTCCCGGCCACCGGGTCGGCGGTGAACAGCGTGCGCCGCTCCCCCTGCTCGCCCACGGCGGCCACGGTGGCCCCGCTGGTGCCGGAGAGCTGCTCGTCGTAGCGCTTCTGCAGCCCGGAGAGACCGACGTCGTCACCGGGCCTGATCCGGCCCCCGCTCTCCTTGACCAGCTCGGCGGTCGCCGGGCCGACCGTGCCCAGGACCGCCGCCGCGAAGTCCTTGGTCGGCGCCAGCGGCAGCCGGTCGGAGATCGCGCGAGCGCCAGGGATCGAGGTGAGGTCGGAGAGCACCCGGGCCGGGGCCTGCGGGCGCCGGTAGACGATCCCCTGCACGAACGCCTCGGCCCCGCTCGCGCGCACCTGCCGCAGGTAGGCCGGCACGTCGATGTCCAGCAGGCGGGCGAGCCGCCGGGCCGCACCGACCACCTGGCGAGACGTCAGGCGGCTCTTGTCCAGCCCCACGCGCAGCACCGGCCGCAAGGTGACCAGCGGCTGGTCCTCCGCGCCCAGGATCCGCCCGCGACGAGCCTTGATGCTGGTCTTCTCCAGCCTCTCGCCGTCACCGAGCGAGGGCTCCACGAGCGAGGGGTCCCACCGCACCAGCCAGGCCTCGCCGTCACCGGAGTCGCCGCGGGTCAGGCGCACGGTGGTGTCGTAGGACCAGGTCTTCGGCCCGACCTGCCAGTGCCAGACCAGCTGGCCGGTCGCCCGGTCGCCGTCGGTGGAGACCCGGCCCACCGTGACCTTGGCCGTGCCCAGGTCGTCGGTGACGGCCCGGAACTCGGTGTCGGCGGACTTGGCGGCGTCGGCGCCCCCCGCGACGTCGACCCCGCCGAGATCGCCTGCCGAGGCCGCCCGGGCCAGGGCCCTCACGGCGTCATCGGCGTCCGGGCCGAAGCCCGGAACGCTGCACCCGGCGAGGATCAGCGCAAGGCCCCCGGCGACGGCGGTGGCCCGCAGAGTAGGCCGCAGAGTAGGCCGCAAAGAAGGCCGCAAAGAAGGCCGCAGGGAAGGCCGGCGTACGGCGGCATGGCGCATGCGGCTGATCCGACCATGCCCGAGGGGGGCAGACAACTCCGGCCCCCGGGGCGGCGAGGGAGCTGGTCTGTGCCGCGCCGGTCGACCCGACGGCGGTGTGGGCCGCCGGCGCGACACAGGTCTGGGGTGAGCTGCTGGCTACTTGAAGGCGTCCTTGACGTTCTCGGCCGCCTGCTTCAGCGAGGACTTGCTCTGGTCGGCCTTGCCCTCGGCCTCCATCGACTCGTCGTCGGTGGCCTTGCCGGTGGTCTCCTTGACCTTGCCCTTGACCTCTTCGGCCTTGTTGTCGGCCTTGTCGTCCATGCCCATCGCACTTCTCCTCGGGTCTCGGTTGGCTGTCACGGTCGTGCGGCGAACGCGTGTGGCCAATCAGAGCGTGTCCGAGAAGGCCGCAGGGGCGTACGCCGCACAGTCGCGGACGCCGGTGTCTCGACCTCCGGGTCTGCGTGTACCCGCATTCGCCGAGAGATCACACCGGCCCGGTCAGCAGGTGGACCGCACGCGCCCCCACCGGGCCCAGCAGCGGGTCAGTGCTCCTGCTGGCGGTGGTGGGAGACCACCTGGGCGGCCACCTCGGCCACCTTCACGTTCATCTCCTGGGAGACCTTCGCGAGCATCTCGAAGGCGCGCTCGTCGTCGATGTCGTGCATCGCCATCAACAGCCCGATCGCCTTGCCGATCTCCCGGTTGCTCTCCAGGCCGCGCCGCAGCGTGATCGCCTCCTCGCCCCGGTCCAGGGCCGCGAGGCTGACCGAGGAGAAGGCCGTGAGCAGGGTCGCCTGCTCCAGCGAACGGTCGGTGAGGGCCCCCGCGGTGTCGCTGAAGATGTTCAGCGCCCCGACCTTCTGGCCGTCCTGGCGCAGCCGGAATCCGGCCATGCCGCGCACCTCGGTCCCGGCCACGATCCGCGCCGCCAGGTCGGGCCACTTGCTGCCCACGGTCAGGTCGGGGCAGATGTGCTGGTCGGGCTCGTCGTCGTCCAGCGCGTCGAGACAGGGACCCTCCCCGATCTCGGTCTCGAGCTCGTCGATCCAGCGGGCGACGTCGTCGGACGCGGCGACGGTGCGCACCCGGCCGCGCCGACGCAGCATCAGCGACGCGTGGTCACACCCGTCGACCAGCTCGACGGCGCTGGCGCACACCGACCCGTAGACCGCGTCGAAGGACTCCCCGGAGTAGACGATCTCCGCCATCGTGCGAAACGTGGCGATCAGTTCGGGTGGAAACGAGGTGGGCATCTCAACGGATCCTCAACTGTGGTGCCAGGGGCTCCCCAGGCCTTGACTTCGACGGAGATCGAATCTTCGCACGATCCCGGTCTCCGGCGACACACCAGGTCAGGTGGCAGCCTCCCGGGTCACCGTGCGCCGCTGCCCGCGGTCTCGGCGTAGGCCTCGACCTCGGTCGCCTTGGCCGAGAGCCAGACGGTGCTGCCCACCTCCAGGCCGAGCTCGGCGACCGCCGCCGGGGTGACGTCGGCCAGGGTGGGCGGTGCGCCGCCCACCTGGAGCCGGACCCGGTCGGCGAGCACCTCCATCGCCGCGACCGTGCCCTGCCAGACGTTGCGGGTGCTGGTGTGGTCGGGGCGAGCGGTGTGCACGGTGACCGCGCTCGGGCGCAGGGAGACCAGGATCGGGCCGGACCGTGCCTGCGTGGCGACCGCGAGGCGGCCCCCTGCCTCGAGCGCGACCACTCCCCCTTCCTCGAGGGTGCCGGGCCACAGGTTCAGGCCCACCAGCCGGGCGACGTACGGCGAGGCCGGGCGGCGGGCCACCTCGGCGGGCGCCCCCTGCTGCACCAGCCGCCCGGACTCCAGGACCATCAGCCGGTCGGCCAGCACCATCGCCTCGAGCGGGTCGTGGGTGACCAGCACGACCGGCCCGGGGAAGTCGGAGAGGTGCTCGCGCAGGAAGGCGCGGATCTCGATCCGGGCCCCCGCGTCCAGGGCCGCCATCGGCTCGTCGAGCAGCAGCACCTCGGGCTCGCGGGCCAGGGCCCGCGCGAGCGCCACCCGTTGGGCCTGCCCCCCGGAGAGCTGGTGCGGCCGCCGGTCGGCGAGATGGCCGAGCCCGAGCCGGTCCAGCCAGTGCCCGGCGTTGGCACGCGAGTCCGCCCGGCCGGCCCCGGCGGACCGGGAGGGGAAGGCGACGTTGTCGCGCACGTCGAGGTGCGGGAAGAGCCGGTAGTCCTGGAAGACCACCCCGGTGCGCCGCTCCTCCGCGGGCACGAACCCGCCGGGCTGCTGCCAGGGGTGCTCGCCGACACCGACCGATCCGGAGTCCAGCACCTCGAGACCGGCGACGGCGCGCAGCAGCGTGGACTTCCCCGCACCGTTGGGCCCGAGGACCCCCAGCACCTCGCCGGGAGGCACCTCGAAGGCCACGTCGAGCTCGAAGGGGCCACGGTGCACCCGCCCGTCGAAGGCGAGTGCCCCCGGGCTCACCTCGGACCCCCGGCGCCGACCCAGCGACCCCGGAGCGCGAACAGCACGGCCACCGAGACCGCGAGCAGCACCAGGGACAGCGCCAGCGCGGCCTCGGGGTCGGTCTGCATCGCCAGGTAGACCGCCAGCGGCATCGTGCGGGTGACCCCCTGCAGGTTGCCCGCGAAGGTCACGGTCGCGCCGAACTCGCCGAGCGCCCGGGCCCAGCACAGCACCGAGCCGGCCACGAGCGCCGGTCGGACCAGTGGCAGCGTCACCCGTCGGAAGACGGTCAGCCTGCTCGCCCCGAGCGTGGCGGCCGCCTCGTCGTACCCCTGGTCCGCGGAGCGGAAGGCCCCCTCGACTGCCACCACCAGGAACGGCATCGCCACGAAGGTCTCCGCCAGCACCACGGCGGCGGTGGTGAAGGGGATGGTGACCCCGAACCACGCGTCGAGCCACTGCCCCACCACCCCGTTGCGGCCCAGCACCAGCAGCAGCGCCACCCCGCCCACCACCGGGGGCAGCACCAGCGGGAGGGTCACCAGCGCGCGCAGCAGCCGCACACCGGGCAGGGCGGAGCGGGCCAGCACCCACGCCAGCGGCACCCCGAGCACCAGCGAGACCGCCGTCGCCAGGGTGGCCGAGAGCAGCGAGAGCCACAGCGCGTCGAGGACCTCCGGCGTGCCGAGGATGTCGGCCAGCCCGCCCCACGGCGCGCGCAGCAGCAGCCCTGCCAGGGGGAGGACGAGCAGCAGGGCACCGAGCAGCGCCGGCCCCGCCAGCGGCCACGGCGGGGGGCGCCGGGTGACCCTGCGGGCGCCCATCAGGGTCTGCCGAAGCCGGCGGCGCGGAGGACCCGCGCACCCTCGTCGGAGAGGACGAGGTCGACGAACTGGCCGGCCAGGTCGCGGTGTGCCGAGTCGGACAGGGTGGCGATCGGGTAGGCCGTGGAGGAGTTCTGGCTCTCCGGGATCTCGACGCCCGCGACCTTCGCGCCCGCCGCACGGACGTCGGTGACGTAGACCATGCCCGCGTCGACCTCGCCCAGGGTGACCTTGGTCAGCACCGACTTGACGTCGACCTCCTCGGTGGCCGGCTGCACGGTGACCCCGGCGTCGGCGAAGACCGTGGCGGCGACCGCGCCGCACGGCACCTGGGGTTGGCACAGGGCGACCTTGACGCTCCGGCGCGCGAGGCCGGCCAGTCCGGAGATGTGCGCGGGGTTGTCGGGGGGGACCGCGATCTCCATGCTGTTGGTGGCGAAGTCCCGGGGGCCCTTCGCGTCGCCGTCGGCGACCACGGCGTCCATGTTGGTCGGGCTGGCGCTGGCGAACACGTCGGCGGGGGCACCGCTGGTGACCTGCTGGGCCAGCCCGGAGCTCGGCCCGAAGTTCAGCTGGACGGTGGTGCCGGGGTGCTCCTTCTCGAAGGTGCCGCCCAGCGTGGTGAAGGACCCGGTGAGGGAGGCCGCGGCGAAGACGCGCAGGGTGACGTGGGCCCCGGAGCCTCCCGCGTCGGTGCCGCACGCAGTCAGGGCCGCGGACGCGAGCACGCAGGTGGCGAGCGCGGCGACCGGGGCGACGGCGCGGGTGGGCAGCCTCATGCGTCCGCGCCTCCTCACGGGCTCTCGGGAAGCTCGACCACGACGTTGGTGGACTTCACGGCCGCGATCGCCAGCACGCCGGGCTCGAGCGCGAGGTCGTCCGCGGCCTCCCGGCTCATCAGCGAGACCACGCGGTGCGGCCCGGACTGGATCTCCACCTGTGCCATCACGGTGTCGCGCACCACCCGGGTCACCAGGCCGACGAACCGGTTGCGGGCCGAGGCCCGGACCACGGGCCCCGGCTCGTGGTGCTCCCCGCTGCCGGCGACCTCCTGGGCCACCCGGGCGAGCTCGGCCCCGTCCACGACCTGGCGTGAGGACTCGGTCGTCGTACGCAGCCGCCCGGAGTCCGCCCACCGCCGCACCGTGTCGTCACTGACGCCGAGGAGCTCGGCCGCCTGCTTGATCCGGTACGTCGTCATGGCGACATGCTAGCCGCATCTGCGGCCATGACCTATCTCTGGACCCGCATCTGCGGAACACCTGCTCGGACCAGCACTCCCCACCCTCCGGGCGGTGCTCCCCGGCCGGGTCCGGATAGATTCACGACATGGCCACCGCACCCCCCATCCCCCGGCCCGAGCAGGGCGACGTCGTCGACCTGATCCTCGAGGACCACCGGCTCTTCGAGTCCCTGCTGCGCGAGCTGCGCAACGAGCAGAACGACCGCGACGCCCTGCGCCGGACGATGTCCGAGCTGCTCGTGGCGCACGGCGAGGCCGAGGAGAGCCGGGTCTACCCCCAGCTCGAGCGCAAGGACGCGATCGAGGAGGAGGACGCCGAGCACGGCTCGCAGGAGCACGACGAGGGCTACGCGACGCTGCTGCCGCTGCTGGAGTCCGAGGAGCTCTACGACGAGGACTTCAGCCAGCACCTGCACGAGTTCAGCGAGACCCTGCTGCACCACCTCGACGAGGAGGAGCGCGAGATCCTCAACCCCGCTCGCGAGGACGTCGCCGCCCACGAGCGGGCGCGGCTCGGCCTCGCGTGGCTCGCCGAGCGCAACCGCCTGCTCGACCAGGGCTGCGGAAGCCTCGAGCAGGTGCGCGCGCTCGTCGACCGCGCTTGAGCCTGCGGCCGTCGGTGTCCTGGCTGGCCGACACCCGCCCGCTGCGCGACCCGCACTTCCGGCGGCTCTGGAGGGCCAACATCGTCACGGTGGTGGGCGCCCAGCTCACCGTGGTCGCGGTGCCGGCCCAGATCTACGCCGCCACCGGGTCCTCGGCCTACGTCGGGCTGACCGGGGTATTCGGGTTGGTGCCCCTGGTCGTCTTCGGTCTGTGGGGCGGCGCCCTCGCCGACGTCTTCGACCGGCGCACCCTGCTGATCTGCACCACGCTCGGGATGATCACGACGAGCGCGCTGTTCTCGTGGCAGGCCTGGTCCGGTGTCGGCAGCGTGTGGCTGCTGCTCGGGCTGTTCTCGGTGCAGCAGGCGTTCTTCGCGGTGAACCAGCCGACGCGCAGCGCCGTACTCCCCCGGCTGCTGCCGCTGAACCTGCTGCCGGCGGCCAACTCCCTGAACATGACGGTGATGCAGGCCGGGGCGATCGGGGGGCCGCTGATCGCCGGTGCGCTGATCCCGGTGCTCGGCTTCCCGTGGCTCTATCTCATCGACACGGTCACGCTGGTCCCCACGCTGGGCGCCGTGCTCGCCCTGCCGCGGCTGCCGATCGAGGGCACGACCGGCAGTCTCGGTCTCGGCGCCGTGCTGGACGGGCTCGGCTACCTGCGCGGTCACCCGGTGCTGCTGATGTCGTTCCTGGTGGACCTCATCGCGATGGTCTTCGGGATGCCACGAGCCCTGTTCCCCGAGATCGCGCACGTGAGCTTCGGCGGTCCGGACAGCGGCGGGTTCGTCTTCGCCCTGCTGTTCGCCGGCATCCCCGCGGGCGCGGTGCTCGGTGGGGTGTTCTCCGGCTGGGTCTCCCGGATCGAGCGCCAGGGCGTGGCGGTGCTCGCCTCGGTGGTGGTCTGGGGGTCGGCCATGCTCGGCTTCGGGTTGGCGGTGACCATCGCCGACACCTGGCGACTGCCGATGGTGCTCGTGGCCGTGCTGATGCTGGTCGTGGGCGGTGCGGCCGACATGACCTCGGCCGCCTTTCGCACCAGCATGCTGCAGAGCGCCGCCTCGGACGCCGTCCGCGGCCGACTCCAAGGCGTCTTCACCGTCGTGGTGGTCGGTGGCCCACGGATCGCCGACGTCGCGCACGGCGCCGTCGCCGCCTCGGTCGGCGCCGGCGCCACGGCGGCCGGCGGCGGCGTGCTGGTGGTCGTCGGCACGGTGCTCGCGGCCGTCGCCTTCCCGGCGTTCGTGCGCTACCGGGTGGTCGCGGCGTCCCGGGACTGACCAGCCCCCTCGGCCCGCAGGTGACCGGTCCGGCACGCCGGTGAGCGGTCAGGCGCAGCAGACCGCCCCGGGGCGCTGGTCGCCCGGCTCCTGCGCGCCGGCGACCGGATCGACGTGCTCTCCGCCGAGTCGCAGCCCGCCGGCCAGGGCATCGAGGCGGTCCGGCCGATCCGTGCGGAGATCCGCCGGCGGGTCGAGCACCTCGTGGCCGGGCTGGTCTGAACCCTGGCCAACCAGAAGCACCCGCTCGGCGTACGGCAGGCAACCAGAAGGCCCCGCTCGGCGTGCTGCAGGCAACCAGAAGGGCCCGGTCAGCGTGATGCAGGCAACCAGAAGGGCCCGGTCGGCGGGGCTAGCCGGTGACCGTGACCTTCGAGATCCGCTGCTGCCGGATCTGCGCGGGTGTGAAGGGGAAGTGCACCCACCGCTTCTTGGCGAACATCCGGGTCTGGTCCTTCGACCAGGGCGAGGTCGGGTCCTCGGACTGGCCGTAGGTGAGGATCGTGCGGGTGTCGACACGGCCCCCGTCGAGGAACGAGATCGCCTGGATGTGCGAGGAGCCGTAGGTGACCGGCTTGTAGCGACCGTCGTTGTCCACCGGGTTGCGCGAGGCGAGCGCGTTGGCGTTGCCGGCCTCGTTGCCCAGGCCGCCGCCGAGCGGGATCGGCGGTGCGCCGGTGTCGCCGGCGACCTGCAGCGAGCCCCACGTCGCGTCCATGGCCACGCCCTGGTCGCGCAGGTAGGCGATCGCGTCCTTCATCGCCGAGACGACCTGGGGGTTGTTCTCGTCGAGGTCGCGCGGGGTGTTCACCGGGTCGTTCTCGTCGAAGGGCACCTGCCAGTAGGCCTCGGTGCCCAGCAGCGGCACGGTCGGCAGCCGCTTCACGAACTCCTCGAAGATGTGGTTGCCCCGGCTCCCGACGTCCGAGTGCTCGTCCCAGGCGGCCAGGACCGGGCAGGCGTCGCCGCCGTCGGCGGCCTCGCAGACCTTGACCAGGTCGCCGTGCTGGTTCATCACCTCGGCACCGAGCACCCGGTTCTGGTGCTCGAAGCCGCGCAGGATCCGCGGCGTGATCTTCCCCTTCGCCAGCGCGTCGATGACGTAGCGGTCGACCATCCGGGTGCGCAGCGTGCGCTGGCACTGCTCACAGCCGATGATCCGCGCGTAGCCCTCGAGCTTCTGGGCGGGGTTGGGCAACCAGTAGCTGTCGTTGGAGTTCATCACCCAGTCCCGGCGGACCGTGACGGGCAGGTTGCCCGGCCCGAAGATGCCCGGTCGCTGGGCGTCGCTGTCGGTGCCCCAGGCGCAGTCACCGTGGGCGCGGGTCCCGTCCAGCGCGGGCAGCCCCGCCACCGTGTAGAGCACGCGACCGACGGGGGTCATGCACTTCTGGGCACGCGCGTCCGACACGTTCGGCACCACCGAGTGGTCGGCGTAGAGCGCGTTGCCGTCCCGGTCGGCGGCCGTGGTGTTCACCCACGGCATCCCGCCGGCACGGTCCTGGCGTGCGAGCAGGTCTCGCGCACTGGTGGCCTTGCCCATGTTCAAGAAGGTGTCGATGGTGCGCAGCTGCTCGCCGTTGGCGTCGCGGAGCGCGAAGAAGCTGGTCGGGGTCCAGTTCATCAGCGTGTCCGGGTCGTCGAGGACGTAGCCCTCGTCGGTGCGGTAGAGGTGCCGGGTGAGCGTCGACAGCGAGCCGTCGTCGTTGCGGACCGTCACGTGCACGTCGCGCTTGTCGAGCTGCTTGACGCCCTCGGTGGTCAGGTAGGAGACCGGACCTCCCGGGGCCGAGGGCAACGTCTGGTACTCATACGGCGTGAACCGGTAGGCCGTGGAGACGGTGTGGCTCCACGCGACGTCCTTGTTCCACCCGATGTTGACCACGGGCGAGCCGATCAGGCTGGCGCCGGCCACGTCGTACTGCCCGGGGATGGTCAGCTGCTGCTGGGTGAACCGGTAGCGGCCGCGCCAGGGGAAGTGCGGGTTGCCGAGCACCATGCCGCGCCCGGTCGTCGAGTCGTCGCCGCCGACCGCGGTGGCGTTGGAGCCGAACGGCGAGTGCGGGTCCTTGCCCAGGGCCGCCATCAGCTTGTTCTTGTCGGGCAGCTGCGCCGGAGCCTTCTGGAAGGAGGTGCCCACCGGCAGCCCGGGGAGCCCCGGATCCGTGGCGCTCGGCGGGGTGGCCTCGGTGATCTGCGGCAGGAAGTGGCCGGTGGAGGCGATCAGGTTGGCGAGGTAGACGCCGTACCAGATGTCCAGCGCGGTGGCGTCGGCCTTGAGGTACGCCGCACCGCGGCACGCCGGGTCGGAGACCTTCTCGGCGCCACCGACGTGCTCGAGCCACGCGTTCACCCCGGCGGCGTAGCCCGCCACCATCTGGCGGGCCTGGGGGCCGGGGCCGGCCTTGGACGCCAGCAGCTTCTCCACCACCGAGCGGTCGTGCAGGTCGGTGACGAGGGTGTCGACCTGGAGGTTGGTGCCGGTCATCGAGACCTGGTCGTCGTAGCGGCCGGTGGGGCCGAGGTAGCGCGAGCGCTCGCCACGCGCGGTCAAGACGGTGTCGGCCAGGGTGCAGATCGACGTCCCGGCGGCGGCGTACCCGGAGCCGAACCCGAGGGAGCCGAAGTCCTTGGCCACGACGTGCGCGATGCCGTGCTCGGTGCGCGTGACGGTGGCGTGGTACCTCGGCTTCGGCGCCGCCTCGGCCGTCCCCGCGGAGAGGGCGACGGACAGCGACGTCGGGATCAGGCCCAGCACGAGGGCGGCGGCGATGAGTGGGCGCGTCGTAGGCATGTGCTCTCAAACGCCCGTGCGGGTCTGGGGTTATGCCGCCGTCTCACGCACAGAGCCGCGGCCGCCAGGGTCCGCGGCCGTCACGAGCCGCCTCAGGCGGGCACGTCCTGGTTCGGTCGTACGGCGGACCGCGGCGTGAACTCCAGCGAGGAGCGCAGTCTGCGCCGCAAGGTGAGCAACGAGTCGAGCGGGTAGTTCTGCCGGACCCGCCAGGGCCCCCGGTCGCCCTGGCGCGGGAACAGGTCGATCGAGCGCTGGACGTAGCCCGAGCTCAGGTCGAGCAACGGGCGCGGCTCGACCTTGCCTCGCGGCCGGGGCACCGCAGCGACGAGGTCGTGGCGCGCGAGATGGTTCAGCACCCGGCACACCAGGCGGTGGGTGAGGTCGGCGCGCAGGGTCCAGGACGCGTTGGTGTAGCCCAGGCACACCGCGAAGTTGGGGACCCCGGTGAGCATGGCGCCCTGCCAGACCAGCTGGTCGCGCAGGTCGACCGTCGTGCCGTCCACCGACGGCGCGAGGCCGCCGAACGGCTTCAGCGTGAGACCGGTGGCGGTGACCACCAGGTCGGCCTCCAGCACGCGGCCGCTGCGCAGCCGGATGCCGGCGGGCACGAAGCGGTCGACGTGGTCGGTGACGACCTCGGCCCTGCCCTCGCGGATGGCCCGGAACAGGTCGGCGTCGGGGGCGGCGCAGAAGCGCTGGTCCCACGGGTCGTAGGTGGGGGTGAAGTGCTCCTCGACGAGGCTCGGGTCGCCCAGCTGCCGGGTCGCCATCCGGAGCAGCAGCCTGCGGGCACGGTGGGGGAAGCGCTGGCAGAACTGGTAGAAGGCCAGCGTGAGCAGGATGTTCTTGCTCCGGATGAGCCGGTGCGCCAGCCGGGCCGGCAGCCTCTCGCGCAGGGTGTCGGCCAGCCGGTCGCGACCCGGGATGGCGCCGACCCAGCTCGGGCTGCGCTGCACCATGGTCACGTGCCCGGCTCGGTGGGCCATCGACGGCACCAGGGTGACGGCCGTGGCCCCGCTGCCGATCACCACGACCCGCTGCCCGTCGTAGGCCAGGCCCTCGGGCCAGAACTGCGGGTGCACCACCTCGCCCGAGAAGTCCGCGACGCCGGGGAGCTGCGGGGTGTGACCTCGCTCGTAGTCGAAGTAGCCCGCGCAGCAGTAGAGGAAGCCGCACGTCATCGTGCGCGGGCCCTCCGGCGTCTCCAAGGTCAGCGTCCAGCGGGCCCGCGCGGTCGACCAGTCGGCCCCGATCACCCGGGTCCGGTAGCGGACGTGCTGCTCGAGGCCGAAGCCGCGGGCCGTCTGGTGGATGTAGTCCAGGATCGTCGAGCCGTCCGCGATCGACTTCTCCGCCCGCCAGGGCTTGAACTCATAGCCCAGCGTGAACATGTCGGAGTCCGAGCGCACCCCGGGGTAGCGGAACAGGTCCCAGGTGCCACCCATCCGCGCGCGGGCCTCCAGCACCGCGAAGGTGCGCTCGGGGCACTCGGTGCGCAGGCGGTAGGCAGCGCCGATGCCGGACAGGCCCGCACCCACGACGACGACGTCCACGTCGACCTGCTGGGGGTCCTCCATGCCCCGCACCGTAGCGACCGAACCCGCCGACCGCCCCGGTCAGTCCTTGACGGTGCTGTGCGCAGCTCCGTAGAGGAGGTCCTGGTAGTCGGGGTGCCGGTCGATCCACTCCGCGATGAAGGGGCACAGCGCCAGCACCTTGCGGGTGCCCTCGGCACGGACGTCGTCGAGGCCGACGCGGGCCAGCGCCGACCCGACGCCCATGCCTTCGCACCGGTCCTCGACCTCGGTGTGGGTGAAGACCACCAGCTGGTCGGTCAGCTGGTACTCCGCGAGCCCCACCCGCTCGCCCTCCAGGTGCGCCTCGTAGCGGTGCGCGTCCGCGTTCTTGCTCGTCTCGACGTCAGCCATGGACCCATCCTTTCCGGGCGGTCAAGTCCCCGCCGGCCGCGGGCAGGTCGCCAAGCGGCTCGGCCGAGCCCGAGCCCGCCGGCCTGCGGCACGGCCACCGAGACACCCGCCCTGGCCGCGGCCGGCAGGACGGTCGAGATGACCGTCGTGGCGGCGTACTGGCGGCGTACCCCCCACCCGAAACCGCCACTTCCCGTGCGTTGCAACAGCGGGGAAGTGGCGGTTTCACTGGGTACCCAGTGAAACTGCCGGCCCCTCGTCACGGCGTCCGGCGCAGCAGGCTCAGCGGCAGCACCACCCAGGCGAGGGTGTAGAAGACCAGCACCACCACGCCGGCGACGATGCCGGCGGTGTCGTTGACGACGACACCGAAGATCAGGACCACGACGGTCACCAGGGTCAGCCCCATCGTGGCCATCCCCGCCTTCGCGAAGGCGCCACCGACCCGCACCAGGGTGTCCTTCTGGTGCCGGGAGAAGAGGAAGCGGTGCAGCGAGACCGGGGCGGTCATCAGGCCCACGGTCACCACCGCCAGCGAGAAGGCGACGAGGAAGACGTAGCGGTGCATCTGGTCGACCTCGGTGAAGCGCGAGCTGAACGGCAGGATCAGCAAGAACCCCGCCAGCACCTGGACCCCGGTCTGGGCGACGCGCAGCTCCTGGATCAGCTCGACCCAGTTGCGGTCGAAGCGCTCCAGCTCGGTCTCGTTGCGGTCCTCCACTCCGGCAATGCTTCCACGCCGGCGCGTCTCACGCGTCCAGCCCGTCCAGACCGGTCTGGCTGCGGACCCAGTCCCACATCGCGGCCCGCTCGGTGTCGCCGGTGCGGGTACGGCGCAGCAGGTGCGTGGGACGGGCCCTCCGGTCGTGCCAGAGCCGGCCCGAGGACGGTGCGGGCTCGGTCGCCGCCAGCCACACCGTCGTGTCGGCCCCACCCGCGGCGTCGCGCAGCAGCGGACCGGTCACCTGGTGGAAGGTGGGCAGCGAGTCCACCACGCCCGGGGTGTCGGCCCACCCCGGGTGGGTGGCGTGCACGCCCACGCCGGCGGTGGCCCACCGCTGCGCCAGCACCGGCAGCAGCTCGACCTGGGCCCGCTTGCTGCGTGCGTAGGCGGTCGTGCCCGAGTACTCGCCCTGGAGGTACTCCGGGTCGTCGGCCCGCAGCCGTTGCCCGTACATGCCGCCCGAGGTCACCAGGACCGTCCGCGCGTCGTGGCCGGTGAGCACCGGGCGGAGCAGCTCGGTCATCAGCACCGGTCCGAGCACGTGCAGCGCCATCGTCATCTCGTGCCCCTGGGGTGACTCGGTGCGCGTGGCCGGCATCGCGCCGGCGTTGTGCACCAGCACGTCGAGACGCTCGACGTCGAGGTCGGTGGCGAAGCGGCGTACGTCCTCGAGGTCCGCGACGTCGCAGCGGTCCACCGTGAAGCGCGCTCCCGGGACCGCGTCCAGCAGGTGGGCGCGGACCCGGTGGCCCTTCTCGACGTCACGTACGACGAGCCGCACGTCGGCCCCGAGGGCGGCCAGTGCCTCGGCGGTGGCCGTCCCGAGGCCGGAGGTCGCCCCGGTCACCGCCACCGTGCGTCCGGTCAGCGCCCCCGGGTGCGGGTCCGCGGGCCAGCCCGGCAGGCGGCGGCGCACGCCCAGGCCGATACGGGTGAAGCCCAGGGCGACGCTGCGGTCCAGCACGGTGTCGACGCCGTGGGCGAGGCGCTCGGGGAGGGTGGTCATGGCCTCACCGTAGTCAGGTCCGCACCGGCAGCTCCCCCGGCTCGGAGCTGCGCGAGCGCCTCGCGAAGCCCCGCTCGGCCCCGTCGGCCAACCGTCGCAGCGCCGGGCGCAGGAGCGGTGCGGTCTCCATGGTGTCGTGGTCCCACTCGGTGGTCGTGGTGACGTCGCCGAGGTGGGCGAACCCGACACCAGTCCGGCCCGACACCCGACCGTGGGGGCGACCGAGGAGGCGTGAGCCGGGAGGGCCCGAGCCCTGGCCCCCGCTGCCCGCTACAGCGCGGCGTCGACCTCGTCGGCTGCCCGCTGGCCCGAGGTCACCGCGCCGTCCATGTAGCCCTGCCAGTAGACGGCGGCCTCGGTGCCGGCCCAGTGGATCGGCCCGATGGGATCGCGCAGCGCCCTGCCCGCGCGGGTGAGCAGGTTGGGCGGGGCGACACCGGTCGGGCCACCCCAGGAGTAGCTGTCGTGGTCCCACCGCTTGTAGCCCTCGTCGACCTTCTGGGTGCGGGCCTCCTCCCCGAAGTAGTCCACGAAGCTCTGCAGGCACTCGCTGATCAGCTGCGACTGCGGGGCGTTGTCCAGACGCTGCATGTTGTCCCCGGAGATGAAGCCCATCAGCCAGTACTTGCCCTGGCTGTAGGTCTCGAAGGTGATGTCGAGCGGGCTGCCGTCGCCGATCACCTGGCCGGTCAGGCCGCGGTCCCGCCAGAACGGGTGGTCGTAGGCCGCCTGGTACTTGCCCTCGTAGCCCATCTTCAGCTGGGTGTGCAGCCGGTTGCGCCGATGGGTCAGGCCACCGGGGTAGCTGATCCGGCCGGCGATCGCCGGGCTCATCGCCACGATCACGCGCTTGCCGGTGAACACGCCCTGCGCGGTGGTCACCACGGCCTTGCCGCTGCGGGTGTCGATCTTGCTGACCGGGGCCTCGTAGACGATGTTGCCGGCCAGCGTGTTGGCCATCGCCTCGGGGATCCGGTAGGCACCACCGTCGAAGAACCGCTCCTGCGCGCCCCCACTGGTGTTGAGCAGGCGGAACATCGTGCCCGGGTGGTCCTTGTCGCCGGCCGCCGCGATGTAGTTGAACATGTACAGCGCGGAGATCTCGTCGGGCCCGACCGAGAGGGTGGAGGAGCAGATCAGGCTCAGCTGCAGGCGGGCGTCGTAGCTGACCGCGGTGCGGTTGATCCAGTCCTGGAAGGTGATCGAGTCCCAGTACCTCGCCAGCAGGTGGTCCCAGGGCCGGTCCGGCTTGATGGTCAACACGATGGCGGTGAGCTTGGCGATCGCGGTGGCCGTCTCGCCGATGGACTGGTTGATCGGGATGCCGATGGCCGCGGGGTACGGCGTGACCGTGCCGTCGCGCCAGTACAGGTTGGTGCCGTCGTTGTAGGTGGGGAAGGTCCCGACGCCGAACTCGTCGGCGAGGGCGAGGATGTGGTTCTGCGTCGGGCCGGTGAACTCCGCGCCTCCGTCGAAGTGCAGGTTGCCACTGAGGCTCTGCACGTTCTGCACCCGGCCACCCGGCCGGTCCCGGGCCTCCACGACCACGACGCTGCGGCCGGCGGCGCTCAGCTGGCGAGCGGCCGCGAGGCCGGAGAGACCGGCCCCGACGACGACGCAGTCATAGACGGTGCCCGGCGCTGCCGTGGTGGCGGCTTGGGCACTCTGGGCGGTGAGAGGGGCGGCGGCTCCGGCGGCACCGAGGGCGACCGCCCCCTGCAGGACGTTGCGACGAGAGAGATCCATGCCGGGAAACTAGTGCAGGTGGCGCGCGTTTGCGGGGGTTTCCGGCGGATTCGTGGTGGTGCTCGCCCGGGAAGGGCGGCTTGCGCCGGCGCGCGAGCTCGTGTCAGCCTGCCCTGCGTCGATCACTCCCCGGGGACGCCGAGTCCTGCCCGTCCCGGGGGGCCACCTCATCAGTTCGGGCAGGAGTGGGGGACCCACAGGTTCCACGTGCGACCGGCTCTGCTGGCTGGTCGCGCTCGGGGTGAAGCCACGCACGCGTGGCGGAGCACTTTCCAGCTCCAACCCGACAGCTGACCTCACAGGCGTGGGAAAGGACCCCACCCATGCCTCCCCTCGTGCGCATGCGCCACCTCGTCGTGGCCCCCCTGCTGGCGCTGCTGCTGCTCGGCACCGCCAGCCTGCTCGGACCGGTCTCCGACGCCGCGGCGTCGGCGCGCCAGCACCACCGCATCGGCCGCGCCGTCTCGGTGGCGCTGCACCAGATCGGCGACCCCTACCGGTACGGCGCCGCGGGGCCGAGGGCCTTCGACTGCTCCGGGCTGATGCAGTACAGCTTCCGCCGGGCCGGGATCCGGATCCCGCGCACCTCCGCGGCCCAGGCCCACCGTGCCCACCGGATCCCCAAGCGTCGGCTGCGCCGTGGCGACCTGATGTTCTTCAGTCACGGCGGCCACGTCTACCACGCGGCGATGTTCCTGCGCTGGCGCAAGGGCCGGGCGGTGATGGTGCACGCCCCGAGCAGGGGCAAGCGCGTACGTCGCGACCGCCCGTGGACCTCGCACTGGTTCGCCGCCACCTTCCGCCACTGACCGGCCGACCGGGCCCGGCGACACGCTCGCCACGCGCGGTCCCACGCTCCTCCGCGGACCTAGAATCCGGCCATGACCACGCGCGATCTCGGGCACGACCTGGGACCTGACCGGGGGCCCCACCGAGGGCCCGGGCTCGCGCTCGGGCACGCCGTCGCCAGCAACGGCGCCAGCATCGGCGACGGCGAGCGTCCCGAGGAGCTGGCCAGCCTGTTCGACCACTCCCCGGCGCGGGTCCTGCAGACCTCCGCCGCCGCCGGGACCGGCTTCGTCCTCGGGCTGCTGGGCCTGCTCGCCGCACCGTTCGCGCTCACGTTGGCGCTGTCCCTGGGTCTGGCGACGGTGGCGCTGGTCAGCTCGGTCGTGGGCATGGCCCGGGCGAGCCGGCCCACCCGCACCGGCGGACTGCTGGCCTCGGTCGGACTGGTGCTCTCCCTGGTCACGCTGGCGCTGGTCGGGTTGCGCTACCTCGGCGTCGACACGACCTTCGGTGACGCCCTGGCCCCGTCGCTACGCGAGTGGCTCGCGGCGCTCGACGACCTGGTGCCCGCGCCCTGACCCTTCTCGGGTCGGTGGAATCACGTGCTGGAGGGGGGTGGTCGCGGGGGCATCGAGGCCGGCTCGGTCGCGTTCTTCCGCAATCTCAACCTCGGCCAACGGCGCAGCCACAGCCCGACTCGCCAGACGCTGCTGGCGGCGTTCGAGCAGGCAGGTGCCACGAGCGCGGCGAGCTTCCAGGTCAACGGCACCGTGATCTTCGAGACCGACCGGGACCCGCAGCAGGTGGCCGACCTGGCGGTCCGGCTGCTCACCCCCCTGTGCGGGTACGACGACGCGGTGCTCGTCCGACCGGTGCCGTGGGTGCTGGACCTCGAGCTCGAGGATGCGCCCGGCGCCGAAGTCTCCTTCTTCGCCGGACCGGACCCGTTCCCCGTGCCGCTGCCGTGGACCCCGCCCAACGGCGGACTCCGGGTGGTGCACGCGGACGCCCACCACGCCCTGTCGCTCAACGAGCTCGACCAGACCAGCGGAGCGACCCGCGCGCTGGAGCGGCTGCTTGGCGTCTCGGTGACCTCGCGTGCAGTCACCACCATGCTGCGGCTGCAGGCTCGCCTGCGCTGACGCGGCTCCCGGCGTGGTCCTCAGTCGTCCAGGGTGATCCGGAGCCCGACTCGTTCGGTGTGCCGGGTCCGGTCCACGACTGCCTCGAATCGCCATGAAGGATGCGGTACTCCGCGCCGTACTTCGCCCGGATGATGCCGCACACCCGGTCCACGAAGGTCGGGTCCTCCACGATCTCCTCCGTGCCGCCGTGGACGGCCGCGTCGTCGCCCGAGGCGCGGAAGGTGGTCAAGGAGAGGAACGGCTCCTGGCCGAGCGAGTGCACGTGGTGCTGGTCATGGGCTCAGGGATACCGGATGACCCGCTGTGGTGCGTCCGCGAGCCGATCTCGACCGGCGGGCCGGGCAGGAGCCCTGCGGGGCTGGTCTGCGTCAGCCCGCCCGATGCGGCAGGCTGGGCCCGTGTTCCACATCGGAGTCGACCTCGCCTGGGGGACCAAGCGGCCGACCGGGCTCGCCGTCCTCGACGGATCGGGTCGGCTGGTGCACTGCTCGTCGGTGCGCTCGGACGAGGAGATCCTGGCCACGCTCGCGCCGTACGTCGAGGGTGAGTGCCTGGTGGCCCTCGACGCGCCCCTGATCGTGCGCAACGCGACCGGCAACCGGCCGGCCGAGGCGGCGCTGAACAGGGACTTCGCGAAGTTCGACGCCGGGGCGCATCCCTCCAACACCGCCAAGCCCGAGCTGCGCGGCACGCCGCGGGGAGCCGGGCTGTGCCAGGCCATGGGCCTGGACCTCAACCCGCGGTCGGGCCGGACCCGTCGTGCGCTCGAGGTCTACCCGCACCCCGCCACCGTGGCGCTGTTCGGTCTCGGGCGGACGCTGAAGTACAAGAACAAGCCCGGACGGGAGCTGGACGGGCTGCGCGCCGAGCTGCTCACCTTGATGGCCTTCCTCGAAGGGCTCGGCGGGGCCGAGCCCGCCCTGCACCTCGACGGCCGCGGTCCGGGCGAGGCCGGCTCCGCGGACGGCTGGGCCGACCTGCGCCACCAGGCGGAGACCGCCACCCGCAAGAGCGAGCTGCGCGTGGTCGAGGACCAGGTCGACGCCGTGGTGTGTGCCTACGTGGCGCTCTTCGCCGACACCAGGCCGGAGGAGACCACCACCTACGGCGACCTCGAGACCGGCTACATCCTCACCCCCACCCTGCCGGCAGGGCTGACCCCCAGCCCACGTCCACCCCGGCCCCCCGCCGTGCCCGCCGACCCGGTGCGCGACTACGCCCTGGGCCACCCGACCCTGGTCGCCGCCGGCGAGCAGTTCCTCGCCCTGGTGACCGGGATCCTCGACGAGGCCGGCATCAACTACCTCAGCGTCACCGGGCGCACCAAGACCGTGGCGTCCTTCGCCGAGAAGGCTCGCCGCGTCCGCGACGGTGCCCCCCTCTACACCGATCCCCTGCGCGAGATCACCGACACCATCGGCATCCGGGTGATCACCTACGTGCACAGCGACGTCTCGGCGGTGGCCGATCTGCTGCACGACCAGGTGGTCGTGCACGACGACCGGGACATGGGCCGGGAGACCGCCCAGGAGGGCCGGTTCGGCTACGCCAGCCGGCACCTGCTGATCAGCCTGGACGCCGCCCGGGAGGGGCACGCCTCCTACGAGCTGCTCCGCGGCCGGACCGCCCAGGTCCAGGTGCGCACCGTGCTCCAGCACGCGTGGGCCGAGTTCGAGCACGACATCCGCTACAAGGGCACCATGCCCGACGAGCACGCCCGCGACTTCGACCGCCGGTTCACCCTCGCAGCCGGGCTGCTGGAGCTGGCCGACCAGGAGTTCTCCACGATCCGGGACACCCTGCGCGCCTCGGCCTCGAGCACCGCCGAGCCCGACGGCGCCGAGGACGACGACCCGCGGATCGACCCCCGCGAGCTGGCGGCGTTCCTGGCCGGGCAGTACGCCGAGTCCGGCTGGTCGCGCACCGACCACTACGCGTGGATCTCCGGGCTGCTGCTGGAGCTCGGGATCGTCTCGCTCGACGAGCTCGGCGAGGTGCTGCGCGGTGGCGACGAGGAGCAGATCGCCTCCCGGATGGACTACCGCTACCCGCCCGGTGCGGTGCGCCGCCTCGACGACGCCCTGCTCGCGGCGTACGGGACCACCTACGTCGGGCTGCGCGGCAACGCCCACCGCCGGGCGGCACTGGCGGCGAGGCTGGAGAAGCTGAGCGGCACCTGAGCCCGGACGCGACCGGTCGGCCCGTGACGGGCCGGTGGGTACCGTGGAGGCCAGGACGCACAGGAGGTCACCGTCATGATCGGTTTCATCGTCGCGGGGCTCATCATCGGAGCGTTGGCGCGCCTGCTGAAGCCCGGGAAGCAGAACCTCGGCCTGCTGGCCACGCTCGGCCTCGGACTGGTCGGCTCGGTCATCGGCGGCACGCTCGCGTGGCTGCTCGGCACAGGCAGCATCTGGGAGCTGAACGTCCTCGGCTTCGTGCTGGCGGTGGTCGCCTCCCTGCTGCTCGTCGGGACCGCCGAGGCGGTCACCGGCGGCGACCGCCACAAGCAGCTGCGCGCCTGAACCAAGGCGTCACGGCGTCGGTGGGCGATCTCCCGGACCCCCCACCCCTGGTCGAGGTCCGCTTGCGAGATGGCGCGCCCCGACTCGGGCGTTCCGGTCGGTGACACGCTGCTCAGCAGTACTGGATGCGCATCAGCTCCAGGCGGACGTCGGTCGAGGTCAACGTCCCCGCGGACGCCTCCTGCCACAGCTCGTCGAACCTCTCCGCGACGTCGCGGACCTCCTGCATCGCCATCCCGCCGGTCACCAGCCCGGAGAGGTAGTCCTCGACGAAGTCCTGACCGCTGGGCACCTGGCCGGTGCGGGCGATGTCGACCAGCGCGTCGCAGGTCGCCGACTCCAGCTGCTCGCGCCCGTAGCGGGCGAGGTCGTCCAAGGTGGTGCCCAGGTCGGGCAGGGGCTGGTCGGGCAGCTCGGTGCGCCACTCGCGGGCCAGGGTCAGCTGCTGCTGCTGGCTCGAGGACTCGCGCTCCAGGGCCAGCTTGACGGTGGACTCGTCCACACCCTGGGAGTGGGCCAGGCCGCGCACGACGTCGTCGAGCTCCGAGCCGCCGCACCCGCCCAGCAGCAGGAGGCAGGCCAGCGGCACGGCGAGCCGGCGCCGGCCCCGACCCATCATGTCGCCCCCTGCCGCAGTGTCTGCCCACAGTGGCACCGACCGGGCAGCGCGACCAGCGCCTGGCACCGAGCGCCCCCGCGCGGCCTAGGCCGGGGCGGGCGCGCTCAGAAGGGGACCGGGGTGGCGAGCAGGCCCTCGCCGGGAGCGCGGCCGGAGAGCACGCGGCAGAACTCGACGGCCTCGAGGTGCAACCCGGGCCCACCCACCCCCTCGGAGAAGGAGCCTCCCGCGGGCCCGACGAGCTCGAGTCGGTAGGGCCGGCCGTGGCGGCGAGCCCACTCGCCCACGACGTCGGCGACGACGCGCCCGTCGTGCTCGGGCGTCAGCAGCATGGTGCTGCCGGTGGCCCGGCACAGGTCGACCCGGTGCAGCCAGGTGTCGCGGGTCAAGATGACATCGACCAGATAGCCGAGGTCCCAGCTCTCCGTGACGTCGGCGAACTCGACGGGAAACCTCACCAGTCGACGCATCGGCAACGGCGTTCGCCGCCGGCCCGCCGCGGCCGGGCCCACCAGCGAGCGGCACTCGCGGGTCAGCTCCGTGGTCGAGAGGCCCGCCGTCCGCTCGATCTGCACCTGGGTCATCCGGTCGGTCTCGTTGCCTCCCTCCCGGGCGACGCGGTCCTTGACCTCGCGCTGCTGGCTGAACAGCTCGCGCAGGGAGGCTGCCGACCGCATCGCGCCCACGAGGTGACCGACGAGGTCGCGCACCGTCCAGCCCGTGCAGTCGGTCTCCCTGGTCCAGTCCTCGGCGCTCAGCGTCTCCACCACGTCGGCGAAGCGGCCGTAGGCCACCTCGGCGATCGCGGCTGCGTCCCGATGAGCGATGGTGGCGGCGGGGGCGGAAGGTAGTGCGGTTCTGGTCATGACGTGCTCGATCCGTGTCGGGTGGGGCGGGTGGAGGTGGGGAGGGCGGCGTCGGCGGGGACGCCGACGTGGTCACAGAAGAGGTCGACCACCTCGTCGACGAGACGGCTCCACCGGGTGCCGCCGAGGTCGTTGGAGATCTGCTGGTCGATGAGTCCGGTGATGATCGCCGTCCAGAGGTCGAGGTGTCGCCGGCGGCGTACGCCGAGGTGCCGCAGCTGCCGCTCGACCCGGGCGAGGTAGCCCACCGCGAGGGCATAGGACTCCTCCGACGGGGTGAACCCGGGCAGGGGGCGCTGGAACATCAGCTGGTAGCGCACGGGGTCGGCGAGGCAGAAGTCCACGAAGCGCCGGACCCCGGCCCGTAACTCCGCGCGGGTCGCCGGCCGGTCGGCGATCGGGGACATGTGCTCGACCAGCTCGCGCTGGCCCTGGGCGAACATGGCGTCGTAGATGGCCTCCTTGGAGTCGAAGTAGGAGTACAGGCTCGGGGCCCGCATCCCGACGCGGCCCGCGAGGTCACGCATCGACAGCGCGGAGAGCCCCTGCGCGCGGCACAGCTCCCACGATGCGGCGATGACCTCGCGCCGGGTGTCCCGGCGGCGGCGCTCCCAGCCGGTGGTGGGAGGGGGCAGCGGGTCTTCTTCTAACACAGTTCGTAGTTTCGAACGGCGTTAGAAACTTGTCAAGGGTTGCCCGCGGACTCAGTCCTGGGCGGAGACGCTCCAGGCCGCGCGCACCGTCTCCACGACCGTTGCCGCCTGGGCCAGCCCGGCACGTGCGGCATCGGCCCGCTTGGCCGGGTCCAGCACGTTCTTGCCGATCGCGGCGAGCGCGTCCGCGTCCGGCGTCACCACGGCGGTGCGGGTCGCGCCGGTCCGCTCGAGCTGGGCCCGGATCGAGGTCGCCTTGCTGAACGACTGCGGCAGCGGCGCGATCACGATGACCGTGTCCGCACCGGCTGCCAGGTCCGCGTTGGCCGTCGACCGCATGCCGCCGTCCATGTAGTGCCGGCCCTCGATGGTGACGGCCGGCCACACCAGGGGTACGGCGCAGCTCGCCGCGACCGCGTGCACGACGTCGATCCCGCTGTCCTTGTCGAAGGCGACGAACGCACCGGTCTCGGCCTCGACCGCGGTGACCTTCAGCTCCCGGTCGGGCCACTGCTCGACCCCGATGCGCGAGCGGATCACCTCGATCCGCTGCTCTCCGCCCGGTGGGTGCGCCCGCATCGACATCGCGCCGATCCGGGCCCGCTTGCGGTTGCCGCCACCGGGCAGCAGCATCGGCGGCACCAGTCGCAGCAGGGTCAGGCGGGACAGCCTGGCGCCGATCTCGTGGTCGGCCGGCGCGAGCTGTCCGTCGTACAGCTCCCTGATCGACCGGCCGCTGGTGACCTGGGCGCCCACCACCGAGCCGGCGGAGGTGCCGACCACCAGGTCGGCACCGGTGAGGTCGACCCCGGCCTCGAGCAGGCCGGTGAGGATCCCGATCTCCCAGGCGATGCCGGTCACTCCGCCGCCACCGAGGACGAGTGCTGTGCGTGTCATGGACAGCAACCTAACCGGACGCCCGCTCCGGGCCACGCGCGGTGGCCGGGGGTGTCAGCGAGTGATCCGTTGGACCACGCCGTCCTTGGTCCCGGTCACCCACAGCGTCCGGCCGCCGGGGGCGACGGCGACCGTGTCGGGCTGGCGCACCGTGGGGTAGGTCGCGATCACCTTCGGGACCGCACCGCGCAGGTCCAGGCCGACGAGACGGTTCTTCGCGGTCAGCGTGACCCAGGCGGTCTGCGTGGTGACGTCCCCGGCCACCCCGTAGGGGCTCCCCGGGAGGGCGAGGGAGCCGACCTGGCGCAGCGGGTCGAGGGAGTAGGCGAGCACCTGTCCGCCCCTGGTGTCGGTCACGACGAGCTTGCCCGCGGCCACGAGCACACCGTGCGTGGGTCCCTCCCCCGCCGGCACGCGGGCGAGCCGGGCACGCGAGCCCAGGTCGTAGGTGGAGACGGTGTAGTCGCCGACGTCCACCACGACCGCCGTGCCGGCCGCGGCGAGCACCCCGCCCGGTTGGCGCAGGTCGGTGAAGGTGTGCACCACCCGACCGCGGCGGACCACCGAGAGGGAGCCGCTGAACTCGTTGCCGACCAGGATGTCGCCGCTGTCGGTGCCGGCGGCGTCGTGCGGGTGTCGCTGCACGTCGGTCCCCTGGGTCCGTCCCGTGGCCAGGTCGACCGCGAAGACCTTGTTCGCCGTCTCGCTCGGCACCAGCACGGTGCCGCCCCGGGCTGTGACCTGGAGATGGCGCACCTTGCCCGGCAGCTCGATGGAGCGCCGCTGCTGCAACGTCACCGGGTCCAGCACCAGCAGCCGGTCGGGGTCGCGCACCGCCACGGCCAGGCAGTCGGTCCTCGCGTCGTAGACGATCCCCTGTGGCCTCGGTGCGACCTGCTCGGCGACCCCGGCGGGGGCCCGGCTCAGGGGCGGGGAGCTGGCGGGCTCGGCGGCCTTGTTGCCCTCGGCCGCCGGGTCCGGGCCGGCACCGTCGGAGCCGCAGGCAGCCAGGACGACGGCCAGGACCCCGACCAGCACCCCGAGCAGCATCCCGCCCGGCACCCCGCCCGGCACCCCGCCCGGCACGCCCGCGCCGGTCGTGGGTCGCCGACTCATCGGGTGAGCATCTCGCGCACCCAGGCGGGGTCGGGGTTGACCCGCGCCTCGCCGGCGACCACCACGGTCGGCACCGTCTCGTCGCCGCCGGTGATCGCCCGCACCTGGGCAGCCCCCTCGGGATCGCGCCAGATGTCCACCCAGTGAGCTCGCCGGGCGTGGCGACCGAGCGAGAACCGCAGCCGCAGGCAGAACTGGCAGCCGGGCCGCCAGAAGACCAGGGGTCGGCCGTCGACCTCGCTGGCCGCGCGCGCCTCCGCGGCCCACTCCGGCCGAGGGAAGACGGCGGGGGAGAGCACCAGCGCGAGCGCGGCGAACGCGACCAGCCACCCGAGGGCGTCCCAGACCGAGCCCGCCGCGAGCCGGGCGGCCACCACGAACACACCCGCGAGCACGACCAGGACGCTGGGACCGAGTCGACGCACCATGGACCCCACCGTAGGCGGGGGTTCGAACCGCTGCCGTCCCCGGCGGCCAGGTCGACGGTCTCATCCCGTCGAACCTTGCTTTCGTCAACCGTCACCGTCCACATCGCGGTTTCCGGGCTAGCCCGCAATGCCTATATTCCGGCGAATTCCGATAGCACATAGCACTTTGTCTCCCTAGTCGTTAATGCTCCCTTCCATGCGATTTACGGGGCGTGCCGATCGAGCTGCGATGCGACCTGGATCCGGAGCGCCCCACGACCAGACCGCCTCCGTGTGGCAGCTCCCCGGCTTCGGCAGCCTCACCCTGGCGTTCATCGCCGCGCGTCTGCCAGTCAGCCTCGTGGCGCTCACCATCGTCCTGGCCACACTGAAGCGCACCGGCTCGCTCGAGGTCGCCGGGTGGGCGGAGGCCGCGTGCATCGTCGGGATGGCAGTCGGGACCCCGGCCTCCGGACGTGGCGTCGACCGCCTCGGCACCCGCGTCGTCCTCCGGGTCACCGGAGTGGCCCACGTCCTCACCCTGGCGCTGCTGGCGGCGGCGACCTTCGGGTTGCTCCCGGCGCACGCCGCGGTGTTCCTCACCCTCTCGGCCCTCGCCGGTGCCACCGTCCCACCCGCCGGGCCGGTGATCCGCACCGCGTGGAACGACCTGGTCCCCGCCGCCGACCTCCCCAAGGTCAACGCGCTGGAGTCGACGCTCTCGCACGGCTTCTACGTGGCCGGGGCCGGAGTCGTCGCAGCCGCCACCTGGCTGGGCCAGCTCGGCTATGTGTTCGTGGCCTCCTCGGCGCTGAACGCGCTCGGGGTCGCCCTGCTGCTGCGGTGTGCCGGAGCCCTCCACCTGCCCCAGCGCGAGCACCCGGCCTCGTTGACCGCGGTGTTCCGCCAGCCTGGCACTCCCCGCGTCCTGGTCGCCATCTTCGGCTGGGCCCTGACCCTGGCCGGGTTCGAGTACGCCATCATCGGCTGGTGCGCGGCCACCGACCGCGTCAGCCTCGCCGGTGCGCTCAGCGGGGTGACCGCCGTCGGCGCCATGGTCGCCTCCGCCGTGCTCGGCGGGCGTCACGCCGGCCGGTGGAGCCGGGTCAGGACCTCGACGTGGATGTTCGCGTGGGCCCTGGCGATGGTGCCGCTGGCCCTCGTGGTCGGGACCCCTGCGGCACTCTGGCTGATCGTCACCCTGGCGATCGTCGGCCGCCTGCCCTCCGTCGGAGGCTTCACCGCCCTCATCGCCGAGACCACCCTGGTCGCGACCGGCGGCCTGCGCACCGAGACCTTCGCGTGGCGGATGACGATCCACCTCGCCGGCAGCGGCGTCGGCGCCGCACTGTTCGGCACCATCGCCGAGCACCTGGGGGCGGGATGGTCCGCCCTGATCGGCATCGGCTGCGCCCTGGCCGTCGGTGCCGTTCTCGCGGTCACCCGCGGCCACGCCCTTCCGGTCCCCCACGAGCCCACCTCGGAACCGTCCCGGTCCGAGGTGCCCATCGAGAGCGCGAAGGAGGTGACGACGTGAAGAAGACCAGCATCCGCAAGCCGGTGGGCTACACCCCGGCGATCCTGGCCCGCGTGGCCGCCTGACCCTGAGGGTCGCAAACCTCGGCGCGGTGGCCGGCAGGCCGGATCGAGCAGCTACCAAGCGATGTTCGGGCCAGGTCGGCCACCGCGTCAGAGGCAGATTCTACAAGCGCCCTGCGCCAGGGCCTCCCGAACCGAAGCAGTCGACCGCCCACGGCCGGCCGCTGTCCCCTGCCCGCCACGTCTGCGGGCCATCCCGGAGAGCTCAGCCTCATGCATCTAGTCATCGCGGTACTGCCCTGGCAGGCCCTGCCCCACGCCAACGCCGCCGCAGGACTGCTGTCCAACGCGGTTCGCCCCGAGCACACCGCAGCGGTGTACTACGGCTCGCTCGACTTCGCCGAGCAGATGCTCGAGCTGGAGAACACCCCAGCGGGCCGGGGGGTCGAGACCGGCCCCGAGGTGTACCAGCAGATCGCCGCCGGCGGGTTCGTCGCCGGGCTCGGCGAATGGCTGTTCACCTCCGCCCTCTACGACCAGCCGACCGACGAGCCTCCCCTCGAGCCGCTGGCGACCGCGGACGCGGCCGGGGTCTCCCGCGACGCAGCCTTCGCGCTGTACCGGCTGGCGCCGGCCTTCGCAGACCACGCCGCCCGCGAGATCCTCGCGCACAATCCCGACGTCGTCGGGTTCACCACCTCCTTCGCCCAGACGGTCCCCTGCCTGGCCGTCGCCCGACGCGTCCGCGAGCTGGCACCCGAGCTGCCACTGGTCTTCGGCGGCTCCAACTGCGACGGCGAGATGGGCGCCGGCCTGCACGAGGCCTTCGGCGAGTGTCTCGACTTCGTCGTACGCCGCGAGGGCGAGCAGCCGCTGCGGGCACTCCTCGACGCCCTCGGCCGGCCCGCCGGCCCCGACCGGGACGCGGCTCTGGGCGCCATCCCCGGCCTGTGCTGGCGCCGGGGCAGCGGCCGGTTCGGCCGCGGCGGCGAGGTCCTCACCAACCCCGAGACCGCGGCGCTGCCCCAGGGCGGGGACTTCCCGCGCATCGAACAGGGTGACTTCCTGGACCGCTACGAGGCCAGTCCGATCTCCGCCCACATCCCACCGCACCTCGTCTTCGAGACCAGCCGCGGCTGCTGGTGGGGCGCGAAGAAGCACTGCACCTTCTGCGGCCTGGACGACCTCATCCTCCCCTACCGTTCGAAATCGGCCGACTCGGCGGCGGCGGAGCTGCGCAGCCTCGTCGAGACCCACCAGGTCCTCGACGTGCTCACCACCGACAACATCTTGGAGAAGCGCTACTTCGCCGACCTGCTCCCCGACCTCGCCGCCGACCGGCCCGACTGGCGGCTGTTCTACGAGATCAAGGCCAACCTCAGTCCGGAGAAGGTCAGGACGCTTCGCGGGGCCGGCATCCTCTCGGTGCAGCCCGGCATCGAGAACCTGCACTCGGTCCCGTTGAAGCTGATGGACAAGGGCACCACCGGGGTCAACAACGTCGCGGCGCTGCGCGACCTGGGCGGTGCCGGCATCACCGTGCTGTGGAACTACCTGGTCGGGTTCCCCGGCGAGGCCGACACCCACTACGACGAGGTCACCGACCAGCTCCCCCGGCTGTGGCACCTGCAGCCGCCGGGTGGGTGCGACCGGATCGTGCTCGAGCGGTTCAACCCCTACTTCCTGCGGCCCGAGCTCGGCTTCGCCCAGCGGACCCCGATGCGCTGGTACCAGTGGGCCTACCCGCACCTGACGCCACAGCAGCGCGAACGGGTCGCCTACCTGTTCGACACCGCCTCCCTGGGTGTCTCCGAGGAGGCCCTGGGTCGCCTGCGGCACGGAGTCGAGGACTGGGACAAGGGGTATGAGACGTCCCGGCTGACGCATCGTCGCGTGGGTGACCAGCTGTGGATCTATGACCGGCGCGCCGGGCGACCGGCGCAGGACGTGTGCCTGACCGACGCCCGCGAGGCTGCCGCCTACGTGGCGCTGGCCCGCGGCCGGTCCGCGGAACGGCTCGCCCGCGACCTGGCCGGTGAAGGCGTGGCCGTCACGGTGCCGTGGTGCCAGGGCTTCGTCGACGACCTCGATGCCCACGGCCTGGTCTTCGGCGAGTCGGGGCGATGGGTCACCCTCAGCCTGCCCGACGACCCGGCCCGCCTCGGCTTCCCGACCCCACCACGGGTCCCCGCAACCGCAGGGCCGACAGAGATGGAGGTGGCTCGATGATCGAGGTCCACGAGCCGATCGAGGCCGCAGGGGTGCCGACCGGATCGAGCATCCGCCCAGACCTGGTACGCGTTCCGGTGCCGTGGGGAGACCTCGACGCCGCCTGCCTCGGTCAGATCCTCGACCAGACCGCGCCCGGCGCCCGGATCCACCTGAGCGTCGAGGTGCCCACCGATGCCGAGGACCGCGCAGGCTCGGGTGCGGGTTGGCCCGGCGCCGAGGAGGTCGGCGCGCTCCTGGCCACCGGGGTGACCGGGGTGACTCTGCGCCACGCCGGTGCGGTCTCACCAGCCGCCTCGGTGCACCTGGTCGCCTTCCTCGCCGAGGCGATCAGCCAGGGGCTGCCGGTGACGTGGGATCTGGAGACACCTGCCGGCACAGCAGCAGCCGCCGCTGCGCGGGCTGGTGCCGAGTGGTCGGGTGCCGAGCTGTGGCCGTTCACCGTCGACGTCGGCGACCTGGTGCACCTGCCGCCGCCCACGGGGAGCGGCCCGCGGGCCCGGGAGTGGCAGGACCGGCACGCCTACGGGCTGCTGTGCTGGCGCCACGGCGGCAGCTTCGCCTCCGTGACCGACCTGCGCGATCTCGACCGGGCCCGCTACACGATCGACGATGAGGAGCTGCTCCACCTGTTCACCAGCCTCCATCGCCCACTGCGCGTCGAAGACCTGCAGGCCGCGGACCGCGAGCAGCTCGACGTGCTCTCCGAGGCACGGCTGGTGTACCGCTGTGCCGGCTGGGCCGCCCGGCTGCCGTTCCGGCTGCTGCGGTGGCCGATGCCCCTCGACGGGATCGGGTGAGCAGCACCGTGATCAACGGGAGCGGGTCTGCCCAGGCGAGCAACCCTCAGTGGGCCATGTCGACGAAGCGGGAGTAGTGGCCCTGGAAGCTGACCACGACGTCGCGGGTCGGGCCGTTGCGGTGCTTGGCGACGATGATGTCGGCCTCGCCGGCACGGGGGGACTCGCGCTCGTAGACGTCCTCGCGGTGCAGCAGCATCACGATGTCGGCGTCCTGCTCGATCGAGCCCGACTCACGCAGGTCGCTCATCATCGGACGCTTGTCCGAGCGCTGCTCGGGACCACGGTTGAGCTGGCTGAGCGCGATGATCGGGACCTCGAGCTCCTTGGCCAGCAGCTTGATCTGCCGGGAGAACTCCGAGACCTCCACCTGGCGGGACTCGACCTTCTTGCCGCTGGTCATCAGCTGCAGGTAGTCGATCACGATCAGCTTCAGGTCGTGGCGCTGCTTGAGCCGGCGCGCCTTCGCCCGGATCTCCATCATGGTCATGTTGGGACTGTCGTCGATGAACATCGGCGCCCCGGAGACCTGACCCATCTTCGGGCCGAGCTTGTTCCAGTCGTCGTCGGTCATCGGGCCCTTGCGGATGTTGTTCAGCGGGATCTTCGCCTCCGCCGACAGCAGACGCATCGTGATCTCGCTCTTGGACATCTCCAGGCTGAAGATCACGCTGGTCAGGTTGTTGTGGATCGACGCCGCGCGGCAGAAGTCCAGCGCCAGCGTCGACTTGCCGACCGCCGGGCGGGCCGCGACGATCACCATCTGACCCCCGGAGAAGCCGTTGATCAGCTCGTCGAGGTCGGCGAAGCCGGTGGGCACGCCGCCGGTGGTCCCGTCGTTGCTCGAGATGGCCTCGATCTCATCGAGGGTCGACTCCATGATCGCCGACAGTGGCGCGTAGTCCTCCTGCTGACGCTTCTCGCCGATCGCATAGATCTCCTGCTGGGCCACGTCGACCGTGGCGTCGACGTCGCCCTCCCCGGCGTACCCCAGCTGCGCGATCTTGGTGCCGGCGTCCACGAGCCGGCGCAAGATGGCCTTCTCGCGCACGATCGTGGCGTAGTAGGAGGCGTTGGCGGCGATCGGGACGCTGGCCGAGAGCGTGTGCAGGTAGGGCGCGCCACCCACCCGCTGCAGCTCGCCGCGCCGCTGCAGCTCCGCGGCGACGGTGACCGCGTCGGCGGGCTCGCCGCGACCGTAGAGGTCCACGATCGCGTCGTAGATGGTCTCGTGGGCCGGACGGTAGAAGTCCCCGCCGCCGATCTGCTCGTTGACGTCGGCGATGGCGTCCTTGGAGATCAGCATCGAGCCGAGCACGCTCTGCTCGGCGTCGGAGTCCTGCGGCGGCATCCGGCCCGACCAGTGCTCCTGGCTGCCGCTCACGTCCTCGGCGAAGGAGGCGGGGTAGGAGTCGGCCCAGGACTCGCTCGTCGCGACCCCACCCTGGCCGGACACAGCCCCGTCGCCCACACCGCCCGGATCGGTCACACTCATCCCTCTGGCCCCTTCCTTCACATCCCTGCCAGCAGGTTAGGTCCTGCCACCCACAGTGCTGGCGTGCCCGGGAGGCTGTGGACCTGAGCGATCGAATCCCGTCAGATCCGCTCGTTTCGACCCCGGTCGGGTGACCCTAGGCCCCAGCCAGGGAGCCGGCCAACCGCTTGATCCACAGGCCCCTGTGGATAACCCTGTTGATCGTGTGGAACACGCCGCCGGTGGCCCGCACAGCCTGTGGGTCGTGCTGTGGACCCGGAATTCGTCCACTCCCCCGAAGGGGCTCTGACCTGGGGCTTCACCTCCGTTTGGGCTGTGGAACGAAGATTTCTGGTCAGCTGGTATTCACCAGCCGGTCATCTGCGGTCGCCGTGTTTGTTTGTCGACAAAGCCCCGCGCGGACCCCGCAACCCACAACGAGGGCCGGGTTTTACACAGGTTCTGGTAGCGCCTAGCCTCTCCGCGTGGTAGGGACCGGGCGCACCCAGCGGCCCCGGGGCCGCGCCCACGACCGAGAGATCCTGCGCCTCGCCGTCCCCGCCTTCCTGGCCCTGGTGGCCGAGCCACTGTTCCTGCTCGCCGACTCCGCCATCGTGGGCCACCTCGGCACCCCCCAGCTCGCGGCGCTCGGCATCGCCTCGGCGGTCCTGGGCACCCTGGTGAGCCTGTGCATCTTCCTCGCCTACGGCACCACTGCCTCGGTGGCCCGACAGCTGGGCGCCGGCAACACGAGGGGGGCGCTGGCCCAGGGCATCGACGGGCTGTGGCTCGCGACGCTGCTCGGGGCACTGGTGACGGTCGTGGTGCTGCCCCTCACCCGGCGCGTGGTCGAGCTGTTCGGTCCGGAGGCACAGGTCACCGACCTGAGCGTGACCTACCTCCACCTGGCCCTGCTCGGGGTGGTGCCGCTGCTGCTGATGCTCGCCGCCACCGGTGTGCTGCGCGGGCTCCAGGACACCCGGACACCGCTGGTGGTGGCCGTCGTGGGCAACCTCGCCAACGTCGGGCTCAACCTCCTGCTCGTCTACGGCGTGGGGCTGGGGATCGCCGGCTCGGCACTGGGCACCCTGGTGGCCCAGCTCGGCTCGGCGGTCGCGCTCGTCGCGGTGGTCGTCCGGGCCGCACGCCGGGAGTCGGCGCCGCTACGCCCGGACCTGCCCGGCATCCAGCAGGCGGGTCGCGCCGGCGTACCACTGATCGTGCGCACGCTGCTGCTGCGCGCCTCCCTGCTGATGATGACCTACACCGCCGCGCGGCGCGGCGAGGCCGAGCTGGCCACGATGCAGCTCGCCCTGACGATCTGGACGTTCCTGGCCTTCGCGCTCGACGCCGTCGCGATCGCCGCGCAGGCGATCACCGGGCGCTACCTCGGCGCGGGCGACGCGGCGGGGACCCGGGAGGTCACCGGCCGGATGGAGCGGTGGGGCTGGCTGAGCGGGATCATCACGGGGGCCGCGCTGGCAGCCTGCTCCCCGATCCTCGGCCGGCTGTTCAGCAACGACCCGGCGGTGCTCGACCTGCTCGTGCCGGTGCTGCTCGTCGCCGCCGCGGCGCAGCCCCTGGCCGGCATCGTCTTCGTCCTCGACGGGGTGTTGATCGGGGCCGGGGACGCGGTCTACCTCGCCTGGGCCCAGCTGGCCAGCCTGGCGCTGTTCGTCCCAGCGGCCTGGCTGGCCGGCGCGCAGGGCCTGGTCTGGCTGTGGGTCGCGTTCGCGGTGTTCTTCATGGGTGCCCGCGCGGTCACGCTGCTGCTTCGCGCCCGCACGGGCAGCTGGATGCGCCTGGGCGGCTGAGGGCTCACGGGCCGGGTGCCCGACTCGGCGGCGTCGCCGTGGAGGTGAGCCGCCGGACCCCGGGACGAGCGGCACACCCGCCGACCTCGCGAAGCGGCAGCCTACGCTGGCGCCATGTCGCCGCTGCAGAAGATCGCCATGGGCCTGGTGATCGTGCTGGCGTACGCCTACTTCCCCGCCCATCCCTCCCCCGCGTGGGAGCACTACGACGCGCTGGCCGATCCCGTCGGCTGGGTGCTGGTGGTGCTCGGCACCCATCAGCTCGCCCGGTTCGACGACACCTTCGCCACCAGCCGCTGGCTGGCGGTGCTCGCCGGGGTGGTCAGTGTGCCGCTGTGGTTCCCGCAGCTGGCGCACCGTCTCGACGCCTCCGGCGAGTGGTTCGCTGCCCTCCCCCAGATCGGGTTCGGCCTGCTCCTCGCCCGAGAGATCGGGGTCCGCGGAGCCAACCAGATGCCCCCGGACGGATACGTCGCGAAGCGGTTCGGGCTGCTGGTCTGGGGGTTCGCCCTGGTCGGCGTACTCCCCGTGCTGGCGCTGGGCGGCGGCCTCCAGCAGCTCGTGGCGCCGACCCAGCTGGTGCAGTACCTCGTCGGCGTGACCTTCATCTACTACCTGTTCCGCGTGCACCGCCGCGAGTGGCTCGCCGGTCCCGGCCCCCTGGAGATCCGCCCCGAATCGCGCTCGGGTGCGGACACCGACCCCGGGGAGCACGAAGGCCGCCCACCCTCGACCTGAGGGGGACGGCCTGCGCGCTGCCCGTACGAAACTGCCACTTCCCGTGCGTTGCAACGGTGGGGAAGTGGCGGTTTCACTGGGTACCCAGTGAAACTGCCAAGCCTCAGTCCGAGACCACGTTGAGGCTTACCTGGGCCTCGACGTCGTCGTGGACCTTGACGGTGACGGTGTGGGCGCCGAGGGACTTGATCGGGTTGCCGACGACGATGGTGCGCTTGTCGACCTCGCCGCCCCCCTCGGTGATGGCGGTGGCGATGTCGGCGGGGGTGACGGCGCCGAAGAGGCGACCGCTCTCGCCGGCGCGGACGCGGACGCTGAAGGTCGAGGCCTCCAGGGTGGCCTTCACCTCGGCGGCATGGTCGGCGTCGCGCACCGAGCGGGCGTCGCGCGACTTCTTGATCGACTCGATGGTCTTCTCGCCGCCACGGGTCCAGCGGATGCCGAGGCCGCGCGGGATGAGGTAGTTGCGGCCGTAGCCGTCCTTGACCTCGACCACGTCACCGGCGCCACCGAGCCCGGTGACCTCCTGGGTCAGGATGATCTTCATCAGGTGGTCTCCTCTCAGCGAGCCGTGGACGTGTAGGGCAGCAGCGCGACCTCACGGGCGTTCTTCACGGCCGTGGCCACGTCGCGCTGGTGCTGGACGCAGTTGCCGGTCACCCGACGCGCGCGGATCTTGCCGCGGTCGGAGATGAACTTGCGCAGCAGGTTGGTGTCCTTGTAGTCGACGTAGGACACCTTCTCCTTGCAGAACTGGCAAACCTTCTTCTTCGGCTTGCGGATCACTGCCTTCGCCATTGTGGTGCTCTCCTTCGTGAGCCCGGCCGTGCGGCCGGAATGGTCTTCGGGTGGACTGTTCAGTTGTGGTGGGCGAAGCCCTCGACTCAGAACGGGGGCTCGTCGGAGCCGCCCGCCCACGGGTCGTTCTGCGGCTGACCCTGCGGCTGGCCGCCCTGCTGGCCACCCCACGAGCCGCCGGCCTGCGGCTGGCCCTGGGGCTGACCCTGGGGCTGACCCTGGGGCTGGCCGCCCTGGGCCGGGCTGCTGGCCCACGGGTCGTCGCCGCCGCCCTGGCTGCTGTAGCCGCCGCCCCCGCCGCCGCGCTGGACGCGCGCGACCTTGGCGGTGGCGTACTTCAGGCTGGGCCCGACCTCCTCGACGTCGAGCTCCACGACGGTGCGCTTCTCACCCTCACGGGTCTCGTAGGAGCGCTGCTTGAGCCGCCCCTGGACCACGACGCGCATCCCCTTCTGCAGGGACTCCGCGACGTTCTCCGCGGCCTGACGCCACACCGAGCAGGACAGGAACAGCGCGTCGCCGTCCTTCCACTCGTTGGACTGCTTGTCGAAGAAGCGCGGCGTGGACGCGATCCGGAAGTTGGCCACCGCCGCCCCCGAGGGGGTGAAGCGGAGCTCGGGGTCGTCGACGAGGTTGCCGACGACGGTGATGACTGTCTCGCCTGCCATGTGGATCTCCCTGGATGGTGCTGCCTGGGTGGTGCTGCCTGGGTGGTGCTGCCTGGGTGGTGCTGCCTGGGTGGACGCCGTCGCGGTCAGCGGGCGTCGGGCCGGATGACCTTGGTGCGCAGCACCGACTCGTTCAGGGTGAGCTGACGGTCGAGCTCCTTGACGGTCGCAGGCTCGGCCTGCAGCGACACCACGGCGTAGATGCCTTCGGCGTTCTTGTCGATCTCGTAGGCGAGACGGCGCCGGCCCCAGATCTCGACGTCGTCGATGCTGCCTCCGTCGTTGCGAACGACGTTGAGGTACGTGTCGAGCGACGGCTGGACCGTGCGCTCCTCGAGGTTGGGATCGAGGATGACCATGAGTTCATAGGTACGCATAGCGTTCTCCACCTCCTTCGGACTCGGGCGGCCACGGCGTTTCCGTGGCAGGAGGGCTGTGCGTGTGCCACGACTCCCATCGGGGGAGCGCGACGCGCAAGGCTACCAACGGCGCGTGGCTCACGCGAAATCGTCGTCCACAGACCGGTGGGCGCCGGTACGCCGGCCGGCCGTCCGCACCGGTGAGCGGGGTCGGCGAGCGTCCGGGGGTCGACCTAGGGTGGCCCCATGAGTGCCAGCACCATCGCCGTCGGGGCCCACGTCGACCAGACCGACCCGGTCGCCGAGGCGCGGGCGCGCGAGACCACGCTGGTGCAGTTCTTCCTCGGCGACCCGCAGGGCTACCAGGGCCCGGAGATCCGCTACGCCGGAGGCGCCGAGGGCCTGCGCGCGGACGCCGCCGCGGCCGGGGTCGACCTCTACGTGCACGCCCCCTACATCGTCAACGTGGCCACCACCAACAACCGCATCCGGATCCCGAGCCGCAAGCTGCTCCAGCAGCACATGGACGCCGCCGCGGCGATCGGCGCGAAGGGGCTGATCGTCCACGGGGGCCACGTGAACAAGGCCGACGACCCCGCGCAGGGCTTCGACAACTGGCGCAAGGCGATCGAGGCCACCGAGGTGAAGGTCCCGCTGCTGATCGAGAACACGGCGGGCGGGGAGAACGCGATGGCGCGCCACCTCGACCGCATCGCCGGGGTGTGGGACGCGGTCTCCCGTGCCGAGGGCTTCGAGCAGGTCGGCTTCTGCCTCGACACCTGCCACGCCTGGGCGGGCGGCATCGAGCTGCCCACCGCGGTCGAGAAGGTGCGCGCCATCACCGGGCGGATCGACCTCGTCCATGCCAACGACAGCCGGGACGCCTTCGGCTCCGGCGCCGACCGGCACGCCAACTTCGGCGCGGGCCGGCTCGACGCCCACGACTTCGCCGGCGTGGTGCGTGACGCGGGCGCCCCCGTCGTCTGCGAGACCCCTGGTGGCCCGGAGGAGCACCGCGCGGACTTCGCGTGGCTGCGCGAGCACGGGGTGTGAGCCTCTCCGAGGCTCGCTGACCACGACCCGACCGCCCCGGACGTGGACCAGATCCCGGGTGCCGCGCTCCGGTTAGGCTCACCACGTGACCTCCCCTGCCGTGACCGTGCGCACGATCTCCGCCGAGGAGCATCTCGCCTTCCTCCGGCGGGTGACCGACTCCCCGGGTGGCTCGGCCAGCTTCCTGCAGACCCCGGGCTGGGCGGCGGTCAAGCCCGAGTGGCGGGCCGAGTCGATCGGCTGGTTCCGGACCGCTGCCGGTGCCGGGGAGGACGAGGTCGTGGGAGCCGCCCTGGTGCTCTACCGCAAGCTGCCGCGGGTCCGGCGCTATCTGGCCTACCTGCCCGAGGGGCCGCTCCTGGACTGGTCCGGCGAACACCTCGGCTCCTGCCTGGACGCGATGACCGCCCACCTGAAGGACCGTGGGGCCTTCGGCGTGCGCATCGGGCCGCCCGTGGTCACCCGACGCTGGAGCGCCGCCCAGGTCAAGCAGGGCATCGCCGAGGACAGCGTCGGTTCGCTGACCGCGCTGCCTCCCGAGGACCGCGATCGGACGGGGGCGGCGGTGGTCTCCCAGCTGCGGGAGGCAGGCTGGCGCGCGCAGTCGGCGCACGGTGGCTTCGCAGCCGGCCAGCCGCAGTACAACTTCTGGATCCCGCTCGTCGGACCCGACGGTGAGCCACGCACCGAGGACGACGTGCTCAAGGGGATGAACCAGCAGTGGCGCCGCAACATCAAGAAGGCCGCCAAGCAGGGGGTGGAGGTCTCGACCAGCACCAGTGCGACCGACCTCAAGGCCTTCCACGACCTCTACGTGCACACCGCCGAGCGCGACCACTTCACCCCGCGGCCGCTGGGCTACTTCGAGACGATGTTCGAGTCGCTGGGCGGTCAGGGTGCCGACGGCGGCACCCCCGGCCCCGTCGAGATCCGCCTCTACCTCGCCCGTCACGAGGGAGACCTGGTCGCCGCCACGATCTGGATCCGCGTCGGCGCCCACACGTGGTACTCCTACGGCGCCTCCTCCACCGAGAAGCGGGAGGTCCGCGGCTCCAACGCCGCGCAGTGGGCGATGATCCGCGACTCCCTGGCCGCCGGCGCCCACGTCTACGACCTGCGCGGCATCACCGACACCCTGGACGCGGAGGACAGCCACGTCGGCCTGATCCAGTTCAAGGTCGGCACCGGCGGCGAGGCGGTCGAGTACGCCGGAGAGTGGGACCTGCCGATCAACCGGTTCCTCTACGCCGCCTTCGACCTCTACATGAGGCGACGGGGGTAGCGCGATGTCGCTGACCCTCCGCGTCGAGGGCGAGCGTTGGCGCGCGCACCTGCGCGACGTCCTCGCCCGGCACCCGGCGCTGGTCCCGGTCGCCAAGGGCAACGGCTACGGCTTCGGCCTGCACCGCCTCGCCCGCAAGGCAGGGTGGCTCGGCGTGGACACCCTGGCCGTGGGCACCTACGAGGAGCTGCCCGAGGTCGACCGGCGCTACGACGGGTCGCTGCTGGTGCTCACGCCCTGGCGGCCCTTCCACCCGGCTCCGCTGGACCCGCGGGTGATCCACACCGTCGGCCGGCTCGAGGACCTCGACGCACTGCTGCGCCTCGGGCGTGAGTCGGGCACCCGGCCGCGGGTGGTCCTGGAGCGGATGACCTCCATGCGCCGCCACGGGTTCACCGCCCGGGAGCTGCGCGAGGCCGCGCGCACGGTCGCGACCAGGGGGGGCGTGAGCGTCCTCGGCACCGCGCTGCACCTTCCGCTCGCGCCGAGGGCCGGCGGTACCAGCCACCTCAGCGAGGTCGAGCGGCTGATGACCGACGTGGTCGCCGCGGGGCTCGACCGGCTCGACCGGCCCCCGGGCGACGGCGGACACACCGTCTGGGTCTCCCACCTCACCGACGCGGTGCTGGAGATCCTGGCGATGAAGTACCCCGACTTCGTCTTCCGGCCCCGCATCGGCACCGCACTCTGGCTCGGTGACCGCGGCGCGCTCTCGGTCCGGGCGACGGTGCTGGACTCCCACCAGGTGGAGCGCGGCGACACCTACGGCTACCGCGGCCGGTCGGCCCCGCGGGCGGGCACGATCCTGGTCGTCGCGGGCGGTACCGCGCACGGCATCGGCCTCGAGGCGCCGACCGGGGAGGCCACCCTCAAGGCCCGGGCCGCCTCGATCGCGCGCGGTGGTCTGGATGCGGCCGGGTTCGTGCGCTCGCCGTACACCGTGGGCGGCAAGCAGCGGCTCTTCGCCGAGCCGCCGCACATGCAGGCCTCGATGCTCTTCCTCCCGGCCGGCTCACCCGTCCCCGCCGTGGGCGAGGAGGTGGGCGTGCGGGTGCGCTACACCGCGACGACCTTCGACGCCGTCGAGATCAGCTGAGCGGACCGGGTCGTAGCGGGGCAGCACCACGTCACGGACCACCACCGCCACGAGGTAGAGCTCGGCGGCCACCCGCACCCAGATGGCGAGGTCGTAGACGGGTGACCCCCCTCCCACGGCCCCCTCGAGCCAGCCACCCAGATAGGTCCACACGGCCACCAGGTAGACCAGCTCGCCGGCCTGCCAGACGAGCAGGTCACGCCAGCGTGGGCGGGCCAGCACCGCGAGGGGCAGCAGCCACAGCACGTACTGCGGCGAGTACACCTTGTTGACCAGCAGGAACCCGGCCACCACGAGGAACCCCAGCTGCGCCACCCGGGGGGTACGCCGCGCGCGCAGCCCGAGCAGCGCCACGGCCACGCACACGGCCCCGAAGAGGACCCACGACCAGGTGTTGATCGTCCCGGCGGAGAACGAGTGGCCGGCATGGTCCAGGCTCAGCCACACCGACCCGAGGTCCGCCCCCCGGTCGGCGTTGAACCGCCAGAACGCCTGCCACCGGTCCGGGGCGGTCAGCCACGCGGGCAGGTCGACCGCCAGCCACGCGGCGGCCGCGGCCGCGGCGACCCTCGCGAAGCTAGCCGGCTCCCCGCGACGCCACGCGACCACGAGCAACGGCCCGAGCAGGAAGAGTGGGTAGAGCTTCGCGGCGGTGCCCAGCCCGATCAGCACCCCGGTGAGCACCGGACGGTCTCTGGCCCAGGCCCACAGGGCCCCCGCGACGAACGCCACCGCCATCAGGTCCCAGTTGATCAGTCCCGTGGCCAGCAGGCTCGGGGAGAGCACGAAGGGCAGCGCGTCCCACGGGCGCCCCGGGTGCACCCCGGCCAGGAACCACGTCGCCAGCAGACCGAAGCCACCCAGGAACAGCGCGGTCACCAGGAAGTAGGTGTTCACCTCCGCGGCCATGCCCGGCAGCGAGCGCAGCCGGTCCGGGCCGACGGCGCGTCGCTCGGCCCTCGAGGGGCCCGACGGGCCGGCCTGGGTGACCTCGGCGGCGACCCACGCCAGGTAGGCGATGCCCACCGGGTACTCCATCGCCTGGTAGCGGTCGCCGTCGTCGGCGTAGGGCCACCGCCCCTCGGCGAAACCGCGCGCGGTGTAGAGGTAGGGGATGTCGGAGTAGCACATCTTGCCGTAGCGGGCCTGGTCGCTGGACCAGTCGGTCTTCAGGCACGGCTGGTGCTGCACCACGCTCAGGGCGAAGCCCACGGCGAACAGGGCGAGCAGCACCCGCACCGGGACCCACCACCGGTGCGGCCGGGCGTGGCGGCCGACGGGACCGCCGACCACCTCACTGAGCGAGCGGGCGACCGGGTCGGCGAGGGACGGCGCGACCACCGCGTCCGGCGAGGAGGCTGGGTGCGCGTCCGGTGGCCTCACGGGCGGCAGGTCGGGTCAGTCGATCCGCACGTCTTGCCTCCGCCGTTGCCGCCGCCCCGGCCGCCGGCGCCGTCGCTCGGCGGTGCCGTCGGTGAGGGGCTGCTCGGCTTGGTGGGCTTGGTGGGCTTGGTCGGCGCCGGCGGAGCGGGCGAGGCCGTCTTGGTGGGCTTGGGCTTGGGCTTGCCCTTCTTCTTCTTCTTCTTGTCCGGGGTCGGCGACGGCTTCGGCGGCGGTGTGTACGGCGCGTGCCCGGTGACGGGGGCGTTGCCGTCGACGTTGGCCGGGGGCGGGAAGTCCTGGACGTCGGTGCCCTCGAGCAGCGACTTCATCACCGCGCGCCAGGTGAAGGTCGGGAAGTTCGCCCCGAAGTAGCTCGGCAGGAACCCGTTGAGCGCCTCGTTGCCCTTGCCGCGCACATACATCACCGCGGTCGCGACCTGCGGGGTGTAGCCCACGAACCACGACGAGGACACGTCCCCCTTGTCGTTGGTGGCAGTGCCGGTCTTGCCGGCGGCGGGCCGGCCCAGGGCCTGGGCGTTGGCGCCGGTGCCCTGCTGCACCACCTGCTGCAAGGCGTAGCTGACGTCGCTGGAGATGTCCTTGGAGAGCACCCGGTTGGTCTTCCGCGGCGCCTTCCACAACACCTTGTGGTCCGAGGCCCGGGTCACCTTCTTCACCGTGAACCAGTCGTGGTGGACGCCACCGTTGGCGATGGTGGCGTAGGCATTGGCCATGTTGATGGGACTGATCGTCGCCGAGCCGAGCGCGATCCCCGAGTTGGGCTCCAACCCCGGGCTCTTGCGGGGGATCCCCATGTCCACGGCCATCTCCAGGATCTTGTCGGGGCCGTCGGGGATCGACTGGGTCAGGTCGGCGTACGCCGTGTTCACCGACTCCTCGGTCGCGGTCAGCAGGCTGATCGCGGCGCCGTAGTCGTTGCCGTCGCCGGGTCCCTCGTTCACCACGGTGGACCCGCCGGGATAGGTGTAGGGCGAGTTGCCCTGGAAGGTGTCCTTGAGGCTGAACCCGGCCTTGAGTCCCGCCGAGAGCGCGAACGGCTTGAACGCCGAGCCGGGCGAGCCGCCCAGCGCGGCCCAGTTCAGCTGGCTCTTGAGGTAGTCCTGGCCGGCGTAGAAGCCGATCAGCGCCCCGGTCTTCACGTCCACCGACGCGGTCGCGACGTGCAGCTTCTTCAGGCCCTGCGGCCGCTCCGAGAGGACCGCCTTCTTGGCCGCCCTCATCCCCTTCCTGGTGAACGTGGTCTGCACGCGCAGGCCACCTGTCTCGATCTGGGCGTCGTCGAAGCCGACCCGGTGCAGCTCGTCCTTGACCATCTTCAGCATGAAGCCGCGTTGGCCACCCAGCCGGTTGTCGGTCTTCGGCTTGGCCAGCTTGGGCAGCTTGTCGAGGTACTTCTCGGCCTCGCCGGAGTCGAGGTTGCCCATCGAGACCATGCCGCGCAGCACGTAGTCGTAGCGCTTGAGCAGAGCGTCGCGACCCTTCGCGCCCCGGTCGGGGCTGAGGTAGTTGGGGGAGTTCAAGATGGCCGCCAGCATGGCCGACTGCGGGACGTTCAGCTTGGTGGCCGGCTCACCGAAGTAGGCGTTGGAGGCCGCCTGGACGCCATAGGCGCCCCGCCCGAAGTAGATCGTGTTCAGGTAGCCCTCGAGGATCGCCTCCTTGGACTGCTCCTGCTGCACCTTCAGCGACAAGAACGCCTCCTTGATCTTGCGGGAGAGGGTGCGCTCCTGGCTGAGGTAGAGGATCTTGACGTACTGCTGGGTGATCGTGGAGGCGCCCTGGGTGGCGTTGCCCTGGGCGTTGGAGAACGCGGCCCGGATGATGCCCTTGGGGTCGATGCCCTTGTTGGTGTAGAAGGTGCGGTCCTCGGCGGCGATCGCGGCGTTCTGCATGTCCTGCGGGATGTCGGCCAGCGGGATCGACTCGCGGTTCTGCTCGGAGAACCGGCCGATCCTGGCCTTGCCGCCGGAGTAGGTGATGTAGGTGGACTGCGCCTCGAAGGCCTTGTTGGCGTCGGGGATCGTGGTGTTCTTGTAGGCGAAGTAGAAGATCCCGATCAGCACCAGGATCCCGACGAGTGCGGTGACGGCCGTCCACTTCAGCACCGCCCGCAGCCGCGGGTGGCCCTTCGTGGCGGCGGCGCCCTTGCCCGAGCCCTTGAGCCCTTCGCGGCGCCCTTGCCCGAGCCCTTCGCGGCGCCCTTGCCCGCTCCCGAGGTCGCCCGCTTCCGAGGCGAGTCGCTGCTGCGGTTGCCGCTCACTGATCACTCTTTCGCATCGCCGAGGTGGTCAACCCGAAGGGTACGGGGTTCGCGAGAGGGTCGGGTTCGGCTGCTCGCGGCCCGCACGGTGATTGGCCCTCGATATATCGATGCGATAGATTAGGCCGATAGCCGACCCGCACCGGCGGACCCGATCAGAGCAAAGGCAGGCGAGACCCGTGGCAAGCAAGGGGGCGACCCTGGAGCTGGCAGTCCTGGGACTGCTGCACGACTCCCCGCTGCACGGCTACGAGCTGCGCAAGCGGCTGAACCTCCTGCTCGGCTGGACCCGGCTGCTCTCCTACGGCTCTCTCTACCCCGCCCTGAAGCGGATGCTGCGCGCCGGACTCGTCACCGAGGTCGCGACCGCCTCGCCAGGGGTCTCCCGACGCCAGCGCATCGTCTACCAGATCACCCCCGCCGGCACCGAGTACTTCGCCGGCAAGATCACCGACGTCGGCCCCTCGGCGTGGGAGGACGAGGACTTCAACATGCGGTTCGCGTTCTTCTCGCGCACCGACTCCGAGGTGCGGCTGCGCATCCTCGAGGGGCGACGCTCCCGCCTCCAGGAGCGGCTCGACCGGGCGCGCACCAGCCGCGGCCCCGCCGGCACCGACCGCTACGTCAGCGAGCTGCAGCGCCACGCCATCGAGTCCGTCGAGCGCGAGGTGCGCTGGCTGACCGACCTGATCGCCGCCGAGCGCGCGGGCCCGGACCACCGGTCGGGCGGCGCCCCGTCCCGGTCGCCGGACCAGCCGGGCAACCCCGACACCGGCTCGACCGGCGAGGCCCCCGCAGGCCGCAAGCGCTCGGGCCGTCGGCAACCGGCCAGCAACCAAGCAGCACCCACCAGCCAGCACAAAGCGTGAAGAGAGGGAATTCCATGTCATCGGTTCGAGTAGCCATCGTGGGGGTCGGCAACTGTGCCAGCTCCCTGATCCAAGGTGTCGAGTACTACAAGGACGCCGACCCCGCAGGAAGCGTGCCCGGTCTGATGCACGTGACCTTCGGCGACTACCACGTCTCCGACGTGGAGTTCGTGGCGGCCTTCGACGTCGACGCCAAGAAGGTCGGCTTCGACCTCTCCGACGCCATCAACAACTCCGAGAACAACACCATCCGCATCTGCGACGTGCCGCCCACCGGCGTCACCGTCCAGCGGGGCCACACCCTCGACGGGCTGGGCAAGTACTACCGCGAGACCATCGAGGAGTCCGAGACCGACCCGGTCGACGTGGTGGCGACGCTGAAGGACTCCGGCGCCGACGTGCTGGTCTCCTACCTGCCGGTGGGCTCGGAGGAGGCCGACAAGTTCTACGCGCAGTGCGCCATCGACGCCGGCGTGGCCTTCGTGAACGCACTGCCCGTGTTCATCGCCTCCGACCCCGTGTGGGCGCAGAAGTTCGAGGACGCAGGCGTCCCGATCATCGGTGACGACATCAAGTCCCAGGTCGGGGCCACCATCACCCACCGCGTGATGGCCCGCCTCTTCCAGGACCGCGGCGTGGTGCTGGACCGCACCTACCAGCTCAACGTGGGCGGCAACATGGACTTCAAGAACATGCTCGAGCGGGACCGGCTGGAGTCGAAGAAGGTATCCAAGACCCGGGCCGTGACCTCCAACATCAGCCACGACCTCGGGGCACGCAACGTCCACATCGGACCCTCCGACTACGTGCAGTGGCTCGACGACCGCAAGTGGGCCTACGTGCGGCTCGAGGGGCGTGCCTTCGGCGACGTGCCGCTGAACCTGGAGTACAAGCTCGAGGTCTGGGACTCCCCCAACTCCGCCGGGATCATCATCGACGCCATCCGCGCAGCCAAGATCGCCCAGGACCGCGGCATCGGTGGCCCGATCCTGTCGGCCTCGTCCTACCTGATGAAGAGCCCGCCGGTGCAGCGTCCCGACGACGAGGGCCACGCCTCGGTGGAGGCCTTCATCCGCGGCGACGTGGTGCGCTGACAGGCCCTGGCACGCATGCCCGGGGCGGGGCGGGGTACTGAAATGGGTTGGCGTGGACCATCGACAAGCATTCTCAGGTGTCTCTAAGGTGCGGGCATGAGCGAAGGCACCCCACCTCCCGACGACCGTCCCGGATCGACCCCTCCGCCGCCGCCCCCGGGCGGGAGCGCACCGCCACCCCCTCCGGGACAGCCCGGGGGCTACGGCGCGGCCCCGCCACCGCCTCCCGCACCTCCCGGCGGCGGCGGCTACAGCCCCACCGAGGCGTTCTCCTACGGCTGGAACAAGTTCAAGGCCAAGCCGGGGGACCTGCTGGTGCCCGTGCTCCTGGTCTTCGTCGTCGTCGTGGTGCTCGAGATCATCTTGCAGGTGATCCTGCGGGCCACGCTGCTCGGCACCCACGACTGCACCCGATCCATCCTGGGCACCGAGGTGACCTCCACGTGCGGACCCGGATTCCTCGCCAGCCTCTTCGGCGCGGCCCTGGGCGGGCTGGTGATCAGCCTGATCACCCAGGCACTCGGCGCCGGCCTGATCAAGAACGCCCTCAACATCGCCGACGGCAAGCAGGCCTCGATCGCTGAGATGACCACCTGGGCGACCAAGCCGCAGGTGCTCACCGCGGCCGTCCTGGTCGCGGTGATCACCGCCGTGGGGTCGTTCCTGTGCTACCTGCCCGGCCTCGTCGCCGCCTTCTTGCTGAACTGGACGATGTTCTACGTCGTCGACAAGGACATGGAGGCCATCGACGCCATGAAGGCCAGCGTCAGCTTCGTCACCTCCCACCTCGGCGACACGCTCGTGTTCTACCTGCTGGGCATCGTCGCCTTCGTCGTCGGCGCGGTGCTGTGCCTCGTCGGGCTGCTGGTGGCCGCGCCTGTCGTGCTGATCGCGGCGGCCTACACCTTCCGCAGGCTCAACGGCGAGCAGGTGACTCCGGCTCCGGCGTGACTGCTCGGACCGGGACAGACGCCGACGTCTCGGCGGGCTGAGCTCGATGTCCGATCTGCACTGCCCGGCGACCCTGGTGGTCGCACGCCACGCGGAGGCCGCCTTCGTCGAGGACCGGTTCTCCGACGAGGGCGGCTCGCTGACGACCGCGGGCAGGGCCCAGGCCGAGGCACTGGCCGACTTCCTGCGCGGACGGCGGCTGGCCGCCGTGTGGTGCAGCGACGCCTCCCGGGCCGTGCAGACCGCCGAGATCGTGGCGGCCCGCCTCGCCGTGGCCGTCACGGCTCGCAAGGCACTGCGCGAGGTCCACGTCGGCGCGCTGCGGGGAGAGCCCTTCGACGTGGGCCGCTTCGAGCCCGTGTGCCGGGACTGGTACGCCGGCACCCTCGAGACCTGCTTCGAGGACGGGGAGTCCGGCCACGACGTCGTGCGACGCCATGCCGACCAGCTCGAGGAGATCGCCGACCTGCACCGCGGGGAGACGGTGCTGGTGGTGGGTCACCAGCAGGCACTGGGCATCGCCGTGCCCACCCTGGCGCGCAACCTCAGCCCTGGCTGGGCCCGGGAGCACGACCTGGACAACACCGAGACCGTCGAGCTCGAGCACGACGCGGACGGCTGGCTGGCGCGCCGATGGGGATCGCGCCACCTGTGAGGCTCAGGCCGCGGCGGCGCCCTCCGCCTCCGCCTTGATCCGGGCCAGCGTCTGGTTCATGCCGCGCTCCAGCTCGGCGGCGAAACCCTCCACACCACCGAGCACGGCCTTGGTGAGCCGCACCGAGATGTCGGAGATCCCGGTCGGGGCCTCGCGCCGCTGCACCACGCGGGTGCCACCGTCCGCGGTGGGCCCCAGGGTGAAGGACCAGACCGTCCAGTTGTCGCGGACCCGGAAGGCGATCTTCTGCTGGGGCTCGAAGGTGGTCACCATCGCCTGGGTCGGCCACATCAGCAGGCCGCGGCGGTTGATGTTCACCAGCTTGGCACCGCGCCTGGTCTCACCGCCGCGCACGAAGGTCTTGAACACCTGCGGGCTCCACCGGGACATGTTGCTCAGGTCGGAGACCAGCTCCCAGACGGTCGCCGGCGGGACGGCGATCTCGATCGAGGCCTCGATGGGGGCGACGTCGGTCAGGGGCACTGGCTGTCTCCTCGGCTCGGCGGGCCCGCAGTTCAGCGTGGGCCGTGGGTGTTGAGCCAGAGGATAGGTTCTGGCAGGGGGACCGAGGCCGCCAGGTCTCGGATGGCGGCCAGCGACTTCCCCGTGTAGACCGGCTCGAGGTGGAGTCCGTCACGCTCGGCCGCGCGCACCGCGGCCAGCGAGGCGGGAGTCGGGTCGCCGTAGGTCTCCCCCAGCCAGTCCGTGCGCATCGTCACATCGCCGGGCCGCAGCGGCGGGAGGTCCAGCCGCGCACCTCGGCGGCGCAGCAGCTCGCCCGTCCGGTTGGCCAGGTCGGCGATCACCGCCGCGTCCAGCGGGAGCGCGTCGTTGACGACCACCCCGAGGACACGGGTGCGCAGGCCGGCCAGCCGCAGGCCCAGCGCCAGCCCGGCGGCGGTGCCACCGGACCCCACCGCGGTGACCAGGGTCGCCGGCTCGGGCAGCTCGCCCGCGGCCACCTGGCCCGCGAGCTCGAGCGCCGTCTCGACGTAGGCCGCGGCCCCGAAGCCGTTGGAGCCTCCGGCCGGGACGTACCACGGCAGCCGGCGGTCGCGCACAGCGGCGCGGGCCACCAGGGCCGGGGCCGCCAGTCGGAGGCGCCGAGGGTCGCGGTAGCGGTGCAGCTCTGCTCCGCTGGCCTCGAGCCTGGCCAGCTGCTCACGGACGTGGTCGTCCACGGGCTGCTCGACCAGGCCCAGCAGCGTGCGCAGCCCGTGCCGGCGACCGTAGAGCGCGGCCGCGAGTCCCCAGTGCGTCCCGATCCCGCCGACGGTGAACAGGGTGCGCACGCCGCGCCGCTGGGCCTCGGGGATGATCCACTCCAGCTTGCGGACCTTGTTGCCGCCCCACCCACCCTCGCCGAAGGCGCCCTCGTCCTTCAGCCACACCTCCCCCGCGCCGACCAGCTGTGGGTCGAGCCGGCGCACCGGCGTCGGGGTCCTGCCCAGCGGCAGGTGCGCCAGGGCGAGCCCGGGCAGGTGCTCGTGCAGCAGCGTCATGTCGCCATCCTGCCTCTCGCGGCAGGGCGCCCGCCGGCGGCTGCCCCCCACGGCGAGACGGTCCCGGCGTACGCCCGGGACCTAGGCTCGGCCCATGAACGTCTTCCTGATCGGTGGCGGGTGGTCCCAGGAGCACGCGACGGACGTGTTCGGCGGGTTCGTCGCCGCGGCAGCCGAGCGGACCGAGGCAGCGACGCCCCGGATCCTGCTGGTGGTGCTGGGCACCGACGCCGACTCGCGGGAGTACCACGAGAGGTACCTCCACGCCCTCGACGCCGTGGGCGGCCACGAGCTGGTCGTCGAGCGGGTGGCCGCGGGCACCTCGCTCGACCCGGCAGTGCTCGAGGGCGTCGACGGTCTCCTCGTCGGTGGCGGCCCCACGCCGGAGTACCACGCATCCCTGTCCCCGTCCTACGACCGGATCCGCGAGCTGGTCCTCGCGGGAGTGCCCTACGCCGGCTTCTCCGCCGGCGCGGCGATCGCCGCGACCACCGCGATCATCGGGGGCTGGCGGATCGAGGGCGTGCCGGTGTGCCCCGAGGACAGCAGCGAGGACCTCGACGCGGTGACCGTGGTCGAGGGGATCGGCCTGGTCGGCGGAGCCGTCGACGTGCACGCCGCCCAGTGGGGGAACCTGACCCGGCTCATCGCCGCGGTCGCCGAGGAGCTCGTCCCGCGCGGCGTGGCCGTCGACGAGCTCACCACCCTCGGTCCCGGGCACAGCGTGACCGGCGTCGGCCAGGTGTGGCGGGTCAGCCCCGCTCCGGACGGGGTCCTGGTCAGTCCGACGTAGACCGGGTGTCCGCCCACGCGAGAAGAGCCGCCGTCGCCTCCTCCTCGCTCATCGGACCACGGTCGAGGCGCAGGTCGAGCAGGTGCCGGTAGGCCTCGCCCACCGCCCGACCCGGGCCGATGCCGAGGATCTCCATGATCTGGTTGCCGTCGAGGTCGGGCCGCAGGGCAGCGAGCTCCTCCTCCTCGCCGAGTCGCTCGATGCGGGCCTCGAGGTCGTCGTAGGTCCGTCGCAGACGCTCTGCCTTGCGCCGGTTGCGGGTGGTGCAGTCGGCGCGGGTCAGCACGTGCAGCCGCTGGAGCTGGTCACCGGCGTCTCGCACGTAGCGGCGTACGGCAGAGTCCGTCCACTCCCCCGAGCCGTAGCCGTGGAAGCGCAGGTGCAGCTCCACCAGGGTGGCCACCGCCTCGATCTGGTCCCTGGAGAACCGCAACGCCTGCATCCGCCTGCGGGTCAGCTTCGCCCCGACGACGTCGTGGTGGTGGAAGGTGACCACGCCGTTCTCGCCGAAGCGACGGGTCCGCGGCTTGCCCACGTCGTGCATCAGGGCGGCCAGCCGGGAGACCAGGTCCGGCCCGCCACCGGACAGGTCGGCCAACCGGTCCTCGAGCTCGATCGACTGCTCGAGGACGGTGAGCGTGTGCTCGTAGACGTCCTTGTGCCGGTGGTGCTCGTCGCGCTCCAGGGCCAGGGCCGGCAGCTCCGGGAGGACGTGGTCGGCCAGCCCGGCGGTGACCATCAGGCGCAGCCCACGCACCGGGTCCGGGGCGAGGAGCAGCTTGACCAGCTCGTCGCGCACCCGCTCCGCCGAGACGATCGTGATCCGTTCGGCCATGTCGGTCATCGCCGCCTCCACCGCGGGGTCCACGCTGAACCCGAGCTGGGCGGCGAACCGGGCGGCGCGCATCATCCGCAGCGGGTCGTCGGAGAAGGAGTCCTCGGGCCGTCCCGGGGTGCGCAGCAGCCGGTGGGCGAGGTCGACCACCCCACCGAAGGGGTCCACCAGCTGCTGGTCGGGCAGCGAGAACGCCATCGAGTTCACCGTGAAGTCGCGCCGGGCGAGGTCCCCGGTCAGCGAGTCGCCGTACTGCACGGCCGGCTTGCGACTCTCGGGGTCGTAGGCCTCGGAGCGATAGGTCGTGATCTCGACCTGCCACTCGCCGCGGCGGCACCCGATCGTGCCGAACGCGCGACCGATGTCCCAGGTGGCGTCGGCCCAGCCCTGGACCAGCCGCTCGGTGACCTCCGGCCGGGCGGAGGTGGTGAAGTCGAGATCGACGTGGTCGCGTCCCAGCATCGCGTCACGCACCGGCCCGCCGACCAGCGCGATCTCCTCCCCGGCAGCGGTGAACCGGCGCCCGAGCTCCTCGGTCACGGGCGCGATCCGGGCCAGCGCTGTGGCCACGCGCGCCTGGACGTCGGTGATCAGCAGGGGCTCCTCGGACACGGGAGAGAAGTCTAGGCCCGCACCCGCCGCACCCAGGACCCGCAGGGCGCGCCCGGATGGTGCGCCCGGGCTCGAGGCCCCGCGCTGGATAGCATCGCGGTCGTGACGCCCCTCCGCACCACCCTCCGCGCGGTGGCGGCAGCGGCCCTGCTGGCGGGCACGTTGAGCGGTCCGACCTCCGCGTCGGCCACCGCGGGCGGACCCGGCGCCGCCGACGAGGCGCAGCCCACGCCCCTGTCGGTGGTGATGACCTCGCTGAGCCCGTCCACGATCCCGCAGCGCGGCGCGGTCACGATCAGCGGGGTGGTGGCCAACGGCTCCCACGAGGAGTGGACCGACATCAACGTCGCCCCGTTCCTCTCCCGCTCGCCGATCACCACCCGCGACGGGCTCGCCGAGGCGGCGGGCTCCGACCCGAGCGCGGCCGTCGGCGAGCGCCTCACCGACCCCGGAACCTACGTCTCGGTGGGCGACCTCCAGCCCGGTGAACGGGCGGCGTTCACCATCCGGGTGCCGAGCAGCTCGCTGCACATCTCGGGGGACCCGGGCGTCTACTGGATCGGCGTGCATGCCCTGGGCAGCAACCGCGAGGGGCGCGACCTGAGGGCCGACGGGCGGGCCCGCACGTTCATCCCGTTGGTCCCGCGCAAGCTGGCCCGGCGGCGCAACGTCGACGTGTCGGTCGTGCTCCCTCTGCGCGCCCGTGCCCGCCGCGCCTCCGACGGCAGCCTGAACGGCCCGGCCCGCTGGGTCACGCTCACCGGTCCGCAGGGGCGGTTGAGCCGGCTGGTCGACTTCGCGGCGTCGGCGGGCTCCGACCCGCTCACCTGGCTGGTGGACCCGGCAGTCCTCGACGCCCTGGAGGACTTCGGCCACGGCAACCCGCCGCTCTCCCTGGGGCCAGGGGAACGCTCCGGCGAGAGCGGGAGCCCCGGTGACGCCAGCAGCGCCCCACCGAAGGGCAGCCCCTCGCCCAGCGCCAGTCCCACGCCCATCTCCGGCACCCCCACCGAGGAGCAGCAACAGCAGGCCACCAGCGTGCTGGAGCGGTTCCTGGCCACGGCCCGCACGCACCCGCTGCTCTCGCTGGGGTACGCCGACCCGGACGTCGCCTCGCTGGCCCGGCGGCGGGCCTTCCTGCTGCGCCGCGCCGAGGACCTGTCCAGCCGCAGCCTGCGGGCGCGAGGACTCACCGCGGAGCCGACGGTGGCCCCGCCGCGCGGCTACTTCGACCCCGACCTGCTCTCCCGCCTGGCCCCCGGGTCGCTTCTCGTCCTCAGCGACCACGGCAAGCTCGCCGAGCCGACCCTCTCCCGGCTGCCCTCGGGACAGGACCTCGTGCTCAGCGACGAGCGTGCCGTCACCGGCGGCCCGGCCCCCTCAGCGGCCCGCGGTCCGCTGGCCCTGCGTCAGCGCCTGCTCGCCGAGGCCGCCCTCGAGGTGACCAACGGCGACGCGCCGGCCCGCCCGGTGGTGCTCAACCTGCCGTCCGGCTGGAACCCGGGCCCCTGGTGGCGCCAGGCGGACTTCTTCGGCGGCCTGCGCGCGCCGTGGCTCTCCGTGGTGCCGCTGGCCCGCGACGCCACCACGACCTATGACGGGGCGCTGACCTACGGCCCGGAGCAGCTGGCCGAGGAGGTGCCCGCGGCCAACGTCGCCGCGACCCGGATCCTGACCCGCACCAGCGCGGTCCTCGGGCACCTGCTCGCGAACGACAACGAGGTGACCCAGCGGCTGACCGGCGCCGCGCTGCAGGCCTCCTCCTACAGCGCCCACCCGACGCTGCGGCTCGCCGCCGACCAGGTGCTGGCCCTCGATGCGACCGCCCGGCGCCAGCTGGGGCAGGTGAAGGTCACCGGCACAGATTTCGTGACCCTCTCCGGGGGCTCGGGCTCCCTGACCGTGACGCTCGTCAACGGGCTCGACCAACCGGTGACGGTGGGGATCCGTGCGCGCACCGACAGCCCGGGCGTCAAGGTGCAGGCCCCAGACCCGGTGGACATGCAACCCGGGGAGCGCACCACCCTGCGACTCCAGGTGAACAGCCCGCTGGGGATCCACGAGGTGCGGCTCTCGCCGGTCACCGTCCAGGGTGAGGACGCCGGCACACCGCTGACCTTCAGCCTGCGCACCAGCCAGGTCGGCCGGCTGATCTGGTACATCATCATCGCCGGCGGCGTCCTGCTCGCCGTGATGATCGCGCGCCGGATCGTGCTGCGCATCCGGCTCAACCGCTGGCGCGTGCGGGAGGGCGAGTGAGCGGGACCGAGTCCCCCGCCGGAGCCGGATCCGGATCCGGGGCCGGATCTGGGGCCGGATCTGGGGCCGGATCTGGGGCCGGATCTGGGTCGCTGCTGTCCTCGAGCGCGGTGATGGCCGCCGGCACGATCGTCTCCCGGCTCAGCGGCTTCGTGCGCGGCATCCTGCTCGCCGCCGCCCTCGGTGTCGGCCTGCACGCCGATGTGTTCAACATCGCCAACACCGTGCCGAACATGCTCTACATCTTGTTGGCGGGCGGGGTGGTCAACGCGGTGCTGGTCCCCCAGCTGGTCCGGGCCATGCGCAACGAGCCCGACGGGGGCGAGGCCTACACCAACCGGATCATGACCCTCGCCGCGCTGTTCCTCGCCGCGGTCACGCTGGTGCTCGTGCTCGGCGCCCCCCTGCTGATGCGGCTCTTCCTGGACCCGGAGTACTTCACCCCGCACCTCGCCGAGCAGCGCCAGTCGGTGATCGACTTCGCGCGCTACTGCCTGCCGCAGGTGTTCTTCTACGGGATGTTCGTGCTGGTCGGGCAGGTGCTGAACGCCCGCGGCCGCTTCGGGCCGATGATGTGGGCCCCGATCGCCAACAACGTGGTCTCGGTCGGCGTGCTGACCGCCTACCTGCTGACCATCGGACCGGCGCGGGGGGCGGAGAAGAGCGGCGGCTTCGGCACCGGGGCCGAGGCCCTGCTCGGGATCGGCTCCACCCTGGGCATCGTGGTGCAGCTGCTGGTGCTGCTCCCCTACCTCAAGGCCGCCGGGTTCAGCTATCGCCCCCGGTTCGACTTCCGCGGCACCGGGCTGGGCCACACCCTGCGGCTGGGCGTGTGGACGGTCCTCTTCGTGGTGGTCAACCAGATCGCCTACACCGTCGTCGTGCGCCTGGCCAGCAGCGGCACCGTCGGGCCGGCGGCAGGTGGGTCGAGCTCGACCGAGGGCACGGGCTACACGATCTACTCCAACTCCTTCCTGCTCACGATGGTCCCGCACTCGGTGATCACCGTCTCGCTGGCCACCGCGATGCTGCCGCTGCTCTCGCGGTACGCCGCGGAGGGCAACCTGCGAGCGGTCGGCGCCTCGGTCTCCAGCACCCTGCGCTCGGCGTACGCCCTCGTGGTGCCGGTGGCCGCACTGTTCGCGGTGATGGCGACCGACACCGCGCACGTCATCTGGGGCTACGGCAGCGCCGCGGCCGACTACGGCAACTTCGCCCCCTCCCTGGCGCTGTTCGGTCTCGGGCTGGTCCTGTTCACCGCCCACTACCTGGCGCTGCGCGGCTTCTACGCCCTCGAGCAGACCCGGCGGGTGTTCTGGATCCAGTGCGCCATCGCCGCCACCAACATCGTCGCCGCCGTCCTGCTCACCCGCGGGGCTCCGGCGGCGCAGACCGCACCGCGCCTGGTGCTCGCCTACGCCTGCGCCTACGCGGTCGGCGCGGTCACCTCCTACGCGCTCCTCTCCCGGACGGTCGGCGGGCTGGCCGGACGGCGACTGGTGCGTTTCCTGGTCCGGCTGGCGATCGCGGTGGCGCTCAGCGCCGGTGTCGCCTGGGGCCTGCGCGAGCTGCTGGCCGAGCTGGTGCCCGGCACGGGGACCTGGCACGCCGTGCTCGACCTGGTGGTCGTGGGTGCGGCCTACGGGGCGGTCTACCTCGGGGTCGCGCGGCTGCTGCGGATCTCGGAGGTGACCGACGTCATGAGACTGGTCACACGCCGTCTCCGTCGTAGCGGCTGAACCCGGCCGGCGACGGCTGGGGTGCACCTGCCCGGGCTCTACCATGGGCAACGGGAGAGGCGGGGCGAGTGCGCCCGCGCCGCGTCGTCGGCCCGGCGACGCGTCACTGGTGAGGGAGTGAGGCGATGACCCACCCGATGACGGCACCTGCGTCGTTCGTGCCTCCGCAGGGGTCGCGATGACCGGTGCGATCGGACCCGGCACCGTGCTCGCGGGCCGCTACCGCCTCGACGATCTGCTGGCCGAGACCGAGGGGGCCCGCTTCTGGCGGGCCACCGACACCGTGCTGGCCCGCAGCGTGGCGATCCACGCCGTGCGCAGCGAGGACGGTCGCGCCCCCGGGCTGCTGGAGGCCGCGCGGGTCTCCGCCACGGTGACCGACCCGCACCTGCTGCGCGTCCTGGACTGCGACGACGACGACGGGATCACGTGGGTCGTCAACGAGTGGGGCGAGGGTGTCTCCCTGGACCTGATGCTGCAGCAGGGCACGCTGCCCCCCTCCCGGGCCGCCTGGCTGACCCGGGAGGTCGCCGACTCGATCGCCGCCGGCCACGCGCAGGGGGTGCCGCACGGCCGGCTGAACCCGGAGGCGGTGATGGTGACCCACGCGGGCGCGGTGAAGCTGATCGGCTACGTCGTGGACGCCAGCCTGCACAGCACCCGCACGGCCGAGACCCTCTACGGCGAGCTCGACGAGCGCGAGCAGGACGTGATCAACCTGGCCGGCATCCTCTACGCCGGTCTGACCGGCAAGTGGCCCGGGGTCGCGCCGTCCGCCGTACCGAGTGCACCGCACGAGGGCCGCCGTCCCCTGCGTCCACGCCAGGTGCGCGCCGGGGTCCCCCGCACCCTCGACGTCATCTGCGAGCGGGTGCTGCACAAGGAGGGCTCGCAGCACGCGATGCCGATCGAGACCGCCCAGGAGATCGCTGCGGCGCTGGCCGACTACCTCGGCGACTCCGGGCTGGCGGCACCGATCGACGTGGCCGGCATGCACGCCGAGCCCACGGTCTCCCTGCACCGCGACGCGCTCACCGGCGCCATGGCCGACATGACCAACCTGGCCCAACCGTCCGTGGACGCGGCGGCCGCGTCCACCGGCACCTCGCCCGGCCCAGAGACCAACCCAGAGACCAACCCAGAGACCAACCCGGAGACCAACCCAGAGACCAACCCGGAGACCAACCCAGAAGGCACCCCAGAAGCCACCCCAGAAGCCACCCCAGCGGCCAGCGCCGGGACCGACGTCGACGCGGACGCCGGCCACGACCTGGAGGCGACCCAGGTCACCGCATCGGTCTCGCCGTCCGGTCCCGGTGACCCTGCCGGAGGGCCCGCAGGGGTGCCCGACGACCGGGACGTCGCGGCTGCCGAGGACCCGTCCGAGGAGACCCAGAGCTATCAGGAGGTCTCGCCGGGTCCGGACTCACTCGCGACCCTGCACGCCCCCGCGGAGCGGGCCGCGCCGCCACCGCCCTTCGAGGACCCGCCCGAGCGTCCCCTGTTCGCCACCACCGAGCGACGGGTCCCGGCCGGGGCGCAGGTCTCCGGCACCGCCACGGACCCGGACGGGACCGGGAGCTCCCGGTCCGAGGCTCCGGCGCCGCCCGGGCACGACCCGGTGGGGGCCCCGGACTCCACCTCGGGCGGGCTCGGCGACACCGGCTCGGCATTCTGGCCCTTCACCGACGAGGAGGAGGCGCTCAACGACGTCCACACCGGCAAGGAGGGGCGGGGTTGGCTGCGGACCGCGATCGTCGTCGGCGTGCTGCTCGTCCTGGTGGTCGCCATGGCCATCGCCTTCCACCGGGGCCGTCAGGACGGCACGCCGCAGTCCCTCGGCGCCGACAAGCCCGCGCAGTCCGCCGAAGCGAGCAGCGGCCCGCTGAAGATCGCCGCCGCCGACGACTTCGACCCGCAGGCCGACCCCCCGAAGGAGCATCCCGGCCAGGTCGACAACGCCGTCGACGGCGACCCGAGCACCTCCTGGACCACGCTGACCTACCGCGGCAACCCCGAGCTCGGTGGGCTCAAGGACGGCGTCGGGCTGATGCTCGACCTGGGCGCGGACCACGACGTCTCCTCGGTCACGGTCCAGCTCGGGGGAGCGCCCACCAGCCTGGAGGTGTACGCCGCACCTGCGGGCGTCACCGAGGCCCCGAAGTCCCTGGACCAGCTCGACAAGGTCGGCGCCGAGGACGCCGCGCCGGAGAAGTCCACGATCGAGCTCGACGGTGGCACCAAGACCCGCTTCCTGCTGGTGTGGCTGACCCGGTTGCCCAAGGTCTCGGGCGGTTTCCGGGGGGAGATCAGCGACATCTCGGTCAGGTCGTGAGCCCCGCCCTCGACGAGAGCGACGACGTCGCCCTGGTCGAGGCGCACGTGGCCGGGGACCCGGACGCCTTCGCCGAGCTCTTCGCACGCCACCGCGACCGCCTCTGGTCCGTGGCCCTGCGCACCACCGGCAACCCCGAGGACGCGGCCGACGCCCTCCAGGACGCGCTGATCTCGGCGTTCCGCCGGGCCGCGTCCTACCGCGGGGACGCCGCGGTGACGACGTGGCTGCACCGCATCGTGGTCAACGCCAGCCTCGACAGGCTGCGTCGCGCCAAGGTCCGGTCCGCCGAGGCGTTGCCGGACGACCTCGAGGAGCACGCGCGGCGCGGTGCCGTGGTCTCGGCGACCGCCCACGGCCACGACCCCGGGCCGGAGGCACAGCTGCTCGCCGGCGAGCGTCGGCGCCGTGTGCTCGCGGCCCTGGAGGACCTGCCACCGGAGCAGAGGGCGGCGCTGGTGCTCGTCGACATGGAGGGCTACCCGGTCGCCGAGGCCGCCGAGGTGCTCGAGGTGCCCACCGGCACCGTGAAGAGCCGCTGTGCCCGGGGGCGGGCCCGGCTGGCGCGGCTGCTGGCCGACCTCGAGCCCGGCCAGCCCGCCACGGGACCCACCACGGGACCCACGACGGGGCCCACCACGGGGCCCACCACGGGGCCCACCACGGGGCCAGCGAACCCGTCCGGAGGGCGTCCGTCCGGACCCCTCACCGCGCAGGGAACCACCGCGGGGGCCGGCGCGTCCCATCCCGGAGACCCGCCCGCGGGTGGCCCGGCCGCGACGACGGACACGACGCCGGACAGCCAACCGGACTTCACCCGGCCCACCAGCGGGCACGACCGGCCGTCCCCCAGGCACCGAGGAGGTGAGCACGCATGAGCGAGGATCGCGATCCCGACCTGGACCGTGAGCAGGACGACCGGATCCGCGCACTGCTCGCGGACCTCGGCCGTGGGCCCGGCACCCCGGGGACGCCCGTGACACCGGGGCCACCAGGGACACCGGGGACACCAGGGACACCAGGGACACCAGGGACACCGGGGACACCCGCGACACCAGGGACACCCGCGACACCGGGCACACCGGGGCCTGAGCCGATGCCTCCCGAGGTCGCCGCCCGCCTGCAGGACACCCTGGCCCGGCTGGTGGCGGAACGCGACGCCGCGGGGCCCCCCGCCGTCGCGGGTGCCCGGGTGCTGCCGTGGCGGCGCCGCTGGGCGCCCCGCGCAGCCGCCGCAGCGGCCGCCGTGGTCGTGCTGGGCGGGGCCGGCGCCGCCGCGGCCAGCCTCGGCCTGCTCGGCGGATCCTCGCCCGAGGCGCCGGGACCCGCCGCCCGCGGCGTCGAGGGCCCGGGCACGGTCCAGGCCGACCAGACACCGACCGGGACACCGACCGGGGCGCCGACCGCTGCCGGTCCCGGGTCCTCCTCGCTGCGCAGCCGGGCGCTCTCCGGCACCGGTGCCGGTCTGCCCCAGGTCAGCGCGGCCTCCTTCGCCGGTGACGTCGCCCGGCTGCTGCAACAGCGCACCGCCCTGGTCACCCCTGAGGAGCGCCCCAGTCCCCAGGCCAGGCTCGAGAGCACGCCCCACCAGGACACCCACGCACCGACGCCGTCGGACAACCTGGGCCGCGCCGGGTGCGACGGTCCGCCCGTCCACGACGGGGCCGAACCCAACCCCGTGCGCTACGACGGGCACCCGGCCGTGCTGCTGATCCACCCCCTCGAGGCCGGGCGCCGGCTGGTCGAGGCGTGGACGTGCGCCGGTGACCGCCGCCTGGCCAGCGCCAGCCTGGCCGCCCCGGGCACGGGCACCGCGACCGAGCCGGGATTGGCCAGCCCCAGTGCCGGCCCGTAAGACTGGACCCATGGGCAACCCCGCACCCGGCTCCGGCGCCGGTCCCGCCGACGCGACCAGCACCCCGACGGCGCGGGACGAGACCACCGTCCGGGCTGGCCGAGACGATGAGCACCGCCGTACCCGCACCGTCTCCTGCGAGGTCGTGCTCGACGTGCAGGAGCAGGCCGAGCTGGTCTGGTCGGTGGCCGTCGCGGCAGGACCGTCGCTGGAGTCCGAGACGCTGCACGTGAGCGTGGACGGCGACCCGGTGCACCTCGAGGAGCTCGCCGTCACCGACGGCGGCCGGCTGCACCTGTGCACCGCCCCGCCCGGACGGCTCCGGCTGAGCTATGCCGCCGAGGTCAGCGGCACGGCGCCGGCCGCGACCGTGGACCCCGTCGACGACATCGTCTACCGCCGGCCCAGCCGCTACGCGGAGTCCGACGAGCTCGGCCCGACAGCGTGGGCGGAGTTCTCCACCCTCGAGGGCAAGGACCTGCTGGACGCGGTCAGCTCGTGGGTGGGCACCCAGCTGTTCTACGTCAGCGGGGCGAGCCGGCACACCGACGGCGCCACCCAGACCCTGCTCGCGCGGCAGGGTGTGTGCCGGGACTTCGCGCACCTCGTGATCGCCATGCTGCGCGCGCGCAACGTGCCGGCCCGACTGGTCGCCGTCTACGCCCCCGGCCTGTCGCCGATGGACTTCCACGCGGTCGTCGAGGCGGCCATCGACGGGCAGTGGCGGGTGGTCGACGCCACCGCGCTGGCCCCGCGGCAGTCGCTGGTGCGGATCGCCACGGGACGTGACGCCTCCGACACCGCCTTCCTCACCGTGCAGTCGGGTCGCGCCGACCTGCGCACCATGATCGTGGAGGCCGCGGCGTCACCCGACCTGCCCATCGACGACCTCACCAGCATCGTCTCCCTCACCTGACCCACCGGCCGTGCCCCGCTTCGCCGTGGAATGCCCGGTGCCTAGGATCTGTTGACCGGTCGAGACGCCGACGTACGCAGCAGGCGTGCGCGGCAGCCGGACCCGCCAACAGCGCCCGCTCCACCGGGCGACCCGCAACCAGGTAGCGCAGGAGTAGCAGTGAGCGAACACACCAGTCCCTCGGCCGAGGAGACCCGCGAGGTCATCATCGTCGGCTCCGGCCCGGCCGGATACACCGCCGCGGTGTACGCCGCCCGCGCCAACCTCGCGCCCCTGGTCTTCGAGGGCTCCGTGACCGCGGGAGGTGCGCTGATGAACACCACCGAGGTGGAGAACTTCCCCGGCTTCCGCGACGGGATCCAAGGTCCCGCGCTGATGGACGAGATGCGCGCCCAGGCCGAGCGCTTCGGTGCCGACCTGGTGGCCGACGACGTCGTCGAGATGGACCTCACCGGTGAGACCAAGTCCGTGCGCACCGCCGAGGGCACCTTCACCGCCCGCGCGGTGATCCTCTCGATGGGCTCGGGCTACCGCAAGCTGGGGCTGCCCGACGAGGACCGCCTCTCCGGGCACGGGGTGAGCTGGTGTGCGACCTGCGACGGCTTCTTCTTCCGCGACCAGCACATCGCCGTGGTCGGTGGCGGCGACTCCGCGATCGAGGAGGCGACCTTCCTGTCGCGGTTCGGCTCCCGGGTGACCCTGATCCACCGCCGCGACGAGCTGCGCGCCTCCAAGATCATGCAGGAGCGTGCCTTCGCCGACCCGAAGATCGAGTTCGCCTGGAACTCCGAGGTCGCGCACATCCACGGCGAGGACAAGCTCACCGGCCTCACCCTGCGCGACACCGTCACCGGGGAGACGCGAGAGCTGGACGCCACCGGCCTGTTCATCGCGATCGGCCACGACCCCCGCTCGGAGCTGATCACCGGACAGATCAAGCTCGACGACGAGGGCTACGTGCTGGTCGACCAGCCCTCCACCCGCACCAACGTCCCCGGCGTGTTCGCCTCCGGTGACCTGGTGGACCACCACTACCGCCAGGCGGTCACCGCTGCGGGCACCGGCTGTGCGGCTGCCCTCGACGCCGAGCGGTTCCTGGCCGACCTCCAGCACAACGCCAGCGCCGCCTCCGCGATCGGGGCGACCGCCTGACCCGACGTACGACGTCGGGCCTCGGGGCCCGTGCGGGGCCCGCGCGGGGCCAGGGGTCGGGGCGTGCCGGTGAGGCCCACGCTCTCGCCGTACTCCCCCTGCGAAACTGCCACTTCCCCCGCGTTGCACCGCACGGGAAGTGGCGGTTTCACTGGGGACCCAGTGAAACTGCCACCCCAACTCACCCCCCAGACCGCCCTTGACCTGAGCCACACACAGGGGAGGATGAGCGGGAAGAATTGTCGGGGCGAGGGTGTTCACCACACGTCCGAGATCACCCAGACTTTCCACACACGAGGAGCACACATGTCTGACCTGCCGGCAGTCACCGACGACAACTTCGAGACCGAGGTCTTGAAGTCCGACAAGCCCGTGCTGGTGGACTTCTGGGCCGAGTGGTGCGGCCCCTGCCGCCAGGTCGGCCCGATCCTCGATGAGCTGGCGGCCGAGCACGGCGAGAAGGTCACCTTCGTGAAGATGAACGTCGACGAGAACCCGGTGACGCCCTCCACCTACCGGGTCAACGGGATCCCGACGCTCAACGTCTACAAGGACGGCGAGGTCGTCAAGCAGATCGTGGGTGCCCGCCCCAAGGCTGCCCTGCTCAAGGAGCTCTCGGACTACCTCGCCTGAGGCTCCCCTACGAGAGGCCACTGCTTGAACGCGGTCTTCCGGCACGGGGACTCCGGCCCCGCCGTCGCCCAGATCATCGGTCTGCTGGAGCGGATCGATCACTTGGGCGACGCCGCGGAGCACTCCTCGGGCAGGGTCGGTGCCGAGGAGCCGGTGTACGACGACCGCGTCGAGCTGGCGGTCCGTGCCTTCCAGCAGGAGCGCGGCCTGACCGTCGACGGCGTGGTGGGTCCGCTGACTTTCCGCCGGCTCGACGAGGCGCGCTGGCGGCTCGGTGACCGGATCCTGACCCACCTGCCGGGCAACCTGGTCGCCGGCGACGACGTCTACGCCCTGCAGGGCCGGCTGCTCGACCTCGGGTTCCCCGTCGGTCGCCTCGACGGCTACTTCGGGCCCGACACCGAGGCCGGGGTGCGGGAGTTCCAGCGCAACTTCGGCATCCCGCCCGACGGCACCTGCGGCCCGGCCACCCTCAAGGCACTCACCCGGCTCAGCCCGATGGTCAAGGGCGGCGCCCCCAACGCGTTGCGGGCCCAGGAGCGGATCCGCGAGGCCGGCCCCCACCTGGGCGGCAAGACCGTCGTCATCGACGTGGGTCGCGGGCACAGCCTGCCGGCGGAGTTCGCGGCGGTCTCCGACGCGATCCTGCACGACCTGGCCCAGCGGGTCGAGGGGCGGCTGGTGGCGATCGGCGTGCAGGCGTTCCTGACCACGCCGCGGTGGGCCGACGCCCCCGGTGAGGAGACCGAGCGGGCGGCCTTCGCCAACCGCACGGGCGCCGACCTGTTCGTCTCGCTGGCGCTGGACACCTCGCCCAACGCCGACGCGTGCGGCGTGGCGACGTACTTCTTCGGCGACGCCAACCGCGACACCTGGTCCTCGGTCGGGGAGCGCTTCGCCGGACTGGTGCAGCGCGAGATCGTGGCCCGCAGCGACCTGGTCGACCTGCGCTCGCACCCCAAGACCTGGGAGATCCTGCGGCACACCCGGATGCCGGCGATCCGGCTGGACTCGGGCTACCTGACCAACGGCGGCGACCACGCCCGGCTGCGCGACCCCGACTTCCGCGACGTCCTGGCCGAGGCCATCGTGGTCTCGGTGCAGCGCTTCTACCTCAGTCCCGAGACCGACGCCCACACCGGTGTTCTGCAGGTCAGCGAGCTGCGGGACTCCTTCCAGGGCGCCTGATCCCAGGCCGCCTGACTTCCAGGCCGCCTCACTTCCAGGGGTCCATCCTGCTCGAGGCCGTCGGCTTCGCCGCAGGAGCTCACCGGCCGGCTGGGCTCACAGACCGGGCCACGGCTCCCGGACCCCCTGGCGCCACAGCTCGTGGGTCTGCAGGAGCCAGAAGCCGGCGAAGAGCACCAGCTCGGTGGTCTCGGCCCCCAGTGCGACGTGTGGCCAGGTGATGACCAGCGAGACCAGCCACTCCAGCACCGGCAGCACCACCATCAGCACCGCGATCACGAAGTAGCGGTTGCGGCTCACCTGTCGTGCCGCCATCGTCCCGGTGCGCCGGTGGGCGAACCAGCGGGCGTTGATCACCGCGACGGCGACGATCGCAGCGAACAGCAAGAACGCCGCGGTGTAGTGCGCGTTGGCGATGAAGCTCTCCCGCTCGATGAGGAACCAGCCGAACCCGCCGAGCAGCACCACCAGCGCGACGCCGGTCCCGAGGACCTGGCGGTGGTTCCAGGGCCGCCGGGTGGCGGCGGTGGCGCGGTTGAGCAGTGTCAGGCCGGCCACGACGACCACCCCGACGAGCCCGGCCACGAACAGCGCGGGGATGTTGTTGGCCACGTTGGCGGGGATGTCCGGCACCACCTGCGGCACCGAGGAGCAGGTGGCGCCCTGCGGTGTCGGCACGAAGGCCACCACCGGGGCCAGCATCCCGCCGAGGTTGAGCAGGATGTCCTCCCACTCGGTGCTCCCCTTGAGCACCACCATGCAGACCCCGATGGTGACCAGGGTGCCCACGAAGACGGCCTGAGCAGGGGTGTAGTAGTAGTCGCTGATCGAGGGCTGGAAGCAGCCCGCCTGGTTCTCGAACCGCTCGATGAGGACCCCGGCCCCGAGCAGGATCAGCATGCCCACCATCGCCAGGCGCAGGTAGCGGTAGGTCTTGATCGTGTCGTCCGGCAGCCGTGTCGCCTGCCCGGGTCCGGCCACCAGCCACCTCCGTCGTACGCCGCCGGGCCAGTATCCCGCCGCCACGGCCGCTGCGGCGCGGGTCGACACGCCGGTCGGCCGGCCGCCTCGCTAGCGCCGGGTGGTGCGACCGGTGCCGCCGTGGGGAGAGACCCGTTGCGGCACCGGGGGGCGGGCGCGCTTGCCCGAGACCGCGCCGACGAGGGTCTCCAAGCCCTTCTCCAGCTCCTCGCGCAGCGAGAGGGTGGTGCGCAGGTCCATCCGCATCCGCGGGTTGATCACGTGGGCACGGTGGGTGGAGAAGCCGACGGCCAGCAGGAAGTCGGCCGGCACGACGCAGTGGCCGGTGCGTCCCCGGGTGTCGCCGAACGCCTCCACGGCCCGGATCCTGTCGCGTCGGCGGATCAGGTCCTTGGCCATGCCCTGGACCAGCATCCGGCCCAGGCCGCCGCCACGGTGCTCGGGGGCGACGTGCGCGGTGGTCATCACGACCGCGTCGGTGCTGATCGGGGCGGTCGCGAACCCGTCGGCGGAGGGCACGTGCACCGGCGGCGCCCAGATCAGGTGGCCGACCACCTCGCCGTCGACCACGGCCACCCGACCGCACGAACCCCACTCACGAAGGACGGTGGAGACCCAGGCCGCCTTCTCCTCGGCCTCGTGACCCCGCACGGCGTCTCGGCGCACCGGGTCGAGCTCCCAGAACACGCACTGACCGCACCCGCCGGGGAGCTGGGCCAGGTGATCCAGGGTCAGCCGCTCGGTCTTGCGTCCCACGGGCCCATCCTAGGTCCGCGCCCCGCACCCCGCACCCGCACCGGCACCCGCACCGGGGCTCCCAGCGCCCGGCCACCGAAGCCTTCGGCACGACCGCCCGCTCAGCGCTGGGTGGCGAGGAAGTCGGCGATGCGGGCGATGGCCTCGCTCAGCGTGTCCAGGTCGGGCAGGGTGACCAGCCGGAAGTGGTCGGGCTCGAACCAGTTGAAGCCGGTGCCGTGGGTGACCAGGATCTTCTTGGCCCGCAGCAGGTCGATCACGAACTGCTCGTCGTCACGGATCGGGTAGACCTCCGGGTCCAGCCGCGGAAAGCAGTACAGCGCGCCGCGCGGCTCCACGCAGCTGACCCCCGGGATCTCGTTGAGCAGCTTGGCGGCGGTCTTGCTCTGCTCGTAGAACCGCCCACCGGGGTGGATGTACTCCTCGATGGACTGGTAGCCGCCGAGCGCGGTCTGGATGGCGTGCTGGGCGGGCACGTTGGGGCACATCCGCATGTTGGCCAGCAGGGTGAGGCCCTCGAGGAAGTCCTCGGCGAGGTGCTTGGGACCCGAGACCATCACCCAGCCGGCCCGGTAGCCGCAGACCCGGTAGGCCTTGGAGAGGCCACTGAAGGTCAGGCACAACACGTCGGAGTCGACGTAGCGGGCGGTGTGGTGGTGCACCGCGTTGTCGAAGAGGATCTTCTCGTAGATCTCGTCGCTGAAGACCACCAGGTCGTGACGTCGGGCGATCTCCACCAACCCCTTGACGGTGCCCTCGCTGTAGACCGCGCCGGTGGGGTTGTTGGGGTTGATGATCACCAGGCCCTTGGTGTTCGGGGTGATCTTGGCCTCGATGTCGGCGAGGTCGGGGTCCCAGCCCTGCTCCTCGTCGCAGCGGTAGTGCACCGGCGTCCCACCGGACAGCGAGACCGCGCCGGTCCACAGCGGGTAGTCCGGCGCCGGCACCAGGATCTCGTTGCCGTCGTCGAGGAACGCCAGGAGCACCATCGAGATCAGCTCGGAGACGCCGTTGCCGATGAAGACGTCGTCGACTCCTGTCTCGGTGAGCCCGCGGGACTGGTAGTACTGCGCCACGGCGGTGCGCGCCGAGTAGATCCCCTGGGAGTCGGAGTAGCCCTGCGACTCGGGCAGGTTGTGCACCATGTCCGCCACGATCGCCTCGGGCGCCTCGAACCCGAACGGTGCGGGGTTGCCGATGTTCAGCTTGAGGATCTTGTGGCCCTCGGCCTCCAGGCGCTGGGCCTCGACCAGGATCGGACCGCGTACGTCGTAGCGGACGTGCTGGAGCTTGCGGCTCTGGACGATCGGTCGCATGCGCACAGTCTCGCAGAGCAGGAACCCCGAGCGGGCGCGGCAGCCGTGGGGTGGTCGTGGCAGGATCGAGCGATTCCGTCCGACTCCCCCACGAGGACTGCCATGCGCGACCTGAGCTACCCGCCGATCATCGTGACCGCGAAGGGCCTGTTCCGGGTGCTGGGGCTGCACTTCCAGCTGTCCGGCACCGAGCGGGTGCCACGCACCGGCGGTGCGCTGCTGGCCTTCAACCACGTCTCCTACGTCGACTTCGTCCTGGGGGGGTTCGCCGCGCATCCCTCCCGGCGCCTGGTGCGGTTCATGGCCAAGCGGGAGGTCTTCGACCACCCCGTGGGTGGCCCGGTGATGCGCTCGATGCACCACATCTCGGTGGATCGCGCGGACGGCGGCGCCTCCTTGGAGGAGGCGCAGCGCTACCTCGAGGCCGGGGAGGTGGTCGGGATCTTCCCCGAGGCCACGATCAGCCGGTCCCTGGAGGTCAAGGAGCTGAAGTCGGGCGCGACCCGGATCGCGGCGCAGGCCGGGGTTCCCCTGATCCCGGTGGCGTTGTGGGGCACCCAGCGACTGATGACCAAGGACCATCCCCGGGACCTCTCGCGGGGCAAGACGATCGGGATCCGGGTCGGCGAGCCGATGCGCCCCACCGGCGCCGACCCGGCCGCGGAGACCGCCGAGCTGCACGCCCGGCTCCAGGGCCTCCTCGACGAGGCGATCGCGGCCTACCCGGCTGCGGAGCAGCCCCCCGGCTCCTGGTGGCTGCCGGCCTCCCGGGGCGGCACGGCGCCCACTCCGGAGCGGGCGGCCGAGATGGACGCCGAGGAGAAGCGTCGCCGCGCCGCCCGCAAGGGCGGTGCGCCGGGGCCGGCCGACCAGGACGGCGACCCGGCGGTCGGGTGACCGGAGGTTGCCTCACCGGCACGCTTTGTCGACAAATCTGCCTAGCGACATGTCGGCTGGTCGCCAAGGCGGCATGTGGTCAGATGGCTAGATCGGCCGGTCCTGCCGGTTGCGGGGGTCGATGATCCCCACGATCCGCTCCAGGTCGGTCAGGGAGGCGAACTCGATGGCGATCTTGCCCTTGGTGCGCCCCAGGGACACCTTCACGCGGGTGTCCAGCCGGTCGCTGAGTCGCTCGTTGAGCTCCTCCAGGCCGGGGGCGCTGGGTCGGGGCGCACGCACCGTCGGGGTGTGGTCCTCGTCCTCCCCGTGCTCGCCGACGGCGACGAGCTCCTCCAGGCCGCGCACCGAGATGCCCTCGGAGACCACCCGTCCGGCCAGCCGGTCCTGACCGCCGGCGTCGGTGACCCCGAGCAGGGCCCGGGCGTGTCCTGCGCTGAGCACGCCCGCCGCCACGCGACGCTGGACGGCAGGAGACAGGTTCAGCAACCGCAGCGTGTTGCTGATCTGGGGTCGGCTGCGGCCGATCCGCCCCGCGAGCTCGTCGTGGGTGCACCCGAAGTCGTCGAGCAGCTGGCGGTAGGCCGCGGCCTCCTCCAGCGGGTTGAGCTGGGCGCGGTGCAGGTTCTCCAGCAGCGCGTCTCGCAGCATCGCGTCGTCGTCGGTCTGACGCACGATCGCCGGGATGGTCTCGTGGCCCGCCTGCTGGGTGGCGCGCCAGCGGCGCTCGCCCATGATCAGCTCGTAGGAGGACTCGCCGGTGCGGCGTACGACGACCGGCTGCAGCAGCCCGATCTCGGAGACCGAGTGCACCAGCTCGGCCATGGCCTCCTCCTCGAAGACCTGGCGCGGCTGACGCGGGTTCGGCGTGATCGCGCCGACCGGGACCTCGGCGAAGTAGGCGCCGTCCACCGGCGCCGGTGCCGCACCCGCCTCTCCGGTGGAGGCCCCGGTGGAGTCCCCGGTGGACTCCCCGGTGGACTCCCCGGTGGATTCCAGGGCCGACCCGGAGTCGGCCCCGGAGTCGGCTGGGCTGTCGGCTGGGCTGTCGGCTGGGCTGTCGGCTGGGCTGTCGGCTGGGGTGCCCGGTGCGACGTCCCCGGGTCGCGGGGCCGTCAGCGTGCCGACGCCGCCGGGCGCCGCGGCGTCCGGCCCGACCTCCGGGGGACCTCCGGGGTGGGCGGCGTGTCGCGGCCGGTGATCGCCGTCGTGGTCCCGCGCGGAGGGCTGCTCGGGCGGAGCGGTGGGGATGAGCGATCCGAGACCGCGGCCGAGGCCCTTGCGGACGGGGCGCTGGGGGGACTGGTTCATCGAGATCCTTCCTGGTGGGTGGCGCCGGAGCCCCGGCGGGCGAGCTCGCGGGCCGCCTCGAGATAGCTGAGTGCCCCGGGCGAGCCGGGGTCGTAGGTCATCACGCTCTGGCCGTAGCTGGGCGCCTCGGAGACCCGCACCGAGCGCGGGATCGCGGTGCGCAGCACCTGGCTGGAGAAGTGCTCGCGCACCTCGGCGGCCACCCCGGCGGCCAGGTTGGTCCGGGAGTCGTACATGGTGAGCAGGATCGTGCTCACCTGCAGGTCCTGGTTGAGGTGGGTCCGGACCATCTCCACGGTCTCCAGGAGCTGGCCGAGCCCCTCGAGCGCGTAGTACTCCGCCTGGATCGGGATCAGCATCTCCGCTCCGGCCACCAACGCGTTCAACGTGAGCAGGCCCAGGGACGGCGGGCAGTCCACGAGCACGTAGTCGTAGCGGTCCTCACGGTCGGTGTCGACGAGGGGATGGGCTGCCAGCGCCTTGCGGAGCCGGCTCTCCCGCGCCACCACGCTCACCAGCTCGATCTCGGCGCCGGCCAGGTCGATGGTCGCCGGGGCCACGAACAGGTTCGCGATCTCCGGGTGCGGCTGGACCACGTCGGCCAGCGGCGTCCCGTCGACGAGCACGTCATAGGTGGAGGGGGTGCCGCGGTGATGGTCCACCGAGAGCGCGGTGGAGGCGTTGCCCTGCGGGTCCAGGTCGAGCACCAGCACCCGCAGGTCGTGCTGGGCCAGGGCGGCCGCCATGTTCACCGCGGTGGTCGTCTTGCCGACCCCACCCTTCTGGTTGGCCACCACCATCACCCGCGTGCGGTCCGGGCGCGGCAGCGGAGCCGACTGCGGCCGACCCTGGCGCACCAGCAGCTGCTGGGCCACGGCACGGGCCATCGGGGTGGAGTCGTCGAAGGACGCCGGGGTCTGCGCCACCTCCGCTGCGGTGCGCACCCGGGAGCCGGGTGGGGACGACGTGCCGGCCGGGGGGGTGGTCACTGGGGTTGCCTCCGCCTGGATGGGCGCACGCTCCGTGCGCTCGGTTTCACGTGAAACCGGGTCTGCTTGTGGAAAACCCGGGGTCACCTGTGGACTCCTACGCTCACTCGGCCACCGCTGTCCGGTGGAAAACTTCTGGCGCGCCCGCTGGGCCCACCCGAGCCCGCGCTCGCTCACCGTCGTCATCGGGACCTCCGTTGCCGTCTCATCGACCCCGCGGAGCGGGATCCTGCCCTCTGCGCACCCGCACCACCCGCACCGGGGGATCGAGCCAGCGGCCGCCGATCTCGGTGACCTCCGCCTCGGTCCCGCCGAGACGGCGCACCAGCCGGGTGGCCCCGTCCAGCTCCTCCTGGGCGGAGGCCCCCTTCATCGCCAGGAACCACCCGCCCGGACGCACCAGCGGCAGCGACCAGCGCGAGAGCCGGTCCAGGGGTGCCACCGCGCGTGCGGTCACCACGTCGAACCCCGCAGCCCACTCTTGATCACCGTGCAGCTCCTCGGCCCGTCCTCGGTGGACGGTCACGTTGTGCAGGTCCATTGTGGACACGGCGAGCTCCAGAAACGTGGTACGACGCAGCAACGGCTCGACCAAAGTCACCTGGAGATCCGGGCGGCGGATCGCGAGCACCAGCCCGGGCAGCCCGGCGCCGCTGCCGATGTCGCACACGGTGCTGCCCTCCGGCATCAGCTCGGTGACCACCGCACAGTTGAGCAGGTGCCGCTCCCAGAGGCGGGGAACCTCGCGGGGACCGATCAGGCCGCGGACCGTCGCCTCCCGGGTGAGCAGGCCGGCGTAGGCCTCCGCGAGCGGCAGCGCACGCGAAAACACCTCCCGCGCACTCGGTGGCGCGGGAGGTGTCGGCTCGGATCCGGCCCCGGTTTCACGTGAAACGTCCTCAGCCATCGGCGGGCGTCCCACGCGGGATCATGCCGGCAGCACCACGACGTAGCGGCGCGGCTCGGCGCCCTCGGACTCCGACTTCAGCCCGGCAGCGGCCACGACGTCGTGGACGACCTTGCGCTCGAAGGGCGACATCGGGTCCAGCGACGCCTGCTCCCCGGACTCCTTGACGTGGGAGACGATCTCGGCGGCCTGCTCCTCCAGGGCGGTGCGCCGGTCGGCGCGGTGGCCGCTGACGTCGAGCATCAGCCGGGAGCGATCGCCGGTCTCGCGGTAGACCGCCAGCCGGGTCAGCTCCTGCAGGGCCTCCAGCACCTCGCCGTGCGGACCCACCAGCGCGGGCAGCTCGGCGCCGACGATGGAGACGGTGGCCCGGTCGCCCTCGACGTCCATGTCCAGGTCGCCGTCGAGATCGGCGATCTCGAGCAGCTCCTCGAGGTAGTCGGCGGCGATCTCACCCTCCTGCTCCAGGCGCTCCTGCTTGCTCAGCCCACCCGTCTCCCCGTCGGTGTCCCCGTCGGTGTCCCCGTCGGTGTCGTCGTCGGTGTCGTCGTCGGTGTCGTCGTCGACCTCCCCGTCGGTGTCGGGGTCGACGGGCTCGGTGGCGGTGGCCACCCCGTCGGGGTCGACGGCGTCCTCGGGTGCCTCGGGCACCTCGGGGAGCGCTCCGGTGTCGGGCACCTCGGGGATCTGGTCGGCCTGGTTGTCGGGCTCGCGCTCTGGCACGGTCGGTGACTCACTCATCTCGGGATGTCTCCAGCTCTGCTCGTGGTGGTGTTACTGGTTCGGGTCTGCGCCGCCGGAAGGCTCGCCGGAGGCGCCGCCGGAAGGACCGCCGGGCCCACCGGGGGGCTTGCCGCCGCCCTTCTTGCGCTGGGAGCGGGACTGCTTCTTGGGCTGCTGACGCGGCGCGGGACGCGGCGGCTCGGGTGCCGCCTCGGGGGTGTCGGAGGAGGCCTCGACCGCGGAGACGCCCTTGCGGGCGAGCTTCTCGGCGTCGCGCTTCTCCTTGGCCCGCGCGGCCTCGGTGTTCGGCGCGGGGTTGTTGCGGATCACGTAGAACTGCTGGCCCATCGTCCACAGGTTGGAGGTGGTCCAGTAGAGCAGCACGCCGATCGGGAAGGCGATGCCGCCCACGGCGAAGACGAGGGGCAGCACGTAGAGCAGCAGCTTCTGCTGCTGGGCGTAGGGGCCACTCAGGGCGTCGGCGGGCATGTTCTTGCTCATCAGCTGGCGCTGGGTCAAGAACGTGGTCGCGGTCATCGCCACCACGAGGCAGGCGGCGATGATCTGCACGGTGATGTTGCCGCCGGAGTCCAGGAAGGTCGAGGAGATCTTGCCGCCGAACAGCTCGGCGTCGCGCAGCAGCTGCGCCTGGCCGTCGGAGAGCAGCCCGCGGCCCTGCCCGTTCTTGGCCGCCTGGTCGATCATCCGGAACAGCGCGATGAAGATCGGCATCTGGATGATCAGTGGCAGGCAGGAGGCGAACGGGTTGGTCTTGGTCTCCCGGTAGAGGTTCATCGTCTCCTGGGCGAGACGCTCCCGGTCGTGGCCGTACTTGGCCTGCAGCTCCTTGACCCGCGGCTGCAGCAGCTGCATGTTGCGGCTGGACTTGATCTGCTTGACGAACAGCGGGATCAGCAGCGCCCGGATGACGATCGTCAGCCCGACGATCGACAGCGCCCACGAGATCCCGGAGGAGTCTCCGAACACCGACCCGAACACCGAGTGGAACCCCAGCATCACGGCGCTGACCAGGAAGTACAGCGGGCGCATGATGAAGCCGAAGATCTGGCCGAAGAAGGACACTCAGACTCCTTGAGTCATGTTCGAGGGCGGTGGTACGGGGTCGTATCCACCCAAGGCCCAGGGGTGGCAGCGCAGCACCCGGCGTACGGCGAGCCAGGTGCCCCGCAGGCTGCCGTGGACCGTGATCGCCTCCAGGGCGTAGGCAGAGCAGGTGGGGTGGTAGCGACATACCTGCCCGTAGAGCGGGCTGATCAGGAACCGATATCCGCGCAAGAAGGAGATCAACAGGAACTTCACGCGCTGATGTTCCCTTCTGTGCGAGGTTCTGCACCGAGCCGGGACAGGCTGCGGTCGAGCTCGGCGGCGAGCTCGACCGACGAGGCGGTGGCAGCGGCGGGCAGGGCCCGGACCACCAGCATGCTGTCCGGGGGCAAGTCCGCCAGCCGTCCGCGCACCAGATGACGCAGCCGACGCTTGACCTGGTTGCGGGTGACGGCCGGCCCGACCGCCCGCGAGACCACGAACCCCACGCGTGGCCCAGGATGCCCGGACGGCGCCGGGCGCGACGAGCCGGCCAGCAGGTGGAGCACCATCAGCTGGCCACCGTGGCGACGGCCACGGCGTACGACCTCACGAAAGAAGACCGGGGAGGTCAGTCGGTTGCTGGGGGGTAGCACGCCCGGGCTGCTGCTGCGGCCTCAGGCAGCGAGGCGGTTGCGGCCCTTGCGACGACGGGAGGACAAGATGGAGCGGCCGGCGCGCGTGCGCATGCGCAGGCGGAAACCGTGGGTCTTGTGGCGACGACGGTTGTTCGGCTGGAACGTGCGCTTGCTCACGATGTTTCACTCCACTCAGGGGCTGGGTGCGGCAGTCCGGTCACCGGGTCGGGTCGTGCGGGACGCATCGCCAGTTGGACGGGTATCAACTGGCACCGCACGCCCATGAAATCGACCTGCGGGATCGCACTGTCATGGACATGCGGCACCGGTCGAGCCGGTGCAGACCAGCCAACGGTACGCGGAGCGCGCGGACAGGGTCAATTCCAGCCCTGGCACCAGCCGATACTGCGCCCGGCCCCGCGTGTCCTGCCGCGACACGCCGCAGCCTGGGGACAACCGGTCTGTTCCTGTGGACAACTGGTTGATCCACAGGTCCCGGAGTTGTTAGCGTCCCAGCTCCAGGCAGCTCCCACATCGCAGGGTCGTTTCCTCCGCGCTCGTGGGCCTTCTGCGCTTCCTCCTCGTGCCGGGGTCCGCCTCGGACACCGGTCCGGCACAGGTCGACGGCCAGCCGAACCGACGGCGGTGCGTGGGATTCGACGGGCACGGAGCACAAGCAGGAGTCAGCTGAGGGAGTCAGTCGCGAGCGGCCGCCGAAGGGACATTCCTTCAACATCGCACAACCTGTGGACAAAGGTGTGGAGATCCGGGGCTATCGTGCCGGGGCCGGCAGCAGGAAGCAATCAGGGACGGGAGCGCGACGGGGCGTGGACGCAGCACAGGGAACAGGCTCGAACCCAGGACTCAGCCCAGGAGCCGGCCCGGGGGCCGAGCCGGGAACCCCGGCGGAGGGTCCCCAGGGGGAGCCCGCCGGACGGCTGCAGGCGCTGTGGCCCGGTGTCGTCGACAGCCTCGCCCCGAACCACCGGGTGTGGCTGACCTCGAGCAGGCCGTTGATGCTCGCCGAGAACACCGCCGTGGTCGCGGTCCCCAACGAGTTCACCCGCAACCAGCTCGAGGGACGGCTGCGCATCCGCATCGAGGACACCCTCAGCGACCGGCTCGGCAAGCCCGTCCGGCTCGCGGTCAGCGTGGACCCCACCCTCGAGGTCGCCGCGCCCGACCACGCCGTGCCCGACCACGCCGCGCCCGACCACGCCGCGCCCGACCACCGGGCCCCGCAGCACGACCAGGGCGCGACCGGCTCCCCGGCACCAACGCCGACTCCCGGCGGTCTCCACCCCGATCCCCAGGCGAGGGAGCACGCCCAGGTCCACACCCGGGTCCACGCCCGGGATCCGCACGAGCCGGCCCCCGGCACAGCGCCGCCGAACCCCGAGCCGGCGCGCACGGAGCCGGCGCGCATCGGACCCGGACACCTCTCCTCGACAAGTCGTCATGGCGACATGTCGACAAAGGCGGTCAGTGCCTCGTTGGCGACCGGCATCCCGGACAGCCCGCTGAACCCGCGCTACTCCTTCGAGACCTTCGTCATCGGCTCCTCCAACCGCTTCGCCCACGCCGCGGCCGTGGCGGTGGCCGAGGCGCCGGGCAAGGCCTACAACCCGCTGCTGGTCTACGGCGACTCCGGGCTGGGCAAGACCCACCTGCTGCACGCGATCGGGCACTACGTGCGCAACCTGTGGACGGGCGCGAAGATCCGCTACGTCTCCTCCGAGGCGTTCACCAACGACGTCATCAACGCGATCAAGGACGCCAACACCGCCGCGTTGCAGCGCCGCTACCGAGACGTGGACGTGCTCCTGGTCGACGACATCCAGTTCCTCGAGGGCAAGCAGCAGACGCAGGAGGAGTTCTTCCACACCTTCAACACGCTGCACAACGCCAACAAGCAGATCGTGATCAGCTCCGACCGGCCGCCCAAGCGCCTGACCCAGCTCGAGGACCGGCTGCGCAACCGCTTCGAGTGGGGCCTGCTGACCGACGTACAGCCCCCCGACCTCGAGACGCGCATCGCGATCCTGCGCAAGAAGGCGGCGGCCGACCGGCTCTCGGCGCCCGCCGACGTGCTGGAGTTCATCGCCTCGCGCATCCAGACCAACATCCGCGAGCTCGAAGGTGCGCTGATCCGGGTGACCGCCTTCGCCAGCATCAACCAGCAAGAGGTCGACATGACGCTGGCCGAGATCGTGCTCAAGGACCTGATCCCCGAGGGTGGCGAGCCGGAGGTCACCGCCGGGTTGATCATCGCCCAGACGGCGTCCTACTTCGGGTTCTCCATCGAGGACCTGTGCGGCCCCAGCCGCACCCGGGCCCTGGTGACCGCCCGCCAGATCGCGATGTACCTGTGCCGCGAGCTCACCGAGCTCTCCCTGCCCAAGATCGGCCAGCAGTTCGGTGGCCGCGACCACACCACGGTGATGAACGCCGACCGGCGCATCCGCAAGGACCTCGCGGAGCGCCGCAACGTCTTCCACCAGGTCACCGAGCTCACCACCCGGATCAAGCAGCAGGCCAAACAGGCTTGAGTGCCCGCGCCCGCGTGTGCGGGGTCAGGCGACCAGCACCGGTGCGGACCCGAATGACAACGGTGCAAGATGTGCAACCCGGCGCCAATTCCCGTGGACTCGGTCTGGAGGACATGTGGACAGGCCGCGCCGGCGCCGCACAGGACCTCGCACGAACCACAAGATGTTGTCGTTCACCATGTCGCGCTCCACAGCCGGCGGCTGCCAACTTCTGTGTCCTGACCTGCGGCTTCGCCGGTTATCCACACAATCCACCGCGCCTACTACGACGACTGAATTCCCAATTGATCCTTCGTCGCGCAACAACCGGGGATTCCACGCGGTGTGGACGAGGCCGGACGTGGCAGGATGCTCACCCCGGCTGCACCGAGCACCACATCGAGAGGAACCAGCTGTGAAGTTCCGCGTCGAACGCGACGTTCTCGCCGATGCCGTCGCCTGGACGGCCCGCGCGCTCCCCATCCGACCCAGCGCGCCCGTGCTCGCCGGCCTGCTCATCGAGGCGGGCGCCCTGAGCGAGGACTCCGACGGCGACGCCGCGGGCGAGGGCCTGCGACTGTCCACCTTCGACTACGAGACCTCCGCGCGCGCCACCCTCAACGCCGACGTGACCGAGGAGGGGCGGGCCCTGGTCTCGGGCCGCCTGCTCGCCGACATCTGCCGCAGCCTGCCCAACAAGCCGGTGGAGATGGTCATCGAGGGCCCCAAGGTGACCCTGACCTGCGGCTCGGCGCGGTTCAGCCTGCAGACGATGCCGGTCGAGGACTACCCGACGCTGCCGCAGATGCCCGAGACCCGCGGCACGGTGGGCAGTGCGGCGTTCGCGCACGCGGTCGCCCAGGCGGTCACGGCCGCCGGCCGCGACGACATGCTCCCGGTGCTCACCGGCGTGCGGGTCGAGCTCGACGGCGACTCGATCGCGATGCTGGCCACCGACCGCTTCCGCCTCTCCCAGCGCGAGCTGACCTGGTCGCCCACCGCCCCCGACATCGACGCGGCCGCGCTGGTGCCGGCCAAGGTCCTGGCCGACACCGCCAAGGCACTCGGCGGCGGCAGCGAGATCTCGATCGCACTGTCCAACCCCGGAGCCGGTGGTGCCGGGGAGGGGATCATCGGCTTCGAGGGCTCCGCCGGCGGCGGGGTGCGGCGTACGACGACCCGGCTGCTGGACGGCGACTTCCCCAAGGTGCGCTCGCTGTTCCCCAGCGAGCACCTGACCCTCGCCCGCGTCGACAAGGCGGCGCTGGTCGACTCGGTCAAGCGCGTCTCGCTGGTCGCCGAGCGCAACACCGCCGTGCAGCTCGCCTTCGCCGAGGGCGTGCTCACCCTCGACGCCGGCTCCGGTGAGGAGGCGATGGCCAGCGAGTCGCTGGAGGCCCACGTCACCGGGGAGGACATCACCACCGGCTTCAACCCGGCGTACCTCCTCGACGGCCTGACCGCGATCGAGGCTCCGTTCGTGGAGCTGGCCTTCACCCAGGCCTCCAAGCCCGTCGTACTCTCGGGGGTGGACTCCCTCGAGGGCGAGGCGGACTCCGACTTCCGCTACCTGCTGATGCCACGCCGCCTGCTCTCCTGAGGGCAGGCCCGGAGCGAGACAGCAGGAGTCACCCACGAGTCAGCAAGCAAAGGACGTGTCCATGGAGATCGGACTGGTCGGCCTCGGCAAGATGGGCGGCAACATGCGCACCCGGCTGCGCAACGCCGGCCACACGGTCGTGGGGTTCGACCGCAACCCGGACGTCACCGACGTCGACAGTCTCGCCGCGCTGGTCGAGCAGCTGCCCTCCGACGACCCGAAGGTGGTCTGGGTGATGGTGCCCTCGGGAGACGCCACCCGGGAGACCGTGCGCGCGCTCGGCGAGCTGCTCGGCGAGGGCGACCTCGTGGTGGACGGGGGGAACTCGAAGTGGACCGATGACGAGATCAACGCCGAGCTGCTGGCGCAGAAGAAGGTCGGGTTCGTCGACTGCGGCGTCTCCGGCGGCGTCTGGGGGCTGGAGAACGGCTACGCGCTGATGTACGGCGGCTCCGACGAGAACGTCGCGAAGGTGCGGCCCGCGTTCGAGGCGCTCAAGCCCCCGGGTGAGTCCGGGATGGTCCACGCCGGCAAGAAGCCCGGCGCCGGCCACTTCGCCAAGATGGTCCACAACGGCATCGAGTACGCCATCATGCAGTCCTACGCCGAGGGCTGGGAGCTGCTGGAGAAGGTCGACCTGGTCGACAACGTCACCGAGGTCTTCGACTCCTGGCGCGAGGGCACCGTGATCCGGTCCTGGCTGCTGGACCTGCTCGTCGCCGCCCTCAAGGACGACGCCCACCTCGACCAGATCGCGGGCTACGCCGAGGACTCCGGCGAGGGACGCTGGACCGTCCAGGCCGCGATCGACCACGCGGTGCCGATGAACGTCATCGCGGCCTCGCTGTTCGCCCGGTTCACCTCCCGCCAGGACGACAGCCCGGCGATGAAGGCGGTCGCGGCGATGCGCAAGCAGTTCGGCGGCCACGCGACCAGGGCGGAGTCGCCGCCGACCACGCACGACGTCGCCTCACCGGCCGACGAGTAGTCCCCGAAGCAGACGAGCCGCTTGTACGTCGCCCACCTCTCACTGCACGACTTCCGCTCCTATGCAGGCCTGGAGGTCGACCTCGAGCCGGGCGTGACCTCCTTCGTGGGGCGCAACGGGCAGGGCAAGACCAACATCGTCGAGGCGATCGACTACCTCTCCCGGCTCCGCTCGCACCGGGTCGCAGCCGACCTGCCCCTGGTCCGCCGGGGTGCCGAGCAGGCGGTGGTGCGCGCCGCGGTCGTGCGCGACGAGCGCCGCGCGGTGCTCGAGGTGGAGATCAACCCGGGCCGGTCCAACCGGGCCCGGATCAACCGCGGCCAGCTCCCCCGGGCCCGCGAGCTGCTCGGCCTGGTCCGCACGGTGCTGTTCGCACCCGACGACCTGGCCCTGGTCAAGGGCGACCCGACCGAGCGCCGCGGCTTCGCCGACGACCTGCTGGTCCTGCACCAGGGCGCGCGGTACGCCGGGACCCGCAGTGACTACGACCGGGTGCTCAAGCAGCGCAACACCCTGCTCAAGACCGCCCGGACGCGGGGCGGGGCGGCAGCGGAGTCGATGCTCTCCACCCTGGAGGTCTGGGACGAGCGGCTGGCCCGTCTCGGCGCCGAGATCATGTCCGCCCGGGCCCGGCTCGCCGAGGAGGTGAACCCGCTGCTGGGCAAGGCCTACGAGGCAGTGGCCCGCGGGGCCGGACGCGAGGACGCCCAGGTGGCCTACCGCCCCAGCTTCGAGCCGGTCGAGGCGACCGGGTCGCTCGAGGACCTCGAGCGGGCCGTGCTGGCCGAGGTGCAGCGCCGCCGCGGCGACGAGCTCGACCGTGGCGTGTCCCTGGTGGGTCCCCACCGCGACGACCTGCTGTGCACACTGGGTGGGATGCCGGTCAAGGGCTACGCCAGCCACGGGGAGTCGTGGTCCTTCGCCCTGGCCATGCGGCTGGCCTCCTACGAGCTGTTGCGCGCCACCGGGGACGACCCGGTGCTGATCCTCGACGACGTCTTCGCCGAGCTCGACTCGGGTCGTCGGGCCCAGCTCGCCGAGCTGGTCGCCGGTGCCGAGCAGGTGCTGGTCACCGCAGCGGTGCCCGAGGACGTCCCCGAGGGGCTGCGCGGCCGCCGGTTCGTGGTCGAGGACGGGGCCGTGCACGATGGCTGAGGAGGACCAGGGCAACGGTCCCGAGCAGGGCCCGCCCCCCGACGAGGAGGAGGAGCACCAGCCCACGGGGCTGGACCTGGCCCGCGCCATCGCCCGTGGTCTCGCCGGTCGCACCCCCCGCGCGTCGTCCTCGGGTGCGCCCGGGGTGCGCCGGCGCCGCCCGGCCAGCAGGAGCAGCGGTGCCCATCCCGACGACCGCGACCCGCAGAGCATCGACGCCACGCTGGGCCGCTTCGTCGACGACCAGGGCTGGGAGACCGAGCTGCGGGTGCACGGCGTCTTCTCCCGCTGGGAGGCCATCGTGGGCCGTGAGGTCGGCCAGCACGTGCGGCCGGAGTCCTACGCCGACGGGCGGCTCGTCGTACGCACCGACTCCACGGCGTGGGCCACCCAGATGAGGCTGCTGGCCCCCGACGTCGTACGTCGCCTCAACGAGGTCCTCGGCGAGGAGACCGTGCGGGTCATCGACGTGGCCGGCCCCCGGGCGCCCTCCTGGGTCAAGGGACGGCTGCGGGTCAAGGGCCGCGGACCCCGCGACACCTACGGCTGAGCCACCGCCAGATGGGGCCCGGAACCGCCCCGGGACGGTATGGGGAGTCGCGCGCACCCCCGCCACCGGCTGTCGGGGCCGGTTCTGTGCCTCTGAGAGGGCATTTTCGCCGAGGAACCCCCCAAAACCTGGGCAGCACCCGTGATTGTGGGCCGCTGACGGGTAGACTCAACCCTTGGTCGCCGACCCCGCGAGAGGCGGCCATTGTGTTGCCACCACCACCCGCCCACCCGCCTGCGCGCGGGGGCGCACAGCAGAAGAGGAACTCCGTGGCCGACGAGTCCACCGCCGCAGCGTCCGACCCCGTGTCCGAGACCGAGCAGCAGCCGGGGACGCCGGATCTTCCCCCGGCTCCCGACGTGGTCCCCGCCAGCATCCTCGAGGGGCACGCGGTGGCGGCCGGCTCCTACGACGCCAGCGCGATCCAGGTGCTCGAAGGGCTCGAGGCGGTCCGCAAGCGACCGGGCATGTACATCGGCTCCACCGGCGAGCGTGGCCTGCACCACCTGGTCTGGGAGGTCGTGGACAACTCCGTCGACGAGGCCCTGGCCGGCTTCTGCGACCGCGTCGAGGTGACGGTGATGCCCGACGGCGGCATCCAGGTCAGCGACAACGGCCGGGGCATCCCGGTCGACATCCCTCCGGGCCAGGAGCTGCCCGCGGTCACGGTGGTGCTCACCGTGCTCCACGCCGGCGGCAAGTTCGGCGGCAGCGGCTACAAGGTCTCCGGCGGTCTGCACGGCGTCGGGGTCTCGGTGGTCAACGCCCTTTCGAAGCGGATCGAGGTGGAGATCAAGCGCGACGGCTACACCTGGTTCCAGGCGTTCAACATGGGGGTCCCCGAGGGTCCGCTGCAGAAGGGGGAGCCCACCGAGGAGACCGGCACGACGACCCGGTTCTGGGCCAACGACGAGATCTTCGAGACGATCAACTACTCCTTCGAGACGATCACCAACCGGTTCCGTGAGATGGCCTTCTTGAACAAGGGCCTGGAGATCGTCGTACGCGACGAGCGGCCCAGTGCCGGTGACATCGTCGAGGCGGTGCACGAGGACACCGTGGCCAACGAGGTCGACAACGCCGGCACCGACGCCCTGCACGGCACCGACACCGGTGGCATGGAACGCCGGTTCCGCTACGACCGCGGGCTCGTGGACTACGTCGAGCACCTCAACCGGCGCAAGGACAAGGCCAACCCGAGCGTCATCAACTTCGAGGCCGAGACCCCGGAGTCGGCCGAGAGCCACATGAGCCTCGAGCTGGCGATGCAGTGGAACACCTCGTTCAACGAGTCGGTGCACACCTTCGCCAACACGATCAACACCCACGAGGGCGGCACCCACGAGGAGGGGTTCCGCGCGGCGCTCACCTCCCTGGTCAACAACTGGGGCGAGGAGTGGGGCCTGGTCAAGAAGCGCGAGGACCGGGTCTCCGGTGACGACATCCGCGAGGGCCTGACCGCGATCATCTCGATCAAGCTCGGCGACCCGCAGTTCGAGGGACAGACCAAGACCAAGCTCGGCAACACCGAGGCCAAGGGCTTCGTCCAGCGGGTGGTCAACGACCAGCTCGGCGAGTGGCTGGAGAAGAACCCCGCCGAGGGCAAGGACATCGTCCGCAAGGCCCAGGCCGCGGCGTCGGCCCGGATGGCCGCCCGCAAGGCGCGCGACCTGGCGCGGTCCCGCAAGGGCCTGCTCGGCGGCGGGGGCCTCCCCGGCAAGCTGAGCGACTGCCAGTCCACCAGTCCCGAGGAGTGCGAGGTCTTCATCGTCGAGGGCGACTCGGCGGGGGGCTCGGCCCGGCAGGGGCGGGACCCCCGGATCCAGGCGATCCTGCCGATCCGCGGCAAGATCCTCAACGTCGAGAAGGCGCGGATCGACAAGGTGCTGGCCAACCAGGAGGTGCAGGCGATCATCTCCGCGCTCGGCACCGGCGTGCACGAGGAGTTCACCCTCGACAAGCTGCGCTACCACAAGATCGTGCTGATGGCCGACGCCGACGTCGACGGCCACCACATCAACACCCTGCTGCTGACGCTGCTGTTCCGGTTCATGAAGCCGCTGATCGAGCACGGCTACGTCTACATGGCCCAGCCGCCGCTCTACCGGCTGCGCTGGAACAAGCCGCACGAGCACGAGTTCGTCTACTCCGACGCCGAACGCGACGTGTTGACCCGCGACGGGCTGGCCCAGGGCAAGAAGCTGCCCAAGGAGAACGCCGTGCAGCGCTACAAGGGCCTCGGTGAGATGAACGCCGAGGAGCTGTGGGAGACCACGATGGACCCCAGCCAGCGACTGATGCTCCAGGTCAGCATCGAGGACGCCGCCCAGGCCGACGAGATGTTCTCGGTGCTGATGGGCGAGGACGTCGAGCAGCGCCGCTCGTTCATCCAGCGCAACGCCAAGGACGTCCGTTTCCTCGACATCTGACAGGCGGCGCGCGGCACGCACCTCGCACCTCCTGACTCCGATCCCCGAAAAGGTTCTGATCCATGACTGAGAACACCACCGAAGGCCCCGGCGGACCTGAGGGGCCCGAGGACAACCCGCGCGTGCGCGTGGTCGAGCTGCGCGACGAGATGCAGCAGTCCTACATCGACTACGCGATGGCGGTCATCGTCGGTCGGGCGCTGCCCGACGTACGCGACGGACTCAAGCCGGTGCACCGGCGCGTGCTCTATGCGATGTACGACGGGGGCTATCGTCCCGACCGCGGCTACTCCAAGTGCTCGCGCGTCGTCGGTGACGTGATGGGGCAGTACCACCCGCACGGCGACTCGGCGATCTATGACACCTTGGTGCGCCTGGCCCAGCCGTGGGTGATGCGGGCGCCGCTGGTGCACGGGCAGGGCAACTTCGGCTCCCCGGGCAACGACTCCGCCGCCGCGATGCGCTACACCGAGTGCCGGATGGCGCCGCTGGCGCTGGAGATGGTGCGCGACATCGACCAGGAGACCGTCGACTTCCAGGCGAACTACGACGGTCGCTCCCAGGAGCCGACGGTGCTCCCGGCTCGCTACCCCAACCTGCTGGTGAACGGCTCGGCGGGCATCGCGGTCGGGATGGCCACCAACATCCCGCCGCACAACCTGCGTGAGGTGGCCGAGGGGGCCCTCTGGGCCCTCGAGCACCCCGACGCCTCCCGCGAGGAGCTCCAGGACGCCCTGGTCGAGCGGGTCAAGGGGCCGGACTTCCCCAACGGCGCGATCATCGTGGGCCGCGACGGCATCGAGCAGGCCTACCGCACCGGGCGCGGCTCGATCACCCAGCGGGCGGTGATCGAGGTCGACGAGGACAGCAAGGGCCGCACCTGCCTGGTGATCAGCGAGCTGCCCTACATGGTCAACCCGGACAACCTGGCGCTGAAGATCGCCGAGCTCGCCGACACCGGCAAGGTGCAGGGCATCGCCGACGTCCGCGACGACTCCTCGGGCCGCACCGGGCAGCGCCTGGTGGTGGTGCTCAAGCGCGACGCCGTGGCTCGGGTGGTGCTCAACAACCTGCTCAAGCACACCGAGCTGCAGACCAACTTCAGCGCCAACATGCTGGCGCTGGTCGACGGCGTGCCCCGGACCCTGTCGATCGACCAGTTCATCTCCGCCTGGGTGGACCACCAGATCGACGTCATCCAGCGGCGCACCCGGTTCCGTCTCGCCGAGGCCGAGCGGCTGGCCCACATCCAGCGCGGCTACGTCAAGGCGCTGGACGCCCTCGACGAGGTGATCGCCCTGATCCGCCGCTCGCCGGAGGTCGAGGACGCGCGCAACGGGCTGATCGAGCTGCTGGAGATCGACGAGGTCCAGGCGACCGCGATCCTGGACATGCAGCTGCGCCGGCTCGCGGCGCTGGAGCGCCAGAAGATCATCGACCGTCTCGAGGAGCTCGAGCGACTGATCGCCGACCTCGAGGACATCTTGGCCAACGAGGCCCGCCAGCGCCAGATCGTGAGCGAGGAGCTCACCGGCATCGTGGAGCAGTACGGCGACGATCGGCGTACCCAGATCATCGCGGCCGACGGCGACCTCTCGATGGAGGACCTGATCCCCGACGAGGACCTCGTGGTGACGATCACCCGCGGTGGCTACGCCAAGCGGACCCTGGCCAGCAACTACCGGACCCAGCGACGCGGCGGCAAGGGGGTGCGCGGGGCGACCCTGAAGGGCGACGACGTCGTCGAGCACTTCATGGCGACCTCCAACCACCACTGGCTGCTGTTCTTCACCACTGCCGGGCGGGTCTACCGCACCAAGGCCTACAACCTGCCCGAGGCCTCCCGGGACGCCAAGGGCGGGCACGTGGCGGGACTGCTGTCCTTCCAGCCCGACGAGCAGATCGCGCAGGTGCTGGCGGTCCGCGACTACGACCAGGCCCCCTACCTCGTCCTGGCCACCCGCGCGGGCCTGGTGAAGAAGACCCGGCTCGGTGACTACAACAGCCCGCGCCAGGCCGGCGTGATCGCGATCAACTTCCGCGAGGAGGACGACGAGCTCATCGGCGCCGAGCTGGTGGACGCCGGCGACGACATCTTGCTGGTCTCCCGCAAGGGCCAGGCGATCCGGTTCACCGCCGACGACACCCAGCTGCGCCCCATGGGACGGGCGACCAGTGGGGTGCAGGGGATGAAGTTCCGTGGCGGTGACTCGCTGCTCTCGATGTCGGTGATCCGCGCCGAGCAGGTGGCGGCCGAGGAGGCCGTGGCGGGCGACCCGAGCCAGACCGACGAGGTGGTCGAGCAGTACGTGTTCACCATCACCGACGGCGGCTTCGCCAAGCGCACCCGGATCTCCGACTACCGCACCCAGTCCCGCGGGGGCCTGGGCATCAAGGCGATGTCGCTGAGCAACGAGGACCGTGGCGGCCTGGTCGGTGCCTTCATCGTGGTCGAGGGCGACGAGGTCCTCTCGATCACCTCCGGTGGTCAGGTGGTGCGCAGCCCCATCGACGAGCAGTTCCGCGCCACCGGCCGCTCCACGATGGGCGTGCGTTTCGTGACCCCGAAGAACGGGGACAGTGTCGCGGTGGTGGCCCGCAGCGTGGAGAAGGACGCGAGCGTCGAGGAGGCGGTCGACGACGCCGTGGAGGAGGCGGCCGCAGCGGGTGCCGGCGCGGCTCCCGCCGACGGTGGCGCTCCCGGAGCCGAGGATGACAGTGCAAGAATCGGCCCCGACGGCACCGCGCCTGACGAGACCGCACCGGAAGGGGAGGGCTGATGGCCGAGAGCCGCAAGGACAGCCCCATCGCACCCCGCCGCAGCCTGGGCGGGCCGATCCTCCCACCGCCGCCGGCTGAGCTGAGCGAGGACGCGGAGCCGCGGGGCAAGCAGGCCCGCAAGGGCTCCCGGGACACCTCACCGGCAGGCTCGGACACCGGATCGGGCCAGAAGCCCGACCCGGGCGCGTTCACGTCCGTGGCCGAGGACGAGGACACCTCCGACCGCACCTCGCGGCAGGAGAAGGGTGCGGGGGCGCGGCGTACCGCCGCCTCGTCCGGCCGCCCCCGACGCACCCGGCGCGCGCAGCTGCGCCTGGTCCAGGTCGACGCCTGGTCGGTGATGAAGACCTCGTTCCTGCTCTCGATCGCGCTGGGCATCATGCTCGTGGTCGCGGTGGCCATCATCTGGGCCGTGCTCGGTGCCGCCGGGGTGTGGGAGTCGATCAACTCGATCGTGGACCAGGCGGTCGGCACCGGCGACGGGCAGGCCTTCGACATCACCGACTACGTCGGCACCTCCCGGGTGCTCGGTCTGACGATGGTCGTGGCCGCCTTCGACGTCATCTTGATCACCGCGATCGCCACCTTGGGCGCCTTCCTCTACAACCTCTCCGCGGCGCTGCTGGGCGGCGTCGAGGTCACGCTCGCCGAGGACAGCTGAGCCGCCGATCCGCCCCCCCGGCCACGTTTTGTGGCCGCCCCCGGGCATCGGGTAGCCTTCCCTGCGGTCCACCGGCGCTTCGCAGGTGGCATCTCCCGGGCCTATAGCTCAGACGGTTAGAGCGCTTCCCTGATAAGGAAGAGGTCAGAGGTTCAAGTCCTCTTAGGCCCACTCTCGACAAGCTGGAGGAACCCGCCCATGAAGAAGATCCTGCTCGTCGCCATCGCTGCCGCCGGCGCGGTGTTCGCCAAGAGGAAGATCGACCAGGGCAAGCAGGAGCAGGCCCTGTGGCAGCAGGCCACCGACAGCGTCGACAAGGCCTGAACGCGGCCGATGCGGGGCCTTGGCGCAATTGGTAGCGCACCTGCTTTGCAAGCAGGGGGTTAGGGGTTCGAGTCCCCTAGGCTCCACCACGAGAAACCGCAGGTCAGCCTGCGGTTTCTTCTCGTTTTCGGCGCTATCCCCCTGCTGGCTCTGCCGCGGTCTGTGGGGGACTGGTGGGGGAAAGGACCCATTAGCTTCTTAAGGGCGGAGCTGCGAAGCTGCGGCCCGTGGACGGCTACCGGAGGCATGTGAAGGGGGTCGTTCCCTCGCAGCACTCCTTCGAGCTCGCCGCTGTCGACGACCTTGCACAGCGCCTGCACCTGCATATTCACGACACAAGCGCCGAGATTGCCGCCGTCCACGTGCATGGAGCCAAGAGCTTGGCGGTGCAAGCCCACTTCGCCAAGCTCCTGCGTATTGAACTGGAGTTTGGCGAGGAGGTGGTGCTCACGCCTCAGAGCGGCTTCGTGACGCAGGCTCGACCTGACTTCTTCTTCCGTCTGGGACCAGGCCGTGGAGTGATCGCCGAGGTCGAGCGCGGTGGTACCACCACGAACAACCACGATCTCAAAGACCTATGGAAGGCACACCTGTCGCCGGATTCGCATCACCTGTTCCTGATCGTGCCGTGGAACAATTGGAAGGCAGACGGGTCGGCACGGGAGCGTCCGTTCCAAATAGTGGCAAGGCGGATCGGTGCCTTTTTCGGGGATCCCCGTCGAGAGATCGACGTCCTGAGTGCGCACATCTTTGCGTACTGAGGTTTAGGGCCTCGCGAGCGCTGCGCATTGCAGGCTGCCGGTTGTCAGCCGGTGCGGGCCCGCACCTGGGCTGCTATGTCCCGCGCCGCCTCGACAGGAGGCGTGTGCTCCCAATAGCGAAGAGCTAACCATCCAGCTACGGCAAGCAGTCGATCAGTCTCGGCATCGCGCTCGCGTGTTCGTTGCACCTTGGCAGCCCAAAATGCAGCATTCGCCCGCGCGACCGAGTGGTGCTTGGGGCACCCGTGCCAGAAGCAGCCATCCATGAACACAGCCACTCGCGCCCTTGGGAACACCAAGTCGGCGGTGCGGCGAACCTCCGGTAGTGGCCTTCGGGAGACGAAGTAGCGCAACCCAAGTGCGTGCACAGCACGCCGTAATGCGAGCTCCGGACGGGTGTCCCGGCCTTTGTTGGAGCGCATGGAGGCTCTGACTCTCGGCGAGGACGCCCATGAGTCGAACTGGGTCACAGCTGCCACAGTAGAACGCGTAGCTCGAACAGGCGATTGGTGCTGGCCAGCTTTGCCCGTGTCGATCGCCCACTCTCGTCGATATTCTTCTTGACGGGGTTCGGACCTCACGGCCTGACTAGGTCAGGGAGAGAGTCGTCGCCAACTCGTTGTAGTCGCGGAGACGACCCTGGCTGACCATCTCGTCCCAATGCGTGACTTGGTGCGGCGTCCCCCACAGGTGCACCGCACGCTCGGTCTCCTCAAAGGCCACGTGATAAACGCGGTCGACCTCGCCTGTGGTCATGGCAATCGATGCGATGCGCGATGGCAACGGTTCACAGGTCACTACAACAAAGTGAGGTGCACGACCACGCCTGTGTCGAGTGAGAGTGGCACCCTCGGGACGGACGTTCTGAACTCGGTCACTCCGCATGCTCCACTTCACCGAGATCACTGCGTGGAGCAGCGGGTCCTTGCCCGGCTGATCTAGCCCGACCGTGATGTCCGGGGCGATGTGGTACTCGCGGCCAAATTCGGTGCGCAGGGTGACGTTTGACTTCATCGCTGCGTCGAGGGTGTCCATGTGTCTGTACTGCTCGAACCTAGAGACAGAGACGCCTTCATCCACCATCCAGGTGCGGTTCGGGTCGAGCAGAGGGAGTTGTGTCTTTAGGTCGGTCGTCAACGCGATCTCGAATGGCCGACCGAAGGTGGTGCCCTCGGGCACCACTCGCGCAATGCCCAGCTCCAACATCACATGTTCGGCAATCGCAACGCTCGGAGCGTTAGCTGAGTCGGCATTGGCTGGAGCGTAAGGCAGGTTGCTCGATGCCTTGAGACCTCGCCACGCCATGAGTGAGCTGAGGAACGCCGGCGCGGTCATCGGAAGGTCTCCAGCACGGAAACGAACCTACGAAACAAAGCCCAGATGTCGCGAGGGGCGCGCTGATGAACTCGAGCCCTTGCCCATGGAACGAGCGAATACGGACAACCGCAATCGCGACCTCGGCAGGGCAGTCACAGAGAGACCCTGGCGATGGCCCGACGGGCGACGAGGTAGTCCCTGCCGGGACCTCCCCAAGACATCACGCCGTAGCAGCGACGAGCTCGCCCTCCGCTTCAGCAGCCTCGACGTCCGGTGCCTTCGGCTTGGGACGCGGGCGATTGCCCCCGCCGTAGAAGAACGGCTCGAGAACACCACTGCGTGAGCGGTGCCTGAGCTTGTCGAGCGTCTTCGACTCAATCTGACGAATCCGCTCGCGCGTAACGCCGTAGACTTTCCCGATCTCATCCAGGGTCATCTGCTCACCCGTGGTGAGCCCGAAGCGCATTGAGATGACGCCAGCCTCGCGCTCACTGAGCGTGTCGAGGACAGCACCCAACTGCTCCTGCAGCAGCAGGTACTCAACCTCGCGGGCGGGGTCCAGTTCCGGGTCGGGCTTGTCGAGCACGTCTGCCAACGTCGCTTCGCCATCGCCGATCTTCATGTCGAGCGACGGCAGATCCGGCGGGCCGAGCCGCAGACACTCAAGTACTTGCTTTTCGTCGAGCTCGCAAGCATTAGCCAGTTGGTAAAGCGTGGGTCGCTCGCCACCGAGCATCAAGCGAGCCCGAGTCCCCCAGACCTTGTTGAGCTTCTCGACCATGTGGACCGGCAGGCGTATCAGCCTGGCGTCATTGGCAATGCCCCGAGTAATCGCCTGGCGAACCCACCACATGGCATATGTCGAGAACTTATTGCCCTGCTCGGGGTCGAACAGCTCGACTGCTCGGATCAGCCCGGTCATGCCGTGCTGGACGACGTCCTCGTAGCTCATTCCATTCTGCGGGTACTTCTTGGCGACCGAGTGGACGAGGCGCTGGTTGTGAAGGAACAGGCACTCGGCCGCCTCGCGCGCCTCGCCGGTCAGGGAAGCAAACTCGCCTTGCTCCAGCGGGCGGCCCGGACGACCCCGGATGAGGATCGCCAGTCCCACCTCTTGCTGAGCAGTCAGCATGACGGTCGCGTGATTGGCGACGTGGCGATCCGCCTTGATACGAGTCCAGGCTGCCTTGACAGCCAATTGCCGTTCACTCCAGTCGAGCGGCTCGCTGAGCTCGGCCACCGCGGGCGGAGGTCCGGGAGATGGAACCTCTACAGGCTGCACTCGGGCGGGCTCTGGGGGCATCGGCGGTGCGATGGGTGCGGTCGCATGGACCTGGTCCTCGTCAATCCGGAGCTTGGCTGTGGCGAGAAGGCGCTCGATCTCTGGCCGGATTGTGTCGGCGGGAATGTCTAGGGCGCCGAGCACACGCTCGAGGCGGGTACGACGGATCACTCCCTCGCGCACGAAAGGGCGGAGGCGCACGAGAACGCGGGATAGGTATTCAAGATCCATCCGATCTCACCTCCGTTCTCAAATGCCGGCGGGAGCGGACGCTCACAGGCATTATTGGCGACCCACCAACATTACGGAGCAGATCATTGCGGATGGTGCCGACAGAACTCGGAACGGAGACCATCACCACCTCGGAGCGACGGGTCTTTGAAGCGTTGGCCGCGGGCGCGCTCAGCGGTACTGCGCTGCACTCCCTCAACCTGCCCGACCACCAGTACAAGTTGACCGCTGAGCTCGACTTCGTACTGATCCTCGACGATCTCATCCTGGCGGTCGAAGTAAAAGGCGGGCACGTTTCGTGCCGAGAAGGGCTGTGGACCTACAGCGACCGTGCTGGCCACCGACGGACGTCGCGGGAAGGCCCCTTCAAACAGGTCCAGAGCGCCATGTACGCACTTCGTGAGCGTCTGACTAAGCGCGTAGGCGTCGCCATTGACGACGTCGCATTCGGCTGGCTCGTTGTCACTCCGGACGTCGACCTGGCCAGCGGCTTCGAGTGGGACGACGAGGCGTATTGCGGCCGGGGCCCTTTCAACCGCAGCCTCGACAAGGCGGTTGACCGTGCGCGCAAGTACTGGATTGGAAAACAGCCGAACAAACGCCCGATTAACAAGGAGCTGCGTGCACAGGTCATGCACGATCTACGGCCGTCTTTCGATCGTTCGCCGCTACTGGATGCCCGGGCCAGCCTGCTTGACGCGGCCATGGTGCGCCTGACCGATGAGCAGTACGCCCGGCTCGACCTGATCAGCGACGAGCCGCGCGTCATCTGCAGTGGCGGAGCTGGCACCGGCAAGACCTTCCTCGCGGCCGAGGTCGCGCGTCGCCAGGCCCTTCTGGGTCAGCGCGTGCTCTTTACCTGCCGTAGTGAAGTGCTGGCGGCCTTCGCGAGACGAACGCTGGAGGGAACCGCAGTCGAGGTCAAGGCGGTCTCGGAACTGGCCAGTGCGCCCGATATGACGTGCTGGTCGTCGACGAAGCGCAAGACCTTATGACCCTTGGCATCCTGGAGGATCTGGAGCAGGTCCTCGCGGGCGGCTGGGCCGAAGGTCGCTGGACGATGTTCCTCGACCAGAACAGCCAGGCCCACCTCTACGGCGACTTCGATCCGGACGCCTTGGCCTACGTCGAGTCGTTTGGACCCGTGAAGCCGACCCTGAAGTTCAACTGTCGGAACACTCGCGAGATTGCCTTCCAGACTCGGGCCTATACCGGCGCCGACACCGGGGTGGCAACCGCTGGCACCGGTCCTGAGGTCGCCTTTGTCACGATCGATGACCAGCAAGCCGAGCTGGCGGCCCTTGAGAAGCACTTGCGCTCTCTCGCGGAGCAAGAGGTAGCCCCCGAACACATCACGATCGTCTCGCTGCGTGGTGAGTGGGGGACCTCAGTTGCCAAGGGTCTGCGCGCTGCTCGGAAGGGACGACTCACACAGATGTCGCCCGCACTCGCGTCGGTGTGGCCAGGGGGCGGCTTGACTTGGTCGTCGGCGATGGACATCAAGGGGATGGAGAACCGCTTCGTCTGCGTGATCGACATCGACTCAATCACCACCGAGACCGAGCTGGACTTGCTCTACGTCGCCCTCAGCCGACCGCGGGCCGGACTCTGGGTGGCGACCTCGCCACACGTAAAGGAACAGCTCGGCGAGCTGTTCAAGCAGCACCTCGATGGTGCGTTGGATGCATACAAGAAGGCAGCCGTATGACCGACCTAACTCAGACCAGAGACGACTTCGTCGCCTACGTCAGGCGACAACTGGTTGGCCCCTTCGATGGCCCGGCGGAGATCATCTTCGATCCGCCGAACCGGCGCTACCTCATGGGCATCCTGTTCCCGCGTCAGGTCGCCTTTGAGGGCTACGTCGAGGCAGAGGGAGAGGAGCGCGACGAGACTTCCGCCACCGACGCGGGCGAAGAGAGTCAGTTCAGCGACGACCCGGTCTCGGCGGCCAACGACTTCCTGCCTGCCTCCCAGGGGCTGTCGTTCTTCACGACGGCGCCTGAGCTCACCGTGCGGGCCCGCGCCGCCGAGTACGAGACGCTCAGTGGCGCCGTCGCCGAGGAAGCGCTCAAGGAGCTGTCGGTTCAGGGTCGGGCGACGGAGGAACTTGAGGAAGAGGATCTACGCCCGAAGGTCAAGGGCTCCTCGAAGATCTGGCGTCGTCACCAGTTGGATGAGGCCACTGTCACGGTGAGCGCCACCGAAAAGGAGCCCGCCAAGGTCTGGGGCGACAAGGCAGAGGTGCACGTCCGCTGGCGCAGCTACCCGCATGGCTCGCTGGTCACGATCACGCTGGTAAACGCGCGCAAGGCGGATGACGAGCGGCCGGAGCGTCACTGGGATGAAATGCTCATGCAGGTCGAGTTCGACGTGACGGTGCCGGCTGGGTTCCAGGTGCTGGAGTACCCGAGCGTTGCATTGGCCTCTCATGACCCGGAGGAGGACGAGCTCCGCCTGATCCACCGTGACGCCAAGGTCTACGCGATTGGGCATGGTTGCTCCCCGGAGTGGTCGACCACTGATGGCTTGGTGTCCTCGGTGCGCTCCGAGGTGATGCCGTCGCACGTCGTACCGCGGGTTAGTGCCGACGGCGACGCTGCGCAGGCCTTAGACGTCGCCTGGCTGGCCGACGAGGCGATCTCGGCCGATGTCTTGCAAGCCGAGCTGAATGCGTTCATCGATCCGTACGAAGACTGGATCGGCAAGGTCAAGAAGAAGGCGGCCGGACTCGACGATCGCTACCAGGAAGCCACCGCCCCGATCATCAAGCGCTTGGAGCGTGCGCTGGAGCGCATGCGCGACGGGGCTCGCGTCTTCACGGAACATCCGGATCGGGTCAAGGTTCTGCAGGCCTTCCGGTTGGCCAACCGCGCCATGCTGATCCAGATGCGCCACAGCCAGAAGGACATGGCGGGCTCCCGCCGACCGCTTGGCGCGGCTCCCGACATGCCCACGACCTACGGGCCGGGCGCGAGCTGGCGACCTTTCCAGCTCGGCTTCTTCCTGACGACGCTGCGTGGTCTTGTCGACGACCAGCACGAGGATCGCGACGTCGTCGACTTGATCTGGTTCCCGACTGGTGGAGGCAAGACCGAGGCGTACCTGCTCGTCGCAGCATTCGAGATCTTCCGCCGCCGCCTGGTACTCGGCGAGGCGGGCGGTGGCACAGCCGTCGTCAGTCGGTACACACTGTCGCTGCTGACCGCCGACCAGTTCAAGCGCACTGCCTCGACCACAGCCGCTTGTGAGTACCTGCGCCGCCAACGCTCCGATCTGGGCCAGGAGCCCATCTCGGTCGGACTCTGGGTCGGCGAAGCGACCTCACCTAATCGCTACGCCAAGGCTCGTGAGCGCTTCGAGGAACTGCGGGACGCAGGGGAGACGGACGAGCGGTTCCTGCTCGACCGTTGTCCCTGGTGCGGAACCGAGATCGTCCCGCGCGAGCACCACGAGAACGACGCCCTCTACGGAATCACGTCGACCGACCGCTCGTTCGCGTTCAATTGCCCGTCGACCAAGTGCGAGTTCCACGAGCAGATCCCGGTACAGGTGATCGACGACGGGCTGTACGACACGCCACCGACCTTCCTGCTCGGGACGGTCGACAAGTTCGCGCAGCTCGCGTGGGTGCCGGAGTCCGGGGTGCTGTTCGGGCGCAGCGCAGGCAACCGCCCACCGACCCTGATCATCCAGGACGAGCTCCACCTGCTGACCGGACCGCTCGGCACCACCGTCGGTCTGTACGAGGCCGCGATCAATCTGCTGTGCGAGGTCGATGGCCGCCCGCCGAAGGTCATCTCCAGCACAGCGACGATCCGGCGAGCCTCCGCTCAGATCATGGGCCTCTTCGGGCGGCCGGTCGACCTGTTCCCGCCGTCCGGCATCGACGCCGACGACTCGTACTTCGCCCGTGCGGACGAGAAGACACCGGGGCGGCTCTACGTCGGCATGATGGCGCAGGGCCACACGTCTGACACTGCCGTCGTTCACACCGGCACAGCTCTGCTGCAGGCGCCGGTGGATCTCGGTCTGACAGGGGATGCTCAAGACGCCTACTGGACGGTTGTGGCTTACCACAGCTCGCTCCGCGAGCTCGGCCGCACCGTCACCATCGCGCGCGACGACATCAATGCCCGGCTGGGCAGCCTGGTCGTCGGCCGGCCCCGCCGCGAGTACGACGTCGAGGAGCTGTCGTCGTCCGTGCCGCGTGCCATGCAGCCCCGCCTCCTGGAGCGCCTCAATCTGCCGGTGTCCAGCGGCTCGGTGATCGACTTCCTTGCCAGCACCAACATGTTGTCGGTCGGTGTCGACGTGCCGCGGCTGGGCCTGATGCTCGTGAACGGGCAGCCCAAGGCGACAGCCGAGTACATCCAGGCCACCAGCCGAGTCGGTCGCTCGAAGGCGCCGGGCCTGGTCTTCGGACTGTTCCGCTCCACCAAGCCACGCGATCGCTCGCACTACGAGAACTTCCGCGCCTTCCATTCGGCGCTGTATCGACACGTCGAGCCCACCAGCGTGACGCCGTACTCGCCGCCGTCACGCGACCGCGCCCTGCACGCCGCACTGGTCATCCTCGCTCGGCACCGCCTCGGCATGCAGTCGGACGGAAGTGCGGGCAAGATCCTGGACCGCCGTTCCGAGGTTGAGGAGCATGGCCGCCAAGCTGGTCGACGTCGTCGAACGCGTCGAGCCACGCGAGAAGCAGGGAGCCAAGCAGTACCTCGACCGTTTCATCGAGGACTGGGTCGAGCGCGCTGAACGGGCAGATGAGGAGAGCAAACTCCTGTACTACAAGCCCAACGGCAAGGGACAGATCAACCTGATCCGTCAGTTCAACACCAAGGCGGTCGGCTGGCAGACGCTCGGATCGATGCGCAACGTCGACATGGAGTCGCTCATCGAGGTCGCGCGCAGCGGCGGCGGCGCGGCCGCCAAGGGGGATTGATGCAGCGCAAGATTCGGCAGTCGCAGACCATCGTCCCGTTCGGTGTCGGCGCCATCTTCGATCTCCAGGGTGAGTCGCTCGTCGCGTGTGACACCTTCCGCTGGGGTGCGCGCGGTGAACGGATCCAGAGTGACCGACTGGCCGCTGTCCTCGGGGTCTCGGAGTTCCGCTCTGCCCCGGCCGTCGCAAGTAATGCCTGGGCTGCTCCGTCCGCAGGTGTGCCTTACGCCCGCTTCCCAGCGTGGCTGTTCTGCCAGAAGTGCCGACGCATGACGCGCTGGACGCGGGCGCTTGAGCAATCGGACAAGGCGCCGACGTGTGGAAGCTGTCCCGGCAAGAAGCAGCTGGTGCCCATGCGCTGGATCCAGATCTGTCCGAACGGGCACATGGACGATCTGGACTGGAAGCGATGGGCGCACTCACGCAACACCAACCCCGAAGCGCGTCAGTGTCAGAAGGACAACCTCTTCTTCGAGTCCGTCTCCGGGTAAGGGAGCCGGTGGTCTCGACACGCTCCAGGTCCACTGCCACAGCTGCCACAGCCGACGGAACCTGATGGGCATCACGAGCAAGGGATCGCTCAAGTCGATCGGCGTGACCTGTATCGGCCGGCAGCCCTGGCAGCGCTGGGACGAGCGCGCGGACTGCGACGAGGTGCCGCTGGCAGTCCAGCGAGGCGCCTCCAACGTCTACTTCCCACTGGTGCACTCGTCGATCGAGATCCCCAACGCCTCACGGGCAGACTCCCAGGGCGAGAAGGCGCTCGCGATCAAGGCGGACTACTTCTTCCGGCCTCTGCTGGGCGTCAACGAGGCGCCCCCATGTTCGACATGATGGTCGAGACCCTGGTCAAGGCGCACGACGTCACGCCTGAGCATGTCAAGGGCCTAGTCCGTGACGAGAAGCAGCGTGAGGCCGGCAAGGCCACCACG
>CAVQCB010000003.1:0-27228 GCA_963710895.1 uncultured Actinomycetota bacterium
TTGTTGCTAAGGGCCGCCCCCCTCGGGGGCGGCCCTTAGTCTTTTCAGCACCTGCACCACCCTGCGAAAGGTCCCTCGTGCCGCAAGAGCCTCAGCCTCGCAAGCCCCGCAGCAGCGGGGGCCGGCCGAGCCGTTCCCCAGGTGGCGCTCGCGCGGGCGCTGGCCGCCCGGAGCGCTCCGGCGGGAAGCGGCCCTACTCCCGTCCCGGGCGAGACGACCGCCGGGAGGACCATCGGGGGGAGCGCACCGAGAACCAGCAGCGCTACGACGGCCCGCCGATCCCGGAGGAGATCACCGGCAAGGAGCTCGACCGCTCCGTCCAGGCACAGCTGACGTCGCTGCCGGACAAGCTCGCGTTGCGGGTGGCCCGGCACCTGGTGGCCGCAGGGCTGCTGATCGAGTCCGAGCCCCGCACCGCCTACGAGCACACCCTGGCGGCGCGGGCCCGGGCGAGCCGGCTCGCGGTCGTGCGCGAGGCCGTCGGGGAGGCCGCCTACGCCGCGGGGGAGTACGCCGAGGCGCTCACCGAGCTGCGAGCCGCCAAGCGGATGAACGGTGCCCAGGACTACGTGGCGATCATGGCCGACTGCGAGCGCGCCCTGGGCCGGCCCGACCGGACGCTCGCGATGGCGCGCAACGCGCCGCGGGAGAAGCTGGCGCCGCCGCTGCTGGCCGAGCTGACCATCGTGGAGGCCGGGGCACGACGCGACCGCGGCGAGATCGACGCCGCGCTGCGCACCCTGGAGAGCTCGCACCTGCTCTCCAAGTCGCGCGAGCCCTGGGTCGCCCGGCTGCGCTACGCCTACGCCGACGCACTGGTGGCGGCCCACCGGGAGCAGGACGCGCTGACCTGGTTCCACCGCACCGAGGCCGTGGACACGGAGGGCGTCACCGACGCGGCGGCACGCGCGGCCGCGCTGGAGCGGTCCGCAGGGCCGGGGGCCTGAGCGGGTGCTGGCCGGGAGCGACCAGCCACTCTCCGCGGCGTACGACGTGGCCGTGCTCGACCTCGACGGGGTCGTCTACGTGGGCCCGGAGGCGGTGGAGGGTGCGCCGGAGGCCCTGAACGCCGCCCAGTCGGGTGGGATGCACCTGGCCTTCGTCACCAACAACGCCGCGCGGCCGGCCGCTGTCGTGGGGGACCACCTGCGCCGGCTCGGTGTCGACGCCCACGACGAGGACGTCGTGACCAGCGCCCAGGCGGCCGCGAGGCTGCTGCGTGGGCAGCTCGAGGAGGGCGACCGAGTCTTCCTGATCGGTGGCGCCGGTCTCGAGGAGGCGCTGCGTGAGCGGGGGCTGGAGCCGGTCAGCGAGCTGTCGGACGACATCGTGGCGGTGGCCCAGGGCTATGCCCCCGACCTGCCCTGGCGGCGCGTCGTGGACGGGTCGATCCTGGTCCGCTCCGGCCTGCCGTGGGTGGCCAGCAACACCGACATGACCATCCCGACCGCGCAGGGGCTGGGCCCGGGCAACGGCACCCTGGTGCAGTTGGTCGCCGACTTCGCCGAGCGCGCCCCACAGGTCGCCGGCAAGCCGATGGCGCCGCTGTTCGAGGAGACCATCACCCGGGTCGGCGGCCGGCATCCACTGGTCGTCGGGGATCGGCTCGACACCGACATCGCCGGCGCGGTCCGCATGGGCTGGGACAGCCTGCTGGTGCTCACCGGGGTCACCGGGCTCGAGGAGCTGGTCGGTGCACCCGAGGAGCACCGGCCCACCTATCTCGGCCGGGACCTGGCCGCGCTGGGGCAGACCCACCGCGCCCCACGGTCCGTGGACGGCGAGGTCACGCTGGGCGGGTGGACCGGGCGCGTCCAGGGCTCGGCCCTGCGCCTGACCGGCTCCGGCACACCGGAGGACTGGTGGCGCGTGGTCGCCGGCGCGGCCTGGCAGCATCTCGACGAGTGCGGCCAGCCTGTCGGGACCGAGGGACTGCGCCCTCCCGAGTAGCGTGTGGCCCATGAGCGAGCACCTGGCGGAGCCGACCGGCGAGCAGCACGCGGACGTCACCGGCGATCTCACCGGCGATCTCACCGGCGACGTCACCGGGGACGCGAGCGTCGACGCGGTGGTGGCCTCCCTGCGCGACCTCGACGAGCTGCCGGTCGAGGAGCACGTCGCCGTCTTCGAGCGGGCGCACGAGACGCTGCGCAGCGTGCTCTCCGCCGCCGGGGAGCCGGCTCCCGCGCCCGGCGGCTGACCCGTGCCACCGCGGCGCCTGCGCCTCGACGCCGAGCTGGTCCGCCGCGGGCTGGCGCGCTCGCGCGAGCACGCCAGCGAGCTGGTCGCCGCCGGCCGGGTGCGGGTGAACAAGGTGGTGGCCACCAAGCCCGCCACGGGTGTCACCACGGACGCCGACCTGGTGGTGCGCGAGGACCCGGACCGTCCCGACTACGCCAGTCGCGGGGCCCACAAGCTGCTCGGAGCCCTGGCCGCCTTCACCCCGGCGGGGCTTCAGGTCGCCGGGCGGCGCTGCCTGGACGCGGGCGCCTCCACCGGGGGCTTCACCGACGTGCTCCTGCGCGCGGGCGCCCGGGAGGTGGTCGCGGTCGACGTCGGCTACGGCCAGCTCGCCTGGTCGCTGCGCAACGACGCGCGGGTGCACGTCCACGACCGGACCAACGTGCGCGAGATCGACCCCGAGCTCCTCGGCGGTCCGGTCGACCTGGTCGTCGGCGACCTCTCGTTCATCTCCCTTGCCCTGGTGCTGGACGCACTGGTGGGCGTCACGGCTCCCGACGGCGATCTGGTGCTGATGGTCAAGCCGCAGTTCGAGGTGGGCAGGCAGCGGCTTGGCAAGGGGGGCGTGGTCCGCGACCTCGGGCACCGCGCGGATGCCGTCGCCGCGATCGTCGAGGCCGGGGCGGCACGTGGATGGGGTGCCCGGGCGGTGACCACCAGTCCGCTTCCCGGACCGGCCGGCAACGTGGAGTTCTTCGTCTGGCTCCGCGCCGGCGAGACGACGCTGGGACGGGACGCGATCGAGGCCGAGGTGGCCCGTTCGGGGGAGCTGGGGTCGTCGGGTGAGAAGGTGAACCCGTGACCGAGACCGAGCCCGGCGACCCCGACGGCGTACGTCGCATCCTCCTGCTCGCGCACACCGGACGCGAGGACGCCCGGGAGGTCGCCCGCGCCGTGGCTGCCGCGCTGGTCGCCCACGGGCTGGTCGTGCGGCTGCTGCAGGACGAGGCCAAGGAGCTCGACCTGCCGGCCCACGAGGGCGTCGAGACCGTCGACCTCGAGGACGCCCGTCCCACGGAGTGCGAGCTGGCCCTGGTCATCGGCGGCGACGGCACCATCCTGCGTGCCGCGGAGCTCACCCACGGCACCCGCACACCGCTGCTCGGCGTCAACCTGGGCCACGTCGGCTTCCTTGCCGAGGCCGAGAGCGAGGACGTCGAGAGGATGATCGAGATGATCGTCGGTCGGCACTACTCCAGCGAGGAGCGGCTCACCCTCGACGTCGACGTCTACCGCGACAAGGGCCTGGTGGAGAGCACCTGGGCGCTCAACGAGGCCAGCGTGGAGAAGGCGGCGCGACAGCGCATGCTCGAGGTGGTCGTGGAGGTCGACGGGCGACCGCTGAGCCGGTTCGGCTGCGACGGCGTGGTGTGTGCCACGCCGACGGGGTCCACGGCGTACAACTTCAGCGCCGGTGGGCCCGTGGTCTGGCCCGGCGTGGAGGCGCTGCTGATGGTGCCGATCAGCGCCCACGCCCTGTTCGCGCGGCCCATGGTGGTCGCTCCCACCTCCGTGCTGGCGGTGGAGGTGCTCGCGCAGACCGACGGCGCCGGGGTGCTCTGGTGCGACGGCCGTCGCACCGTCGACCTGCCCCCGGGCGCCCGCATCGAGGTCCGCCGGGGGCGTACGCCGATCCGGCTGGTGCGGCTGCACAAGGCTCCGTTCACCGACCGTCTCGTCGCCAAGTTCGGGCTGCCCGTCGACGGGTGGCGGGGCTCGGTGGAGCGGCGGCGGCGCACCGGGGAGCGCTGAGGCCGTGATCGAGGAGATCCGGATCACCTCCCTCGGGGTCATCGACGAGTCGGTCCTCGAGCTCGGCGACGGTCTCACCGTGATCACCGGCGAGACCGGTGCCGGCAAGACGATGCTGGTGACCGCGCTCGGGCTGCTGCTCGGCGGGCGGGCCGACGTCGGTGCCGTGCGCACCGGCGCCCGCGCCGCCCGCGTGGAAGGCGTGGTGCGTGCGGACCCGGGCGTGGCCGCCATCGCCGACGAGCACGGCGGCGAGGTCGAGTCCGGCCGGCTGCTGCTGGGGCGGCAGGTCTCGGCGCAGGGACGCTCGCGCGCCTTCCTCGGCGGCGCCTCGGTCCCTGCCTCGGCGCTGTCCCGGGTGGGGGCTGCCCTGGTGGCCGTGCACGGCCAGTCCGACCAGCACCGTCTGCTCCGCCCCGAGGCCCAGCGCGACGCGCTCGACGCCTTCGCCGGCGCCGAGCTCGCCGAGGTGCTGGCGCGCTACCGGGCCGGGTTCGAGCGGCTGCGTGCGGTCGAGTCCGAGCTGCGCGAGGTGCTCGGATCGGCCCGGGAGCGGGCGCGGGAGGCCGACGTGCTGCGTCTGGGCCTGGAGGAGATCGAGGCCGTGGACCCCCAGCCGGGTGAGGAGCACGCACTGGCCGTCGAGGAGTCCCGGCTCGGGTTCGCCGACACGTTGCGCACCTCCGCGGAGACGGCGCGCGAGGCTCTCTCCTCCGACCAGGACGCCCCCGACGGGCTGGGCGCCGTGGCTGCGGCCCGGCGCGCCCTCGAGGGTGTGCGGGAGCACGACCCGGAGGTGGCCGCGCTCGCCGACCGGGTCGCCGAGGTGAGCTACCTCCTCGCCGACGTGGCGGCCGACGTGGCGTCCTACTCCGCGGGTGTGGAGACCGACCCGGCGCGACTGGCCGCCGTCTCCGAGCGTCGCGCCGCGCTGAGCACGCTGATCCGGAAGTACGGCGAGACGGTCGAGGAGGTCCTCGAGTGGTCGCGGGTCGCCGCCGAGCGACTCTCGGGCCTGGACGGCTCCGAGGAACGGGTCCAGCAGTTGCGTGCCGACCGCGAGGACCTGCGCCGTGCGCTGGCCGTGGACGCCGCCGAGCTGACCCGGCTGCGCCGGGAAGCCGGCACCCGGCTCGCCGAGGTGGTCACCGGGGAGCTGTGCTCGCTCTCGATGCCGCAGGCGCGCTTCGAGGTGCGCCTGGGTCGCGTCGAGGAGGAGACGGGTCTCCAGATCGACGGTGCCTGCTGGCGGTTCGGCGCGACCGGCGTCGACGACGTCGAGCTGGTGCTCGCGGCCAACACCGGCTCGGAGCCACGCCCCCTGACCAAGGGGGCCTCCGGGGGCGAGCTGTCCCGGGTGATGCTCGCCATCGAGGTCTCGCTCGCCGACACCAGGCCGGTGCCGACGTTCGTCTTCGACGAGGTGGACGCCGGCGTGGGCGGCAAGGCGGCCGTCGAGATCGGCCGCCGGCTGGCCGCGCTGGCCCGGTCGACCCAGGTGCTGGTGGTGACGCACCTGCCGCAGGTCGCAGCGTTCGCCGACCAGCACGTCGTCGTACGCAAGAGCAGCGACGGGAGCATCACCACCTCCGGGCTGGAGTCCCTCGAGGACGACGGCAGGGTCCAGGAGCTCTCCCGGATGCTGGCCGGGCTCGAGGAGTCCGACACGGCGATGGCACACGCCCAGGAGCTCCTCGACGTGGCCCGGGAAGCCGGAGCGACCTCCCGAGGTGTGGCGTCACGACGCGGCGCGGATCGTTGATAGGGTCGAACCCCGTGGAGGACCGCACGCACCGCACGTCGCCGGGCCCTCAGGGCACCGCACGAGTCCACGGGGAGCCCTGTTGGTAGCACCGCAGCCGACCAAGCACGTCTTCGTCACCGGGGGCGTCGCCTCGTCCCTCGGCAAGGGGCTCACCGCCTCGAGCCTGGGACGCCTCCTCCGCTCCCGCGGGCTGCGGGTGACCATGCAGAAGCTGGACCCCTACCTCAACGTCGACCCGGGGACGATGAACCCCTTCCAGCACGGCGAGGTCTTCGTGACCAACGACGGCGCCGAGACCGACCTCGACATCGGGCACTACGAGCGGTTCCTGGACACCGACCTCGGCCAGATCGCCAACGTGACCACCGGCCAGGTCTACTCCAGCGTGATCGCCAAGGAGCGGCGCGGTGACTACCTCGGCGACACCGTCCAGGTGATCCCGCACATCACCAACGAGATCAAGGACCGCATCCTGGCCATGGGCGGCTCCGACGACCAGGGCGACATCGACGTGGTGATCACCGAGGTCGGCGGCACCGTCGGCGACATCGAGTCGCTGCCGTTCCTCGAGGCCGCCCGGCAGGTGCGCCACGACGTGGGTCGTGACAACGTGTTCTTCCTGCACGTCTCGCTGGTGCCGTTCATCGGCCCCTCCGGGGAGCTGAAGACCAAGCCCACCCAGCACTCGGTGGCCGCGCTGCGCTCGATCGGCATCCAGCCCGACGCCATCGTCTGTCGCTCCGACCGGGACATCCCCGCCTCGGTGAAGAAGAAGATCTCCTTGATGTGCGACGTCGACGAGGAGGCGGTGGTCACCGCTGCGGACGCCCCGTCGATCTACGACATCCCCAAGGTGTTGCACCGCGAGGGGCTCGACGCCTACCTCGTGCGCCGGCTGAACCTGCCCTTCCGCGACGTCGACTGGACGCTGTGGGACGACCTGCTGCACCGGGTGCACCACCCCAACGAGGAGGTCACGGTCGGCCTCGTCGGCAAGTACGTCGACCTGCCCGACGCCTACCTCTCCGTGGTGGAGGCGCTGCGGGCCGGGGGGTTCGCCCACGAGGCGCGCGTCAACATCGAGTGGATCCCCAGCGACGAGTGCGAGAGCCCCGAGGGAGCCACGCGCAGGCTCGGCGAGCTCGACGCCATCTGCGTGCCCGGCGGCTTCGGGATCCGCGGGATCGAGGGCAAGCTGGGCGCCCTCACCTTCGCCCGGCAGCACAAGATCCCCACCCTCGGGCTGTGCCTGGGGCTGCAGTGCATGGTCATCGAGTTCGCCCAGCAGCAGGCCGGGCTGGAGAAGGCCGGCTCCACCGAGTTCGACCCCGACTGCCCCGAGCCGGTGATCGCGACCATGGCCGAGCAGCACGCCTACGTCGAGGGTGCCGGGGACCTGGGCGGCACGATGCGCCTGGGTCTCTACCCGGCGAACCTCAAGGACGGCACCGTGGTGCGTGCGGCGTACGGCGCGGCGCAGATCCAGGAACGCCACCGGCACCGGTACGAGGTCAACAACGCCTACCGCGACCAGCTCGAGGAGGCCGGGCTGGTGTTCTCGGGCGTCTCGCCGGACAACAACCTCGTCGAGTTCGTGGAGCTGCCCGCCGACGTGCACCCCTACTACGTCGCCACCCAGGCGCACCCCGAGCTGCGCTCGCGACCGACCAGGCCGCACCCGCTGTTCGCGGGGCTGGTCGGCGCCGCGATCCAGCGCCAGCGCGAGCTGTTGATCCCGATCGACGAGAGCGCGCTGCGCCGGCGCTGGGTCGCCGACGACGACGCCTTCGTGGAGGACGCCGAGGAACGGGCTGCGGCCGACCAGAGCGCTGACGCGGCGCACGACCCGGCGCACGACCCGGCGCACGACCCGGCGCACGACCCGGCGCTCGACCGGGCCTGAAGGTGGCCGACCTCGCCGACGAGCACCACGGCTGGCCCGTGCTCGGCAGCCGCGACCTGCACCGCGACGACTGGGTGGTGGCGCTGCGCGAGGACACCGTCCAGCGGCCCGGCCGCCCCGAGGAGACCTTCGAACGGCTGGTGATCGAGCACCCCGGCGCGGCGCTGGTCCTGGCCGTCGACGAGCACGAGCGGGTCTGTTGCATCCGGCAGTACCGTCATGCCGCGCAAGGTGTCTTCGTGGAGCTGCCGGCCGGCCTGTGCGACCGCTCCGGTGAGGACCCGCGGGTGACCGCGGAGAGGGAGCTGCGCGAGGAGGTCGAGCTGCGCGCCGACCACTGGCGCCACCTGCTGACCCTGCTGCCCACGGCCGGCATCACCAGCGAGGAGCACCACATCTACCTCGCCACCGGGCTCTCCCACGCCAGCCGCGGTGACTTCGAGCTGCACGCCGAGGAGGCCGAGCTCGAGCAGCTGTGGGTGCCCGTGGAGGAGCTTCTCGAGGCGGTGCTCGACGGCCGCGTCCACGAGGCCCCCGTCGCCGCCGCCGTCCTCGCCTACGACGCCCTCCGCCGCCGGGGTCGGGTGTAGGGGGGGCAGTTTCACTGGGTACCCAGTGAAACCGCCACTTCCCGTGCGGTGCAACGGTGGGGAAGTGGCAGTTTCGGGCGGGGAGTACGCCGGTGCGCGGGGCGGCCGGCGCCCTCCCGTGCGTACGACGGATCGCGGTTCGCCCCGATGTGATGGGGTGTGTCCGTGAGCACCGAGGGGACCGCGGCACGCATCGAGGCGTTGCTGCGTGAGCACGCCGTCATCGACGGACACAACGACCTGCTCTGGGCGGCCCGCGAGAAGGTGGGCTACGACTTCGACCGGCTCGAGCTCACCGACACCGACGTCTGCCGGGCCCTGGGCACCCACACCGACCTGCCGCGCCTGCGCGCCGGGGGAGTGGGGGCCCAGTTCTGGTCGGTCTTCGTCCCCGCGAGCCTCGCGGGCGACGCCGCGGTCACCGCCACCCTGGAGCAGATCGACGCCGCCCACGCCATGCTCCGCAGGTACGCCGAGCAGCTGACCCTGGCCACCACCGTCGAGGACGTGGAGCGGTCGTGGCGGCAGGGGAAGGTGGCCAGCTTGATGGGGGCCGAGGGTGGCCACCAGATCAACGAGTCGCTGGGGACGCTGCGGATGCTGCACCGGCTCGGTGTGCGCTACCTGACCCTCACCCACAACGACAACGTGCCGTGGGCCGACTCGGCGACCGACGAGCCGGTGCTCGGCGGACTCTCGGGGTTCGGCCGGGAGGTGGTGGGCGAGATGAACCGCATCGGCATGCTGGTCGACCTCAGCCACGTGAGCGCGGACGTGATGCGCCAGACGCTGGAGGTCACCACGGTCCCGGTGGTGTTCTCCCACTCCTCGGCGCGGGCCGTGTGCGACCACCCGCGCAACGTGCCGGACGACGTCCTGGGGCAGCTCCCCGGAAACGGCGGGGTGTGCATGGTCACCTTCGTGCCGCGGTTCGTGAACCAGCAGGTCCGTGACTGGGAGCTGGGGCTCGATGCGGCTGCCGGCGCGGAGGGGCTCGACGCGGACGAGCTCGATGAGGATCATCCCTTCGTGCGCGCCTGGAGCCGCGGCCGTCGGCGACCGACCGCGACGACGCAGGACGTGGTGGCCCACGTGGAGCACGTGCGGGAGGTGGCGGGCATCGATCACGTCGGTCTCGGTGGCGACTACGACGGCACCGGCTGGCTCCCCGAGGGACTGGAGGACGTGACCGGCTACCCCCGGCTGCTGGCGGCGCTCGCCGACCGGGGTTGGTCCGATGAGGACCTCGCGCGGCTGACGTGTCGCAACGTCCTGCGCACCATGGGCGATGCGGGTCTCACCTCGGGCGGGCAGCGCCGTGAGGCATAGACTCGCCGGGTCGCCCCGGCACTGTGGCGGCGCCACCACGACGGTGGCCTGACGTCCAAGGAGGGGCCTGTGCGGATCGGCGTACCGAAGGAAGTCAAGAACAACGAGTACCGCGTGGCCATCACGCCCATCGGGGTGCACGAGCTGGCCTCCCACGGGCACGACGTGCTGGTGCAGAAGGACGCCGGTGTCGGCTCCCAGATCGGCGACGACGACTACGTCGCCGCCGGCGCGCGGATCATCGACTCGGCCGACGACGTGTGGGCCGAGGCCGAGACCGTGCTCAAGGTCAAGGAGCCCGTGGCCGAGGAGTATCACCGCATGCGCGAGGGCCAGGTGCTGTTCACCTACCTGCACCTGGCGGCGGACCGTTCGCTCACCGAGGAGCTGCTCAAGCGCAAGGTGACCGGCATCGCCTATGAGACGGTGCAGCTGCCGTCGGGGTCGCTGCCGCTGCTCTACCCGATGTCGGAGGTGGCCGGCTGCCTGGCTCCCCAGGTGGGCGCCCACGCGCTGCTCAAGGCGCAGGGCGGACGGGGTGTGCTGCTCGGCGGTGTCGGTGGGGTCAGCAACGCCAAGGTCGTCGTGATCGGCGCCGGGGTCTCGGGCCAGAACGCCGCCAACATCGCGCTGGGCATGGGCGCCGAGGTGACCCTGCTCGACACCGACCTGGACAAGCTGCGGATGTCGTTCTGGCGCTACAACAACCAGGTGCACGGCATCGCGTCCTCACAGCTCGCCATCCGTCAGCAGGTGCTCGAGGCCGACCTGGTGATCGGGGCCGTGCTGATCCCGGGCGCCAAGGCCCCCACGCTGGTCAGCAACGACCTCGTCGCGGAGATGAAGCCGGGGTCGGTGCTGGTCGACATCGCGGTCGACCAGGGCGGTTGCTTCGAGGACACCCACGCCACCACGCACGCCGATCCGACCTACACCGTGCACAACTCGGTGTTCTACTGCGTGGCCAACATGCCGGGCGCGGTGCCGAACACCTCCACCTACGCGCTCACCAACGCCACCCTGCCCTACACGGTCGCCCTGGCGAACAAGGGCTGGCAGCAGGCCTGCCGCGACGACCACTCGCTGGCGCTGGGCCTGAACGTCCACGACGGCCAGACGACCAACGACCCGGTCGCGCAGGCACATGGCCTGGAGTCGGTGTCCCTCGACGCCGCAGTGGCCTGAGAGACCGAGAGGGACAGGTGGTCGAGGCAGCCGGGAGCCCGAGCACCCCGAGCGGTGGCCCCAGCCCGCTCGTCCGCGCCGTACGCACCTATCTCGACCACCTCGTCGTCGAGCGTGGTCTCGCGGAGAACTCCGTGAAGTCCTACCGACGCGACCTGCGTCGCTACCTCGACCACCTCGACCGGCTCGGTGTGACCGAGCTCGACCAGGTGAGTGAGCAGACGGTCAGCGGGTTCCTGATGGCCCTGCGCGAGGGCGACGGCGAGCACCAGCCGCTGAGCGCCACCTCGGCGGGCCGCACCGTGGTGGCGGTGCGCGGCTTCCACAAGTTCGCCCTCCGGGACGGCCTGGCCAGCGCCGACCCGTCGGCCGGGGTGCGGCCCCCGACCCCGACCAAGCGACTGCCGAAGGCGATCGCCCTGGCCGACGTGGAGAAGCTGCTCGAGGCTGCGGGCGCCGCCGGGACGGCCCTGGCCCTGCGCGACCGCGCGCTGCTGGAGGTCCTCTACGGCACGGGAGCGCGGATCTCCGAGGCGGTGGGCCTCGACCTCGACGACCTCGAGCTGGACGACGAGGCCGGCAGCAGCGTGCTCCTGCGCGGCAAGGGCTCCAAGGAGCGGATCGTCCCCGTGGGCCGGTTCGCCCGCGAGGCCGTGCAGGCCTACGTCGTGCGCGGCCGCCCGGAGCTGCTCGCGGCCGGAAGCGGCGGTGCGACCGCCCGGGGGGCGATGTTCCTCAACGCGCGCGGTGGCCGGCTCTCACGGCAGAGTGCGTGGGCGGTGATCGTCAAGGCGGCCGAACGCGCCGGTCTCAGCGTCGAGGTCTCACCGCACACGCTGCGGCACTCCTTCGCCACCCACCTGCTCGAGGGCGGTGCCGACGTGCGTGTCGTCCAGGAGCTGCTCGGGCACGCGTCGGTGACCACCACCCAGGTCTACACGCTGGTCACGGTCGACAGCCTGCGCGAGGTGTACGCCGCCGCGCATCCCCGGGCGTTGCAGTAGGGCCCCTATCCTGAGGCGATGAGCCCGGCGCTGCGTCTCCTCGACGACGTGAGCTGGCGGGGCTCCCCGCTCCCGGGGGACCGGCAGGCGGCACTCCTCGCTGCTCTCGCCCTGGCCCCCTCCGGGGTCTCCGACGCGGCACTGATCGACGTGGTCTGGGGAGAGGGTCAGCCGGCTAACCCGTCCAAGGCGCTGCAGGTCCTGGTCTCCCGGGTCCGGTCGCAGTGCGGCGCCGACGCGCTGGTCAGGCACGGGAACGGGTACCGGCTCGGGGTCGGGCACGACGAGGTCGACGTGCTGCTGATCGGACGACTGCTGGACCGGGCCGCGTCACGGCTCGAGGCGGGTGATCCGGCCGAGGCGGCGACCCTGGCGCGCGAGGCGCTCGACCTGGGCGCCGCCGGCGACGAGCTGGCCGAGGGTCCGCTGGCCGAGGTGCGTGCCCGAGCCCGGCGCAGGGTCCGGGACGCGGAGCGCATCCTCGGGCTCTCCCTGGCGCGCACCGGGCACGAGCGCGAGGCTCTGGAGCGCCTGCGGTCGGTGAGCCAGAACGGTCGCGAGGACACCGAGGTCCTCGTGGCCCTGATGCGGGCCGAGGCCGTGGTCTCCGGGGCGCCGGCGGCGCTCGAGCTCTACGAGACCTACCGTTCCGGGCTGCGCGAACGCCTGGGCGTGGACCCCTCCGACACGCTGCAGCGGCTGCACCGCGAGCTGCTGGCAGCCGACGACCCCGTCCGCACCGGGGTGCGCTACGACGCCGAGGAGATGCTCGGGCGCGAGGACGACCTGGCGAGGCTGCGGGCCGCCGTCCGCACCGACCGGCTGACCTCGATCATCGGCCCGGGCGGGATCGGCAAGACCCGGGTGGCCCACGTGCTCGCGCGGGAGGCGACGCAGGCGCGGGTGCACTTCGTCGAGCTGGTCGGCATCACCTCACCCGACGACGTGGTCGCCGAGGTCGGCGCTGCGCTGGGGGTGCGCGACTCGGTCACCTCCCGGCGTACGCACACGCCGGCGCAGCGCTCCGACATCCGCGGCCGGATCGCCCAGGAGCTCGACTCCGGACCGTCGCTGCTGGTGCTGGACAACGCTGAGCACGTCGTCGAGGCGGTCGCCTCACTGGTGGCGTTCCTGCTCGTGACGGCACGCGACCTGACGGTGGTGACCACCAGCCGCGCACCGCTGAACATCGCCGCCGAGCACGTGGTGCTGCTCGGCCAGCTGGCGCCCGCCGACGGCGCCGCCCTGTTCGTACGACGGGCCACGGCCGCCCGGCCCACGGTGGAGCTGGACCCCGCCGTGGTCGGGGAGCTGGTGGCCCGCCTCGACGGGCTGCCGCTGGCCATCGAGCTCGCCGCGGCCCGGATCCGCACCATGTCGCTGGAGGAGCTGCGCCAGCGACTCACGGACCGGTTCGCGGTCCTGCGGGGCCGCGACCGGTCGGCGCCGGCGAGGCACCAGACGCTGACGGCGGTGATCGCGTGGTCCTGGGACCTGCTCGGCCCGGCCGAGCAGCGGGCGCTGAGCTGGCTCTCGGTGTTCCACGACGGGGTCGGCATCGGATCCGCGGAGGCGGTGCTCGGTGCCGATGCGATGGACCTCGTCGAGGCGCTGGTCGACCAGTCCCTGCTGTCGGTCACCGAGACCGAGGGGGTGGTGCACTACCGCATGCTCGAGACGGTCCGTGAGTTCGGCACCCTGCGGCTGGCCGAGGCTGGGGAGACCGCCGGCGCCCTGACGGCCCAGACCGCGTGGGCGGTGCAGATGGCCGACCGGCTCCGCGCCGAGCTGTTCGGACCGGCGCAGGTCAGCGCCGTCGACGAGCTGAGCCACGAGGAGAACAACCTGGCCGACGTGCTCCGGCGAGCCATGGCGGAGGACGACGCCGCGGCCGCCGTGGGTCTGGTGTCGACTCTGGGGACGTTCTGGGCCATCACCGGCAACAACCCGCGCGTGTTCGCCATGATCGACGGCGCGGAGCGGTTGTTCGAGTCGTGGGAACCCCCACCCGCACTGGTGCCGGCGACGCAGTCGGCGCTGGGGATCCTGCTCGGCCACATGGGCTTCTTCCAGGACCGCTCCCTGGAGGGCCTCACCGCGGCGATGGCGCGGCTGGGCACGCCCGAGGACCCGTGGGCGCGGGCGACCTATGCGATGTTCGTGGAGTCCGACTCCGAGGAGACCCGGATCGACTCGGTGCTCAAGGTGGCCGAGACCCACGAGCCGGCCACCGCGATCCTGGCGCTCCAGTGGGCGGCGACCCTCGCCGAGAACGAGGGACAGATCGAGCCGGCTCGCCGCTACACCGAGCGTGCACTGGCCGCCATGGACCACGACACCACGCCGTGGCAACGGGCGATGCTGCACACCCAGCTGGCGCTGCTGGCGATGCAGGTCGGTGAGCCCGGCACGGCCCGCGAGCACGCCGAGATCGCCTGGCCGCTGATGGAGCGGCTGCACGCCCACGACGACGCGGCCCAGCTGCGCGCCGGGATGGCGCTGGGTGCGCTGCAGCTCGGGGACGTGGCCGAGTGCGAGCGCCTCCTCGAGGTGCTCGACGCGCACCAGGGTTCGGTGCTCGGCGGTCGCACCGCGGAGTCGGCGACGCGGGCCGAGCTGCTCCTCGCCAAGGGGGACGTCGAGGCCGGGCTCTCGGCCTACGTCGACACGGCCGTCGAGATGGGGGCGGTCCGCTTCCCGGGCATGGACGTCTCGGGCCTGGAGCCCTGGACGATCGTGGGGGAGGCCGCGGCCCTCACCGCGCACGTGCGGTACGCCGAGACGCCGGCGCAGCTCGAGCAGCGGGACGCGCTCGCCCGTGAGGTCGTGCACCGGGGCCGCCGGCTGCTGGCGCTGTCGGGCACGTTCCTCGACTTCCCCGTCACCGGCATGCTGCTGGCCGGGCTCGGGGGATGGGTCCTCGAACGCGGGGTCGACCCGGACCTCGGCGTACGCCTGCTGGCATTGGCTCATGCGTTCAGCTACAACCGCACCTTCCCGGTGATGGCCTGGGAGCCGCTCGCCGGCGCCGCCGAACGGGTTCAGCCCGGCCTGCTCGCCGCGCTCCTGGAGGAGTACGACGGCCGGCCGGGCCGTGAGCTGACCGGGGAGGTGGCAGACCTCCTCGGCGCGGTTCGCTGATAGGTCGTGAGCTGTAGCTGAGAGGGCTCTGGACGGGTCCGCTCACACGGAGGCAGCTCGTGGGCATGTTGGAGGAGTCAGGGCCTGCACCAGCGGGTGCGGACCGAGCTGTGGGGCCACGTCCCCGAGGAGGACCTGGACAACGAGGCCCTGATCGCGGAGAAGTACTCCGGGATCCGCCCGGCACCCGGCTACCCCGCCTGTCCCGAGCACACCGAGAAGCGCACCCTGTGGGACCTGCTCGACGTCGAGGCCACGACCGGCATCGAGCTGACCGAGTCGATGGCGATGTGGCCGGGCGCTGCGGTCAGCGGCTGGTACTTCTCCCACCCGCAGTCGCAGTACTTCGTGGTCGGCCGGCTCGGGCGCGACCAGGTGGTCTCGTACGCCGAGCGCAAGGGCTGGACCCTCCCGGAGGCCGAGCGCTGGCTCTCGGCCAACCTCGGCTACGACCCCGACGACTGACGGGCCGACCGACCGGCAACTCGGGACCCTGGGCACGCACTAGACCTTCCGGGAGAAGCTGCGCACCGCGAGCGGGGCGAAGACCGCGATCACGAGGCCGCATCCGAGCAGCGCCCAGCCCACCTCGCCGGTCACCTGGCCGTCGTTGGCGAGGGAGCGAACCGCCGAGACGACGTGGGAGACCGGGTTGAACCGGACGAAGGTCTGCAGCCAGTCGGGCAGCGTGTCGGACGGCACGAACGCGTTGGACAGGAAGGTCAGCGGGAACATCACCATCAGGGAGTAGCCCTGGACCACCTGGGCGCTCTTGCCCACGGTCCCGAACCAGGTGAACACCCACGCCAGCGACCAGCCGGCGATGATCGCCAACACGATGGCGGCGAAGACACCGAGGAACCCACCACCGGGGCGGTAGCCCATGGCGATGCCGGTCGCGAAGGTCAGCGTCGCGGCGATCGCGTAGCGCAGCATGTCGGCCACCATCGGGCCGGCCAGCGGCGCGATCCGGGCGATCGGCAGGACCCGGAAGCGGTCGAAGACCCCCTTGTCCATGTCCTCGCGGAGCTGGACCCCGGTGGCGATGCACGCCGTCAGCACCGTCTGGGCGATCAGGCCCGGGATCAGGATCGGCAGGTACTGGCCGACGTCGCCGGAGACGGCGCCGCCGAAGATGTAGGCGAACATCGCGGTGAACAACAGCGGCTGCAGGGTCACGTCGAAGAACTGCTCGAAGTTGCGGCGCATCTTCAGCGTCGCGCGCCACGCCATCGTCATCGTCTGGCTGAACGTCTCGGCGAGGCCCACGTGGTCCGAGAACCCCGCGGCGGGGTCGGCGAGGGGGTCGGCGGCGAGGTCGGGGGAGCGGGTCAGGGTGGTCATCGCACGGCCTCCAGGTCCTGGCTGTGGTCGGAGTCGGGGTCGGGTTGTTCGTCGGGGCCGGCCGCGCCCGTGTCGTGGCCGGTGAGGGCGAGGAAGACCTCGTCGAGGGACGGCTTCTGCACGGTCATCGACTCGATGGCGACGTGCTGCTCGCGCAGGCCGATCAGCACGTCGACCGCCTGGTCGCTGCGCTGGAGGGCGATGTTCATCCGCCTCGCCTCCGGAGTGAGCACGGGATGCTCTCCGAGCACGGCCTCGGCCACCCGTGCGGCGGTCGGCAGGTGCTCGCTGGAGACCAGCTGGAGCTGCAGCGTGGACCGGCCGACCGACGCCTTGAGCTCGTCCGAGGTGCCCTCGGCGACCTTGACGCCGTTGTCGATCACCGCGATCCGGTCGGCGAGCTGGTCGGCCTCGTCGAGGTACTGCGTGGTCAGCAGGACCGTGCAGCCCTCGCGCACGAGCTCACGGATCGTGGTCCACATCTGGCCGCGGGTGCGGGGGTCGAGCCCGGTCGTGGGCTCGTCGAGGAAGATCAGCGGTGGCCGGGTGATCAGGCTCGCGGCCAGGTCGAGGCGCCGACGCATGCCGCCGGAGAACTGGGCGATGGTCTTGTCGGCCGCCTCCTGGAGGCCGAACTGCTCCAGCAGCTCCAGCGCGGTGGCGCGTGCTCGCTGGCGAGTGAGCCCCTGCAGGCGCCCGAACAGGACCAGGTTCTCCGTGGCGGTCAGGTTCTCGTCGACCGAGGCGTACTGGCCGGTGACGCCCAGGAGCTGCCGGACGAGGTGGGGGTGCGCGCGGACATCGGTGCCGAAGATGCGTGCGTCCCCGGCGTCGATCGGCAGCAGGGTCGCGAGCATCTTGAGCATGGTGGTCTTGCCGGCGCCGTTGGGCCCGAGCACGCCGAAGACCTCGCCGCGGTGCACGGTCAGGTCCACGCCGGCGACGGCGCGCTGCGCGCCGAACTGCTTGACCAGGCCGACGGCCTCGACGGCCGGGGCCGGGCCGGTAGCGGTGGTGGAGGAGAGCTGGGGTGTCGTCATGTCCCGAAGCCTGGGGGCGACCGGTTTCACGGCGGTTTCACCCGTCCCTCACCGGGTTTCACGACTCCCCGGCCGTGCACAGGTTTGTGCACAGGACTAGCAGGAATTGTGTACCCACGGCGAGGCGCTCCCCACATCGTGTCCCCAGATTTGGATGATGGACGCCATGGGCTTGCTTTCGGCTTGTGACCGGCGGGACCGGTGCATAGAGTCGCGCCGGCGGCTTGGCGGTAAGTCGACAAAAGTCTGCGTCGTTCTCGGGAGGGGCCAGCGCGGGCACGTGGAGAGGACTGCACCATGAGCGGTGCCAACGGGTTCGGGCCATCTTTCGGCAGCTCTGCCTCCGAGATCCCGCCGCTGGTCCGTCCACCGGCACCACCCCCGGCGCGCGACGCCGGCCCAGATTCGGGCCCAGATTCCGGGCCAGACTCGGGCACACCTTCGGCACCACTGCGGTTCCCCACCGCTACGGCGACCGAGGAGCCTCCTGCTCCCGAGGTGGTCCTGGGGCCCACCGGCCGGCCGCTGCCCGACCTGCCCGAGCCGCGCCCCGTGGAGACGCACGGCAACGCCCGGGTGATCGCGATGTGCAACCAGAAGGGTGGCGTGGGCAAGACCACGACCACCATCAACCTCGGCGCCTCCCTCGCGGAGTACGGCCGCAAGGTGCTGCTCGTGGACTTCGACCCGCAGGGCTCGCTCTCGGTGGGCCTGGGGCTGAACCCCCACCAGATGGACCTGAGCATCTACAACCTGCTGATGCAGCGCGACGTCGCCCTCGACGAGGTCGTCGTGCCCAGCGGCATCCCGGGGATGGACCTGCTGCCCTCCAACATCGACCTGTCCGCCGCGGAGGTGCAGCTGGTGCACGAGGTGGCCCGCGAGCAGACGCTGCAGCGGGTCCTGGCTCCGGCGATCGAGCACTACGACGTGATCCTGATCGACTGCCAGCCCTCGCTCGGGCTGCTGACGGTCAACGCGCTGACCGCCTCCGACGGAGTGATCGTGCCCTTGGAGTGCGAGTACTTCGCGCTGCGCGGCGTGGCGCTGCTCAAGACCACCATCGACAAGGTCCAGGAGCGGCTCAACCCGCGGCTCACGGTGGACGGCGTCCTCGGCACCATGTTCGACGGCCGCACGTTGCACAGCCGTGAGGTGATGCAGCGGCTGGTGGAGGCCTGGGGCGAGAAGGTGTTCCACACCGTGATCCGGCGGACCATCAAGTTCTCCGACTCCACCGTGGCCGGTGAGCCGATCACCAGCTATGCCTCCGGCTCCGGCGGCGCCGAGTCCTACCGGCAGCTGGCCAGGGAGGTGGCGTTGCGGTGCCTCGACGAGTGAGCCTTCCCGCCGCCGACGACCTGTTCCCGCGCTCGCGGCAGATGACCGCGGTCCCCGACCGGCCCGAGCAGGCCGAGGAGGCCGCCGCCCCGGTGCCGGAGACGGCGGCGCGCCGGTCGAGCGGCCGGGTGCGGCACGACGAGAAGATGACGGTCTACGTCACCGCCGACGAGCTGCTCGACCTCGAGCACGCCCGACTCTCGCTGCGCCGCCACCAGGGGCTGGCCGTCGACCGCGGCCGACTGGTGCGGGAGGCGATCGCCATCGTCCTCGCCGACCTCGACGCCAACGGCGACGACAGCGTCCTGGTGCAGCGGCTGACCGGACGATGAGCGTGCCGGTCGCGACCCCGGACGGTGCGCAGACCGACACGGGACCCGCCGAGGGACCCGCCGAGGGCGGCACCGCGACGGAGACGGCCGCACCGGCCGGGTTCGCCGTCACCCTGGACAACTTCGAGGGCCCCTTCGACCTGCTGCTGAGCCTGATCAGCAAGCACAAGCTCGACGTCACCGAGGTCGCGCTGTCCCGGGTCACCGACGAGTTCATCGCCTACATCAAGGCCGCCGGCGAGGTGTGGGACCTCGAGCAGACCACCTCCTTCCTGCTGGTGGCCTCGACGCTGCTCGACCTCAAGGCGGCCCGGCTGCTGCCGCAGGGCGACGTGGAGGACGAGGAGGACCTCGCGCTGCTCGAGGCACGCGACCTGCTCTTCGCCCGGCTGCTGCAGTACAAGGCCTTCAAGCAGGTCGCGGGGATCGTGGACCGGCGGATGGTCGCCGAGGCGCGGCGCCATCCCCGCTCGGTGGGGCTGGAGGACCGCTTCGCCACCTTGCTGCCCGAGGTGCTGATCGGCCTCGGGCTCGAGGAGTTCGCAGGCCTGGCCGCCCGGGCGCTGGAGCCCAAGCCGGAGCCGGAGGCCATCGGCCTGGGCCACATCCACGCCCCGGCCGTGAGCGTGCGTGAGCAGGCGAGCGTCGTGGTGGGGCGGCTCAAGGGCAGCGGCACCCTGACCTTCCGGGCCCTGGCCGCCGACGCCCCCGACACCATGACGCGCGTGGCCCGCTTCCTGGCGCTGCTCGAGCTCTTCCGGGAGGGGGTCGTCGCCTTCGACCAGATGACCCCGTTGGGGGAGCTGAGCGTCCGGTGGACCGGGCCTGAGGACGCCGAGGTCGAGATCAACGACGAGTTCGACGGCGTCCCACCCCCGCAGGAGGCGCCCGCTGGAGCACCCGAGGACGAGGAGACGCAGTGACGACCGAGACCCTGGAGCAGGACGGCCCCGGGAGCGCCCCGCACACCGGGGAGGAGACCCTGGAGGTGCCGCTGGCCGAGCTGCGCCCCGCCCTCGAGGCGGTGTTGATGGTGGCCGACCAGCCCCTGGACGAGCCCACGCTCGCCACCGCGGTGGGCTACCCGGTGCCGCAGGTGGTGGAGGCGCTGTCCGCCCTCGCCGGGGAGTACGACGAGTCCGTGCGCGGCTTCGAGCTGCGCAACGTCGCCGGCGGCTGGCGCTACTACACGCGGGAGGAGTTCGCCCCGGTGGTGGAGCGGTTCGTGCTCGACGGGCAGCAGGCCCGGCTGACCCAGGCAGCGCTGGAGACGCTCGCCGTGGTCGCCTACAAGCAGCCGGTCAGCCGCAGCCGGGTCTCGGCGATCCGCGGTGTGAACGTGGACGGGGTGATGCGCACCCTCCTGACCCGTGGCCTCGTCGAGGAGTCGGGCACCGACCAGGAGACCGGGGCGCACCTCTACCGGACCTCGAGCTATTTCCTGGAGCGCATCGGCATCACCTCGCTGGAGGAGCTGCCCGAGCTGGCGCCGTTCCTGCCGGGGGTCGAGGACTTCGACGACGTGCCGGAGGCCGCTGCCCCGTCCGAGGCCGGGACGGACGCCGCCGAAGGGGACGCGTCGGCCTCGGCGAGCATGGACGGATGAGGCGGGTCGAGACCGACGGCGAAGGGCTGGTCCGGCTGCAGAAGCTGCTCGCCCAGTCGGGGGTGGCCAGCCGCCGCAAGTGCGAGGAGCTGATGCTCGCCGGCCTGGTCGAGGTGGACGGCGAGGTGGTCACCCGGCTGGGCACCAAGGTCGATCCCGCGACGGCGGTGGTCCGGGTCGAGGGCCGTCGGCTGCCCCCGGTGAGCGCACACGTCTACCTGGTCCTCAACAAGCCCCGCGGCGTGGTCTCCACGATGTCGGACCCGCAGGGTCGGCCCACCCTCACCGAGGTGGTGGGCGAGCGTCCGGAGCGGCTCTTCCACGTGGGCCGGCTGGACACCGACACCGAGGGCCTCCTGCTGCTCACCAACGACGGCGACTTCGCCCACCGGATGGCGCACCCCTCCTTCGAGGTGGACAAGACCTATGTCGCCGAGGTGGAGGGCGTGGTCACCAAGGCCACCGTGCAGCGGCTGCGCGAGGGCGTGACCCTGGAGGACGGGCCGGTGCCGGTGGACGGCGCGCGGGTCCTGTCCACCCAAGGGGACCGGTCGATCGTCGAGGTCGTGATCCACGTGGGGCGCAACCGGGTGGTCCGGCGGCTCCTGGACCACGTGGGCCACCCCGTACGCCGGCTGACGCGCACCCAGCTCGGCCCAGTGCGGATCGGCGGGCTGCGGGCGGGGACCCTGCGCGAGCTCGACGACGAGGAGCTCGGCGCCCTGCTCGACGCGGCCGGTCTGTAGGGCGCCGCGGGGCCGGCCACGGCGCGCCCTAGGCTGGTGCCGACGCCGTGACCCGAGGAGGAGACGTGCCCGTCCGCGCCGTGCGTGGTGCCACCCAGCTCGAGACCGACACCCGCGACCACATGCTCGACCGGGTCGCGGAGATGGTGCTCGACGTGATGGACGCCAACGCTCTCGCGGTCGAGGACTTCATCAGCATCATCTTCACCGCCACCTCCGACCTGCACGCCGAGTTCCCGGCGTACGCCGCCCGCCAGCTCGGCTTCGACGACGTCCCGCTGATCTGTGCCCGCGAGCTGGAGATCGAGGCCTCGATGCCACGCGTGGTGCGGATGATGGCGCACGTCGAGACCGGCCTGACCCGCAAGGACATCACCCACGTCTACCTGCACGGGGCCGCCGCGCTGCGCCGCGACCTGGCCAAGGTCCGGGCGGTGCCCGACGAGTCGCCCGACGGCACCGCGGGGCCACCCGATGCCTGAGTCCGTCCAGCCCTTGCGCGGACCGGTGCACGTCGTCGGGGCGGGGCTGCTGGGGACCTCGGTCGGCCTGGCGGCTCGTCGCGCCGGGCTGGAGGTGTGGCTCACCGACGCCAACCACGAGCACGTGCGCACCGCGAGCGGGCTCGGGGCCGGGACCCCGGCACCCGAGGAGGGCGCCGCCCAGCTCACCGTGGTCGCCGTTCCGCCGGACCACATCGCCGAGGTCGTGGTCCAGGCGCTCGAGCGTGGGGGAGTGGTCACCGACGTCGGCAGCGTGAAGAGCCTGCCCCTGGCCCAGGTCTCCGACCACGCCGACGAGGCGATGCTGGCCCGCTACGTGGGCAGCCACCCGATGGCCGGCAGCGAGCGCTCCGGTCCGCTGGCCGCCTCCGCCGCCCTGTTCGACGGCCGCCCGTGGGCGGTCGCGCCGCACGTGCACTCGGCTCCGGACGCGGTCTCGCTGGTCGAGGCGCTGGCCGCGATGTGTGGTGCCGAGCCGGTGCGGCTCTCGCCGGTGGAGCACGACCGTGCGGTGGCCCGGACCTCGCACCTGCCGCACCTGCTCGCCGTGCTCACCGCCGGGCAGCTCGCCGAGGCCCAGCCCGAGCACCTGTCCCTGTCGGGCCAGGGGGTGCGCGACGTGACCCGCGTCGCGGCCGGCGACCCGGAGATGTGGCGCCAGATCATCCGCGCCAACCAGACGGCGGTGACCGAGATCCTGCGCGACGTGCAGGTCGACCTGGAGCACCTCCTCGGGGTGCTGGCCGACGGGGACGAGCAGACCCTCGGCGACATCCTCACCCGCGGCGTCACCGGGACCCGGGCGATCCCGGGCAAGCACGGCGGTCCGGCCCTGGCCACGGCCTCGGTCTTCGTCTCGGTGCCCGACCACCCCGGCGAGCTGGCGCGCCTGTTCGCCGACGTCGGCGAGATCGGGGTCAACATCGAGGACCTGCGCATCGACCACGACCCGGGCCGCCCGTTCGGCCTGGTGGACCTGGTGGTGGAGGACACAGCCGCCGAGGCGCTGCGCACCGCTCTCGAGGACCGGGAATGGGTCACCCACCGGTAGGGTTGGCGTCTGCTGGAGAAGTCGAGGGCAGCAGGAGCAACTGGTGGTCAGCACGGTCGTGGTCGCGATGGACGGGCCATCTGGATCAGGCAAGTCGAGCACGGCGCGCGGTGTCGCGACCCGGCTCGGCCTGCGCTACCTGGACACCGGCGCCCAGTTCCGCGCCGTCACCGCCTGGATGCTCGACCACGGGGTAGACCTCGACGACCCGCGGGCCGTCGCCGCACGAGCCGACGAGCCCGCGATCGAGTCGGGCACCGACCCCCAGCACCCCACGATCACCGTCGACGGTCGAGACGTGGCGGTGCAGATCCGCTCCCAGGTGGTCACCGACCACGTCAGCGCCGTCGCCTCGGTGCCGCAGGTGCGCCAGCGGCTGCTGGAGCTCCAGCGCGACATCATCGGCACCGGCGGGATCGTGGTGGAGGGCCGCGACATCGGCTCGGTCGTCGCCCCCGAGGCGGAGGTGAAGGTCTACCTCACCGCGGACCCGTCGGCCCGCGCGGCCCGGCGTACCGCGGAGAACGGGGCCGGCACGGTCGAGGCCACCGAGGCCGACCTGCTGCGCCGGGACACCATCGACTCGGGCCGCGTGGTCGCGCCGGCGGTGCGACCCGACGGTGCCGTGCATCTCGACACGACCCCGTTCACCCTCGAGGAGGTCGTCGGGCAGGTGGTCGCGCTGGTGCACGACTCGGCGGGCCGGGAGAGCCCGTCGTGACCGGAGCGCTGTGTGCGCAGGCGGAGGTGCCGTCGACGAGCGGGGTCACCGTGCCGCGCACCGGGCTGCTCCGCCGCGGTCGTCCGGCCGCCCAGCAGCTGATCCGGGCCTGGTGGGACCTCGAGCTGCACGGCGTCGAGCGGGTGCCCAAGACCGGCCCGGTGGTGATGGCAGCCAACCACGTGGGCTGGCTGGACGGACCACTGCTGGCGATCTCCTCGCCCCGCCCGGTGCATGCCCTGACGAAGACCGAGATGTTCGCCGGCCCGCTCGGGCCGTTCCTGCATGCCTCCGGCCAGATCCCGATCGAGCGCACCGAGGTCGATCTGCGCGCGATCCGCACGGCGGTGGCGGCGCTGCGCAGCGGTCTCGCCGTCGGCGTGTTCCCCGAAGGACACCGCGGGGCCGGTGAGATGACCTCGCCCCGGTCCGGTGCGGCCTACCTGGCGATGGTGACGGGGGCGCCGGTGGTGCCGGTGTCGTTCCTCGGCACCCGCCTGCCCGGTGGCCACCACGGCTCGATCCCCCCGCGCGGCAGCCGGGTCGCGATGACCTTCGGGCACCCGGTGTGGATCCCCGCCCGTCCCTGGCCGCGGACCCAGCCCATGGTGGCGGAGGCGGCGGCCCAGGTCTCCGAAGCCATCCGGACCACGATGCGCGAGGCCGAGCGTGTCACCGGGATGAGCCTGCCCGGGCCGATGGGCCCCAGTCCAGAGAAGCCTGAGAAGAAGAAGCCATGAGCCTGCCGATCGACAGTCCCGACGACGAAGGGGCGGCCCGGGTGCCGGTCCTGGCCGTGGTCGGGCGCCCCAACGTGGGCAAGTCCACCCTCGTCAACCGGATCATCGGCCGCCGCGAGGCGGTGGTCGAGGACGTCCCGGGCGTCACCCGTGACCGCGTCTCCTACGACGCCAACTGGAACGGCCGGGCGTTCACGGTCGTGGACACCGGCGGCTGGGACCCGGACGCGCGAGGTCTCGCCGAGAGCATCCGCGCCCAGGCGGAGATCGCGGTGAGCATCGCCGACGCGGTGCTCTTCGTCGTGGACGCGGGGGTGGGCATCACCGACAACGACGAGGCAGTCGTGCGGGTCCTGCGCACGTCCGGCAAGCCCGTGGTGCTCGCCGCGAACAAGGTGGACGACCAGCGTGCCGAGGCCGAGACCTACGGCCTGTGGAACCTGGGGCTGGGCGAGCCCTGGCCGGTCTCGGCCCTGCACGGTCGTGGCTCCGGCGACCTGCTGGACGCGGTGCTGGCCGCCCTTCCCCAGACTCCGCCGGAGTCCTTCGAGGAGGTCGGCGGGCCACGCCGGGTGGCGATCATCGGCCGCCCCAACGTCGGGAAGTCCTCGCTGCTGAACAAGCTGGCCCGCGAGGACAGGGTCGTCGTCGACGACGCCTCGGGCACGACGGTCGACCCGGTCGACGAGCTGATCGAGCTCGGTGGCAGGACCTGGCGGTTCATCGACACCGCCGGCATCCGCAAGCGGGTGAAGACCGCGTCGGGACACGAGTACTACGCCTCGCTGCGCACCGAGACCGCCGTGGAGCGGGCCGAGGTGGCGGTGCTGGTCATCGACGGCTCGCAGTCGGTCTCCGAGCAGGACCTGCGGATCATCCAGAGCGTCCGCGACTCCGGACGGGCGCTGGTGATCGCCTTCAACAAGTGGGACCTGGTCGACGAGGAGCGCCGCTACTACCTCGACCGGGAGATCGAGCGAGACCTCGTGCAGGTGCAGTGGGCGCCGCGGATCAACGTCACCGCCCGCACCGGCTGGCACGTCGACCGGCTGGTGCCGGCACTGGAGCGGGCACTCGCCGGCTGGGAGACCCGGATCACCACCGGCCAGCTGAACAACTTCCTGGGCCGGCTCGTCGCCGAGCACCCGCACCCGGTGCGTGGCGGCAAGCAGCCGAAGGTCCTCTTCGGCACCCAGGCCTCGACCGCGCCGCCCACGTTCGTGCTGTTCACCAGCGGCAAGCTGGACGCCGGCTACGAGCGCTTCATCGAGCGGCGGCTGCGCGAGGAGTTCGGCTTCGTGGGCACGCCGATCTCGCTGCAGGTGCGACCCCGGGAGAAGCGCCGACGCTGAGGCCGGCTACTCGACCGGACCGGTGGTCAGCCGCACCGTGGCGGTGTGGCTCGCTCCGCCGGCGTCGATCCAGGTGAGCGCGACCCGGTCCCCGGGCTCGTGGCCGGCGATGGTGGCGCGCAGCTGTGCCGCCGTGGTGGTGCGGACCCCGCCGACGCCGATGATGGTGTCGCCAGCCTGCAGCCCGGCTCGCGCGGCCGGGGTGTCGTCGTACACGCCCTGGACGGTGGTCCTGCCGCCCAGCCCCACGCCGAGGAAGGCCGGGTAGCCGTAGGTGTAGGCGGTCTCGGTGGCTCCCGCCTCGAGGTCGCTGGTGATCGACAGCACGGTGGAGATGGGGATGGCATACCCGACGACGTCGTAGCCGGTGGAGGCCGCCGTGGTCATGCCGACCACGTTGCCGTCGGCGTCGTACGTCGCGCCGCCGCTGTAGCCCCCCACCACGTCGTTGCTGATCTCGATCAGGCCGGAGAGGGTCTCCCCGGTCGAGACGCCGCTGCCCTGCGTCGTGATCGCCTGGTCGGTCGCGAGGACGGTGCCCTCGGCGGCGCTGAGGTGGTCCACGGTGCCGTTGCCGTCGCCGACCGCCGTCACCGGCTCGCCCACGGTGATGGCGCTGGTCTCGGTGGTGACGGTCGCGAGCCCGGTGGCGTCCTGGAGCTGGATGACCGCGACATCGTCGCGGCGTCGGTGCCCACCACTCGCGCGGTGTAGGTGCGACCGCTCGACATCACCGTCGCTGTGACACTGGTGGCGCCCTCCACGACGTGGTGGTTGGTGACGACCTCGCCGTCGGAGGTGAGCACCATGCCGGTCCCGGCAGCCTCCGCCCCCTGGTACGCGAGCGTCGAGTCGATGCGCACCAGCCCGGTGAGCTGGTCCTCCGAGGCTGGGCCTGTGGTGTGTGCCGAGTTCTCCTGACCGGACCCGCCGGTGTCACCGAACCCGCCGGTCTCATCCGAGCGTCCGGGCGCGCCCGGCAGCTGGCGGGCTCCGGGACCCTGTCCGTAGCCGGGCGGGAGGGCGTCTCCGGGCGAGGCACCCTGATGCGTGGCCACCGCGCTGCCGGCGGCCTCCGCCTGGCGCGCCGCGACATAGCCGCTCCCGGCCGCGACGAGCCCCAGGGCGAGGGCCGCGGTCAGGGCCGGGAGGGCGAGGCTGCGACGGGGCCGGTGGCGTGCCGCCTCGGCAGCCCTGGCCTCGATGTCCGGCGTCGCTGAGGCCCGGGGCGGCGGCGGACCCGGGATCGGGCGCCAGGTCTCCTCCTCGTTCACGCGTCCTAGCCAACTCCGCGATCCGGAGGGTTTGCTGTGAACGGGCGCTGGGATGGCTGTGGATCCGGGGAATCGCTGGTGTCTGGCGGCCTGTGGGCCGGCCGCTGCACCCTCCCAGGCCGGTTCGGGCGCCACCGCAGCTCTGCGGTAGGGTTCCAGTCGCCTCGCCGGTCGAGCAGATCGCGGGGCTTCGGGCTGTGGCGCAGCTTGGTAGCGCACTTGACTGGGGGTCAAGGGGTCGCAGGTTCAAATCCTGTCAGCCCGACCG
>CAVQCB010000004.1:0-117874 GCA_963710895.1 uncultured Actinomycetota bacterium
CGTAGTCAGATGCTCTATCCGTTGAGCTACAGGCGCCCACCTCGGAACTCATCCGAGGACTGCGCAACTCTAGCGGACATGGCGCACGCCCCGAAATCGGGCGTCGGGGCGACCGCGGCGCGGCCGAGCCACCCCTGCCGTGGCGCACGGTCCCGGCCCGCGGACGACTGGATCGATCCAATATGCCGAAACGAACCGGGAACGTAGATTCGCCCTCAACCTCGGTTACTCCCGCGCTGTCAGGGGGCGTAACTTGAGGCCACACCGGGTGACGCAACGGCGCTGGACCCGGCGACTGACACTCAAGGACACACACCGTCGATGCGCTCGACGGCCGGCTGGCCCTTCCTGGGAACCCGCCGCGAATGCTCGAGAGGGAGCAGCCAATGACCGCCGACACCTCGAACCAGACCATCACCAGCGAGAACGCGCCGACGACGCACGACGGCATCCTCGCCTTCGTCAACGAGATCGCCGAGCTCACCACCCCGGACCGCGTCTACTGGTGCACCGGCTCCGACGAGGAGTGGGTCGAGCTCACCGACGCCCTGGTCGCCGCCGGCACGTTCACCCGTCTGGACGAGTCCAAGAAGCCGAACTCCTTCTGGGCGCGCACCGACCCGACGGACGTGGCACGGGTCGAGGACCGCACCTACATCTGCTCGGTCGAGGAGAAGGACGCCGGGCCCACCAACAACTGGATGGACCCCGGCGAGATGAAGGCCATCATGCGCGAGCTCTACGAGGGCTGCATGAAGGGCCGCACGATGTACGTCATCCCCTTCGTCATGGGTCACCTCGAGGCCGACGAGCCCAAGTTCGGCGTGGAGCTCACCGACTCGGCGTACGTCACCGCCTCGATGCGCGTGATGGCACGCATGGGCACGCACGTGCTGCGCAAGATGGAGGAGATCGACGCCCCGTTCGTGCCGGCGGTGCACTCGGTGGGCATGCCGCTGGAGGAGGGCCAGGAGGACGTCGCCTGGCCGTGCAACGACACCAAGTACATCGTGCAGTTCCCCGAGGAGCGGGCGATCTGGTCCTTCGGCTCCGGCTACGGCGGCAACTCGCTGCTCGGCAAGAAGTGCTACGCGCTGCGGATCGCCTCGGTGATCGCCCGCGACGAGGGCTGGATGGCCGAGCACATGCTGATCCTCAAGCTCACCAGCCCCGAGGGCGTCACCAAGTACGTCGTCGCGGCCTTCCCCAGCGCCTGCGGCAAGACCAACCTGGCGATGCTGCAGCCCACCATCCCGGGCTGGAAGGTCGAGTCGATCGGTGACGACATCGCCTGGATGCGCATCGGCGAGGACGGCCGGCTGTGGGCGGTCAACCCCGAGTACGGCTTCTTCGGCGTCGCCCCCGGCACCAACGAGCACACCAACCCCAACGCGATGCGCACCATCAACATCGGCAACTCGGTGTTCACCAACGTCGCGCTCACCGAGGACGGCGACATCTGGTGGGAGGGCCTGGAGAACCAGCCGGACCACGCCACCTCCTGGAAGGGTGAGCCGTGGACGCCGGACTCCGAGGAGCTCTCCAGCCACCCGAACAGCCGCTACTGCACGCCGATCAAGCAGTGCCCGATCCTGGCCCCCGAGTACGACGACCCGCGCGGCGTCCCGATCGACGCGATCCTGTTCGGCGGCCGCCGCAAGACCACGGTCCCGCTCGTGACCGAGGCCCGCGACTGGGTGCACGGCACCTTCATGGGCGCCACCCTCTCCTCGGAGACCACCGCGGCCGCGACCGGCCAGGTCGGCGTCGTGCGCCGCGACCCGATGGCGATGCTGCCGTTCATCGGCTACAACGCCGGGGACTACTTCAGCCACTGGATCAACATGGGCAAGGAGAACGACGCGGCCAAGATGCCGCGCATCTTCTACGTCAACTGGTTCCGTCGCGACGAGGACGGCGGCTTCCTGTGGCCCGGGTTCGGCGAGAACAGCCGGGTGCTGAAGTGGATCATCGAGCGCATCGACGGGCAGGCCTCCGCGGTCGAGACCCCCATCGGTCACGTGCCCGCGCCCGGTTCGCTGGACATCGACGGACTCGACGTGACCGAGGAGGACCTCGCGGAGGTTCTCGACGTGGACGTCGAGGAGTGGAAGGCCGAGATCCCGCAGATCACCGAGTGGTTCGAGAAGTTCGGCGACGAGCTGCCCGCCGTGCTCTGGACCGAGCTCGACGGCCTCAAGGCGCGGCTCGGAGTCTGACGGGGTCCGGTCCGACGGCCCGGGCCTCGACTGACCGGGTCTCGACTGACCGGGTCTCGACTGACCGGGTCTCGACTGACCGGGTCTCGACTGACCGCTCGCTGCGCTCGCTGCTCGACCACCGTCGCTGCGCTCGCTGCTCGACCACCGTCGCTGCGGTCGCTGCTGGACCACTGTCGCTGCGCTCGCTGCTGGACCACCGTCTGGCCGCACCTGGGCTCGGGACGGCGTCCCAGGACCCGCACCCCCTGGGTGACGGGTCCCGGGCGCAGCCGACATGATGCTCAGCATGAGCACGCGGCAGAGCCCGGAGGGACGCGCACTGCTGGAGGGGGCGGCGGGAGCGATCTTCCGCGAGGCCGTGGAGGCCGGGAGCATCCCTCCCGGCGACCCGCGCCTGCAGGAGCGGCACCAGGACCACCCGGCCGTGGAGCTGCTCATCGACCTCGGGCTCCTGCGCCAGGACGGTGTCCGGGGCTGGGTCCCCGTCGACCCAGCCTCGGTGCAGCCGGGCGTGGTGGCGCCCATGGGGCGCGAGGCCGTCGAGCTGCTCTCGGAGTCCGCGGCCTGGGCCGAGACCTTCGGCTCGCTGGCCCAGGCCTTCCGGCGTACCCCGGCCGGCGGCAGCCCGATCGCCGAGATCCGAGGGCTGCCCAACATCAACCGGTTCCTCGACGCCGCCGTCGACGACGCGGAGACCGAGCTGCTCACCGCCCAGCCGGCCGGTGCCCGCCGGGCGGTGATCCTGCAGCAGGCCGTGGAGCGGGACCTGCGCACCCTCGGCCGGGGCGTGCACATGCGCACGCTCTACCAGCACACCGCGCGCCGCAGTCGCGCCACCCGCGACTACGTGGAGCTGATGCGCCAGCACGGCGCGAAGGTGCGCACGCTCGATGAGTTCTTCAACCGGCTGATCGTCATCGACCGCCGACTGGCGGTGGTTCCCGGGGACGCCCCGGACGTGGCTCTGGCGATCCACGAGCCGAATCTGGTCTCCTACCTCGCCGACGTGTTCGAGAGATCGTGGGAGCGCGGGCGTGAGCTCGACGAGCACGTGCACTCCTCCGACAGCGACATCGCCGCGGAGGTGCGCCAGCTGACGGTCCGCATGCTCACCGAGGGCCACAGCGACCCGGCGAGCGCCAAGCGCGTGGGGGTGAGCACCCGGACCTACGCCTCCTACGTCGCAGCCCTCAAGGAGGAGTACGGCGTGGAGACGCGGTTCCAGCTGGGTTATGCGATGGGGAGCAGGGACTCGGAGCAGGCCCCCGAGAGCTGACCGGCTCTGAGTCTGCCCCCCGGAGGGTGAACTACTTGAAGCCCCACCCGGTGTCGTTCGTGCTGTGGGTCGGTGCCTTGAGGACGGTGACGGTTCCGGCGGACGCGGGGGCGACTCCGGCGGACGCGATTCCGATGGCCAGCAAGATGGCGGCGACGGGCTTGAACAAACGTGAATTCATGGAGCGAATCCTTCTCAACTAGGGGCGTGGCAATGGTGCCCGTGGCCCGGAGCCAAGTAACAGATCTGCTGCCCACATGAGTGTGCATTGCATCTTCACGCAGGTATTCAGGACATGAAAGGAACCGCCTCGGACCCAGCAGGGTCCGAGGCGGTCAACCGCGGAGGTGGCGGGATTTGAACCCGCGAGAGGGCGTTACCCTCAACCCGCTTAGCAGGCGGGCGCCATAAACCGGACTAGGCGACACCTCCCCGACAGCAGCCCACAGGTTACCCATGCCGGCGCCCGGCGGCGAAACCGGCCTCAGCGCAGGCGGCGGTACCCGTGGCCGCGGTCCAGGTGCGCGGTCAGCGTCTCCACCAGCTCGCTCGGGTCACCCTCGAGGGCATCGACGGGCAGCGCCGTCGTGCGCCCGTCCCGCAGGCGCAGCACCACGCACCGGGCCCCCGCGACGCTGGCGGTCTGGAGGTCGAGCACGTCGGTCCAGCGCGCCGAGCGGGCCTCGGCGCTGCGCAGCACCCGGACCCGGTAGCCGTGCTCGTCGAGACGCAGCACCCAGTGGCGTAGGCCGAGCAGCAGACCCAGGGTGAGCACCCCGACGACGGCCAGCACGACCAGTCCGGCCAGCACGGCCGCGGCCAGGCCGGCCAGCCACACCAGCAGCACCCCGAGCACCACCACGACGCCGATGCTGACCAGCCCGGTCCCCAGGAAGCGGGCCCGCAGCGCCGGGGCCAGTGCGAAGTCGACCGGGCCGGCGGGGGCGGCCTCGGGCGGCGGGGTGGTCGCGGGGTCGGTCACCGGGTGATTACACCCGGCACGATCGCGGAGAACAAATCCACCCCGGTGTCCACCCTTGTGGCGGTGGCGTGACCTGGGTCACACTCTAGACCCTCAGTGCACACGACCCAGATCGTGGAGGTGGTTGGAGATGGCACCCCTCGAGACCGCAGTCAACGAGCTTCGTCAGATCCTCTCGGCCGACAGCACGACGCCGGAATGGCGCTGGCACGTGCGCCGGCGTCTCTCGGCGGTCAAGGAGGCGTTGGCCCATCCCCAGGGGCGGCAGGCGGAGGCGTGGCTGGCGGCTCGGGCGCACAGCTCGAACCGGGTACGCCGTCAGCTGCTGGCCCGGGTGAGCACGCTGGCCAACGGCGTGCTCGACAAGCTCGACGCCGAGACGATCCTGCGTGAGACCGACCGGCTGCACACCGACCTCGAGCACCACGTGCAACGCCTCCACGACCTGGTCTACGACTCGGTGTCGATGGAGCTCGGCGGCTCGGAGTAGGCCGGCTGGTCGGCTGGCCCGGCAGAGGGGGCGGGATTCGAACCCGCGGCTGACATCGCTGCCAGCGACCGCTTTCAAGGCGGTTCCGATAGGCCACTCCGGCACCCCTCCAGGTCCCTGCGGACCGGGCCCGAGTGTAGTCAGCCCCGCGGGCGGCAGTGCACCCCTCAGTGCACCCCTCAGTGCAGCGGCCGGAGCCGGGGCGGCTCCACCCGGGGGGTGACCGTCGGGCGAACCCGCGCCCGGGCCGCCGGTGAGGAGCGGACCAGCCGCACCGGTCGGACCACGAGATAGCCGAGCAGCAGCCCCAGCACCACGCTGTAGGTCGCGCCGAGGGCCGTCTCCAGCGCGGTGCCGCTCTCCTCGAGCAGCCGGGTGGTCGCGTTGGCGGTGGCCGCCGCCCCGAAGGCGCACACCCACCAGCCCTGGCGCCGGCGAGCACGCATGGAGACCCCCCAGGCGAGCGCGGGGACACCGACCAGCACCTCGATCGGGTGCGGCACCGCGCCGAGGTGGTCGCGTCCCCACTGCTGGGCCTGGGCCACCTCCAGCCGCAGCTCGGGGGAGCCCCAGCGGCTCAGCGCTGCGGTGTAGACGAGCGCCAGGGCCAGCACCACCAGGCCGCCGCCGACCAGCAGCACACCGCGTCGGCCGAGGCCGTGCAACCCACCGCCGAGGCGGTAGACGAGCGCCACCGTGGCGAGCATGGACAGTCCCAGCACGGTGTAGGTGAACCGGTCGGGGTCCAGGTCCGCGGCGAGACCGGAGATCCCCAGCGCCCCGACCGTCGCGAGCGTCTGCGCCAGCGCCACCTCCAGGACCACCCGTGCGAGCGTGCCCGCCGGCCGAGTGCCGAGCACTGCCAGGCAGGCCGCGAGCACCCCGGTCGCCACCGACGCACCGGCCAGCAGGACCGACCACTGGGTCAGGACAGCGGCGCCGCCGACGAGGGCCGCCACCACGGCCGCCGGCAGCACCCGGCCGCCGCCGCGCACGGCCAGGCCGATCGCGAGCAGCAGGACGAGCCCCGCCGCCAGTGACTGCGGCACCACCGTGACCGCACCCAGCCGTCGTGCCAGCAGGAGACCCGCGGCGCAGCCGACGACCCCGAGCAGCCACAGGGCGGCGACCACCCGGGCTCCGTTCCGCGGCGGAGGCGGCTGCTCGTCGCCGGCCTCGCGGGGCACCGGCCGGTGGGCACGGGCGTGGGCCGGCTCCTCCCGGGGCCGCGGGGGGCCCCAGGGCACGCTCCCGCTGCCCGGCCCCTTCTCGACCCCTGGCACGACGGGGAGGATATCAACGGCTCACAGCCGCCTGTTGGCCAACGAGGAGTTGGTACGCCGCACCCGGGCGACCGCCTCGCGGTCGAGCACCGCGTCGAGCGTCGTCGCCTGGTCCTGGGCCTCCTCGACCACGTCACCGTCGGGTGCCACCACCAGGGAGTGCCCGGAGTAGCGGGGCCCCGGCTGGCCGACGCCGACCACCCAGACGGTGTTCTCGATCGCCCGGGCCCGCAGCAGCGTGCGCCAGTGCGTCACCTTGCGCTCACCGGCCACCCAGGCCGCCGGGACGACCAGCGCCTCCGCGCCCTGCTCGACCAGGGTGCGCGCCAGCTCGGGGAAGCGCAGGTCGTAGCAGGTCATCAGGCCGAGCGGGAAGCCGCGCACGTCGACGCGGCACGGGCGGATCGGCCCGGCGCTGATCGTCGCCGACTCGCGGTGGCCGAAGGAGTCGTAGAGGTGGATCTTCCGATAGGGCGTGAGCCGGCCCTCCTCGGCCAGCACCAGCGTGTTCAGGGGCCGGGCGGGGTCCTCGGCCACCTCGAACATCCCGGCCACCCAGGCGGTCTCGGTCTGCGAGCTCAGCTCCCGGACCCGGGTCGCGAACGGGCCGTCCAGCGTCTCGGCGTACGGCGCGAGATCGGAGCCGGGCTCGCCGAAGTCACGTGCGAACGCCTCGGGCAGCACCACCAGGTCGGTCTCGCCGGGCCGGGGCGCGACCTCGCCGAGGGCGGTCCGGTTCTCGGACGGGTCGAGGCTGGAGGCACGCTGCACCAGCCGGACGCGGAGCTCGTCTGCCATGCCTCCAGCCTGCCACGCCTGGTGGTGCGAGCCTGCGTGCGCGGTCGCTGCCGGGCCCGGCGGGTGCCAGACTGCGGGGCGTGATGACAACCGAGGTGGCCGAGCTGGGGGCCATCGTGCTCACCGGCGGCAGCGCGGTGCGCTTCCAGGGCGCCGACAAGGCCTCCATCGAGATCGCCGGGGTCACGCTCCTCGAGCACGCGCTCGGCGCGCTGGCCGAGGTCCCCGACGTGGTGGTCGTGGGCGAGGAGGTCAGCACCAGCCGCCCGGTGACCTTCGTGCGCGAGGACCCGCCCGGTGGTGGCCCGGCCGCGGCCCTGCTGGCCGGCCTGCGCGCCTTCCCGCGGGTCCCGCGCCTGGTCGCGGTCCTCGCGGTCGACATGCCGCTGGTCACCACCGCGACGGTCAGCCGGCTGCTCCTGTCCACGGCCTCCGACGGGGCCCTGCTCGTCGACGACGGCCGGGCGCAGTACCTCTGCGCGGTCTACCGCAGCGAGGCGTTGATCGCGGCGGCACCGCCCCCCGCGCAGCAGCACGGCCTCCCGGTGCGTGCGCTGGTCTCCGGGCTGCGCCTCGCCGAGGTGCCCGCCCTCTCCTGGGAGGCCCGGGACGTGGACACGTGGGACGACCTCACCGAGCTCCGCGAGCGGCTCGGCGGCTGAGCCGGTGCCGCCCCGCGGCCGGCTCCTGCCGTGGCGCGTCGGCCCGTGTGCCACCGGAGATTTGGGATAGGTGTTGCGCACGCTCGGGTGAGCGCTCAAGACTGTGAGCCGTGAACCTGCACGACTGGATCGACGAGCTGTGCGACGAGCTCGACATCGAGGTCGAGGTGGACGAGTCGCTGATCCTGGACCTGGCGCGCGACGCCGCCCACAGCGTCGAGCGCCGGGCCGCGCCGATCTCGACGTTCCTGCTCGGCTACGCCGCGGCCGCCTCCGACGGCAACCCGGCCCAGGTCGAGCGGCTGGCAGGTCTGGCGGCCGCCCTCGCTCAGCGCTGGGACAAGTCGGTCGAGGAGCTCGAGCACGAGGACGACGAGATCGAGGTGGAGGTCGACCTCGAGGTCGTCGACCAGGTCGAGGCCTGACCCGCACTGGGGCCACCGCGCGCGACGCGCCTAGGGTGGCGACATGCGTGCCGTCACCGCACCCGACCCGGGTGGACCCGAGGCCCTGATCCTCACCGACCTGCCCGACCCGGAGGCAGGCCCCGGCGAGGTCGTCATCGACGTCGTCGCGAGCGCGGTCAACCGTGCGGACACCCTCCAGCGCCAGGGGTTCTACCCGCCCCCACCGGGCGCCTCGGACGTGCTCGGCCTCGAGTGCGCCGGCCGGGTCAGCGCCGTCGGTGAGGGGGTGCAGGCCCATCAGGTGGGCGACGAGGTCTGTGCGCTGCTCGCGGCCGGTGGGTACGCCGAGAAGGTGGCCGTCCCCGCGGGACAGGTGATGCCGGTGCCGCCGGGGATCGACCTCCAGACCGCCGCCGGCATCCCCGAGGTCGCCTGCACGGTGTGGTCCAACGTGTTCATGGTCGCCGGCCTGCAGCCCGAGGAGACCCTGCTCGTGCACGGGGGGGCGGGCGGCATCGGCAGCTTCGCCATCCAGCTCGCCTCGGCGCTCGGTGCCCACGTGTTCGCCACGGCCGGGACTCCCGAGAAGCTCGAGCTGTGCCGCTCTCTCGGGGCCGAACGGGCGATCAGCTACCGCGAGGAGGACTTCGTGGAGGTGCTCTCGGAGGTGGGCGGTGCCGACGTGATCCTCGACAACATGGGCGCGAAGTACCTCGGGCGCAACGTCTCGGCCCTCGCCACCCAGGGACGACTGGTCGTCATCGGGATGCAGGGCGGCGCCAAGGGCGAGCTCGACCTCGGCGCCCTGCTGCGCAAGCGTGGAGCGGTGATCGCCACCTCCCTGCGCGCCCGCCCGGTCGAGGAGAAGGCGGCCATCTGCGCCTCGGTGGTCGAGCACGTCTGGCCGCTGTTCGCCGAGGGCAGGCTGCGCACCCTGGTGCACGAGAAGGTGCCGCTGGACCAGGCGCCACGGGCCCACGAGCTGATGGAGTCCGGCTCCCACAGCGGCAAGATCCTGCTCACTGTCACTGAGTAGGGTCGGGGGCATGTCGACACCCCAGGACCAGCAGCCGCCGGACGACCACGTGATGGTGATCGGCCCCGACGGCCGGCCTGTCGCCGTGCCCGCAGACGCTGTCCGCCCGGCCCCGCAGGAGGAGGACGACGCAGGCGGGGACGCCGAGCGCCTGACCGGGCTGGTCGAGCAGCCGGCGAAGGTGATGCGCATCGGCCGGATGGTGCAACAGCTCCTCGAGGAGGTGAAGTCGGCGCCGGTCGACGAGCCCGGCCGCAAGCGTCTGGCCACCGTGCTGCACACCTCGATCCGCGAGCTCAAGGACGGTCTGGCCCCCGAGCTCGACGAGGAGCTGGACCGGCTGATCGAGCCCTTCGACGAGGAGACTCCCTCCGAGTCCGAGCTGCGCATCGCCCAGGCCCAGCTGGTCGGCTGGCTCGAGGGTCTCTTCCACGGCATCCAGACCGCCATCTACGCCCAGCAGATGGCCGCCCGGTCCCAGCTGGAGCAGATGCGCGCGCTGCCGCCCGGTGCGCTGCCCGGCACGCACGGCGGGCACCCGCGCGACCACGAGGACCAGGACGGCCACGACCCGGCCGCGCAGGGCGGCATGTACCTCTGACCCACCAGGAGGAGACCATGAGCACCACCACCGAGCAGGCCGAGCTGCCCTACGCGACGCTCAACCCGTTCACCGGTGAGGAGGTGGAGCGCTTCGACTTCCTCGACAGCCCGGAGGTCCCGGGCGTCGTACGCCGGGCCCACGAGGGCTTCCTGCGGTGGCGCACGGTGCCCGCGGCGGACCGGGCGGCGGTCGTCGGCCGGGCGGCGGAGCTGATGCTCGAGCGGGTCGACGAGCTCGCCGGCCTCGTCACCCTCGAGATGGGCAAGCGGATCGCCGAGGCCAAGGGCGAGGTGAAGCTCGCCGCCAGCATCCTCGCGTGGTACGCCGACCACGGTCCCGGCTTCCTGGAGCCGCGACCTCTCGAGGTCGCCAAGGGCGAGGCGGTGGTCGCCGTCGAGCCGGTGGGGGTGCTGCTGGCCATCGAGCCGTGGAACTTCCCGCTCTACCAGGTGGTCCGCGTCGCGGGGCCCAACCTGGTCCTCGGCAACACGGTCCTGCTCAAGCACTCCGAGACCTGCCCGCAGTCCGCCCTGGCGCTGGCGCGGCTCTTCGCCGACGCCGGTGCTCCCGACGGTGTCTACACCAACGTCTTCCTGCGCCGCGGCGACGTCGAGACGGTGATCGCCGACCCGGCTGTGCAGGGGGTGACCCTGACCGGCAGCGAGCGGGCCGGCGCGGCGGTCGCGGCGCTCGCCGGGCAGCACCTGAAGAAGTGCGTGCTCGAGCTCGGCGGCAGCGACCCGTTCATCGTCCTCGACGGCGAGGACCTCGAGCGCACCGCGTCCATGGCGGTGGCCGGCCGGATGGGCAACACCGGGCAGAGCTGCATCGCAGCCAAGCGGATCATCGTCGTCGACGACGTCCATGACCGGTTCCTCGAGGCGCTCGTGCGGGGCTTCACGGGTCTCGAGCCCGGTGACCCGGCCGACCCCGAGACGACTCTGGGGCCGCTCTCCTCCGAGCAGGCCGCCCGTGAGCTCGCCGAGCAGGTCGAGGACGCGGTCGCCCAGGGCGCCACGGTGCACGTCGGCGGCGGCCGGCCGGACCACGCGGGCGCCTTCGTCTCCGCGACGGTGCTCACCGGCGTGACGCCGCAGATGCGCGCCTGGTCCGAGGAGCTCTTCGGCCCCGTCGCCGTGGTCTACCGCGTCCAGGACGAGGACGAGGCGGTCGAGCTGGCGAACTCCTCGCCGTTCGGCCTCGGCGGCGCCGTCTTCGCTCACGACCTCGACCGCGCCCGCAGGGTGGCCGACCGGCTGGAGAGCGGGATGGTCTGGATCAACGCGCCGACCGGCTCGGCCGCGGAGCTGCCCTTCGGTGGCGTCAAGCGCTCCGGGTTCGGCCGGGAGCTCTCCGAGGCCGGGATGACCGAGTTCGCCAACCGCAAGCTCGTGCGCACGATGACGCCGCCTCGCCCGGCGGGCTGAGCGTGGGCCCGTCCGGGGCGGTCAGTCGACCGCGCGGATGCGCGGCTCGAGGCCCTCGGTGCTCGACGTCGCTCACCGGGCCGCCGGACCGTGCGGAAGCGGGCGCACCATCACCAGCTCGCCGTCCTCGGTGGACCCGCGCAGCTCGGTGAACCCGACCTTGGCGAGGACCTTCAGGCTGGTGCGGTTCTCCGGCTGCACACTGGCCCGGACGCGTACGCCGGCCACGTCGGTGTGGGCGAGCAGGGCGGTCAGCGCCTCGGTCACCACCCCGTGGCCGCGGGCCTCGGTCACCAGCCCGAAGCCGATCTCGGCCTCGGCCACGTCGTCCTGCGCGACCGCGGGGGCACCGAAGAAGCCGATCGAGCCGACCACGAGCCCGTCCGCGCTGCGCACGATGTGGCGCGGGCCCCAGCAGGCGTGCGGGTCGCCGGCCCTGACCAGGGCCGCGGCGTCCTGGTCGTCGGTGCGGGGGTAGTCGGGGTGCCAGGAGACCCGGCGCCGGCCGGCCAGCATCCCTGCGGCGTCCTCCGGCGTCACCAGGCGCAGGGTCAGCCGTGGCGAGGTGACCGGGTCGGGCAGCGCGGGCTCGGTCACGGGAACCAACGGCGCAGCTCGACCGCCGCGCCGTCGTCGTAGACGGTCTCGGTGGTCGAGTCGGCGGCCCTGTGGACCTCGTCGACCGCCTGGCCCATCGCCACGCCCCTGGCCGCCCACCGCAGCATCTCGATGTCGTTGCGACCGTCGCCGATCGCCAGCGTGTCGTCAGGTCCCAGGTCGAGGTGACCGGCGACGTGGCTGAGGCCGGAGGCCTTGGAGACCCCCACCGGGGACAGGTCGAGCCAGGCCGTCCAGCCCACGACGTAGTCGGTGCCGTGCAGCCCCAGCCGCGCGGCCATGGCCACGAAGTCGTCGGCCGAGGCCGTGGGGTCGCGGATGATGACCCGGCTCACCGGCTGGCTGAGGATCTCGTGCAGCTCGGTCTCGATCATCTGCCCGGACAGCTCGCCGTCGGGGAAGGGCCGGTTCACGCGGTAGCCCACGCCACGCTCTTCCACGGCCACCAGCGCCTCGGGGTGCTGTGCGAGGACCTGGCGGACCGCCGCGGTGGCGTCGAAGGTCTCCTCGTGGACCACCTCCAACGGCGGAAAGCGGAAGACGACCGCCCCGTTGGAGGCGACGACCCACAACCGGTCCTGCCCCGCGCGCGGGAGGTCGAGCAGCTCTGCGATCCGGGTCATCCCGTGCGGGGAGCGACCGCTGGCCAGGACGATGTGTGCGCCGGCGTCGACCGCGGCCTGCACCGCGTCGTAGAGCGCCGGCGCGATCTGCTCGTAGTGCTGTCCGGTGCCCTCCACCCACTTCAGCAAGGTGCCGTCGATGTCGAGCGCGACCAGTCGTGGGCGCCACCCGTGCGGCAGGTCGGGCCTGGACGGCGACAGGTCCAGTGGTTTCGACAAGCTCAACCACCGGTCTCGACGGGCGCGAGGACCTCGCGGCCCTGGAGGTAGGGACGCAGCGCCACCGGGACCCGCACCGACCCGTCGGCCTGCTGGTGGGTCTCCAGCAGCGCCACGATCGCGCGGGTCACCGCGGTCAGGGTGCCGTTGAGGGTCGCCACCATCTCGGTCTCGGAGGAGGTGCGGGTGCGGATGTCGAGACGGCGGGCCTGGAAGTCGGTGCAGTTGGAGGTCGAGGTGAGCTCGCGGTACTTGCCCTGGCTGGGGATCCAGGCCTCGCAGTCGAACTTGCGCTGCGCGGACAGGCCGAGGTCGCCCGCGGCGACGTCGATGACGCGGTAGTGGAGCTCCAGCTTGTCGAGGAACTCCCGCTCCCACGCCAGCAGCCGCTCGTGCTCGGCGTAGGACTCCTCCACCGTGGTGTAGACGAACATCTCGACCTTGTCGAACCAGTGGACCCGGAAGATGCCCCGGGTGTCCTTGCCGTGCGAGCCTGCCTCCTTGCGGAAGCAGGGGCTGAACGCCACGTAGCGACGGGGCAACGAGCCGGCGTCCAGGATCTCCTCGGAGTGGTACGCCGCCAGCGGCACCTCCGAGGTGCCGACCAGGTAGGTGTCCTGGCCCTCGATGCGGTAGACGTCGTCGGCGGCCTGGCCCAGGAAGCCGGTGCCTTCCATCGCACGAGGCTTGACCAGCGCCGGGGGGATCACCGTGGTGAACCCGGCCGCGCGGGCCTGGTCCATCGCCATGTTCACCAGTGCCAGCTCCAGGTCGGCGCCGGCCCCGGTGAGGTAGTAGAACCGCGACCCCGACACCTTGGCACCCCGCTCGACGTCGATGGCCCCGAGGATCCGGCCCAGCTCGAGGTGGTCCAGCGGCTCGAACCCCTCGGCCGCGAAGTCGCGCGGCGTGCCGTGCTCGGAGAGCACCACGAACTCGTCCTCCCCACCGGCCGGCGCCTCGTCGGCGGCCGGGTTGGGGATCGCGTAGACGGCGTCGCGCCAGTGCTGCTCGGCCTCGGTCTGGGTGGCCTCGGCGGTCTTCACGTCGGCGGCCAGGGTCTTGGTGCGGGAGAGCAGTGCGGCCTTCTCCTCGCCCCGGGCCTGCGCGATCTGCTTGCCCAGCTGCTTCTGCTCCGCGCGCAGCTGCTCGAAGTCGGCGATCGCGGACCGGCGCGCCGCGTCGGCCTCGAGGGCCAGGTCGACCGCCTCGGCGGGCAGCCCGCGCTTCCCCTGGGCGGCGCGCAGCTGGTCGGGGTCCTCGCGGAGCAGTCGTGGGTCGATCACCCGGCGAGGATATCCACCGGAGGCGAGTCGCTTACGCCGCGGGCGGCAGCACCAGCGGGAAGCCGGCAGCCGTGGGCGCCACGGCCGGGCTCGGCTTGCCGTAGGGCGTCCACTTGCTGCCCCCGTCGGGCAGGTAGTAGGTCGAGACCGTGGGCTTGTCGGCACAGAAGGCCCAGGTCACGCCGTTGGCGTCGGTGAATCCCGCACCGAGCCGGCAGGGGCTGGCCGGCAGCTGGGCGAGACCGTCGGACCCCGAGGGGAGGACGGTGCCGCCGTCGCGGGTCACCGGGTCCTTGTTGTTGACACCTTGGCCCGCCGGCTTGGTCGCGTCGCTGTCGATGCTCTCCACCCAGGGCTTGCCGGTGTTGGGGTCGAAGCCGTTGGTGAACACCCAGGGCCCCGAGGCCAGCGTGCTCTCCTTGGTCGCCTTCGCGCCGGTGACGTCGAGCTTCCAGACGCGGTTCTTGCTGTCCACCACCCGCAGCGTGGCCTCGCTGGTGGGGTCGAAGGCCCACCCGACGGGGTTCACGTCGTCCTGGCCGGTCCGCTTGCGGATGTCGACGACCTTCGCGGTCCCGTCGGCCAGCGAGTAGACCGCGAGCTTGCCGCTCTTCTCCGCCGCGCGCGAGATGCCGGTGTCGGGTATCGCCCACGCCCGGTCGCCGCTGACCAGCAGCGAGGCCGTCTCCGGGGTGGCGCTGCCGGCCTTGACCGGTGGCATCCGCCGGGCGCTGGCGTTGCCGGTCGCGGGGTTGAAGGTCACGTAGGTGGTGATGCTGGTCTCGGCGTCGGAGCCGGCCGCCGTGGTCATCGCCAGCAGCCAGTCGCCCTCGCCGGCGCTGGTGTCCACGGCGTCCGGGGTGCTGGAGGAGTCCTCGGAGCTGCTCGCGGAGCCGGAGCCGTCCTCGGAGGTGACCTTCACGTCACCGCAGCCGGCGGCGAGCAGCAGCACAGTCAGCGCAGCGGCCACCGTGCCGGCACACCGCCCAGAACAGGTTCGACGCATGAGGTCCCCCTCGGTGAGAGCGGCCATGGTCTTGAATGGGGAACATGGCCAGGTCAACTCCAGTCGATGATCCCACACATGCCAACCCGCACGTAGGACATCAGCCGCACCGCGCGGGTGCGGGCGGGCGACGCCGAGACATCCCGGCGAGCGCGCGTGCGAGGGCTCGGGCCGGCGCGAGGGCATCCTCTCCCCAGGCCGAGAACGGCAGCATGGGCCGCCTCGGGCACGGGGCGGAAGTGTGACCGAAGCCGAGCTGCGCCCCACCCGCCTGGGTTGGAGCGCCCTGTGCTTCGCGCTCTTCGCGGTCCTCGCGCTGCTGGTGCGCGCACGCTGGTCGCCGCTGCTCGACCTCGACACCGCCCTGGGGCGGTGGCCGGAGGCGTTCACGCTGGACCACCACCGCGTCTACCTGTTCTGGCACTACCTGGCGCTGCCGACCAAACCCCTCGGGATCACGGTCGCCACCGTCGTGACCGCCGGTGCCCTGGTCGCACGCAAGCACCGCCGGGCTGCGGTGTGGACCCTCGCGGTGATGGCCAGCGTCGGGCTGGCCACGCGGGTGCTGAAGCTGCTCGTCGCCCGGGACCGACCGCAGTGGGACGACCCCGTGCAGGTGCTCTCCAGCTACTCCTTCCCCTCGGGACACTCCACGGGCATCGCGGCCGCCGTGGGCGTGGCCGTCGTGCTCACCCAGATGCTGGTCCGGCGCCGCGGCGTACGACGCCTGGCGCTGGTGCTCGCGCCCGCCGTCGGTCTGCTGGTCGGCGCCGACCGGGTCTTCCTCGGCGTGCACAACGTCTCCGACGTCGTGGCCGGCTACCTCCTCTCCACCGGGTTCGTGCTCGCCTGGCTGGGGTTCTACGACCCGAAGCCGCGCTCGATCGCCGAGGTGAAGGTGCCGCTGGCCGAGGCGGTGCCGATCCAGCGCAAGAAGCTCGCCGTCATCCTCAACCCGGTGAAGATCGACGACGCCGGCCAGTTCCGGGTCCTGGTCGAGTCGCTGGCCGGTGCCTCCGGGTTCTCCACGGTGGTGTGGTGGGAGACCACCGTCGAGGACACCGGCTACGGGATGGCGCACGACGCGGCCGTGTCCGGTGCCGACCTCGTCGTCGCCATCGGTGGCGACGGCACCATCCGCGCCGTCTGCGAGGAGCTGGCCGGCACCGGTGTGCCGGTCGGGATCGTGCCCGCGGGCACCGGCAACCTGCTCGCCCGCAACCTGGAGATCCCGCTCTACCTGCGCTCCGCGGTCGACGTCGCCCTCAACGGCCAGGACCGGGCCATCGACATGGTCGAGGTCAGCGGCGACAAGATGGAGGACTCGACGTTCCTGGTGATGGCCGGGATGGGCTTCGACGCCGCGATCATGGAGGGCGTCAACGAGGACATCAAGGCGAAGGTGGGCTGGCTCGCCTACGTCTGGTCGGCGCTGAAGTCACTGATGTTCCCCGCGATCCGGGTCGAGGTCTCCGTCGACGGCGGCGAGTTCACCAAGCACCGGGCCCGCACCCTCGTGGTCGGCAACGTGGGCTTCCTGCAGGCCGGGATGCCGCTGCTGCCCGACGCGACCATCGACGACGGGCAGCTCGACGTGGTGCTGCTCTACCCGCGCCGGTTCCTGTCCTGGCTGCCGCTCGCGATCCGGGTGCTGACCAGGAACAAGCGCACCGACGAGCTGATCACCCGGATGACCGGCACGGAGGTCGTCGTGCGCGCCAGCACCGACGCCCCCCGCCAGCTCGACGGCGACCTGATCGCCCCCGGCAAGGAGATCCGCGCCCGGTGTGTGCACGGGCGGCTGCTGGTGCGGGTGCCGCGGTGATCAGTTTCACTGGGTCCCCAGTGAAACCGCCACTTCCCCACCGTTGCAACGCACGGGAAGTGGCAGCTTTGCACGGGCAGTGGAGGGGGGTACGACGGGTCAGGGGGGTGCCTCGAGCCGGAGGACGACGCGGAGCCAGGACGCGGGTACGACGGGTCAGGGGGCCGGCTCGAGGAGGAACACGGGGATCGTGCGGTCGGTGCGCTCGGCGTAGCGAGCGTAGTTGGGCCACGTCTCGATCATGTGCGCCCAGAGGCGCTCGCGCTCGGGGCCGGTGATCTCGCGGACCGTGGCCTGGTGGCTGCGGCCGCCGGTCTCGACGCCCACCCGCTCTCCGTTCTCGGCGGCCGCGCGGACGTTGACCACCCACACCGGGGGTTTGAGCTGGCCGAAGTTCGACCCGGCGATCAGATGGCCATCGGCGTAGGGGACGCACAGCAGCGGGGTGCGCCGGGGCACCCCCGACTTGCGACCCTTCACGGTCAGCATCAGGTTGGGCAGGCCCGCGATGTCCAGGATCGTCAACCGGCCGCGGCTGACCCGCTGGACGAACCGGTCGGTCGCGGTGATCTGTGGCAGCAGCCGGGGCATCCACGAGATGGCGCCGATCTTGACGGCGAGCGGGGTCAGGACGTTCACCTGTGCATCGTAGGACCGCCGTCCGCCGCCGGGGCGGGGCTCCTGGCGGCGGCGACTACGGCCGCGCGTGGGTGATCGCGTCCTCCTCCTCGGGGGACAGCTGGGTCTCGCTGGTCCAGCCGGCGACGTTCTTGGCGTAGGTCCGGGACTCGTTGCGGCCCTGGATCGAGGTCAGCACGACACCGCTGCCGCTGTCGTCGAGCAGCGCCAGCGACCAGGAGAGCTGGCCGCCGGTGTCGGTGAAGGCGTCGTAGCGGATCACCGACAGGTGCCGCAGCGCCTGCCCCGCCTCGGCCTTCAGCGCGGCGACCTCCTGCCGCAGCGCGCGGGGATCCTCCGGCAGGTTGCCGGCGTCGACGCGGCCACGCCCGCGCTGCGACGTACGCCGCCCGAGCAGCGCCACGACGAGCGCGGCCAGTGCCACCAGGAGGGCGAGCACCCCGAGGAAGGTATCCACGTTGCCGAGAGTAGAGAGCGGGGCCGTTCGCCCCGTGGCGACTCGCGGGGAGGTGCGGGCCGGCATGGGAAACTCGGCCTCGTGAGCACGACGGATCGGATCGCGGACCAGTGCCGGATCGCCTACCAGGGCGAGCCCGGGTCCAACTCGCACATCGTGTGCATGCGGGACTACCCGGGCTGGGAGCCGGTGCCGCGCGCGTCCTTCGAGGATGTCTTCGCCGCCGTGGAGTCGGGGGACGCGGAGCTGGCGATGATCCCGATCGACAACTCCATCGCCGGCCGGGTCGCCGACATCCACCACTTCCTGCCCGACTCCGGGCTGCACATCATCGGCGAGCACTTCCTGCGCATCCAGTTCGCGCTGATGGCCCTGCCCGGCGCGAGCCTGGACTCGCTGCGCACCGTGCACAGCCACGTGCACGCCCTGGGCCAGTGCCGCAAGGTGATCCGGGCGCTCGGCCTGAGCCCGGTCATCTCCGGCGACACCGCCGGCGCGGCTCGCGAGGTCGCCGAGTCCGGCGACCTCACCCAGGGCGCCATCTCGCCCCCGCTGGCCGCGGAGACCTACGGGCTGGAGGTCCTGGCCGGTGACGTGGAGGACGAGCAGCACAACACCACCCGCTTCGTGGTGCTCTCCCGCGAGCTGGTCGAGGCGCCGCCAGGTGCTGGCCCGGTGGTCACCAGCTTCATCTTCAACGTGCGCAACCTGCCGGCCGCGCTCTACAAGGCACTGGGAGGCTTCGCGACCAACGGCGTGAACATGACCAAGCTGGAGAGCTACATGGTCGACGGCCACTTCACCGCCACCCAGTTCCTGGCCGAGGTCGACGGCCACCCCGACGACCCGGCGGTGAGTCGGGCCCTGGAGGAGCTGGCGTTCTTCACCACCGAGGTGAAGATCTTGGGGGTCTACCCGGCCGACTCGTTCCGGTCTGAGTGACTTCGTCCCACGGCTGGACTAGTCCAAGCTCTCGTCGCGGCGTGGGTTGCATGCAACTGCGGGGTTCTCGCCGCAAAATATCCGCGTCCAGTGAACTCTTGGAGGTCGTGCCATGCGCTCTGCATACAAGTATCTCGCCTACGCCATCGACGTGCTGATCCTCGTCCAGGCGGCGGCGATGGCCTGGGCCGTGTTCGGCCTCTCGAAGTGGATCGAGGACGGCAACAGCCTGACCAAGGCGAAGATGGAGGGCGACACCTTCAGCTTCACCGAGGAGCGTGGGTTCATGATCCACGGCATCAACGGCCAGATGCTGATCCCGCTGGTCGCCCTGATCCTGCTGATCATCGCGTTCTTCGCCAAGGTCCCCGAGGGGCCGAAGTGGGCCGGGATGCTCTTCGGCGGCATCGTGGTCCAGGTGGTGCTCGGGATCGCCGGCCACGGCGTCCCGGCGCTCGGGTTCGTCCACGGGTTCTGGGCCCTGCTGCTGTTCTGGCTCGCCTACCGCACGGCCAAGCAGGCCGACGTCCTCGAGAGCGCCGCCGCGGCACCCGAGGCGGCCGCTGCCCGGTGACCGACTGCTGAGCGAATGACCGACGGGAGATGACGCGCGACCGGGTCCGGGCCCTGGTCGGCGGCGTCCTCGCGCTGGCGGTCCTGGTCTCCCTGGGCTGGATGTGGTGGGGCAGTCGGCTGCCGGCGACGTACTCCGCGATGGAGATGGGCTACGTCGACTACGGGGGTGGGCCCCATGCGCCCGGTGGACACATGACCGGGATGCACGAGTCGGCCGGCACGATCAGCGTGGACTCGCTGGACACCCCGGAGGGCGGCACCCCCGACGTCGCGGTTGAACTGGTCGCGCGCGCCGGTCGGGTGCGGCTCGCGTCGGGCACGGTGGTCGACGGCTACACCGTCAACGGCACCTCGCCCGGACCGGTGATCCGGGCCCGCGTGGGTGACCTGGTCGAGATCCACCTGCACAACGACGACGTCGCCGGCGGGGTGGCCCTGCACTGGCACGGCGTGGACGTGCCCAACGCGGAGGACGGCGTCGCCGGGATCACCCAGGACGCGGTGCGACCCGGCGGCGACCACACCTACCGCTGGGTGGCGCCGCACGCCGGGACCTACTGGTACCACTCCCACCAGCTCTCCCACGAGCAGGTCGCCAGGGGGCTGCTCGGCGCGATCGTGATCTCGCCGGCCCGTCCCGAGCCCGATGTCGTCGACGTGGTCGAGGTCGCGCACCTCTACGACGGGGTGCAGACCCTCAACGGCGAGCCGGGCGACCAGTCCGTCGTGGCGCGGCCCGGGCAGCGGGTGCGGGTGCGGGTGGTCAACACCGACAACGGCCCGCAGACCGCGTGGGCCGACGTGCCCTACCGGCTGGTCGCCCTCGACGGGTACGACGTGCACGAGCCCGGCGTGATCACCGGCAAGGGCGTCGACATCCCGGCCGGCGGGCGTGCCGACCTCGAGCTGACCGCCCCGGCCGACGGCTCGGGCACGCGGGTCGGGGTGATCGGCGGGCCGGGGATCGTGGTCGGGCCGTCCGGGGCGACCGCGCCGAGGTCCGAGCAGCCCGAGCGCGACGTCGACCTGCTGGCCTACGGGAGACCGGCACCGAGCGGGCTGGACACCAGCCACGTGGAGCGTTCCTTCGACTACTCCATCGGACGCCGGCTCGGCTTCGTGGACGGCCGGCCGGGCCAGTGGTGGAGCATCAACGGTCACCTGTACCCCGACATGCCGATGTTCGTGGTGCGCGAGGGCGACGTCGTCAAGATCACCGTCTCCAACCACAGCGGCGAGGTGCACCCGATGCACCTGCACGGCCACCACGCCCTGGTGCTCTCCCGCGACGGCCAGGAGCCGAGCGGAAGCCCGTGGTGGTTCGACACGCTGGACGTGCGCGACGGTGAGACCTACGTGATCGCGTTCCTCGCCGACAACCCCGGCGTGTGGATGGACCACTGCCACAACCTCCAGCACGCCGCGCAGGGGATGGTCACCCATCTGATGTACGAAGGGGTGAGCACGCCCTACGAGCTGGGCTCGGGCTCGGGCAACGAGCCCGAGTGAGCGGCGGGGACCGGCCCCGGTCGGGACCGGCTAGTTTGTGGGCGTGAGCGACCAGCACGGCGAGCCTCCGGGCCGCACCGCGGACCTCGGGTACGCCCGGGTCGATGTGGACCGGGCGGCCCGCACCGGTGACCCGGAGGTGGTCTACGGGGCCGGCAAGTCCGCGGCGCAGGTGGTCGGGATCCTCCGGACGCTGCATGCCCGGCACCCGGGCCGGGCGGTGCTGGCCACCCGGCTCTCCGCCGAGACCCTGGGGGCCGTGCGGGCCGATCTCCCCGACGCCGCGGTCGACGAGACGGCCCGGGCGGTCAGCCTCGGGCCGCTGCCGACGGCCCGCGGGCTGGTGGCGGTGATCAGTGCCGGGACCTCGGACGCGCCGGTGGCTGCGGAGGCGGCGCTGACCGTCACCGTCCACGGGGCCGGGGTGGTGCGCATCGACGACGTGGGGGTGGCCGGACTGCACCGGCTGCTCGAGGCGCGCGACCGGTTCGCCGGCGCGGACTGCCTGGTCGTGGTGGCCGGCATGGAGGGTGCCCTGCCGAGCGTGGTCGGGGGGCTGGTCGGCGTACCGCTGGTGGCGGTGCCGACCAGCGTGGGGTACGGCGCCTCCTTCGGCGGGGTGGCCGCCCTGCTGGCGATGCTGAACTCGTGCGCCCCCGGGGTCTCGGTGGTCAACATCGACAACGGCTACGGCGCCGGTGTGTTCGCCGCACGGGTGGCGCGCAACGCCCATCCCGACGCGGGCTCGGCGGCCGTGACACCGGGATCCGGGACGGACCGCGGATGACCGGCGGCGGTGGCCGGCACGAGGTGGTGTGGCTGGACGCCTCCTCGGGAGCCAGCGGCGACATGCTCCTCGGGGCCCTGGCCGGGGCGGGGGTCCCGGTCGGGGTGATGGCCGAGGCGGTCGACAAGGTGGCGCCCGGCCAGGTGAGGCTCGAGGTCGAGCCGGTGCGCCGGGGAGGGCTGGCCGCGACCCGGTGCCACGTCGTGGTGGCCGACACGGCACCACCGCGCGCCTGGCCCGACGTCGAGGCGCTGCTGGCCGGTGCGGGGCTGCACGAGGACGTCCGTTCCCTGGCCCACGACGTGTTCTCCCGCCTGGCCGAGGCGGAGGCCGGCGTCCACGGGCAACCCGTCGCGGAGGTGCACTTCCACGAGGTCGGCGCGCTGGACGCCATCGCCGACGTGGTCGGTGTGTGCGCGGGCTTCGTGCACCTCGCGCCGGGTGGGGTCACAGTCTCGGAGGTGTCGGTGGGCGGTGGCAGTGTCTCCTCCGGGCACGGCCACCTGCCGGTTCCGCCGCCGGCGGTGGTCGAGCTCCTGCGTGGGGTGCCGAGCGTGGGCGGGCCGGTCGACCTCGAGCTCTGCACGCCCACGGGGGCCGCGCTGCTGACCACGCTCGCCGACGACTGGGGGCGCCAGCCTGCGATGGCCGTCACCCGGGTCGGGGTCGGGGCCGGGGCTCACGACCCCGAGGGGCACCCGAACGCGCTGCGGCTGCTGCTCGGCGAGGCGGTCTCGCCGGACGCCGCGGACCCGATCGCCGTGGAGGACCCCTTGGTGCTGGAGGCCAACGTCGACGACCTCGACCCGCGGCTGTGGCCGGTGGTCCTGGCCGCCCTGCTCGAGGCGGGGGCCAGCGACGCCTGGCTGACCCCGATCCTGATGAAGAAGGGCCGCCCGGCGCACACGCTCAGCGTGCTCGTCCCGGCCGGCCGGGTCGACGGCGTACGTCGCGAGGTCTACCGGCAGACCTCCACTCTCGGCCTGCGCGAGCAGCGCGTCGGCAAGCATGCCCTGGACCGGCAGCTGGCCACCGTCGAGGTGGCGGGGCAGGCCGTCGCGGTGAAGGTGGCCCGCCTCGGTGGCGAGGTGGTCAACGTGCAGCCGGAGTTCGAGGACGTCGCGGCGGCCGCCCGTGCCCTCGGCCGGCCGGTGAAGGCGGTGCTTGCCGACGCGGTGTCCGCGGCCCACGGGCTGTCGGGGACGATGACCTGATGTCCCTGGCCGTCATCGCGATCGTCTTCGGCGCGATCTTCGTCGTCGAGCTTCCCGACAAGACGTTCATCGCCGCCCTCGTGCTCTCCACGCGCTACCGGCCGCTCGCGGTCTGGGTGGGCGTGGGCCTGGCCTTCCTCGTCCAGACCCTGATCGCCGTGCTGGCCGGCCACGCGGCCACCCTGCTGCCCGACGTCTTGATCAAGTCGGTGGCCCTGGTGATCTTCCTGGTCGGCGCGGTGCTGCTCTACCGCTCCGCGCCGGGGGCCGAGGAGGAGGAGAAGCAGCAGGAGGAGGAGTACGCCGCGAGGGCAGTCGACTCCCGCACCGGTCTGAAGGCGGTGGCGGCCTCGTTCGTGGTGCTCTTCGCCGCCGAGTGGGGTGACCTCTCCCAGCTGCTGACGATCAGCATGGTCGCGCGCTACGGCCACCCGGGGAGCGTGTTCGTCGGGGCCTGGGCCGCGCTGCTCACCGTCTCGGGCATCGCCGTGCTGGCCGGGCGTTTGCTGCTGAGCCGGGTCCGGCTCTCGTTGATCCACTACGTCGGTGCCGGCGTGTGCCTCCTGCTGGCGGCGGTCACCGCGGTCGAGCTGCTTGGCTGACGGTGCCGGTGAGCCGGCCAGGTCCTAGGCTGCGGGCATGAGCGAGCCAGTCTCCAGCACCTCCGCCACTCCCGGGGTCTCCTCGGAGGTGGGCCACCTGCGCACCGTGCTGCTGCACCGGCCCGGGCCGGAGCTGCAGCGCCTCACCCCGCGCAACAACGACAAGCTGCTCTTCGACGGCATCCCCTGGGTGGCGCGCGCGCAGGAGGAGCACGACGCGTTCGCCGAGGCGCTTCGCGGGCGAGGTGTGGAGGTGCTCTACCTCACCGAGCTCCTCGTGCAGACCCTCGCGAGCGAGGAGGCACGCGCCCACGCCATCGAGGCGGTGATCGGCTCGCTGCGACTCGGCGACACCCTGCGCAGCTACCTGCACGGCGCGCTCAGCGACTTCTCGCCCGAGGAGCTGAAGACCGTGCTGACGGCGGGCCTGCGCAATGACGAGGTGCGCGGTGGCTTCGGCCTGGTCACCAGCCTGCTGCACCGCGACGACTTCCTGATCGACCCGCTGCCCAACCTGCTGTTCACCCGCGACTCCAGCGTGTGGATCCGCGACAAGGTGGCGATCACCTCGCTGGCGATGCCGGCACGCGAGCGGGAGAGCCAGCTGACCGAGCTGATCTACACCGACCACCCGAGGTTCGCGGCGTCGCCGAAGATCCACGGCTGGCGGCGCGAGCACGTCGAGGGCGGGGACGTGCTGCTGCTGGCGCCGGGCGTGATCGCGGTGGGCGTCGGCGAGCGTTCGACGCCGGCCGGTGTGGAGCGCCTGGCCCGCCAGGTCTTCGCCGACGGCGACGCGCACACCGTGCTCGCGGTCCCGATCGCGCAGGAGCGGGCCACGATGCACCTCGACACCGTGTGCACCATGGTCGACGTCGACAAGATCGTGATGTACCCCAACGTCGCGGACCACCTGACCGCGCACGCTGTCACCGCCGACTCCGAGGGCCGGCTGGCGGTCGCCGAGGCGGAGCCGTTCCTGGTGGCCGCGGCCAAGGCGATGGAGATCGACACGCTGCACCACATCGACACCGGCCTGGACCCGGTCACCGCCGAGCGTGAGCAGTGGGACGACGGCAACAACACCCTCGCCGTGGCCCCGCGCGTGGCCGTGGCCTACGAGCGCAACGTGGAGACCAACAGCCGGCTGGAGGACGCCGGCATCGAGGTCATCGCGATCTCCGGCTCCGAGCTGGGCTCGGGTCGCGGCGGGCCGCGCTGCATGTCCTGCCCGATCGCCCGCGACGGGATCTGAACCGCGCGGGCGTCCCGGGGCGGAGCTCCCGCGTGGGGCGGCCCGGTGGTTTTCGGGACGAAGAGTCCGAAAATACAAGATGCCCGGCCGGTGTTGACGGGGGGGACAACATCGGCCGGGCATTACGAATGTACGGCATGCCCAGACCCCCCACAACTACTGGGTATACCAGCGGTATGCGTGTCAGCGGATCGTCAGCTGGCGGCTGGCCAGACCGGCGCGGGCGGACCGCTCCTGCGGGGTCAACGGGTCGGTCGAGTCGGTGGCCGCGCGCAGGGCCGCGCGCACCCGCGCGGCCGGTTCCTCCAGGGCGGCGGCGCCGGTGCCCAGGGGCAGGTCCCAGACCGGAGCCACCAGGCCGTGCGCCCGGAACATCCCGATCAGCCGGTCCTGCGCGACCAGGTGCTCGGCGTCGGCCACGTGCAGCCGGGCCAGCCCGTCGAGGACCCGATCCTCGTCGTCGGGCAGCACCCAGCGCAGGTACTCCCGGTTGCCCACGGAGGTCCAGTACGCCGCCTCCACCGACCCCAACCGCACCGTCGGCGACGCGGCGTCGTTCGCCTGCTGCAACACCGCCGCCATCGAGCCGTCCGCGTCCTCGAGATCGGCCACCCAGTAGTCGAAGCCGTCGTGCACCGTGACCTCGAGGGGCTGGTCGGCCACGAGGTCCTGCAGCCGCGCGCCCTCGCCGGGAGCCTCGGCCAGGCCGACCATGCTTCCCGGCTCGGCGTCGAGCGCCTTGAGCAGCACGGCGGCCAGGTCGCGGCTGGCGTCGCCGTAGGCGTGCTGGACCTGGAGGCCCAGCCAGATCGCGCCGTCCTCGCGCACCAGCGCGGGCGCGGCGCCGGGCAGCAGCGAGCACAGCTGCACGGCGCGGTCGCCCTCGACCAGGCGGAGGGGGGCGGTCGCCGCCGGCACGAACTCCCGCAGGGCGACCAGGTCGGTCTCACCGGGCAGGCCCGCGAACGGACGCGACACGTAGACGGGGGGCGCCCCGGCGGCGCTGCCGTGGCAGGCCTTGTAGCGCCGCCCCGAGCCGCAGGGGCACGGTTGGCGCGGACCGACTGCCCCGGCCGCCGACTGGTCGGTGGTGTCGGCACGGTGGCGCTGGCGAGACTTCTTTCCCATGTGCCGAGAGTAGGTGCGGACCCGTGGCCGGGCCCCGACGGGTCAGGCCAGGGCGAGCAGGGCGTGCACGGTGGTGTGCGACCGGGTGCTCTCCACCCACCAGCGCGAGGCCAGCGTCTCGACGATGGTCAGTCCCCGACCGGTCAGGTCGCAGCTGGCGGCCTGCATCCGCTCGGGGGTCGTCCTGGCTCCGCCGTCGGTGACGGCGATGTCGACGCAGGTGTCGGTGGAGGTCCAGGTGACGCGCATGGTGCCGTCGGCGAGGGGCCGGGCGTGGCGTACGGCGTTGCCGACGAGCTCGCTGATCACCAGCCGGGCGTCGTCGCGGGAGTCGTCACCGGCGCCGAGGCTGCGCAGCCACTCCACGAGCCGGCGGCGCGCCACGCCGGCGCTCTCCGGACGGAAGGGCAGCTCGAGTGCCACCTGGTCGACAGCGGCGATCTCACTGCTGGTTCCCGTCATCTCATCCTCCAGAGGTGGGCCCACTCCTCGCGACGACACGATGTTGCCCACGGGAGCACATTGTGAAACTCAGCCGTGCAACATTGTCAGGTACTTCACCGCTGCCCCCGGTCTGTCGGTGATCAGGGCCTCCACCCCCAGCGCCAGGCACCGGTCGATGTCGCCGTGGGTGTTGACCACCCAGCAGTGCACCCGGCGTCCGCTCTCGCGCATCTTCGCGACCACCTCGGGATGCTCGCGGACCAGCTCGAGACTGGGGCCGGCGATCCAGTCGTTCTCGATGAAGGGGCGGGCGCGGAGCCACTGGGTGCGGTGGTCCACCAGCATCACCAGCGCGAGGTCCGGCGCCAGCCGGCGGATGCGGCGCAGGGCCACCCACGAGAACGACATCACCCGCACCGGGGCGTCGCGCCCGGCCCAGCCGAACTCGTCGAGCAGCTGGACCAGACGACGCTCGACCAGCCCGGCGTAGCGGGTGGGGTGCTTGGTCTCGATGGCCAGCTCGACCCGGCGAGGATAGTCGGCGGCCGCCTCGAGCAGCCGGCGCAGCGTGAGCACCCGGTCGAGCTCGGCGTCGGTGTCGGGTGCCTCGTCGTCGAGGTCGGCCCACGGGTTCTTCCACGAGGCGAAGTCGAGGTCCTCGAGGTCGGCGAGCTCCATCGTCGAGACCACCCCGTCGCGGTGCGCGGTGCGGCGCACGTTGCGGTCGTGGACACACACGAGATGACCGTCGGCGGTCAGACGCACGTCGCACTCGAGCGCGTCGGCACCCTCGTCGAGGGCCGCGACGTAGGCCCCCAGCGTGTGCTCCGCCTTCTCGGCACTGGCTCCCCGGTGGGCGACCACCTGCGGCCAGTCCTCGCCCATGGCGCCATTGTGCCTCCCACGGGGCCCGACATCGTGGTGGTGGCCCCGGCGGGTTCCGGTGGACGAGGGTGGGCGGCCCGCCGGGAAGACTCAGGGGCGTGCGGTCAGGTCCGGCGTCACGGCCTCACCGGGCGCCACGGCCGGCACCGGACCGCGCCACACCTGGGCGGCCATCCCCGTGAACGCGGCCAGGAACAGTGCACCCGCACCGGCCTCGGCCCAGTCCGAGAGGCCGCTGAACGCGAACTCGACCACGACGAAGGCCCACAGAGCGACTGGGATCCAGCGCGGGGCCACCCGGGAGCGGAAGAGTGCGATCCCCAGCGTCACCAGCCCGAGCACCGTGCCGAGCAGGCCCATGGCCATGAACACCTTCGCAGGGCCGGCCTCGACGCGGGTGACCACCTGGCCGAGCGTCGCACGGTGCGAGGAGTCGGCGGCGAGCGCGAGGTAGGCGTAGGAGACTCCGGAGAAGACGGCGTGACCGAAGCCGCCCAGGACGGCGAGCACGCCCGCGACCCAGGCGGCACGCGGCGCGCCGCGGTGGGTCAGGGCGGCGACGGCGACCACGGCGACGAGGAAGGGCAGCTGGGCGAGGCCGAAGGTCAGGGCGGAGACGACGGCGCTCGCACCGGCGGCGTCGAGCTCGGCCAGCCGGGCGGTCGGCTCCTGGGAGAACGTCGGCTGGAGCAGCACCGAGACGAACGACAGCAGACCCGCCAGCAGCAGACAGCCGGCAACGAGGAAGCGGACAGGGCGAGAGCTCATCGGGAACCTCCGTGTGTGATCGGTGCCGAGAACGCTAGGAACCGCTCGTGTCGGCGCACATCCGCCACAGGTCGCTGTCGTGGTCCTCCCACGTCGACTCCGGTGTCAACGCAGGACGGACGCGGGGGTGGCCGTCTCGGCCCTAGGGTTGGCACGTGCCGCCCGCCGCCGTACGCCATCTCCAGGACTACGGGCTCGCGCTCGCCCTGGCCGTGGTGGGTGTGCTCGAGGTGACCGTCCCGATGTCGTCGGTGCAGGGCTCCGGCTCGCGAGGCTGGACGATCCTGGTCACCCTGGTCATGTGCGCGGCCCTCGTCGTACGCCGGAGCCACCCGCTCGTGACCGCCCTGGTCGTGCTCCTGGGCGCGCCGCTGGCCTTCAGCCTGGTGCCGGTGCTGGTGCTGTTCTGGGGCCAGTTCGTGCCGGTGGTCGTCACGCTCTTCTCGGTGGCTCGGCACGGCACCCGTCGCCAGGCCCTGGTGGGTGCGCTCGCCGGCGTGGTGCTGCTGCTCTACCTCGACTTCGAGGTGCCCGTGCTCGACGAGCCGGGCGAGATCGTCTTCCACTGGACGGTGTCCGTCCTGGCGTGGGGGCTGGGCTGGTTCGTGGCCGGCCACGAACGACGGGCCACCCAGCAGTTCGCCCGGGCCGAGCTCGCCGAGACGAGCAGCCGCGAGCAGGCGCTGCAGGCCGTGGCCGAGGAGCGTGCCCGGATCGCCCGCGAGCTGCACGACATCGTCGCCCACTCCGTCAGCGTGATGGTGGTGCAGGCGGGTGCGGCCGAGAAGGCGATGGACGACCAGGACTACGTGCGTGCGGCGCTCGGCACCATCCGCTCCACGGGCACCAGTGCCCTGGCGGAGATGCGGCGCGTGGTGGCCCTGATCCGGGAGAGCGACGACCGGCTCGACCTGCAGCCACAGCCCGACCTCGCCGACCTCGAGCGCCTCGTGACCGACATGGACGTGCCCACGACCCTGCACGTCGAGGGCGTCGCGCGACCGCTGACGCCCGGGGTGGCACTCGCTGCCTTCCGCATCGTGCAGGAGGCGCTCACCAACGTGCGGCGGCACGCGCGGGCACGGTCGGCGGTGGTGACCCTGCGCTACGGATCGGACTGCCTGGAGATCGAGGTGGCCGACGACGGCATCGGCGCCGACGTGGCCGGGGGCGGCAACGGCCTGATCGGGATGCGCGAGCGGGTGCAGATGTACGGCGGCTCCCTGGAGACCACCACCGCGCCGGGGCGCGGGTTCCGCGTGCGCGCCGTGCTGTCGACGGGTGCCCTGTCGTGACCCGCGTCGTGGTCGTCGACGACCAGGAGCTGGTGCGCACGGGGTTCGCGATGATCCTCGAGAAGGCAGGGCTCGAGGTCGTCGGACAGGGGTCGGACGGCGAGGAGGGGGTGGCACTGGCCACGCAGCACCGTCCCGACGTGGTGCTCATGGACGTGCGGATGCCCGGCGTCGACGGCATCGAGGCGACCAGACGGATCACCGCCGACGAGGACGGGCCACGGGTGCTGGTGCTGACCACCTTCGACCTCGACGAGCACGTGTTCGCCGCGGTCGGGGCGGGTGCGTCCGGGTTCCTGCTCAAGGACGTCGCGCCGGACGACCTGGTGCACGCCGTGCGTGTGGTCGCACGCGGTGAGGCGATGCTCGCGCCGGCACTGATCGGTCGGTTGCTCGAGCGCTTCGCCCGACCCACACCCTCTGGTGCGGCGCGGGCCGCCGTCGCGCAGCTCTCGGAGCGGGAAGGCGGGGTGGCCCGACTGGTCGCCCGGGGTCGCTCGAACGCCGAGATCGCCTCCGAGCTGTTCCTCAGCGAGGCGACGGTGAAGACCTACGTCTCCCGGTTGCTGACCAAGCTCGACCTCCGGGACCGGGTGCAGGTCGCGGTGTGGGCCTACGAGTCGGGCCTCGTGCGGGTGGGAGAGCCCGACGGCTGAGGCCCCCGACCTTGGTGGGCCGGCGGGTGCGGGAGAACCAGGTCGCCTCGCCGGGACTCTCAGCGCTGGCTGCGCAGGAACTTGCCGAAGTGGGGGACCGTGAACGCCACGGTGCCGCGCTCGCCGGAGAAGACCAGGCCCTTCTTGATCAGCCCGTCCCGCGCCGGCGAGAGCGACTGTGGCTTGCGCCCCAGCAGCCGGGCCACGTCGGCGGTGCTCACCGCCCGGTCGTCGGTGCCCTCGCCGAGGTCGGCCATCGTCACCATGTAGTCGCGCTCGGCCGGGGTGGCCCGGTCGTAGCGAGCGCCGAAGAAGCCCACCGCCAGCTCGGCCTCGGCCTCGGGAGCAGCCTGCATGACGTCGGCCCAGGTGATCGGGGAGGAGACGGCGAGGTCCCAGGTGACCTTGCCGTAGGCCTGCACGAAGTAGGGGTAGCCGTCGGTGAGCCGGTAGAGCTCCTCCAACGCCTTGCGCTCGTAGGTGGCGTCCTCGCTCGCGGCCGGCAGCGTCCAGGCGCGCTCGGCCATCTCTCGCGGAAGCCGGTCGACGACGACGTAGCGGAAGAGTCGCTCGGCGTAGGACTTCGAGGCCGCCAGCGCCACCGGCAGGTGCGGCAGGCCGGCGCCGACCACGATGAGCGGTGCCGCCTGCTGGCTGATCTCGTGGCAGGCGCCGCACAGGGCGGCCAGGTCGGGCACCGAGATGTCCTGCATCTCATCGACGAACAGTGCGATGCCGACGCCCAGGTCGCGGGCGAGGGAGGCGACGTCGGTGAGCAGCTCGGTCAGGTCGAGCTCCAGGTCGCCGGAGTCGGCGCGTCCCCGGGTGGCGACCACGTCGAGCGGGGGCTGCCACCGGCTCTGGCCGCCGCTGGCCTTGCGATCCTTGAGGTCGGCGCGCAGCGCGAAGGCCTTCAGCACGCCGGCCACCTCGTCGACCCGGTCGGGGTCGCGGTGCCGGTGCGCCACCTCGCGCACGGCCGCGTGCACCGCCTGGGCCAGGGGGAGCCGCAGCGACTGCTCGGGCCGGGCCTCGATCTTGCCGGTGCCCCAGGCGCGGTTGACCGCCAGGCTGCGCAGGGCGTTGAGCAGCACCGTCTTGCCGACGCCGCGCAGTCCCGAGAGGACCATGCTGCGGTCCGGACGGCCGGCGGCGATCCGCTCCAGGGTGACCTCGAACTGCTGGAGCTCGCGGTCGCGCCCGGCGAGCTCGGGCGGGCGCTGGCCGGCGCCGGGGGCGTAGGGGTTCCGGATCGGGTCCACGATCGGAGCCTATCGAGGGATCTAGCGAATCTTCTAGATATCCCTAGCGAGTCGTATCGCCGGCTGGTCGCGGTCCTCGGGTGCCGCCCGCCGCTCCGACTCGGCCTGCCACGTGGTGTCCAGGCCGGACCGCAGCGCCTCGATCAGCAGGGGCACCTCGTCGATCTCGAGGCGGAAGGTGCCGGTGCACTGCGCGCCGCGCCACAACGAGAGCACCACCAGGCCGTCCTCGCGGTGCCAGCGCACCCGCAGGGAGCGCGCGTCACCCCGGGCGTCGAGGAAGAACTCGGCCCCCTGGGGTGCGGGCGCGACCGCGGTCATACCTCATTCTGCCTCGCAGCCACCCACATGCGCGATGTCGCCGTCGCTGAGCAGCCGGGAGCCGGAGTGGAAGCCGTAGGCCGAGCAGTAGTAGAAGCTGAGCAGCGAGCCACGCCGCAGGGTCACCGGCGACCACTGGCCGTTCCCCACGGGCTCGAGGTAACCGAACGTCGTGCCGGTCAGGGCCGCGTCGTCGCGCCGGTGCTTGAGGTAGCGGTCCAGCCACGCCTGCACGTAGTGGCTGGAGAGGTCCTGGCCGTAGCGGCTGGCCGGCAGCACCAGCGGGATGTCGGTGTACTCCAGGTGGGTCGAGGCACGGGGGACGACGAGCATGCTGTCGATGCCGGCCCGGCGCCAGGCGTCGTACCCGGTCCGGCGCTCGCGCCGCGGGTCCGGCCCGTCGGGGCTGGGCTGCGGGTTCAGCGACGACCCCCCGCTGGTGAGGTACGGCGAGACGGTGAAGCCGTACTCCGACTGCATCGCCAGCGCCGGCACCACCGGGACGTTGCCGCTGCCGTCCAGGGCCCCCGAGGAGTCCGGCCCGGTCAGCTTGTCCAGCGCGACCACGGCCTCGACCCGGTCGTCGGTGCCCTGGACCTTCGAGACGGCCGCAGCGCCCATCGAGTGACCCACGATCGCGATCCGGGTGGTCCGGCCGGGCGTGGCCGTGCGCCTGTCCGGCGACCGGTCGAAGAGTCGCCAGTAGGGGTTGTGGTCGCTCACCGCCGCCCCCTGCGCGCGCGGGTTGGCGTAGGGGTGCTGCGGGGTGGAGGTGAAGAACGACAAGGCGTCCTCGGTGCCCACGACGAAGTTGGACAGCTGTTGCGACGGCACGCCCGGACACCCCAGCTGCTCGCCCGGCCGCGGGGTGGCGAAGGGGTTGCAGAAGGGCAGCGCGTTGCTCTCACCGCCCGGCCCGGCGCTGCCCGGGAGCGGCTCGTGAGGGAGCGTCTCCCCGCCGCCCTGCCCCTGCACGTCGTAGGTCAACACGACGTAGCCCCGCTCGGCGAGGTCCTGGGCCAGCCAGCGGTACATCCCCTCGCTGCCCTGCACCGAGCCCTCGGTGATCACCACGCCCGGGAACGGCCCGTGCAGCACCCTGCCGGTGTAGGGGTCCCGCGCGCCCGGCAGCGGCCGGTAGACGGTGCCGTCGAGCAGCGCACCGTAGCGGTTGGTGAACGAGATCCGCTCGCTGCGACCACGAGTGCCGTTCCAACCGGCCCGCAGCGGGTTCCCGACGTTCCAGCCCGGGAAGATCCGTCCCGGCGTGAGCGCGAGCCGGGTCGGCGAGGCCGCCTGCTCCTGCAGCTGCCGGGTCTGGTCGGCGGTGGTGGCCAGGGTCAGTGCGGCCAGGTAGGCCGGGTTCCGCAGCTGTCCACCAGGCCCCACGACGCGGCCGTAGGCGTCCTGCATGTTCTGCGCGTCCCGGGCGAGGTAGGCAGGGCTGCCCGGCTCGGGGTCGGCCGCCTGGGAGGGGCTCGCGGGGAGCGCGGCGGCGAGCGTGCCGGTCAGGCCGGTCGCGAGCACGCTCGCGAGAGTGGTCAGGGCGCGGGTCGGTGAGCGACGCATGCCGGTCCAACGAGGGTCCGGGCCGTGGGTTACCGCAGTAACGTGGGCGGGTGCCCGAGCTCCCCGAGGTCGAAGCGCTGGTCGGCGACCTGTCCCGACGGCTCGACGGCCGTGCCGTCGTCCGTGTCGACATCGCCGCGTTCAGCTGCCTGAAGACCTACGACCCTCCGGTGACGGCGTTGGCGGGCGGCCTGGTCGACGGGGTCACCCGGCACGGGAAGTTCCTCGACATCGACGTCTCCGGCACCCACCTGGTGCTCCACCTGGCCCGCGCGGGGTGGATCCGGTGGCGCGAGGAGGTGCCGCAGCTGCCGGCGCGCCCCAACAGCAAGTCACCGCTCGCGGCCCGGATCGTGCTCGACAACGGCGCCGGTCTCGACGTCACCGAGGCCGGCACCCGCAAGAGCCTCGCGCTGTACGTCGTGCGCGACCCGACCGACGTCGAGGGTGTCGCGCGCCTCGGGCCCGACCCGCTGGTCGGCGACTTCACCGTGGAGGTGCTCGGCGAGATCCTGGACCGTGCCGGCCGTGCCCAGATCAAGGGGGTGCTGCGCAGCCAGGCCAACATCGCCGGCATCGGCAACGCCTACTCCGACGAGGTGCTGCACGCCGCGCGGATGTCACCGTTCAAGCCGGCGAGCAGCCTCGACGCCGAGGAGCTGCACCGGCTCCACGACGCCATCCGCACCGTGCTCGGCGACGCCGTACGCCGCTGCGAGGGGCTCGCCGCCAGCGAGCTGAAGGGGGAGAAGAAGAGCCACCTGGCGGTCCACGGCCGGGCCGGCCAGCCCTGTCCGGTCTGCGGCGACCTCGTGCGCGAGGTCAGCTTCGCCGACTCCAGCCTGCAGTACTGCCCCACCTGCCAGACGGGGGGCAAGCCGCTCGCGGACAGGCGGATGTCGAAGCTCCTGAAGTAGCCTGCCGTCCATGATTGAAGTCCCAACGATCGAGGTCGCCCAGGTCCCCGATCCGATCCCCGACGGGGTCACCGTCCTCGACGTGCGCGAGCCGGTCGAGTGGCACCACGGCCGCATCGCCGGTGCGGTGCACATCCCGCTCACCGAGATCCCGGCCCGGACCGGCGAGCTGCCCGTCGACCACCAGCTGCTCGTGGTGTGCAAGGTCGGTGGCCGCTCGGCCCAGGCGACCGCGTTCCTGCGCGAGAAGGGCTTCGAGGCGATCAACCTCGCCGGTGGGATGATCGACTGGATCGAGGCCGGTCGGCCCATGGTCGGCGACGCGGCCGGCGACCCGCTGATCGTCTAGCGCCACGGCCGGGGCAACGGCAGCGGCAGGGCCCGGTCCAGGCGCCGGAGGTACTCGGCGCGCGGCACCTCGAGGACTCCCAGAGTGGCCAGGTGCGGGGTCTGCCACTGGGTGTCCAGGAGCCGGGTGCCGGCGTGCTCGTCGCCGAGCAGCTCCACCAGTCCCAGCAGCGCGACCTTGGCGGCGTCGCGCACCCGGGTGAACATCGACTCCCCGGCGAACAGGCCGCCGACGGCCACGCCGTACAACCCCCCGGCGAGCTCGCCCGCACGCCACGCCTCCACCGAGTGGGCCCACCCGAGCCGGTGCAGCTCGGAGTACGCCGTGGCGATCTCCGCATCGATCCAGCCGCCCGGGCGACCGGGGTCGGCGCAGCCGCGGACCACCTCGTCGAAGGCGGTGTCGACCCGCACCTCGAAGTGTCGCGCGGACTGGCGCAGCGACCGGGTGACCCGCAGGCCGTCCAGCGGGAGCACCCCGCGGGCCTGCGGCGACCACCAGGCCATCTCCCGGGCCGTCTCCTGGGCCGTCTCCCGGGCCGTCTCCTGGGCCGTCTCCCGGCCCATCTCCTGGGCCATCTCCTGGCGCCGGCCCCGCCCGGGCACGTCGACCGCCATCGGGAACAGGCCACGCCGGTAGGCGGCCAGCAGGGTGCCGGGAGCGAGGTCGGCACCCAGGGCCACGAGGTCGCCGTCACCGGAGTCGGCGGGCGGGAACGCCCACGGGGTCTCGGCAGGCTCGACGGGCACCCGGCCATCGTGGCAGACCACGACGACGGCCCGGCACGCGACGGGACCCCACGACCGGACCCCCGACCGGACCCACGGCCGGACCCCACGACCGGACCCCCGACCGGACACGCGGTGCCGGCGCCTGGCAGGCGTTTGTACGCTGGCTCCATGAGCCTCGCCAAGCGCGTCGGGCGCAGTCTCGCCCCGAAGATCACCGTGATCGCCCCCCAGGTCACGGCCGGGATCGTGCACCAGGCGCTGGACCGGGCCGTCCGCGGCGTCGGGCCCCTCGACGGCGCCGCCGAGGCCGCGGAGAAGGAGTGCGCGGCCCAGGACGGTGACCGGGAGGCCGCCGTCAAGGAGCTGATCGAGGACCACGTCCGCCTCGCCGGCGCCCAGGGCTTCATGACCAACATCGGCGGCCTGGTGACCATGACGGTCACCGTGCCCGCGAACATCACCGGGCTCGCGCTCGTCCAGTGCCGGATGGTGGCCGCCATCGTGCACGTGCGCGGCTACGACCTCGCCGACCAACGTGTGCGCAACTCGATCCTGGCCTGCCTGCTCGGCGAGGACCGCCTGCTGGCGATGATCAAGCGCAAGCGGCTGCCGGGCACCCCGATGGCGCTGGCCACGGCACCGGTGCACGACCCGCACCTGGACTCGGTGATGGCCAACGAGGTCGCGGCCGAGCTGATCACCGGGATCGCCGGCAAGAAGGTGGTCACCACGGTCGGGCGCCGGGTCCCGGTGGTCGGCGGCCTGGTGGGCGCCGGCACCGACGGCTACTCCACGTGGCGGATCGGGCGCTACGTGGACCGGGAGTTCCTGCCCCGCCACCGCCGGTAGACCGCGAGCGCGCCGCGCGCGACCGGGTTGGTGTGCGAGGCCGCGACCAGCCGCTCCTTGGCCCGGTAGGTGCGGGTGCCGTGGAACCTGTCCAGCTCGCGCGTCAGGTCCGCCACCTCCTCGCGCAGCCCGGCCTCGACGTCGCGCAGCCGGGCAGCCTCCTGGGTCATGATCGCCAGCGCGTCCAGCGCCGCCTCGGCCACCTGCTCCTCGTCGCAGTCGTCGGGATCGACGAAGGCTCGAGGCTCCCCCGGGACCAGGTCGTCGAGGTCGCCGACCACGTCGTAGCCCCGCAGGGCGAGCTCGCTGACCCAGGAGCGACCGAGGTCGCTGGCCCAGCGGTAGGCCTCCTCCGGCAGCGAGAGCCGGGCCGAGCCGGCCCGACCGGAGAGGTTGCGGTGCACCACCAGCTCGCGCACCAGGGGGCGGTAGTGGTGGTTGGGGACCACGTCGTTGAGCCGCGTGTTCAACCGGCGGAGCATCGCCGACTCGGGCACGCCGAGCGAGGCGTTGGCCCGGTCGGTGGGGGCGAGCTCGCGGGCGTCGAGGCCGAACAGCCCGGCGAAGCGCTCCCAGAGCAGGGTCGGGCTGGCTCCAGGAGGTGGCACGGTGACCAGGTGCACCCGCTCGCGCGGGATGTCGGCCGCCCAGCGGTCCAGCACGTCGGGGACCTCCTGCACCCCCCAGAACCACTGCGCCACCTCGGAGCCACGCTGCGGGTCGCGCAGGTGCTCGAGGAAGCGGGCGTAGGTCTTGGTGCGCCGGTGCTTGACGTTCTCCTGCCATTCCGCCGGGATCTGCCGGACGAGGTCGCGCGCGGAGAAGACCAGGTGCACCTCCGCGTCCGGGCCGCCGAGTGACTCCAGCGCCCGGCCCACCTGCACCCGGGAGGCGGTGCCGAGGATCTCGTGGCTGATGATCGAGGTGCCGGGCCACGCCCGCACCTCCGCGGCCAGTCGGTCCCATCGGCCGCGCGCCTCGCGCTCCAGCCCGCCCCACGGGAGCTCCATCAGGTCCAGCGCCGCGAGGAAATGGGCATCGTGCCGGTCGGCGGCGTAGAGGATGCCGCGCTCGCGCAGCGTCTCGCGGTGGAGGTACAAGATGTCCTGCACGAACGAGGTGCCCGTCTTGGGCGCGCCCACGTGGAGGAGTACGCGTCGGGTCACGGCGGTCCTCCCTGCAGGCGCCAGGTCCGGAGGCAGGCCGCGAGGGCCAGCTCGAGGGTGCGGGTGCGGTCGACGGTGCCGGGGAGCCGCTGGTCGCTGGGAGCCAGGGCGTCCAGGTCGCCGTGCACAGCGTAACCAGCCGCTCGGAGCCGGTCCGCCGTCGCCGCGGCCTGCGCTTCCGCCCAGCTGCGCGCGGCCGCGGGGACGACCGGCGGTGGCACCTGGCCCGGCAGGTCGGGCAGGCCCGCGAGCGCTGCGTCCAGGCGGACGACCAGGTCCCGGACCCGGGCCGGGCCCTCGGTGAGCGCGGTGAGTCGGTTCACCCGGCGCAGCAGGTCGGTCTGTGCCTGGTCGACCCCGCGGGCCACGGTGTCGTGTCGGGCCCCCAGCACCCGGGCAGCCAGGGCGGCGGCGTCCTCGGCCTCGCGGGCCACCACGACGTGCACGGTGCCGCGCCGGCGGGCCCGCTCCGGCTGCCGGTCCAGGAGCCGCTCGGCCACCGAGGCCACGTCGATGCGCCCCGGCAGCCGGCCGGTGGCCTCGGCCCTGCGCCACAGGGTGCTCCACTTCACGATGCCGCCGGCGCGCGTGTTCGCGGCCCAGTGCTCGGCCATCATCACCTCGACCGGGCGGGCCACGACGATGTCCGTGGGACGCCGGTCGGTCTCCACCAGCCCCTGGGCCAGCAGGACACGCCGGAGGCCCGCCGCGGTGCCGGGTGAGCCGTGCAGCCGGAAGCGGCGCCGCCAGGGCATCGGCCACGGGTGTGGCTCGGGGCCCGGCGCCCGCGGGGGCACCTCGGGCAGCAGGTGCACCAGCACCCCCACGGCGAGCCGGATCAGCTCCTCGACGGGAAGCCGTCCCGGGTCGATCGCCGGCGTGCCGAACCGCGGCGGTGCCTCGGGCCAGGGGAGCGGCACGTCCACCAGCCCACGTCCCGGCGAGGCGATGGCGAGGATCCGCTCGAAGAGTCCCGCGGCGTCCTCGCCGCCGGCCAGGTTGAGCCGCCGGACCAGCTCGAGGTGCACGGCGTCGGGGAGGGGGTGCAGCGCACGGGCTGCGGGGTGCTCCTCCTCGACCCACACCCACCAGGGCGTCGTACCACCCGAGCGGAGGTGGTCCGCCCACGCCGAGACCGCGCCCGCGTAGGTCCGGCTGCCGGCGGACGGCGCCATCAGCTGCGCAGCCGCCGGGTCAGCCGGGCGACCGGTCCCTGGTCGAGCCCCTTCACGGTGCCGATCCGGGCCAGGACGTGCGCCAGGGCCTCGACCGCGGCATCCGCGACCACCGCAGGGTCGGCGTGGTCGGGGTTGGGCCAGCCCTCGGAGTGGTCGGGCCAGACCGGCTCGAGGTCGCCGAGGTCGCCGACGACGTCGACGCCCGCCGTGCGGATCTCCTCGAGCCACGCCGCCGTGATCGTCTCGATCGAGGGGCGTCGGCCGGGCGGGACCGTGGCCAGCACCTTGTCCGGTCGTCGCGCGAGCACCTCCTTGACGATGGTCTCGCGCACCCAGTCGACGTAGATCTTGCGCGGCACCTGCTGCTCGGCGAGCTCGAGGTTGAGCCGGCGCAGCATGGTCACCTCGGCGCCGCCGAGGGAGGCGTTCGTGGTCTGGCTCTCGGCGTACTCAGCGTGCGGGTCGAGGCCGACCACCTGCGCGAAGCGGTCCCACAGGGCGTCGCGCGGGCCGCCCGACGGGGGCACGGTGACCAGGTGCACCTGCCCGGGGGGCAGACCGGCCCCCCACGTGGACAGGATCCGGGGGAGGTGCTGGACGCGCCAGAACCACATGTCCTTCTCGCCGCTGGTGTAGTTGCGGTGCAGGGCCTTGAGGAAGGTGGTGTAGTCACGGCCGCCCCGGTGCTTGACCCGCTCCTGCCACTCGGCGGGGATCTGCCGGCCCAGGTCGCGGGCGGTCACCACCACGTGCACCTCCTCGCCCCGGAAGCTCTCCATCGCCCGGGCGACGGAGGCGGGCCCGGCAGCCGCCAGGATCTCGTGGCTGACCAGCACGTCGCGCCGAGACCTGCGCGCCTCCACGGCGAGCGCGTCCCACTGGCCACGGGCCGCCTTCTCCTCGCCGGCCCAGCGCTCGCCGATCAGGTCGAGCGCCGCCTCGAAGTGGTCGCCGGAGCGGGTGACCAGGTAGTCGAGACCATGCTGGTCCAGCAGGTCGCGGTTGCGGTCGAGACGGTCCTGGAGATAGCTGGTGCCGCTCTTCGGCGTCCCGACGTGCAGGTAGACCCGTCGACCACTCATCCCGGGTCCCCGGGGGCGGCGGGGTCGACGGTCACGCTGGTCATGGCCTCATTGTGCCGGGCTGAGGGCGTTGACGACGCGTGAGGGACTCGGACGGCCGAGGATCCCGGCCATCCACCGGCTGGTGGCCACCAGCTCCCCGAGGTCGACGCCGGTCTCGATGCCCAGCCCGTGCAGCAGCCAGACGAGGTCCTCGGTGGCGAGGTTGCCGGTGGCGCTCTCGGCGTACGGGCAGCCACCGAGGCCGCCGGCGCTCGCGTCGAAGGTGGTGATGCCGTGCTGCAGGGCCGCGTGGGCGTTGACCAGCGCCTGACCGTAGGTGTCGTGGAAGTGCACGGCCAGGGAGTCGTCGGACAGTCCGGCAGCGTTGAACGCCGTCAGCAGCTCGTGGACGTGCCCCGCGGTGCCGACGCCGATGGTGTCGCCCAGCGAGAGCTGGCTGGCACCGAGGTCGAAGAGCCGCTTGCCGACCGAGACCACCTGGTCGATCGGCACCACGCCCTCCCAGGGGTCGCCGAAGCACATGCTGATGTAGGCCCGCACGTCCAGCCCGGCGTCCCGGGCGCGGGTCACCGTGGGCTCGAACATCGCGAACTGCGCCTCGAGGCCGCGGTTGAGGTTGCGCTGGGCGAAGGTCTCCGTCGCGCTGCCGAAGATCGCGACGTGGCGGCAGCCCAGCTCCAGGGCACGGTCCAGGCCGCGCTCGTTGGGCACCAGGACGGGCAGGTCGCGACCGGCCTCGCCGAGGTCCCCCCCGACCAGCCGGGCCATCAGCTCGCCGGCGTCGGCAAGCTGCGGCACCCAGCGGGGATGGACGAAGCTGGTCGCCTCCACGACCGGCAGGCCCGCGGCCAGCAGCCGTCGGATGAACTCCGCCTTCGCCTCGACGGGGACGACGCCGTCCTCGTTCTGGAGGCCGTCGCGGGGACCGACCTCGTAGATCGTCACCCGCTCCGGCAGTCCCGCACTCATCGCCGGCCGCCCGTCGGGTCGAGCTCTGCAGCGACCTCGAAGAGCAGCTCGCCGAGCGCCACCTGGCCGCCGGCCGTCGTGCCGACCGCCGTGACGGTGCCCGCGAACGGTGCGGTGAGTGCCAGCTCCATCTTCATCGCCTCCAGTACGCCGAGCCGCTGTCCCTCCTGCACAGCATCCCCCTCGGCGACGTCGACCGCGAGCAGGGTGCCGGGCATGGGAGCCGTCAACGTGCCCTCCCCCGCGGCCGGCCCGTGGGCGGCGAACACGTCCGGGCGCTCGAAGACGAAGCGCTGGCCCCGGTGCACCACCTCGATCCGGTGCGCGCCCACGGCCCCGCGGGCGCGGTGGGCGACCCCGTCGAGGGCCAGGGTGAGGTCGAAGACCGGTCCGGGTCCGTCGCGGCGGTCGAGCTGCACCGCGTGGACCCCGTCGACGCTGTCCCCGCCCACGACCACGACGGGATCGAGGTCGACGCGCACCGGGGCCGGGTCGGCACCCATCCGCCACCCGTCGGCGCGGAAGGGCGACTGCTCCGTGGGGCGGGGCGCCGCGGCCCAGGCGGCCAGGGCACGGGGCACCTCCGCGCTCGGCGGGGGCAGCTCGTGCCGGTCCAGCCAGGCGGTGTCGATGGCCGCGTCGCGGAACTCCGCGGAGGCGGCGAGCGCGCGCAAGAACCCGGTGTTGGTGGTCAGGCCGAGAACGACCGTGTCGTCCAGCGCCGCCACCAGGCGGCGACGGGCCTCCTCCCGGTCGCGGCCGTGGGTGATGATCTTGCCCAGCATCGGGTCGTAGGCCGTGCTGACCTCCTGGCCGCTCTCCAGGGCGTGGTCGACCCGCGCCCCCGCCGGCCAGGCGACGTGGTCGGTGGTGCCGGCCTGCGGCAGGAAGCCGCCGAAGGAGTCCTCGGCGTAGACGCGGGCCTCGATGGCGTGACCCTCCAGACGGAGCTCCTCCTGGGTGAACGGGAGCGGCTCCCCGGCCGCCACCTGCAGCTGCAGCGCCACCAGGTCCAGGGGCGCCCCGGTGCCGGCGCGGACCACGAGCTCGGTGACCGGGTGCTCGACCTGGAGCCGGGTGTTCATCTCCAGGAAGTAGGCGCGCCCGGTCGCCTCGTCGAGCAGGAACTCCACGGTGCCGGCGTTCTCATAGCCCACCTGCCGGGCCAGGGCCACGGCGGCCGTCGTGACCTCCGTGCGCTGCTCGGCGGTGATCGTGGGTGCCGGGGCCTCCTCGAGCACCTTCTGGTGCCGGCGCTGGGTGGAGCAGTCGCGCTCGAAGAGGTGGACCACGTGACCGTGGTGGTCGGCCAGCACCTGGACCTCGACGTGCCGGCCGGACTCGACGTACTTCTCCACGAGCATGGTGTCGTCACCGAAGGCGGAGCTCGCCTCGCGGCGGGCGGCGGCGACCGCGTCGGCGTACTCCTCGACCCGGCGCACGATCCGCATGCCCTTGCCACCACCTCCGGCGGCGGCCTTGACGAGGACCGGGAGCTCGAGGTCGGCGGGGTCGGTCGCCACCTCGTAGGAGGGCACCACGGCGACGCCGGCGGCGACGGCGATCTCGCGGGCCGCGTCCTTGCGACCCATCTGCTCCATCACCTCCGCGCTGGGGCCGACCAGCCGCAGGCCGGCGTCCTCCACCGCACGGGCGAAGGCGGCCCGCTCGGAGAGGAAGCCGTAACCCGGGTGGATCGCGTCGGCACCGGTCCTCGTGGCAGCCGCCAGGACCTCGTCCACGTCGAGGTAGGACCCGATCCCGACCGACTCGTCGGCGTCCCGGACGTGGGGTGCGGAGCGGTCCTGCTCGCTGTGCAGGGCGATGGTGTGGATGCCGAGGTCGCGAGCCGACCTGATGATCCGGCGCGCGATCTCACCACGGTTGGCGACCAGCAGACGCTCGATCATGGAGAACACGTCCTTGCGAAGTAGGGGCGCATCACATGCGGAAGATGCCGTAGCTGGGCTCTGGGACCGGGGCGTTCGCGGCGGCGGCGAGGCCCATCCCCAGCACCCGGCGGGTGTCCAGCGGGTCGATGATGCCGTCGTCCCACAGCCGGGCGGTGGAGTAGTACGGCGAGCCCTGGTGCTCGTACTGCTGCCGGATCGGCTCCTTGAACGACTCCTCCTCCTCGTCGGACCAGGAGCCGCCCCTGGACTCGACGCCGTCACGGCGGACCGTCGCGAGCACCGAGGCCGCCTGCTCCCCGCCCATCACCGAGATCCGCGCGTTGGGCCACATCCACAGGAACCGCGGGTCGTAGGCGCGCCCGCACATGCCGTAGTTGCCGGCGCCGAACGAGCCGCCGATGACGACGGTGAACTTCGGGACCACCGAGCACGCCACCGCCGTGACCAGCTTGGCCCCGTCACGCGCGATGCCGCCGTTCTCGTACTCCTTGCCGACCATGAAGCCGCTGATGTTCTGCAGGAAGACGATCGGGGTGCGGCGCTGGTTGCACAGCTCGATGAAGTGCGCACCCTTGCGGGCCGACTCGGAGAACAAGATGCCGTTGTTGGCCACGATGCCGACGTCGTGGCCCCAGATCCTCGCGAAGCCGCACACCAGCGTCTCGGCGTAGAGCTTCTTGAACTCGTGGAACCGGCTGGCGTCGACGATGCGGGAGATGACCTCGCGCACGTCGTAGGGCGTGCGGGTGTCGGCGGGCACGACGTCGTAGAGCTCGCGCGGGTCGGTGACCGGCTCCTCGACGTGGACGGCCCGGGACGGCGCCGGAGGCGGCAGGGTGTCCACGATCGAGCGGACGATCGCCAGGGCGTGCGCGTCGTCCTCGGCGAGGTGGTCGACGACGCCGGACCTGCGAGCGTGCACCTCGCCGCCACCGAGGTCCTCGGCGCTGACCACCTCTCCGGTCGCGGCCTTCACCAGCGGCGGACCGCCGAGGAAGATCGTGCCCTGCTCCTTGACGATCACGGTCTCGTCGGACATCGCGGGCACGTAGGCACCCCCGGCGGTGCACGAGCCCAGCACCGCGGCGATCTGCGGGATGCCCTCGGCGGAGAGGTTGGCCTGGTTGAAGAAGATCCGGCCGAAGTGCTCCTTGTCGGGGAAGACCTCGTCCTGCATCGGCAGGAAGGCGCCGCCGGAGTCGACGAGGTAGACGCACGGGAGCTTGTTGGCGCGGGCCACCTCCTGGGCGCGCAGGTGCTTCTTGACCGTGACCGGGTAGTAGGTGCCCCCCTTGACGGTGGCGTCGTTGGCCACCACCACGCACTCGCGGCCCTCGATCCGACCGATCCCGGTGACGATGCTGGCGCTGGGCACGGTGAAGTCGTCCGCCTCCTCGCCACGGCCCTCGTCGTACATCCCGTACGCCGCGAGCGGGCTCAGCTCGAGGAAGGGGCTGCCCGGGTCGAGCAGCGCGTCGATCCGGTCGCGGGCGAGCATCTTGCCCCGGTCGGTGTGCTTGCTCCGCGCGGACTCGGAGCCACCCTGCTGCACCCGCGCCGTCCGCTCCCGGAGCTCGGCGACGAGGGCCGCCATCCCTGTGGTCATGAGAGCCATGTTAGCGATCATTAACTTGTGCCGCCATCCGTCCCGGCAGGAGGTGGGAGACCGCCCGGCCCGGAGTCGATCGTGCGGGGGGCCCGGCCGACGGGGTGGCTCGAGCCGCCCCAGGTTAGCGTTCGCTAACCTGGGGGTGTGAGTGAACGTCGCCAGCAGATCCTGGCCATCGCGGCCGAGCTCTTCGCGCAGAAGGGCTTCCACGGGGTCTCGATCGCCGAGCTCGGCGCCGCCTGCGGGTTCTCCGGGCCGGCGCTCTACCGGCACTTCCGCTCCAAGGACGCGGTGCTGGCCGAGATGCTGGTCAGCATCAGCGACGAGCTGCTCGGTGTCGGCCGCGAGCGGGTGCGGTCGGCAGCCTCGCCCGCCGAGGCACTGGACGCGCTCATCGACTGGCACGTCACCTTCGCCCTCGACCACCAGGCGCTGATCGTGGTGCAGGACCGGGACTGGTCCGCCCTGCCGCTCGAGGCGCGCGAGAAGGTGCGGGAGACCCAGCGCCGCTACGTCGAGATGTGGGCCAAGCAGCTGCGTGCGCTCCGCCCCGAGCTGAGCCCGAAGGCGTCCCGGGCGGCGGTGCACGCGGTCTTCGGCCTGCTCAACTCGACCCCGCACAGCGCCTTCTTGCCACCGGAGGAGATGCGCGCGCTGCTCACCTCGATGGCCCACAAGGCGCTCGGGCCGCAGCACGCCGCCGAGGCTCACAGCAGCCGCGCCACCGCCTCGTCGTAGGCAGCGACGGCGGCGTCGGCCAGTCCGTGGCCGGTCGGCGCGTCCTCGGCCAGTGCGAGGACCTGGGCGGCGCGGACCCGCGCCTCCTCCCGCTCGACCGCACCGGGTGGCACCGTGGAGCCGGCCAGCGAGGTGACCTGCGCCAGCAGCGCCTCGCGGGTGCGGCCGCGAAGCAGCAGCAGGACGTAGGGGTCCCCGTCGACCTGCCAGGCGACCTGGTAGAGCAGGGCGAGCGTGTGCACGCACGGCTGGCCCCACGCGTCGCACTCGCAGGCGGTGTCGAGGTCGGCGGGGCCGGGCAGCAGCTCGACGCCGGCCTCGTCGGCGTGCTCCACCAGGTCGGCGGGGAGGTCGCCGGCCTCGAGCGCAGCGGCGAAGCCGCTCTCCCGCGCCGCCTCCCGGGCGAACCGGTCCCAGTCCCGGTCGCACAACCGGTCGACCTTCAGCTGGGCCATCACCGGACCGGTGCTCCCAGGGTCGACGACGGCGGAGGCCATCGCCTCCAGCACCACGATCGCACCGAGACGGCCCGAGCGGGCCAGGGAGCGGGCGGCGACCAGGTCAGCGTTCTCGACGGTGAGCTCCTCGAAGGAGCGCACCAGCGCCCGCCCCCACCAGGTCGAGCTCCGGGCGGCCGCCCCGCGCGTGCGCCCCAACCGTGGCAGCACGATCGGGTCAGGCACGCTCGCCGGCCGGTCCCGAGGGGACGCGCAGGCTGACCAGGTCGCGCAGCTCCTCGTCGCTCAGCTCGGTCAGCGCGACCTCGCCCGAGCCCAGCACGGACTCGGCCAGGCTGCGCTTGCGGTCCAGGAGCAGCCCCACCTTCTGCTCGATCGTCCCCTCGGTCAGGAGCCGGTGCACCTGCACCGGCCGGGTCTGCCCGATCCGGTGGGCCCGGTCGGTCGCCTGGTCCTCGACGGCCGGGTTCCACCACCGGTCGAAGTGGATCACGTGGTCGGCCCGGGTGAGGTTGAGCCCGGTGCCCCCCGCCTTCAACGAGAGCAGGAACACCGGGACGGCCCCGTCCTGGAAGTCCTGCACCATCTGCTCGCGGACGCGCACCGGCGTCCCACCATGCAGGAACAGCGTCGGGATCGAGGCGGCCGCGAGGTGCCGCTCGAGCAGGCGCGCCATCTCGACGTACTGGGTGAAGATCAGGACCGAGCCGTCCTCGGCCAGGATCGTGCCGAGCAGCTCGTCGCACAGCTCGAGCTTCTCCGAGCGCCCGCGCAGCCGGCCACCGGGCTGGCGCAGGTAGTGCGCGGGGTGGTTGCAGATCTGCTTCAGGCCGGTCAGCAGCGCCAGCACCAGTCCGCGCCGGGCGTCCTCGTCGGCACGCTCGATGCGCTCCATCGACTCGCGGACGAGGGTCTCGTAGAGCACGACCTGTTCGCGGGTGAGCCCGACGACCTGGTCGGTCTCGGTCTTGGCGGGCAGCTCGGGGGCGATCCCCGGGTCGGACTTGCGCCGACGCAGCAGGAACGGCTCCACCAGCTGGGCGAACCGGCGCGCCACCGCGGGGTCGACCCCACTCTCGATCGGCGCCGCCCACACCTTGCGGAACGCGGCCCGCGAGCCGAGCAGTCCGGGGGTGGCCCAGTCGAGGATCGCCCAGAGCTCGGTGAGGTTGTTCTCCACCGGCGTGCCGGTCAGCGCCACCCGGCACCGGGAGGTGAGCGTGCGCAGGTTGCGGGCGGTCGAGGAGGTGGCGTTCTTGATGTGCTGGGCCTCGTCGGCCACCACGAGGTCCCAGGGGACGCCGGAGAGCAGGCCCGCGCCGCCGGCGGAGGTGTCCTGGCGCATGGTGCCGTAGGTGGTCAGCACGAACCCGTCCGACCCGACCACGTCCGGGCCGGCCAGCGAGCGCGAAGGGCCGTGGAAGCGGCGTACGGCGACGCCGGGGGCGAACCGGCGGATCTCGCTCTCCCAGTTGCCCAGCAGGCTGGCCGGGCAGACCACCAGCGTGGGTCCGGTGGCCAGCCCCCGGTGGCGGCGGTGCAGGTGCAGCGCGATCAGCGTGATCGTCTTGCCCAGACCCATGTCGTCGGCCAGGCAGGCTCCGAGGCCGGCACCGGTGAGCTCGGCCAGCCAGGTGAGCCCGTGGCGCTGGTAGTCGCGCAGCGTGGCGCCCAGCCCCGGCGGTGGGTCCAGGGGCGCCACGACGGCCGCGTCGACGATCCGGTCGCGGACCTTCGCCAAGGTGGCGCCGGGATGGACCTCGAGGGTGCCGCCGTCGAGGTAGAGCCGGCCGGTCAGCGCCGCCTGGAGTGCGGTCACCGGCTTGATGCTGCGGCCGCGGGGCCCGGCCCCGACCCGCGAGCGGGCCCGCCGGGCCACGGCCGGGTCGATGACCACCCAGTTGTCCCGCAGGCGGATCACCGGGGAGGTGGCGGCTGCGAGGGCGGCCATCTCCTCGTCGCTGAGCGGGTCGTGCCCCAGTGCCAGCCGCCAGTCGAAGCTGAACATGGCGTCCGGCCCGAACAGCCCCTCCATCAGCTGGCCCTCCCGGGGCCCGGAGGCGACCTCCACCCGGGCCTGCGGCACCAGCTCGGCGCGCAGGCCGCGTGGCCAGAACACGTCGACCCCGACCGCGTCGAGGGCCTCGAGGCCGTGCTCGAGCAGGTCGGCGAGCTCCTCGCCGTCGAGCACCATCCGGTCCGGCACCTGCTGGCGCTGCAACCGGTCCAGTGGCGCCCACGCGTGCGCGGCCTCGCGCAGCGCGGCGCCCAGGCTGAACCGGGCGCGGCTTGAGAAGCCGTGGCCGGGGGAGCCGTCGCTGCCCTCGTGCCCGCCTTCGGTCCAGAGCCGCTCGGCGTCCACGACGTGGGTGTCGTCGTCGCTCTCGTGGGCCTGGAGCACGACGCTCACCCCGCCGCCCTCGAGCACCTCCCCGGGGGCCTCGACCCGCAGCGCCAGGCGCACCTGGTCCGGCAGGTCGTCCTCGCCGCTGTCGTGGTCGTGGTCGCTGCCCGGGCGCGGCCGGGTGCCGGTCTCGGCCACCGACCCGGAGCCGGCCGGCGGCCGGGTGACCGCGTCGGCCACGGCGTCCAGCAGCTGGCGGATGAGGTCCTCGGCCTCGTCGACGTCGGCCCCCGGATGGGCGCGCGCGGTGGCCAGGGCCTGCAACCGGTCCTCGTCGTCGGGCAGCAGCGGCCCCGCCCGCCAGGAGTCGCCGGTCTCGGAGAGCCGGATCCGTCCTGCGGCCACGAGCCTCATCGCCAGCAGGGTGGCGCCGCTGAGCAGCCCGACCGACGGGTGGGCCTCCTCGACCCGGATCGCCCGGGTCAGCACGGGGATCGCCCCCCGGATGGGCATCCGGATCGTGCGCGCGGGCCCGGAGAACTCCACCTCGCTCTCGCGAGGCGGGTGCTGGGGCACCCAGGTGGCCAGGCCCTGCAACGGCACGAAGCTCACTTGCCGGCTCGCCTCCCGTGGGTGTGGTCTCCGGCGGCCACCCTGGCGGAGGCGGCCGCTGCGCCGAACTTAGCCGGTGCCCCCGACACCGCGGTCGCGACGGACCGGCCGCGGGCTACTCCTCGATGCCCCGGATCGCGCGGGCCACGGCCTGGGGGACCTTCTCGTCGAAGACGCTCGGGATGATGTAGCTGGCGTTGAGCTCGTCGTCGGTCACCACGAGGGCGATCGCCTCCGCGGCGCGCAGCAGCATCTCGATGGTGACGTCGCTGGCCCGCGCGTCGAGGAGGCCGCGGAAGACGCCCGGGAAGGCGAGCACGTTGTTGATCTGGTTGGGGTAGTCGCTGCGCCCGCTGGCCACCACCGCGGCATGCCGTCCCGCCTCCGCGGGGTCGATCTCCGGGTCCGGGTTGGCCAGGGCGAAGACGATCGCGTCGTCGGCCATCTCGGCGATCCACTCCGACTCGAGCACGCCGGGCCCGCTGACGCCGATGAACACGTCGGCGCCGGCCAGCCCGGTGCGCAGGTCGCCGCGCACCCGTCGAGGGTTGGTACGCCGGGCCAGCTCGGCCATCGCGGGGGAGAGGGAGTCGTCGTCCGCGGACAGGCAGCCCATCCGGTCCCACACCACGACGTCCTCGGCACCGGCGGCGAGCAGGAGGGTGACGATCGCCGTACCGGCAGCACCGGCGCCCGCGACCACGATCCGGCAGCCGGTGAGCTCCTTGCCCACGCAGCGCAGCGCGTTGGTGAGCGCGGCCTGCACCACGATCGCGGTGCCGTGCTGGTCGTCGTGGAAGACCGGGATGTCGAGCCGCTCGCGGAGCCGGCGCTCGATCTCGAAGCACCGCGGGGCGGCGATGTCCTCGAGGTTGATGCCGCCGAAGCCAGGGGCGATCGCCTCCACGACGTCGACGATCCGGTCGGTGTCCTGGGTGTCCAGGCAGATCGGCCAGGCGTCGATGCCGGCGAACCGCTTGAACAGGGCGGCCTTGCCCTCCATCACCGGCAGCGCCGCACCCGGGCCGATGTTGCCCAGGCCGAGCACGGCCGAGCCGTCGGTGACCACGGCGACGCTGTTGCCCTTGACGGTCAGTCGCGGCACGTCCTCGGGGTGCTCGGCCAGCGCGAGGCTGACCCGACCCACCCCGGGGGTGTAGGCCATCGACAGGTCGTCCCGGGTGCGCAGCGGGACCTTGGAGGTGACCTCGATCTTGCCGCCGATGTGCAGCAGGAAGGTGCGGTCGGAGACCTTGTGGACCGTGATCCCCTGCAGGTCCCGGACGGCGGCGACGATCTCGTCGGCGTGCTCGCTGTCGGTCGCCGAGCAGGTCACGTCGACGACGAGGCGGTCGTGGCGGGACTCCGTGACGTCCAGCGCGGTCACGATGCCACCGGCCGAGGAGATCCCCGTCGCGACCCGACCGATCACGGCGGGATCGGTGTCGGTGTGCAGTCGCATGGTGATCGAGTAGGACGCGCTGGTGGCAGCCCGGCGCTTCTTGCCGGCGTGCTCGCTCTCCGTGGCCATGGCTGCATCCTGCCGCTCCCCACCGGGTGCGGTCGAGTCGGTGACGAAGGCCGGCGCACCTCTGGGCGCGGGGTGTGCCAATCCCCCTCACCGGCTGGGCGGCCGACCGGTTCGGCACCAAGCGGCTCTACCTGCTCGCGGTCACGCTGTTCACCGCGGTCGCCTGCTGCCTGCTCCCGGCGGCACTGACTCAGGTCTCGGTCCCCAGGGCGAGGGGAAGGACCGGACCCGCACCCGCCGTACGCAGGGCGCGGGCGGCGAGGGTCAGCGTCCAGCCGGTGCCCACCAGGTCGTCGACCAGCAGCACCGCGCCTCCGTCCAGCGGCTCCTCGAGCCGGAGGTCGAAGCGGCGGGAGACCGCGGCCACCCGCTGCGCGGAGTTGGCGGCTCCCTGACCGGGCCCGACGCCGGTGTCGACGAGCTGCCAGCTGCCCACCACGGGAAGCCGGAGGTAGCGCGCGATGCCGTCGGCCAGGTCACGGGTCAGCCGGGGCCGCCGGGCGGACTCGACGTAGACGACACCGGTGGGGCGCGAGGGCCAGGAAGGGTGCCAGTCGCCGAGCACCTCGAGCACGGCGTCGACCAGGGCGCGCGGGACCGGGGCATCGGCGGCGTCCGGTCGCAGCAGCTCCCGCAGCGCCCGGCCGTGCCCGAGGTCGGTGAGGCGGCCCACGGCCCGGCCCTCCTCGGCGGGCTCGGAGATGCGTCCCTTGAGGTCGATGCCCAGCGAGGACAGCGCCGTCGGCCACATCTTGCGCGGCGCCAGGGTGACGCCCGGCCGGCGCAGCCGCTCGTCGGCCTCGGCGAGCGCCGACTCGGAGACCCCGCCGGGCAGGGTGATCCCGCCACAGTTGTCGCACCGGCCGCAGTCGGCCGCCTCCGGGTCGTCGAGCTGCTCGCGCAGGAACCGCATCCGGCAGCCGTCGGTGGCGGCGTAGGCCAGCATCGCCGCCTGCTCGTCGCGACGCGCGCCCGCGACCCGGTCGTAGCGCTCCTGGTCATAGACCCACTCCTGACCGGTGGCGGCCCACCCGCCCCGGACCCGGTCGACGGCCCCGTCGACGTCGAGCACCTTGAGCATGGTCTCCAGGCGGGTGCGGCTCAGGTCGACGTGGGTCTCCAGCGCGGCGGTCGACAGGGGGTCGCCGCTCTCGGTCAGCGCCCGCAGGGTCGCGCGCACGTGCTGCTCGGGCGGGAAGGCGAGCGAGGCGAAGTAGCGCCAGATGTCGCGGTCCTCGTGCGCCGGGAGCAGGATCACCGTGGCCGGCCCGGTGCCGCGCCCGGCGCGGCCGACCTGCTGGTAGTAGGCAACCGGGGACGAGGGGGCGCCGAGGTTCACCACGAACCCGAGACGGGCGTCGAAGCCCATCCCGAGGGCGCTGGTCGCCACCAGCGCCTTGAGCCGGCCCGCGAGCAGGTCCTGCTCCAGGGCGAGGCGCTCGGTGGCCTCGGTCTGCCCGGAGTACGCCGCGACGGCGTGTCCGCGTGCGCGCAGGTGCTCGGCGACCTCCTGGGTGGCGGCGACGGTGAGGGTGTAGATGATGCCGCAGCCCTCGAGCTCGTCGAGGTGCTCGCAGAGCCACGCCAGCCGCTGCTCGGGCCGCTCGAGGCGCAGGACAGCCAGGTGCAGCGACTCGCGGTCCAGCGACCCGCGCAGCACCAGGACGTCGGTGCCCAGCTGCTCGGCGACGTCGGTGGTCACCCGGGAGTTGGCCGTCGCGGTGGTGGCGAGCACCGGGATGCCGGGCGGCAGCGTGGCGATCATCTGCCGGATGCGGCGGTAGTCGGGACGGAAGTCGTGGCCCCAGTCGGAGATGCAGTGCGCCTCGTCGATCACCAGCAGCCCGGCGGTCTCGGTCAGCTGGGGCAGCACGTCGTCGCGGAAGCCGGGGTTGTTGAGCCGTTCGGGGCTGACCAGCAGCACGTCGACCTCCCCCGCCTCGACCCGGCCGCGGACCGCGGCCCAGTCCTCGAGGTTGGTGGAGTTGATCGTCGCCGCGCGGATGCCGGCTCGCTCCGCGGCCTCGATCTGGTTGCGCATCAAGGCCAGCAGCGGCGAGATGATCACCGTCGGACCTGCGCCGAGGCCCCGCATCAGGGCGGTGGCCACGAAGTAGACCGCCGACTTGCCCCACCCGGTGCGCTGCACGACCAGCACCCGGCGCTGCTCGACGACGAGCGCCTCGATGGCGGCCCACTGGTCGTCGTGCAGCCGCGCGTCGTCGCTGCCCACCAGCGCGCGCAGGTGCCGCTCGGCCTCCGCGCGGGTGCCGGTCTCGGCGCTGGTACTCCTCATGCACCTCTTCTATCAACCGGCGGCGACACGTACACCGAGCGGCCATCGACCTCACCCCCGGCGTACACCCAGGTCGGCCAGCCTCGCCGCAACAGCACTCTCCTGGAAGGTATGTCCACATGCCCAGCACACGCACAGCGGTCGTCCTCGGCGCCGCCGTCCTGGCCCTCGGCGGGGCCGTCTCCGGCACCCTGTCCGGCCCCCTGTCCGGGGCCGTCGCCGACGGCCGGATGCCCCTGCTCGACCGGTCCGCACGCGGACCCGTCGACACCTACGGCGGCGCCACCCGGCTGCACGGTGACCAGCGCCGTGTCATCGCCGGCTCGATCAAGCCCGGCACGGCCCGCAACGTCATCCTCGTCATCGGTGACGGGATGGGCGACTCGGAGATCACCGTCGCCCGCAACTACCTGCGGGGCGCCGGTGGCGCCTTCCCGGGTCTCGACGCCCTGCCGCTGACCGGGCAGATGACGCACTACAGCGTCGACCGGGACACCGGGAAGCCCGACTACACCCCCGACTCGGCCGCCACCGGCACCGCGTGGTCGACCGGCACCAAGACCTACGACAACGCGGTCTCGGTCGACCGCCACGGCAAGGCCTTCCCGACGCTGCTGGAGCTGGCCAAGCGCGCCGGTCTCGCGACCGGTGACGTGACCACCTCGGAGATCCAGGACGCCACCCCGGCCGTGGAGGTCAGCCACATCAGCCAGCGATCCTGCTACGGCCCGGTGGCCACGACCGCGAAGTGCCCCGAGGCGGCCAGGGAGAACGGCGGGCGCGGCTCGATCACCGAGCAGCTGCTCGACACCCGCCCCGACGTGACCCTCGGCGGCGGATCGAGGACCTTCGGGGAGACCGCGACCGCGGGCCGCTGGAAGGGCAAGACGCTCGAGCAGCAGGCGCGCGAGCGCGGCTACCGCTACCTCACCGAGAAGGGCGCCCTCGCCGGCGTACGGTATGCCGACCAGCGCCGGCCGCTGCTGGGTCTGTTCAGCCCCGGGAACATGCCGGTCGCGTTCGCCCCGCTGCTCGCCACCCCCGGCGGTGCCGACGGGCCCGCCCAGACCTGCCGGCCCGAGCCCAGCTTCAGCCAGGTCCCCGACCTGAGGTCCATGACCGGCAAGGCCATCGACCTGCTCTCGCACAACCGCGCGGGCCGCAGCCACGGCTTCTTCCTTCAGGTCGAGAGCGCCTCCATCGACAAGAAGGACCACGCCGCGGACGCGTGCGGGCAGATCGGGGAGACCCAGCAGATCGACCAGGCCGTCTCGACCGCGCTCGACTTCGCGCGCCACGACGGGCACACGCTGGTCATCGTCACCGCCGACCACGCCCACACCAGCCAGATCGTCGACGGCGACACTCCCGGCGTCACGGCCCGCCTGACCACCAAGGACGGCGCCGACATGATCGTCGCCTACGGCACTGCGCCCGCCGGTGCCAGCCAGCAGCACACCGGCACCCAGGTCCGCGTCGCCGGATACGGTCCCGGCGCGGCGAACCTGGTCGGCCTGATCGACCAGACCGACCTGCACTTCCTGATCAGGAGGTCCTTCACGGGTCGCCACCGCTGACGGGGCGGGTGGGCCGCCCCGGCGTACATTCCGACGAGCCCGGCTCCCGGCCCGCCCGTACCCCGTCCGAAACTGCCACTTCCCGTGCGTTGCAACGCGCGGGAAGTGGCAGTTTCACTGGGGACCCAGTGAAACTGCGAGCCCCTACTCTCGCCGCACCACCACGGCGGCGGTGTTGGTGGCGATGGCGATGAGGTGGTCGGAGACGGCGAGCTCGTAGGGCCAGTAGGTGGTGTTGATGCCGTCGGTGGGGAGGGGCGCGGAGGTCAGCCGGCCGGTGCGGAGGTCCAGGGTGTGCACGGCGGTGGTGCCCCCGATGAGGACATGGTCGGCGTCGAGCAGCGGGATGGCCTCGAGGGTGAAGCCGTAGGGCAGGAACTGCGGCTGCTCGGGCACGGTGCGCTGCCAGAGCCGGTGCCCGTCCGCGATGGCGTAGGCCGTCCACCGGTTGCGAGCGCGCACCAGGATCCGGCCCGAGCGCAGCGCCGCGTCGAAGTAGTCGCCCTGCGCCGGCACGGCGTACCACGCCAGGTTGCCCGACCGGTCGATGGCCAGCAGCCGGGTTGTCTGGGTCCGGGCGCTCCAGTCCTGCACGAACACGGTGCCGCTGCCGGGGTCGGTGCCGAGCACGTGCAGGTCGGTGCCGGCGGGGGCGCGGCGCGTCCAGATGGTGCTGCCGTCGCGGGCGGAGAGCAGCACCAGGGCGGCTCCGGCGCCTCGCGCCTCCACGGATGCGGGGTCGAAGAGGTCGAACTGGGCCCGGCCACCCGCGACCAGGGTCCCCTCGCCCATGTCGCCGAGGAAGTCGCCGGCGTCGGCGTCGAGGGTGCGCTGCCACACCAGGGACCCGTCCCGGCCCGAGAGGCGGCGCACCGACTCCTGCGTGCCGCCGCCCGGGCTGAGTACGGCGACGTCCTCGCCGGCCAGGACCTGGGTGGCGTACGGGTCGTCCGCGCGCACGGCGTGCTCGCCGACCTGGGTGCACCACACCCGGCGCCCGGTGTCGGCGTCGAGCGCGACGAGGTCCGGCGGCCCGTCCGCGGGCATCGGGGTGAGGAGGTAGCGTCGCTCGCTCGCGTCGTACGCCGAGCGCGGCGTGTGCACCTGCACGCTCCAGCGCGGAGCGAGGGTCTGGTCGTCGAGCATCGTGAAGTCCGGGTTGTCGCGGGTGCGGATGCCGATTCCCTGGGCGTAGGCCGAGACCTGGGCCCACTGCTCGTAGTGGTAGCCGACCGCCCCGACCACCTCGCCGATCGGCGCCGGGTCGGCTGCGAGGGTCCGGACCAGGACGTCGCGGTCGTGGTCGGGCTGGTCGGCTCGTCCGTCGGCGTCGAGGAAGGGCGAGCTGGACCGGGAGGCGGGCAGGCTGGTGACCGCCTCCCCGCACCGCTCGCGACCTCGCACGACAGCGGTGGCGCCGGCGAGGACCAGCAGCACGGACATCCCCCCGACCAGCCACGCCCGCCTGTTCACCTGAGCCAGCGTAGGGCGAGCGCCCACGACGTACTGCCGACCCGCCTCCACGCTCCACCGGCCACCCCTGGTTCAGAAATGGACGCAGCCTTCCCGGAAAGGGCACAAAGCGGACATCGAGTCGGTTCTAATGGTGACGCATCCACGAGAGGGCGCCATGACGTCGGAGCTGGCCGAGCACGTTGCCACCCTGGCGCGCCTGCGTGCCCTCGTGGAGCGTGAGGACGAGCTCCTCGGTGACGAGCCGATGGCGCAGCTCTCGGAGTGTGCCCGCGACGCCGTCGGTGCCACCACCGTCCGGCTCGAGCGGCCGGAGGCGCCCCACGCACGGCCCGTCGAGCACCGTGCGGGCGGCGTGGTCCGGGTCTCCGTCCCGGGCGACGTCGAGAGCCGCTACCCCGTCCTCGTGCTCGAGGGCTGCGGGGACGGCGAGCTCAGTCCCGCCCAGCGCGAGCTGCTGCTGCTGTGCGGCTCGTTGGTCGCCTCGGTCGTGCGCGGCACCGAGCGGCGCACCGCGCGCGAGCGCCGCGACACCCGGCGCGAGGCCGTGCACGCGGTGGCGATGGCTGCGGTGCAGCACCTCGACCTCGACGCCATGCTCCTCGACGCGGTCGAGGCGCTCCGGGTCGGTGTGCGCAGCCAGGGGGTCTCGATCCGGGCCTTCGACTCACCCGATCCGGGAGCGTTGCTCCGGCACTCCGCGTCCTACCCGGCCTGGTCGGACGGCCTGGCGACGGAGGAGCTGCTCGACATCTCGGGCCGGGCCGCCCGGATCTGCTGGGAGCGCCAGTGCGCCAGCATGCTGGACCTCGACGATCCTGACATCACGCCCCTGACCGACGAGGCCGAGCGCGACTACATGCTGGCGTTCATGCGCTCGATCCAGGCCCGGAGCATGCTGATGGCTCCGCTGGGCGGGGCCGGTGAGTGCCAGGGATACATCGCGCTGACGCGGACCACGGTGGACGAGCCGTTCGACGCGGAGGACGAGGCGGCCGTGATGACGATCGGCCGAGAGCTGGGCAACGCCGTGGTGCACGCTCGCCTCTTCGAGCAGCAGCGCGCGCTGGTCCACGAGCTCCAGGAGCTGCACGACTACAAGGACAGCTTCGTGGCGACCGTCGCGCACCAGCTGAAGAACCCGCTGACCTCGATCATCGGGCACGCCGAGCTGCTCGAGGACGCCACGACGGCCGGCGCGCCCGACCCCGAGCAGTCCCGGCACTCGCTGCCGATCATCCAGCGGGGCGCCGAGCGGATCCGGGAGACGGTCGACGACCTGCTCACCCTCAGCAAGGTCCAGCTGGCGCAACGGCCGCTGGTGGCAGGCGAGGTCCGACTGGCCACCCTGGTCCGGCAGTGCGCCGACCTGGTCGGCGTCGCCGCGCACGAGCGCGGGGTCCTGCTGGACCTCGACTCGCTCAGCGACGACACGCTGGCCTGGGGAGACCCCGCCGAGGTCGAGCGGGTCGTGGACAACCTGCTCAGCAACGCCGTGAAGTACTCCCACCGCGGCGACACGGTCACGATCGCCGTGTACGACGACGCCGACGGCGCGGTCCTGGAGTGCCGTGACGAGGGCCTGGGCATCGCCCCCGCAGACCTGCCGCGCCTCTTCGAGCCCTTCCACCGCTCGAAGAACCGAGAAGCACTGGAGGTGCCGGGCACCGGGCTGGGGATGGCGATCGTGAAGGCCGTCGTCGACCGTCACGAGGGGCGGATCGACGTCACGTCGCAACCGGGCGCAGGCACCCAGTTCCGGATCTGGCTGCCCGCGCCGCCGAGCAGGCGCCGGGCGCCGGCGCTCACTCCCGACGGCGCCTGATCTCCTCGTTGATCGCCGGGACCACCTCGTGCATGTCGCCGATCACCGCGTAGGTCGCCTTGGTCATCATCGGTGCCTCGGCGTCGGTGTTGATCGCCAGGATCACCTTCGAGCTCGCGCAGCCGGCCCAGTGCTGGATGGCGCCGCTGATCCCGCAGGGGATGTAGACCTCCGGTGAGATCCGGCTGCCCGTCTGCCCGACCTGCTCGTGGTGCGGACGCCAGCCCAGCGAGGTCACGACCCGGGAGACCCCCAGGGTGCCGCCGAGCAGGTCGGCGAGCTCCAGCACGCCGGCGAACCCGTCCGGCCCGCCGGCACCCCGGCCGGCGCCGACCACGACGCGGGCCGACTTCAGGTTCTCGGAGCCGTCGGTGTCCACCCCCTCGACGGAGGCGACCCGCACGAGCAGGTCCTCGGGGGCGAGGTCGACGGCGAGCGGGACGACCGTTCCGGTCCCCGGGGCCTGCGCCGGGACGGCCTCGACCGCGTGCCCCGCGACGGTGAACACCGCCGGGCGGTGTCCGAGGCGCATCTCCTCCAGGGCGGCGCCGCCGATGACCTGCCGGGTGACGACGAACGGGGCCAGCCCGTGGAAGGCGACCACGTTGGCGGCCATCGAGACCTCGAGCCGGGTGGCGACCCGGGCGAGCACCTCGTTGCCACGGTTTGTCCCGGCGGCCAGCACGACGACGGACCCGGCCTCCTGCCGAGCGGCGAGCACCGCCGTGGCCGTGGCCGCCCCCGAGAACATCTCGAGGTCCGGCCCCGAGGCGTGGTGCACCGTGCGGACGCCGTACGCCGCCAGCTCGGCGGCCAGGCCGTCCGGTGCCGGGCCGACCACCACGGCGTCGATCGGCACCCCGTTGCCCGCCGCCGACAGCTCGCGAGCGAAGGTGATCGTCTCCAGGGAGACCTCCGCGGCACCCTCGGCGGCGCCCTCGACGTAGACCAGGATCATCGCGTCACCCCGAGCTTGTGCAGCAGGTCCACGACGGCCGCGGCCGTCTGCGGCCCCTCGCCGAGGACCTCGGCGCTCGAGGGGGTCGGCGGGGGCAGCGTCAGCCGCACCCGGCCGCTGCCGACGGCCTCGCGCGAGGGCGCCCGGGTCTCGACCTCGACCTTCTTGGCCTTCATCCGACCGGTGATCGTGGGGTAGCGCGGCTCGACCCCGCCCTCCAGCACCGTCGCCACGGCCGGCAGGGGCACGGCATAGCTCTCCTGCCCCTCCGGGCCGTCGGCCCGGAGGTGGGCGGTCTCGCCGTCCACGGTGACCGTCTTCGCGCCGGTCACGACCGGGCGCCCCAGCTCGTGGGCGAGCCGGATGCCGACCTGGAAGTCGCCGGAGTCGGCGGCGTCGTTGCCGAGCAGGACCAGCCCGTACGCCGCACCGGCCGCCTCGTGGTCACCGACCACCTGGGCGACCTCGTGGGCGACGTCGGCGGGACCGATCGCTACCGGGTCGGTCTCGACCAGCACCGCGGCCGCGCAGCCCACGCCGAGCGCCGAGCGCAGCTGCTCGACCGCGTCGCCGGACCCGATCGAGAGCACCGTCGCCCGGCCGTCGGTGGCGGCGGCGACCTGGACCGCCAGCTCGACCGCGCAGGCGTCGTGGTTGCTCATGGTGAAGCCCACGAACCGGGCGTCAGCCGACTGTGCGTCCTCGCGCAGGAGCACCTCGCCGGAGAAGTCCGGCACCCGCTTCACGCACACCAGGACGTCGGTCATCGGGTCACCGGATCCGCTCGTTGGCGGGGTCGAACAGGGCGGTGGCGTCGGCCGAGCCGACCGTGACGGGGTAGAGCTCCTCCATGTAGGAGACCGCGAGCTGGTTGCCGACGTGCGCCTCCTCCGGCGGCAGGTAGGCCAGCAGCACGTGCTTGCCGAGCGAGGGCGCCGACCCGGCGGAGGTGACGTAGGGGTGGTGGCCGTGAGCGTCGGTGATCGCGTTGCCGGCACGGGTGAGGATCGGCTCGCCGCCGAGCATGTAGCGCTTGGTGCCGTCGGCCGAGGTGTGGTCCTCGACCGTCATCGTGCACAGGACCGTCGCCGGCGCGGACTCGCGCTGCGCCAGGTAGGCCTCCTTGCCCACGAAGTCCGCGGACTTGACCTTGGGACGCTGCATCCCGGCCTCGACGATGGTGCGCTCGGAGTCGAGCTCGAAGCCGAAGGCCCGGTAGCCCTTCTCGATGCGTCCGGTCGTGCCGTAGACGCCGATGCCGACCGGCACCGCCCCGTGCTCCCTGCCTGCTGCCAGCAGCACGTCCCACAGCTCGGCCGCGTGCTCGAAGGGCACGTAGAGCTCCCAGCCGAGCTCGCCGACGTAGGAGATGCGGGAGGCGAGGACCGGTGCCTCCACGCCCTTGACGTCGATCTCGCGACAGGTCAGGAATCCGAACCCCGCGTCGGTCATGTCCTCCCCGGTCAACGAGGAGACGATGTCCCGGGCGCGCGGCCCCCACACCCCGATCGTGGACAGCTCCTCGGTGCGGTCCGCGAGCCGGGCGCCCTCGGCGAGGTGGTCGGTGAACCACTTGCGGTCGGCCATGCCGTGGGCGCCGCCGGTGACGACGCGGAAGTGGTCCTCGCCGAGCCGCATCACGGTGAGGTCGGAGACGAAGCCACCCTTGGCGTCCAGCACCGGGGTGTAGACGACCTTGCCGACGGCCACGTCGCACTGGGCGACGCAGCTCTGCTGGACCGAGGCGAGGGCGCCCGGGCCGGTGATGTCGAAGATGCAGAAGGCGGTCAGGTCGATGATGCCGGCGTGCTCGCGCATGGCGAGGTGCTCGGCGTTGATGATCGGGCTCCACCAGCGCGCGTCCCACTCGTGCTCGCGCGCCATCACGGCGTCGCCGTACCTCTCCAGCAGGCCGGCGTTGGACTCATACCACCACGGCCGCTCCCAGCCCACCGTCTCGTAGAACCGGGCACCGAGCTCCTTCTGGGAGGCGGCCATCGGCGACCAGCGGATGCCGCGGTCGGACTCGTACTGCTCGGCGGGGTGCACGATGCCGTAGGTCTTGATGAACGCCTCGCTCGTCCTGGCCCGGACGTGGGCGCGGGTGGTCTCGTGGTCGTGGAAGCGGGCCATGTCGCTGTGGTGGATGTCGATCTCGGAGTGCCCGTGGGTCATCCACTCCGCGACCGCCCGACCGACACCGGGGCCCTCCTTGATCCAGACCGCCGCGGCGACCCACAACCCGCCGACCTCGCTCTCCCCCAGGATCGGCGACCCGTCGGCGGTCAGCGAGAGCAGCCCGTTGATCGCGTAGCGGATCTCGGCTCCCTCGGCGCCGAGCAGCTCGGGCATCAGCTCCAGCGCCTGCTCGAGCTGCGGGTCGAAGTCGTCGTCGGTGAACGGCATCTCGGTGGGGGAGAGTCGCGCCTGCTCCAAGGAGGGGATCTCCTCGGGCTCGTGCAGGATCGCGCGGTGCGCGTAGGAGCCCACCTCCATGTCGGCGCCGTGCTGGCGCTCGTAGCACAGCGCGTCCATGTCGCGCACGATCGGGAACCGGATCTCACCGGTGGTCTCCCCGTGCTCACCGGCCAGCTGTGGGCACGGGCCGACCGAGATCATCTGGTGCACCGCCGGGGTGAGCGCGATCCGCACGCCGGCCATGTCCCCGATCTTGGGGCTCCACACGCCGCAGGCGATCACGACGTACGCCGCCTCGATGTCTCCCTGGTCGGTGTGCACCCGGCGGATCCGGCGGCCGTGCTCGGTCTCCTCCACGTCGAGGCCGGTGACCTCGACGTTGGGCACCACGCTCAGCGCGCCCGTGGCCTGGGCGCTCTCGCGCATGATCGTGCCGGCGCGCAGGGAGTCCACCACCCCCACGGACGGGGTCCAGAAGGCGCCGACGATCTGGTCGGGGTCGAGGAAGGGAACCTTCTCCACCACGAAGGCGGGGTCCACGATCTCGGACTCGATCCCCCAGGCCCGGGCGCTGGACATCCGGCGGCGCAGCTCCTCCATCCGCTCCTCGGTGCGGGCCACCTCGAAGCCCCCGGACCGGGTGAAGACCCCCATCTCCTGGTACTGGCGAACCGAGTCCAGGGTCAGGTCGGTGATCTCGCGGGAGTGGTCCACGGGAAAGATGAAGTTGGAGGCGTGCCCGGTCGAGCCGCCGGGGTTGGGCAGCGGCCCCTGGTCCAGCTGCACGATGTCGGTCCAGCCGAGCTCGGCGAGGTGGTGGACCAGGCTGTTGCCGACGATGCCGGCTCCGATGACGACGACCTGTGCGGTGGCGGGAACGGCCACGGCTCCTCCTGGTGTTGCGTATCGCGCATTTCGATGCGTCATATGAAACGACAGGAGCAGCATCTCCCCGGGCTCGCCGGGGTGTCAAGCACGAGGGCCCGGAACCGCGGCGCGGTTCCGGGCCCTCGTGCAGGTCGAGCCGCGGCCTCGGGCCGCGCTCGGTCGCTCAGCCGAGCCAGGCGTCGACCTTGTCGGGGTTGTCGGAGATCCACTTGGCGGCGGCGTCCTCGGAGGACATCCCGTCCTTGGCGATGTACTTCGCCACGGTGTTCTGGTCCTCGTTGGTCCACTTGAAGTTCTTCACCAGGTCCACCGCCGGCGAGCCCTCCTTGACCCAGGAGGTGGAGGCGACCTTCTTCAGCGTGGTCTCCGGGTAGTCGCAGGCCGTCTTGGCCGGCGGGGTCTGGCAGCCCTCCTTGTACGGCGGCAGCGAGACCTTCTTCAGCGGCACCTCGGCGAAGAGCCACTGCGGCTCGTAGAAGTAGCCGATCAGGAACTCGTGGTTCTTCTCGGCCTTCTCGAACGCCTGGATGCTGGCGGCCTCGGAGCCGGAGAAGACCACCTTGAAGTTGAGGTTCAGGTTGGACACGATCGCCTCGTCGAACTGGACGTAGGACGGGTCGGCCCCCAGGAACTGCCCCTTGCCGCCGGACTCGGAGGTCTTGAAGTCCGAGGCGTACTTGTTCAGGTTCTGCCACTTCAAGATGTCCGGGTGCGCCTTGGCGAGCCACGGCGGCACGTACCAGCCGATGATCCCGATGTTGCCGGTGGGGCCGAGGTCCTCGGCGCTGCCGTCACCGGAGTCGGCGAAGAACTTCTTCTCCAGGTCCGGGTGCCCCCAGTCCTCGAGGACCACGTCCACGTCGCCGGTGCCGAAGCCCTGCCACGACACGTCCTCCTTGAGCTCCTTGTACTTGACCTTGCAGCCGAGCTTCTGCTCCGCGACGGCGCCCACGACGTAGGCGTCGGCCTCGTAGCCGACCCAGGGGTTCACGGCCACGTTCAGCTCGCCGCAGCTTCCCTTGCCGGCCGAGTTGGCCTCGTTCTTCTTGGTCTGCTCGTCGATGCTGCCGCTACCGCACGCCGTCAGCGTGAGTGCCGCAGCGGCCACCGAGGCCACCAGCAGACCGCTCCTCTTGCCTGTCAGTCTCATCTCTTCTCCTTCTCGTCGGTCCACTTCCACCCCGGGCCGGGGCACGTTGTCGGGTTGCTGGGCTCAGCCGTTGCCGGCCCCGGTGGGCCGCAGCCGCTGCAGGAGGGAGGGCCGCGTGGTGACGGCACCGGCTCCCGGCCGGTCGGCGGCGGCCTTGGCGATGCGGTCGACCATGATGCCGAGCAGGACGATCGTGATCCCCGCTGCGGCGCCCTTGCCCCACTCCTCGCTGCGCGAGAAGCCGAGCACGGTGTCGTAGCCGAGGGCGCCGGCGCCGACGAGGCCGCCGATCACGACCATGGCGAGCACGTAGAGGAGGCCCTGGTTGGTGGCGAGCACCAGCGAGCCCTTGGCCATCGGGAGCTGCACCCGGGTGATCTCCTGCCAGGCGGTGGTGCCGGTCGATCGTGAGGCCTCGAGCGTCGTCTCGGGGACTCCCTTGACCCCGTCCGCGACCAGCTTGATGGCGGCGGGGGCGGCGTAGACGACCCCGGCCACGATGGCGGTGAACCGGGTCGGGCCGAACAGCGCCAGCACCGGGATCAGGTAGACGAAGGCCGGGATGGTCTGGCCCGCGTCGAGCACCGGGCGCAGGCCGAGGTCGACCCGTGGTCGTCGCGCCATCCAGACACCGAGCACGAGCGCGAACACCATCACCAGCAAGGTGGCGACCAGGGTCATGTTCAGCGTGATCATCGCGTCGTGCCACAGGTCGAAGTACCAGATGCCCGCCAGGGTGACCAGGGTGGTGATCAGGGCCCGCAGGCCACCGAGCACGGCCGCGAGGCCGAGGATGCCCAGTGCGGTCAGCCACCAGGGGGACTGTGCGAGCAGCGACTGCATCGGGTTGAGCAGCACCGAGGTGATGAAGTTCTTGAACGCGACCGCCGGACCGTCCAGCACGTTCACCGCCCGCGAGACGAAGCGGTCCAGGGCATCGGCGAGCGAGCCGCCGATGCCGCTCTTGGGGAAGGTCGCGCCCCAGGTGTAGTTCCGCGAGACCCAGACGAGCACGAGAGCCACCACCGCGGTCGCGGCGAGCACCACCTGACGGGGCCGGCCCACCAGGCCCCGCCCGCGGGCGGCCAGCTCGGTGCGCTCGCTGGCGGCGGTGGTGGCACGGTCGAGCATGATCGCGATCGCCACGATCAGCAGGCCGGGCACGATCGCCCCACCGACGTCGTTGCGGATCAGGGCCCGCAGCACCGGCTTGCCCAGGCCGGGGCCGTTGACGTAGGAGGCGATGATCGCCATCGACAGCGCGGCCATCGTGGTCTGGTTCAGGCCCACGATGATCGTCTTGCGCGCCATCGGGATCTGCACCTTGACCAACCGCTGCCACCTCGTCTGGCCCGAGGAGTCGGTGGCCTCGATCGCCGTGGGCGAGACCGCACTGATCCCGTAGCCGCCGATGCGGATCAGCGGCGGCAGGGCGTAGATCAGCGTGCAGATCACCGCGCCGGAGACACCGATGCCGAAGAAGAGGACGACCGGCAGCAGGTAGACGAAGGTGGGCATCGTCTGCATCACGTCGAGCACCGGTGTGATCACCCGGCGGGCGGCAGCGCTGGTGCCGACCAGCACCGCCAGCGGCAGCCCCAGCAGCACGGCGACGGACACCGAGAGGCCGGTGACCAGCAGCAGGTCGACCGAGTCGCTCCAGAAGCCCAGCAGCCCGAAGGAGGCGAAGGTCCCCGCCACGAGCAGCGAGATCCGCCAGTTGGCCACGGCCAGGCCGGTCCAGGTCGCGATCGCGGTGAGTCCGAGCCAGCCGATCTGCGGCACCGGCCGCGGGAAGTCGGGCACCGAGACCATCCGCTGCAGCCAGTCGAAGGCCTTGGCGAAACCGTCGCCGATGTTGGCGGTCAGCTGGATGACCGGGTTGGTGCCCCGGCCGGCGAGCACCCAGTCCCGGAAGCTGGTCAGCGAGTTGTGCAGGTCGGTGTGCTGCCGCCCGGGCAGCTCGAGGGTGTCGTGGCCGCGGGTCATCGACCACGCCACGGTCCACAGCGCGATCACCCCGAGGACGAGCGCCCAGCGTGGGACGCTGCGCTGCTCCACGTCCGCCGGTGCCTGCGCACCCGCTGCCGGGGGCGGCTCCGGCGAGGGGTCGGTGGGTGGAGCGGCCGTGGCGGTCACGGCCGGTTCGCCTCCAGGGCCTTCTCCTGGGGGGTCTTCTCCTCGGCGACGACGACCCGCAGGATCGCGTCGTCGTCGACGATGCCGACGAGCTCGCCGTCGTCGACGACGCGCACCGGGTCCGCCGAGGCGAGCGCGGCCTGGGCGGCCTCACGCACGATCGTGTCCGAGCTCATCACCGGGCCCCCGGTGGCGTCGCCCGGCCGGGGGGCACGCATCACCCACCGCAGGGTGAGCACGTGGGAGCGGGGCACGTCGGAGGTGAAGTCGGCGACGTAGTCGTCGGCCGGTGCGCCGACCACCTCGTCCGGGCTGCCGACCTGGACGACCTCGCCGTCACGCAGGATCATGATCCGGTCTCCGAGCTTGAGGGCCTCCGCGAGGTCGTGGGTGATGAAGACCATCGTCTTGCCGACCTCCTGGTGCAGCCGGATGACCTCGTTCTGCATGTCCCGGCGGATCAGGGGGTCCAGGGCGGAGAACGGCTCGTCGAAGAGCATCAGCCGCGGGTCGCCGGCCAGTGCCCGCGCCAGGCCCACGCGCTGCTGCATGCCGCCGGAGAGCTGGTCGGGATAGCTGGTCTCGTAGCCGCCGAGCCCGACCAGGTCGACGACCTCGGCGGCCTTGGCGCGCCGGGCCTTCTTGCCCATGCCACGGACCTCGAGGCCGTAGGCGACGTTGTCGATGACCTGGCGGTGGGGCAGCAGCCCGAAGTGCTGGAAGACCATCGAGACCCGGTTGCGCCGCAGGTCGCGCAGCTGGGCGGCGGAGGCCCCGGTGACGTCCTCGTCGCCGATCCGGACGGTGCCGGCGGTCGGCTCGATCAGGCGGGTCAGACAGCGCACCAGGGTGGACTTGCCGGACCCGGAGAGCCCCATCACCACGAACACCTCGCCGGGCGAGACGTCGAAGGAGACGTCCTTGATGCCCACCACGCAGCCCGTCTTCTGCTTCAGCTCCGCACGGGACAGGTCCGCGTCGGGGGTGCCGATGACGTGGTCGGCCCGCGGGCCGAAGATCTTCCACAGGTTGCGGACCTCGAGCCCCACACCCCGCTCGGATCTGGCGTGGTTCGCGTCACCGGTCGCCGTCGGCCCGCGCGGGGCGGGTGCCGGGGCGACGGCCTCGTCGGAGGGTGAACTCATCGGGCATCAGGTCCGTTCTCGACTCGGTTGCGCTGCTTGCAACACCAGGCGCCACGCGAGACACAATGGTGACCCTCACCAGGCGCAGTCAAGGGCCGTGAGGACATCGAGACATTGCGGTATGAACCGCGGAGACGCTCAGCGTGCCGGCCTCGCGTGGTGCCGCCGCAGGACCTCCACGTGCTGCTCGAGCCGGTCGGGCACCTCGTCGCCGGGTCAGCACCCGTGCACGGTCCCGGGAGCCGCGTCGTTGCGGGGGTCGCCGACCGGGTAGAGCGGCATGTCGGCGCCGTGGCGGTAGAACGGCGCCGGGTCCGGGGTGAGGGGCGTGTTGCCCAGGACCAGGTCGGCCGCCTTCTCGGCGAGCATCATCACCGGCGCGTAGATGTTGCCGTTGGTGACGTAGGGCATGGCCGAGGCGTCCACCACACGCAGCCCCCGGACCCCGTGCACGCGCATGGTCCGGGGGTCGAGCACCGCGTGGTCGTCGACGCCCATCCGCGCCGTGCAGGAGGGGTGCAGCGCGGTCTCGGCATCCTGGGCCACCCAGTCGAGGATCTCCTCGTCGGTCTGCACCGACCGCCCGGGTGAGAGCTCGCCGGCGTTGAAGGCCGCGAACGCCGGCTGGTTGAGGATGTCGCGCGCGGCCCGCACCATCTCGATCCACTCGCGCCGGTCGTTCTCGGTGGAGAGGTAGTTGAACCGCAGCGCGGGGTGCTCCCGAGGGTCGCGAGACCTCAGCGTCACGCTGCCGCGCACGTCGGAGTACATCGGGCCGATGTGCACCTGGTAGCCGTGCTCGGCAGCCGGCCGGGAGCCGTCGTACCGGATGGCGATGGGCAGGAAGTGGAACATCAGGTTCGGGTAGCCGACCTGGTCGTTGCTGCGGATGAAGCCGCCGGCCTCGAAGTGGTTCGAGGAGCCCACGCCGCTGCGCAGGAACAGCCACTCGGCGCCGATCCGCGGCTTGTGCCGGTGCTTGAGCCAGGGACCGATCGAGACCGGCTGCTTGCTGGCGTACTGGAGGTAGACCTCGAGGTGGTCCTGGAGGTTGGCCCCGACCCCCGGCAGGTCCGCCACCACGTCGATGCCGAGCCTCTCCAGGTCCGCCGCCGGGCCGATCCCGGCGAGCAGGAGCAGCTGGGGGGAGTTGATCGCCCCGCCGCACAGGATCACCTCGCCGGCCGTGGCGCGGTGTGCGCCTCGACCGGTGCGCTCGTAGTCCACCCCGGTCACACGGTCGCCCTCCAGCACCAGCCCGGTGACCATCGCCAGCGTCTCCACCCGCAGGTTCGCTCGCGAGAGGACCGGGTGCAGGTAGGCGCGTGCGGCGCTGAGCCGGCGGCCGCGGTAGACGTTGCGGTCGAAGGGGGCGAACCCTTCCTGGCGGTAGCCGTTGACGTCGTCGGTCAGCGGGTGGCCGGCCTGCTGGACCGCCTCGAAGAAGGCCCCGAACAGCGGGCTGGTCGCCGGCCCGCGCTCCAGCTTCAGGGGACCGCTGCCCCCGCGCCACCGGTCGGCGCCGGCCAGGCAGGTCTCCATCCGCTTGAAGTAGGGCAGACAGTGCGCGTAGTCCCACGACTCCATGCCCTCGTCGGCGGCCCACCGCTCGAAGTCGAGGGGGTTGCCCCGCTGGAAGATCATCCCGTTGATGCTGCTGGAGCCGCCGAGGACCTTGCCCCGGGCATGGAAGACCTTGCGCCCGTCCATGTGCGGCTCGGGCTCGGACTCGTACTTCCAGTCGTAGAGCCGGTTGCCGATCGGGTAGGGCAGCGCCGCCGGCATGTGGATGAACGGGTCGAGCAGGACGTCGCTGCGGCCCGCCTCCAGCACCAGCACCGAGGTCTCCGGGTCGGCGCTGAGCCGGTTGGCCAGCGCCGAGCCGGCCGACCCGCCGCCGACGATGACGTAGTCCCAGTGGTCGCGACGGCGGCCCCGGCTGCCGAGGCCCCTCACCGTCCGCCGCCGAACCAGCCGGAGGCCTCCGGTGCGATGTTGTGCCAGACGTGCTTGGTCTCCTGGTACTCCTCCAGCCCGGCCCTGCCCAGCTCGCGGCCGATGCCGGACTGCTTGTAGCCGCCCCACTCGGCCTGCGCCACGTAGGGGTGGTAGTCGTTGATCCACACCGTGCCCATCCGCAGCGCCGCAGCGACGCGCTGCCCCTTGCCGGCGTCCTGCGTCCACACCCCGCCGGCCAGGCCGTAGACGGAGTCGTTGGCGATGCGCACCGCGTCGGCCTCGTCGGTGAACGACTCGACGGTCAGCACCGGACCGAACGACTCCTCCTGGGCCACCCGCATGTGCGAGTGCACGTTGCCCAGGATCGTGGGGGCGAAGAAGAAGCCCGACGCCAGGTCGCCGTCGGTGACCCGGTGCCCACCGAGCAGGACGACGGCCCCCTCGGCGCGGCCCGCGTCGACGTACGCCGTGACCTTGTCCAGGTGTCCGGCGGAGATGAGCGCACCGGTCTCGGCCTTGTCGTCGAAGGGGCCGCCGAGACGGATGTCGCGCGCCCGCTCGACGAGCGCGTCGACGAAGCTCTCCCGGATCGACTCCTCGACGACGAGGCGGGCGCCGGCCGAGCAGACCTGGCCGGAGTGCAGGAACACCGCGGTGAGCGCCATGTCGAGCGCGACCTCGAGGTCGGCGTCGGCGAAGACGATGTTGGGGTTCTTGCCCCCGAGCTCGAGGGCGACCTTCTTCACCGTCCCGGCCGCGGCGGACATGATCGTCTTGCCGGTCTCCAGGCCCCCGGTGAACGAGACCAGGTCGACCCGCGGGTCGGTGCTCAGCGGCGCGCCGGCACGTGCCCCGTCCCCGAGCACGAGGTTGCCGGCGCCGGCCGGCAGGCCGGCCTCGTCGAGGAGCCGCAGCAGGTGGATCGCGGTGTGCGGGGAGAGCTCACTGGGCTTGAGCACGAAGGTGCAGCCCGCTGCCAGGGCGGGTGCGACCTTCCAGGAGACCTGCAGGAGCGGGTAGTTCCACGGCGTGATCAGGCCGCACACGCCCACGGGCTCGCGGACGACCCGGCTGACCACGTCGTCGCGGCCGGTGTCGACCACCCGACCCCCCTCGGCGTCGGCGACGTGCCCGAAGTGGCGGAAGACGCTGGTCACGTCGTCGATGTCGGTCTCGCTCTCCACCAGCCGCTTGCCGGTGTCGAGGGACTCCATCCGCGCCATCTCCGCCCTGTCCCGCTGGAGCAGGTCGGCCACCCGCAGCAGCAGGTCGCCGCGCTCTCGGGCGCTGGTGCGCGGCCACTCGCCCTCGTCGAAGGCCAGCCGGGCCGCGGCGATGGCGGCACCGGTGTCCTCGGCGGTGGACTCGTCCACCGCGGCGACCAGGTCACCGTCGGCGGGACAGCGGATCTCCCGGCGGCCGCCGTGCTGCGCGGCCACCCAGCTCCCGCCGATGAAGTTCTCGGGCATCTCGGCTCCGTCCTGGCAGGGGGTGCTGCTGGCCACGTCTCGGTGACGTGCGAAACACAATGCTGACCGCGAGTGGCGCCGTCAAGCGAGCTCGGCGCCGGTGCGGCCGGCGCTCACCGCACCCCCCAGCCGAGCCGGTGGGAGAGCTCCTCGGAGGCCTCCACCAGCAGTGGCACGACCTCCTGCACGCGGTCGGGACCGAGGCGGAAGGTGGGGCCCGAGACGCTCATCGAGCAGATCACGTCGCCGTGGGCGTTGCGCACCGGTGCGGCGATGGCGGTGAGGCCGACCTCGAGCTCGTCGACCGCGACGGAGTACCCGCACTCGCGGACGTGCTCGAGGTGCTTCCTCAGCTGGCTCTTGGAGGTGATCGTCGCCTCGGTGTACGCCGGGAGCCGGCCCAGCAGCTCGCGAAGCTCGGCATCGCTCATCCACGCGATCAGCACCTTGCCGTTGCTCGTCGCGTGCAGCGGGATGTGCTGGCCGACCCAGTTGTGCGACTGCAGCGCCGACGGGCCGGCGGCCTGGTCGAGGTAGAGCGCGCTGCTGCCGGCCAGGCTGGCGAGGTTGACCGTCTCCCCGGTGGTGGCGGCGAGCTGCTTGCACAGCGGGCGCGCCTCCTGGACCACGTCGAGGCGCGCGCTGGTGGCGCCGGCGAGACGGAGGAGAGCGACCCCGAGGCGGTACTTGCCGCGTCCCCCGACCTGCTCGACCAGCTCGTGCTGTTCCAGGGTGGCCACGAGCCGGAACGCCGTGCTCTTGTGGACCTCGAGCGCGGCCGCGATCTCGGTGACCCCGGACTCACCCGTTCGGGCGAGGATCTCCAGGATCCGCAGTGCCCGATCGACCGACTGGACGCCGCCGGTCGTCTCGGTGCCCGCGTTGCTCATGGCGCAACCGTAGACTGCGGTGCGCAGACCCCGCCACCGTCCCGACCGAGCCTGTCGCGGCCGGTGACGACCGACCCCGACAGGAGCAGACCCGTGACGACCACCGCCACCGAGGCCTTCACCGACGGCGCCTGCCGGGGCAACCCGGGCCCGGGCGGATGGGCGTGGGCAGTGCCCGGAGGGTTGCAGGGGTCCGGTCACGACCCGGCGACGACGAACCAGCGGATGGAGGTCCGGGCGGCCTACGAGGCCGTCCTCGCCGTGCCCGGCCGGCTGGTCGTGGTCAGCGACTCGACCTACGTGGTGAACTGCTTCAAGAACGCCTGGTGGGCCGGTTGGCGGGCCCGCGGCTGGCTGAACAGCAAGCGCGCACCGGTGGCCAACCGCGACCTCTGGGAGCCGTTGGTCGACCTCGTCGAGCAGCGCGGTGACGTCACCTTCCGCTGGGTCAAGGGGCACTCGGGCCACCCGATGAACGACCTGGTGGATCGGCTGGCCGTCGAGGCCAGCCACCGGGGTTGAGGCGAGCCCGGGCCGTGCTCCTCAGCGGAAGACGACGGTCCGGTGACCGTCGAGGAGCACCCGTGACTCCGAGTGCCAGCGCACCGCCCGGGAGAGCACCTGGGCCTCGACGTCGCGGCCGGCTCCGGCGAGCTGGTCCTGGCTGTGGTTGTGGTCGACGCGGATCACGTCCTGCTCGATGATCGGCCCCTCGTCGAGGTCGGCGGTCACGTAGTGCGCCGTCGCACCGATGAGCTTCACCCCTCGCTCGAAGGCCTGGTGGTAGGGGCGGGCGCCCTTGAAGCTCGGCAGGAACGAGTGGTGGATGTTGATCGCGTGTCCCGACCAGCGCCGGCACACCTCGTCGGAGAGCACCTGCATGTAGCGGGCGAGCACGACCAGGTGGATGCCGAGCTCGTCGTGCAGCGCCATCAGCTCGGCCTCGGCGTCGGCCTTGGTCTCGGGCGTCACCGGGAGGTGCCGGAAGTCGACGCCGTAGGTGCGGGCCAGTGGCTCGGCGTCGGGGTGGTTGGAGACCACCAGCGGGATGTCGATCTGCAGGCTGCCGTTCGCGTGGCGGAACAGCAGGTCGTTGAGGCAGTGCAGCTGCTTGCTGACCAGGATCAGGGTCCGGTACGGCGCTCGCGTACCCCAGATCTCGAAGGTCATCTCGAAGCTGGCGGCCACCGTCTCGAAGTCGGCGCGCAGCGAGTCCAGGGTCACCGCCGGGTCGTCGACCGCGAAGTCGATGCGCATGAAGAAGCGCCCGTTGAGCGGGTCCCCGAACTGCTGGCTCTCCACGATGTTGCCGCCGTGGGTGACCAGGAAGCCGGAGACGGCGTGCACGATCCCGGGCCGGTCGGGGCAGTCGAGGATCAAGACGAAGTCCCCGGAGGGAGTGCTGGCGTTCGCCGAGGTGGACTGCACGGTGGTGGGGGCCATCAGTCGCCGAGCTCCTGGCGGCGGCGGACGACGTACTCCTCCATCTCCGCGCGGACCGCCTCGTCCAGCGGTGGTTGCTCGTAGGACTCCAGCCGCTCGGTGTAGATCCTCCCCGCCCGCGCCGCGGTGTCCTGGCTGCCCCCGCGCATCCACCGCTCGTAGTTCTCCGAGGAGGAGAGCAGCGGTCGGTAGAAGCAGGTCCGGAACCGCTCCATGGTGTGCATCGCGCCGAGGAAGTGGCCTCCGGAGCCGACCTCCTCGTGGGCGCCGAAGGCCAGCGAGTCCTCGTCGATCTCCAGCGGGGTGAACTCGGCGCGCATCATCTGGAGCAGCTCGACGTCGACGATGAACTTCTCATAGCCCGCGACCAGCCCGCCCTCGAGCCAGCCGGCCGAGTGCATCACCCAGTTGGCGCCGGCGAGGAAGGTCGGCAGCAGGGTCATCAAGGCCTCGTAGCCCGCCTGGGCGTCCGGCACCTGGGAGGAGGTGAGGGTGCCTCCGGAGCGGAAGGGCAGCCCGAAGTGCCGGGCGATCTGCCCGGTGCACAGCAGCCCGATGCCGGACTCCGGGGTGCCGAAGGTGGGGGACCCGGACTGCATGTCGATGTTGGAGAGGAAGGAACCGAAGATCACCGGGCAGCCGGGCCGGATGGTCTGCGCCAGCGCGATGCCGGTGAGCGCCTCGGCGATCTGCTGCACCAGGGCGGCCGGGATCGTGACCGGGGACATCGCCCCCATCAAGATGAACGGGGTGAGGACCACGGCCTGGTTGGCCTCGGCGTACTCGAAGAGCGCGTCGAGCATCCGGTCGTCCCACCGCAGCGGGGAGTTGCAGTTGATCAGCGAGATCGTCGCGGGCGTCTGCTCGATGCTGGCGCGACCGGCCTCGGGGCCCTGCCCACCGCCGAAGAGGATCGAGGCCAGCGCCAGGGTGTCCCGGGCGTTGCCCCCGGAGACCACGTTGCCCATGAACACCTTGTCGGTCAGCGTCGCCAGCGCGTAGGTCATGTCGAGGTGCCGGCTGTCCAGCGGGGTGTCGTTGGGTTCGCAGATCACACCGCCCGCGGAGTCCAGGACCGGGAAGCACTGGGCGAGCTTGGTGAACCGGGTGAAGTCGTCCATGGTCGCGTCCCGGCGCACCTCGCCCTCCCGGACGAAGGGCGGGCCGTAGACGGCACCGAAGGCCATCATGTCCTCGCCGATGCGCAGGCTGTTGGCGGGGTTGCGGGCCTGGACGTCGAAGGAGCCCGGGGCCTTCGCCACCTGCTCGAGGATCCACTCGGGGTCGAAGAACACCTTGTTCTCCACCACTTTCTGGCCCGCCTCGCCGAGCAGGTCCAGGGCGCGCTGGCTCATGAACTCCACACCGAGCTCGGAGACCAGGCGGCGCCAGCCGCGGTCGAGGGTGGCCATCGCCTCCGCCGAGAGGATCTCGTAGCGCGGCATCTGGTTGCGGAACATGGGTGGACTCCCTGCTGGTGACTCGCGAGCGGGTGCTTGACCGGACCTGGATGAGAACCTAGCCTCACCATATGGGCACGGTGTTCCATATCGTGGGAGTGACTCTCCTGCACACCTTGGACCTGAGAGGGAGGGGCGGTCAAGAGTGACGAGCGGTTCGACGGTCGAGAGCCAGAACGGCACCCAGAACGGCACCCAGGCGGTGGACCGTGCCGCCGCCCTGCTCACCTACGTCGTCGAGGCCGACCACCCGGTCACCTACGCGGAGGTCACCGAGGCCTCCGGACTGGCCCGTTCCACCAGCTCGCGCCTGCTCGCGGCCCTGGAGCGCACCCGGCTCCTGGAGCGCTCCGGTGCGGGGGAGTACGTCGGTGGTCCCCTGTTCGTGCTCTACGCAGCCCGGCACGACCGCAACAAGCAGGTCGCGCGGCTGGCGCGCCCGATGCTCGAGGCGATCGGGGAGGCGACCGGGGAGAGTGTGAACCTCGCCGTACCCAGCGGTGGCCGGGTCGCCCACATCGCGCAGGTCGACTCCACCTTCCTGCTCGGTGCCCGCGACTGGACCGACGTGGACGTGCCCGCCCACTGCTCGGCCCTGGGCAAGGTGCTGCTCGCGTGGGGTGCGCTGGAGGTCCCGGCGGGTCGCCTCGAGGTCGTCACCGCCCGCACGCTGCGCAGCCGGGAGGCGCTCGTGGAAGACCTCGAGCTGGCGCGCGAGCGCGGGTTCGCGGTCACCTGGGACGAGCTCGAGGTCGGGCTCGCCGGGGTGGCCACGCCGGTCTTCGGGCCGGAGGAGGACGTGGTCGCGAGCGTGGGGGTCTCCGGCCCCACCGCGCGGCTCGAGGACCGGGTCGACCAGATCGGCCGGCTCCTGACGCAACAGACCCAGGTGCTCTCCAAGCTCCTGCGTCGAGGCACGCACACCGACACGGTGGGCCCAGGAAAGGCAACGGCATGACACCAGCAGAGATCCTCCAGGGCCTCTACGACGAGACCCTCATCGGCAACGCCCCACGGGTGCTGGAGCTCACCCACGAGGCCCTGGGCATGGAGATGGAGCCCCAGAGCCTCCTCTTCGACGCCCTCATCCCCTCCTTGGAGGAGGTGGGTGCCCGCTTCGAGCGCGGCGACTTCTTCGTCCCCGAGATGCTCATCGCGGGGCGTGCGATGGCCGGGGCCATGGAGGTGCTGCGCCCCCTGCTCGCCGACACCGGCGTCCAGACCGTCGGCAAGTTCTTGATGGGCACCGTCAAGGGCGACGTCCACGACATCGGCAAGAACCTGGTCAACATCATGCTCGAGGGCGCGGGCTTCGAGGTGATCGACCTCGGCGTGCAGGTCGCCCCGGAGACCTTCGTGGCCAAGATCGAGGAGCACCAGCCCGACATCGTCGGGTTCTCGGCGTTCCTGACCACCACGATGCCGATGTTCAAGGCCAACATGAACGCGCTGGAGAAGGCCGGCATGCGCGACCGGGTGATCGTGATGGTCGGCGGCGCCCCGGTCACCCAGGAGTACGCCGACGCGGTCGGTGCCGACGGCTACGCCGCCGACGCCTCCGGCTGCGTCCGCCGCGCCAAGGACCTGCTCAGAGCCCGTCGCGCCGCGGTGCTGGCATGAGCACCCTCTGATGAGCATCCTCCACGAGACCCGGCTGCGCTCGGCCACCCGCGAGGTCGTCATCGGCGGGAGGCACCGCTTCTGCCTCATCGGCGAGCGGATCAACCCCACCGGCCGGCGCATCTTCCAAGAGCAGCTCAAGGCCGGGGACATGTCGGCGATCGAGCGCGACGTGGCGGCACAGGTGGCGGGCGGCGCCGACGTGCTCGACGTCAACATGGGGGTGCCGCTGGTCGACGAGGCCGAGCTGCTCGACCGGGCCGTGCGGATGATCCAGTCGATGACCGACCTGCCGCTGTGCATCGACAGCTCGGTGGTCGAGGCGCTCGAGGCCGGCCTCTCGGCGTACGAGGGGCGCGCGCTGGTCAACTCGATCACGGCCGAGGACGAGCGGATGGAGCAGATCCTGCCGCTGGTCAAGAAGTACGACGCGGCGGTGATCGCGCTTCCCAACGACGTCGACGAGATCCCGATGGAGCCCGACAAGCGGCTCGACCTGGTGGAGAAGATCGTGCGCGTCGCCACGGGCGAGTACGGCATCGCGCCGGAGGACATCGTGATCGACCCACTGGCGATGCCGATCGGCGCCGACCAGCAGACGGGTCTCGCCGCCTTGGAGACGATGCGGCGGATCCGGGACGGCTACGGGCTGAACATGACCTGCGGCTCCTCCAACGTCTCCTTCGGGATGCCGGGGCGCCACGAGCTCAACGGCACCTTCTTGAGCATGGCCATGACGGCCGGGCTGACCAGCGCGATCATGGACACGCGGACTCCCTCGGTGGTCACGTCGGTCAAGGCGACCGACCTGCTTCTCGGGCACGACGACTGGGGAACGGCATGGATCTCCCGGCATCGCGCGGCACAGGCCGCGGCAGTGGCGAGGGCGGGCTGAGCACGCCGATGTCCACCGGCGCGGCAGCACAGCCCCCGGAGCTCTCCTACGACCAGGTCGGGCGCGAGGGGCTGATCGCCGCGCCCGGGGCCCCGATCGAGCCGCACGACGGCACCGGCCGGGTGCAGCTGTCCTTCCACGTGGCCGAGGGGCAGGACCGCGAGGTCCGGGTCCCGCCCGGGGTGAGCGTCTTCGACTCCGCGTCCTGGAACGGGATCGCCATCGACTCCACCTGCGGGGGTCACGGCACCTGCCACAAGTGCAAGGTGCGCCTCGACGCGCAGACCGCGATCTCGCGCCACGACCGGCGCACCTTCTCCGGGGCCGACCTCGCCTCGGGTTGGCGGCTGGCCTGCCTGGCGACCGCGACCCAGGACCTGCACGTCGAGGTCCCGCCGCTCACCACGCGTCCCAAGGCCGCGACCGTCGGCGTCGGTCGCCAGGTGATCCTGCGCCCGGCGGTGCAGAAGCGCTACGTCGAGCTGGCCGAGCCCACGCTCTCCGACCAGCGCAGCGACCTGCGGCGACTCACCGACGCGATCGAGGACCTCGAGCTGAGCATCGACCTGGCGGCGCTGCGGCGGCTGCCGAAGGTGCTGCGTGCGGCGGACTTCAAGGTGACCGCGGTCGTCGTCGACGCGTCGCTGATCGACGTCGAGCCCGGCGACACCACCGACCGGCGCCACGCCGTCGCCTACGACCTCGGCACCACGACCGTGGTGGCGACCCTGCTCGACCTCACCACCGGCACCCCCGTCGCGGTGGCCTCCCGGCTGAACCGCCAGCAGCCCTTCGGCGGCGACGTGATCACCCGGATCAGCGCGACCATGATGGACCCCGAGGCCCTCGGGCGGCTGCAGTCGCTGGCCGTGGAGACCCTCGACGAGCTGTGCCAGCAGGTGTGTCGCGAGGGTGGTGTCGAGCCGACCTCCGTCTACGAGGTCGCCCTCGCCGGCAACGCGACGATGACCGCTCTCGCGCTGGGGATCGACCCGGAGCCGCTCGGGGTGGCGCCGTTCGTGATGAGCACGGCGCACCCGCCGGTCGTGCTCGCCGCGGAGCTGGGGCTGCACCTGCACCCGCGGGCCCGGGTGGTGACGTTCCCCGCCCTGGGTGCCTACGTGGGCGGCGACATCGTCGCCGGCATGCTGGCGACCGGCATGGACCGCGACAAGCGCACCCGGCTGTTCATCGACGTCGGCACCAACTGCGAGATCGTGCTCAGCAACGGCAACACGATCCTCGCCACGGCCGCGCCGGCCGGTCCGGCCTTCGAGGGCGGCGCGATCCGGTGCGGCATGCGCGCCGCGGACGGCGCCATCGAGGTGGTCCAGCTCGACCCCGGCCGGCCGGACGTCACGCTGGGGGTCATCGGTGACGCCCAGCCCCGGGGGCTGTGCGGCTCGGGCCTGGTCGACGCGGTCGCCGAGCTGTCCAAGGTGGGGCTGCTCGACCACAGTGGACGCTTCGTGACCGCCGAGGAGGCGGCCGAGGTGGCCCCCGCGCTGGCGGACCGGCTCACCCACGTCGGGCAGGAGCGGGTCTTCGTGCTGCACCGGCCGACCCCCACCAGCGAGGTGACCGACTGCGTCTACCTCTCCCAGCGCGACGTGCGCGAGCTCCAGTTCGCCAAGGCGGCCATCTCCACCGGCTGGACGCTGCTGCTCGAGGAGCTCGGCCTGGAGCAGGACGACCTCCAGCAGGTGCTCCTGGCCGGCTCGTTCGGCTCCTACCTGTCCCCGGCCTCGGCGATCCGGATCGGTCTGGTGCCGCACCTGCCGGTGCTGCGCATCGTCTCGGCGGGCAACGTCGCCGGCGAGGGCGCCAAGATGGCGTTGCTCTCGCTGCGCGAGCGTGCCGGCGCCGCCACGCTGCTGGAGGAGGTGCAGTATGTCGAGCTCTCGGACCGCACCGACTTCAACGACAAGTTCGTCGACCAGCTCGCACTCCCCGGCTGAGCCGCGCAGGGGCGGCGTCGGGGCCGCGCAGCCGGTGCCGGCCACGACCGCCCTCCTCGCCTGCGGGGCGATCGCGCAGCCGGCCGCCCGGCTGGTGGAGCGACGGGGTTGGCCGGTCGACGTGCACCCGCTCCCCCCGTTGCTGCACAACCAGCCACAGCGGATCGCTGGTGCGGTGGAGCGGCTGGCGGGTGAGCTGGGGGCCTGCTACGACACGGTGGTGGTGGGGTACGCCGACTGCGGCACCTACGGGGCCCTCGACGAGGTCTGCGAGCGGCTGGGACTGCGCCGGCTGACGGGCTTGCACTGCTATGACGTCTACGCCGGCGCCGACCGGGTCGCGGCGTACTTCGCCGACCAGCCGGGGACCTACCTGCTCACCGACTTCCTGGTGCGCTCCTTCGCGCGCACCGTCGAGGCCGAGCTGGGGCTGGACCGGCACCCGGAGCTGCGCGAGGAGTACTTCCGGCACTACACCAGGGTCGTCTGGCTCGCCCAGGAGGAGACTCCCGAGCTGCGGTCGGCGGCCGAACGGGCCGCCGACCGGCTCGGCCTGCCGCTGAGCGTGGTCCCCACGGGGCACGGCGGCCTCGAGCTCGCCCTGGAGCGGCTCCTCCTCGGCTAGCGGGCCCGGGCCAGCAGGTCCTGGCGCCAGGCCTCGGTCTCCGCGATCTGGTTGAAGGTGAAGATGTGCAGGCCCTCGATCAGGGACTCGGGCCGGGCGGCGAGCCCGGCACACTCCTCGAGGAAGGTCTGGCCCGTCCAGCCCCCCGGTGCGGCGAGCCGGGCGAAGGTGCCTTTGTGCTTGGCCAGGAACCGGGTCGACTCGCCCACCCCGATCTTGGTGGCCATGGTGAGCAGCTTGGTGCGGTCGACCGGGCCCGGCATGCCCAGCAGCAGCGGCATCGTGATGCCGCGGCCCCGCATCCGACCCACCCAGGCCTTGACGGCGCGGGCGTCGAAGGTGAGGTTGCTGACCACGTGCGTGGCGTGGCGGCGCTTGTCCCACATCGCCTGCACCGTGAGGTCGTCGGTGATCTGCGGGTGGGTCTCGGGGTAGCCGGTGATCCCGATCTGCTCGAACGGCTTCTCCAGGGTGTGCAGGTCCTCGAGCAGGCTGAACGCGTCCACGTAGTCGCCCACGGCGTCGGCGTCGCCGCCCGGCACGAAGACCCGGGTGATCCCGGCGTCGTCGAGACGGTCGCGGATCTCCACCAGCTCGTGGCGGTCGTGGATCAACCGGGCCGCCAGGTGCGGCACCGCCACGTATCCGTGCTTGGCGAGGGTCTCGGCCAGCAGCAGGGTCGCCTCGAGACCCTTCGTGCTGGAGGCGGTCACCGTCACGGCGAGGTCCAGCGGCACCGAGGCGAGCACCTTCTCCTCGGTGCTGGCCGTGGGCAGCACCTCGTAGCGGGCGTGGGTCAGCAGCCGCCGCAGAGCCTGGTTCCGGGTGCTCGTCTTGTTGCGAATGGTGAAACTCATCTCGTGATACGCACCACTGATGCCTCAGGCTATCCCCGGTGCGGCTCCGCTCACAAGACGTCGGAGGGGTGGGTTCGCGGCACCGGGGGACGCCGGCTCCACGCCGGGTCCCGGGGGCCGGTTCACCAGATGCGGACGCGCTCCTCCGGGTCCAGCCAGAGCCCGTCGCCGGGCCGGACACCGAAGGCGTCGTGGAACTCCGCGAGGTTGCGCGCGATGTTGGCGCGGAACTCCGGCGGGCTGTGCGGATCGGTGGTCAGGAACTGCAGCGCCAGCTCCTTGCGACGCTTGGTGCGCCACACGTAGGCCCAGCTGAGGAAGAGCCGCTGCTGCCCGGTCAGCCCGTCGCGCTCTGGCATCTCCTGGCCCTCGATCGAGATCAGGTAGGCGCGGTGGGCGATCGTCAGCCCGCCCAGGTCGCCGATGTTCTCCCCCACGGTCAGGGCGCCGTTGACGTGCTCGCCGGGCAGCTCACGCGGCTCGAAGCCGTCGTACTGCTCGATCAGGGACCTCGACTTGACCTCGAAGGCGGACTTGTCCTCGGCGGTCCACCAGTCGTTGAGGTTGCCCCGGCCGTCGTACTGCGCCCCCTGGTCGTCGAAGCCGTGGCCCACCTCGTGGCCGATGACGGCGCCGATGCCGCCGTAGTTCTCGGCCGGGTCGGCGTCGGCGTCGAAGAACGGCCGCTGCAAGATGCCCGCCGGGAAGCAGATCTCGTTGGTGCCCGGGTTGTAGTAGGCGTTGACCGTCTGCGGCAGCATGAACCACTCGTCACGGTCGACGGGGGAGCCGATCTTGTTCAGCTCGCGGTCGGTCTCGAAGGCGGTCGCGGCCAGCACGTTGCCGAGCAGGTCCTCGGCGCTGACCTGGAGCGCGGAGTAGTCGCGGAACTTCTCGGGGTAGCCGATCTTGGGCCGGAACGTGGCCAGCTTCTCGAAGGCCCGCTGCTTGGTCTCCTCGGTCATCCAGTCCAGGTCGGTGATCGAGCGGCGGTAGGCCTCGAGCAGGTTGGCGACCAGGTCGTCCATCATCTCCTTGGCCCGCGGCGGGAAGTGCCGCGCGACGTACTCCCGGCCCACCGCCTCGCCCAGCGCACCCTCGACCAGGCCCACGCCGCGCTTCCAGCGGGCCCGCAGCTCGGGGGTGCCGGAGAGGGTTCGGCCGTAGAAGTCGAAGTTGGCCTCCACGAACGCGCTGGACAGGTACGCCGCCGCGGTGCGGACCGCGCGCACCGAGAGGTAGGCGCGCCAGTCCTCGACCGGGGTGTCGGCGAGCACCGTCTCCAGGTGCTCGAGGTAGGAGGGCTGCCGGACCACCGTCTCGGCGATGGTCTCCTCGCTCCCCCCGAGGGCGGTGACCCAGGCGGTGAAGTCGAAGCTCGGCACCATCGCCCGCAGGTCCTCGAGGCTGGTCAGGTTGTAGGTCTTGAGCACGTTGCGCGTCTCGGCGCGCTCCCAGTGCCCCCGGGCCAGCCGGGTCTCCAGCGCCAGGACGCGCGTGGCCGTGCCCTCGGGGTCGGGGCGCTCGGCCAGGGAGAGGATGCGCGCGAGGTAGGCGTGGTACTTCGCGCGGATCTCGGCGAACTTCTCCTCCCGGTAGTAGGTCTCGTCGGGCAGGCCGAGCCCGCCCTGCAGCAGGTTGACCACGTAGCGGTCGGAGTTGCGGTCGTCGGTGTCGACGAACGACCCGAACAGCCCGCCACCGGCACGACGCTCGAAGGCGCCGAGGAAGGCCGCCAGCTCGCCGAGGTCGCCGATCGCGTCGACCTGCTCCAGCAGCGGCAGGATCGGTGCGTGGCCGAGCTGCTCGACGTGGTCCTCGTCCATGAAGCTGCGGTAGAGGTCGCCGATCTTCTGGGCCTCCTCGGGGTTCTCGATGGCCGGACCGCTCTCGGGGGCCTGGCTCGAGGAGCCGTCGGCGCAGGCCTCGATGATCTCGCGGACCTGCTGCTCGGCAGTGTCGGCCAGCATCACGAACGGCCCCCAGGAGGAGCGGTCCTCGGGGATCTCGGCCGTCTCGAGCCAGCGGCCGTTCACGTGCCCGAACAGGTCGTCCTGGATGCGGATGTCGGTGTTCATGCCCTCGCGGGCGTCGTCGAGGATCGTCACCCCGGCCAATCTACCCGTGGGGTGGGACGGTTCCACGACCCCTCCGCCCGGACGTAGGATCGGGCCCCATGACATCGACCGGCCCGGCCCACCAGGACGCGCAGGTCTGCATCGTGGGGGCGGGTTCCTCGGGCATCACGATGGCCCAGGTGCTGGCCGCCCGAGGGGTGCCCTTCGACTGCTTCGAGGCCGGCAGCGACGTCGGCGGCAACTGGCGCTTCGGCAACGACAACGACATGTCCTCGGCCTACGAGTCGCTGCACATCAACACCTCGCGGCAGCTGATGGAGTACGCCGCCTACCCGATGCCCGACTCGTTGCCGGACTACCCCGACCACCGCCAGATCGCGCAGTACTTCGACGACTTCGTGGACCACTTCGGGCTGCGCGAGCAGATCACCTTCCGCACCGAGGTCACCCGGGTGTCCCCGGTCCCCGGCGGGTCGCCGGACCGCTGGGAGGTGACCGTCCGCGACCGTGACGGCGGTGAGCCGCGGACCCGGACCTACCGCGACGTCGTCGTGGCCAACGGCCACCACTGGAGCCCGCGCTGGCCCGAGCCGACCTTCCCCGGCGCCGAGACCTTTCCCGGCGAGCAGCTGCACGCGCACTACTACCGCACCTCCGAGCCGCTGGCCGGGAAGCGGGTGCTGGTGCTGGGCATCGGCAACTCCGCCTGCGACATCGCGGTGGAGTCGAGCCGGGTGGCCGCCTCGACCGACCTCGCCATGCGCCGGGGGGCGCACATCTTGCCGAAGTACATGTTCGGCATGCCCACCGACCACCTCACCGACTCCCCGCTGGCGCGCGGGCCGCTGAAGGTCCAGCAGCTGGCGATGGCCGCGCTGCTGCGGCTCAGTCAGGGCAAGGTCACCGACTACGGGCTGCCCGCTCCCGACCACGCGGTGCTGCACGCCCACCCGACCGTCAGCCAGGACCTGCTCAACCGGCTCGGTCACGGCGACATCGGCGTGCGACCCAACATCGAGAGCTTCGAGGGCTCCACGGTCCGCTTCATCGACGGCACCACCGGTGAGTACGACGTGGTCGTCTACTGCACCGGCTACCGGGTGAGCTTCCCGTTCCTGGGCGAGGAGGTGGTGCACGCCGAGGACAACCACGTCGAGCTCTACCGGCGGGTGGTCCACCCCGACCACCCGGGTCTCTACTTCGTCGGGCTGATCCAGCCGCTCGGGGCGATCATGCCGCTCGCCGAGGCACAGGCCGAGTGGGTCGCAGACCTGGTGAGTGGGGCGGGCGCGCTGCCCTCGGCCCGGCAGATGCGCCGGCAGGTCGCGGCGTACGACGAGCGGCTGCGCAAGCGGTTCGTCGCCTCCAAGCGGCACACGATGGAGGTCGACTTCCACGGCTACCGCGCCGAGATCCGCAAGGAGCGCAGGCAGTCGCGCAGACGGGCGGGCGCCGGCCGACGTCAGTCGTCGTGGGTCGAGAACTGAGGCTGACCGCCGACGCAGCGTGCCTTGAGCTCGACCTCTCCCGAGGTCTCGTCGTCACCGGACCTCGTGAACTTCACCTCGATCTGCTCGGGTCCCCGGTCGCCGACCTCGATCCTCCAGCCGGAGTTCGGCTGTGCGCCGCCGAAGGTGATCCCACGGCCGCGGCAGCTCGCCACGACGGCACCGGCCGGCCCCTGCCAGGTGCGCCGGACCTCGGTCGGTCCCTGGCTGGACCGGGCCGGGTGGTCGGGCTCGCCGGCTCGGGGGCGGTCGGTGGACGGGGTGCCAGAAGGCGCCGGCGCCGGCCCCGAGGAGGGCGGTGGAGACGTGGTGCGCGGTCGTGAGGTCGGCGGCGAGCTGTTCGCGGCGCCCCTGGGCGCCGACGCGGCGCTCGTGGTCGCGCTGGGAATCTGCGGCGAGGTGGTCACGTCGGTGCCGGCCGCGGCGATCACCGCCCACACCCCTGCCGAGCACGCCAGCACCAGCAGCGCCCAGGCCACCAGTGCGAGTGCTCGCCGCACGCTCACGACCGGCCCGCCCAGGCGCGGGGACGGTGGTCCTCAGACTGTTCGGCTAGCGTGCCCGCATGACGAGGATCCTGATCGTCGAGGACGACCAGTCGATCCGCAGCGCCCTGCGCCGCAGTCTCGCGGACCGGGGTCACACGGTCAGTGTCGCAGCCACGGGGATGAGTGGGCTCGAGGCCACCTTGAAGGAGCAGCCGGAGGCGGTGCTCCTCGACCTGGGCCTCCCGGACGTCGACGGGTTGACCTTGATCCCGATGATCCGGGCCGCGGTCTCGGTCCCGATCCTCGTGATCACCGCGCAGGACGACGACCCCACCCTCGTGCGGGCGCTCGACGCCGGTGCCGACGACTACGTGGTCAAGCCGTTCGGCAGCAGCCAGATCGAGGCGCGGATCAGGGCGGTGCTCCGGCGTACGGCCGACGACGCGCAGCCCGAGACCTACACCGTCGGCGGGCTGGTGCTGGATGTGGGATCGCGCACGGTGACCCTGGACGGGGAGCCGGTCGAGCTCTCGCGCAAGGAGTTCGACGTGCTGCACCTGCTGTGCCGGCGCGGCGGCCAGGTGGTGACGCGGCGTGAGCTCCTCGCCGAGGTGTGGCAGCAGCCCTACGGCGGCTCGGACCGAACCGTCGACGTGCACCTCTCGTGGCTGCGCCGCAAGCTCGGCGAGTCCGCGGCCCAGCCGAGGTATCTGCGTTCCGTCCGCGGCGTGGGGGTGCGCCTCGTCGAGCCTGGCTCCGGCGGCGACTGATGCGCAGCCGGATCTCGTGGTTGGTCGCGGCCACGACCTCGGCCGTGGTGATCTCATTCGTCGTCCCGTTGTGCCTGCTGGTGCGGGTCCTCGCCGAGGACCGTGCGATGGCGGCGGCGGACCAGGAGGCTCGCAACGTCGCGATCCTGGTCTCCACCCTCGACAACGACCCACAGCTTCCGGCGCTGGTGGAGGCCGCCGACGAGCGTGGGCTCGCCCGGACCTCGCTGATCCTCGAGGACGACCAGATCCTCGGTGCGCCCGCGCCCGGGCTCCTCGAGGACCCGGCGGTGCGTGAGGCCCGGGCCGGGAGTGCCAGCACGGTCAAGGACTCCGAGGGAGGCAAGGTCGTGCTGCCCGTCGTGGTGGCCGACGGCACGGAGGTGGTGGTCAGCCGGGTCACCCCGACCCAGCTGCACAGCGGCGTGCTGCGCGCCTGGACGAGCATCATCGTGCTCGGCTTGGCGCTGCTCGCCCTGGCCCTGCTGATCGCAGACCGGCTGGGCCGGCACATCAGCCGGCCGCTGGTCGCCCTGGCCGAGACGGCGCACCGGCTCAGGGGCGGACGCCTGGAGGCTCGCGCCGAGGTGAGCGGGCCGGCGGAGACCCAGGACCTGGCGGAGGCCCTCAACGCCCTGGCCGAGCGGATCACCGAGCTGCTCGCGGCGGAGCGTGCTGCTGCCGGTGACCTGAGCCACCGGCTCCGGACCCCGGTCACCGCGCTCCGGCTCGACGCCGAGTCGGTGACCGACCCGGCGTTGGCCGACCGGCTGCAGGAGCACATCGCGACCCTGCAGCGCGGCGTGGACGCCATCGTGCGCGACGCCCGCCGACCGGTGCGTGAGGACATGGGCTCGAGCTGTGACGCCGCCGCGGTGGTCCGGGCACGGACCGCGTTCTGGAGCCCGCTCGCCGAGGACCAGGGAAGGCGGATGGTCACGCGGGTCGACGCCTCGCCGTTGCGGGCCCACATGTCGGCCACCGACCTGCAGGACGTCGTCGACATCCTCGTCGACAACGTCTTCGCGCACACCCAGGAGGGCGTCGGACTCACGGTGGCCCTGCACCGTCGCGGGGACTCGCTGCTCCTCGAGGTCGCGGACGAGGGGGGCGGGGTGGACCCGGCCGCCCGGCCCGGGGGGCGACCCGGGTCGACCGGCCTCGGCCTCGACATCGTGCGGCGCACGCTTGCCGCCGTCGGGGGCACCGTGCAGGTGCACAGCGGGGTCGGCGCGGGCACCCGGGTGACGGTCGTCCTGCCTGCCTCCCGCCCCGGCGACTGAGCGGGCCCGGTCAGTCGTCATCGACCTCGGGGGCCCCGTCGTGCCCGGAGTTTTGACCGGAGTCTTGACCGGAGTCGTGCCCGGAGCCGTCGGAGTCGTGCCCGGAGTCGTGCCCGGAGTCCTGCCCGGAGTCGTGCCCGGGACCGTTCGGGGTCTGGTGCGCGGAGTCGTCCCGGGACTCGTGCCGCGACCGGTGCTCGGACTTCTGCGCGTGCGCACCGGTCCTGGACGCGACCTGGCGGGGCGCCTCACCAGAAGCGCCGGTCGAGGCAGGTGCCGGCTCGACCACCGTGCGGAGCACGTGTCGTACGCATCGCCCGTGCTCGAGCCGGGCCCCCGCCGAGCACCGCCGGAAGCGCACCTTGAGCCGGACTCCGGGCCGGGTGGTCACGCGCGGCTGTGGTGCGGGGGTCGCCGCGGTGATGGTCTGGTTCGGCACCGGGGTCGGAGCGGTGCTCAGGTAGGCGGCGGCCGCGCCGGTGGTGCCGGTCGCCAGGGCTATGAGAGAGAGGGTGGCAGTCAGTGTCTTCATGCCCGGAGCCTGTGCCGTGCCGGGCTATCGGTACGTCGTGCCACCGCTAATTCTTCCTCAAGCCTCGGCGCTCGCGGCGTGGTCCCGGCCCAGCGCCTCGCCGTCCCCCGGCGCGCCGACCCGCCGGCTCCTGACGTGGACTTAACACTTCTCTGAGTCGCCCTTGGCGTTCTGCGGGTGAGAGTCCGGGCATGACCTACACCTCACGCACCCGTGACCGCTACCGCCGCGCGCTCGCCGCGGCCACCGGCCTGGCCACGGTGGGCACGCTGACCAGCTGCGGATGGCTGGCCGGGGTCGCCGCCCGTGACCACGCCGCCGACCAGGCGGCCAAGCAGGCGTCCGGGCAGGCCAAGGCCGACCAGGCACAGCGCCAGGCGCTGGCCCGATGGAGGCAGCAGCGGACCGCCCCACCGATCCGCGAGCAGCGGGTCCGCACGATCTGGAAGAAGCGGCGCGAGGTCACGGTGGTGGACACCCGCGTGGTGCGCACCGGGAGCATCGGGACCGGCGGGTCGCTGAGCACGTCTGCTGGCGCCGGTGCGCAGAGCGTCTCCTCGGCCCCGAGCGGGGGTGGCACCGGCGGCGGCGGTGGCGGCTCGGTGCGGACAACCCACTCGGCCCCGCCCCGCCCCCCGCGCGCGGCCCCCGCCCCCGCACCGGCCCCGGCGCCGGCACCGAAGCCGGCGAAGACCTCGGGATCCTGAGATGACGACGTCGGGACCCGCCGTGCGCTCCAGCCGCGCCGACACGGCGCCCGCGGCCCGCTTCCGCGCCCTGGGCACCTACGTGCACGTGGCGACGGCTGACCCCCGGCTGCTCTCCGCGGCCGAACGACTGGTGCGGGAGGTGCTCTCGGAGGTGGACCGGACCTGCAGCCGGTTCCGGCCGGACAGTGACCTGAGCCGGGCCAACCGCGCCCCCGGACGGCAGGTGGCGGTCGACCCGCTGCTGCTCAGCGCGGTCGCGGCTGCCGTCAGGGTCGCCGAGGAGACCTCGGGGCTGGTCGACCCGCTGCTCGGCCGCACCATGGTCGAGCTGGGGTACGACCGCGACTTCGGCGTGCTTGCCCCGCACGGACCTACGGCGCATCATCCCCGCATCGACCCCGGCGCCTGGCGGCGCCTCGAGCTCGGCGAGGAGTGGATCCGGGTCCCCGTCGGCACCGCGCTCGACCTCGGTTCCACCGCCAAGGCGTGGGCCAGCGACCTCGCCGCCGCCACCATCGGCCGTCACCTGGGGGTGGGTGCGCTCGTCAGCCTCGGCGGTGACATCGCCCTGGCCGGGACGGACCCGTGGCCGATCGAGGTGCGGGAGCATCCCGACGCCGCTGACGCCGAGGAGCTGGTGTGGCTGACCGGTGGGGGTCTGGCGACCTCCAGCACCATGGTGCGTCGGTGGCGCAGCGGGGGCGCCGTACGCCACCACGTGATCGACCCGCGAACCGCCCTCCCGGCAGCGGAGGTGTGGCGCACCGTGACCGCCACCGGTCCCACCTGCGTGGCCGCCAACGCGGCGGCCACGGCGGCGATCGTGCTGGGGCGGGAGGCGCCTTCCTGGCTCCAGGAGCGCCGTGTCGATGCCCGGCTGGTGGCACACGACGGTGCCGTCGTACGGCTCGGTGCGTGGCCGGAGGCCGTCCGATGAACGACCCGGCACTGTTGTGGTACCTGAACCGGGCGACCGGCACCGTCCTGCTCGTCCTGCTCACCCTGGTGCTGGTCCTCGGGGTGCTCGCCACCTTCGGGCGGGCCGGCCGCGGCGTACCGCGGTTCCTGACCCAGGCCCTGCACCGCAACCTCAGCCTGCTGACGGTGGCCCTGCTCCTCGCGCACGTGTCCTCGGCCGTCCTCGACTCCTTCGTGGACATCCGCTGGTGGCAGGCCGTCGTGCCCTTCGGGGCCTCCTATCGGCCGGTCTGGCTGGGACTCGGCGCCGTTGCCCTCGACGTGATCGCGGTGGTGGTCGCGACCAGCCTGGTCCGGACGCGGTTGGGCCACCGTGGTTGGCGGGCGGTGCACCTGCTCGGCTACGTGGGCTGGGCGGCGGCGGTGGTTCACGGCGTGGGCATCGGCACCGACGCGCACACCGGCTGGGCGCGCGCGCTCACGCTCGCCTGCGTCGGACTGCTCGGACTCGTGCTCGTCCTGCGGGCTGCGGTGGTGGCGCTGCCCCAGCGGGCCGAGCGGCGGCTGGGCGGCGTGCGATGAAGCCGGTGCTCGTCGACGAGGGCGCCCGACTCCTCGCCGGCTGTGCCGAGGGTCCGGGCCTTGCCGCGCACCGGGCACGTTTCGGTGCGCTGCCGGTGTTGGACCGCAGCACCCTGCTCCGGCTGGTCGGCGGCTGGGACCTGCGCGGCCGGGGCGGCGCGGGGTTCCCGTTCGCCGTCAAGCTCCAGGTGGTGGCGCAGGGACGCCGCCGTCCGGTCGTCGTGGTCAACCTCAGCGAGGGGGAGCCGGCCTCCCGCAAGGACACCGTCCTCGGGCTGGTGCGGCCCCACCTGGTCCTCGACGGCGCGGTCCTGGTCGCCCGGGCCCTGAGCTGCCGGGAGGTCCACGTGGTCGTTCCCGGCGAACGGGGGCTCGTGCTCGACGCCCTGCGACGCGCCGTGGACGAGCGCCCTGAGCGGATCCGCTTCACCCTGCACGAGGCGGAGGACCGGTTCGTCGCCGGTCAGGCCCGGGCCGTCCTCGAGCTGATGGCCGGGCGTCCGAACCTGCCCGTGTCGGCGTGGTCCCCCGAGGCGCACCACGGGCACCACGGCCGCCCGACCCTCCTGTCCAACGCGGAGACGTGGGCCCAGGTCGCTGCCCGGCTGCTTCCCGGGAGCGCCGCGGCCGAGCCGACGACCCTCCTCACCTGGGACGGTGAGAGTCGGCCGCTGGTCCTCGAGGTCGCCGAGGGGGCGGCCTGGGGCGACGTCCTGCCGTCGGGTGACCAGCCGCTGCTCGTGGGCGGCTACCACGGCGCGTGGACGACCCGGCAGCACCTCGCCGACCTGCCCGTGGACCGAGACCGGATGAAGGCGCAAGGGGTGCCGCTGGGTGCCGGTGCGGTGATCCCGCTCGCCGAGGGTGAGTGTCCGGTGACCATGACGGCGCGGATCACCGCCTACCTGGCCTCGCAGAGTGCCGGGCGTTGCGGGCCCTGCCTCAACGGGCTCCCCGCGCTGGCCGCCGCCGTGGCCGACCTGGCGAGGGGCAGCGGCGGCCCGGCCCGTGTGGAGCAGGTGGGGCGGCTGGTCACCGGCCGTGGCGCCTGTGCCCACCCCGACGGGACGGCACGGTTGGTCGGCTCCCTGGTGGCTGCCTTTCCCGACGACGTCACGGCCCACGCGCGGGGCGGGTGCCGGCACGGCATCTCCGGGCACACCCTCGTCGAGGTGGGGCGATGAGCACCGGCACGCGGCAGCTGCGGGTGGACTGGCCCGCCTGCCGTGCGCGCGGGTTCTGCCACGAGCTGCTGCCGGAGGTGGTGGACCTCGACGAGTGGGGCTACCCGCTGGTGACCCGTGCCGTGCCCGCCGGTCTGGAGTCCGAGGCCCGGGCCGCCGTACGCACCTGCCCGACCCTGGCGCTCCGGCTGGAGTCCTCGCCGCGGTGAGCGCGAACCCTGGGCGGAGGTAGGGCGCGCCGACTAAAAAGTCAGGCTTGACTGTTTGTTCTTCGGGGGCCACCATGCTCGGGTGAGCAACGCGAAGGTGTCCCCGCCGCGCGTGCCGCAGGAGGAACGCACCCGCGCCATGCGGCAGCGCCTGATGGAGGCCACGGTCGACTGCCTCGTCGAGCACGGCTGGAGCGGCACCTCGACCACGGTGGTCTCCCAGCGAGCCGGGGTCAGCCGGGGAGCGCAGCTGCACCACTTCCCGACCAAGAACGACCTGGTCGTCGCCGCCGTCGAGCACCTCAGCGAGCTGCGCGGTGAGGAGCTGCGGGAGGCCGCGCAGACGCTGCCGACCGGGAAGCGGCGCACCCGCGCGGTGCTGGAGATGTTCGCCGACCACTTCACCAGCCCCGTGTTCACCGCCGCCCTCGAGCTCTGGGTCGCGGCCCGCAGCGACGCGATGCTGCACGCGGCCGTCGTCCCCCTGGAGCAGCGGGTCGGTCGCGAGGCCCACCGGATCGCCGTCGAGGCGCTGGGAGTCGACGAGACCCGTCCGCGCGTGCGCGAGCTGGTGCAGGCGACGCTCGACCTGGTCCGCGGCCTCGGCCTGGCCAACACGATCACCGACGACGCAGACCGGCGCCGGCGCATCCTCGATGCCTGGGCGCACACCCTCGACACGGAGCTGGTGCACCGATGAGCCTCCTCGACCAGGTCCTCGCGGACCTCGCCGCCGAGGGCGACGCGCTGGAGGCGCTGGTCGCCCCCCTCGACGCCGCCGGCTGGCACACACCCACCCCGGCAGCCGGGTGGGACGTGGCGACCCAGGTCGCCCACCTCGCGTGGACCGACGAGGTGGCCGTGGTCGCCGCGACCGACCAGGAGGCGTGGGACGCCCTCGTGCTCGAGGCGCTCGCGGACCCCGCCGGCTTCGTCGACGCCCAGGCGCTCGCCGGTGGCCGGGCCGAGCCCGCGGCGCTGCTGGCCCGCTGGCGGCGCGCCCGGCCGGCGCTGCGGCAGACCCTGAGCGACTACCCGTCGGGGGAGAAGATGCCGTGGTTCGGACCGCCGATGAGTCCGACCTCGATGGCCACCGCCAGGTTCATGGAGACCTGGGCGCACGGGCTCGACATCGCCGAGGCGCTCGGCCAGGTCCCGCAGCCCACCGACCGGATCCGGCACGTGGCCCACCTCGGAGTGCGCACCCGTGACTTCGCCTTCGGGGTGCACGAGCTGGAGCCACCCGCCGAGGCGTTCCGGATCGAGCTGGTGGCTCCCTCCGGCGAGGTGTGGGAGTGGGGTCCCCCCGACGCGGCCCAGACGGTGCGCGGCCCGGCGTACGACTTCTGCCTCCGGGTCACCCAACGGCGGCACCGCGACGACCTGGGCCTCGTGGCCACCGGCCCGGACGCGGAGAGGTGGCTGGACCTCGCGCAGGCGTTCGCCGGTCCGCCGGGCACCGGACGGGAGGCCGCACGATGACCGAGGACCTGCGGGTGGGCAACTGCAGCGGCTTCTACGGAGACCGCCTGTCGGCGATGCGCGAGCTGCTCGAAGGGGGACGGCTCCACGTCGTCACCGGCGACTACCTCGCCGAGCTGACCATGCTGATCCTGGGCCGCGACCAGCTCAAGGACCCCTCCCTGGGCTACGCGCGCACCTTCGCGACCCAGGTGGGCGACTGCCTGGGGCTGGCGCTGGAGCAAGGTGTGCGCCTCGTCGCCAACGCCGGCGGGCTCAACCCCGCCGGTCTGGCGGAGAGGCTGCGCGCGATGGCCGAGGAGCAGGGCCTCGAGCCGCGGATCGCGTGGGTCGACGGCGACAACCTCGCCCCACGAGCAGCCGAGCTCGGCTTCGCGGGGGCACTCACCGCCAACGCCTACCTCGGCGCCTTCGGGATCGCCCGGGCGCTCGAGGCCGGTGCCGACATCGTCGTGACCGGCCGGGTGACCGACGCCTCGCTCGTCGTCGGCCCGGCCGCCTGGCGGCACGGCTGGTCACCAGCACAGCACGACGAGCTGGCCGGAGCGGTGGTGGCCGGTCACGTGCTCGAGTGCGGCACCCAGGCCACCGGCGGCAACTTCTCCGGCTTCCTCGACCTGCCGCGCGACGCCACCCCCCTGGGCTTCCCGGTGGCCGAGATCGCCGCGGACGGCAGCAGCGTGGTCACCAAGCACGAGGGCACCGGCGGGCTGGTCTCGGTCGACACCGTGACGGCCCAGCTGATGTATGAGGTGCAGACCCAGCACTACCTCGGACCGGACGTCACCGTGGACCTCACCACGATCGAGCTCACCCCCGACGGCGCGGACCGGGTGCGCATCTCCGGCACCCGTGGGCTCCCCCCGCCGGCCCGGCTGAAGGTCTGCGTCAACGAGCTCGGCGGCTACCGCAACCAGCTGGAGTTCGTGCTCACCGGGCTCGACGTCGAGGAGAAGTCCGCCTGGCTGCGCGCCCAGCTCGAGCCCCGGATCGAGGCGTCCTCGGTGACGTGGTCGAGCAGCCGCCGGCCCGAGCCCGACGCCGAGACCGAGGAGGGCGCCTCCTGCCTGCTGCGCTGCGTGGTCAAGGACGAGTCCGCCACGGCGGTCGGCAAGGCGTTCACCGCCGCCGGGGTCGAGCTCGCGCTCGCCTCCTACCCCGGGTTCACGCTGACCGCACCGCCCGGCCAGGCCTCGCCGTACGGCATCTACCGAGCGGCGTACGTCGACCGCGACGCCGTCGAGCACACCGTGCACCTGCCCGACGGCAGCACCGAGGTGGTCCCCGACGCGGTCGTCGCCGAGCAGCCCGCGCCGCGGCCCAAGCACGAGCCCGCCCAGACCGACCCGATCCCGGGCGTCCCCGACGATGCGATCACCCGGCGACTGCCGCTGGGCACCTTCGTGCACGCCCGGTCCGGCGACAAGGGCGGTGACGCCAACGTCGGCCTGTGGGTCCGGGCCGGGGAGCACCAGCAGGAGCAGGCCCAGTGGCTGCGCCAGTTCCTCACCGTGGACCGCGTCCGCCAGCTCGTCCCCGAGGCCGCCGACCTCGACGTCGAGATCTTCGCCCTGCCCAACCTGCACGGCGTCAACGTCCTCCTGCGCGGCCTCCTCGGCGACGGCGTCGCCGCCAGCACCCGCTTCGACCCCCAGGCCAAGGCCCTCGGCGAGTGGATCCGCTCCCGCCTCGTCAACGTCCCGCAGGAGCTGTTGTGACGGGGTGGCAGTTTCACTGGGGACCCAGTGAAACCGCCACTCCCCGTGCGTTGCGACGGACGGGAAGTGGCAGTTTTCGACGGGGAGTGCGATGACGACGGAGTGGACCGAGGAGCAACGAGCGCTCCAGGAGACGACCCGCGAGTTCGTACGACGAGAGGTCGGTCCGCACCTCCAGGAGTGGGAGGACGCCGGCCAGACGCCGCCCGAGCTGCATCTCGCGGCGGCGAGGGCGGGGCTGCTCGGCATCTCCTTCCCCGAGGAGGTCGGCGGGCAGGGTGGGGACCTGTTCGACTCGGTGGCGATGCAGGAGGCGTTCTTCGAGGCCGGCGGGTCCTCGGGACTGGCCGCGGCCCTGTTCACCGGCGGCATCGCGCTGCCTCACATCGCGGCCCACGGGACCCCCGAGCAGGTGGACGCCTTCGTCCGCCCGACCCTCGCGGGGGAGAGGATCGGGTCGTTGGCGGTCACCGAGCCGGGCGGTGGCTCCGACGTCGCGGGCATCCGGACGACGGCGGTGCGTGACGGCGACTCCTACGTCGTCAACGGCGCCAAGACGTTCATCACCAGCGGGGTCCGCGCCGACTTCGTCACCACGGCGGTGCGCACGGGCGGGGCCGGGCACGCGGGCGTGAGCCTGCTGGTCGTCGAGAAGGGCACGCCCGGCTTCACCGTCGACCGCTCCCTGCCCAAGATGGGCTGGCACTGCTCGGACACCGCGGAGCTGTCGTTCGTCGCCGCCCGGGTCCCGGCTGCCAACCTGGTGGGCGCGGAGAACGCCGGCTTCTACCTGATCGCCGAGCAGTTCGTCGTCGAGCGGATCGCCCTGGCGGTGCATGGCTACGGCATCGCTGCGCGCTGCCTGGAGCTGACCGCGGCGTACTGCCGCGAGCGCGAGACCTTCGGCAGGCCGCTGCTCGCCAACCAGGTCGTGCGGCACCGGCTGGTGGAGATGCACCGGCGGGTCGACGCGGCCCGTGTCTACACCCGCCACGTCGCCCGCAGCCACGTCGAGGGCACCCCCGCGGACCAGGGGCGGGTCGTCGCCGAGGCGTGCCTGGCCAAGCAGACCGCCGTCGAGGCGTGCTCGTACGTCGTCGACCAGGCCGTGCAGCTGCACGGCGGCAACGGATACATGCACGGGAGCGAGGTCGAGCGGCACTACCGCGACGCCCGGATCCTGGGCATCGGAGGAGGAGCGACCGAAGTGCTGACCGACCTGTCCGCCCGCCTGCTGGGCTACACGCCATGACCTCGGGGGCGGTCTCGACGGCCGCGACCGGTCCGGGCGACCCGGCCCCCGGAGGGGAGCGCCGGCAGTCGATGCTGGCCAAGCTCGCCGAGCTCGAGACCGAGCACGCCAAGGCGGTGGCCGGCGGCGGGGAGAAGTACGTCGCTCGGCACCACCAGCGGGGCAAGCTGATGCCCCGCGAGCGGATCGAGCTGCTGGTCGACCCGGGCAGCGCCTTCCTCGAGCTGAGCCCCCTGGCCGGCTGGGGATCGGACTTCACGGTCGGGGCGAGCGTGGTCACCGGCATCGGTGTCATCGAGGGTGTCGAGTGCATGATCACCGCCAACGACCCCTCGGTGAAGGGTGGGGCGAGCAACCCGTGGACGGTCAAGAAGATCTTCCGGGCCTCGCAGATCGCCGAGGAGAACGACCTGCCGACCATCGCCCTCGTCGAGTCGGGGGGCGCCGACCTGCCGACGCAGAAGGAGATCTTCATCCCCGGCGGTCGGCTCTTCCGCGACATCACCCGGTCCTCGGCCGCCAAGGTCCCCACGGTCGCGCTGGTCTTCGGCAACTCCACCGCCGGCGGTGCCTACGTCCCCGGGATGAGCGACTACACGGTGATGGTCAAGGAGCAGGCGAAGGTGTTCCTCGGCGGTCCGCCGCTGGTGAAGATGGCCACCGGTGAGGAGTCCGACGACGAGTCGCTCGGCGGGGCGGAGATGCATGCGCGCACCTCCGGGCTCGCCGACTACCTCGCCCAGGACGAGTACGACGCGCTGCGGATCGGTCGCCGGATCGTCGCCCGGCTCAACCGGCAGCGGCAGGGTGGTCGAGCAGCGAGCGAAGCGAGTGGTCAGTCGAGACCACGCTTCAGTGAGCCGGAAGGCGACGGTGACGCGCTCCTCGACCTGATCCCGACCGACCTGAAGGAGCCGTTCGACCCGCGCGAGGTGATCGCCCTGGTCGCCGACGGCGTGTCCGAGGACAACGGAGCGGTGTTCGACGAGTTCAAGCCGCTCTACGGCAGCTCGCTGGTCACCGGCTGGGCGAAGATCCACGGCCACCAGGTCGGCATCCTCGCCAACGCCCAGGGCGTCTTGTTCTCCGAGGAGGCCCAGAAGGCGACCCAGTTCATCCAGCTGGCCAACCAGGTCGACGTACCCCTGCTGTTCCTGCACAACACGACCGGCTACATGGTCGGCAAGGAGTACGAGCAGGGCGGGATCATCAAGCACGGCGCGCAGATGATCAACGCGGTCAGCAACAGCAGCGTCCCGCACATCTCGATCATCATGGGGGCGTCCTACGGTGCGGGGAACTACGGCATGAACGGCCGCGCCTACGACCCCCGCTTCCTGTTCACCTGGCCGAGCGCGAAGTCGGCGGTGATGGGCCCGGCCCAGCTCGCCGGGGTGCTCAGCATCGTCGCCCGCGCGGCCGCGGAGGCGAAGGGCAAGGAGTACGACGCGGAGGCCGACCAGGGCATGCGCGACTTCGTGGAGGCCAGCGTGGAGGAGCAGAGCCTGCCGTTCTTCCTCTCCGGGATGCTGTACGACGACGGGGTGATCGACCCGCGCGACACCCGCACCGTCCTGGGCATCTGCCTCTCGGTGATCTCCAAGACGACGTGGAAGGGCGCCGAGGGCTACGGCGTCTTCCGGATGTGAGGCTCCAGTGATCCAGCGACTTCTCGTGGCGAACAGGGGCGAGATCGCCCGCCGGGTCTTCGCGACCTGCCGCCGGCTCGGCATCGAGACGGTGGCCGTGCACTCCGACGCGGACGCCGACCTGCCGTTCGTCCGCGAGGCCGACGCCGCCGTGCGTCTTCCCGGCGACAGCCCCACCGAGACCTACCTGCGCGTCGACCTCCTGCTCGAGGCGGCCCGGCGCACCGGTGCCGACGCGGTGCACCCGGGCTACGGGTTCCTCTCCGAGAGCGCCGCCTTCGCGCGGGCCGTCCTCGAGGCGGGGCTGACCTGGGTAGGCCCGGACCCCGACGCGATCGAGGCGATGGGCTCGAAGGTGGCCGCCAAGAAGCTGATGGCCGACGCCGGGGTCCCGGTGCTCACCGAGCTGGAGCCCTCCGCAGTGGCGGCGGACGACCTGCCCGTGCTGGTCAAGGCCTCCGCGGGCGGCGGCGGGCGCGGCATGCGGGTGGTGCGCACGCTCGAGGCGCTCGCCGGTGACGTCGAGGGGGCCCGGGCCGAGGCGTCCTCGGCCTTCGGGGACGGCACGGTCTTCGTCGAGCCGTTCCTCGAGCACGGTCGACACGTGGAGGTGCAGGTGGTGGGAGACCGCCACGGCACGGTGCTGGTCCTGGGCGAGCGCGACTGCTCGGTCCAGCGTCGCCACCAGAAGGTCGTGGAGGAGGCGCCGGCCCCCGACCTCGACGCCTCCGTCGTCGAGGCGATGCACACCGCGGCCCGCCGGGCCGCCGAGGCGATCGCCTACGTGGGGGCCGGGACGGTGGAGTTCCTCTACGACGCCGAGCGCGAGCGCTTCTTCTTCCTGGAGATGAACACCCGGCTCCAGGTCGAGCACCCGGTCACCGAGGCCACCGTCACCGTCGACGGGGTCGCCCTCGATCTGGTGGAGCTCCAGCTGCGGGTCGCGCAGGGGGCCGCCCTCGACGTCGACGTGCAGGGCCCGCACGGTCACGCGATCGAGGTGCGCCTCTACGCCGAGGACCCGGCCCACGACTGGCAGCCGCAGAGCGGGCGGCTGGTCACCTTCGAGGTGCCGGCGAGCGCGGGTCGGTTCGCCCTCGACCGGCACGGGATCCGCGTCGACTCCGGCTTCGAGAGCGGCAGCGAGGTCTCGACGTACTACGACGCGATGCTGGCCAAGGTGGTGGCCTGGGCGCCGACGCGACGCGAGGCCGCGCGGATGCTGGCCAGTGCGCTCGCGCGGGCCCGGATCCACGGCGTGGTCACCAACCGGGACCTCCTGGTGGCCGTGCTGCGCGACGAGACGTTCCTGTCCGGCCAGGTCGGCACCGACTTCTTCGCCCGGACCTCGGTGGTCGAGTCGAGCGCGCGCGCCGACCCCTCCGCACACCAGCTGTTGGCCGCCGCCCTCGCCCTCGCGGAGGCGGACCGGCTGCGGCGCCGGGTGCAGGCGGGGGTCCCGGTCGCCTGGCGCAACGTGGTCTCCCAGCCGCAGCGGACCACGCTGGTGCCTGCCGGTGCGGCCGGCGGCCTCGGCTCGACCGGCGCCGCGCGGCAGGAGCACGTCGTGGAGTGGCACGGGGGCCGCGACGGCTATGCCGCAGCAGACCCCGACGTCCGGGTGGTCTCCGCGGCCCCCGACGCGGTCGTGCTCGAGGTCGCCGGGGTGACCGCTCGCTTCGACGTGCGCGTGGCCGGGGACCGCGTCGCGGTCGACGACCCGACCGGGTCGGTCGAGCTGCGCGTCCTGCCCCGCTTCCTCGACCCCGCCGAGGCGGTGGCCTCCGGGTCGTTGCTCGCGCCGATGCCCGGCTCGGTGGTCAAGGTGGCGGTGGAGTCCGGCGGCAGCGTGCGCGCCGGCGACGCTGTGCTGGTCCTGGAGGCGATGAAGATGCAGCACACGATCACCGCGCCGACCGACGGCGTCGTCGGCGACCTCGTCGCGGTGGGGCGCCAGGTCGCGGCGGGTGACGTCCTTGCCGTGGTCTCCCCGTCCGACGACCCGTCCGACGACCCGTCCGACCACCCGTCCGACGACCCGCCCGACGACCCACCCGACTCGAACCCTTCGACGACCCCGACCGACCCGCAGACCAGAGGAGACCAGGCATGAACAGCTTCACCGAGTCCGAGGAGCGCCAGACCCTGCGCCGGGAGGTGGCCAAGCTGGCGGCCACCTACGGCCGGGAGTACTTCGCCCGGCAGGCGCGCAGTGGCGCGAAGACCACCGACCTGTGGCTGGCGATCGGCAAGGCCGGCTACCTCGGCGTCAACATCCCCGAGGAGCACGGCGGCGGTGGCGGCGGCATCGGGGACGTCGCGGCGGTGTGCGAGGAGCTGGCCGCGCAGGGCTGCCCGCTGCTGATGATGGTGGTCTCGCCCGCGATCTGCGGCACCGTGATCGGCCGCTTCGGCACCGAGGAGCAGAAGCGGCGGTGGCTCCCCGGCATCTGCGACGGCACCGAGACGATGGCCTTCGCGATCACCGAGCCCGACGCCGGCACCAACTCGCACAACATCACCACCACGGCCCGCCGCGACGCCACCTCCGACGGGCAGAGTGAGTGGCTGCTCAAGGGCCAGAAGATCTACATCTCCGGTGTCGACGAGGCGAAGAACGTGCTCGTGGTCGCGCGCACCGAGGACGCGCGGACCGGCAGGCTCAAGCCCTGCCTGTTCGTCGTGCCCACCGACGCGCCGGGCTTCACCTTCACGCCCATCCCGATGGAGATCGTCAGCCCCGAGCAGCAGTTCCAGGTGTTCATCGACGACGTCCGGCTGCCCGCCGACGCGCTGGTCGGCGACGAGGACGGCGGGCTGGTGCAGCTGTTCGCCGGGCTCAACCCCGAGCGGATCATGGCGGCGTCGTTCTCCACCGGCCTGGCCCGCTACGCGCTGGACAAGGCGACCTCCTACGTCAAGGAGCGCGAGGTCTGGGGTGCCCCGATCGGCTCGCACCAGGGCATCGCGCACCCGTTGGCGCAGTCGAAGATCGAGATCGAGCTGGCCCGGCTGATGACCCAGAAGGCGGCCGCGCTCTACGACGCCGGCGACGACAGCGGGGCGGGCGAGGCGGCGAACATGGCGAAGTACGCCGCTGCCGAGGCAGCCTGCGACGCGGCCGACCGCGCGGTGCAGGCCCACGGCGGCAACGGCATCACCCAGGAGTACGGCGTGGCCGGCCTCCTCGTCGCGGCTCGTGCCGGCCGGATCGCCCCGGTCAGCCGGGAGATGATCTTGAACTTCGTCGGCATGCACTCCCTGGGCCTGCCCAAGTCCTACTGACCCCGAGCTCCGCCTCGCCACCCAAACCCCACCCACCCCCCGCCGTAGAGGAGTCACGATGACCGAGGAGCCGACCGAGCTGGTGCACTTCGACCTCGCCGACGGGGTCGCCACGATCACGCTGGACTCGCCGCACAACCGCAACGCGCTCTCGCGCAAGCTGGTCGGCGAGCTGTTCGACGCCCTGGACCGGGCGGAGCAGGACCCGGACGCGCGCGTGGTGCTGGTCCGGTCCGCGGACCGGGTCTTCTGCTCCGGCGCCGACCTCGGTGAGGCGGCGGGCGCCGGCATGGACGAGGGCACCAAGGCGCTGGTCTCCCTCCAGCGGCGCCTCGTCTCCCACGCCCTGCCGGTGGTCACGCGCCTCGCCGGCCCGGTGCGTGCGGGCGGCCTGGGCATCGTGGCCTCCAGCGACGTGGTGCTGTGCAGCGAGGAGGTCACCTTCGCCTTCACCGAGAGCCGGTTGGCGCTGGCGCCGGCGGTCATCTCGCTGACCGTGCTGCCCCGGCTCACCAGCCGTGCCGCCGCCGAGACCTTCCTGACCGGTCGCAGCTTCGACGCCGCCGAGGCCGCGCGGATGGGGCTGGTGACCCGGGCGGTGCCCGCCGACGCGCTCGACGACGCGGTGGCCGAGGTGTGCCGGGAGCTGAAGAAGGCCCATCCCCAGGGACTTCGGGAGACCAAGGCGCTCCTGGCCCGTGACCTGCTCGAGCGCATCGACTCCCAGGCCGACGACATGGCGGCGCTGAGTGCCCGCCTGTTCGGCTCCGAGGAGGCCCGCGAGGCGATGACGGCCTTCCTCACCCGGAAGAAGTGACCCCGCCCCTCACCGCTCGGAGCTCGCCGGTGGGCCCAGGTCGTGCGCGGGCAGCGAGACCCACCCCCGCACGAACGCCGACTGGTGGCGCACCCCGCCCGTCGGGTCCACCCGCACGTGTGGGTGCGCGGCGAAGAGCTCCTCGACCGCCACGCGGGCCTGCAACCGGGCGAGGTGGTTGCCGATGCAGAAGTGCGGCCCGCTGCTGAAGGCCAGGTGCCGGTCGATGTGGCGTCGTACGTCGAGACGGTCGGCGGTCTCGCCGAACTCGCGCGGGTCGCGGTTGCCGGAGCCGTAGAGCATCAGCACCTTCTCGCCGGCCGGGATCACGACGCCGTCGACCTCCACGTCCCTCAGGGTGGTGCGGGCCAGCGCCTGGACCGACGACTCGTGGCGCAGGCACTCGACGAGCGCGTTGGGCAGCAGTGCCGGGTCGGCGAGCACGGCCTCGCGCTGGTGCATCTCCTCCCCGGTGAGCAGGACCGTGTGCGAGATCAGGCCGGCCGTCGTGTCGGCGCCGCCGGCCACGACGACGAAGCAGAAGCCGAGGACGTCCCAGTCCGAGAGTCGTTCACCGTCGATCTCCGCCGTGACCAGTCGACCGAGCAGGTCGTCACCAGGGTCCCTGCGCGCGGCGGCGATCGCGGCGGTGAAGTACTCGAACATCTCGCCGACCACCTGCGCACCCGCTGCCGCGTCGGCGTCCCGCCCATCGGAACCGACCAGGGCGTTGGCATCGAACCCGTCGTTCTGGAGTCGGGTCAGCGTCCGCACCCAGGGGCCGAACCGCTCCCGGTCGGCCTCCGGCAGGCCGAACAGCTCGGCGAGCACGAAGGTCGGGACGGTCGAGGAGTAGTCACTGTGCAGGTCGACGGGTTCCCCCTCGGCCGCGCGACGCGTCATCTCCACGACCCGGGCGCGCACGAAGGTGCGGATACCGTCCTCCAGCCGGGTCACGTGCCGAGGCGTGAAGCCACGCCCGATCAGGGCTCGGAGCCGGGTCTGCACCGGCGGGTCGAGCATCACGATCGTCGGCGGCAGCCCGAGCTGGCCGATCTCGTCCTCGAAGAAGGTGAGCCCGGAAGCAGAGGAGAACACGTCCGGGCGGCGTACCGCGTGCCAGACGTCGTCGAACCGGGACAGTGCCCAGAACGCCGGCGCTCGGTGGTCCCTCGGGTGGTGGTGCACGGGCTCGTGGTCACGCAACCAGGCGTACCCGGGATAGGGGTCCGCGACGAACGCGGGATCCAGCGGATCGAACACTGCGGTCGACATCAGCTCACCAACGAAGGCTGTTATTAACAAGAGCCGTTACTAACGGACTCCGTTAGTCTGCGTTGTCATGCCACGGGATGCAACCCTCACCCGCACCCGTCTCGTCCGGGCGGGCGAGCAGCGGTTCGCCAGGGAGGGTGTCGCCGGCGCGCGCCTGTCCGACGTCGTGCGCGATGCCGGCCAGGCCAACGACTCGGCCGTGGGCTACCACTTCGGTTCCCGACAGGGGCTGCTCGACGCCATCGTGGCCAAGCACGTGGCGGCCATGGACCAGCATCGCGCCCTGCCGCCTCGCGGGTCCAGCCTGCGCAGCCTCGTCGAGGCGATCGTCGATCCGACCGCCGACCTGCTGGCCACCGACGACGGGCGTGACTTCCTGCGGATCATGGAGCAGCTGGCCGACTGGTCGGGTGTGGGCTCAGGGCGTCAGGCGGCGCCGCTGCAGGGCACGGTCATCGGGACCCAGCTCGAGGCGCTGACCCGTCGCCTGGGCGAGCGCATCGGACCGGAGCTGGCGCGTGAACGAGTGGCGCTGATGGTGATCTTCCTGACCGGTGCCCTGGCGGCGCGGGCCCGCTCGGTCGAGGCCGGCCAACGTCAGCGGATGTCCCACCAGCGGTTCGTCGACCACCTCGTCGACGTCCTCACCGGCGCCCTGGCGGCCCGGTCCGGTGTGTGAGGCAAGCCGGTCAGTCGCGGCTCTGGCCCGGCCGGAGGTACCCGACCTCGTAGGCGAGGACCACGGCCTGGACCCGGTCGCGCAGGTCGAGCTTCGCCAGGACGCGCGCGACGTGGGTCTTCACAGTGGCCTCGCCGAGGAAGAGCTCCGCGGCGATCTCGGCGTTCGACCTACCCCGCGCGAGCAGCGTGAAGACCTCGAGCTCGCGCTCGCTCAGCGCCGCCAGCGCAGCGGGCGGGTCGCGCGAGGGTGGTGGAGCAGCGACGAACTGCTCCACGAGCCGCCGCACCAGCACCGGCGCCAGGATCGCGTCCCCCTGCGCGACCATGCGGACCGCAGCCACGAGCTGCTCTCGCGGCACGTCCTTGAGCAGGAAGCCGCTGGCGCCGGCGGCCATCGCGGCGTACACCAGCTCGTCGAGGTCGAAGGTGGTCAGCATCAACACCCGGCTCGACGACCCGGCCTCGACCAACCTGCGGGTGGTGGCGATGCCGTCCAGCTGTGGCATGCGGACATCCATCAGCACCACCTGTGGGTGCTGCTCGGCCGTGCGCCGCAGGCACTCGTGTCCGTCCCCGGCCTCGCCCACCACGTCGATGTCGTCCTCGAGGTCGAGGATCAGCCGCAGACCGGCGCGGACCAGCTCCTGGTCGTCACAGATGAGGACCGTGATCGGGGTCTCGCTCATGGACGCGCCCCGGCCACCGGCTCCAGCGGGAGGCACGCGACCAGCGAGAACCCGCCCGTGGGCGTGGGTCGGGCCACCATGGTGCCGCCCGCGGCGTCGACGCGTTCGCGCACACCGAGAAGCCCGTGCCCCGTCGACAGCGCGGGGTCCAGCGGCGACGCGTTGCCGGGGGGATCGTTGTGCACCTCGACCTGCAGTGTGTCGTCGTCGCGAGCGACGAGCAGGCGCGTCGGGACGTTGCCGGCGTGCTTGCGCACGTTGGTCAACCCTTCCTGGGCAATCCGGAACGCGGCCAGCTCGAGTCCCGAGGAGAGCCCCTCGTCCGCGCGGATATCGGCGTCGATCGGAAGCCCTGCTGCCCGGAGGCCGGCGACGAGCTGGGGGAGGTCGGCAATTCCGCGTGCGGGCTCCAGGTCCGTCGGGCCGGCGACGCCGTCGGTGTCGTCGTCGGTGCGCAGCACGTGCAGCAGCTGACGCATGTCCACCAGCGCCTCCCGGGCGCTGTCCCTGATGGCCCGCATCGGAGCAACCGCTCGCGCGGGCTGCTTGAGGAGCGCGGCCTCGGCAGCGTCGGCCTGCACGGCGATCACGCTGAGGCTGTGTGCCACGACGTCGTGCAGCTCCCGGGCGATCCGGGTGCGCTCCGCGGCCACGGCCAGCCGGGCCAGGTCGTGACGGTGCTCCTCGGCGTACGTCGCCTGGTTCCGCCAGGTGCGGGTCCCTCGGCCGAACAACCAGACGCCCCCGAAGACGAGCGTGTCGAACGGGTAGTCCGAGCCGTGGTCGATCCACTCGCACAGGAACTGCGAGCCGAGCACGAGTGCCAAGCCCACCAGCGCCCAGCCCTCGTCGCGCTCTGCGGCCACGGTGTAGGAGACCACCAGGAACACCACGAGGGACCAGAGCGTGTTGGACGAACCACCGGCGGCCAGTGCCTGGACCACCGTGAGGACAGAGACGAGCGCCGTGACGGCGAGGGGAAAGCGCGTGCGTGCCGCTACGGACAGCGTGCTCGCGATCGCGATCGGACCCGTGATCGTGAAGGGCCTCTCGTCGACCTGGCCGCTCACCAAGCCCCCGACCGCGAGGACGCACAGGGCCAGCGCAAGCACCACGTCCGAAAGGGCGAGCCGGCCCATCGGAGTGGGGAGCGAGAGGCGGGCCATGCAGTGATGCTAGGGGCGCTCACGACGCGGCGGGTCAACATCGCGGGGGAGACACCTCCGCCGCGCGGGGGACGGCCGTCGTCACCCAGGCCGACGCGCCGGAGGCGCCGACGCCGCAGTCTCGAGCCATGACGAACTCAACTCACACCCGAATCGCAGCCGCGGGCCTCGTGCTCGGCCCACTGTTCCTCACGCTCGGTGACCTGCTGCGGCGGCTGGTCGAGCCCTCGGGCACCCCGTCGGCCGTCGCCATCACCGAAGCGGTCGGGGACCATCCAGGGGCCTGGCTCGCCGCGGGCCTGCTCGCAGTTGCGGCGGCCTTCTGCTTCATGCCCGGCGTCGCGGGCCTGGTCGCCAGCGCGCACGGCCGCGGAGCCCGGTCCACGACCACCGGCGCCGTCCTCGTCGGCGTCGGCGCGTTGGCGTCGGTGGGGCACCTGGTGGCCTTCTACTCGCCCTACGCACTCTTCGACACGGCCGGCACACCTGGGCCCGAGCTCGAAGCCCTGGACCGAGCATCCGAGCGGTACCCGCTGCTGATCACCCTGATCGCGCTGTTCGTGGTGGGGTTGATGCTCGGCTCGATCGTGCTGCTCGTGGGGCTGCGACGCGCCCGCCGGGTGCCGGTCTGGGCGGTGGTCGCGGCGGTGGTGTTCGTCGCCTGCGGCACCACCAACGGCATCCCGGCGGGGGTCCTCGGCGTCGTGGCCGCACTGGCAACCTTCATCCCGGTGGCCCGGTCCCTGACCGACGGTCGGCACCCGGCCGCCGCCGATCATCAGCCCAGCCAGCGACCGAGGCGGTCGAGCCCCTCGTTGATCTCCTCCGCACCACCTGCGAACGACAGCCGCACGAACTCGTGACCTCGTCGGGTGTCGAAGTCGATCCCCGGAGCCGTGGCCACCCCCGTCTCGTCGAGCAGGCGCAGGCACCAGGAGTAGGAGTCGTCGGTGAGGTGGCCGATGTCGGCGTAGACGTAGAAGGCGCCGTCCGCCGGGGCCAGCCGGTCGATGCCCAGCCGGGGCAGGCCGTCGAGCAGCAGGGCGCGGTTCGTGGCGTAGCGCGCGACGTGGCCGTCGAGCTCGGCATAGGACTCGGGCGTGAAGGCGGCGATGGCGGCGTACTGGCTCAGCACGGGCGGGCAGATGGTGAAGTTGCCGGCGAGCACGTCGACCGGCCGGCGCAGGTCCTCGGGCACGAGCATCCAGCCGAGGCGCCAGCCGGTCATCGAGAAGTACTTGCTGAACGACCCGAACACCACCCCGGTCCGCGAGGTCTGCCAGGCGCTGGACTGCCTGGTCTCGACTGAGCTCGACCTCCTCGCTTCGCTCGGACCGTAGGTGATCCCGTGGTAGATCTCGTCGCTGACCAGCCGGACGCCGTTCTGCTCGCACCAGCGGGCGATCGCGGCCAGCTCCTCGGGCGGCACCATGGTGCCGGTGGGGTTGGCGGGGGAGGCGACCACCAGCCCCTTGATCGGGACGGCGAGGGAGGCGAGCTGCTCGACGGTGGGCTGGAACCGGGTCTCCGGTCCGCAGTCGATCTCGACGACCTCACAGCCCAGGGCGGTGAGCACGTTGCGGTAGCAGGCGTACCCGGGCCGGGCCATCGCCACGCGGTCGCCGGGCTCGAACGCCGCCAGGAAGGCCAGCAGGAACCCGCCGGAGGAGCCGGTCGTCACGACGACGTCGTCGAGGGTCACCTCGATCCCGGACGCACGCCGGTGGTGGGCCGCGATCGCCGCCCGCAGCTCGGGAACCCCCGTCGCGACGGTGTAGCCGAGCATGTCGTCGTCGAGCAGGCGCTTGGCTTCCTCACGCACCGCCCGAGGAGCGCCGGTGGAGGGCTGGCCGGCGACGAAGTTGACCAGGTCCCCGTGGGTGAGCCGCCGGCGATGTGCCGCGGCCAACAGGTCCATCACGTGGAACGGCGGCACGTTCGCGCGCTGCGCCACCTGCATCCGGTCGTTCATGGGCCCAGGCTAGGACGTGGCGTACGGCGGGCGACGGGTCGTGGCCGCATCCGTGGCACTACGCCCAGCTGCTGTCGGCCCCCACCAGCACCACCGCCAGCGCAGCGGCCGAGGCGACCATGGCCACGAACCACAGGACGCGGGTCCACCGCCCGGGCACGAGCGCACCCGAGCCCGGGCCCACTGTCGCTCGCAGGGCCGGGACGATCCGTCCGAGCAGGTGGAGCCCGGTGGCTGTGGCCCACACGGCGAAGAACCCCTGGTGGATGCTCACCCAGTCCACCCGGAACCCGAGCATGGTGACCAGGCTCGCGCGCGACTGTTCCTCGCCCAGCAGCACCAGCAGCACGCCCGTGCCGAGCAGACCCAGGGTGGAGACGACCACGAGCGGGCCGAGCAGCCGGAGCAGGAGCGGCGGCGGCCCCGCTTGCCGGTACGGCGCGCGGCCGAGGTAGTAGCCCGCCATCCGCCAGCCGGTGCTCGCCGTCTTCATCACCGCCGGCGGGACCAGGAGCGCCCCGATCGCCACGTGCCAGGAGATCAGCCCGCGCACGTCGAACAACGTCAGCAGCTCGCCGACCGAGAGGACCAGCAGGACCAGGGCCGTCCAGGCGGTCAGCAGGGTGTTGCCCGCCGGGCCGCCGGTGCCCGGCAGGACCGGGTTGTCGCGGGCCTCATGTCCGCTGGCCTCGGCCAGCACGTCGGTGAGAGCACGTTGGAGGGGGCTGCCTGGCTGCTCTGTCGTGGGCTGCACGGGCCCAGCATCCCAGCCCCACCTGTGGAGTGTCTGTGTGTTGCCGTGGATCGTGGTGGTCCTCGGCCCACATGAAGCATCCGCCGACTCCGTGCACACGTTCCAGGTGGCCATCATGCCCGCCGGCCGCGCGCGCCTGCATCGTGACCTCACCACGTCGGTGAGAGGCCCGGACCGTCGGGAGGATCACGACCGGGCTCCTCATGCGTGCATCCGCATGACGGCGCGTCCAAGTGGCATTGCGCTGGAGCCCCAAGTCCCGCTGAGTAGTTGTGAACTGACACCCCGTGCCGCCTATCCGCGCGGTGTCGCGGTGCGACCTGCTCATACCCCCTCCACGAACGGGCGGGTCCCGGATCCGACAGGACGCGAGAAGGAGAGATTCTGTGGCAGGTTTGTCGTATCGGTGGGGCACCGTTCGTGGTCGTGGTGAAGGCGGTCATCGAGACCGCCCCGCAACTGAGGAGAATTGCGATGACGCACTACCTGCTGACCGTGCACGGACCCGCCGAGAGGGAGGAGTTCGGCAGCTACGGATCCAAGGAGGAGATGGAGGAGGCGTTCGCCGCGACCGGCGCCTTCAACGACCAGCTCCAGGCCGATGGCTACTGGGTCTTCGCCGGTGGCCTCCAGCCGGCGTCGACGGCGACCGTCGTCGACGGCCAGGGCGAGGAGCCGGTGCTGACCGACGGTCCCTACCTCGAGACCAAGGAGGTCATCGGGGGCTTCTGGGTGATCGACGCGCCCGACCTCGACGTGGCGCTCGAGCTCGCGGCCCAGGGCTCCCAGGCGTGCCGGGGCAAGGTCGAGGTCCGTCCGTTCGACGGCCCCGCCTGAGCGCGCCCGATCGGGACCGACCGATGCAGGGCGGAACGGCGGCGGTCGAGCGGGTCTTCCGCGAGGAGTACGGCCGTCTGATCGCCTCGCTCGTCCGCCGCTTCGGGGACATCGACATCGCCGAGGAGGCGGCGGGCGAGGCGCTCGTGGCCGCGCTGGAGAAGTGGCCCGAGTCCGGCGTACCCCCCAACCCCGGGGGATGGCTCACCACCACCGCGCGGAACCGGGCGATCGACCGGATCCGCCGCGAGAAGCAGCGCGACACGAAGCAGCAGGCGGCCCTCATGCACCACGACGATTCGCCCCACGAGCCCGCCGGGCCGGTCGAGGACGACCGGCTGCGGCTGATCTTCACCTGCTGCCACCCGGCGCTCGCGCCCGAGGCGCGGATCGCGCTGACACTCCGCCTCCTCGGGGGTTTGACGGTGGCCGAGATCGCGCAGGCGTTCCTCGTGCCCGAGACCACGATGGCGCAGCGGATCACCCGGGCGAAGAAGAAGATCGCGGCAGCGAGGGTGCCCTACCGGGTGCCCGAGGCCGCCGACCTCCCCGAGCGGCTCGGTGGCGTGCTGGCGGTGCTGTTCCTCGTCTTCAACGAGGGCTACCTCGCCACCGGCGAAGGCGACCCGGTCCGCGCCGAGCTCACGAGTGAGGCCATCCGGCTGGCGCGGGTCCTCCGCCGGCTGCTCCCTGAGGAGCCGGAGGTGGCCGGCCTGCTCGCGATGCTGGTGCTCATCGATGCCCGGCGCGAGGCACGCGTGCGGCACGGGCAGCTGGTTCCGCTCGGCGAGCAGGACCGCTCCGGCTGGGACCGCGCGCTGATCGCCGAGGGCCACGACCTGGTCCGCGAGTGCCTCGCGATCGACCGACCCGGCCGCTACCAGCTGCTCGCCGCGATCAACGCCGTCCACACCGACGCTCCCACGGGGTCTGACACGGACTGGTCGCAGGTGGTCGCGCTCTACGACCAGCTGACCCGGCTCGACCCGTCGCCGATCGTGGCCCTCAACCGCGCGGTCGCGGTGGCGGAGCTCGACGGTCCGGAGGTTGCCCTCGCGCTGGTCGACCGGCTGCCGTTGACGGGCTACCACGCGTGGCACGCCGTCCGCGCCGACCTGCTCCGCAGGCTCGGCCGGAGCGCCGAGGCATCCGCGGCGTACGCCGCTGCGATCACCGCCACCCAGAACTCCGCCGAGCGCGCCTACCTGAGCAGGAAGCGCGGTGAGCTGGTCTGAGCGGCACCACGCGTGCCAGGGTCGGGAAGTCTTCGGCCCGAGCCGTCGTTGACGTCGACGGGGCCTACCGAGCGTCGGTTGGGGCAGGGCCGTCAACGATCCTCGTCCCCGGACCGGCCCATCGAGCTGAGGAGCGACACACATGGACAAGCGGATCCTGGGCAGCACCGGGTTGGAGGTGTCGGCGATCGGTCTGGGCTGCATGGGAATCAGCCAGTCCTTCGGGCCGTCGCCGGACCGGGAGGTGATGGTCGACTTCTTGCGTCAGGCCGTGGAGCACGGGGTGACGTTCTTCGACACCGCTGAGGTGTACGGCCCCTACGACAACGAGGAGGTCGTCGGCGAGGCGCTCGAGCCGCTGCGCGAGCAGGTCGTCATCGCCACCAAGTTCGGCTTCTCTCTCGACGACAGTGACCGCAAGCTCGACAGTCGGCCCGCGCACATCCGCGAGGCGCTCGAGGGTTCGCTCCGTCGGCTGCGCACCGACCACGTCGACCTGCTCTACCAGCACCGTGTCGACCCCGACGTGCCGATCGAGGAGGTCGCCGGCGCGGTGAAGGATCTGATCGACGAGGGCAAGGTGCGCCACTTCGGGCTCTCCGAGGCGGGCGCGGAGACGATCCGGCGGGCGCACGGCGTACAACCGGTCACCGCGCTCCAGAGCGAGTACTCGCTGTTCTGGCGTGAGCCGGAGGACACCGTTCTCGGCGCCCTCGCCGAGCTGGGCATCGGCTTCGTGCCGTTCAGCCCTCTGGGGCGGGGCTTCCTGACCGGCACGGTCGACGCCACCACCGAGTTCTCCGAGGGCGACATCCGAGCCAATCTGCCGCGGTTCACCGTCGAGGCCCGGGAGGCCAACCTCGCGCTGGTGGACCGGGTCCGGGCGGTGGCCGAGCGGAAGGGCGCGAGCCCGGGCCAGGTCGCGCTCGCGTGGCTCCTGGCCCAGGCGCCTTCGGTCGTGCCCATCCCCGGCACGCGGCGACTCACCAGGCTCGAGGAGAACATCGGGGCGACCGAGATCACCCTGACCGGCGAAGACCTGACCGAGCTCGACGAGGCGTCGAGACAGGTCAAGGTCGTCGGTGACCGCTACCCCGAGGCGATGCAGGAGCTGATCAACCGGTAGGTGCCCCGGCTCACCGCCATGCCCGTGGACCGGCACTTCCCGGACCCGAGGCCGAGGTGAGCCATCCGAGGCGTCGCGGAGTCAGTGGCTCCAGCTTCGACGCAGTGCCTTGGGCAGTCACCACACCCCGCGCTCGGTGAGCCGTTCCTCCTGATCCAGCACGCCATGGTCCTGCCAGAGTGGGCCAAGGTGGAGCAGGGCTGTCTCGAGCACGGTCAGGTGGCCATCGGGATCCTCGATCTCGCCCTCGACACCATCGAGAGCTTCGATGTCCGCCTGCACGAGCTGGGTAGTGGACTAGGTCGCCATTGACCCAAGGATTTCGGCGCGCCTACGTTCGCTGAAGCCAACGGCAGGGGCACCCAGATGATCTTCATCACGAACTACAGGATTAAGCCATTCCTCTCCAAGGCCGCGACCAGCGACCTGATGGGCGTCTTCGCCAAGGTGGGCGATGCGCCGGGAACCACAGCCCACTACGTGTACGCCGATGGAGGAGGTGGCGTCGTGATCACCGAGTCCGAGGATCCGACCGAGGGCTACCGGAACCTTCTCAACTACTCGGAGTGGATCGAGTTCGACACCAAGGTGGTGCTGCGGGTCGAGGACGCCGTGCCGCACATCTTGGACACTCTGGCCTGAGAAGTCACCCGCCAGCGAGTGGTTGCTGCGTCTGTGGCGCGATACTCGCAGCCGGCCCCAAGTCTTATCGCCGCGAGTAGCGTGCGCTCGCGGCCGTGGGTCGATCCTCCCCCTGACGGGCCTGCAACGGGTCTTGGTGCCGGTTAGCGCAGGTGCCGGACGAAGAACCCGTCGGGCCCCTCTCCCGCGAACGGCGGGACTCCGGTGTGCCCGCCCATGTGGGCGTGCAGCGACTTCTCCTCGGAGCCGAAGGCGTCGAATAGGTCCAGTGCCATCTGCCGGTCGTTTGATTCGTCGTCCCACTGCAGCAGGACGTGCAGCGGAATCGTGACCTGGCGGGCCTCGTCGAACATGGTGCGGGGCACGAAGCTCCCGGCGAAGAGGCCGGCGGCCACGATGCGCGGTTCGACCAGCGCCAGTCGGATACCGATGGCGATCACCCCGCCCGAGCACCCGACCGGGCCGCGGATCTCCGGCAGAGAGAGGAGTGCGTCCAGGGTGGCCTGCCATTCCGGGACTGCCTGTTCGACCAGCGGGAGGACGAGCCGGTCGACGATCTCGTCGACCCGCTCTCCGGCCGCGAGCGCCCGGTGCAGATCGGCGCGGGCCCCCTCGGCGTCGGCCGATCGGGGCCGGTCACCGCTCCCGGGCAGCTCGATGGTGGCCGCGGAGAAGCCGTTCGCTGCTGCGTGCCGGGCTCGCCCCGCCAGCCGCGGGTACATCTTGCGAAGTCCGCCGGGATGGCCGAGCAGGATCAGCGGCGCTGGAGCGGAGATCGGCGTCCACAGGATGCCGGGGATCTCGCCGAGAATGAATTCGCGTTCCAGGCTGCCGTCGTCGAGGCGCCGTTCGGAAGTGAAGTGCATGGTCGTGCCTTTCGGGAGTGCGCGTTGTACGGCGCTCCCGGACGACCTATCGCCCGACCGTGGCCCCAAGGAAGAGCACCCACGTCGATACGTTCACGGGTACCACCTCCTCGTTCTCCTGCACGGACTCCAGCAGACTAGCGATCGTCGCCGCGGTCCGGGCGCGTCTTATCGCCGCGAGTAGCGTGCGCTCGCGGCCGTGCGACGCTCCGCCGCGAACCGGTCCGTCCTTTCGCTGCGTGCCTCAGCGCTCGCTGCCCGGTCCGGGTCGCGACCGAGACAGCTGGATCCTCATTGAGTGCGGGATGCGCCGTGGCGGTTTCAGACGGGTCTGAGGATTGCGACCAAGAACTCGGAGTCTTCACTCCACGGACGCAGGTCCCACGTGGACAACAGCAGCTCGGGATCCAGCCCGACTTCGCGGGCGTTGGCCAGGAACGCAGAGAACTCGTAGTCACGGTCGGTCCCGAAGCCGATGACGATCCGTCCCTCAGCATGAACGTGACCTCTGACGCGTCGCAGCACCTCGAGGCGAGTACTCGGCGCAAGGAACGTCATCACGTTTCCCGCACAAACGATGGCATCGAAGCACTCAGAGACGCCCCGTGCAGGCAGGTCGAGCTCCGCCAGGTCCTCGACGATCCAGCGTGGGCCCGGATGATCCTGGACCGCGGCCTCGATCAGCACCGGATCGACGTCGACGCCGACCACGTCATGCCCGAGTCGGGCCAATTCGGCTCCCACGCGCCCAGGGCCGCAGCCCGCATCGAGGATGCGCGCCTCACGTGGCACCATCGCGTCGACCAGCCGGGCCTCGCCAGCCAAGTCACGACCGGCCGCTGCCATCGAACGGAAGCGCTCGACGTACCAAGACGAGTGACTCGGGTCCGCCGCAACCTTCCGCATCCACGCGCTCTGTTCCACCATGTCTGCATTGTGCCGCCCATGGCTCTGTCGCTGGCTTCGGACCTGCGTCTATCCGCCGCGTGTGGCTGTCAAGCCGGCGGGACACAGGGCGTGTGCCGGGCGCTGCCCTGTCCCGCATGAGGACCGGCTGGGGGAGAGTTCGAGCGACCCGAGGGCCGAAGTGATTGACGGGCGCATCACTGCAAGCGGATCCGCTTTGCGACAGGGACTGGTCTTGGCCGCGCATCCGCCAGTGCGTCAGCAGGACTCCATGGGCCGGAGCGATCGCAGGTCGGCCAGGTCGACGCGGACAACCGTGCCGCGCACGTCAAGGTCGATCCAGCCGGCGGCGCTGTCAACTACCCGACCGCAGACGGTGCCGCTGCTCGTGCTGACCTGCACTGGGCGGTCCGCATTGGACTGCGGCCACCAGTTGCTGGACGCAGAAAGCGCGGTCAGGCCGACCGCGACACCGGTCAACATGACACCGGCCCGGAGCCGGCGGGCACCGGGGGTCGGCTCCGCGGGTGCGCCCAAAGGCCACGCCACGAGCGCCACCAGCAAGACCGCGATCGCTGCGACGGTGAGGGCGAGCAACGCCAGGACGCCGGCGACGGACTGCAGCCATATGGGTAGCCGGGTGCCGTTGTCACCGGTGAGCACGCCACAAAGTCCCACGAAGGCGAGGGCACCTAGCTGCACCTTTTGCCACTCGCGGGCCGTGGCGCTGAGCACATCGCGCGATGCAATGGGTGGGGGTTCCTGCTCGGGAGGGTCAGCCATCTCCACCCCACCCCTCACTAGCTGCGGTTGCCTCGACGGTACGCCCGGCGAACCGCATCCGGCGATACCGACGAGACCCTGCTCTTGCGGATGCGTGGCTGCAGACCATTACTCGCACTGTCGTGCATGCACTTGCGAAGGTCGGAACGCGGCCTCAGGGAGAGGAGGTCACAGCGCAGCTCGATACTGTCGAACGGCCCCGGCCGGCCGACCTAAGGACGGGGTCGACTGGTCGCATCGCGCAGCATGCGAGGCGCGCGAAATGCTCCAGCGACGATTCGGCGCGTGGCCCCTTGTCCGTGGTGCCTCCGCAAGGCCGGCCGAGGACCGTGTACTCCACCCTGGCGGGTAGGCGTCAAGGACGCCGTAGGTAGCGAACACTGGCCGCGCCCAACCCTCGCCGGCAAACAAGGTGAGTCTTACCGCCGCCTGCCGGGCGCCCAGCATTTACCCGGATCTGCCGATGGTCGGACGTTTGACACCCGGTCCTGCCGTGCACCCGAGGACCGGTACAGGCAGGACGTAGTTGGGGGGGTGGGGAAATCGAACGACATGACGCAGCCGCATGTCCTCGGCGTGGCAACCTTCGTGTTCGTTGGCGAGATCCTGCCAGCGCGCCAACGTCACCGAAAGCGGATCCGCATGCGGTGATCAACCAAGAGCCGAGGCAGGTGCTGCCGCCAGTTCGGGTCGCCCCTGGCAGGTCGCGCTGCAGTTGTCGTGACACCCCATTCCGCAGTGATATCGTTGGGGTGATATCGGAGGTGGTCGTTATGGAACAGATCCTCATCCGCAACCTTCCCGCGGGGACCAAGGCTGCGCTTCGTGCGCGTGCCAAGCAGCGTCACCGATCGGTTGAGGCGGAGGCGCGCGACGTGCTCACCAAGGCTCTGGAGGGCGAGCCCGTCACTATCGTTGACCTCTTGGGCACCGACGACGGTGCCGACATCGAGTTCGAACCTGAGCGTCTGGGAATGACGGCTCGCTCGGCGCAACTGTGAAGTACTTGCTGGACACCAATGTGGTGTCCGCACTGCGGGTCCGAGGGCGCAACCGGTCCGTCGAGGTGTGGGCAGCGTCGGTTCCGGTTGGTGACCAGTTCGTCTCAGCATTCACCATCGCGGACATCGAGCGAGGGGTGATTGCCAAGGAGCGATCCGACGCTGAGCAAGGAGCGATCCTGCGTCGCTGGTTCGAGGAGAACGTCTTGCCCACGTTCGCCGACCGGGTCCTGCCGTTCGACCTGTCGGCGGCCCGGATCCTGGCGGCCTATCGGGTCCCTGAGCACGCACCGTTCGACGACGCCCTCATCGCCGCCGTCGCGGAGTCTGCAGAGATGACCATCGCTACGCGGAACATCAAGCAATTCGAACCCCTCGGCGTCCCTTGCCTCAATCCATGGGACACGACTACGCCCAGAGGCTGAGCCCTCCCCAGAGCGTTGGGCGCCGATGGTGTCCACGAGCGAGGTCCACGCCCATGAGGTCACGTACCTGGCTTGCGCCGGAGGCGAGTTGGGCGCTGGCTGGCGTGGTCGGGCGTTGCCCGATGCCCGAGCCGGCCGCAGCCTGTGGCCCGGCCAGGCCCACCCTTGGGGGTGCGTTATGAGCGCGCTACTAGTCGGGTACGCCCGATGCTCCACCGACCAACAAGACCTGACCGCCCAACGCGACGGACTGACCATGCTCGGCGTGGCGCCGGAGCGCGTCTACGTCGACCACGGGCTTACCGGCACCAACCGGGAACGACCCGGACTCCGTGAAGCCCTGGCGGCATGCCGAGCGGGAGACACCCTGGTCGTCACCAAACTTGACCGTCTGGCCAGGTCACTGCCTGACGCCCGGGCCATCGCCGACGAACTCACCACCCGGCAGATCAGCCTCCCGCTCGGCGGCTCGGTCTACGACCCAACCGACGCCGTCGGGCGGCTGCTGTTCAACGTTCTCGCAATGGTCGCTGAATCGAGTCCGACCTCATCAGGCTTCGCACAGTCGAGGGCATGAAGGTCGCCAAGGCCAAGGGCCGGCTGCGCGGCAAGCAACCCAAGCTCAACCGGAAGCAGGAAGCTCATCGTGATCCCCGCGCGGATCGCTTCCTCCGCGCGACGGGTGAGGCTGCACCTACCTCAACGCTGGCCCTGGGAGCGTGGCCTGGAACCGACTGTGTACCCGTGCCTGCAGGCCACCACCGGCACCGACGACCTGACCACCCTGCCGGCGAGGCACGACTTAGGACCCAAAGCCCGTAGGCAGAACCGGATGAGAGACCGGGCGGACGGGCAGCGCCGCCCCAACCCGTCGCCGTCGACGCCACGATCCGTGACCCGGAGTCGATCGGTGGATCGAGGCTCAGCGGAGACCTCGCAGGATCAGGTCGAGACTCTCCAGGAGTCGCTCGTTCAGCGGGAAGGGTTCGGGGTCCTGGGTCGCCCACCTGAGGACGGTTGTGAAGTAGCCGGCCGTGAGGAGCTGGCCGACATGGTCCGCGTCGACGTCTGCGCGGAACTCGCCTGCAGATTGCCCGCGCTTGACGGCGAGGGCCAGGTCGACGTCCAGCGTGGGTGACCGCAGAGCATCGCCCAGCCGAAGCGCCGGCTCCATCAGAGCGCGCGTCTCGTCTCTTGCTCTCTCGTTGAGAAGCGCGAACTCGGTCAGATAGGCGGCCATCTCCTCGGCCGCGGTCCCGAGATCCTGCGGGTGCTCCTTGAGGCGCGCGCGGACCAGGGCGCGTCGCCGTGCGCCCCACTCCTCAAGGAAGGCCATCTTCTGAGGGAAGTAATTGAACACCGTCGCCCTCGCAACGTCCGCCCGCTCGGCAATCTGGTCCACCGTGGTGGCGTCGAAGCCGTTCTCGATGAACAGCGAGATCGCAGACTCGTAGAGCCGATCACGACTGAGCTGGACCTTCCGCGCCCGTCGCCCGACTGCAGCAGGACCGCTCAGGGAAACCACCTCTTCTCCATGTCGACCACGTCTCGCGACAGCGATTCAAGCAGACATTGAACGCCATCTCTTGACGCCGAATAGGACCCCGGCTACTTTTAGTGGACTCAAGTCCAAGATTGAGTCGCAGTCTAACATGCCAAGCAGGGAGACGATATGCACCCTCACCGAACCGCGCACCGCGAGCAGATTGCAGACGGCTGCTACGCGTGGGTTCAACCCGATGGCGGCTGGGGCCTGAGCAATGCAGGGCTCGTCGTCGGGAACGAGTCCTCGCTTCTCGTCGACACACTGTTCGATCTGTCCCTGACAGAGCGCATGCTCGAGGACTTTCGTCCACTGCTGGCCGAAGCACCCATCCACGTTGTGGTGAACACGCATGCCAACGGAGACGACTGGTTCGGCAACCAGCTGCTGCCCGACGCCGAGATCCTCGCCTCCGTCGCCGCGGCCCAGGAGATGCGGCGTGTTGGTCCCGCGCAACTTCGCCAGCTCCTCACCTCGACTGCACCGACAGGCCCCTTCGTTCGCGACATCTTCGGCAGCTTCGACTTCGACGGAATCAACCCGCGCTACCCGACCCGCACCTTCACCGGTGACCTCGTACTCGAGGTGGGCGGAGTCGAGGTTCACCTGATCGAGGTAGGACCCGCGCACACCGACGGTGACGTCATCGTCTACGTGCCGTCCGCCCGGACCGTCTTCACGGGCGACATCGTCTTCAACGAGGGCACTCCCATCATGTGGGCCGGTCCAGCGAGCGGCTGGCTGGCCGCACTCGAGACCATTGCCGCGCTCGACATCGACACCGTCGTCCCCGGGCATGGCCCCGTCGCCGGCCCGCAGTGCCTCGAACCCGCCCGCCGCTACCTCGATCGCCTCCACGCGGTGGCCACCGCCGGCTACAACGCCGGAAGGACGGCAATCAGCGCGGCACGGGAGATCGCGGGACGCGACCCAGCCTTGTTCCGCAACCCGCCCGAATCCGAACGGCTCATCGCCAATGTGCACGCCATCTACGGCGAGCTCGATCCCGACTACCAGGTCCCGAACCCGCCGCAACTCTTCGGATGCATGGCCGAACTACTGGAGGCATGAAATGGACGAGACAGCAACCCTTCGTGAACAAGACAGCCCGATGAACCCAGTGCCGGTCTCCGAGCAGCCGCCGCACACAGGCACTGTGGTCGCCGCCTGTAGCGCCGTCTTCGCTGCGCAGCTGGCCCTCGTGCTTCCCGCCGCCATCAACGGCGAGATGCAGGCGGGACTCCAGACCACTGGATCCGAGCTCACCTGGATCACGGCAACGTTCCTCGTTCCGATCGCGATGTTCAGTCTGTCGTTCGGCATGCTGGGCGACCGGTTCGGCCGCCGCAAGATCCTGAGCTTCGGCGCCGCCGCCCTCACCATCGGGCTCTTGGTCTCAGGAATCAGCGGATCCCTGCATGGCCTCTGGGTAGGACAGGCCATCGCTGGAGTCGGCGCCGCAGCCATGTTCCCGACCTCGCTGGCGTCGATCACCGCCCTCACGCCCGGAGCAAAGCAGCGTGCACGCGGTTTGGCGGCGTGGACCACCGCTCTGTCGACCGGCGCACTTGCGGCACCGCCGCTGTCGGCGGCGCTGACCGAATGGAGCGGATTCCGATGGGCCTTCCTCGGTGCCGCCGCGTTCGCTGCGCTCAGCCTCGCGCTGATGGTCGCGTTGGCCCACGACTCTCGGTCGCCCGAGCCTCGGCAGTTCGACATCCCGGGACAGGTGACCATCGCAGCTGGTCTTCTCGCCCTGCTGTTCGGGGTGATCGAGGCAGCGGAGCGTGGCTGGACGACCGCTCGTCGTCGCCTCGTTCCTCGTCGCCGTCGTCCTGCTCGCTGCATTTGTATTCGTCGAGTCGCGGGCAGAACACCCGTTGCTCCTGCTGTCTCTGTTTCGGATCCCGGCGTTTGCTGCCGCTGCAGTGGTCTCCGTGATCGGCATGTTCGGCTTCCTGGGCGGTGCCTATGCTCTCTCGATCCGCTTGGGCGTGATTCAGCACGAGACGGTGATCCACGCCGCTATCCCTTTCGTGATCATCCAGGTCATCACGCCATTCGTCTGGCCTCTGCTGGTGCGTCTGCTGCGGCGCGTCGGGCCGCGCGTCATGCTCGTCAGCGGGTTGGTCGCGATCGCCTTGGCCGACGTCTGGCTCATCGCGACTCCGGTGTCGAAGACCGGCATCGCCCCGATCCTGGGATCCCTTGTCCTCAACGGGCTGGGCTTCGGGCTGCTGGTGTCGGCGCTCACCGCGGCGGCGGTCAACGCCGTCCCGGTTCACATGACCGGAATGGCGAGCGCCACCTCCAGCATGATGCGCGATCTGGGTCAACACCTCGCGCCGGCCATCATCGGCAGCATCGCCCTCCACCCGGGCCGCACATCTTGCGACCGAGTCCTTGAACACGGCCGGCCTGCCGCCCGAGGTTGCGGGACCCGCTCATGGCGTTCTGGAAGCAGGCGGCTCCCTCGCGCTCGCCTCGGTGCCGATGGGACCCCAGGTCGCGCACATCGCGCAGGACGCGCTCGCGCAGGGTTACGACCTCGGCTTCACTGTCGCGGCAGCAGCATGTGCCGTGGGCGCCCTCGTCGCGGCCTTGTTCTGCAAGGGTGGAAAGACCCCTGCCACGACTCTCGAGGTTCACTGAGGTGCGCCTGGCCCGATGGACCGAGATCAGCAAGGCAGACACGCCCGCCTGGGGTGACGGCACGACGGGAGTCGTCGCCGACGACCGCGTGTACCAGTTCCGCGAGGGGGCCGACCTTGACCATCTGCTGCGTGACGACGGTGGAGCGCTGAAGGAGGCCGTCGCAGAGGCGCTTCTCGGCACGGGCACACCGCTCACCAGTGTCCGGCTGCTGCCACCCGTCGTTCCCCGCAGCGTCCGAGACTTCATCACCTTTTATCAGCACCTCGAAGGAATGACGCGACGCTTCGGC
>CAVQCB010000005.1:0-168248 GCA_963710895.1 uncultured Actinomycetota bacterium
CACCAAGGTGCAGCTGAAGGCACAGTCCTGCGCCCAGGGTGAGCAGCAGCTGGAGGCGGCTGCTGACCTCACCTATACCAAACACAGCCCGCCGGTCTCGAAGCTCAACGATTTCGTCACCGGCCCCGGTATCTACGGCACTCCCAAAGGTGAACAGCTGGTTCTGGTGCGGGTCTACGGGCCGAACGGGGGTGAGCTGAGCACCTTCCGAGTGGCCGGTCAGCCCACCCCTGCCGAAACGGTCAGCGATCGGGGTCGACCCGTGGCCACCCTGGTGGTGCAGCTGCGACGCGGTCAGACCGTCCGTGTGGCCTGGCGCGTGCGCACCGGGCAGCACCAGGACCGTGCTGCACGCCTCAGTGTCTCCCCGGGGATGCGCTCCGTCCCAGGGGTCAGCCGGGTCGCCTCGAGATGTGGGGGCGCGTGAGCTTCAAGGTCCTGCTCTCTCCCCCCGACGTCGGTGAGCTGGAGCAGGAGTACGTCCTGCGGGCGATGCAGTCCGGCTGGGTCGCCCCGGCCGGCCCTGACCTGGACGCGTTCGAGCGAGGAGGTGGCCGAGCGCGTCGGGGTGCCGCACGCCGTGGGGCTCAGCTCGGGCACGGCGGCGCTGCACCTGGCTCTGGTCTCCTGGGGCGTCGGGCCCGGGCGACGTCGTGCCGGTGTCGACGATGACCTTCGCCGCCACGGTCAACGCGATCAGCTACGTCGGCGCCGAGCCGCACTTCGTCGACTGCGAGCCGGCGACCGGCAACATCGACCCGGCCCTGCTCGAGCAGGCCTCGACGAGCTGCGCGCCGCGGGCGCCAGCGTGCCGGTGTCGTCCCGGTGGACCTGCTCGGCAAGTGCGCCGACTACACGACGCATCGGACGATGCTGCCGCCGAGCACGGCATCCGGATGCTCGTGCGACGCCGCCGAGTCCTTCGGCGCCGACTCACGCCGGCCGGCCGGCCGGCGCTTCGGCGACGCGGCGGTCTTGTCGTTCAACGGCAACAAGATCATGACCACCTCGGGTGGCGGCATGCTGCTCACCGACGACGCCGAGCTCGCCGACGCACGTCCGCAAGCTGTCGACGCAGGCGCGCGAGCCGGTGCCGCACTACGAGCACACCGAGGTGGGCTACAACTACCGGCTCTCCAACATCCTGGCCGCGCTCGGGCGCGCGCAGCTCGACGCGACTCGACGAGATGATCGACGCGCCGCCGCGAGTGGCGGGAGCGCTACCGCGCAGCTCTTCGCCGGCCGTCCGGGGTGCGGCATCCTCGGCGGGACGGACGACGGCGAGGACAACTGCTGGCTGACCGCCGTCGTCGTCGACGCGGACGGTGCCGGCTGGCACCGCGAGCCGAGCTCGGGCGCAGCGCTGACCGCGGCAGGGGTCGAGACGCGGCCGCGTGTGGAAGCCGATGCACCTCCAGCCCGTCTTCGCCGGCCGCCCGGCCACGCTCAACGGCTCCGCCGAGCGGCTCTTCGAGCACGGCCTGACACTGCCCTCCGGCTCGGCGCATGACCGATGAGCAGTTCGCCGGTCATCGAGGCGTTCTCGCCGGCGCAGGTGCGCGTTGATGCGCGGCGCCGCCTATGACCCGCTCAAGCGGGCCGATCGACGTCGTCGTCGCGGCCGTCGGCGCTCGTCGTGACCGCGCCGGTGCAGGCCGTCGTCGCGCTGCTGGTCCGCCGGCAAGCTGGGCTCGCCCGTGCTGTTCCGCCAGCAGCGACCGGGCAAGGACGGCGAGGTCTTCGAGCTGGTCAAGTTCCGCACGATGCGGAGCTCGGACCCCGAGGCCGGGCTGGTCACCGACGCGCGAGCGGCTCACCGCCTTCGGGTCCTTCCTGCGCTCCACGAGCCTCGACGAGCTGCCGACGCTGTGGAACGTGCTGCGGGGCGACATGAGCCTGGTGGGACCGCGGCCGCTGCTGGTGCAGTACCTCGACCGCTACACGCCGGACCAGCGCCGTCGGCACGACGTGCGGCCGGGCATCACCGGGCTGGCGCAGGTCAGCGGACGCAATGCCATCACCTGGGAGGAGAAGTTCGCCCACGACGTCGAGTACGTCGACCGACGCAGCCTCGTCCTCGACCTCTCGATCATCGCTCGGACGGTCACCACGGCGCTCTCCCGGCGGGGCGTAAGCGCCGCCGGCGACGCGACGATGCCCGAGTTCCAGGGCACATGTGGGGGGCATCCGTGACCGGAGCCACGCAGAGCCCGGAGGTCCCGGTGCTGTACGCCGTCACGGACCCGGTCACGGCGCTCGCCTTCTTGAGGGGGCAGCTGGCGTCACTTCGCGCCGACGGCTTCCGACCCCATCTCGCCTGTGCCTCGTCGCCCGAGCTCGAGGCGTTCGCTGCCGCCGAGGGCGTGGTGACCCATGACGTCCCTCTGACCCGGAGATGGTGGGGGCGGGGCGACTTCGCCTCGCTGTTCCGAGCCATCCGGGTCCTGCGGCGCGTGCGGCCGGCGGTGCTCAACTACAGCACCCCGAAGGCGGCCCTGGTGTGGGCCGTGGCGTGTTGGTTCGCCCGCCCGGCGTTCGTCGTGTTCCTGCTGCGGGGTCTCCGGGTGGAGGGCCAGCGCCGGTGGCGACCGGGTTTTGCCGTGCTCTGGCTGATGGAGTGGCTGGCCGCCCGCACCGCCGACGTCACGGTCTGCGTCAGTCCGAGTCTCCGTCGCCGTGCGTTGCAGCTCGGCCTGCTGCGTCCCGACCGAAGCGTCGTGCTCGGCGCGGGATCCTCCAACGGGGTGGACCTCGACCGGTTCCACCCCGTGAGCGCGGACGAACGGGTCAGGGCGCGGGAGCGGCTGGGTCTTGCAGAGACGGTGTTCGTCGTCGGGTTCGTGGGTCGACTGGCGAAGGACAAGGGCATCTCGACGCTGATCGACGCGCTGGAGGCCCGTGCCTCCACCGGCGAGCTGTCCTGCCTCATGGTCGGGCCGACCGAGCCGGGCTACGACCTCGACGCCGAGCTGGCGACCCGACCTGCCGCGGCACGGGTGGTCCACCGGCTGCCCGCCACACCGCGCGTGGAGGAGGTCTACGCCGGCATGGACGTGCTGGTGCTGCCCAGTCTGCGCGAGGGGATGTCCAACGTGCTGCTTGAGGCCCAGGCCCGGGGACTACCATGTATCACCACCGATGGCACCGGATGCGCCGACGCCGTCGAGCCGGACGTCTCCGGACTGGTTGTCCGCGCCGGTGCACAGACCGATCTCGCGGCTGCCATCGCCGCCCTGGCAGAGGATCCCGGGCGCCGGCAGCGGATGGGGGCGGCGGGGCGCGACCGCGTGGAACGCCTCTTCGGGTCGGAGCAGGTGTGGCCGCGCTACGCAGAGCTGTACCGGCACGGGACCACCAGTCGAGAACCGCCAACCGTTCAGAGGGAGCAGACCACACCATGAGAGTTGCCATAACCGGCGGCGCCGGCTTCATCGGCGCCAACCTGGCCAGGCACCTGGTCGAGAGGGGTAGCGAGGTCACCGTCCTCGACGACCTGTCCACGGGCTCCTTGGAGAACCTCGACGGACTTGACGTCGACTTCGTCGAGGGCTCGATCCTCGACGAGCGCGACGTGGCGCGGCCTGTGACGGACGTCGACGCGATCGTGCACCTAGCCGCCGTCCCCTCGGTGCCGCGCTCGGTGAAGGACCCGTTCACCAGCCACGAGGCGAATGCCACCGGCACGCTGCGGGTGCTGCGAGGCCGCTCGCCCGCGCGGATGCCCACGTGGTCGTGGCCTCGTCGTCGTCGGTATACGGCGCGAATCCGGCGCTGCCGAAGGTCGAGACGATGCGGCCCATGCCGGTGAGCCCTTACGCCGTCAGCAAGCTCGCCGCCGAGTCCTACGCGATCGCCTACCAGCACTGCTACGACCTGCCCACGCTGGCGTTCCGGTTCTTCAACGTCTTCGGGCCGTTGCAGGCGCCTGGGCACGCCTACGCAGCCGTCGTTCCCGCGTTCACACACGCGGCGGTGCGCGGAGAGCCTCTGATCGTCCACGGGACGGCGAGCAGACGCGTGACTTCACCTTCGTCGGCACAGTCGTGGACACGATCGCCGACGCGGTGGAACGGCGCGTGACGCTCGACGACCCGGTGAACCTGGCCTTCGGGACGCGGCTATTCGTTGCTCGACGTGGTGGCGATGCATCGAGAAGCAGCTCGGGCCTCGCTGGCGACGTCAGCACACCGAGCCGCGGCCCGGGGACGTGCGCGACTCCCAGGCGGACTCCACCGCGTTGCGATCCCTGTTCCCTGAGATTGTGCCCACGTGCGTTGGAGGACGGGCTGGCCCGGACCGATCGAGTGGATGAGGAGCGTGACTGGAACGACCGGCAGCCACACCCGAGTCCGAGGAAGTAGTGCATGACAGAGCAGAAGAAGCTCGTCGTCGTCGGGCAGGGCTACGTCGGCCTGCCCATCGCCATGCGGGCGGTCGAGGTCGGCTACGACGTGGTCGGCCTCGACGTCGACGCCGACGCGGGTGGCCGCGCTCGACGGCGGGCAGGTCCTACGTCGAGGACATCGCGCGATGCGGACCTGCAGCGAGGCCCTCGCGACCGGCCGCTACACGCCCACCAGTTCGATCGGAGACGTCGGCGGGCTTCGACTTCGCGATCATCACGGTGCCCACCCCGCTGCGGGAGACGCTGCCGGACCTGTCCTTCATCGAGGAGGCATCGCGAGACCTCGCCCGCACCTCCGTGCCGGCGCGACGGTGGTCCTGGAGTCGACGACCTACCCCGGCACGACCGAGGAGCTGATGGTCCCGATCCTCGAGGAGGGCAGCGGGCTCGAGGCCGGCGCGGACTTCCACGTCGGCTACTCCCCCGAGCGCATCGACCCCGGCAACCCGACGTGCACCTTCGTGAACACGCCGAAGGTCGTCTCCGGCATCGGCGAGGCGCGCTCGAGGCGGTGGCCGCGCTTCTACGCCAGCCTGGTGGACCGAGGTCGTGCCGGTGTCGAGCACCCGAAGGAGGCCGAGCTGACCAAGCTGCTGGAGAACACCTTCCGGCACGTCAACATCGCCCTGGTCAACGAGCTCGCGATCTTCGCCAAGGACCTGGGCATCGACGTGTGGGAGGCCATCGACGCCGCCCGCACCAAGCCGTTCGGCTACATGCGGTTCACCCCGGGCCCGGGCGTCGGTGGCCACTGCCTGCCCGGTCGACCCGTCGTACCTGTCGTGGCAGGTGCAGCAGCACGCTCGGCCACAGCTTCCGGTTCGTCGAGCTCGCCAACGACGTCAACGAGCACATGCCCGACTACGTCGTCCAGCGGCTGATCAGCGGGCTCAACGACCGGGGCCTGGCGGTCTCTCGCAGCAGGATCTTGATCCTTGGCCTGGCCTACAAGGCGAACACGGGTGACGCCCGCGAGTCTCCAGCGGTTCGCATAGCCAACCTGCTGGTCTCCCAAGGCGCGGATGTCCGTGCGGTGGACCCGTACGTCGAAGCGCATCGTTTCGATGCCGACGGGTTCACGCTGGTCGAGCTGACCGCCGCGGAGGTCGACGCGGCGGACGCCGTCGCGATCGTGACCGACCACGACTGCTTCGACTACGACCTGATCAAGCATGCGGACGCCTTCGTCCTCGACACCCGGAGGCGACTGGGTGGCAGACGGGAGAGTCTCTAGCATGGTCGAAGTTGCCCGAGACCTCCGCGTCGCTTTCATCTTGGGGCGCGATGGCCAAGGGGGTTCAGAGTCGCAAGCGCGACTGCTCGTCCGAGGACTCACGGCGGCCGGGGTCCCCGTCGACGTGTTCCTTGTCGAGGGAGACGGTAAGTCTTCTGATTTCGGTGGCGCCGAGGTGATTTCGCTGGGCGGCCGACGCCGTCCTGGGTTGCCAGGACTCCTTCAGATGTTCGTTGCACTCATTCGCCTTGTGCGTCATCTTCGCCGCGGTCGCTACACGGTAGCTCACGCAGTAATGGCACGCGCCTACGTCTTGATGCCACTCGCGGTCACCCTCGCGCCCGGCGTCGCGACTGTGGCGTGGCGCAGGAACCTGGGGATTCACACCAAGCCGCACTCGCCCGCAGCCGCCTTGGAATTCCTGGCAAGCAGATTGACCGACATGGTCATTTGCAACTCCACTGTGGTTCGCGACTATTGGGTTGCCCAAAGGCATGTCAGGCCGGACCGGTGCGTAGTCATTCCAAATGCTCTTGAGAATTGGCGTTTTGAGCCGATCATTGCCGCGCCCCGATCTGACCGCCGCCGATTAGTTGCCGTCGGGGGCCTGAAGAAGGTGAAGGGCCATGAGGCCCTGGTGCGGGCATGTAAGGCACTCGAGGGTATGGGCTGGCAGGCTGAGGTTGTCATTCTCGGTGAGGGTGAGTGTCGAGATGATCTCGTCAGTCTTGCGGACACAATAGGCGTGAATCTAGCTCTTGCTGGACACGTTTCGGACCCGCGGCCCTGGCTGTCGTCGGCAGACGTGTTCGTGCATCCCTCGCACTCAGAGGGCCTCAGCAACGCGATCCTCGAAGCCATGGCGCAGCGCGTCCCAGTGGTTTGCACGGACGTGGGGGGGGCCCGAGAACTGCTGGGTGAAGCAGGTGTTCTCGTCCAACCGGGTGCTCCGGGCGAACTGTCTGTCGCGATTGCGAGGGTACTGGACATGTCGCGCGCGGAAGTTGAACTCATGACCAACAGAGCAGGTGAACATGCTATGAACTCCTTCTCCCTCGACGCAGTTGTTGAGCAACATCTCGCGGTTTACGCGGGGCTGGGCATTGCATGTAAAGGCTCGTCCGGAACCGCCTCCTCGGAGCCGGGAGACAGATGTGATGAACAGGTCCCGTAGACGCCGAGCAGACGAAAGAAGATAGGCCATGGAATGGTTCTTGGGCGCGCTTCTCGTTGCGGTGGCCATTCTTTGGATCATCCGTCAGTACCGGACACTCGGAGTGCGTCCCCGGCTCTTCGTCGTAGGATGGTATGCCCTTTACTACGGGGCCATGCCGCCGTTCTTGATCCACCACCCCGAGTATTGGAACCCTCGTTTCTCACTCTTGCTGAGTAAGGAAACGCAGGTCACTGCACAATTGTTGGCTGTGGCAGGATTGCTCGCACTCTTGATCGCGTTCTCTATCGCAGAACCGGCCGGGCAGATGGGTGACGCTGCCCATGGGGTCAGGCGCACGGATATGGCTCTGACGAAGGCTAGCCCTCAGAATGACCCCGATCCCGACTTTCTTCGCGTGGTTGGGCTATTGGTAATCGGGTTGTTCGGGTACTCACTCTTTCTGGCCCTCAATGGTGGACCCATGTCCGTCGTGCAGCAGATTTCTGAGCTGCGATCGACAAGCGGCGGATCTACTCGCCGGATTTTGGCCGCTTTCTTCGCGTTGGGTGGACACTTTGTCTTGTTGGCAGCAATCTATTTCACGATTCTCGACCATCGTCGCGAGTCCGCCAAGAAGATGCGCTTCTTGACCATCGGGTCGTGGTCAGTCGTGTTTGTCTCTGGGCTGCTCTCTGGGGGGCGAAGTTCGCTGATCAACGTATTCATCGGTGGCGTCTTGGCGTACTTGGTGGGCAGGCGGATTCTCCCTAAGTTTAGGCTTGCGATTACTGGGTTCATCGGCTTCTGGGTCGCGATATATGGAAAGTCCGTGTTGTTTCAACTAGGGTCAGCGAATTTCGGATTGCGCGATGCCCTAGAGGTAGTCCGCCGAACTCAGAGGGGTGGAGAAATCGGGGCCATTGCCAAGGAGTTTTCCCACCCCTACCTGTCACTCGCGCAGGCCTTGGAACGTCAAGACTATGGATATCGGTACTTCGCTGACTATTGGTACTGGCTGCTGAAGCCCTTCAAACTCGTGGGGTTCAGCCCGCCTGATTCAATCAGCTATTTCAATACCTATCTAACGCGAGGTGTGTCTGAGAGTGAGATCCCTCCAGGGATCCTGGGCTTCGGATACTTGAGCTTCGGCGTCATCGGCGTCGTGGTGCACGTGCTTGTGGTTGCCTTCTTGGTCGTTGGCTTGGAGCGAATTTGTGTCGGCCGGGCGTCAGTGTTGGGACTTGCCATGCTGGTTTACCTGTGCACGGCGCTACCCGCGTGGGTGACCGCATCCGACCCGGCGCTCTTTGCTCAAAACACCTTTCCAATGTTGATCCCGCTCTATTGGATTTGGAAGGGGGGCGGTCGTGTGGAGAGGGGAAATGCGAGCGCTCGAAGAGAAGGTGTGGCCAGCCGCAGTTCAACGGTGAGCGGGAGGAGACCAACTCCTAGGTAGCGTCACCCAGTGGTCGAATCTCCATGCTGGCGCGGACGATTGACCCGGGTCTGATCCACCCGGCTGCAACGGCGTTCGCTCCGATTATCGAGCCGCGCCCGATGTGCGTGCCTGGGAGTATCACGGCGCCTAGTCCGATCCAGACGTCGTCCTCGATCACGACGGGCCGCGGCACGTCGCGCTGCGTCAGTCGGCTCTCCGGCGGACTGGTGACGTGTCCATTGGAGTCGAGGATGGTGGCCTGGGCCGCGACCAGGACTCTACGCCCGATGGAGACCGAAGACTGGGCGTGAATGATCGCTCCGTTGATTCTCGTGTCCTCGCCGATGCTCAAGGTCGCGCCGGACTTGTCCGCGATGAGCGTGACGCGCGAGAACATTCCTGCGTGGTACTGCGCTGGGCTCGAGTTGAGGACGACGCCGGTGGCCAGATCGATGCGTGCCCCCGGCGCGAGCCGGATGTCGGGTCGGCCGACGGCGCGGACGGTAGGTGCCACCTGGAGGCCTCTTCGGAATCGTGAGTGCCAGACCCAGGTGTGCCCCGCACCGAGAGTCAGGACAGCTCGGATCTTGTTCATCCCAGGTGCTTCTTCATGAGGACTTGTTGCAGCTTTCCGTTTGGCGTGCGGGGCAGTTCTTGCACCACCCGCACATCGATGGAGTAATCCGCCAATCTTCTGGACAGCACACGGCGCAGACTGTCGAGATCTGGGTTCAACTCGCGTGTCACCACTCGAAGCTCGATGTTGCCCATCTCCTCATCGACAAGAGCTTGGAACTGATCGATGAACGCAAAGTCCTTGAGCGCGTGGTTGAAGAAGCTGCTCGACACGTGTTCGCCATTGGCAAGCGGGATCAGCTCGGTCAGCCGACCCGAGATCTCGCGCAGCGTCACAAAGCCAAGGGGGCCGGGTGCCCCGGCGATGGCCAGGTCACCGTTCTCATACCGATAAAGGGCGCTCCCCGAGCTGTTCAGCAGGCTCACCAGCACGCGTCCCAGCTGACCTGGAGACGTGGGCATGCCGTCGTCGTCGACGACCTCGACCAGCACGTCGGGGCCGGCGACAACGAGTTCTCGCCGTCGGCCGGGTGACAGTTCGACTGCGATGGCACCGGTCTCTCGTGTGCCGTAGAAGTTGTGAAGGTGGCAGCCCGTGACCTCACGAACCAGAGCGCGAGTCTGCGCGTCGACGGCTTCTGCGCCGTTCCACACAGTGCGGACGAGGCCCTCTGGCAACCGTCGGCCGCTCTCAGAGAGCTCTTGCGCGAACTCCTTCAACAGAGTCGAGTAGCCGTAGAGCGCGGCGCCGGTCGAGCACCTTTCGATCTGGTCAGCCAACCGGTGCCACCTCTCCCGCGTTGCGCCGAAGCCGCCGTCCAGGTGAATGGCCGAGAGTCGCTCCCTGGTTGCGGTGAAGCGCCCATCTGCGTGGCCGAGATCCCTGTCGGAGCCCCAGATGGCGAAGGTGGGCATACCTGGGCGCCAGCCGATGGCGCGCCTGCTCGCGAGGAGCCGAGAGCGCTTCCTTCGAAACCCAGCGGGACTGACCCAGACGCTCACCGGCTCGCCGGTGGATCCGCCAGTTCGGACCAGCTTGTCACCCCTGCCTCTCTTGTACTCGCGAGTCTCCTCCCGGAGACCTTCACGCGTCAGGACGGGCAGCTCCACCCAGGCGGCTGCAAAATCCGCCGGGTCGCGAATGGCTGCGACCTCGCGTAGGCGTCGCGGGAGCGAGTGTGGGGCGCGCGCCCGAAGGCTCTCTTGCACGGGTGTTACGGCGGATGCGCCGGCATCGCGACCGCTGTGAACCGCTTCCAGGAACCTCTTCGTTGACCTCGTTAGCCCGGGCGAGGTGAGCGCGGTCTGATAGATCGCCCAGTACATGTGTGTCGTGAGAGCTTCCACATTCACCATCTCCTGACAGCGCGAGAAGTCATGTTGAGTGCGAATCCGGACGCGGCGGCCGCAACTGCGGAAATCAGAGTTGCATAGGCTGCCCCCGCGACACCGTGGTTGGGTATCAACACAAGGCTGCAGAGAACATTGACCGACAGCCCGATGCCCGTTGCGACTGTCTGAAGCCCCGTCTGTTCAAGAAGCTGGAACCGGATGTTCTGGTACTGGAATCGGTATGCCAGGATCCCGAAAGCGGCGATGAGGGGCAGCACCGTGTTCCACTCCGTCACCCGGAGTCGCTCGCCGATCAAGAGGGTTGAGAAGATCGGCCACGAGATGGCGATCGCAAGTGAGATCGCACTGCAACCGACCAGAACCTTCGTGCGGAGGCTGCGCAGCATGCGGGCTTGATCCTTCGGGTCGGAGGCGGCGAATATCCGCGGGACCGACGTAAGTCCGATGAGAGCGGTCGTGAGAGTGATCATCGCGAACATCGGGTCATATGTCGCGGCGAATCTGCCCACTTCCACCGGCCCCTTGAAGGCCGAAAGCAGAAACCTACTCGTGTACGCCAGAGAAAGCCCCAACGCGTAGTTGATGATGAGTGGCCACCCGTAGAGAAACCACTGTCGCATCGTGCTCTCCGGGGCCGTCGACGTGCTTCGGCCAGCACGCCACCCGGTCGACCGGGCAACAAGCCCTCCTGCCACGCTCGCGACGATGAGGGAGACGACCACGAGCCGAAGACCGACACCTTGGCCCGTCAGAACCAGGAGCGCAACGATAGAGATGGATAAGAGGTTGCGAACCACACCTGCCAGGACGAAGTTCCAGCCTCGAAGTAGGGCGCGAGACACTGTCCATCTAGCAGTGAACATGGCCTCCGCCAAGGCGTAGGCGACCGCAATTGCAACGAGTAGCCAGCCGCCCCCAAGGAGGAGCGCGGCCCCCAGCGCAGCTAGCGCCGCGACCGGTGGGCCGCTCGAGAGTAGACCGTGCCCTACCCTGCGACGCAGGGTTTCGGTATCCAACCGGGGGCCGTAGCGCAGGGTGGCCGCGGCCAGCCACTGCGTGGGGATCGTCGATGCTACCGCCACCACGGCGATGAGCAGACTCAGCCGTCCATACTCGCTTGGTGACAGGACGCGAGTGAAGAGGGGGGTCGCGGCCAGACCGAGAGCGGCGACGAGTAGCCGTCCGGCCCCCATGACCACGGCCACTGTTGCGAGACCATCCAGCAAGCCTTCCAAACGCGATCGCACGAGGAGATCGCGCAGGACGCCCCGCAGCAAGGCCTAGCTGCCGCTGTTGATCATGCCGGCGCCCACGGTAACCCCGGTGGCCTCGTCGATGAGAATGAACGAGCCGGTCGTCCGGTTCTTGGAATAGGGGTCGCACAGCAGCGGCATCGTCGTGCGCAGCTGCACGCGACCGATCTCGTTGAGGCCGAGCTCCTTGGTCTCCTGGTCGCGGTGCAGGGTGTTCACGTCCAGGCGGTACTGGATGTCCTTGACCAGCGCCCGGCCGGTGCGGGTGGTGTGCTTGATCGCCAGCTTCTGCCGCGGCTTGAGCGGCTCGTTGGTCATCCAGCAGATCATCGCGTCGATGTCCTGGCTCGGCTTCGGGGCGTTCTTGACCCGGGCGATCATGTCGCCGCGGCTGACGTCGACGTCGTCCTCGAGTCGGACGGTGACCGACATCGGGGGGTAGGCCTCGGCGATCTCGCGGTCGAAGAGGTCGATGGCCTCGATCCTGCTGGTCAGCCCGCTGGGCAGCACGACGACCTCGTCGCCGGGCTTGAGGACGCCGCCGGCGACCTGGCCGGCGTAGCCGCGGTAGTCGTGGAACTCATCGGACTTGGGCCGCACCACGAACTGGACCGGCAGCCGGGTGTCGACCAGGTCGCGGTCGGAGGCGACGTGCACGTTCTCCAGGTGGTGCATCAGCGAGGAGCCCTGATACCACGGCATGTTCTCCGAGCGCTGCACCACGTTGTCGCCCTTGAGCGCCGAGATCGGGATGACCTCGAGGTCGGGGATGTTCAGCTTGGTGGCGAAGGAGGTGAACTCCTGGTGGATCTTGTCGTAGACGCCCTGGTCGTAGTCGACGAGGTCCATCTTGTTGATCGCCAGGACCAGGTGGGGGACCCGCAGCATCGAGAGGATCACCGCGTGCCGGCGGGACTGCTCGGTCAGGCCCTGCCGGGCGTCGACGAGCACCAGCCCGAGGTCGGCGGTGGAGGCACCGGTGACCATGTTGCGGGTGTACTGCACGTGGCCGGGGGTGTCGGCGATGATGTACTTGCGGTTGGGCGTCGCGAAGTAGCGGTAGGCCACGTCGATGGTGATGCCCTGCTCGCGCTCCGAGCGCAGCCCGTCGGTGAGCAGCGCCAGGTCGGTGTAGTCGTAGCCCTTGGACTGGCTGGTGGCCTCCACCGCCTCGAGCTGGTCCTCGAAGATCGCCTTGGAGTCCAGCAGCAGCCGCCCGATCAGGGTGGACTTGCCGTCGTCGACCGAGCCGGCCGTGGCGAAGCGCAGCAGGTCCATCTGGCCCACGCCGAGGTCCTCGAGCGCCGGTCCGTCGTTGCCGTTCGTCGGGGTCGCCATCAGAAGTAGCCTTCCTTCTTGCGGTCCTCCATGGCGGCCTCGGAGAACCGGTCGTCGCCACGGGTCGCGCCACGCTCGGTCACCCGCGCGATCGCGACCTCCTCGATGATCTTCTCGATGGTGTCGGCCTCGGACTCCACGCAGCCGGTCAGGGTCAGGTCGCCGACGGTGCGGAAGCGGACCGTCTTCTCCACGACCTCCTCGCCGGACTTCAGCGGGTTGAACTCGCTCTCGGAGAGCCACATGCCGTCGCGCCGGAACACCTTGCGCTGGTGGGAGTAGTAGATCGAGGGGATCTCGATCTGCTCCTGGGCCAGGTAGTGCCAGATGTCGAGCTCGGTCCAGTTCGACAGCGGGAAGATCCGCATGTGCTCGCCGCCGTGGATGCGCCCGTTGTAGAGGCTCCACAGCTCCGGGCGCTGCATCTTGGGGTCCCACTGGCCGAAGTCGTCGCGGTGGGAGTAGACCCGCTCCTTGGCCCGCGCCTTCTCCTCATCCCTCCGGCCACCGCCGAAGGCCGCGGTGAAGCCGTTCTCCTCGATGGCGTTGAGCAGGGTGCCGATCTGGAGTCGGTTGCGGGGGGTCTTCCCGTCGTCGACCACGATGCCGTCCGCGATCGCCTGCTCGACGCTGGCCACGATCAGTCGCACGCCCAGCCGGTTCACCCAGTTGTCCCGGGTCTCCAAGACCTCGGGGAAGTCATAGCCGGTGTCGACCTGGAGCACCGGGAACGGGATCTTGGCGGGGTAGAACGCCTTCTCCGCCAGGCGCAGCATGCAGATGGAGTCCTTGCCGCCGGAGAACATCAAGACCGGCTTCTCGAACTCGGCCGCGACCTCGCGGAAGATGTGGATGGACTCGGCCTCCAGCTGGTCGAGCTGGCTGAGCCGGTAGTCGGAGTGGGTCTGCGTCATCAGGCGGGTGTACCTCTCGTCAGGGCAGCAGCCGACATCGTATCGAGGATCGGCGACCAGGCTGTCACCTGTCCGGGGTTCATCGGTAGGTTCGGCGCGTGAAGGTGCTGGTGACCGGGGGAGCGGGCTACATCGGGTCGACCACGGCGCTCGCGCTGGAGCGGGCCGGTCACACCCCCGTCGTGCTGGACTCGCTGCTCTCCGGGCCGCGCGCCTTCGTGCGAGACCGGATCTTCTACGAGGGCGACATCGCCGACCGGCCGCTGCTGCGTCGAGTCGTCCGTGAGCATCCCGACATCGAGGCGACCGTCCACATGGCGGCCCGGATCGTCGTGCCCGAGTCGGTCGAGCAGCCCTACTGCCTACTACCGCGACAACGTCGCGAAGTCCCTGGAGCTCTTCGACGAGCTGGTCTCGCTCGGCAAGCCGCGGATCCTGTTCTCCTCCTCGGCCTCGCTCTACGCCCTGAGCGACACCTTCGAGGTCGACGAGACCTCCGCGCTCGCACCCGGGTCGCCCTACGCCCGCACCAAGCTGATGATGGAGATGGCGCTCCAGGACCTGGCCGAGGCCAGCGACCTGCGCGCCGTGATCCTGCGCTACTTCAACCCCATCGGCTCGGACCCCGAGCTCCAGTCGGGGGTGCACGTGCGCGAGCCCACCCACGTGCTGGGGCAGCTCGTCCGGGCCGCCCGTGGGCTGCAGGAGGCCTTCGTGATCACCGGGACCGAGCACCCGACCCGCGACGGCACCGGCCTGCGCGACTACATCCACGTGTGGGACCTAGCCCGGGCCCACGTGGCGGCCATCGAGCAGTTCGACCACGCGCTCGCCCAGGAAGGTGCGCCCAGCACCGTCCTGAACGTGGGCACCGGGTCGGGGGTCACCGTGCGCGAGCTCGTGGCCGCCTTCGAGAGGGTGTCCGGCACCACCGTGCCGGTGCGCGAAGCGCCGCCGCGGACCGGGGACGCGGTCGGGGCGTTCGCCAACGTGGACAAGATCAGCCGCACGCTGGGGTGGGCGGCTCGGTCCAGCCTCGAGGAGGCGATCGCCTCGGCGCTCGCCTGGGGCGAGCGGCGGCGCGAGGTGCTGGGCTACGAGTAGTCGGCGCGTCGGGGGTCTCGACTGATCCGGGTCTCGACTGATCGGGTCTCGACTATCCGGGTCTCGACTGATCGCTCGCTGCTCGACCACCATCGCTCGCTCGACCACCATCGCTGCTCGACCACCATCGCTGCTCGACCACCGTCGCTGCTCGACCACCATCGCTGCTCGACCACCGTCGCTGCTCGACCACCGTCGCTTCGGGTCTCGACTATCCGCTCGCTGGCGCTCGCTGCTCGACCACCGTCGCTGCTCGACCACCGTCGCTGCTCGACCACCGTCGCTGGTCGACCGCCATCGTCGCTACGGGTTGCCGGGGTCTCGACTATTCGCTCGCTGGCGCTCGCTGCTCGACCGCCTAGGTCAGTAGGCGCCGCGGGAGCCGAAGACGGCGCCCCAGGTGCGGGCCAGGATGGTGAGGTCCTGGAACATCGACCAGTTGTCCACGTAGTAGAGGTCGAGGCGGATCGCCTCGGACCAGGAGAGGTCCGAGCGGCCCGAGACCTGCCACAGGCCGGTCATGCCGGGGCGGACGCGCAGGCGGCGGGCCATGTCCTCGTCGTACTGCGCCACCTCGTGCTTCAGCGGCGGGCGCGGACCGACCAGGCTCATGTCGCCCTTGACGACGTTGACCAGCTGCGGCAGCTCGTCGAGGGAGAACCGGCGCATCCAGCGGCCCGGAGGCGTGACCCGGGGGTCGTGCTCCACCTTGAACAGCCCGCCGTCGTAGTCGTGCTGCTTGTGCAGGTCCTCCAGCAGCTCCTCGGCGTTGGTGACCATCGTGCGGAACTTCCAGCAGTTGAACACGTTGCCGTCGCGGCCCACCCGCGCCTGGCGGAACAGCACCGGGCCGCGGTCGTGGCGCCAGACCCGGAAGGCGGTGAAGGCGAAGATCGGCGCGAAGAAGGCCAGCAGGCACACCGAGCCGATCAGGTCGAAGGTGCGCTTGGCACGGCGTACGGCGGCCGCGGAGCGGGGCTTCTCCAGGTGGATCAGCGGCATCCCGCCGACCGGGCGCATGCTGATCCGCTCGCTGGAGACGTCGGTGACGCTGGGAGCGATCACCACCGAGACGTCCTCGTGCTCGAGGTCCCAGGCCAGCCGGCGCATCTCGGTGGCCGACTCGAACGCGCCACCGACGAGGAAGACGACGTCGGCCTCGGCCTCGACCGCCACCTGGGCGATGCTCCCGGAGGCGCCCAGCAGCGGGACGCCGGAGTGGGTGATCATCCGCTCGCCGGGCTGCGGGGTCAGGGCGCCCACGACGTTGTAGCCGAGCCACTTCTCGCGGCGCAGCACGCTGGCGATCTCGTCGACGTGACCCTCCGAGCCGGCGATGACCACGCGGTGCTGGAGGGCGCCGTGGCTGCGGGCGCGGTGGATGCTGCGACGCAGCAGGTAGCGGCCCAGCACCAGCACCGGGATGCCGATGACGAAGGCGAGGACGAAGAAGCCACGCGAGAGCTGGAACTGCAGGAGGTAGCAGCCGATGCCGACGGAGGCGGCGGTGGACAGGGAGGCGTTGACCATCCGCTTGTACTCATCGAGGCCGGCGCCGAAGACCTGCGGGCGGTAGCCGCCGAGGACGAAGATCGCGATCACCCAGCCGACGATCATGATCGGACCCGCGACGGTCAGCGAGTCGCCGACGTCCTGGTGCGCCATCCTGGTGAACGGGAAGGTCTCGCGGCCCAAGATGGCGGCGAAGACGCTGAAGGTGACCATCACCAGGTCGGTGCCGAAGGCCACTGTGGGGATGTAGCGCAGCCCGCCGCGAGGCGGCGCGCTGACCCTGGTGGAAGCCACCAGTGAGGTAGTCATGAGAATCCCCCGATTCAATCGATTCCCCGGAGTGGGGAGCGATCGTGTGGTCCATTCTAGAAGTGATGAACTTCTGATGCCTCATGGAGATACGGACGGTGACGTTGCGGTCTAGTCCGGGAGCCGCCAGGCAGCGGCGTTGTTGTCGAAGGCGGGCAACCCGCGACGCTGGCGCAAGAACCCCCATGCGAGCGGGCCAAGGAGCAAGAAACCTGCTCCGGTGATGCCGACCCACACCGGGGGCACACCGAGCAGCTTCAGTCCAGTCAGTGAGAGCACGATCACGATGCCTCGGCGGATCACCGACTGCGAGACCCACGAGGCCATCCGGGCACCGAGGAACGTGCCGGGGGTCCCGCCCAGGATCAGCGGGATCAGCACCGCCCACTCCACGCCCTCGGTCAGCACGTGCCCGACGGCCGCGGCGAGCACCAGCGGCACCGCCTGGACGAGGTCGGTGCCCACGAGCTTCAGCGCCGACAACGTGGGATAGATCAGCAGCAGCGAGACCATGATCAGCGAGCCCGAGCCGACCGAGGTGATCCCCACCAGCAGACCGCCGACCGCGCCGACCAGCACGGTCGGCACGGTGCGCAGCGCGGGCTCGTCCTCGCTGATGACGTTGCCGGCGGTGACGTGACGCAGCTGGAGGTACATCCGCAGCGCGTACGTCGCCGCGGTGAACAGCAGCGCGGCGCCGATCGCGTCGGTCAAGAAGTCCTCCTGCGCGGAGGACCCCCCGATGCTCTTGACGATGAAGCCGCCGGCGAAGGCGAACGGCACCGACCCCGCCACCAGCAGCCCGGCCAACCGCAGGTTGGGCGAGCCGCGACGCCAGTGCACCGCGGCACCCACCGACTTGTTCACGCTGGCCGAGACGAGGTCGTTGGCCACCGCCGCGGTCGGGTTCACCCCCAGGAAGATCAGCGCCGGCGTCATCAGCGCGCCACCGCCCATGCCGGTCAGGCCGACGACGATGCCGACCCCGAAGCTGACGACCAGCACCCCGAGCGCCGCGGTGGTCAGCAGGTCGCTCACTGCGGCGCCCGCGGCGCGAACGGCAGCACCGGCAGCAGCTCCTCGAGGCAGTCCTCGATGCTGCGCCCGGTGGTGTCGACGCGCACGGTCGCGTCGCCGGGCTCCTCATAGGGGCTGGAGATGCCGGTGAACTCCGGGATCTCACCGGCCCGTGCCCGGGCATAGAGGCCCTTGCGGTCGCGGCGCTCGCACTCCTCCAGCGGGGTCGAGACGTGCACCAGCACGAACTCGGCGCCGGCGTCCTCCACCAGCCGGCGCACCTGCTTGCGGGTGGCGTCGAAAGGGGCGATCGGCGAGCAGATGGCGATGCCGTGGTGACGCGCGATCTCGGCGGCCACCCAGCCGATCCGACGGATGTTGGTCTCGCGGTCCTCGCGGGAGAAGGTGAGGCCCTTGCTCAGGTTGCGGCGCACGACGTCGCCGTCCAGGCTCGTCACCGTGCGCCGACCGTCCTCCAGGACCAGGTCGTGCAGCGCCCGGGCCAGGGTGGACTTGCCGCTGCCGGACAGGCCGGTGAAGAAGACCACGAACCCGCGCTCGTCGTCGGCCGGCTGGTCCTGCGCCACGATCTCCTCGATCTCGACGGGCCAGGCGCCGGCGTGGGGCAGCGCCAGCACGTCGCCGGTCGCGTAGGCGGCCGCCACCTGCTGCCCGAGCTCGTGGTCGAACGCGGGGTCGCCGTGGGAGGGGAGCGGGGCGGCGACGACGTGGGCGCGGGGTCGCGGCTGCTCGGGTCTCGGCTGACCGGGTCTCGGCTGCTCGGGTCTCGACTGCTCGGGTCTCGACTGATCGCTCGCTGACGCTCGCTGCTCGACCGCCGTCGCTGACGCTCGCTGCTCGACCGCCGTCGCTGACGCTCGCTGCTCGACCGCCGTCGCTGACGCTCGCTGCTCGACCGCCGTCGCTGACGCTCGCTGCTCGACCGCCTCCGCTGCTCGACCACCGTCGCTGGTCGGCTGCTCGACCGCCTCCGCTGCTCCACCACCGTCGCTGGTCGGCTGCTCGACCGGCTCCGCTGCTCGACCACCGTTCGTCAGCAGGGTGGCGGCGGCGAGGGTGGCGCGGACCAGGCCGACCGGGGAGACGCCCTGCGGGGTGCCGGTGCCGTTCAGGGCGAGGAGCACGACGTCGCGGTCGCCAGCCGCGCGTGCGGATCAGCCGCCAGGTCCTCGTCGGTGAGCGGGGCCGCGACCGGGACGAGCAGCGCCCCGGCGTACAGCCTCCTGGCCTCGGCCGGGCTCAGGTGCAGCCGGCGGAACGGGCCGTAGGCCGGGGTGGCCAGCGCGGTCAGGGAGCCCGGGCCTGCCTCGCCGCCCGGGACGTAGTGCGCCAGCGGCAGCCCCTCGGGGTCGACCAGCTCGACCGCGGGAGCATCGGCGAGCTCTGCGGGCAGGGCCAGCGTGACGCCCGGGTCGGCGACGTCGAAGGTCGTCCGCGGGGCCAGCGCCCCGGAGAGCAACAGCTCGAGGTCGTCCAGCTCGCGCGGGCTCGGGCAGTGTTGCGGTGCAGGCACCGGGCAATCGTGCCAGAACGGGTGCCCGATAGCGTCCGGCACATGGCGCATCCCACTGGTTCGACAGGTCAGGTCGTGGTCGCGGAGGTCGTCCGCTCCGGGTTCGTGGAGGGCCACCACTACGGCTCGTGGGTGGTGCTCGACGCCGACGGCTCCGTCCTCGCCGCCGCCGGCGAGGTGGCGGACCCGATGCTGCCGCGCTCGTGCAACAAGCCCATCCAGGCGCTCGGGATGCTCGAGGCCGGGCTCTCGCTCGAGGGCGAGCTGCTCGCGCTGGCCTGCGCCTCCCACTCCGGCGAGGACTTCCACATCGAGGGGGTACGCCGCATCCTCGCCTCCGCCGGACTCGACGAGGACGCCCTCCAGACGCCACCGGACTGGCCGCTCGACGACGACGTGCGCGAGGAGCTGATCCGCCGCGGGGAGTCGAAGTCGCCCATCTTGATGAACTGCTCGGGCAAGCACGCCGCCATGCTGGCCACCTGCGTGGCCAACGACTGGCCCACCGAGTCCTACCTCGCGCCGGACCACCCGCTGCAGCAGGCGATCACCGCCACCTTCGCCCGCGTCACCGGCGAGCCCGTCGCCCACGTCGCCGTGGACGGCTGCGGGGCACCGTTGCTGGCCACCTCCCTGACCGGGCTGGCACGCGCCTTCGCCACCCTCGCGCGGGCCACCTCCGGCCCGGAGCACGCGATCGCCACCGCCATCCGCCAGGACCCGGTGTTCGTCTCCGGGACCACCCGCGACGAGCTCACCCTGCTGCGCGCCATCCCCGGCGCGATCGGCAAGGCCGGGGCCGAGTCCTGCTACGCCGTCGCGCTCCCCGACGGCCGGGCCTTCGCCACCAAGACCGACGACGGCGGCGCCCGGGCCCGGCCGGTCGTGATGGCCGCGCTGCTCGAGGGGCTCGGCGTGACCGAGGAGCCCGGTGTCGACGGCGACGCGGTGCGGCGTACGGGCGAGGCGGTGCTGCTCGGCGGCGGCAAGCCGGTGGGCGAGGTCCGCGCCGTCAGTCCGGGGTAGGTCTCGCCTGCTGGACTCACCCTTGAGTTTGCTGGTGGCTAGCAATCGAAACCTGCCGTTTTACATCATGGGACATGGCAGTTGTGACTCGGTTCACCGCGCCGTGATTTGATTTTGCTTGCAAGAGTTAGCAAGATGGTCCCCATGGCAAAGAGCAAGGTCGGCAAGACCGTCGAGTCGCTCGGGGACTACCTCCGCGAGCAGCGCGTCAGCGCGGAGCTCTCGCTCCGTCAGCTGGCGGAGCAGACCGGCGTGTCGAACCCGTACCTGAGCCAGATCGAACGTGGTCTGCGCAGGCCATCCGCCGAAGTGTTGCAGCAGCTAGCCAAGGCGCTGCGGATCTCCGCCGAACAGCTCTACGTACACGCGGGGATCTTGAATCCCGATGACGGCCAGATCCGCTCCGTGGAGCTGGCCATCCTCGGTGATCCAGTGCTCAGCGAGCGGCAGAAGCAGTCCCTGCTCGACGTCTACCAGTCGTTCAGGACCGTTGCCGAGAGCGTGAACAGCACAACAGGACCCGAGCCCACATCCCTGACCGGGGAGCCGGGGCTCGAGACGACAATCATCCAAGGAGACTGACATGGCTAAGACCCAGTTCAACGTTGACCAGCTGAAGGCCGAGGCCGTCAAGCCTCTCTACGCCGTGGCCGGTGCGACCGAGATGGCCTACGAGTTCGCCCGCGGCTACGCCGGCGAGGCGCAGAAGCAGGCGACCGAGCGGTTCAACGACGTGCAGACCCGCGTCAGCAAGCTCGAGCGCAACCCCAAGGGCCTGCAGGACCAGGCCGTGACGGCGGTGAACAGCCGCGTCGACGAGCTGCAGAAGGACGCCAAGGACGCGCAGTCCAAGTTCGAGACCCGCGTCGCCGACCTGCAGAAGGACGCCAAGGCGCTCCCCGTGAAGGTCCAGGCCCAGATCGACGAGGCCGTGGCCGAGCTGACCCGCGCCTACAGCGACCTCGCCGACCGCGGTGAGAAGTTCGTGGCCGCGATCCGCAAGGACGGCCTGAAGGCCGTGACCGCGGTCCGCACCGCCCCGTCGAAGTCCACCGTGGCGCGTCGCCAGGCCGCGAAGAAGGGTGCCGCCAAGAAGGCGCCTGCCTCCAACGCCGCCGCGGCGAAGTCCCCCGGCAGCAAGTCCAAGCCGGCCGCCAAGAAGGCGACCGCGCAGGGCGGCGCCAAGGGTGGCGCGACCACCGCGAAGAAGTCGGCTGCGAAGAAGACGACGACCAGCTCGACCCAGGCCTCGGCCTGATCGCTCACCTCGTCACCGACGGGTGACGAGGAGCCCGGCCTCTGGTGACCCCTCCCTTCGCCAGAGGTCCGGGCCGACGGGCCCCCGGCATGGCCGGGGGCCCGTTGTCGTGTCCGGATACTCTCGGGCCGTGCCCGTCTTCGTCTTCGAGTCGCTCGTGATGACCCTCGCCTTCTACGTCCTGCTGGGGGTGAAGGTGTGGGCCCTCATCGACGCGCTCACCCGCCCCGGGCCGGCGTACGTCGCTGCGGGGAAGATGACCAAGCAGGCCTGGCTGCTCATCCTCGGCCTCACCGTGGTCACCTCCCTGCTCTGGGGCTCCCCGCTCGGGCTGTTCTCGATCGTGGGCACGGTCGCCGCCTTCGTCTACCTGCTCGACGCCCGCCCCGCGCTCGCGTCGCTGGGCCGGGGCCGCTGAGGGCACCGACGTCGTTCCCGCTTTCGCGCTCCTGACCGGGTGGGTCCGCGGCCATCGGGTACTGCTGTCTCGACGCAGTCATCCGGGGACGGTCAGCACCGGCCCCTCCCGAGCAGGAGGAGACGACCATGAAGGCAGTGACCTGGCACGGCAGACGCGACGTACGCGTGGAGAACGTGCCCGACCCGGTGCTCCAGGCGCCCAACGACGCGATCGTGCGGATGACCTCCAGCGGGCTGTGCGGCTCCGACCTGCACCTCTACGAGACCCTCGGGCCGTTCATGGGGGAGGGGGACATCCTCGGTCACGAGCCCATGGGCATCGTCGAGGAGGTCGGTGCCGAGGCCGGCGACCTCCGGGTCGGCGACCGGGTGGTGCTGCCGTTCCAGATCTGCTGCGGCCACTGCTGGATGTGCTCCCAAGGCCTGCACACCCAGTGCGAGACCACCCAGGTGCGCGACCAGGGGATGGGCGCGGCGCTGTTCGGGTTCAGCAAGCTCTACGGCGAGGTGCCCGGCGCCCAGGCGGAGCTGCTCCGCGTGCCCGAGGCGCAGTTCATGCCGATCAAGGTGCCCGAGGGTCCGCCCGACGAGCGGTTCCTCTACCTCTCCGACGTGCTGCCCACAGCCTGGCAGTCCGTCGCCTACGCCGACGTGCCCGAGGACGGGACGCTGCTGGTCCTCGGCCTCGGCCCGATCGGCGACATGGCCACCCGGATCGCCCTCCACCAGGGCACCCGGGTCCTCGCCGTCGACCGCGTGCCCGAACGGTTGGCCCGGGCTGCTGCCCGCGGCGCCGAGACGATCAACCTCGACGAGGTCGACGACGTCGGCGAGGAGGTGCGCTCGCGCACCAAGGGCCGCGGCGCCGACGCCGTGGTCGACGCCGTCGGCATGGAGGCGCACGGCTCCCCGGTCGCCGAGGTGGGGCAGCGACTGTTCAACGCCCTGCCCAAGCGCCTGGTCGCACCGGTGATGAGCAAGGTCGGCATCGACCGGATGGCCGCCATCTACACCGCCGTCGACGCTGTCCGGCGCGGCGGCACGGTCTCGCTGATCGGTGTCTACGGTGGCCAGACCGACCCGCTGCCGATGCTGACCATGTTCGACAAGCAGCTCCAGCTGCGGATGGGCCAGGCCAACATCAAGCGCTGGGTCGACGACATCATGCCGTTGCTGCTCGACGACGCCGACCCGCTGGGCACCGAGGAGTTCGCCACCCACCAGGTGCGGCTCGAGGACGCGCCGGCGGCGTACGACCAGTTCCAGAAGAAGGCCGACGGGACCGTCAAGGTGGTCTTCAAGCCCGGCTCGGCGGCCTGACTCGGCGGCCTGAGAGGCCGCGCCAGGCACCCCACCCGGGGCTTGTGGGCGCGGGGCGGGGCGGGCAGGTTGTCAGCATGCGGTGTCACTTCATCCCGGACTACCTGCTCGCGCAGCTGGCGCAGGCCTCCAGCCAGACCACGGCCGAGTGCGGACGGCGCACGGCCGCGATCGATCACGAGCTGCGCTCGCGGCGACTGGCGGGTGCGCCGCCGCCGGCCGCCCCGGGGCTCGCGTGGGAGGTGCACGACGCGCGCAACGGCACCGACCTGCCCGGCCGGCTGGTCCGGTCCGCGGGCGAGCCGGAGGTCGCCGACCCGACCGTGAACGAGGCGGCCACCGGGCGTCGCGGCCTCGCTGGCGCTGCTCGCGGATCTCGGGCGCTCCTCCTACGACGACGCCGGTGCGACCGTGCTGGCCACCGTGCACTACGAGCGCGACTACGACAACGCCTTCTGGGACGGCACCCAGCTGGTCTTCGGCGACGGCGACGGCCAGGTCTTCGACCGGTTCACCAAGCCCATCGACGTGCTCGGCCACGAGCTCGGCCACGCCGTGACCCAGTACACCGCCGACCTCACCTACCACGGCCAGTCCGGCGCCCTCAACGAGTCGCTCTCCGACGTCTTCGGTGCCTGCGTCAAGCAGCGCCACCTCGGGCAGGACGCCGCCTCCGCCGACTGGCTGGTCGGCGAGGGGATCTTCCTGCCCGGCATCAACGGGCGGGCGCTGCGCTCGATGTCGGACCCCGGCACCGCCTACGACGACCCGCAGATCGGGAAGGACCGCCAGGTCGGCACGATGGCGGACTACGTCGAGACCGCCGAGGACAACGGGGGCGTGCACCTCAACAGCGGCATCCCCAACCGCGCCTTCGTGCTCGCCGCCCGGGCAGTCGGCGGCGAGTCCTGGAGCGGCGCCGGGCGGATCTGGTACGCCGCCCTCACCTCCGGCCTGGCCCTCGACACCGGCTTCGCCGGCTTCGCCGACGCCACCGTCGCGGCGGCCGAAGAGCACGCCGAGGCGGTCCGGCACGCGTGGGAGCAGGTCGGCGTCACCGAGGCCACCCCCGGCCCGACCGGCCCGGGCCCCGCCCCTGCCGAGGCGCTGACCGTGACCCGCAGCGGCGGGTTCGCGGGGATGACCCGGGAGGGTGTCCTCGACCTCGACTCCGAGGACCCCCGGGTGCCCCGTGCGCGCGAGCTGATGCAACGCATCGACCTGCGCGCCGTCGTCGCCGGCGAGCCCCGCCCGGACCGGTTCGTCTACCGGTTCCGCTACCGCGCCCAGGAGACCACCGTGCACGAGCCCGCCCTCACCGCTGACCTCGCCGAGCTCGCCCGGGTGGTCCTGGAGCCTGTGGACTGAGGTTTGCCCCAGGCCGACGAGCACGCTGTGCTGCCGGGGTGGACGTGGGACAGGCGCTGTTGGAGGTCGGCGGCATCACCGACGCGCGCACCCTGCTCACCGTCTGCACGCGCCGAGAGCTCACCGCAGCCGTCACGGCCGGTCAGGTCGTCCGGGTGGGGCGGGGCCGTTACGCGCTGCCCGGAGTCGACGAGCACCGGCGAGCGGCCGCCTCGCTCCACGGCGCGCTCCACCGCGTCTCGGCGGCTCGGCGCTGGGGGTGGAAGGTCAAGCTCCCACCCGAGCGGCCGCAGGTCGTGGTCCCGCGCGGACGCAACGTCACGACCGCACGGCGGGCGGAGGTCGAGCTGCGCTGGGGCCTGCTGAGTGCGGCCGAGCTGGAGGCCGGCGTCACCTCCCGGGTGCGCACGGTGCTGGACTGTGCCCGGTTCGAGCCCTTCGACGCTGCGCTGGCGGTGGCCGACTCCGCCCTGCGCGACGGGGTCACCCGCACGGCGCTCCTGCTGGCGTGTGCGCGGCTGCCGCGCACCGGGCGGAGCCGGGCCTTCCGCGTGGTGGAGCTGGCGACCGGCGAGGCCGCGAACCCGTTCGAGTCCGTCACCCGGGCGATCCTCGAGGACGTGGCGGGAGCCCACTTCGAGCCGCAGGTCTGGGTCGGCAACCTCGGCCGCGCCGACCTGGTCGACCGGCGCCTGCGCGTCGCGGTGGAGTGCGACTCCTTCGAGTTCCACTCCGACCCTGCGTCGCTGAACAGCGACATCGAGCGCTACAACGCGTTCGTCTGCGAAGGACACCTGCTGGTCAGGGTCGGTTGGAAGCACGCCATGTTCGCGCCGGACTACGTGCGGGCGACGGTCGGCGCCGTGATCGGTGCGCGGGAACGATCAGCTCGCCGCTGCCCCACCTGCGCCGCCGCCTGAGCCGGTGCGCGAGCCCGCGAGCTGATCGTCGTTGCGCACGCCGGTCAGGCGCGACGGGCGCGGGCGGCCTGCTTGGCGCGCTCGTGGGCGTCGAGGTGCACCTTGCGGATCCGCACCGCGTCCGGGGTGACCTCCACGCACTCGTCGGAGCGGCAGAACTCCAGCGACTGCTCCAGGGAGAGCTTCTTCGGCGGGATCAGCTTCTCGAAGTTGTCCGCGGTGGAGGAGCGCACGTTGGTCTGCTTCTTCTCCTTGGTGATGTTGACGTCCATGTCGTCGGCGCGGGAGTTCTCCCCGACGATCATGCCCTCGTAGACCTCGGTGGTCGGGTCGACGAAGAGCACGCCACGCTCCTGGAGGTTCGTCATCGCATAGGCCGTCGCGGCCCCCGTCCGGTCCGCGACCAGCGAGCCGTTGGACCGCGAGCGGATCTCGCCGGCCCACGACTCGTAGCCCTCGAAGACGTGGTGGGCGATCCCGGTGCCACGGGTCTCGGTGAGGAACTCGGTGCGGAAGCCGATCAGCCCGCGCGCCGGCACCAGGAACTCCATCCGCACCCAGCCGGTGCCGTGGTTCGTCATCTGCTCCATCCGGCCCTTGCGCACCGCCAGCAGCTGGGTGATGGTCCCGAGGAACTCCTCGGGCGCATCGATCGTCAGCCGCTCCACCGGCTCGTGCACCTTGCCGTCGACCTCGCGGGTCACCACCTGCGGCTTGCCGACGGTCAGCTCGTAGCCCTCGCGACGCATCTGCTCCACCAGGATCGCCAGCGCCAGCTCGCCGCGGCCCTGCACCTCCCAGGTGTCGGGCCGCTCGGTCGGCAGCACCCGCAGCGAGACGTTGCCGACCAGCTCCTTGTCGAGCCGGTCCTTGACCAGCCGAGCGGTGACCTTGGTGTTCTTCGTCGGCCCGCGTCCGGCCAGCGGCGAGGAGTTGGTGCCGATCGTCATCGAGATCGCCGGCTCGTCGACGGTGATCAGCGGCAGCGCGACCGGGGTCTCGGCGTCGGCGAGGGTCTCCCCGATGGTGATGTCCGGGATCCCCGCGATCGCGGCGATGTCGCCGGGGCCGGCCTCCTCGCCGGGCTTGCGCTCCAGGGCCTCGGTGATCAGCAGCTCGGTGATCTTGACGTTCTGGGTGGTGCCGTCGCGCTTCATCCACGCCACGGTCTGGTTCTTGCGCAGGGTCCCCTCGTGCACGCGGACCAGCGCCAGCCGGCCCAGGAACGGCGAGGCGTCCAGGTTGGTGACGTGGGCCTGCAGCGGCGCTCCGGGGGTGTACGTCGGGGCGGGGATCGTCTCGAGGATGGTCGAGAACAGCGGCTCGAGGTCGGGGGAGTCCGGCATGCCACCGTCCTCCGGCATCTCGGTGGACGCACGGCCGGCGCGGGCACTGGCGTAGACGACCGGGAAGTCCAGGGCGTCGGGGTTGTGGGAGTCGTCGAGCAGGTCCATGAACAGCTCGTAGGTCTCGTCGACGACCTCGCTGATCCGGGCGTCGCCACGGTCGACCTTGTTGACCACCAGCACCACCGGCATGTCGCGGTTCAGCGCCTTGCGCAGCACGAACCGCGTCTGCGGCAGCGGGCCCTCCGAGGCGTCGACGAGGAGCACGATCCCGTCGACCATCGACAGTCCGCGCTCGACCTCGCCGCCGAAGTCGGCGTGGCCGGGGGTGTCGATGATGTTGATGGTTACGGCCCCGTCACTCACCGATCCGCCTGAGGTGGGCGCGGGGCTCGGGTTCCTCGCTTCTGGTGGCAGGTACCTGACGGCCGTGTTCTTGGCGAGGATGGTGATGCCCTTCTCCCGCTCGAGGTCGCCGGAGTCCATCACCCGCTCCTGGACCCCCTCGGCCTGGTGCTCGGAGAAGGCTCCGGCCTGGAGCAGCATCGCGTCGACGAGGGTGGTCTTGCCGTGGTCGACGTGCGCCACGATGGCGACGTTGCGCAGGTCCGTGCGCCGGATCGCGCCGGACGTCGTCTGGTCGGTGGTCATCGCTCGGTGTGGCCTTCCGTCTGCCGACCCGCGTCCGGTCGTGGGCGCGCAGACAGACAGGTCTCGGGGATTGTGGGATCGGCGCCGAGGGGCGCCGCGCTGAGTCTATCGTGGGCCGCGTGTCCGCCTTCCGGGTCCTGTTCGTGTGCATCGGCAACGTGTGCCGCTCACCGTTGGGGGAGCGGCTGCTGGCACTGCGGCTGGCCGGCGACGACCGGTTCGAGGTCGCCAGCGCTGGGATCGCCGCGATGGCCGGAGCGCCCATGAACCCCGACGCCGCGGTGCACCTGGCACCGCACGGCGCGACGGCCGACGGCTTCGTGGCGCGCCAGCTGAGCCCCGCGATGCTCACCGAGAGCGACCTGGTGCTCACCGCGACCCGCGCGATCCGCTCGCGCGTGCTCGAGGACGCACCGGCGGCGCTGCGGCGTACCTTCACGGTGCTGGAGCTGGCCGCCCTGCTCGACGTGGTCGGTCCCGAGGACGACCCGGGGGTGCTGGTGCGCCGGGCTGCGGAGGAGCGCTCGCGCGCCACCCTCGAGGACTACGACATCCCCGACCCGATGGGTCGGGGGGAAGCGGCCCACGCGGAGGCGGCCCGGCTGATGTCCACCGCGGTGGAGCAGATCGCGAAGGGCCTGGCCCCACGACCCCGCCCGGCGGGAGCCGGCCGGTGACCTCGCTCGTGCGGGCCCTGGTCGTGGTCGTCGCCGTCACCGTGAGCGGCACCCTCGGCAGCGCCGCCCTGCCGCCCGCGGACCTGTCCGTCGCCGCCGACGCGACCGGGGCGGTCGCCACCCGGGAGACGACCCGCCCACCCGGCAGCACAGCCGCCACCACGCCCGCAGCAACACCCGCCGGGCGGGTGGCTCGCACCGCCGCGCGACCGCTGCGGGGGCTCACCATCGCCCTCGACCCGGGTCACCAGCTCGGCAACGGCCGCCATCCCCGGCAGGTCAACCGGCTGGTCCCCGCGGGCGGGTTCCGCAAGCCGTGCAACTCCACCGGCACCGCGACCAACGGCGGTGTCCCCGAGGCGACGGTGAACTTCCGGCTCGCCCGCGCGGTCAAGCGACGGCTCACCGCGCTCGGCGCCCGCGTCCCGATGACCCGCACCACCAACAGCCTGCAGCGCTGGGGGCCCTGCGTGGACGCCCGTGGCCGGTTCGGCCGCCGGGTCGGCGCCCGGCTGATGGTCTCCCTGCACGCCGACGGCGCCGCGTCGTCGGGACACGGCTTCCACGTGATCGCACCGCAGCGCCGCTCGCCCTGGACGACCGACATCGCCGGCTCCTCGTTGCGGCTGGCCCGGGCGCTGCGCGGCGCGCTGGTGCACCACCACCTCCACCGCGCCACCTACCTCGCCGGCGGCACCGGCCTCGCGGTGCGCAGCGACCTGGCCACCTTGAACATGTCCGACGTGCCGGTCGCGATGGTCGAGATCGGCAACATGCGCAACGCCGGCGACGCACGCCGGATGACGTCGGGGAGAGGGCGGGCGCGCTACGCCGCCGCCGTGGTCCGGGGGATTCGGACCTATCTGCGACGCTGAGCAGATGCGCAGCCGCACCCGCCTCCCACCGCCCGTGGGCACGCCCGCCGGGTCCGCCGGCCCCGCCACGCCCTCCCGGCCGGCCGACCCGTCTGGGCTGCCGGCCGTGCTCACCGTGCTGGTCCTGCTCGTGCTCAGCGTGCTCTCCGGCTGCAGCGGCGGGGAGGCCCCGACGAGCCCGAGCGGCTCGGCGAGCAGCAAGACCCCGCAGAAGGTGCTCAGCCCCGGCACCTGCTGGGGCGACCAGCAGCTGGCCCAGTCGCTGGGCCCGGACGGCTTCAAGGCCTGGGTGGAGGAGTACGCCGGCGGCGACACCGACCTCGGCGAGTCCATGCGCGACGACGCGGCCTTCGCCTCGCGGATCGACTGCACCAAGCCGCACTCCCTCGAGCTCTACAACGTCGTGAAGGTGACGCCGTCGCTGGCCGGGCAGATCACGAGCTACGCCGACCTGCTCGACCAGGACTCCGCGCTCTACCGCCGGGTCCGCGACCAGGTGAACAACCGGTGCATGGCCCGCTCGCCGTACGGCGTGGCCCAGCGCAAGGCCGGCGGCCTGCCCGTGCAGCTGGGCCCCTCGCTCAACGTCGACGGCGGCCTGCACGTCGCCTGGGACCCCTTCCCCGCCGACCTGTGGACCAAGGGGCAGCACAAGTTCGTGTGCACCTTCGAGCAGGAGAAGCCCGGCACGCTGCGCTTTGCCGACCTGACCACCGCGAAGGTGCCGGTCTCGGCGCGGGTGTGCCTGAACACCCCGGGGAAGTACCTCCCCTGCAACCGCAAGCACCAGGCCGAGGACATCGCCGAGATGATCCTGAACACCGCCATCGACAAGGGGCAGATCAACGGCAAGAAGGCGGTCCGCAAGGGCAGCAAGGGCCCCTACGTGGCGCTGAGCGACGCGGAGTACGCCAAGCTCGACAAGGTCTGCCAGACCTTCCTCGCCTCGGTGTCCACGATCAAGGGCGGGGTGTCTGCCCGGGCCTACCCCGGGGCGGTCTCGCAGTGGCCGACCGAGACCGGGGCCTACGTGGCCAGCTGCTTCGCGCTCAAGCCGTTCGAGCCGCCGCCGCCGATCAAGGGCACCGTGTTCAACCGTTCGTGAGTCGTGTCGGCTCCGGCCACCGACCCGCGGCTGGTGAGAGCATCGGCGCATGAGCGAGCAGCCCGACCAGCCCGAGCGCCCCGCCGCGCCGAAGCCGCCGTACCCGCTGATCGAGGAGCTGCCCGGCTGGTTCCAGCGGATGGACATGGAGCTGTTCAAGCAGCTGCTCGACCAGACCGGGGACCGCCTCGGCGGTGGCGACCTGGCCGAGCTGGGGGTCTACCTCGGCAAGAGCGCCGCGCTGATCGGCTGGGGCCGCCGGCCCGGCGAGACGTTCACGGTGGTCGACCTCTTCGAGGAGGAGTCCTCGGCCGCGGAGAACCGCGCGGAGAACGACGAGCAGTACGCCGAGCTCTCCCAGGAGGCCTTCGAGCGGCACTACCGCACCGTGCACGACGAGCTGCCCGTCGTCGTACGCGGTCCCAGCGCCTCGATCGTGGACCACGCCACGCACGGGACGCACCGGTTCGTGCACGTCGACGCCTCCCACCTCTACGAGCACGTCGTGGAGGACATCGCCGCGGCGCGCACCCTGCTCAAGCCCGGCGGGGTGGTGGTCTTCGACGACTTCCGCTCGGTGCACACCCCCGGCGTGGCCGCCGCCGTGTGGCGCGCGACCCGCGACGACCTGCGCCCCTTCGCGGTCTCGCTGAACAAGCTCTACGCGAGCTTCGACGACACCCAGCCGTGGTTCGAGGTGATGCGCGCGTGGGTGGAGCAGTCGTTCTGGCGCCACGAGGTGCAGCAGGTCGCCGGTGAGAACCTGCTGCGGGTGCGCCGGCCGGCCGCCGGGCCCGCCCAGAAGCGTGCCCAGAAAGAGGCCCAGAAAGATGCCCAGAAAGATGCCCAGAAACCAGCCCAGCAGCCCGACTCGGGCCCAGCGTCGGCCACGCGCCGGCGGTGGTGGCGCCGCGGCTGAGCCTCCGCCGAGCCGCCACCAGGCTCAGCCCTCACCAGGCTCAGCCCTCCCGGTGCACCTTGTGCTGCGCGGCCTGTGCGCGGGGACGCAGGACGAGCTCGTCGACGTTGACGTGCGCCGGCAGCGAGGCGACCCAGCGCACCGTCTCCGCGACGTCCTCGGCGACCAGCGGCTCCGCCACCCCCGCGTAGACCGCGTCGTAGCGCTCCTGGTCGCCGTGGAACCGGTTCAGGCTGAACTCCTCGGTCTTGACCATCCCGGGGGCGATCTCGGTGAACCGCAACGGCTCGGCCACCAGCTCCAGCCGCAGGGTCTGGGTGATCACGTTCACCCCGTGCTTGGCCGCCGTGTAGCCGGCACCGCCCTCGTAGGCGACCCGGCCCGCCGTCGAGCCCATGTTCACCACCAGCCCGCCGCCGTCGCGGCGCAGCGCCGGCAGCAGTGCCTGGACGACCCGGACCATGCCGAGCGCGTTCAGGTCGAACATCCGCGCCCACACCTCCGGGTCGGCCTCCTCCACGGTGCTCTGGTCGAGCGCGCCACCGGCGTTGTTCACCAGGACGTCGACGCTGGTCTGGTCGAGGGCCCGCGCCAGCGCCTCGACCGAGGCGGGGTCGGTGACGTCGCACACCACGGCGGTGCCGTCGATCTCCGCGGCCAGCGCCTCGATCCGGTCCTGTCGCCGCGCGGCACACACCACGTGGAAGCCGTCCCCGGCGAGGGCGCGGGCGGTGGCGGCGCCGATCCCGCTGCTGGCTCCGGTGACGACGGCGGTGCGGGGCATGGGGTCTCCTCGGGAGCGCTGGGGACGGGTGCGTCGGGGTCGCCATGATAGGGGCGCGGAATGGACCGGGGCCGGTCGTGGTTGAGACCTCTCGGAGGTTTCGATGGCGCTCTCTTCGATCTACGACGCGACACCGGCCCGGGTGCCCGCACTCGGCCGGGTGGCGATGATCAGCCTGCACACCTCGCCGCTGGACCAGCCGGGCACCGGCGACGCGGGCGGCATGAACGTCTACGTCCTCGAGCTGGCGCGTCGACTCGCCCTGCGGCAGGTGCAGGTCGACGTGTTCACGCGGGCGACCCGCAGCGCCCTGCCCCCGGTCGTCGAGGTCAGCGACGGGATCCGGGTGCACCACGTGGCCGCCGGGCCCTACGAGGGGCTGACCAAGGACGAGCTGCCCGCCCAGCTGTGCGTCTTCGCCCGCGAGGTGCTGCGTGCCGAGGCCTACCGGTCGCCGGGGTACTACGACCTGGTGCACAGCCACTACTGGCTCAGCGGCCAGGTGGGGGCGCTGGCCCGGGACCGCTGGGGCGTGCCGCTGGTGCACACCATGCACACCATGGCGAAGGTGAAGAACGCCGCGATGGCCGCCGGGGACACCCCCGAGCCGATGGCCCGGCTGATCGGCGAGGAGCAGGTGACCGCCGCCGCCGACATGCTCGTGGCCAACACCGAGGACGAGGCCGAGCAGCTGCTCGACCTCTACGACGCCGACCCCGGCCGGGTCGACGTGGTCCACCCCGGGGTCGACCTCGCCACCTTCCGCGACGTCGGCATGGCCGCGGCCCGGACCCGGCTCGGGCTGCCCCCCTCGGGCCCGCTGCTCACCTTCGTCGGGCGGATCCAGCCGCTGAAGGCCCCCGACGTGATGCTCCGCGCAGTCGCCGCCCTGCTCGAGCGCCGCCCCTCGCTCCGGTCCACCCTCACCGTCGCCGTCGTCGGTGGCCCCTCCGGCTCCGGGCTGGAGCACCCCGACTCGCTGGTGCGCCTGGCCGAGGAGCTCGGCATCGCCTCCTCGGTGCGCTTCGTGCCGCCGGTCGGCCAGGACGAGCTGGTCGACTGGTACGCCGCCTCGACGCTGGTGTGCGTGCCGTCGTACAACGAGAGCTTCGGGCTGGTGGCCATCGAGGCCCAGGCCACCGGCACCCCGGTCGTCGCTGCCTCGGTGGGCGGGCTCACCACGGCCGTGCGCGACGGCGAGTCCGGCCTCCTCGTCGGCGGCCACGAGCCGGCGTCGTACGCCACCGCCTTCGAGCGGGTGCTGCTCGAGCCCGGGGTGCGCCGGGAGCTGGCGGCCGGCGCGCAGGCGCACGCGCGGCAGTTCGGCTGGGACCGCACCGCCGACCGGATGCTCGAGGTCTACGCCACCGCGCAGCAGAAGATGCGCGCGGACCTGAGCGGGATCGCGCTGTAGGCGCTGGTGCCCGGCTGGCATGATCGGAGCCGTGAGCGACGCGACTGACGAGGACCTCGGCCCCGCCCGCGAGCAGGCCCTGGCGGCGCTGCGCCAGGTCTTCGAGGACGGCGAGCTGGAGTACTCCGAGGTCTCGCCCACCTCCTTGATGGTGAACCTGCCCGGCGAGCGCAAGCTGCAGACCCCGTGCCGCTTCGACGTGGGCCGACACGCCCTGGAGGTGCACGCGTTCGTCTGCCGCCGGCCCGACGAGAACTTCGCAGGCGTCTACCGGTGGCTGCTGGAGCGCAACATGAAGATGTACGCCGTCGCCTTCGCGCTGGACGGTGTCGGCGACATCTACCTCGACGCCCGGCTCCCGCTCCTCGCCGCGACCACCGAGGAGATCGACCGGCTGCTCGGCGCCGTGCTGGAGTACTCCGACGGGTCGTTCAACACCATCCTCGAGCTCGGGTTCGCCTCCTCGATCCGCAAGGAGTGGGAGTGGCGGGTCTCCCGCGGCGAACCCACCCGCAACCTCGAGGCCTTCCGCGGCCCCCTGTCCCTCGACGACCTCGCGTCTCCTGAGGGTGAGGGCTGACGGTTTCCCCGGTTAACCGGTGAACCCTGCTCTTCGCGAGCGTTGCAACACTCCACGAGCACATGGGTCCCCGGTTAACCGGGGGAACCTGCACCCGTCGGATCGCCCACGGGGGTGCGGCGGCGGGGCTTGCGGCGGGTGACGGCGACGCCGAGGAGGGCGAGCAGGCCGCCGGCGTACGCCATCGGGGGCGGGGCCTCGCCGAGGAACAGCAGCCCGAGCACGATCGTGATCGGCGGCACCAGGTAGGTGCTCACGCCGAGGTTGCCTGCGTTCATGTGCCGCAGCGCGAAGGCGTACGTCGTGAAGGCGATCGCCGTGGGGAAGACGCCGAGGTAGACCAGCCACCACAGCGAGGAGGCGGGTGCGGCGCCGGCCTCGCGGACCAGGTCGCCGGCGAAGGGAAGGCAGCTGACCGCGCCGACCGTGCACGCCAGCCAGGTGACGTGGACCGCGGCGAGACGGCCGACGAGCGGCTTCTGCAGGATCAGGCTGATCGCGTAGGCGACGGCGCTGACCAGGCAGAGCAGCACCCCGACGACGTCGTTGGTGTGCTCACCGGAGGAGGTGGCGAGTGCGATCAGGGCGACGCCGCCGAAGGCGAGGACCAGCCCGACCCCGAGGTGCACGGTGAACCGCTCCTCGAGGAACATCGCCGCCATCACCGCGATCAGCACCGGCGCCACCTGGATCAGCATCGCCGCGGTGCCCGCGTCCACCGAGCGCTCACCCTGGTTGAGGGCGACGTTGTAGAGCCCGAACCAGAGCACGCCGATGGCGACGATCGGCACCCACTGCCGCCCGGTCGGGCGCGGCAGCCCGCGCGAGAGCGCCGCGACCGCGAGGCAGGCCGACCCGACGAGCAGCCGGCCCAGCGAGAGCGCGCCGGCGGAGAAGTCGGCACCGAGGTGCCGGATCGCGACGAACGCCGAGGCCCAGAGCACCAGCGTGCAGGCCACGGCGGCGAGCGGGACCCACGGGGGCGTCTCGAGGGCGGGTCCGGCGGGCGCGGTCTGGGCGGAGGTCTCGGTCACGCACCGAGCCTAGGGAGGGTCACCCGGCGCGGACACGCGGTTTTCGGTCGTCGTACGTCGAGATCCCGCCGCGCCCTCGCCGCGGGTCCGGCGGCGCGCCTAGAGGTCGAGCTTGTAGCCCAGCCCGCGCACCGTGGTGAGAAGCTTCGGCTCGGCCGGGTCGGCCTCGAGCTTGGCCCGCAGCCGCTTGACGTGGACGTCGAGGGTCTTGGTGTCGCCGACGTAGTCCGAGCCCCACACCCGGTCGATCAGCTGACCGCGCGTGAGCACCCGGCCGGGGTTGCGCAGGAACATCTCGAGCAGCTCGAACTCCTTGAGGGGCAGCCGCACCTCCGCGCCCCCGACGGTGACGATGTGCCGCTCGACGTCCATCCGGACGCTGCCCACCTCGAGGGTCATCGGTGCGAGGTCGGGCTCGACCCCACGGCGGAGCACGGCGCGGATGCGGGCCACCAGCTCGCGCGGGGAGTAGGGCTTGGTGACGTAGTCGTCGGCGCCGAGCTCGAGGCCCACGACCTTGTCCACCTCGTCGTCCTTGGCGCTGACCATGATCACGGGCACGTTGGAGGTCTGCCGGATCTGGCGGCAGACCTCCGTGCCGGGGATGCCGGGCAGCATCAGGTCGAGCAGCACGATGTCGGCGCCGGCGCGCTCGAACTCGGCCAGCGCCGTGTGGCCGTCGGCGGCGATGGCCACCTCGAAGCCTTCCTTGCGGAGCATGTAGGCGAGGGCGTCGCTGTAGCTCTCCTCGTCCTCGACGACCAGTACGCGGCTCACGCGTTCTCCTCGGTGCGGGTGGTCCCCGCGGTCGGCTGGGGTGCCGCCGCGTGGGGTCGGGCGCGGTCCTGCGGCTCGGGCGTGGCAGCGGGCAGGGGGCCGGGCTTGCGCGGCAGGGTCAGGGTGAACGTCGAGCCCTGGCCCTCGACCGACCAGACCCGCACCTCGCCGCCGTGGGAGGCCGCGACGTGCTTGACGATCGAGAGACCCAGGCCGGTGCCGCCGGTCGACCGGTGCCGGGCGGGGTCCACGCGGTAGAACCGCTCGAAGATCCGGTCCAGCTCGTGGGAAGGGATCCCGATGCCCCGGTCGGTGACGGTGATGTCGACGGTGGTGTCGTGGCCGGTCGCCCCGACCACCACGGAGGACCCCTCGGGGGAGTAGGCGACCGCGTTGGCCACCAGGTTGCCCACCGCGACCGCCACCTGTTCCCGGTTGCCGAGCAGCACCAGCCCGTGGGTGGCGTTCTGCACCAGCTCGATCTGGTGGGCTGCGGCGTCCGTGGCGTTCTCGTCGATGGCCCGGGCGATGATCTTGTCGGCCTCGATGGCCACCGGCTCGTCGAGCGGGTCGTCGCCCTGCAGCCGGGAGAGCTCGATGATCTGCTGGACCAGGCGTGCCAGCCGCTCGCTCTCGGTGTGCATCCGCCCGGCGAAGCGCTGCACCGCCTCGGGGTCGTCGGCGGCGTCGATGACGGCGTCGGAGAGCAGCTTGATCGCCCCCACCGGCGTCTTCAGCTCGTGGCTCACGTTGGCCACGAAGTCGCGGCGGATCGACTCGACACGGCGCTCGCGGGTGCGGTCCTCCACGAGCGCCAGCACCAGCTGGGAGCTCAGCGGGGCCACGCGCGCGGTCACGTGTCGCGGCGGCATCCCCTGGCGCTGCATCATCAGCTCGGTCTCGCGGATCTGGCCGTCGCGGCGCACCTGCCGGACCAGGTCGGCCAGCTCGCGCACCGTGATCTCGTGCCCGCGGACCAGGCCCATGGCGATCGCGGGGGCGGAGGCCTTGAGCACGGCGTCGCTGGCGTCGACGACGAGCACGCTGCTGCGCAGCACGGAGAGCACCGCGGCCACCCCCGGGGGCAGCGCCGGCGCCGGCGTCTCCACGGGCCGCATCTGGCGCTCGCTGACCCGGAAGGCGAGCACGACACCACCGCCGAGCACTGCTCCGAGCAGCGCGAAGAGGAGGGCCTGGAGAGTCGGGCTCACGCCCTCGATCGTACGCAGGGTTTCACCCGAGGTTGGCTCAGCGGCCGGGACCTTCGGGGACTGTTCACCTCCGATTCACGCAACATCGCCAACGCTTCACCTGTTCGTCGTAGGTTCGGGGGCATGCGTGATGCCTATGCCGACCAGCTCGACTCGATCCGTGACGACCTCGTGACGATGGCCCGCCTGGTGCGCGAGGCCGTCTCCGAGGGCACCGCGGCCCTGCTCGAGGGTGATGCCCAGCGGGCCGAGCAGGTGATCAGCAGCGACATCCGGATCGACGAGCTGCGCGAGAAGCTCGAGGAGCACAGCTTCGAGCTGCTCTCGCTGCAGAACCCCGTCGCCGGTGACCTGCGGATGCTGGTCGCCTCGCTGCGGATGGTCAGCGAGTTCGAGCGGATGGGCGACCTGGCCGTGCACGTCGCCAAGATCGCCCGCCTGCGCGTCCCCGACGTGGCGGTCCCCGACGCCGTCGTACCCACGATCGCGCGGATGGCCGCCGTCGCCGAGGTGATGATCGGCAAGGTGGAGCACGTCATCGCCAACTCCGACGTCGCCGCCGCCCAGGAGCTCGAGGAGGTCGACCAGGAGATGGACCGCCTGCGCCGCGCCTCCTTCCGCGAGCTGCTGGGCTCGGAATGGACCTACGGCGTGGAGCCGGCCGTCGACATCGCGCTCCTCGGCCGCTACTACGAGCGCATCGCCGACCACGCGGTCTCGATCGCCCGCCGGGTGGTCTTCCTGGTCACCGGCGAGCACCCCCAGTACGCCTGACCTGACGCCGGAAGCCGCTCCCGGGCCGGGGTCAGTGGCCGGGGTCAGTGGCCGGGGTCAGTGGCCGGGGTCAGTGGCCGGGGTCAGTGGCCGGGGTCAGTGGCCGGGGTCAGTGGCCGGGGTCAGCGGCCGGGGTCAGCGGCCCTGGTTGGCGACGGCCTCGGCGGCGGCCGCCGCGGCCTCGGGGTCGAGGTAGCGCCCGCCACGCTCGACCGGGCGCATGTCGGCGTCCAGCTCGTAGACCAGCGGCATCCCGGTGGGGATGTTCAGCCCCGCGATGTCGTCGTCGCTGATGTCGTCGAGGTGCTTGACGATGGCGCGCAGGCTGTTGCCGTGGGCGGCGACCAGCACGGTGTCGCCGCCGGCGAGGTCCGGCACGATCGCGGACTCCCAGTAGGGGAGCATCCGCTCGATCACGTCCTTGAGGCACTCGGTGCGCGGCATCTCCTCGCCCAGGTCGGCGTAGCGCACGTCGCCCGCCTGGGACCACTCGTCGTCGTCCTCGATCGGCGGCGGCGGCACGTCGAAGGACCGGCGCCAGGTCATGAACTGCTCCTCGCCGTACTGCTCGAGGGTCTGCTTCTTGTCCTTGCCCTGCAGCGCGCCGTAGTGCCGCTCGTTGAGCCGCCAGGACCGGCGCACCGGGATCCAGTGCCGGTCGGCCGCGTCGAGGCTGAGGTGGGCGGTGGTGATCGCGCGGCGCAGCAGCGAGGTGTGCACGACGTCGGGAAGCAGCCCGGCCTCCACGAGCTGCTCGCCTCCGGCGACCGCCTCGGCGCGGCCCTTCTCGGTCAGCGCGACGTCGACCCAGCCGGTGAACAGGTTGCGTGCGTTCCAGTCGCTCTGGCCGTGGCGCAGCAGGATCAGGGTGTGCGTGGTGCCCATCAGTTGGTGGTGGAGGCGCTGGGGGAGGAGGAGGGGACGGCCGGCTTCACGCCGTCGTACTCCGCCGTGTCGGTCACCACGGGGGCGTTGACCTTGGCCGTCTGGCCGCTGTCGAACTGCAGGGTCAGGCGCACGAACTTGCCCGGGGTGACGCCCTCGCCCTGGACGCTGACCGCCCCCGCGTCGGCGAGGTTGACCAGGCTCTGCGGTGCGACCTGCACCGGTGTGAGCACCTCGGCCTGCAGGCTCTCGCCGCTGACCGAGACGAGCGCGTGGCCCTGCTTGAGGTCCTTGTTGACCAGCGAGGCCACGAAGGTGCCCCGGCCGTCGGTGCTGCTCACCACGACGGCGCCGAGCACGTCGACGGTGCCGTCGCGGTTGTTCACGCCGATGCTGGGCTGGTAGACCTTGTCGGTCTGGTAGTTGAAGCCGCAGGCGCCGAGGGTGGGGAGCGCCAGCACCGTGGCGACGGCGGCGAGGCGACGGCGGTGGGACGTCAGCATGTCGGGGCGGTTCCTCTCGGGGGTCGGCAGGCGTGCCCGAGCCTATCGCTCAGTGGGCGATCGCTCCGGCCTGGGCCGTGGTGTAGACGATCGCGACCAGTACGCCGACGGTGACGATGATCATGACCACCAGCAGCCGCGGTGCGCCGGTGCGCAGCGCGATCCGCATGGGCAGGTGGCGCACCCGGGCCTGGTTGTCGACGACGAGGTCGGGCAGCGCGGTCAGGAAGTGGACGCACACCCCCAGGGCGGCGCACAGCAGCAGGAACGAGGTCAGCGGCGCGGAGCCGTCCGCCTCGTGGCCCCAGCCGCCGTAGGTGACGAAGTAGGCCAGCAGCACGAACGTGACCGCCCAGCCGAGCCAGGACAGCGCCGTGGTGTGCAGCCACCGGTTGTGCACGTAGCCGACCGGCAGCGTCGCCAGCAGGAACAGCCCCGCCGTGGTGCCGTTCTGGAGCGAGAGCGGGATCACCAGCAACAGCAGCACCGCGATCGCGAAGCTGGCGTTCCCCGGCGGGATCAGGCCGTCGGCGATCGGCTTGTTGCGCGCCCCGGAGACCCGGTCGCGGTGCAGGTCCACCAGGTCGTTGAGCAGCCCCATGATGAGCTGGGCGAGGAAGACCGCCCCCGCGCTGACCAGCACCTGGCGGGCGGCGTTCTCCCGGGTCAGCGCCACCAGCCCGCCCACCACGACGGCGACCACCAGCGCCTGCCGTGGGTGCACTGCTCGCAGGAACGCGCGGAACTGCCCGGGTGCCTCTCCGGCCGTCTCGGTGGTCATGGTCGAAGTATTGAACATCCCGAGCGACGGGGGCACGTTTCCGGCTCGTCGGTCGCACGAGTTTCCTCGCGCGGCACACGAAACGCGCGTTTGTCAAGCCCCGATAGGGCCTCTGACCTGCACAAACACCCGATAGATGGCGGCGGCAACCGTGTTAGACTGGTCACCTCGAAAGGGGTTCACAACATATGACATTCACTGTCGGCGAAACGGTCGTCTATCCCAATCACGGGGCCGCAGTCATCGAAGACATCGAGATGCGCACCATCAAGGGGGAGGAAAAGCAGTACCTCGTTCTCCGCATCGTCGCCCAGCAGGACCTCGTGGTCCGGGTGCCGGCGTGCAACCTCGATCTCGTCGGTGTCCGTGACGTCGTCGACAGGGAGGGCCTCGACCGCGTCTTCGACGTGCTGCGGGCCGTCGTACCCGACGAACCGACCAACTGGTCGCGTCGTTACAAGGCCAACCTGGAGAAGCTGCACTCCGGTGACGTGATGAAGGTGGCCGAGGTCGTCCGCGACCTGTGGCGTCGCGAACGCGACCGCGGGCTGTCCGCCGGTGAGAAGCGGATGCTGGCCAAGGCGCGCCAGATCCTCGTCTCCGAACTGGCCCTGGCCGAGCACACCAACGAGGACAAGGCCGAGACCATCCTCGACGAGGTCCTGGCCTCCTGACCGACTGACCCACTCTCCGTCGAGCCCCCGTGACACCCGTCCGGGGGCTCGATGCTTGCCCGGTGGCAGTTTCACTGGGTCCCCAGTGAAACCGCCACTTCCCGTCCGTTGCAACGCACGGGGAGTGGCCGTTTCACACGGTACCCAGTGAAACTTCACCCCTACAGTGACCTCATGTGTGAGGGAGCGCTGGGGATGGTGCCGGTGGAGGGGCGGGGGTCGCTGCCGTTCGCGCTGGTGCACGGGGAGTCGCTGGTGGCGGCGGCGTCGTGGGCGCTGAGCACCGCGGAGGTCGAGCTGTTCGACTACTCGGTGCCGTTCGAGGCGGTCCAGGAGACGGGCCGGGCGCTGGTGGTGCACGACCCGCTGTGCCCGTTGACGCCGGCAGGCTTCCTCGCCGAGGCCGTCGCGGAGAGTACGGCGACCGGGGCGGTCGTGGTCGGCGTACGCCCGGTCACCGACACCATCAAGGAGTACGACGAGCCGGCCGACGACGCGGGCCCTGGGACGCTCGGCGCGACCGTGGACCGCGACGAGCTGGTCTGCGTGACCTCGCCGGTCGTGCTCCCGGCCGCCGTCGTCGCGGCCCTGGACGGACTGGAGGCGCTCGACTCGGGTGATCTGGCGGGGCTGGTCGCGGAGCTGTCGCAGCGGTTCCCGGTGCGCCACCTGCCCGCCCCGCCGCTGGGTCGCCGGGTCGCCGGCGAGGCCGACCTGGAGGTGCTGGACGCGCTCAGCCGGGCGACGGGGTGAGCGGCGCGAGCAGCGCCTCGGCGAGGGCCACGTCCTCGGGGAAGGTGACCTTCAGGTTGGCCGCGGTGCTCGGCACCCCGACGACGGCGAGGTCGGCGTAGCGCTCCAGGCAGGCCGCGGTGTCGGTGCCGGCGTAGCCGTCCTCCTCGGCCTGCCGGTAGGCAGCGAGCAGCTCTCGCGCCGCGAACGCCTGCGGGGTCTGCACCCCGACCAGCCCGGCCGGGGCCAGGGACCCGTCGCGGCGGGAGAGCCGCGGGCCGGCCACGACCGGGATCGCGCCGCCGTGCTCGGCGGCCGCGTCGATGACCGAGCGCCACAGCTGCGAGGTGGCGAGCGGGCGGGCGGCGTCGTGGATCGCCACCACGTCCAGCTCCCCGTCCTCGATCTCCGCGGCGAGCACCCGCAGCGCCTGCCACTCCGAGTCGTGGCGCTGGGCCCCGCCGTCGACGACCCACAGGTCGTGCGCGCCCAGGTGCGGCCCGACCGCGGCGGAGACCGCCTCGCGGTCCTCGGGGCGTACGACGAGCACCACCCGGTGCACCCCGGCCACCTCGAGCACGGTGCGCACCGAGCGCGCCAGGACCGAGACACCGTCCAGCGGCACCAGGACCTTGTTGACCGGCGCGTCCTCGACCTGGGCGCCGACCCGGGTCCCCGAGCCGGCGGCCAGCACGACCGCGGCCGCCCGCGGTGTCGTCGGTGGGGCGCTCACCTGAGTCCCGTGGCGCTCGAGGCGGCATTCGAGGTGGCGCTCGAGGTGCCGGGGGCAGGGCCGGCGTCGGGCAGGTGCGGGCGGACCAGGCGGATCAGCACGCCGGAGACCAGCCGGTCGCGCTCCAGCGGCAGCATGTGGCCGGCGTCGGGGGCGAGGGTGAGCACGGCGCCGGGCACGTGCTCGACGATGCGGCGCGCGTGCGCGGGCGGGGTGAGCACGTCGCGGGTGCCGACCAGCACGTGGGTCGCGATCCCCTCGAGGGCCTCCAGCGCATGGGCGCGGTCGTGGTTCATGCAGTCCTCGTAGAAGCCGACGACCGTGTCGCCCGGCGACCTGATCAGCCCCTCCACCGCCAGGGCGGCGTCGGCGAGGCGCAGGGGGCGGCCGAAGACGAGGCGCCGCATCACCAGCCGCTCCACGATCGGGGCCCGGCGCCGTGCCCGCCGCGAGAGGGTCCGTGAGCGCAGCGCCAGCATCCGGGGGATCTGGGCGCGCACGAGGGGGCCCGCCTCGGGCAGCCCCAGCGTGACGCTGTCCAGGCCACCGGAGGAGGTGGCCACGAACGCCACCCCGACGACTCGTTCGAAGAGGTCCTGCCGCTGCTCGGCCAGCGCCATCAGCGTCATCCCGCCGATCGAGTGCCCGGCCAGCACCAGCGGCCCGGTGGGCGCGAGCCGGTCGACCAGCTCGGCCATGTCGCGGGCCAGCAGGTCGATGGTGGCCTGCGACCGGGTCACCGGGCTGGAGTCGCCGTGGCCGCGGTGGTCCCAGGTGACGACCCGGATCCCGTGCCCGAACTCCCGCTGCAGGTCGCGCACCTGGTAGTGCCAGCCCTCCTGGTTCAGCGTCCAGCAGTGGGCGAGGAACACGGTGAGCGGGGCGTCGGCGGGGCCGTACGTCGTCACGTTCAGCTGGTGTCCGTCTTCGGTGTGCATCCGCCTGTCCTGGATCGGCAACGGGTGCCCAGTGTGCCCTACGGCCCGTGGCTCAGTTCAGACTGACGTCGTCGGGCAGGGTGGCGAGCATCGACAACGGCGGGGGCTGGCGTCGCAGGACCTCGGTCCACAGCCGTGCGGGCGCGTCGCTGAACAGGTCCGCGGGTCGGGCGGGTACGACGTGCCAGCTGCCCTCCGCGATCTCCGACTCCAGCTGGCCGGCGCCCCAGCCGGCGTACCCGGCGTAGACGCGCATCGCGGTCAGCCGGCCGACCAGGTCGCCGGGGGAGCGGTCGAGGTCCACCAGCCCCAGGGTGGTCCCGGCGTGCTCCTCGACACCCACACCGCCGAGCGGCCGCCAGCCCGGTGGCGCGGTGTCGCCGCGCAGCGAGCCGACCGCGAGGGCCGAGTCGAGCTCGACCGGCCCGCCACGGAAGAACACCCCCGGCGGGCTGAGCAGGTCGCGCCACCCGGCGAGCACCTCGCCCACCGCGGTCTCGGAGGGGCGGTTGAGGATCACGCCCAGGCAGCCGTCCTGGTTGGAGTCGAGGACGAGCAGCACGCAGCGCGCGAAGTTGGGATCGACCAACGTCGCGGAGGCGATCAGCAGGGAACCGGCAGCCGGCTGCATGCCTCCCATCGTGGCATCCCGCGGGTCACCCCGGGTGGGCGCACGCTCAACCGGTCCCGTCCCGGGCGAGCAGCGCGGTGGCGATCGCGGCCACACCCTCGCCGCGCCCGGTCAGCCCGAGCCCGTCGGTGGTGGTGGCGCTGATCGAGACCTCGATGCCGTGCCGGTCCCGCACCCCCCGCTCGGCCTCCTCGCGGCGAGCGGCGAACCGGGGCCGGTTGCCGACCAGCTGGCAGGACACGTTGCCGACCTCCCACCCGGCCGCCCGGACCCGGCGCAGCGTCTCGGCGAGCAGGTCGTGGCCCGGGGCGCCGGCCCACTCGGGCTCGGCGGTGCCGAAGTTGCTGCCGAGGTCGCCGAGGCCGGCGGCGGAGAGCAGGGCGTCGCAGACGGCGTGCAGCACCACGTCGCCGTCGGAGTGGCCCTCGAGCCCCACCTCCTCCTCGGGCCAATCCAGTCCGGCCACCCGCATCGAACGACCAGGAAGGAGGCGGTGCACGTCCGTGCCGATGCCGATGCGCAGGTTCACAGCGACGATCATGCCCCGACCGGGGGCCCGCCGCGCCGCCGCGGGGTCCCCAGAGTTGACCCGATGCGCGACCATGGAGGGGTGAGCCCGCCCATGGACAGGGCCGACCAGACATCCGGGAGCCCGACCGGAGAGCTGCCGCACGAGCCCGGCGACGCCGCGACCCCGCACCCCGAGCACGTGTCCCGGTGGCTGCTGGCGCTGGCCGGCGTCGTGGCCGGGGCCGCCGGGCTGGCGCTGAGCCAGGCCACGGCGACCACGTTGCGTGCGGAGTCCAGCCCGGTGCAGGCGGTCGCGGCGGCCGTGCGCGACTACACGCCCGGGCCGCTGGCGGTGTTCCTGGTCCACCTGGTCGGCCACCTGGACAAGCCGCTGCTGATCGGCGGCACCACGGTGGTCGTGCTCGGGCTGTGCGGGTACGCCGCCAGCTGGATCCGCCGGTTCCCGCTCCTGCCCGACCTGGTCTTCTTCGTGCTCGCCGCGATCGGCCTGCTCGCCGTGCTGCGACTGCCCCACCCCAGCGTCTCGGCGCCGCTGGCGCTGGTGGTCGGGCTGATCAGCTGGATCGTCGCGCTGCGGCTGCTGACCGCCCCCCTGCTGGGTGAGACGCCGCACTCCAGCGCGGTCGACTCGCGCCGCCGCGACTTCCTGGTCCGCTCCGCGTGGGTGGTCGGCGGGGTCGCCGTCCTCTCCGTCGCGTCGCGGATCGCCGGCAGTGGCCGCCGCCAGGTCGAGCAGGCCCGTCGGCTGCTGCGGCTGCCGGTCAAGCACGGCGTGGTCCCCACCGGCTCGAACATCGGCGCCGCCGGGATCGAGCCGTGGCGCACCCCCAACGGCGAGTTCTACCTGATCCACACCGCGCTCGCGCCGCCGTCGATCTCCCCGGAGAACTGGCGGCTGCGGATCCACGGGATGGTCGACCGCGAGCTCACCCTCACCTACCAGGACCTGCTCGAGCGCCAGCTCACCGAGGCGTGGGTGACGCTGTGCTGCGTGTCCAACACCGTCGGCGGCGACCTGATCGGCAACGCCTTCTGGTCCGGCGTGCTGGTCCGTGACCTGCTCGACGAGGCCGGGGTGCAGCCCGGCGCCGACGCGGTCCTGCAGACCTCCCACGACGGGTGGAACTGCGGCACGCCGCTCTCGGCGCTCACCGACGGTCGCAACGCCCTGCTGGCGATCGCGATGAACGGCAAGCCGCTGCCGGTGCAGCACGGGTTCCCGGTGCGGACGGTGGTCCCCGGGCTCTACGGCTACGTCTCGGCGACCAAGTGGCTGGTGGACCTCGAGGTGACCACGTTCGACGACTTCTCGGCCTTCTGGACCCAGCGCGGTTGGTCGGAGAAGGGCCCGGTGAAGACCCAGTCGCGCATCGACGTGCCCGGGAACGGCGCGAAGGTGCAGGCCGGGTCGCTGCGCCTCGGTGGCAGCGCCTGGGCCCAGCACACCGGGATCGCCAAGGTGGAGTACCAGCTCGACGGGTCCGCGTGGCAGCAGGCCGAGATCGGCAACGTGCCCAACGACGACACCTGGGTGCAGTGGTCGGCCACCGCCGAGGTCGCGCCCGGCGAGCACCGGGTGCTGGTGCGGGCCACCGACAAGTCCGGCTACACCCAGACCTCGGCGAAGACCGACGTCCTGCCCGACGGCGCGACCGGCTGGGACTCCATCCCCTTCACCGCCGAGTAGGCCCAGGGCGCCGGCGGATCCGGGTCGCGGCGTTGCGGAGTGCCGTGCACCCAGTCCGGTGGGCCTAGCGTGTCCCCATGGACGACGACTTCTCCGGTTCGGACGGCGCGGCCCTGGTCATCGGCGGGACGGGCGGCATCGGCCGGGCCGTCGTACGACTCCTCGCGCAGCGGGGCAGCGACGTGGCCTTCACCTGGAACGCCGACGCCGACGGGGCCGCGCGGCTCGCCGACGAGGTGACGTCGTACGGCGGGCGCGTCAGCCACCACCGGCTCGACACCGGCGACACCGCGGCCTGTGAGCAGGTGGTCGCCGAGGTCGTGGAGCGCCACGGCGGGCTGCACACGCTGGTGCACGCGGCCGGGCCGCACGTGCCGATGGTGCACCTGAGCCGGGTCGAGCCCGACACGATGGCCACGCAGCTGGCCGAGGACTCGGGCGGGTTCTTCCGGGTGGTGCGGCCGGCGCTGGCCCCGCTACGCGCCGCCGAGGGCAGCATCGTGGCCGTCACCACCGCGGCCACGACCCGCTTCCCGGTGCGCGACGCTCTGTCCTCGGCACCGAAGGCCGCCGTCGAGGCGCTGGTGCGGGCCCTCGCGGTCGAGGAGGGCAGGTACGGCGTCCGGGTCAACTGCGTGGGCCCGGGCATGCTCACCGACGGGATGGCGCAACGCCTCATCGAGAGCGGCGACCTCGACGACCAGGCCCTCGAGGTCGCGCGGGCCAACACCCCCCTGCGTCGCTTCGGGATCGCCCACGACGTCGCCGAGGCCGTCTGCTTCCTCGCCTCCCACCGCGCCGGCTTCATCAGCGGCCAGAAGGTGGACGTGGACGGCGGCTACGGGGCGTGAGGGAGGCAGTTTCACTGGGTCCCCAGTGAAACTGCCACTTCCCGTGCGTCGCAACGGTTGGGAAGTGGCCGTTTCACACGGTCCCCAGTGAAACTGCGGCGGCCCCGCCCTACCAGTTGCGGTTGCGGCCCTTGTGGGGGAGCCGGTGGGCGGTGTCGCGTACGACGTAGACGGTGCCGTGGGAGCGGCCCTGCCAGGCGCGCTCGAACTGGCCGCGGTCGTAGGTGCGGCGCACCGAGGAGTTGCTGGGGGCGGCGGGGTCGTTGACGACGACGTCGCCGGAGCGGGTGAAGCCGACGATGACCACGAGGTGGCCGGAGGTGGCGCTGATCGGGGCACCGCCGAGCTGGCCGCGGGAGAAGGAGATCGAGGCGGCGAGCGGGATACCGGCTGCGACGAACCGCTCGGCCTCGGTGAGGTCGGCCAGGCGGGTCACGTAGGCGTCGTAGGTCAAGACGGCGGCGTAGGCGGTGTTGAAGGCCCAGTTGCCGGCGCCGTGGTAGCCGTAGTCGTAGACGACCCGGGCGACGTGGTCGACCCACGGGTCGGCGTACCTCCTGCTGACCCAGGCGTAGTTGGTCCGCGAGGGCAGCGAGCGGTAGTAGCCCAGGATCATCGACAGCGCGGTCGGCGAGCACCAGGCCTGGCCGCCGCCGCCGAACTGCGGGTACTGGCCGCGGTGGGTCATCTGGGAGTAGCGCGGCACGTTCAGCGTGCGCGCCCCCAGCAGGGGGGTGCTGGTCGGCCGGGCGCCGGCCGCCGGCTGGCTGGCGTCGGCCTGGATCGAGCGGACGGTGGGGGTGGAGCGTGAGCTCAGCGAGCGCAGCGGCATCACGCGGAGCTGGTAGCGGGACAAGGTGACGCCCGGGGAGGCCACCAGGGTGTCGGTGTTGACCCAGGCGACGGAGTCGCGCTGGGTGCCGCTGCTGGTACGCCGGAACCCGTGGTCGCGCGTCGCCCAGGTGGCCATCACCTTCCAGCGGCTGAGCCGGCCGGTGCTGCTCTTGACCCGGGCCTGCACCATCACCGCGGTGTTGTTCGGGGTGAGCGCGTTCCACGAGGGGAGCAGCTCGGTGAACGACTGGCCCGGCCGCACCCACCAGGAGGTCCACCGCGACCAGGACCAGACGCGTCCTGCGGTGTGGATCCGGCCGACGGGGCGGCTGATCCGGACCGCGCCACCGGAGACGCGGGTGCCCTCGTTGTGGCCGCCGCGGAAGGCGGCGTCGGTGGTGATCTTGCGGAAGGCGTTCTTCGCGGCGCCGGAGGAGGCCGCCAGCCGCGCCCGCTCCGGGGTGACGGGGTGGGAGAGGAGGGCCCCGATGACCACCAGGCAGAGGAACCCGATGGCCAGGACCTGGAGGCGGAGCGGCGGCGACGTCAAGGGAGACACGCGGGCCACACTAGACCTCATTAGTCACACAAGTAAGGTTTCGTCACAATTCGCTGCGAGAGAGGGCGGACCCGTCCCGCCCCGGGCCGCACCCCCCTCGCGCCGCTCGGGCTCGCGGGCCACGCCCTAGGATTGCCGCGTGACTCTCCGGCTCCACGACACCGCGACGCGCGCGGTCCGCGACTTCGTCCCCCTCGAGGCCGGGACCGCGCGGATCTACGTGTGCGGCCTGACCGTGCAGTCCGAGCCGCACGTCGGGCACGTCCGCTCCGCGGTCAACTTCGACGTGCTGCGCCGCTGGCTCCTCGCCAGCGGGTACGACGTCACCTTCATCCGCAACATCACCGACATCGACGACAAGATCCTGGTCAAGTCGGCCGAGCAGGGCCGCCCCTGGTACAACCTCGCCTACGCGATGAAGCGCGAGCTCGACCGCGCCTACGACGCGCTGCACGTGCTCCCCCCGACCTACGAGCCGGCCGCGACCGGCCACGTGCCGGAGATGCTCGAGCTGATCGCCACCCTGGTCGAGCGCGGACACGCCTACGCCGCCGACGACGGCTCGGGTGACGTCTACTTCGACGTGCGCTCCTGGCCCTCCTACGGCGAGCTGACCCACCAGCGCGTGGAGGACATGGAGCCCGAGGAGACAGTCGCCGATCCCCACCTCGCTTCCAGGAAGCGCGATCCCCGCGACTTCGCGCTGTGGAAGGGGCACAAGGACTCAGAGCCGGAGACCGCGTCGTGGCCCTCCCCCTGGGGCCGGGGCCGGCCCGGATGGCACATCGAGTGCTCGGCGATGGCCGGGAAGTACCTCGGCGAGGCCTTCGACATCCACGGCGGCGGCGTCGACCTGCGCTTCCCCCACCACGAGAACGAGCAGGCGCAGTCGCGTGCGGCCGGGCACCGGTTCGCGTCGTACTGGCTGCACAACGCCTGGATCACCACCAGCGGCGAGAAGATGAGCAAGTCGCTGGGCAACTCGCTGCTCGTCCCGCACGTGCTCGAGCGGGTGCGCGGGGTCGAGCTGCGCTACTACATGGTCGCCGCGCACTACCGCTCCACCGTCGAGTTCAGCTTCGAGGCGCTCGAGGAGGCGGCCGCCGGCTTCCGGCGCATCGAGAGCTATCTGGAGCGGGCCGCGGAGGTCGTCGGGGAGGTCGCCCCCGGCGGGATGCTGTGCGCCGACTTCGTCGCCGCGATGGACGACGACCTCGGCACCCCTGCCGCCGTGGCCGCGATCTTCGAGACGATGCGCGAGGGCAACAAGCTGCTCGCCGGCGGCGACTCGGCGGCGCTGCGCGGCAACGCCGCCTCCGTGCGCGCGATGCTCGACGTGCTCGGGCTCGACCCCGCCGACGACCAGTGGTCCACCGGGAAGGGCGCCGGCGACCTGCGCGGGGTGCTCGACGTGCTGGTCCGCGGGCTGCTCGAGCAGCGCGCCGAGGCTCGTGCGGCCAAGGACTTCGCGGCCGCCGACGCGATCCGCGACCAGATCAAGGCGGCCGGCATCGAGATCGAGGACACCCCCGACGGCCCGCGCTGGAGCGTGTGAGGTGGCCGGCAACTCCCGACGCAAGGGCGCGATCAAGAAGAGCGGCAAGGGCAACCCCACCGCGGGCTCCGGGGGCCGGGTCCGCCGCGGGCTGGAGGGCAAGGGCCCCACCCCGAAGGCCAAGGACCGGCCCTACCACCAGGCGCACAAGAAGAAGGCCAAGGAGGAGCGCAGCGGTTCGGCCAGGCCCCGCCGCGGCGCCGCGAAGGGCGGCGACTCGGAGTGGGTCGCCGGCCGCAACTCCGTCGTGGAGGCGCTGCGGGCCGGGCTGCCGGTGACCGCGGTGTACGTCGCCGAGGGCGCCGAGCGCGACGGGCGGCTGCGCGAGGTGTTCGCGATCGCAGCCGACACCGGCGTCTCGTTGCTCGAGGTGCCCCGGGTCGAGCTCGACCGGATGACCGCGGGCGCGGTGCACCAGGGGCTGGCGGCGCGGGTCCCGGCCTACGAGTACGCCCACCCCGACGACCTGCTCGACGCCGCCGCGGCCAGCGGTGCCCCGCCGCTGATCGTGGCCCTCGACTCCGTGACCGACCCGCGCAACCTCGGCGCTGTCGTGCGCTCGGCCGCCGCGTTCGGGGCCCACGGGGTGCTGGTGCCCGAGCGCCGCGCGGCCGGGATGACCGCGAGCGCGTGGAAGACCTCGGCCGGGGCCGCGGCCCGGCTGCCGGTGGCGCAGGCGGTGAACCTGACCCGACAGCTCAAGGCCTACCAGGAGGCCGGCTGCATGGTCGTCGGCCTCGCGGCCGACGGGGCGGTCTCGCTGCCCGACCTCGAGCTCGCCGACGGCCCGCTGGTGGTCGTCGTGGGCTCGGAGGGCAAGGGGCTCTCCCGGCTGGTCGCGCAGACCTGTGACCAGCTGGTCTCGGTCCCGATGGTGAGCACGGTGGAGTCGCTCAACGCCGGGGTGGCCGCAAGCGTCACCCTCTACGCCGTGGCCCAGAAGCGGTCCGGGCTGGCCTAGTGCGGATGGCCTCCGAGACCAGCGGCGGTGGCCGTCGCAGTGCCTCCCGGCGCGTGCTGCACGCCCTGGGGCTGGTGCTGGTCTGGGCCGTGGTCGCGGTCCCGCTGTGGGCGGTGCTGTTCACCCACTCCAGCACCGAGATGGTGCTGGCCAGCCACGACGCCGTCGTGCACCCGACCTTCGACGGGGAGGTGCACCTGGACATGGGTCCCTACGTGCCCGACCTGCGCACCCCGTCGGACTCCCGCCTCGGCGTCTTCGTCGAGATGCGCAAGACGAACGCCAGCTCCACCTCCGAGCTGGCGGCACGCTACGCCGCGATCGCGGCGCGACCCGGCGCAGAGGTGCGCGCGATCAAGCAGGAGGTGGTCGGGCTCGCCCGCGACGCGGCGCTGCGGGCGGCGGGCCTGGGGCTGGTCCCGATCGGCGTCTGGTTCCTGCTCGGCGCCCGCCGACGCGCGGAGCTGCGCCAGATCAGCGGTCGCGCGATCCCGGCCGGCGTGGCGATCGGCGCGGTCGTCGTGCTCCTCGTCGTGCAGCCGTGGCGCCCGGACGCCGACCGGGTGCAGGGCGACGTCTGGTTGCCGGTGCAGGACGCGGTCCCCGAGCTGACCGTGCCCGAGGGGCTGCAGAGCTGGCAGATCCAGGGTGGCCTGATCACCAAGAACTCCCGACGGCTGCTGCTCAGCCTCTTCGACACCTACGACCGCAGCAAGGTCTTCTACGCCGGGGTGCGCGAGAAGGTCGACGAGGTGGTCGACCAGCTGCACCAGCCGACCCAGGACCAGACCGTGGCCGTGCAGGTCAGCGACCGGCACGACAACATCGGGATGGACCAGGTGGTGCGCGACGTGGCCGACGAGGCCGGGGCGACGGTGGTGCTCGACACCGGTGACGACACCTCGACCGGCGAGCCCTGGGAGGAGTTCAGCCTCGACTCGCTGGACTCCGCCTTCGAGGGGTACGACGCCCGCGTCGCCATCTCCGGCAACCACGACAACGGCACCTTCGTCAACCAGCACCTGCAGGACCAGGGCTGGACCCACCTCGACGGCAGCGCCGAGCAGCCGTTCGCCGACGTCCGGGTCTGGGGCGTGGACGACCCTCGCTCCAGCGGGCTCGGCACCTGGCGCGACGAGACCGGCGACCTGACCTTCCCCGAGGTCGAGCAGAAGATCGCCGACGAGGTGTGCGCCCTCGACGAGGAGGACAAGCGGGTCGCCACGCTGCTGGTCCACGACGCCAACCTCGGCCGGGCGGCGCTGGCCCGCGGCTGCACCGACCTGGTGCTCTCCGGTCACCTGCACCGGCAGGTCGGACCCACCCGCGTCGAGGGGGAGAACGGCAAGGTCGGCTACACCTACACCAACGGCACGACCGGTGGCGCGGCGTACGCCATCGCGGTGGGCAGCAAGCTGCGCCGCGACGCCGAGTTCACGTTGGTCACCTACGCCGACGGCAGGCCCGTCGGCCTGCAGCCGGTGACGGTCACGACCGGTGGCAAGATCGAGGTGGCCCCCTACGTGCCCTTCGAGCTCGGTTGAACCACGCGGGTGCGGCGCCGGGGGCGGTCACCTACGATTGCCCGGGCCGCTCGGGAGTGCAGCACTCCCACGGCCTGCGCCGGTGTAGCTCAGTTGGTAGAGCGCCTCACTTGTAATGAGGATGTCGCGGGTTCGACTCCTGTCACCGGCTCCAGGCTTCCAGGGGTTCCCGGGTCGCGATCGGCCCGGGGTCACTCCCACACCACGCCGGCGGCTCAGCCCAGGATGGTTCAGCCCAGGATGGCTCAGCTCAGGATGGTTCAGCGCAGGCGGGTCGGCTCGAACCGCGCCGGGGGGTCGGCGACGACGTCCTGGGCGGCGACCAGCGCGATCTCGCGGGTGCCTGCCGCGAGGGTCTGCTCCAGGATCCCGAAGACGGTCGAGGTGACCTGCTGCAGGGCGGTGCCGGTCGACTCGCCGCGCAGCAGGTGGGCCAGGAAGACCGCGGCGGTCACGTCGCCGCACCCGTTGGGCGTGATCGGGAGCAGCGGCGTACGGCTGCTCCACGCCCCGTCGTCGGAGACCGCCACCACGTCGACCGAGCCCTCGGGCGTCTCCTCGGTCACGACGCTGGTCACCAGCACCGTGCGCGGGCCGACGGCGCGGACCGCGTCCACGGCGTCGAGCACCTCGGCGATCGTGCGGGTCTCCCGCCCGGAGAGGAAGTCGAGCTCGAAGTGGTTCGGGGTGATCACGTCGGCGGCCGGGACGACCCGGTCGCGCATCAGCTCGGGGATCCCGGGGCGCACGAACATCCCGCGCCCGACGTCACCCATCACCGGGTCGCAGCAGTAGATCGCGTCGGGGTTGAGCTCCTTGACCCGGGCGACCGTCTCCAGCACCACCTCGCCGACCTCCTCGGCCCCCTGGTAGCCGCTGAGCACCGCCGCCTGGCGGGCGAGGGCCCCCCGCTCGTCCACGCCGCGGACCACCTCGCGCAGGTCCTCGGCGGAGAGCAGGGGGCCGCGCCACTCGCCGTAGCCGGTGTGGTTGGAGAAGTGCACCGTGTTCACCGCCCAGGCCTCGATGCCCAGCCGCTGCAGCGGGAAGACGGCGGCGCTGTTGCCGACGTGTCCGAAGGCGACCGAGGACTGGATCGAGAGCAGCTCCATGGGGCACATCCTGCCGTCCGCGCCCCCTATGCCCCCAAACTAGAACAGGTTATAGTTGTGGCGCGCGGCACATTCTGCCGGTATGCGACCAGCCGATCGACGAGGTGACCATGGCCAAGCACGCGCCGTACAAGAACGAAGCCGACTACGTCGTCGTGGGGTCCGGCAGCTCCGGCGCCGCCGTGGCCGGCCGGCTCGCCCAGTCGGGGGCCAGCGTGATCGTGCTCGAGGCCGGCAAGAGCGACAACCAGTTCCTGGTCAAGAAGCCCGGCATGATCGGCCCGATGCACGCCGAGCCGAAGATCAAGGCGCGGGTGGACTGGGGCTACTACTCGGTCCCGCAGGAGCACATCCTCAACCGGCGGATGCCGGTCCCGAGAGGCAAGGTGGTCGGCGGCTCCAGCTCGATCAACGGCATGGTCTACGTGCGTGGCAACCGCGCCAACTTCGACTCCTGGGCCGCCGAGGGCAACACGGGGTGGGACGCGGACTCGGTCAACGACGCCTACCGGCGGATGGAGGACTTCGAGGACGGCGCCAACGACTACCGCGGTGCCGGTGGCCCGATCCGGATCACCCGGAACAAGTTCCCGCAGGAGGGCACCCTCCAGTTCATCCAGTCCACCTCCGACGTGCTCGGGGTGAAGGTCCTCGACGACTACAACGCCGATGCCCAGGAGGGCATCAGCCGGATGCAGCAGAACGCCGCCGACGGCCTGCGCTACAGCGCCTCGCGCGGCTACATCCACCACCAGGACGTGCCGACCCTGGAGCTCCAGTCCGAGGTGCTGGTCACCAAGATCGTCATCGAGAACGGCCGGGCCGTCGCGGTCGCGGTCGTCGACAAGGACGGGTCGACCCGCCTCGTGCGAGCCGGCAAGGAGGTCATCCTCTCCGCCGGCTTCGTCGGCTCCGCGCAGCTGCTGATGCTCTCGGGCATCGGGCACGCCCAGCACCTCTCCGAGCACGGCATCACCACCGTGGCCGACCTGCCCGTCGGCGACAACCTGCACGACCACATGTTCCACGCGATGACCTACCACGTGACCACCTCGACCATGCGCGGGAACGCCTGGTTCTTCGCCAAGGGGATGGCCAAGGAGCTCGTGCGACCGGGCCGTACCTTCCTCGCCAACTCGGTCTTCGAGTCAGTGGGCTTCGTGCGGACCTCGCACGCGACCGACGTGCCCGACCTCCAGCTGCACCTGCTGCCCTGGTCCTACGTCTCGCCCAACCAGGACGAGCCCATCCGTCACGACGTCGACCCCCGTCCGGCGCTGACCGTGCTCGCAACGCTGATCTACCCGCAGAGCCGCGGCACCCTGCGGCTCGCCTCGGGCGACCCCATGCAGGCGCCGCTGATCGACTTCCGCTACCTCTCCGAGGCCCGGGACCTCGACGTGCTCGCCGAGGGCTCCGAGATGGTCCGCGAGATCATGGCCGGGGCAGCCTTCGCCGGCACCGTCAAGGACGAGATCCACCCGGGCGCGCAGCTGGGCGGCCAGGACCTTCGCCGCGAGATCCTCAACCGGGCCACGTCGGTCTACCACGGGGTCGGCACCTGCCGGATGGGTGTCGACGAACGCGCGGTGGTCGGCCCCGACCTCAAGGTGCGCGGGATCGAGTCGCTGCGCGTGGCCGACGCCTCGATCATGCCGTCGATCACCGGCGGCAACACCAACGCCCCGGCCATCATGATCGGCGAGATGGCCGCCGACCTGATCCTCGACCGAGCCTGAGCACCCGACCGACACCATCCGCGACCCGGGAGTCGACATGAGCACCACCCTGACCCGCCCCGCCTCCATCACCGACGAGCTGCTCGAGGCGATCACCGCCCGCGTGGTCTCCACCGGCGGTGGGGCCTGGAAGCTGACCGAGGTCTACACCGGCGAGGTGCTCACCGCGCTGCCGCAGTCGACGCCGGCCGACATCGAACGCGCCTTCGAGCGGGCGCGGGAGGCCCAACGCACCTGGTCGCAGTGGCCGGTCCGCAAGCGGCTGAAGGTGTTCAAGCGGTTCCACCAGCTGCTGCTCGAGCGCAACGAGACGATCGTCGACCTGATCCAGGCCGAGTCCGGCAAGGCCAGGCGGATGGCCTTCGACGAGACCTGCGACGTGCCGATGGTGACCTCGCACTATCTCAAGCGCGCCGCCAAGCTGCTCTCGCCGGTGACCCGCGGGGGCCCGGTGCCGGTGATGAGCACCTCCACCGAGATCCGCCAGCCCAAGGGTGTCGTCGGGATCATCGCGCCCTGGAACTTCCCCTTCGCCACCGGGCTGTCCGACGCGATCCCGGCACTGATGGCCGGCAACGGCGTGGTGCTCAAGCCGGACAACAAGACCGCGCTCTCCCCGCTGTACGGCGTCGGCCTGCTCTACGAGGCCGGGCTCCCCGAGGGGCTCTTCCAGGTGGTCTGCGGCGAGGGGCCCGACGTCGGCCCGACCCTGATCGACAACGCCAACTACGTGATGTTCACCGGCTCGACCGCCACCGGGCGCTTCGTGGGTCAGCGCGCCGGGCAGAACCTGATCGGCGCCTGCCTCGAGCTCGGCGGCAAGAACCCGATGATCGTGCTGCCGGACGCGAACCTCGACGAGGTGGTCGAGGGGGCGCTGTTCGGCGTGTTCGGCAACACCGGCCAGATCTGCATGCACATCGAGCGGATCTACGTCCACGAGTCGATCTACGCGGAGTTCCGCGAGCGGTTCGTCGCCGCCGCGCAGGCACTGCGGATCGCAGCGTCCTACGACTACGAGCCCGAGGTGGGCTCGCTGGTCTCGGTCGACCACAAGGACCGCGTCGCCGCCCACGTCGCCGACGCCGTGCAGCGGGGGGCGACGGTGCTGTGCGGCGGTCGCGAGCGCCCCGACATCGGCCCGGCCTTCTACGAGCCGACCCTCCTCGAGGGGGTCACCCAGGAGATGCTCGCGGGCTCGTGCGAGACCTTCGGTCCCGTCGCCGGCCTGCACCGCTACGCCACGGTCGACGAGGCGGTGCGGCTCGCCAACGACACCGACTACGGCCTCAACGCCAGCGTCTGGGGCACCGACCTCAAGGCGGCGGCCGCGGTGGCCCGACGCATCGAGGCCGGCAACGTCAACGTCAACGACACCCTCGCCGCGGCGTACGCCGCCAAGGGGACGCCGTCCGGCGGGGTCAAGCAGTCCGGCGTCGGCGCCCGGCACGGCGACCAGGGCCTGCTGAAGTACACCGACGCCATCAACCTCGCCGTGCTGAAGAAGCAGGTCCTCTCCGCCCCCCGCGACGAGCCCTTCGACAAGCACGTCGACCAGACCCTCAAGGGCCTCGGGATGATGCGGCGGCTGGGGATCCGGTAGGGGGGCGCAGTTTCACTGGGTACCCAGTGAAACTGCCACTCCCCGTGCGTTGCAATGGACGGGAAGTGGCAGTTTTGCGGGGGGAGTGAGGCGTGCCGGGGGCCGGTCGTCCGTCGTACGACGCGCAGCGGGCCGGGTCAGGCGACCAGCAGGCTCCGCTTCGACAGGCCCATCCAGTATCCGTCGATGATCTGGCGCCCGGGCGACTCGGGGTCGCTCGCGGCCCCGAGCGTGACGAACAGGGGCGTGTAGTGCTCCACGGTCGGGTGGGCGTAGGGCATCCCCGGGGCGTGGCTGCGGTACGCCGCCAGCTCGGCCACGTCGCCACGGGAGAGCGCGTCGGCGGCCCACTCGTCGAAGTCGACCGACCAGCCCGGTGCCGTGGCATCGAGGCGGAAGTCGGTCAGGAACGGCAGCCCGTGGGTCAAGAACCCGGAGCCGATGACGAGCACGCCCTCGTCGCGCAGCTCGCGCAGACGGCTGCCCAGGGCGAGCAGTCGGTAGGGGTCCTGGGTGGGCAGGGACATCTGCAGCACCGGGATGTCGGCGTCGGGGTACATCAGCTTCAGGGGCACCCACGCGCCGTGGTCGAGCCCGCGCGAGGGGTGCTGGTGGACCGGCTCGGTCTGCGGCATCATCGCGGCGACCCGGGTCGCCAGGGCGCTCGCGTCCGGGGTCGGGTAGGTCAGCTGGTAGTAGCGCTCCTCGAAGCCGCCGAAGTCGTAGACCAGGCCGACACCGGCGCCCGAGGCCGACAGCGAGAGCGGGGCGGACTCCCAGTGCGCACTGACGATCAGGATCGCCGCGGGTCGGGGGAGGTCGTCGGCCAGGCCACGCAGCTGGGCCGACCACACCGGGTCGTCGAGCAGAGGTGGGGCGCCGTGCCCGAGGTAGAGCGCGGGCATCCGGGTGGTCTCCATGCCCTCCCCAACTACTTGAAAGGACAACTATATTCCCGAATCAGGGAAGGCGCCAGTCCACCGGCGTACCCCCCTGCTCCTGCAGCATCCGGTTGACGCGGCTGAACGGGCGGGAGCCGAAGAAGCCTCGGTGCGCGGACAGGGGGCTCGGATGCACCGACTCGACCCAGGGGATCGGCGCCAGCTCCGGCTTCAGCGACTGCGCGTCGCGGCCCCACAGGATCGCGGTCAGGGGCGCGCCCTCCCTCGCGCGCAGCGCCAGGGTGCGGATCGCCTGGTCGGTGACCGCCTCCCACCCGCGCCCCCGGTGCGAGGCCGGGCGTCCCGGGCACACGGTCAGTGACCGGTTGAGCAGCATCACACCGGCATCCGCCCAGGGCGTGAGGTCGCCACTGGTGGGAGGGGGTACGCCGAGGTCGTCGACCAGCTCGGTGAAGATGTTGACCAGGCTCCGCGGAGGGGCCACCCCGGGCGCGACCGAGAAGCTGAGCCCCACCGGGTGCCCGGGGGTGGGGTAGGGGTCCTGTCCGACGAGGAGGACCTTGACCTCGGCGAGTGGCCGGCTGAAGGCGCGCAGCACCTGCTCGCCGTGGGGGAGGTAGCCGCGCCCGGCGGCGAGCTCCTCGCGCAGGAACCGGCCCATGCGCGCGATCTGTGGGTCGACCGGCGCCAGGGCCTCGGCCCAGTCGCTCGCGAGGAGCCCCCGCTCCACCAGTCCGGCGAGGGCGCTCGTGGCGTTCACCTGGGGGGCCGCTGCAGGCGGTCGAGGAAGGCGACGAGCACGGCTTCGCGCAGGGCCGGGGTGGACAGGTCGAGCAGGGCGTTGATCTCGGCCATCTCCTCGGGCAGGCCCACGCCGTCGCCACCGGTCATGCCGACCGCGGCGAGCAGGCCGTCGAAGTCCTCGTCGCTGAGCGTCGCCGCGTCCAGGGAACCCACCAGCTCCACGATGCCCGGGTCGATGGCGACCGGCCCGGCCGCGACCGCCTCGCCGACGGCCTCGGCGAGCGCAGTCAAGAACTCCTCGACGTGCTCGGCGGTGGCCGCGCTCGGGGTGAGGTGGATCGTGGGGCCGGCCGAGCCGAAGGACAGCTGGGGCTGGACGTACCAGCCGGCGCGGGCCATCGCGTCGGTGATGGTGAACACGTCGCAGGTGCGGTCGGTGGCGAACGCGACCAGCGTGGAGTCCGGCGCGACGACGACCTCCAGCTCGCCGATCTCGCCGATGCCCTCCACCAGCCGGTCCACGCACTCGAGCACCTGACGGGTCAGCTCGAGGTAGCCCTCGTCGCCGATGGTGTTCACCACCGCCCACGCGCCGGCCACCGGTCCGCCCGACCTCGTGGACTGCATCGTGGAGTTGAGCATGGTGTAGCCCGGCCACTTCGCGCTGGCGAAGAACTGCGGCCGCCGCAGCTCGGGGTTCCGGTGCAGCAGGATCGAGGTGCCCTTGGGGGCGTAGGCGTACTTGTGCAGGTCCACCGAGATGCTCGTGACGCCGTCCACCGCGAAGGTCCAGGGCGGGACCGGCCGACCGAGCCGGGCGGCGTAGGGCAGCACCCATCCGCCGATGCACGCGTCGACGTGACAGCGCACGCCCCTGGCCGCCGCCGCGGCGGCGACCTCGGTGACCGGGTCGACCACGCCGTGCGCGTACGACGGCGCGCTGACCCCCACCAGCACGGTGTTCTCGTCGATCGCCGCCGCCATCGCCTCCGGGAGGGCACGGAAGTCCGGGCCGACCTCGACGCTCACCGGCTCCACGCCGAAGTAGTGCGCGGCCTTGTGGAAGGCGGCGTGCGCCGTCGTCGGCAGCACCATCCGCGGGCGGGTGATCTCCGGATGCGCGTCACGCGCGCCCTGCACGGCCAGCAGCACCGACTCGGTGCCCCCGGAGGTGATGGTGCCGACCGTGCTCGCAGGCGCATCCAGCAGCGTGCAGGCGAACCCGACCAGCTCGTTCTCCATGGTCATCAGGCTGGGGAACGCCGTGGGGTCCAGGCCGTTCGAGCCGGCGTACGCCGCCACCGCCTCGCGTCCCACCCGGTCGGCCTCTGCGAGACCGGAGTCGTAGACGTAGGCGAGCGTGCGCCCGCCGGTGACCGGCACGTCGGCGGACTGGAGCTCGTGCAGGCGGGTGAGGACGTCGTTCATGTGTTGACCTCCGGGTCCAGGGTGGTGCCGGTCGTGACCAGATCGGCGTCGAGGGAGTAACGCGACAGTGCCAGCAGGCTCAGCGCGACGAGGACGGCGGGGACCAGGGAGAAGCCGAGCACGATCGCGGTGAGCGCGGAGTCGGGCTGGAAGCGGGTGCTCCAGTCGGTGGGCTGGTCCGAGGACAGGTAGCCGCCGGCCGCCAGCACGCCCGCGTAGATCGCCGGGCCGAGGGCAAGGCCCAGGGTCTCGCCGGCGGTCCAGACCCCGGTGTAGACGCCGGCCCGGTTCTCCCCGGTGCGCCGGGCGTCGACCGCCGCCGCGTCGGGGAGCATCGCGAGCGGGAAGACCTGGGCGCCGGCATAGCCGACCCCCACCAGCGCGGTCGCCGCGTAGGCCCACCAGTCCGGGGCCGCACGCGTCCACAGCAGCAGCAGTGCGGCCGAGCCCAGCACCAGCGAGGAGGCCAGGTAGCCGCGCTTCTTGCCGATCCGCTGGCCCACCGCGCTCCACACGGGGGTGAGCAGCAGCGCCGGACCGACGAAGCAGACGAACAACAAGGTGGCGGCCGCCTTGTCGGCCAGCACCCAGCGCGACAGGTAGGCGACGCCGGCGAGCATCGCGCCGGTGGCGAGGGCCTGGATCACGAAGGTGGTCAGCAGCAGTCGGAAGTCCCGGGCGCGCGCCACGATGCGCAGCTGCTCGCGCATCGTCCCGGGGCCCGAGGCCACCCGCCCGACGGGTGCCCCGCGGGTGCCGACGTAGGCACCGATGACGCCCACCACGAGCAGGACGGAGATGGCCAGCCCCATCACCCGGTAGCCGGCGCGACCCTCCACGGCGTCCCGGATCGCCGGCGCGCTGGCGCCGCTGAGCATGATGGCGAACGCCAGGATCGCCACCCGCCAGGTCATCAGCCGGGTCCGCTCGTCGTAGGAGTCGGTGATCTCCGCCGGCATCGCGACGTAGGGCACCTGGAAGAACGCGTAGGCGGTGGCGCACGCCACGAACATGACCAGCACCCAGCCGGCGTCCAGCACCCGCGAGCCGAGGTCCGGTGCCGCGAAGAGCAGCGCGAAGAACACCGCGAGCAGCAGACCCGCCTTGAGCAGGAAGGGCCGCCGCGGGCCGCGCGGGTCGGTCGAGCGGTCGCTGATCCGGCCCGCGACGGGGTTCAGCACCACGTCCCAGGCCTTGGGCAGGAACACGATCACACCGGCCACGCCCGCGGCGATGCCGAGGGTGTCGGTGAGGTAGGGCAGCAGCATCAGGCCGGGCACGGTGCCGAAGGTGCCGGTGGCCACCGAGCCCAGCCCGTAGCCGGCCCGCACACGCAGGGGCAGGGCTAGGGGCATGGGCTGGAATCTAGTGGGTCGGGCGCCCGCGGGTGGGGACATCGACGTCTCCGGTTCCGTGCGCTGGGGCGGCCCGACAGGGCTAGGGCGCGGGTGGTCGCCCGGCCTGCTCGTTCAGGCCGGGGGGAGGCTCGGAGCGCAGGACCTGCACGAGCACCCGGGCCAGGGCAGCCTGACCGGCCGGCAACGGGTGCAGGGGGGCGCCTGCGTGGCGGCTGCCGATGCGTCCCTGGATCCACGGGTGCGCGGAGCACACGTCGTGGCCGAGTGAGGCACGGTAGAAGTCGACGAACTCGACGGCGGCGTCCGCGGCCGCCGCCCGCATCTGGTTGCGCAGGCGCAGGTTGACCGCCCGGAAGGTGGCCCGGTCCCGCTCGCGCATCCGCGGGAGCCGCGCGCAGTCCCCGTGCGGAGGCAGCAGCTTGGGGTAGGAGACCAGCAGGATGCGCGCGTGCGGGGCGCCTGCCCGCACCAGGGCCAGCGTCGCCTCCAGGGCCGGCCGCAGCCGGTCGACGATGTCGTTGAGGGTGCCGCGCTGGTCGTAGAGCGGGCAGATCCGACGGGACCGACGGCACACGCTCGCCATCTGGGCGTAGAGGTGGAAGTCGTTGAAGCCGATGCTCACCGTGACCAGGTCGGTCGCCACCGTCAGGGCGTCGAGCTGTGGCGGCACCCGCATGCCGCGCGGGGTCGTCTGCGACCCCGGGAGGTCGCCGGTCCCCGCGCCGCTGCACGAGCGGTCCCGGAGGTCCTCGATGTGCAGCGCGGCCGCGACCCGGTGCGGATAGTTGTTGCTGGACCGCAGGCAGCCGTAGGCGACGTCGGTGAGGGGGACGTACGGCGCTGAGGTGTAGGAGTCACCCAAGGCGACGTAGTGATGGTAGGTCGGTGCGGCCGGCTCGTCGGTGCCGAGCCCGCCGAGGAGCAGCACCAGAGCCACGGTGAGCACCGCCGCGCCGAGGCGCAGGGCCTGGTGGGCGGTGCGCGAGAGCGACAGGCTCAAGACTTGCGGGCGAGGCCTCGCGAGGAGGCCGAGGCGAACCTGCGCTCGGGGTTGGACCCGATCTTGGAGCGGTCCGGGGCGATCTCACCCGTAGGCCGGGGGGCGCGTGCGACAGGTGGCTTCCGCGCCGTCTTCTGCGCCGTCTTCCGCGCCGTCTTCTGCGCCGTCTTCTGCGCGGATCCCCGACGGCCCCGACCCCCCGGACCGCGGTCGTCGGGCGTGGAGTACTGCTCGATCCACTCGTCCATGGTCACCCAGGTGGTGCCGCGCGCGGCGCGACCGGTGAGCATGCCCAGGTGGCCCCCGGGGACGATCTCGAAGCGCACCTCGTGGGCGTTGCGCAACAGCGCGACCAGCGCACGCACCGAGTTGACCGGGGCGATGCCGTCGGTGTTGCCGGCGAAGATCAGCACCGGGGCGGTGATGGCGGAGACGTCGATCTCGTGGCCGGACAGGTCCACCTTGCCGGAGAGCAGCTGGTTGTGCTTGAGCATCCGGTGGTAGAGCTGCCCGAACGACCTGCCGGGGTAGGCGATCATGTTCTCGGTGAACCGGTCGACCGCCTCGATCTGGGCCAGCCACTCACTGTCGTCGAGGTTCAGCAGGATCGCGATCGGCTTGGTCAGCAGCTTGGTGCCCGAGCTGAGCTGGAAGGCGCGGCGCACCAGCGGCTTCGGCGCGCCGCCGAGCATCCGGTAGAGCTGGGTGATGATGCCGCCGTCGGTGAGCCGCAGGATCGGGCGCAACGGCGCCACCAGCGGCACCTGCTCCACGTCGAACGGCGAGCCCACGATCGTCAACGACGCGATCGGCAGGTCGGGCTGGTCGGCCGCGGTGAGGGCGGCGAAGATGCCGCCGAGGCTCCACCCGATGACGTGCACGGGTCGCCCGCCCGCGTGCTCGCTGACGGTCTTGATCGCCTCGGGGACCACCTCCTCGACCCAGTGCTCCATGCCGAGGCCGCGGTTGGCGAAGGAGATCTCGCCGTACTCCACCAGGTAGGTGGGCCGGCCCTTCTGCACGAAGTGCTCGACCAGCGAGCAGCCGCGGCGCAGGTCGAAGCAGAGCGCCGGGGCGGCCAGCGGCGTGACGAGCAGCACCGGGTCGCCGGTCTCGCGCGTCTTCTTCTGCGGGCGGTAGTGGTAGACCTCCCGCAACGGCCCGTCGTCGATCAGGGTCCGCGGCATCGGGCGGAGGTCGGCCAGCCCGCCGTAGATCACCTTGTGTGCGACGTTGCTGGCGGCGGACGCGACCTGGTCCGGCTTGGGGATCAGATCCATAGGCGGAAAGTAGCAACTAACCCCCGTGCCGGCACGCGCCGCGCTCGCCGGTCCGATGCATGGACAACACCGCGGTGGGTAGTAGGCACTCCCATGAGGCTCTCCCGCGTGATCGGTGGTGTCGGGCTCGCGGTGGGCGCGGTGGCGGCACGCGACCTGGCCCAGAAGCGACACGCACTGATGCGCAACTTCCCGGTGATCGCGCACTTCCGCTACCTGCTGGAGACGGTCGGACCGGAGCTGCGGCAGTACATCGTGACCAGCAACGACGAGGAGCGGCCGTTCAGCCGGGACCAGCGCTCCTGGATCTACGCCTCCTCCAAGCAGGAGAACAACTACTCCGGCTTCGGGACCGACAACGACGTCGAGCACCTGCCCGGCTACGCGATCATCAAGCACCGCACCTTCGCCGAGTCACTGCCGCACGACCACGCGACGACCGCGGGACTGCCCAGCGCGAAGGTGCTCGGCGGCCCACGGGGGCGGCGCCGGGCGTTCCGCCCGGACTCGCTGGTCAACATCTCCGCGATGAGCTTCGGCTCGATGTCGGGAAACGCGATCCAGGCCCTCAACCGGGGTGCCGCACTGGCCGGCTGCCTGCACAACACCGGCGAGGGCGGGCTCTCGCCGCACCACCGCCAGGGGGGCGACATCGTCCTCCAGGTCGGTACGGCGTACTTCGGCTGCCGCACCGGCGACGGGAAGTTCTCCCTCGAGATGCTCAAGGAGGTCGTCGACTCGGCACCGGTGCGGGCCATCGAGATCAAGCTCTCCCAGGGAGCCAAGCCAGGTCTCGGCGGGCTCCTGCCCGCGAGGAAGGTGACCCGGGAGATCAGCGAGATCCGCGGCATCCCGATGGGCCAGGACTGCGCCAGCCCGGCGCGGCACAGTGCCTTCGCCGACGAGGACAGCCTGCTCGACTTCGTCGAGCTGCTCGCCGAGGAGACCGGCCTGCCCGTGGGCATCAAGAGCGCGGTCGGCCAGCTGCACTTCTGGCACGAGCTGACCCGGTTGATGTCTCGAGGTGACCGCGGCGTCGACTTCGTCACCGTCGACGGCGGCGAGGGCGGCACCGGGGCCTCCCCGCCGGTCTTCGCCGACTCCATCGCGCTGCCGTTCCGGATGGGGTTCTCGCGCGTCTACGGCACCTTCGCCGAGGCCGGCCTCACCGACGACGTCACCTTCAACGGCTCGGCCAAGCTGGGGATGCCGGAGAACGCCGTCGTCGCGTTCGCGCTCGGGGTGGACATGGTCAACGTGGCCCGCGAGGCGATGATGTCGATCGGCTGCATCCAGTCCCAGAGGTGTCACACCGACCGCTGCCCGACCGGGGTCGCGACCCAGGACCCGTGGCTGGCCCACGGCCTCGACCCGGTCTCGAAGGCCGATCGGTGCGCGCAGTACCTGCGCACGTTCCGCAAGGAGCTGGTCAAGGTCTCCGAGTCGGTCGGGGTGGCCCACCCGGGCCTGATCACCGCCGAGGACGTGGACGTCTTCCGGGGTGACTACGAGGCACGGTCGCTGCGCACGGTCTACGGCTACGAGGACGGCTGGGGCTCGCTGGGCCCCCGCCTCGCCGCCGAGATCACCGACCTGATGGCCCCCGGAGGCTCCCGGCCCGAGACGCGCTCCATCGAGGCGGGCGAGGGCGAGAAGGAGGTCAGCCGGCACACCCCGCCCAGCGGCGGCGGCTGAACCCCCGGCCCGGGCTCAGGAACGCCGGGCCGGCCGGGTGGTCTTCTCGTGCGTGGGCTGCGAGCCGGACAGTGCGTCGAGGAAGGCCGAGGCCCAGTGCGCGACGTCGTTCTCGGCCACCGTCTTGCGCATCGCCCGCATCCGCCGGGAGCGGTCCCTCGGCCCGGCCTGGTAGGCCTCGAGCATCCGCGCCTTCATCCCGTTGATGTCGTAGGGGTTGACCAGGTAGGCCTGCCGCAGCTCGTCGGCGGCTCCGGCGAACTCCGAGAGCACCAGCGCGCCGTCGTCGTCGTAACGGCAGGCGACGTACTCCTTGGCGACGAGGTTCATCCCGTCGCGGAACGGGGTCACCACCATGATGTCGGCGGCCCGGTAGAGCGCGGCCATCTCCTCGCGGGGGAAGGAGGAGTGCAGGTAGGAGATCACCGGGCGCCCGATCCGGCCCAGGTCGCCGTTGATCCGGCCGACCAGGCGGTCGATGTCGTCGCGCAGGATGCGGTACTGGTCGACGCGCTCGCGCGAGGGCGTGGCCACCTGGACGAACCGGGCGTCCTCGACGTCGAAGTGGCCCTCGGCGATGAGCTCGCTGAACGCCCGCATCCGGGCGTAGATGCCCTTGGTGTAGTCGAGCCGGTCGATCCCGAGGAAGACCTTGGTCGGGTTGCCCAGGTCGCGTCGGATCGTCTCGGCCCGCTCCCGCACCGGCTCGGAGCGGGCCAGCTCCTCGAACCCCTTGGTGTCGATGGAGATCGGGAAGGCCCGGGCCTGCACCACCCGGCCGTCGGGCAGGTAGACCGTGTCGCGGTGGGTCTTGTGCCCCACCCGCTGGCGGACGAGACGCACGAAGTTCTGGGCGGCGCCGGAGAGCTGGAAGCCGACGAGGTCGGCACCCAGCAGGCCCTCGAGGATCTGGCGGCGCCACGGCAGCTGGGAGAACAGCTCGGCCGGGGGAAACGGGATGTGCAGGTAGAAGCCGATCCGCAGGTCGGGCCGCAGCTCGCGCAGCATCGCCGGCACCAGCTGCAGCTGGTAGTCCTGCACCCACACCACCGCGTCCTCGGCCGCGTGCTTGGCGGCGGCGTCGGCGAAGCGCTGGTTGACCCGCACGTAGGCCTCCCACCACTCGCGGTGGAAGGACGGCTTGGCCACCAGGTCGTGGTAGAGCGGCCACAGCGTGTCGTTGGAGAAGCCCTCGTAGAACTCGGCGTACTCCTGCTCCGACATCGCGACCGGGACCAGGGTGAGGCCGTCGTCCTCGAAGGGGTCCAGCTCCGCGCCGGTGTCGCCGGGCCAGCCGATCCAGGCGCCGTTGTTGGCGCGCATCACCGGCTCCAGCGCGGAGACCAGGCCCCCCGGGGAGCGTCGCCAGGAGGTCTGCCCGTCGTCGTCGACGACGCGGTCCACCGGCATCCGGTTGGCGACGACGACCAGGTGGGAGGTGCTGCGTTTCCGAGAGCTTCGACTCACCCTCGCGAGACTACCTGCGGTAGGTGACGCCGATCTGCGCGCGCACGGCGTCCAGCTGGCGCATCAGCGCGATGGTCTGCCGCGGTGGCACCCGCTCACTGGTCAGAGCGCCGGCGCGCAGGCACCGGTGGACCTCGAGGATCTCGTTGCCGTAGCCGGCACCCACCACCGGCTCGGCGGGCTCGATCCACTCGGCGGCGCCCGCCCCCGCGGCGTACGACGTCCAGCGGATCCGCTCGGGGTGGTGGGCGTCACGCGGCAGGTCGAAGCGACCCAGCTCGGTCGCGATGCTGGCGGTGCGCGGCGACTGGGAGGTCATCGAGGCGGTGAGGGCGGCCGTGGCGCCACCCGGGTAGAGGCCGGCGATCGCGACGTCGAGGTCGACGCCCCGCTCGGAGAGGTGCGCCACCGCCGCCAACCGCTCGGGCTCCCCGAGCACCACGTGGGCCAGGGTCAGCGGATAGATGCCCATGTCGAGCAGGGCGCCCGCCCCCAGGTCGGGGTCGAGCAGCCGGTCGGTGGGGGCCGCCTCCACCACGAACCCCAGGTCGGCGTGCACCTGCCGGGGGGTGCCGTGCTCGCCCCGGGCCAGCAGCGCCAGCAGCGTCACGATGGCGGGGTGGCAGCACATCCACATCGCCTCCATCAAGAACAGCCCGCGCTGCTCGGCCTCGGCGAACAGCGCGCTCGTGGAGGCCGCGTCGAGCGTCATCGGCTTCTCGCACAGCACCGGCTTCCCGGCCTCCAGGGCGAGCCGGGTGTGCTCGGCGTGCAGGGTGTGTGGCGAGGCGACGTAGACCACGTCGACGCCGGGGTCGCCGACCAGCTCGGCGTAGGAGCCGTAGGCCCGGCCGCCGAACTCCGCGGCGAAGGCCTCGGCCCGCCCGAGGTCGCGCGAACCGGTGGCGGCGAGCTCGGCGTCGGGCAGGAGGAGCAGGTCGGTGGCGAAGGAGCGGGCGATCCGCCCCGGCCCCAGCACCCCCCAGCGAATCGTGTCCATGCGGCCACGCTAGCCACGTGCCCGGCCCTGGACCGCGCTCGCGCCACGCCGCGGGTCAAATCACATCGTTGTATTTCCGTGGCCTATGCTGAGGCGGACGCACCCACGTTTCCCGGCCCGAGGAGCAGCCCCGATGGTCGCCAGCCACGCGCTCAACAACCCCCAGCCCGAAGGCTCCGGCGAGCTCTCGGAACGGGACGCGGCGATGCTCGACTTCGAGCGCCAGTGGTGGAAGTACGCCGGCGCCAAGGAGCAGGCCGTCCGCGAGCAGTTCGACATGTCCGCCACGCGCTACTACCAGGTGCTCAACGCGCTCATCGACCGTCCCGAGGCGCTGGTCCACGACCCCCTGCTGGTGCGCCGCCTGCGCCGTCTGCGGGCCACCCGTCAGCGCCAGCGCTCCGCCCGGCGCCTCGGCTTCGACCTCTCGGAGTGACCCGGTGAGCCTGGCAGACCGTCGACCCCGTCGCGCACGCACCGAGGACGGCGTGGTGCTGCCGACCCGCCTGCTGGTGCTGTGCATCTCCGCGGTCGCGATGGCGGGTCTCGTCTTCGTCGCCAACGACCCCGACCAGGCGCCGGGGGAGGAGGCGACCCCCGCGGTCACCACCCCCTCGGCCACCACCAGCACCGAGCCGAGCACCGCGCCGACGCTGACCGCGAAGCCCAAGCCGAAGCCCAAGCCGATCAAGCGCGGCGAGATCTACGTCGAGGTCTTCAACAACACCCACACCCGCGGTCTGGCCGGCGGGGTGGCGCAGAAGGCGAAGGTCGCCGGCTGGAACGTCGTCGGCTCGGACAACTGGTACGGCACCGTCGACGGGTCCACCGTCTACTACCCGCCCCGGCTGCGCGCGGCCGCCAAGGCGCTGGGCACCGACCTGGGCATCGGGAACCTGAAACCGGCCGAGGAGCCGATGCGCTTCGACCGGCTCACGGTGATCCTCACCGACGACTACCACTAGGCCCGACTTCCGCTGGGCCGACTTCCCCTGGGCCCGACTGCTTCGACAAGCCCGCGGCGGTGCTGGGAAAGTGTGACCATGGACTTCGCCTCGCCCAGCGCAGAGCAGGAGTACGCCGCGCTGGTCCGTGCGGCCGACGACCTGGTCATCGGGCTCGACTTCGACGGCACCCTGGCCCCGATCGTCGAGGACCCCGACCGGGCGCACATCCACGACGACGCGCCGGGGGTGCTGGTCGAGCTCGCGACGCAGGTGCGCGCCGTCGCGGTGATCACCGGGCGCCCGGCCCGCCAGGCCCTCGCCCTGGGCGGACTGGAGGAGGTCGGCAACGCGATCGGTGAGCGCGGCCGGGAGCTGTTCGTGCTCGGTCAGTACGGCAACGAGCGATGGACCTCCACCGACCGGCGGATCATCTCGCCCACCCCCCCGCGTGGGCTGGGCTCGTTCACCGCCGCGCTGCCCCGGCTGCTGCGCCAGGCCGACGCGGCCGACGCCTGGATCGAGGAGAAGGGCCTCGCGGTCGCCGTACACACCCGGAGGCTGGCGGACCCGCAACAGGCTCAGGAACGGCTGCTGCCGCTGCTGGCCGACGCGGCCGAGTCCTTCGACCTCGACCTCGAGCCGGGCCGGCACGTGGTCGAGGTGCGGGCCCACGGGATGCACAAGGGCGCGGCGCTGCGACACCTCGTCGAGGAGCTCGGCGCCAAGGCGGTGGCGTTCTGCGGTGACGACCTCGGCGACGTCGAGGCGTTCAACGCCGTCGACGGGTTGCGGGAGGCCGGCTATCCCGGCCTGCTGATCTGCTCGGCCTCGGAGGAGGAGAGCGCGCTCGCCGAGCGGGCCGACCTGGTCGTGGCCGGCCCCCCGGGCGTGCTGGAGCTGCTGCGCACGATGTCGGCCGACATCCGCGCCGCCCGGGCCTGAGGAGCGAGACAGCACATCTCGCATCGCGGGATCGATGTGCACATTCTGAGACGGCTACCTAGGCTGGGACGCAGCTCATCGAGAGGGGCAGAGGGAAACGGCCCGCTGAAGCCCCGGCAACCGCCGCACGAGCCTCCGGTCCACGGAATCGTGCGGAGTGGTGCTACATCCGTCCCGGTCCGAGAGTCGGTCCCGGGGAAGATGAGAAGGAGGCCTCCTTGAGCATCGCAACCCACGCCCCGGCGTCCGGAGCCACCGACCTGCGCGAGGGAGCCTTCGGCAACGCCACCGGCCTCTCCTGCCGCGAGTGCGGCCACCAGATCGAGCTCGGCCCCCACTACGCCTGTCCGGAGTGCTTCGGGCCGCTCGAGATCGCCTACTCCTTCCCGGCCCTGACCCGCGAGCAGATCGAGGCCGGGCCCCGCAACATCTGGCGCTACAAGGCGCTGCTGCCGGTGCCCGACGACATCGAGCAGAGCCCCAACATGGAGCCCGGCTTCACCCGGCTGCTCAAGGCCCACAACCTCGGCCGCGAGCTCGGCATCGAGAACCTCTGGGTCAAGGACGACTCCACCAACCCGACCAACTCCTTCAAGGACCGCGTCGTGGCCTGCGCGCTCAGCGCCGCCCGCGAGTTCCACAGCAAGGTCTTCGCCTGTCCCTCGACCGGCAACCTGGCCAACGCCGTGGCCGCCGCCGGAGCCCGCGCCGGCATCAAGACCGTGGTCTTCATCCCGGCCGACCTCGAGAAGCCCAAGCAGGTCAACTCGGCGGTGTACACCGACTCGCTGGTCGCGGTGAACGGCAACTACGACGACGTCAACCGGCTCGCCTCCGAGATCGCCGGCGAGGAGGAGGGGTGGGCGTTCGTCAACGTCAACGTGCGCCCCTACTACGCCGAGGGCTCCAAGACGCTGGGCTACGAGATCGCCGAGCAGCTGGGCTGGCGGCTGCCCGACCAGATCGTGATCCCGGTCGCCTCCGGCTCCCAGCTGACCAAGGTCGACAAGGCCTTCCAGGAGCTGATCTCGGTCGGTCTGGTCGAGGACAAGCCCTACAAGGTCTTCGGCGCCCAGGCGAGCGGCTGCTCGCCGGTCTCGGTGGCCTACAAGAACGGCGGCGACGCGATCCGTCCCGTCAAGCCGGACACCATCGCCAAGAGCCTGGCCATCGGCAACCCGGCCGACGGCATCTACGTGCTCGACGTCTGCCGCCGCACCGGCGGCGCGGTCGAGGACGTCACCGACGATGAGGTGCGGGCAGGTATCTTGCTCCTCGCCCGCAACGAGGGCATCTTCACCGAGACCGCCGGCGGCACCACCGTGGGCGTGCTCAAGAAGCTGGTCGACACCGGCCAGCTCGACCCGGCACTGGAGACCGTCGTGATCAACACCGGCATGGGCCTCAAGACGCTCGACGCCGTCGCCGACGAGGTGGGGGCAGCAGCCACCATCGACCCGTCGTACGCCGCCTTCACCGGGAGCGGCATCGCCTAGCTCGCCACGGCAGCCGTGGCCGGTCACCCCCTCACCGAACCATCAGGAGAAACGAGCATGAGCGTCAACGTCCGGATCCCCACCATCTTGCGCAACTACACCGCCGGGGCCTCCGAGGTGAGCGCCGAGGGCGACACACTCGGTGAGGTGCTCGAGGACCTCGAGGCGAACCACAGCGGGATCAGGGCACGGGTCCTCGACGACGCCGGCGAGCTGCGCCGCTTCGTCAACGTCTACGTCGGCAACGACGACGTGCGCTTCCTCGACGGTCTCGCCAGCGCCACCCCCGACGGCACCCAGGTGAGCATCATCCCGGCCGTCGCCGGAGGCTGACCCCGCCGCCCGCCCGACCCGCCCGACCCGCCCGGTTCGGCGTACCCGGTTCGGCGACCGGCTCCTCGCCGTACCTCCCCTCGCGAAACTGCCACTTCCCGTCCATCGCAACGCACGGGAAGTGGCGGTTTCACTGGGTCCCCAGTGAAACTGCCACCCCCAGCCACGCTGAGGCGGCGGGGGAGGGTCGGGCAGACTGGTCGGCATGGCAGGCAAGATCGCAACCGAGGACCGCGTCGAGCGCGCGGAGCTGCTGGAGTTCGTGCGGCCCCGGCACCGGGCGACGCTGGTGACCACCCGCCGGGACGGGCGCCCCCAGCTCTCCCCGGTGACGTGCGGCGTCGACGAGGAGGGGCGCGTGGTCATCTCGACCTACCCGACCCGCGCCAAGGTGACCAACCTGCGCCGCAGCCCGGTGGTCTCCGTACTGATCCACAGCGAGGAGTGGGACGGCCCGTGGGTCCAGCTCGACGGCACCGCCGAGGTGCTGGACGTCCCCGAGGCGGTGGAGCCGCTCGTCGACTACTTCCGCAGCATCTCCGGGGAGCACCCGGACTGGGAGGAGTACCGCCAGGCGATGCGCGCGCAGGGCAAGTCCCTGATCCGGGTGACCATCCAGCGGTGGGGCCCGATCGCGACCGGCGGCTTCCCGCCGGAGCGGGCCGGCTGACCGGGTGTCGGCGAACGCGCGCCGGCAGGTGCTGCTGGCGACCTGCTCGGCCATGCCCGACGGCGAGGAGTGGGCGGGCACCGACCTCCTGCTGCCCGCCCTGCGGCAGCGGGGGGCCGATCCCCGCTGGGTGGTGTGGGACGACCCGGCCGTCGACTGGTCCGCGGGACTGGTCGCGGTGCGCTCGACCTGGGACTACGAGACCCGCCGCGCGGAGTTCCTCGACTGGGCCGGCTCGGTGCCGTGGCTGCTCAACTCGGCCGCGGTCTTCGCCTGGAACACCGAGAAGTCCTACCTTCCGCAGCTTGCCGGGCTCGGTGTCCCGGTGGTGCCCACCCTGGTCGTGGAGGAGGAGGACCGCCTGCCCGAGGCGCTCGCGCAGGTCGCGGGCGAGGGGGCCGGCGATGGCGTGGTCAAGCCCTGCGTGGCCGCGGGCGGACGCGGGCTCGTGGTCTTCCGCGGCGGCGTGCCGGACGAGGCCGCCGGCCTCGGCGCGGGTCCATGGGTGGTGCAGCCGCTGGTCGACTCGGTGCGCACCGAGGGGGAGACCTCGGTGTTCGTGCTGGACGGCGCGGCGGTCTCCGCGGCCCGCAAGCAACCTGCGTCCGGGGAGATCCGGGTGCACGAGTCCTACGGCGGCACCACGCGGGCGGCCCCGCTCACCGACGAGGCGGCCGACGTCGCGCGGGCCGCCGTCGCCGCGGCCGAGAGCCTGCTCGGGGAGCGGCTCGACTACGCCCGGGTGGACCAGATGCGGCTGGCCGACGGCGCCCTGGCGGTGAGCGAGCTCGAGGCCACCGAGCCTGGCCTCTACCTCGAGGTGCTGCCCGGCAACGCGGCCGTCTTCGCCGACCTGGTCCACGACCGGCTCCGCCGCGGCTGAGCGGCCCGCGCCACGCGCCACGGGGTTTGCACTCGCTTGGGGCGAGTGCTAAAAATGCAGTTGGCACTCTCGGTATGAGAGTGACAAACCAGCACCACCACCTTGGCCGTCGGAGTCGAGGTCCGCACGCGCCGGCGGGAAGGGTCTGCCGGGTCAGCACGGGCCGTCCGTCGCGGGCGACGAAGCGGCCATCCACTCTTAGATCCAAAGAGGAACCACAAGAGCCATGTCGAAGCTGATTGCTTTCAACGAGGAGGCCCGCCGCGGGCTGGAGCGGGGCATGAACACCCTCGCCGACGCGGTCAAGGTCACCCTGGGCCCCAAGGGACGCAACGTCGTCCTGGAGAAGAAGTGGGGCGCCCCCACCATCACCAACGATGGCGTGTCCATCGCCAAGGAGATCGAGCTGGAGGACCCCTACGAGAAGATCGGGGCCGAGCTCGTCAAGGAAGTTGCCAAGAAGACCGACGACGTCGCCGGTGACGGCACGACGACCGCCACCGTGCTCGCCCAGGCGATGGTGCACGAGGGTCTGCGCAACGTCGCCGCCGGCGCCAACCCGATGGCGCTCAAGCGCGGCATCGAGAAGGCCGTCGAGGCCGTCTCCGAGCAGCTGCTCGGCATGGCCAAGGACGTCGAGACCAAGGAGCAGATCGCCGCGACCGCGTCGATCTCCGCCGCCGACCCGACCGTCGGCGAGGCCATCGCCGAGGCGATGGACAAGGTCGGCAAGGAAGGCGTCATCACCGTCGAGGAGTCCAACACCTTCGGGCTGGACCTCGAGCTCACCGAGGGGATGCGCTTCGACAAGGGCTACATCTCGCAGTACTTCATGACCGACCCGGAGCGGATGGAGGCGGTCCTCGAGGAGCCCTACATCCTGATCGCCAACCAGAAGATCTCCACGGTCAAGGACCTGCTGCCGCTGCTGGAGAAGGTCATGCAGTCCGGCAAGCCGCTGCTGATCATCGCCGAGGACATCGAGGGCGAGGCCCTCTCCACCCTGGTCGTGAACAAGATCCGGGGCACCTTCAAGTCCGTCGCGGTCAAGGCGCCGGGCTTCGGTGACCGCCGCAAGGCGATGATGCAGGACATCGCGATCCTCACCGGTGGCCAGGTCATCTCCGAGGACGTCGGCCTGAAGCTGGAGTCGACCGGCATCGAGCTGCTCGGCCAGGCCCGCAAGGTCGTGGTGACCAAGGACGAGACCACCATCGTCGACGGCTCCGGTGACGAGGACCAGCTCGCCGGCCGGGTCAACCAGATCCGTGCCGAGATCGACAAGAGCGACTCCGACTACGACCGCGAGAAGCTGCAGGAGCGGCTGGCCAAGCTGGCCGGCGGCGTGGCCGTGATCAAGGTCGGTGCTGCCACCGAGGTCGAGCTCAAGGAGCGCAAGCACCGCATCGAGGACGCCGTGCGCAACGCCAAGGCGGCCGTCGAGGAGGGCATCGTCGCCGGCGGTGGCGTCGCCCTCGTGCAGGCCTCCGACCAGGCCTTCGAGAAGCTCGAGCTGATCGGCGACGAGGCCACCGGGGCGCAGATCGTGCGCCTGGCCACCGAGGCCCCGCTGAAGCAGATCGCGATCAACGCCGGCCTCGAGGGTGGCGTCGTCTCGGAGAAGGTGCGCAACCTGACGGCCGGCCACGGCCTGAACGCTGCCACCGGCGACTACGTCGACATGATCGCCGAGGGCATTCTCGACCCGGCCAAGGTGACCCGCTCGGCACTGCAGAACGCCGCGTCGATCGCTGCGCTGTTCCTGACCACCGAGGTCGTGATCGCCGACAAGCCGGAGAAGCAGCCGGCCATGCCCGGCGGCGGCGACATGGGCGGCATGGGCGGCATGGACTTCTGAGTCCCACCTCCCACGCACCACACCGGCAGGGCCTCCGCTTCGGCGGGGGCCCTGCTGGCGTCTGTGCCCGCCAGCGGCTCAGAAGACGTTGCGCGGACGGAACTGCACGCTGATCCGTGGCCCCACGGGCCGGGAGGTCTTGGGCACCGCGTGCTCCCAGGTGCGCTGGCAGGAGCCACCCATCACGATCAGGTCGCCGTGGCCCAGCGCGTGCGAGAGCGCCAGCTGGCCGCCGACCGGCCGCAGCTGCAGCTTGCGGGGCGAGCCGAAGGAGACGATCGCGACCATGGTGTCCTCGCAGCGGCCCCGGCCGATGTTGTCGCCGTGCCAGGCCACCGAGTCACGACCGTCGCGGTAGTAGCAGCACCCGGCCGTCACGAACGGCTCGCCCAGCTCGGGGGCGTAGTGCGCCGAGAGGGCCTCGCGAGCCTCGGTCAGGGCGCGATGGGGCAACAGCTCGCCGACGCCGTAGGTGTGCAGCAGCCGTGGCACGTCGACCACGTTGTCGTACATGGGTCGTCGCTCCGCGCGCCACGGCACCGCCGCGAGCAGCTCGGTGAAGACCTCGTCGGCACCCTCGAACCAGCCGGGCAGCACCTCCACCCAGGCGCCACGGCCCAGCTCGGTGCGCCGGACCCGCCCTGCCAGCGGGCCCACCCCGACCGAGGCGCCGTCGAGCAGGGAGGCCTGGAACTCGAGGGTCATGGCGACAGCCTACGCCGCTTCGAACGTGTGTGCGAGCGCTTCGCCCCGCGGCGGGGAGAGAGCAGGATGGGCCGACATGACCACCACCGGACTGCTGCTGGCTGCCGGCGCCGGGCGCCGGATGGGCACGCCCAAGGCGCTCGTCGAGGACTGGCTGGTGCGCGCCACCGAGGCGCTGGCCGAGTGTGACCAGGTGGTGGTGGTGCTGGGCGCCGCTGCCGAGCAGGCACGTCCGCTGCTCGACGCCCACCAGGTGACGATCGTGGTCGCCCCGGACTGGGCGGACGGCATGGGCGCCTCCCTCGCCGCCGGGCTGCACCATCTCCTGCACGGAGAGGCGAGGCGGTGCCTGGTCACGCTCGTCGACCTGCCCGACGTCGCCGCCCCCGTCGTACGCCGCCTGCTGGACCGGCCCGACACCGAGGAGGTGCTCGCCCGTGCCGTCTACGGGGGCCGGCCCGGTCACCCCGTCCTGCTCGGCCGCGCGCACTGGGCGGGGGTGATCGCCACCGCCACCGGGGACCGGGGTGCCCGCGACTACCTGGCCGCGCACCGGGTCGACCTCGTCGAGTGCGGTGACCTGGCGACCGGGCAGGACGTGGACGAGCCCCCGGGCCCCCCAGGCCCCCCGGACAACCCGGACTCCCCGGCGCCAACCCGGCGCCAACCCGCGGCTGAGTAGCCTGCGACCCATGGAGCTCACGTCGCCCGAGGCGGTTCGAGAGGCCCTCGCGAGCACCGGCTACCTCGCCGACGACGACCTCGCGACGGTGGTCTACCTCGCGCAGGGGATGCAGCGGCCGCTGCTGCTCGAGGGGGAGCCGGGCACCGGGAAGACCGCGCTGGCCGAGGCCCTCGCCGAGCTGGCGGGAGTGCCGCTGGTGCGGTTGCAGTGCTATGAGGGCATCGACGCCTCGCAGGCGCTCTACGACTGGGACTTCCCGCGCCAGATCCTGCACCTGCGCACGCTCGAGGCGGCGGTCTCGACCGGGGTCGACCACCGAGAAGGACTCGACCCCCACGAGGCGGAGAAGTCGCTGTTCGACGAGCGGTTCCTGCTGGCCCGGCCGGTGCTGCGGGCGCTGCGCGAGTCACCGGCCGTGCTGCTCCTCGACGAGGTCGACCGGGCCGACGACGAGTTCGAGGCGTTCCTGCTGGAGGTCCTCTCGAGCTGGTCGGTGACCATCCCCGAGCTGGGCACCGTCGTCGCGGCCACCCCTCCGACCGTGGTGCTCACCTCCAACCGCACCCGCGAGCTGCACGACGCGCTCAAGCGCCGGTGCCTCTACCACTGGATCGAGCACCCTGGCCTGGAGCGCGAGGTGGCGATCGTGCGCCGCCGGCTGCCGGAGGTCAGCGAGAGCCTGGCGCGCCAGGTCGTCGGCCTGGTGCAGCGGCTGCGCGACGAGCAGCTGCTCAAGCCGCCCGGGGTGGCCGAGACCCTCGACTGGGCCCGGGCCCTGCACCGGCTCGGCACCGAGGAGCTCGACCTCGAGACGGCGGCCCGCACCCTCGGAGCCGTCGTGAAGTACCGCGAGGACACCGACCGCGTCAAGCAGGCGCTCGACCGCATGCTGGCGGGATAGGACACCCGAGCGATGGGACCCAGCCCCGGCCAGGAGCCCGACGAGATCCTGCTCGGGTTCACCCGCGCCCTGCGCGCCGCCGGCCTGGCCGTGACCCACGACCGGGCGACCAGCTTCCTGGAGGCCGCCGCCCTCCTCGGGGTCGACGACGCGCAGGCCACCTTCCGGGCCGGCCGGTCGACGCTGTGCAGCGGGCCGGACGACCTGGACCGCTACGGGCACGTGTTCGAGGCCTGGTTCGGCGCGCGGGAGGAGCTGCCGCGCACGGTGCCGCGCGAACGCCCCCGCGAGCTCAGTGCGCCGCTGCCGGTGGGCGAGGGTGGCGACTCCGGCAACGAGGGCCCGACCGAGGTGGTCCGCGCCGCGGCCAGCGAGCGCGAGGTGCTCGGCCATCGCGACGTGGCCGGGATGCGGCCCGACGAGAAGGCGTTGCTCGACGCGATGATCCGCGCGCTGCGCCCCCGGCTGCCGCGGCGTCGTGCCGGGCGGCGTACCCCCTGGCGCCGCGGGGAGATCGACGTCCACCGCACGTTGCGCACGACGCTGCGCCAGATGGGTGAGCCCGGCCGGGTGGTGCACCGTCGCCGGGGGACCACGGCCCGGCGGGTGGTGCTGCTCGTCGACGTCTCGGCCTCGATGCGCCCCTACGCCGACGCGTTGCTCCGGCTGGCCCACCTGGTCCTCTCGACCGGCGCCACGGCCGCCGGGCGGGGCCGGGTGGAGGTGTTCACCCTGGGCACCAGGCTGACCCGGGTGACCGCGCCGCTGCGCACCAGCGACCCGGAGCGGGCGCTGGTCCGGGCCGGTGAGCAGGTGCCCGACTGGTCCGGCGGCACCCGCCTGGGTGAGACGATGAGGGCCTTCCTGGACCGGTGGGGGGCGCGGGGAATGGCCCGGGGGGCGGTCGTGGTTGTGTTCAGCGACGGGTGGGAGCGCGGCGACGCCGCGGAGCTGGGAGAGCAGATGGAACGGTTGCAGCGACTCGCGCATCGTGTCGTGTGGGTGAACCCGCACCGCGGCAAGGAGGGCTACGAGCCGGTCCAGCGTGGCATCGCGGCCGCCCTGCCCTACTGCGACGACTTCGTCGCCGGGCACTCGCTGCGCGCCTTCGACCGGGTGCTGGAGGTGATCTCGCGTGCGTGAGGTCCTCGAGGACCTGCTGCGCTGGTGGGAGGCCGGTGAGACCGTCGGCGTCGGCACGGTCGTGGCCACCTTCCAGTCCGCCCCCCGCCCTCCCGGCGCCTCCATGCTGGTCGGCCCGGCCGGTGAGGCCGTCGGGTCGGTCTCGGGAGGCTGCGTGGAGGGGGCGGTCTACGAGCTCGGCCAGTCCGTGGTGGGGTCGGGCACCCCGGTGCTCGAGCGGTACGGCGTCTCCGACGACGACGCGTTCGCCGTCGGCCTGACCTGCGGCGGGATCCTGGACGTCTACGTGGAGAAGGTCGACCAGCAGACCTTCCCCGAGCTCGGTGAGGTGGCCGCCGACGTGACCGCCGGCCGTCCGGTCGCCGTGGCCACGGTCGTCGAGCACCCCGACCCCGGGTGGCTGGGCCGCCGCCTCGTGGTCCGCCCCGAGGAGGTCCCCGGGGAGATCCCCGGGGAGATCTCCGCCTCGCTGGGCAGCGAACGGGCCACCGCGGCGGTCACCGACGACGCCCTCGGCCTGCTGGCCTCCGGGCACAGCGCGACCCTGACCTACGGGCCCGACGGCGAGCGGCGTGGCGAGGGGATGCGGGTCTTCGTCTGGGCCTTCGCGCCGGCCCCGCGGATGCTGGTCTTCGGGGCTATCGACTTCGCCGCCGCGGTGGCGCGGGTCGGTGAGTTCCTCGGCTACCACGTCACGGTGTGCGACGCCCGGCCGGTGTTCGCGACCAACAGCCGGTTCCCGCACGCGGACGAGGTCGTGGTCAGCTGGCCGCACAAGTACCTCCAGGACGAGGTCGCCGCCGGCCGGGTGGACCGGCGCACCGTCATCTGCGTGCTCACCCACGATCCGAAGTTCGACGTCCCCGTCCTGGAGACGGCGCTGCGGCTGCCCGAGGTCGCCTACGTGGGCGCGATGGGCTCCCGCCGCACCCACGAGGACCGGCTGGCGCGGTTGCGCGAGGCGGGCCTGGGGGAGGAGGAGCTGGAGCGGCTCGCCAGCCCGATCGGTCTCGACCTCGGCGCCCGCACCCCCGAGGAGACAGCGATCAGCATCGCCGCGGAGATCATCGCCGGGCGCTGGGGCGGCAGCGGCGACCGGCTCTCGGCCACCGACGGCCGGATCCACGCGCCCGCGGCCGCGCTCGAGGGACTCTGAGCCGTCCCGGCGCTCAGGCGACCCCCGGGTCCTTCGGGGCACCAGCACCCCCCGCAGCACGGCGGCCGCGTGGACCGGTCGCCACGGCAGGACGGTCCCTGTTGTGCGGCAGCGCTGCGGGCTAACGTGGCGGCAGTCACACCAGGAGAGTGGGCCATGACGATCTCGCACGACGAGCTGCACAGCCGCCGGCTCGCCGCGGTGCGGGCCTGGACCACCTTCGTCGAGAGAGGCGACGGCGCCGCCGGGATGGTGCGCCCCGAGATCCTCCGATCCTGGGAGCGGTCGGCGCCCGCGGTGGAGATCGACGTCCGCGAGGCCCCGCTCGCCGACGAGTCCGACACCAGCTCGATCTGGCAGGGCTCGCCGCTCCAGATCGCGGTGGAGCGGGTGGAGACCGAGCTGCGGCGTACGGCGGAGGACGGCGACCTGGTCGTGGCCGTCACCGACGCCCAGACCCGCATCCTGTGGACCTACGGCGGCCGGGTGATGCGCCGCAAGGCCGAGAGCGTGAACTTCGTGGCCGGCGGACGCTGGGACGACACCAGCGTCGGCACCAACGCCCTCGACCTCGCCACCCGCACCGACGCCCCGTCGATGGTCTTCAGTGCCGAGCACTACGCGGAGATCGTGCACAACTGGGTGTGCTGGGCGGCGCCGGTGCACGACCCGGTCAGCGGGGAGCAGCTCGGCGTGATCGACCTGTCCACCACCTGGGACCGCACCCATCCGATCGGTCTGGCGACGGCGCGGGTGCTGGCCCGGTTGATCGAGACCGCGATGCCGCCCTCGGCGCACCACCCCGTCGGTGACCCTGGAGCCCCAGCCGTTCCCGGGCTGCGCCTGACCCTGCTCGGCGCGGCCGAGGCCGCCTTGGACGGGCGCCGGCTGCTGCTGAACCGGCGCCAGACCGAGATCCTGGCCCTGCTCGCGCTGCACCCCGCCGGCCTCTCGCTCGAGCAGCTGCACGCACAGCTCTACGGCGACCAGGCGGTCACCTTCTCCACGCTCAAGGCGGAGGTGTCCCACCTGCGCAGCGCCCTGGGCGGCCAGCTGGCCTCACGCCCCTACCGGCTGACCATGCCGGTGGTCGTCGACGTCAACGAGGTGCTGCGGCTCCTCCACCGCGGACAGGTCCGCGCGGCGGTGGCGGCCTACGGGGGCGACCTGATGCCGGGCACCGAGTCGCCGGCGCTCACCGAGCTCGCGGACGTGGTCGCGGTCGCCGTGCGCGAGGCGCTGCTGGCCGACCCGCAGCCGCCGGCGGTGGCGCGCTACACCGAGCTGGCGCCCTACGACACCGAGGTCATCGAGGTCTGCCTCGCCCTGCTGGGCGAGTGCCCGCACCCCGCCAAGGCGCTGCTCAAGGGGCGGCTGGCCGCCGCCCGCCGCTGAGCCGTACCGGTGTCGCGTCGCTGCGGCCGGTGGTCCCACCCCACCTGAGAAGATGGCCGACATGTCACTGGACCTCACCGCCGACGTGGTGGCGCTGACCGAGTCGCTGGTCAACATCGAGTCGGTCAGCCGCCAGGAGCAGGCGCTCGCCGACTCGATCGAGGAGGCACTCGCCGGGGTGGGCCACCTCGCGGTGACCCGGATCGGCCACTCGATCGTGGCCCGCACCGACCTGGGCCGCAGCGAGCGGGTGGTGGTCGCCGGCCACATCGACACGGTGCCCCTGAACCGGAACCTGCCGGCGCGCAACGACGGGGACCGGCTGCACGGACTCGGGGCCTGCGACATGAAGGGCGGGGTGGCCGTCGCGCTCCGGCTCGCCCAGGAGCTGCGCGAGCCCGACCGGGACGTGACCTTCATCTTCTACGAGGCCGAGGAGGTCGACGACGTCTACAACGGGCTCGGCATCGTCGCCGCGCAACGGCCCGACCTGGTCCAGGCGGACTTCGCGATCCTGATGGAGCCCAGCGACGCCGTCGTGGAGGCGGGCTGCCAGGGCACCCTCCGGGTCGAGGTCACCTGTCACGGCGAGCGCGCCCACTCCGCCCGCGCGTGGCGCGGCAGCAACGCCATCCACCACGCCGGCGAGGTGCTGCGGCGGCTTGCGCAGCACGAGCCGCGCCGCCCGGTCATCGACGGGCTGGAGTACCACGAGGGCCTGAACGCGGTGTGGATCACCGGCGGGGTGGCGACCAACGTGCTGCCCGACGAGTGTGTGGTGACGGTGAACTACCGCTACGCCCCGGACCGGTCGGAGTCGCAGGCCCTGGTCTTCGTCAAGGAGCTCCTCGAGGGCTTCGACCTCCGGGTCACCGACTCTGCCCCCGGTGCGCTCCCCGGTCTGGACGTGCCGGCGGCCCGGGACTTCGTCGCCGCCGTCGGTGGCGTGGTGAACCCCAAGTTCGGCTGGACCGACGTGGCCCGGTTCACCGGCCTGGGCATCCCGGCGGTCAACTACGGGCCCGGCGACCCGATGCTGGCGCACAAGCAGGAGGAGTTCGTGCCGCTCGAGCAGCTGCGTCGCTGCGAGCAGACGTTGCGGGCCTGGCTGGGCGCGCCGGAGCAGGAGCCGTCCGCATGAGCCAGGACGGCACCACCCCCGGCGGCCGTCGGGAGAAGCACCGCGGGCCCACCGTCCTGCGCGGCACCCAGGTCGACCTGTCCACCACCGACCAGCGGCTGCTGAACTCCCGCGGCCCGAGCGACTGGGTGCACACCGACCCCTGGCGGGTGCTGCGGATCCAGTCCGAGTTCGTGGAGGGCTTCGGCGCCCTGGCCGAGCTGGGGCCGGCGATCGGCGTGTTCGGCTCGGCCCGCACCCACCACGACGATCCCCACTACGCGTTGGCCGAACGGGTCGGCGGGGGGCTGGCCGAGGCCGGCTTCGCCGTGATCACCGGTGGCGGTCCCGGGTCCATGGAGGCGGCCAACCGGGGTGCCTCGGAGGCCGGTGGGGTCAGCGTCGGGCTGGGCATCGAGCTGCCCTACGAGGTCGGGCTGAACGAGTGGGTCGACGTCGGCGTCAACTTCCGCTACTTCTTCGCCCGCAAGACCATGTTCATGAAGTACTCCAGCGGCTTCGTGGTGCTGCCCGGCGGGCTGGGCACCTTCGACGAGCTCTTCGAGGCCCTCACGCTCGTGCAGACCCAGAAGGTGACCTCGTTCCCGGTGGTGCTGGTCGGCAGCGACTACTGGTCCGGTCTGCTGGACTGGCTGCGCCACACCGTCGTGGCCGACGGCAAGGTCTCCCCGGGCGACCTCGACATGCTCACGCTCACCGACGACGCCGAGGAGGCCGTCGCCGTGATGGTCGAGGGGGTGCAGGCCACGTGACCTGGTTCTTCGCGGTGCTGATCGTGCTCGTGATGGGGGCGGTCGCGGTGGTCGCCTCCGGTCGTGGGGGCGAGCTCGGAGCGGCGTACGACGACCGGGCGGACGTCCGGCTCCCCGCGGAGGGCCCCGTCACCGGCGACGACCTGCGCGCGCTGCGGTTCAACACCGCGCTGCGCGGCTACCGGGCCAGCGAGGTGGACGCGTTGATCGACCGGCTGGCAGCCCAGCTAGACGAGCAGTCGGACCCCGGTGACGGACCCGCCGCCGATGGTCCACAATGACGCGGTGTCCCACCTGGCCCCCCTCGCACCCGACCTGACCCGATGAGCGCCGCCCAGCGGTGGCCGGCGCTCGCGCTGGTGCTCCCGGGGCTGCTGCTCGGCGCCTCGGTCCCGGTCGCGAACGCCGCGGCCCCGCACCCGACCGCGTGGGCGCAGCCGGCAGCCGCGCGCACCCGACCGGCGGTCGTCGGGGTGCGCACCATCGGACACACCGTGAAGGGCCGCGGCATCGTGGCCTGGCGCCTCGGTCAGCCCTCCTCCCGACGCAAGGTCGTGGTGCTCGCGGCCATGCACGGCAACGAGACCGGACCCGCGCGGGTGCTCTACAACCTGCGCGACGGACGGGCGATCCGGGGCGCCGACATCTGGGTGGTGCCGCAGTACAACCGGGACGGCATCGCCCGGCACACCCGCCAGAACGCACACGGCGTCGACCTCAACCGGAACTACCCGCGGCACTGGCAGCGCCAGGGCGGTGCCTACAACTCGGGGCCGCGCGCCGCCTCCGAGCCGGAGACCCGGGCGGTCATGGCCTTCCTGCGCTCGGTGCGCCCGGCCTACGTGATCAGCTTCCACCAGCCGCTGCACGGCGTGGGCCGCGCGGGTGGCAAGGGGTCGGCCCTGGTGCGGCGTCTGCACCGTGGGCTGCACCTGCCGGTGAGGTCGTTCAACTGTTCCGGGGTGTGCCACGGCACCATGACCGAGTGGTTCAACGCCAGCTTCCGGGGCGTGGCCGTCACCGTGGAGTACGGCCGCGGCGTGAGCCGGCGGCAGGCCCGGGGGAGCGGCCCCCAGGGACTGTTGCGCGCGGTCGGCGCCCGTCGTTGACCCGGTGTGTCCTCAGCGGCCGGTGAACTCGGGCTGCTGCTTGCGCACGAACGCGGTCACCGCGTTGCGGTGGTCCTCGGTGGCACCGGTCAGCTGCATCATCGAGGCCTCGACCTCCAGGGACTCCGCCAGGCCGTGGCCCCCGGAGTACTCCACCGATCGCCGGATCGCCCCGAAGGAGACCGTCGGGCCGTCGGCCAGGCGCCGCGCGAGCCGGGAGACCTCGGTCTCGAGGGCGTCGGCGGCGACCACGGTGGTCGCCAGGCCGAGGTCCAGGGCCTCGCGCGAGCCCACGGTGCGCGGGAAGTAGAGCAGCTCGAGCGCCTTGGCCCGGCCGACGAGGCGGGGCAGCGTCCACGAGGAGCCGGTGTCGCAGGAGAGCGCCACCCCGGCGAAGGCGAGGTTGAACCCGGCCGACTCGGTGAGCACCCGGAAGTCGCAGGCGAACGCGAGGCTGGCGCCGGCACCGGCCGCGACGCCGTTGACGGCGGCGACCACCGGCTTGGGCATCGTGGCCAGGGTGGTGACGATCGGGTTGTAGTGCTCCTCGACGGTGCTGAACAGCGAGGAGGTGTCGGAGCTCTCCAGGATCGAGATGTGCTCCTTGAGGTCCTGCCCGACGCAGAAGGCGCGCCCGCTCCCGGTGAGCACCACGCAGCGGACGGCGTCGTCCTCCGCGGCCCGTCGCACGGCGCCGAGCAGCGCCTCCTTGGTGGCGATGTCGAGCCCGTTCATCGCCTCCGGGCGGTTCAGCGCGATCGTCGCGACGCCGTCGGCCAGGTCGTATCGGACGGTCTCGGTCATCTGCTCTCCTCTGTCCGGGCACGGCTGCCGGTGCGGTCTCGGCCCGAGTCTGCCCCATCCCCTGGTCCCGCTCGTCGGAGTGCTGGTCCACGGGCCTTCCGCGATGAGGAATAATGGGTGCAGTTGGGCGCGTCCTGCGCACGAATGACATGGGAAGAGGTGTGCACATGGCGGCCATGAAGCCGCGGACGGGCGACGGCCCGCTCGAGGTCACCAAGGAGGGTCGTGGCATCGTGATGAGGGTTCCTCTCGAAGGGGGCGGACGACTCGTGGTCGAGCTCAACGCCGAGGAGGCCACCGCTCTGGGCAAGGCCCTCGACGGCGTGGTCGGCTAGCCCGGCCCCCGCCACCTCGTCTTCGTCCTCGAGGCCCCCGGGCTCCCGTCCACGGGAGGTCGGGGGCCTCGAGCCGTGTCCGTTAGGGTCAGGCACGTGCCACTCCCGCCCCAGGTCTCGCCGCCCGAGTTCGCCCTCAGTGACGTCGCCCCGTCCCGTCTGGTGGGGGTCGGCATCGTCGCCGTGCCCGTGCTGCGCGGCGAGGACGGCGTGGACGGTTTCGTGCTCGGGCCCGGCGCCGCCGAGCTGGCCGACGACCTGGGCGTCGACCTCGCCGAGGTCCTCGCCCACGCCGGTGCGACCGGTGCCACCGGCGAGGTGACCGACGTGCCCGTCGTGCGGACCGCCGACCTGGCCAACTCCGCGCTCACCCGCGTGCTCCTGGTGGGGGTCGGTGCCGGCACCCCCACCGACCTGCGGCGCGCCGGGGCTGCCCTGGCCCGTTGCACCACCAACGCCGAGGCCGTGGCCTCCTCGGTCGCCGCGGTGGGCGACGACGACGCGATGGCGGCGTTCGTGGAGGGGGTCACCCTGGGGTCCTTCGGCTTCTCGCTGCACCGCGACGGCCCCCGCGAGCGCCCGGTCGAGCGCATCGCGCTGGCGCTCACCGCCAACGACGAGGAGCGCTCCGCCCGGCTGCGGCGCGCCGTCGCGGTGGCCGGCGCCGGTTGGCAGTCCCGGCTGCTGGCCAGCGTGCCCAGCAACATCAAGACCCCGGCCTGGCTGGCCGAGCAGGCGGTCACCGCGGCCGAGGCGGCCGGGCTCACCGCCACGGTTCTCGACGAGGTGCAGCTGGCCGAGCGCGGCTTCGGCGGTGTCGTGGGGGTGGGACAGGGCGCCGCGGCGCCACCGCGCTTCGTCCGGCTCGACTACAAGCCGCCCCGGGGCAGCCGCAAGGCCCGGCACGTGGTGCTGGTGGGCAAGGGCATCACCTTCGACAGCGGCGGGCTCTCCATCAAGCCCGGCCAGTCGATGGTCACCATGAAGCGCGACATGACCGGCGCCGCGGTGGTGGCCGCGGTGATGGCCGCGCTGCCCGCAGTCGGGTGCCCACTGCGGGTCACCGGGCTGCTGCCGATGGCGGAGAACGCCGTCGACGGCAGCTCGATGCGCCCCGGCGACGTGCTCACGCAGTACGGCGGACGCACCACCGAGGTCACCAACACCGATGCCGAGGGGCGTCTGGTGCTCGCCGACGGGCTGGCCTACGCCGTCGAGGAGCTCGAGCCCGACGTGCTGGTCGACGTCGCCACCCTCACCGGCGGGATCAAGGTGGCGCTGGGCCAGCACACCGGCGGCCTGTTCGCCACCGACGACGTCCTGGCCGCCCGGCTCGACGCCTCAGGTGCCCGGGCCGGTGAGCCGGTGTGGCGGATGCCGCTGTCGGGGGAGTACGAGCACAAGCTCTCCTCGAAGATCGCCGACTCCGACAACGCCCCCGGTGGGCCACCGGCCATCACCGCCGCCTTGTTCCTCCAGCACTTCACCGGCGGTCTGCCGTGGGCCCACCTCGACATCGCCTCGGTGGGGGACGCGCCGCGCGACCACCACGAGTGGACCGAGGGGCCGACCGGCTTCGGCGCGCGGCTGCTGCTGGACTGGCTCGGTGGGAGCGACCCGCTGCAGGGGGTGGGCGGTCGAGCAGCCGATCGGCGCTGACCGTCCGCTGGTCGCTCGCCGACGCTCCGGCCGGGGTGGAGCAGCGCCTGATCAGGCCTCGGGCGTCCAGACCTTCTTGGCCACCAGCAGCCCGTCGCCCACCGGCAGCAGCACCGGCAGCAGGGACTCGTGCTCGCGCACGGTCTGCCCCAGCTCCCGGATCGAGACCGTCTCGGCGTCCCGCTGGGCCGGGTCGGCGACCCGGTCGTGCCACAGGGCGTTGTCGAAGGCGACCAGGCCACCGGGGCGCAGCAGTCGCAGCGCCTCGGTGAGGTAGTCGGCGTACTCCCGCTTGTCCCCGTCGCAGAACACCAGGTCGTAGTGGCCGTCGGTGAGCCGCGGGATGACCTCGAGGGCCGCACCGGGGATCAGCCGCACCCGCTGGGAGGCGAAGCCGGCCTCGACGAACCCCTGCTTGGCCAGGCGCTGGTGCTCGGCCTCGGTGTCGACGGTGGTGAGCACGCCGTCGGGCCGCATCCCGCGCAGCAGCCACAGCCCGGAGACGCCGGTGCCGGTGCCGATCTCCACCACGGCGCGAGCCTCGAGCACCGAGGCGAGGAAGCGCAAGGTGGCGCCGGCGCCGGAGCCGACCGGGACGACCCCGACCTCCTCGGCGCGGGACCGGGCGGCGGCCAGGACCTCGTCCTCGTCGACGAACTCCTCGGCGTAGGTCCAGCTCGCGGGCTTCATTGGCGTGACGATGACGGTCTCCTCCACGTGCGTGACTTGCTTGGACGGACCCTACCCCGCGGCCGACCTCCGCCGATGCAGGCACGGCGCGGGGGAACAACCGCCCGGACCGGGACGTTGTCGAGACGTGGAGAAACCTTGGGTCGGCTGCTGGGTTCCCCTCAGCCACGTCTCAGGGAACCTCCCTAGCGTGGTGTCATGGTGAACCTCCCCCAGCGCGCGGCAGACGCTTCCTCCGACGGCCAGCTCAGCTGGGAGCAGATCGTCGCCGACCACTCGGCACGCGTCTACCGGCTGGCCTATCGCCTGACCGGCAACAGCCACGACGCCGAGGACCTCACCCAGGAGGTCTTCGTGCGGGTGTTCCGCTCGCTGCACACCTACACACCGGGCACCATGGAGGGCTGGCTGCACCGGATCACCACGAACCTCTTCCTCGACCAGGCGCGCCGCAAGCAGCGGATCCGCTTCGACGCGCTCAGCGACGAGGCCGCCGGACGGCTGCCCAGCGCGCTGCCCACCCCCGACGTGGCTCAGCTGGACCGGATGTTCGACGCCGACGTCGAGGCCGCCCTCGCCTCGCTGGCTCCCGACTTCCGCGCGGCCGTGGTGCTGTGCGACGTCGAGGGACTGAGCTATGAGGAGATCGCCGACGTGCTCGACCTCAAGCTGGGCACCGTCCGCTCGCGCATCCACCGAGGGCGCGCCCAGCTGCGCGCCGCCCTGGCCCACCGGGCCCCGCGCCCGGGGCGCACCCGGTTCGCCGGCCCGGTCCCGGGGCAGGGCCTGGCTCCACAGGTGCGGTGATGCTGTCCCTGAGCGGCCACATCGGCAGCAAGGTCTCTGCCCTCGTCGACGGCCAGCTCCCTGCGGCCGAGGAGGAGCGGGCCTGGTCGCACGTGCTCTCCTGTCCTGGGTGTCGCCGCCTCGTCGAGCACGAGGGCTGGACCAAGCGTCAGCTCGGGGCCCTGTGCGGGCCCGAGAGCGTCGCGCCGCCCCCGCCGCAGCTGCTGGGGTCGCTCTACGACGTGGACGCCTGGAGCGCGGTCGACGCCATCGAGAAGCGCTCCCGCCGCCGCCGCGCCGTCGTGGTGGTCGTGGGCGGCGGTGCCGTCGGCGCCTGCCTGCTGGGGCTGGTCACCGTCGCGGCCGGGCCGGCCGGGCGCGGTGAGGTGCCGACGCGGCCCTCACCGGCGATGATCCGCGGCGAGCAGACCACCGGGCCGGCGGGTTCCCCGACCGGGGCTGAGACCAACGCGTCGCTGGTGTTGGCCCGTAGGTCAAGATAGGTGTCGTGAGCGACCACCACGACGAGTCGGACACCGAGCCGATCGCGCCCGCGGGCGGCTACGACACCCGACCCGTGGGCGAGCAGCACCCGAGCCCCTACCCGCCTCCGCACCAGCCGGCCCACGCGGGCTCGCCCTACGGCTCCTCCTACCCGCCCTCGACCCAGCCCTACCCGGTGTCCTCGGGCCCGACGCCTGTGCGCGCGAAGGTGCCGGCCTGGATGCTGCCGGCCGTGGCCGTGACCGCGCTGGTGCTGGGGCTGACCGGCGGGGCGATCGCGGCCTCGGTGATCAGCGAGAACAGCAGCGGCTCCGGGGGCGTGCTGAGCGTCCAGCGGCGTACGGCTGCGCCGCTGCCCGCCGACAACGGCAGCATCGCGGCGGTCGCCGAGAAGGTCCTGCCCAGCACCGTCCAGATCGTCGCCGAGTACGACGGCCGCGACCAGGGGGCCACCGGCTCGGGGTTCGTGATCGACACCTCGGGGCACATCATCACCAACAACCACGTGGTGGCACAGGCCGACCAGGACGGCGGGCCGATCGAGATCATCGACCAGGACGGACACCACTTCAAGGCCACCGTCGTGGGCCGCAGCACCGTCTACGACATCGCGGTGCTGAAGGCGCCGAAGGCCAAGGACCTGACTCCCGCCGCGCTCGGCTCGGCCGCCCAGATGCGCGTCGGGGAGACCGTCGTGGCCATCGGCTCGCCGCTGGGTCTCTCGGCCACGGTGACCTCGGGCATCGTGAGCGCGGTCGACCGACCGGTCACCACCGGTGAGGGCCAGGACGACAACTCCTACATCAACGCCGTGCAGACCGACGCGGCGATCAACCCGGGCAACTCCGGTGGCCCGCTGGTGGACCTCCAGGGTCAGGTCGTGGGCGTCAACTCCGCCATCGCCTCGCTCGGCTCGCAGCTGGCCTCGGACCAGGGCGGCAGCATCGGGGTCGGCTTCGCCATCCCGATCGAGCAGGTGCAGGTGACCACGAACCAGATCCTGCGCACCGGCAAGGCCCAGTACCCGATCATCGGCGCCAACGTGCGCGGCACCAAGAAGCTGGACGGGGCGACCATCGAGTCGGTCACGCCGGGGATGCCGGCCGAGGACGCCGACCTCAAGGCCGGTGACGTGATCCGCAAGGTCGACGGCAAGCCGGTCTCGGGCTCGATCGACCTGGTCGTGGCCATCCGCTCCCACGTGCCGGGGGAGAAGGTCACCTTGACCGTGGAGCGCGGGGGCAAGACCTTCCAGGTCAAGGTCGACCTGAAGGCCAAGACGGGCTGAGGCTCAGGTCGCCTCGGTGTCGTACGGCGGGGCCTCGCCGTGGGCGAGCACGTCGTAGGCCGGCAGCGTGTCGACGTCCTCGAAGTCGTCCTCCATGGCCTCGAGGATGTGCTTGCGGATCGCCTGGCGCGGATCGAGGTCGGTGAGCTTGAGGTCGGCGTACTCCGGGCCCAGCTCCTCGCGCAGCTGGCTCTGGGCCGACTGGGCGAGGGTGCGCAGCTGGCGGACCAGCCGACCCGCCTGGCGGGCGAACTCGGGAAGGCGCTCGGGACCGAAGACGATCACCGCGACGATCGCGATGACCGCCAGCTCCGGCAGGCCGATCCCGAACACGGCAGGCTCAGCCCTTCGTGGTGGGACTCAGCCCCAGCTGCATGCCGGCCAGCCCTCGACCCCGGCCGGCCAGGGTCCGGGCGATGTCACTGAGCACCTTCGCGCCGGGCGCCGTCGGGTCGGACTCCACGATCGGCTTCCCGGTGTCGCCGCCTTCGCGCAGGGTGATGTCGAGCGGGATCTCCCCGACCAGCGGAACGTCGTAGCCGAAGCGCCCGCCCAGGGTGGCCGCGACCCGGGCGCCGCCACCGGCCCCGAAGATCTCGAGGCGGTGCTCGATGCCCTCGGCGGTGCAGTGCGGGCAGGGCAGGTAGGACATGTTCTCGATAACGCCGACCACCCGCTGGTGCATCATCGAGGCCATCGTGCCGGCGCGCTCGGCCACCTCGGTCGCGGCCTCCTGCGGCGTGGTCACCACGAGCACCTCGGCGCTGGGCAGGTGCTGGCCCAGGGAGATGGCGACGTCGCCGGTGCCCGGCGGCAGGTCGAGCAGCAGCACGTCGAGGTCGCCCCAGTAGACGTCGGCGAGCATCTGCACCAGCGCCCGGTCGAGCATCGGGCCACGCCAGGCCACCACCTGGTCACGGCGCGGCTTGAGCATGCCGATGCTGATCACCGAGACACCGCTCGGCGTGGGCACCGGCATGATCATGTCCTCGACCTGGGTGGGCCGGGTGTCGGCGACGCCGAGCATGGCGGGCACGGAGTGTCCGTAGATGTCGGCGTCGACGACGCCCACCTTCAGTCCCTGCTGGGCCATCGCGACGGCGAGGTTCACCGTCACCGAGGACTTGCCGACGCCGCCCTTGCCGGAGGCGACCGCGAGCACCTTGGTCAGCGACCCCGGCTGGGCGAACGGGATCTCGCGCTGGGCCTGGCCGCCGCGAAGGCTCTCCTGGAGCTGCGAGCGCTGCTCGGAGGTCATCACGCCGAGCTGCACGTCCACGCCGGTGACGCCCTCCACGGTGGAGACCTCGGTGGTCACGTCGCGGGTGATGGTGTCCTTCAGCGGACACCCGGCCACGGTCAGCAGCACCCTGACGGCGACCTTGCCGGTGTCGTCGACGTCGACGCTCTCGACCATGCCGAGCTCGGTGATGGGGCGCTTGATCTCCGGGTCGTCGACCCGCGCCAGCGCAGCCTGAATCTGGTCGACTGCAGGGGAAGTCATGACCCCAGCCTACGTGGCCTCACGAGGCCTCCTCCGGGGCGTCGTCGTCCTCGCCCTCGCCCAGCTCCTCGACGACGTTGCGCAGCTCGGAGCGGAGGAAGTCGCGGGTGGCGACCTCACCCAGGGCCATCCGCAGCGAGGCCACCTCCCGGGCCAGGAACTCCATGTCGGCGTGTGCGCGCGCGTTGGCCTGGCGGTCCTGCTCGTTGACCACCCGGTCGCGGACCTCCTGACGGTTCTGGGCGAGCAGGATCAGCGGGGCGGCGTACGACGCCTGGAGGCTGAGCATCAGGGTCAAGAAGATGAACGGGTAGTCGTCGAAGCGCACGGGCGACGGCGCCACCAGGTTCCAGCCGACCCAGAAGACGACGAAGAGCGTCATGTAGATCAAGAAGCGTGCGGTGCCCATGAAGCGGGCGAACTGCTCGGCGAAGATGCCGAATGCGTCCTGCCTCACCGTCGGCCGGCGGACCAGGCCGCGGCGGACCTCGCGGGGGGTGTCGAGCCGGGCCATCCTGGCGCGGTCCTCGGCGTCCTTCTTCTGGCGCTGCCGTTCGCGCAGCTCATGGCGCTTCTCGGCCAGCTGCTGGAGCCGCCTCTCGGGGCGTCTCTCGGGCTTCTGCGGCTTGTCGATCATCAGCTCTCACCTCCCGCCGATCTTGCGGTCCCGCCAGCCCTCGGGCAACAGGTGGTCGAGGAGGTCGTCGACCGTCACGGTGCCGAGGAGCCGTCCTTCCTCGTCGACCACGGGGGCCGCCACCAGGTTGTAGGTCGCCAGGAACATCGAGACGTCCTCGAGCGTCGCCTCGGCCCGCAGGTAGTCGATGCCGGTGTCGAGCACGCCGGCCACCAGGGTCGAGGGCGGCTCGCGCAGCAGGCGCTGGATGTGGGCGACGCCGAGGAGCTTGCCGGTCGGCGTCTCCAGCGGCGGGCGGCACACGTGCACGAGGGCGGCCAGCGACGGCGTGAGGTCCTCGTTGCGCACGTGGGCCAGCGCCTCGGCCACGGTGGCGTCCGGCGGCAGGATCACCGGCTCCGGGGTCATCATGCCGCCGGCGGTCTCCTCGCCGTAGACCATCAGCCGCCGCACCTCGTCGGCGTCCTCGGTCTCCATCAGCTCCAGCAGCTCCTGGGCCGTCTCCGGCGGGAGGTCGGCGATCAGGTCGGCGGCGTCGTCGGCCGACATCTCCTCGAGGATGTGCGCGGCGCGCTCGGAGTCGAGGTGCTCGAGGATCTCGACCTGGTCCTCCTCGGGCAGCTCCTCCAGCACGCTGGCCAGCCGCTCGTCGTCGAGGAAGGCCACCACCTCGCCGCGGCGCTGCGCCGGCAGCTCGTGGATCACGTTGGCCGCGTCGGCCGGGCGCAGGTCGGCCAGGGAGGCCACCAGGTGCTCCGCGCCCTGGTTCGAGGGCCGTTCGTGCAGCCCCTCCACGTCGTCCCACTCCACGACGTGGGTCTGGGCGCGGCGTCGGAACCCCTTCACCCCCTCGGTGAGCGCGACCCGGGAGAGCACCCAGTCGCGGTTGCGGGCCTGCTCCATGGCCACGTCGAAGACGACCCCCTCGACCCCGGTGCTGCGCACCTGCACCCGGCGGTCGAGCATCTGGCCGATCACCAGCGTCTCGGTGGAGCGCTTCTCGAAGCGGCGCATGTTCAACAGACCGGTGGTGATCACCTGCCCGGCGTCGATGTTGGTCACCCGCGTCATCGGCGCGAAGATCTGCCGCCGGTTGAACACCTCGACGACCAGGCCGACCACCCGCGGCTGGCGCACGTCGCGCCGCAGCACGACCACGACGTCACGCACCTTGCCCACCTGGTCGCCCTGCGGGTCGAACACCGGCAGCCCGGCCAGGCGGGCCGCGAAGACGCGTGTCGGTGTCGTGCTCACGTCGGCCAACAGTAGTGCCTGCACCTCCTCGGGGCGGGTTCTATGTAGGCTCGGCGGAACGTCCACCGCAGCCTCGTAGCAAGGAGAGTCCGGCGTGGCCAAGCAGGTCGTGATCCTCGCCGCGGGGCTGGGCACCCGCCTCGGTCGACCCCACCCCAAGCCGCTGACCCGGTTGCGCTCCGGGGAGAGCATCATGCGCCGGGCCGTCAACGCGCTGCGGGAGGGGTACGGCGAGGACGTGTTCGTGACCGCCGTCGTGGGCTTCAAGCTCGACCTCGTCATCGAGGCGATGCCCGACATCTCCTTCGTCTACAACGAGGTCTACGACTCCACCAACACCTCCAAGAGCCTGCTCAAGGCGCTGCGGCTCTCCCAGCCCGGCGGGGTGTTGTGGCTCAACGGCGACGTGGTCTTCGACCCGCAGGTGCTGCCCCTGATCCAGGAGCACATCGAGACCGGCCGCAGCTTCGTGTGCGTGAACACCGAGTCGGTGGCCGAGGAGGAGGTGAAGTACACCCTCGACGACGACGGCTACATCAAGGAGCTGTCGAAGCAGGTGGTCGGCGGCCTCGGCGAGGCGGTCGGGATCAACTTCATCTCCGCCGAGGACAAGGCGACGCTGGTCACCCGGCTCCAGGAGGTCGACGACCAGGAGTACTTCGAGGGCGGCCTGGAGCGGGCGATCGCCCAGGACGGCCTGCGGGTCGAGGCCCTGGACATCTCGGAGTTCCACATCGTCGAGGTGGACTTCGACGAGGACCTCAGCCGGGCGAACGAGTTCGTCGGAGGCTGACCGGGTGGGCGAGCAGGTGGCGGTCCCGTTGCGCGTCCGCGCGATCGACGACCGGGGCGTGCACCTCGCCGCCGCCGAGGACGTCGTCGTCGACGTGCTCTTCGACGGCCGCCGCATCTGGTCCTTCTGGACGCTGCGCGACACCGACGTGGTCGGCTCGGAGCTGGTCGCGGAGTGGCCCTCGATGCTGCGCCGCTTCCTCGACGGCACCACCCGGCTCTCCGTGGTCGAGCACGTGTCGGGTCGAGAGGTGTACGCCGAGGAGGTGCACCTGGGCACCGCGGAGAAGCGGATCGCCGTGGTCGACGCCGACGGCCGGCCGCTGGGCATCGACAAGTCCAACCGGATCGCCACCACCTTCGACACCCGCGACCCCGAGCAGACCCGACCACTGCTGGACGCCTGCGAGGAGGTGCTCACCGTGCTCCTCGAGGCAGGGGTGGACGCCTTCCCGGCGTACGGCACGCTGCTGGGCGCGATCCGCGAGCAGGACTTCATCGGCCACGACAGCGACGTGGACCTCGGCTACGTCAGCCGGCGCACCCACCCGATGGACGTGATCCGGGAGTCGTTCCGGCTCCAGCGGGTGCTGCGCGAGCGTGGCTACGCCGTGGACCGCTACAGCGCGGCCGCGTTCAAGGTCGACGTGGTCGAGGCCGACGGCGGGGTGCGCGGGCTGGACGTGTTCGGCGGCTACCTCTACGGCGGCCGGCTCTACCTGATGGGGGAGATCGGCACCCCGTTCGAGGAGGACTGGATCTTCCCGCTCGGCACCTGCACGCTGGCCGGGCGCACGCTGCCGGCACCGGCGCGACCCGAGAAGCTGCTGGAGGCCACCTACGGCCCCGACTGGAAGGTGCCGGACCCGGCGTTCCACTTCGAGACCCCGCGCTCCACCCGCCGGCGGCTCAACGGCTGGTTCCGCGGTGCCCGCGTCCACCGCAACGAGTGGGACCGCCGCTACAGCCGGGTCCGCGACAAGCTGCCACCGCCGCACCCGAGCCTGCTGGCCCGACACGTCGCCGAGGAGGAGGGCGAGCCGGGGCTGCTGGTCGACGTCGGCGCGGGTCGAGGAGCCGACGCGCTCTGGTTCGCGCGTCGCGGGGTGCCGACCCTGGCGCTGGACTACTCCTGGGGCGCCGCCGGCGGCGTGCGCCGCGTCGCCGAGGAGGAGGGCCTGGACCTGCGGCTGGCGTGGATGAACCTGCACGAGCTGCGCTCCGTGCTGGCCCACGGTGCCTGCGTGGCCCGCCACGAGGGGCCGGTCACCGTGATGGCCAACCACCTCGTCGACTCCCTCGACCGGCACGGGCTGGCCGAGCTGGGCCGGTTCGCCCGGATGGCGCTGTCCCGCGGCGGCCGTCTCTACGCGGACTTCGACGCGCTTCGTCCCGGCGAGCACTACGTGCCCGAGGGGCCGCGCGACGCGGTCCGGCCCCAGGACCCCGACCGCGTCGCCCGGACGCTCGAGCGTGCCGGAGCAGTTATCGTGCACAGCACTCACGTCGAGATGACGGCCGACCCCGACGACGACGCGGCGGACCGTCCGGTAGCACGATTGGTGGCGCAATGGCAGAAGTGACGTCCGGGAACCAGCGGCGCGGCAGCTTCCGGGAGCGGGCCGTGGAGCGGGTGGCGCGGGCCGTCGCCGGTGAGCGTCTCGACGGCCTGCAGCGCCGGCTCGAGGAGCTCGAGGCCGAGGTGCAGGAGTGCCGCCAGCTCAACATCCGGCTGGCGGAGGTGACCGACCTCGTCGAGCAGCTGCTGCTGCCGATGGCGGCCCGGGACGAGGAGAAGGTCGCCGCGGCGGTCGAGAAGTACGCCCGGAACATCTAGCGGCGAGCGGACGAGGACGCGAGATGGCGCGACGGGTCTACCTGCACATCGGGCTCCCCAAGACCGCGACGACCTATCTGCAGACCATCATGTGGTCCCACCGCGAGGTGCTGGAGTCGCAGGGCGTGCGGCTGCCCGGCGGGGAGCGTCGCGACCACCTGTGGTCCAGCCGCACCGTGCGCGAGGACCCGCAGCTGGCCCAGAACGGCACCGAGCGCCAGCGCGGCGCCTGGGACCGGGTGCGGGCCGACGTCGCCGCGTGGTCGGGCACCGCGGTGATCAGCCACGAGTTCTTCGCCGCCGCCACCGAGGAGCAGGCCGCCCGGATGGTCGCGGCGCTCGCCCCTGCGGAGGTCCACCTCGTGGTCACCGCGCGGGAGCCGCTGGGGCTGTTCACCGCCAGCTGGCAGGAGAGCATCAAGAACCGCGACACCCGACCGATGGCCGACTACAGCCGCACCGAGGCCGGCGACGGCGGCGGCATCTGGAACTGGCGCACCCTCGACGTCCGCCGGGTGCTCGAGCGCTGGTCCCCGGCCTTCCCCGCCGAGCGCGTGCACGTGCTGCCGCTGCCCTCCAAGGAGGCGCCGCGGCGCACGATCTGGGACCGGTTCGCCACCCTGGTCGGCCTCGACCCCGACTCCGTCGACCTCGGCGAGAGCTTCCCGAACGCCTCGATGGGGGTGGCCGAGACCGAGACGCTGCGCCGGATCAACCTCCACCTCGGCGACTTCAGCTCTGCCCTCGACCGGGGGACCTACATCCGCACCTTCCTGGCCGACGAGCGGCTGGTGCCGCGCGCCGGAGACCCGTTCTGGCCAGCCGCGGACCGGATCGGCGAGATCCGCCGGCGGGGCCGCGAGGCCGTGGACTACCTCGCGGCCAGTGGCTTCGAGGTGATCGGGGAGCTCGACTCGCTGCTGGTGCCCGATCACCTGCCGCAGCGGCGTACGCCCGAGTCGGTGACCGAGGCCGAGGTGGCCGAGGTGGCCGTGGAGCTGGCTGCACGGATGCTGCACGACGTGCGCGACCTCCGGCGGGAGCGCCGGCGTCTGCGCGCCGAGCTGGCCGGGCTCCGACGCAGCATCGAGGAGCCCAGCGTCCGGGTCGCGCTGGCGGCCCGGTTCCCGCGGCTGCGGCCGGTGCTGCTGCGCGCTCCCCGGCAGCCGTAGGCTCGACGTGAGGTGGGTCATGGCGACGTCGTCGTACCCACCAGTAACGTTCCCCCCGCCCGCCGACCGCCACCAGTGAAGGACGCACACCATGGGTCGCCTCTGCGAGACCGAAGGTCTCACCGACATCCAGACCGAGATCCTGGGCGCGGTGCGCCAGTTCGTGGAGAAGGAGATCCTCCCGGTCGCGACCGAGCTCGAGCACGCGGACGAGTACCCGACCGAGATCGTCGAGGGGCTCAAGGAGCTGGGCATCTTCGGGCTGATGATCCCCGAGGAGTACGGCGGGCTGGGTGAGTCGCTGCTGACCTACGCGCTGGCGGTGGAGGAGATCGCCCGTGGCTGGATGAGTGTCTCCGGGGTGATCAACACCCACTTCATCGTGGCCTACATGCTGATGCAGCACGGCACCGAGGAGCAGAAGCAGAAGTACCTGCCGAAGATGGCCACCGGTGAGGTGCGCGGGTCGTTCTCGATGTCGGAGCCCTCGCTCGGCTCGGACGTCTCGGCGATCCGGACCAAGGCCGTCAAGGGGGAGGACGGGGGCTACTCCATCACCGGCCAGAAGATGTGGCTGACCAACGGTGGCTCCTCCAACCTGGTCGCCGTACTGGTGAAGACCGACGAGGGGGCGGACTCGGTCTACAAGAACATGTCGGCGTTCCTGGTGGAGAAGGAGCCGGGCTTCGGTGAGACCGCACCCGGCCTGACCATCCCCGGCAAGATCGACAAGATGGGCTACAAGGGCGTCGACACCACCGAAGCCGTCTTCGAGAACCACGAGGTCTCGGCCGACCAGGTCCTCGGGGGCAAGCCCGGAGCCGGCTTCTACCAGATGATGGACGGCATCGAGGTCGGCCGCGTCAACGTGGCCGCGCGTGCGGTCGGGGTCGCCAACCGGGCCTTCGAGCTCGGCATCTCCTACGCCCAGCAGCGCGAGACCTTCGGCAAGCCGATCGCCCAGCACCAGGCCATCCTCTTCCAGCTCGCCGAGATGGCCACCAAGGTCGAGACCGCCCACGCGATGATGGTCCGTGCCGCCCGGATGAAGGACCGCGGCGAGCGCAACGACGTCGAGGCCGGGATGGCGAAGTACCTCGCCGCGGAGTACTGCAACGAGGTCGTCGAGCAGTCCTTCCGCATCCACGGCGGCTACGGCTACTCCAAGGAGTACGAGATCGAGCGCCTCTACCGCGAGGCGGCGTTCCTGCTGATCGGCGAGGGCACCGCGGAGATCCAGAAGATGATCATCGGCCGCTCCCTGCTCAAGGACTACAAGCTCAAGAGCTGACCCGCCCGCGGTGGTGGACGTGCCGGTGGCCCCGGCGGGGTGGGCCGGGGTGGCGGGGCGTCAGGGTCGTCGCCGGCGCGCGGGTGGTCGGTGTGTGGGTGGTCGACGCTGGGTGCGGGTGACGTCGTAGTGGTGTCCGGTGGGGGAGGTCCAGGTGTAGCCGTCGCCGCGTGGCTGGTAGGTCCAGTCGGTGTGGGTCTTGACCCGGTGGTGGGTCCGGCACAGCGGGGCCAGGTTCTCTGCGCGGGTCTGGCCCGGTGGGCCGCCGGCCTCGAGGGGCGTGTAGGCATCGATGTGGTCGAGGTCGCAGGCGCGGGAGTCGCGGCGGCAGCCGGGGAAGACGCAGTGGGCGTCGCGCAGGGTCACGGTCTCGCGCATGGTGGCCGGTGGGTCGTGCTGGTCGACGGCGGCCGGGGAGGCGAGGTCGAGGACCGGGCGGACGAGGATCTTGCCGCCGGTGGCGGTGAACCGGGTCAGCCAGGTGGTCAGGAGCGCGGTGGTGGCTGCGCCGAGGCCCTCTACTGTCGCGGCTCCGGTGCCGGTTTGGGGGTCGAGGTCGGCGGGGGTGAGGTGGAGGTGGAGGTACGCGACCCCGCTGCCGCTGCCGCTGCCGCTGCCGGGGCCGGGGCTGGGGCCGGGGGTGGTGTCGCGGCCCGACATCAGGTCCAGGGCGTGTTGGGGGTCGGCGAGGATCCCCACCGCGCGGGCGCGGCGCACCTCGAGGGTCTCGGGGTCGCCGAGGTCGCGCAGGTCGGCGGCGATCCGGCCCACCGTGGAGTCCAGGAGGCGGGCGTCGTCGGTGTCCAGGGTCATCGTCACCTCGGTGGTCGCCGGGCCCCGGCCGTGGTGCAGCCACACCCCGCGGCGGGCCAGGGCTTCCTCCTCATCGGCCACCGCGCGGTCGGGGTCGAAGTAGAGCCGGGCCTCCGCGACCAGCCGCGCCGCGGCGACCAGGCCGATCTTGGCCGGGGTGGCGCTGACCAGCCGGTCGGCGTAGGCCACCGCCTCGGGGCCCAGGTCGTGGGTCTCCCGGGAGATCAGCCGGGCCCGCCACACCGGCACCGCCCCGTCCCGGGCCAGCGCCCACAGCCGCGGCAGCCGGAAGGCCAGCTCCAAGGCGTCGGCGAGCAGCTGGCGAGCCGCGTCCAGACTCATCCCCAGCGCGGCGCCGAGCTCGACCGGCGCGAACTGCGCCACCAACGGCGCCCCGGCACCGGCCAACGCCACCACGTCCTCCTCCAGGCTCGGGTCACCCCAGTGCGCGGGGCACTCCCCGGCCGGGCACGGATGCAACCGCGCCCACGCCACCGCCAGCTCCAGCTGGCACAACGCGGCCGCGTGCTCGGCCACCCGCGCCGCCCGGACACCCTCGATCACCGCACTCGGCGAGCAGATCGTGGTGGCGTCCATGGCAACGATCCTAGTCCGGTGCACCGACAGGTTCGACAGTGTGTTCGAAACTGTGGACAACGACTTTGCGCCGGCACGGCTGGCTACACCACGTCCGGGAGCTCTCTCGGTGGGGTGAGCCGCGGTGAGCGCGACGCACTCTCCTGCCGATGAGCGCGTCAGTCCGCGTCGGACTGAGCCGCCTGCGCGGGACGCGCCCAGTGCTTCTTGGGCGGTGGGTACACCGCGCGGGCGATCGTGGCCGACAGCCATCCCAGGAAGAACCCGAGGCTGACCAACCAGAACGTGTGAAGTGTGCTGGAGGGATCGATGAGCCAGGCAACCAGGAGAACTACACCCCAGACGATCGCGGTGCCGATGCTGTAGGCCGTATAGGTCCGAAAACGCTGGCGCATGGGCTCCTCCCTTCACTGGGGCGGGGGCTCCTCTGCCCCACGGTACCTCCGCTCCTCTCGAGCCTCGATCGTCCTCAGCCGCAGATGGCGCGCGCTTCGCGCGTGCTCTGACGAAGACGCGAAGGTGAGCTGGCTAGAGCCGTAGGCCCGCCTCCTCCTCGGGCAGCACTTCTCCGACTACTCCGGTCACCTCCGGTCGTGCCGACGAGCAGAGGCAGCGTCACGCGCCAGGGGTCCGAGGCTTGCCGACATGGTGAACCCGCCAGACGGTCGCGGCGCCCTGTTGGGGGCGGGGTCGCGGGGGCGGGATGGTGGGGCGGTCGGGACGCGCGTGCAAGGGTGGGGCCATGGCCATCGACCCACGCGGCGCCGACCTCAAGCGCTTCCTGTCCGAGGACCCCGGGGGTCCTGTGGTGATGCTCAACCTGCTGCGGTGGAAGGAGGGCGGGCGCGAGCAGTACGACCAGTACGCCGCCGCGCTGGGCGACACCTTCCTGCCGAAGTACGGCGGCGAGGTGCTCTACGCCGGCGACGGGTCGACCGCGCTGGTGGCCGAGGACGGGCAGGCGTGGGACGCCGTGCTGCTCGTGCGCTACCCCTCGCGGCAGGCCTTCAGCCAGATGGTGGCCGACCCGGACTACCACGAGGTCACCGGGCTGCGCACGGGCGCGCTGACCGAGGCGGTGCTGCAGGCGACCGTCCCCTGGGGCTGAGCGACTCCGGCGTCCTGGGCGGCCCACCAGGTTGCGGAGTGGTCTCGGGTGCGGACGCCGACCCAGGAGCGGTGCGACAGTGAGGCCCCATGAGGGCCGCCGACGCGTTCCGGCAGCAGGCCACGGCCTGCGCCTCCCTGGGCTCGCCCATGTACGCCGGACTGCTCGGCCGGCTCGCCGACGACATCGAGGCGGGAGGCCCCACCGCCCGGGTGCTCCTCGGTCACGAGGACGACCCGGGTCCCTCGGCGCTGGCCCTGCGGCTGCTCGGCAGCGTGCACCGGCTGGTGCTGGAGCGCCGCGCCGGAGCGCTGGCCGCCTCCTACCCGAGCGTGGGTGGGCTCTGGCGCGAGGGGCACGGCACGGCCGCGTTCCTCGACCTGCTCGACCGGGACCCGGAGGCCGTGCGGCGCCGGCTGGACCGGCCACCGCAGACCAACGAGGTGGGGCGGGCCGCCGCACTGGTGGGCGGGTTGCTGCACCTGCCCGACTCCCGCCGCCTGCCGGTGCGGCTCTTCGAGATCGGATCCTCGGCCGGGCTGAACCTGCTGGCCGACCGGTTCTGCTATCTCGAGCGAGCCGGTGTGCAGGTCGGTGACCCGCGGTCCCCGGTGCGGCTCGAGCCGGCGTGGCGGGGCGGCTCGCCGGAGCCCTGGCCGGACCTGGTCTTCGAGGAGGCGCTCGGGTGCGACCCGGCGCCGGTGGACGCCACCACGACGGAGGGGCGGCTCACCCTCACGGCGTACGTCTGGCCCGATCAGCGGCACCGCCTGGAGCGGCTCCGTGCGGCCCTCGACCTTGCCCGGCAGCACCCACCCGTCGTGCGCCGTCAGAGCGCCGAGGAGCTCGTCGACGCCGTCGAGCTGCGAGCCGGCACGACGACGGTGCTGTGGCACAGCGTGATGTGGCAGTACCTGCCGCTGCCCGAGCGCGAGCACGTCGCGACCCGCGTCGAGGAGCTGGGGGAGGCCGCCACCGCCAGTTCCCCGTTCGTGCACCTGTTCCTCGAGCCCACCCGGCGCGCGGCCGAGCGCGACCACGAGTTCCTCGTCGTGCTCACCACCTGGCCCGGAGGGCAGCGGCGCATCCTGGGCCGTGCCGCACCGCACGGGGTGCCGGTGACCTGGGAGCCGGAGGGCGACCGGGGAGTCCCCCAGGACAGGCCGGTGAAGGAGAAGGCCCACGGGTCCGAGGTCCCCGGCGGGGCGGCGCCGAAGATGCATCGCCGCAAGGCCGGCGGCGGAGGCTCCTGAGCCGACCGCGCGGTCGGGTCCACCTGGCCTGTCCTCCGGGCCTATCCTCCGGGTGTGGTCGAGCGGGTGGTGCTCCATGTGGGGGCGATGAAGTCCGGCACCAGCTATCTGCAGTCGCGGCTGTTCGCCAACAAGGCCGAGCTGGCCGAGCGCGGTCTGCTGCTGCCGGGCTCCGGGTGGGGAGACCAGGTGCGCGGCGTGCTGGACGTGCTCGGCCGGAGGGGCAGGGGCAGGGGCAGGGTGAGGTGACCGGTGCGTGGGACCGCCTCCGCGAGGAGATGGCCGGTGGCCCGGGCACCGCACTGGTCTCCATGGAGCACCTCGGGCCGGTGCGTCCACGCAAGGTGCGCCACGTCGTGGAGACGCTCGCGGGCAGCCGGGTCGAGGTGGTGCTCACCGGACGCGACCTGAACCGCAACCTGGTGGCCATGTGGCAGGAGACCGTGCAGAACGGCCGCGCCTGGACATGGGAGGACTACCGGCGCGGCGCCCGCGCGGATGCCCCCGGCCCCGGTGGCCCGGCCACCGCCCCGTCCGAGGCCGGGCGCACCTTCTGGCGCCAGCAGGACCTGGCGCGGATGGTGCAGACCTGGGGGTCGGTGGTCGGTCCCGCGCACGTGAGCCTGGTGACGGTGCCACCTCCGGGCGCGGATCGTGAGCTGCTGTGGTCGCGGTACGCCGAGGCGGTCGGCTTCGACCCCGCGACCGCCACCCGGCCCACCACCGCGGCCAACGAGTCGATCGGGGCAGCCTCGGCGCTGGCGCTGCGCCGGCTCAACGAGCTGCTCGACGAGCGCGGACTCGCCTTCCCTGCCGGCAGCAGGGAGCGCAAGTTCGAGCTGGCCAAGCGGATCCTGGCCCGCCGGCGCGACGTGGAGCCGGCCCTCGGTCTGGTGGTCGAGCCGTGGGTGCGGGAGGCCGCCGAGCACACGGTCGCCGAGCTGCGCGCCAGCGGCGCACGCCTGGTCGGCGCCTGGTCGGACCTGGAGCCGGTCGACGCGCCCGGTCTCGACCCCGCCGACATCCCGGGCGAGGAGGTCGCGGAGGCGGCGCTGGCGGGCCTGGCCGGGATGCTGGCCAACCGCATCGCGCCCGCCTGATCGCGCCTGCGGGAGCGGCGGCGGCGATGGCCTATGCTCCCGGTGTGGCGAAGCGGGTGGTGCTCCACATCGGGGCGATGAAGTCCGGGACCAGCTTCATCCAGAACGTCTTGGACCGCAATCGCGAGCGTCTGGCCGAGCAGGGGATCCTGTTCGCCTGCGACCGCTGGCGTCAGCAGGTGCTCGCGGTCCGCGAGCTGATCGACCGTGGGGGACCCAAGCAGGAGCCGCTGTCCCCGGACGGGCCCTGGCAGCACCTCGTCGACGTGGTGAACGACTGGCCGGGCACCGCGATCGTCTCGATGGAGTTCCTGGCCCCGCGGGCGGCGCCCAAGATCGCGATCATCCGCGACGCCTTCGCCCACGCCGACCTCCAGGTGGTGCTCACCGCTCGTGACCTGGCCCGTTCGCTGCCGGCGATGTGGACCGAGTCGATGCAGAACCGGGGCGTGCGGACGTGGGAGGAGTTCCTCGAGGCGGTCCGCACCGAGGACATGACCACCAAGCCCGGCAGGTGGTTCTGGAACCACCAGCGGATCTCGGAGATCTCCGCACGCTGGTCCGCGGAGTGCGGCCGCGACCACTTCACCCTCCTCACCCTGCCCCCGAAGGGAGCCCCGCCCACCGTGCTCTGGGAGCGGTTCGCCTCCGTCGCCGGCATCCCGGCGGGGGTGTGCGACCTCGAGGTCCGCAGCAACCCGCAGCTCGACGCCGCCTCGGCGATGGTGCTGCGCTCGCTCAACGAGCGGCTCGCCGAGGACGGCTTCGACCGCACCGACTACGAGCGCGTCGTGAAGTCCGCTCTCGCCAAGCAGGGCCTGGTGCGCCGCGGTCGCGAGACCGCGCCACTGGGCATCGACGAGCGGTGGGTGCGCCGCAAGTCGCGCGAGGAGCTGGCCCGGCTGCGCGAGCTGGACATCCGCGTCGTCGGCGACCTCGAGGAGCTGGAGGCCACCGCGGTCGCGGGCGCGCACACCAAGAAGATCACCACCGAGCAGCAGCTCGAGGCCGCTCTGGACGGGTTGGCCTTCCTGGCCCAGCAGCAGATGCGTCGCTCCGGGGGCCGACGCCCGCAGCAGCCGGTCCCCGCGGCGCCTCCCGGCGAGCAGGAGGACGACTCGTGAGCGGCATGCGCGGCTTCCTGCGGCGCCGTTCGGCCGACGACCCGGAGGGCGCGCCGGCACCGGCCGAGGCCTCCGAGCAGTCCCCGCCGCCGTCACCGACGGGGGAGCCCGGCCGGCCGGCCGAGCCAGGGACCGGGTCGCGGCCGGCCCGCGCGCCCCGCGACCCCGACGACCCCCTGCGGGTCGGCGCGATCACGTTCTGTCGCGACGAGGGCCGGATGCTGCCGCTGTGGATCAGGTACTACGGCGGCCAGCTCGGCGTGGAGAACCTCTACGTCGTCGACGACAACTCCGAGGACGGCTCCACCGACGACCTGCCCTGCGACGTGCTGCACATCCCGCCGATCCGGGGCGGGAAGTTCAACAGCACCCGGATGGCGATGGTGGGCAACCTCGGGCGCGCCCTGCTCCAGCTCTACGACGTCGTGCTCTTCTGCGACACCGACGAGTTCATCGTCCCCGACCCCGACCGCTGGGCCGGGCTCCGGGAGTACGTCGAGGCCCGCGACGCCGACGGCCTCAACGCGGTGGGGTCCCTCGGCCTCAACGTCGTGCACCACGTCGGCGTGGAGGAACCCCTGGACCTCGCCCAGCCCCTCCTCGGGCAGCGCCAGCTCGCGAAGTTCCTGCCGCTGATGTGCAAGCCCGCGATCAAGTGGGCCCCCGAGCACTGGAGCTCGGGGACGCACGGGGTGCGCACGCCCTACCGCGTCGACCCCGACCTGTGGATGTTCCACATGAAGTTCGGCGACCGCGACCACCTCCAGGAGGCCGCGGACCACCGGCAGCGGATGGTCGAGTCGGACGGGCGCTCCCGTGACACGCAGTGGCGCCAGGGCGGCGACGCCCTGGTGGACCTGCTCGAGAAGATCACCGCAGGGGTGGTCGCGACCGAGGTCCCCGAGTTCGTCCCGCCCGAGGGCCCCAAGCTCGACGCGCTCGTCGTCGAGGACCCGCCCGGCAACTTCCGGGCGCCGAAGGGCAGCCAGCTGAAGCTGATGGAGACCCGCCCGCTCGTCCGCATCCCCCGACGGTTCCACGGGATCGTCTGACGCCCGGTCGGGGACCTGGCTAGCCGGCGGCCCTGCTGCTGCTCGCCAGCTGCATCGGCAGGGTGACGGTGAAGGTGCTGCCCCGTCCGGGGTTGCTGGCCACGGTGATGGTGCCGCCCATCAACGTCACCAGCTGCTGGCAGATGGCCAGCCCGAGCCCGGTGCCGCCGTACCTGCGGGTGATGGAGGGATCGCCCTGGCTGAACGCCTCGAAGAGGGTGTCCTGCTGCTCCGAACCGATGCCGATGCCCGAGTCCGAGACACTGACGACGACCCCGACGGTGTCCCCCCGGACCGGACCGGTGGTCGCGACCGCGACCTGCACACGGCCGTGCTCGGTGAACTTCACGGCGTTGTCGAGAAGGTTGGTGAGGACCTGGGAGATCCGGGCCGGGTCGCCGAGCACCCGCGAGGGCAGCTGCGCCTCGACGTCGCACCGCAGCCGCAGCCCCTTGTGCTGCGCAGCAGGTCGCACCAGCGCGGCCACCTCGCCCACGACGGCGCCGAGGTCGATCGCCACCATCTCGAGCTCGGCCCTGCCGGCCTCGATCTTGGAGAAGTCCAGGATGTCGGTGACCAGGACCAGCAGCCGGTGGCCCGCCCGGTCCATGGTCTCGACGAACATCCTCTGGTCCTCGTCCAGGTCGCTGTCCTGGAGCAGCTCGGTCATGCCGAGCAGGCTGGTCAGGGGAGTGCGGATCTCGTGGCTGACGTTGGCCAGGAACAGGGACTTGGCCTCGTTGGCCGCCTCGGCCTGCTCCTGGGACCGCATCAGGGCCCGCTCGACCCGGTTGCGGTCGGTGATGTCCTGGGCGATGCCGTAGACGCCGACCACGTCCCCGCCGACCACGATCGGCAGGCCCGTCACGTCGAGCTCGACGACGCTCCCGTCTCGGCGTACGACCGCCGACTCCAGCTGTTGCGGGCGCCGGTCCACGACCTTCGCGAACGCCGTGGCCGTCTCCTCGAGAACCTCCGGCGGGAGCAGGTCGGCGAACTCCATCTGCTCGAGCTCCTGCCTGCTGTAGCCGCTGAGCTCCTCGCACGCCGCGTTGACCGCCACGAAACGCCCCTCGAGGTCGAGGGAGAGCACGGCGTGCGGGTGGTAGTCGAACAGCGAGCGGTAGCGCTGGTTGGTCACCGCCAGCGCGTGCCGGGTCTGCACGAGCTCACCGACCCGCACCTTCAGCTGCCGGTGGCGGCGCCAGGCGTAGATCGAGGAGACGACGAACCCGGTCAGCGCGACCATCACCAGCTCGTCGGCGTTCACACCCTCGTGGCGAGCGGCCCACCCAGCGAAGGCCTCGAACAGGTCGAGCCGGGCGGACACCACGAAGGTCGCCGCACCGATCACGACCAGCAGGTAGATCTCCCGGGCTGCGCGCGACTTCAGCGCGCGCAGCTCGGGGGTGACGCCGATACCCGTCCGCACCCGTACATCATGCCGCAATCCGTCCGCTTTATGCCGCTTCGCGATCTCCAGCGCCCGCGACGGGCGGCGCCCGGTCCCTCAGCCGGAGGACGGCTGGGTGTACATCGTGTGCTCGCTGTAGCGCTTCCCGACGCTGAGGTCGTACATGATCATCCGGTAGTCCGAGAGCACCCGGCGGGCCGCGGGGGTGAGCTGGGAGGCCTTCACCCGCTTGTCCTGCGGGTTGACCATGATGCCGGCGTCCATCGCCGGGACCTGCTTGTCGAGGTCGTCGAGCAGCGCGTACCAGGGCGGGATCGGCACGTCGAGGGCGTCGAAGAGCTTCGGCAGGAACTGGATCGGACTGGTCGTCGGCAGGTTCGTGTGCCGCAGCGGCGTGCGGTTGCTCCAGATCAGGAACGGGGTCTGGTGGGCGGTGAGCAGGCCCTCGCGCTCCACGAGGCTCTGCGGGTAGATCTGCGGGGGCAGGTGGTCGCCGTAGAAGATCACCGCGGTCGGCTCCGGGGACTTCTTCAGCCGGGCGAACAGCTCGGCGAGCGCGTCGTCGGTGCGGGAGATCCCGCGGGCGTACTGGCCGGCCAGCTGCGCGTAGTTCGCCGGCAGACCGGTCGGGGTGACCGGGTCGTCGTACTGCCCGCCGTAGGGCATGTGGTTCTGCATCGTGATCAGGTGGGCCAGCACCGGCTTGTCGTGGGTGTCGATCTGGTGGAGCACCTCGTCGAAGGCGGACTGGTCGTCGATGAAGCGGCCGCCCCCGTGAGACTTGTACTTCATGTCGTCCTTGGTGATGAACTTCTCGAAGCCGAAGGTCTTGAAGACCTGGGTGCGGGCATACATCCGCGGTGAGAACGGGTGGATCGCCACGGGGACGTGGCCGTGGGCCAGGAAGTAGCCGACCGCGGACGGGTAGTCCTTGTAGTGCGCCACCAGCTGCTCGTAGGGGACCGACAGCTGCGGGGAGAGCTGGCTGAGGGACTGACCGGTGAGCAGCTCGTACTCCGTGTTGGCCGTCCCGCTGCCGAAGCCGGGGGCCAGCATCTTCCCCGACAGGGTGTGCTGCATGGCCGCCGTGGTCTTGGGGATCAGCTCCTGTGGGAAGTGCACCGTCGTGAGCCACGCGGGGTCGCTGAAGCTCTCGGAGAGGATGATCACCACGTTGGTCTTGTCGAGGGTCGCGGTGCGGCCCTTGTTCATCGCCGCCGCCTGCGCCCGGTAGCGCTTCGCGACCGCCTCCACCGCCGCCTTGGAGTAGCCCTTCGGCTCGGTCATGGCGGTGACGTGGGTGTTGAACAGCAACCCGGCCACGAACCCGTTGCGCTGGTAGTTCACCCGCTGGTCCCACGCACGCCAGCGCAGCCCCGTCGAGTCGAAGGCCGCCCGCCACGGGTTGCCGTGCTCGTTGAAGTTGTTCGCGAGTCCGAGCAGGGCCAGGCACACGACCACGACCACGACCCGGGTGACCCGCAGCGCCAGCAGGCCGCGCCGCGAGAGGGTCTTGGCCAGGACCGGGAAGACCCGGGCGACCAGCCAGCCGAAGGCCCAGGCGAGCGCGACGACAGCGACCAGTCCGACGGCAGCGAGCGCCAGCCGGGACTTCGAGACCATGTCGAACAGGAAGCCCGGCTGGCCCAGGAAGACGATGTCGCTGGGCACCAGCGGGTCGTTGCGCAGGTCGAGCTTGGTCGCGTTCACGCCGCCGATGAGGGCGGTGAGCGCCGTGACCACCCCCAGGGAGAGCCACAACCGCCCGATCAGGGCGACCACGAGGAGCACGAAGACCCACACCACCAGCACGCTCGGCAGCAGCGCCGGAGCCTCGAAGCTGCGGTGCTCGAGGGTGTGCAGGGCACGGGGGAAGTTCGAGGCGTCGAGGACGACGGTCGCCAGCCACGCCCACAGCAGGGTCATCGCCAGGGCGAGCACGAGCGTGAGCACCTGGCGCCGGCGGCTCGGCGGCCGGCTGCCTCGTCGGGTGGCCGCCTTGGAGCGGTGGCCGAACGGGGCGTCCGGGTGCAGGTCCGACTCCTCAGTGGCGCGGGTGCGCAGGCTGAGCATGCGCGCAGCATACGGGGCACGCGGAGGTCTCCTGGACGACGAACCGCGCCCCCGCGGCACTTCTCAGTGCATTGTCAGGGTCCCGGACGTGGCCGGGTGGCCGCGTGACAGACTCGGGCCGACATCCGGCGGGCGCGAAGGAGCAGGTGAGATGCAGTTCGGTCGCAGCTATGAGGAGTTCGAGGTCGGCGCGACCTACAAGCACTGGCCCGGCAAGACGGTCACCGAGTTCGACGACCACATGTTCTGCCTGCTGACGATGAACCACCACCCGCTGCACCTCGACAGCTCCTATGCCGAGAAGACCACGCAGTTCGCCAAGAACGTCGTGGTGGGCAACTACGTGTACTCCATCCTGCTGGGGATGAGCGTCCCCGACATCTCGGGGAAGGCGATCGCCAACCTCGAGATCGAGTCGCTGCGCCACGTCGCCCCCACCTTCCACGGCGACACGCTGTACGGCGAGACCCGGGTCCTCGACAAGTGGGAGAGCAGGAGCAAGGACGACCGCGGCGTCGTGCACGTGGAGACCATCGGCTACAACCAGGACGGGACCGTGGTGTGCCTGTTCCGGCGCAAGGTGATGGTCCCCAAGAACAGCTACCTGGAGAGTCGCGGCGGGGAGCAGCCGGGACGACCGGTGCCGCAGCCGGACAAGAACTGGCCCGGCCCCACCGACTCCGCGCCGGGCACGGCCGGCGGCGAGTGAGGCCGTGCCGGGCACCGAGCTCTGGGTGGTCCGCCACGGCGAGACCGAGTGGAGCCGGGACGGCCGGCACACCTCCCACACCGAGGTCGGGCTCACCGGCGAGGGCGAGCGTGTCGCCCGCGGGCTCGACGCGCGCCTGGCGCAGGTCGCCTTCGACCTGGTGCTGACCAGCCCGCGCGTGCGGACCCGCAGGACCGCCGAGCTCGCCGGCTTCGACGACGCCGAGCCCGACGGGGATCTCACCGAGTGGGACTACGGCGACTACGAGGGCACCACGACCGCCGAGATCCGCGAGCGCGTGCCCGGATGGTCCGTGTGGACCCACCCGTGCCCGGGTGGGGAGACCGCGGAGCACGTCGCCCAGCGCCTGGACCGGGTCGTGGCCCGGGTGCGGTCGCGCTCGGGTCGGGTGCTGGCCTTCAGCCACGGTCACACCTCGCGTGCCCTGGCCGCGCGCTGGCTCGGGCTGCCGGTCGAGCACGGGCGGCTGTTCCTGCTCGACACGGGCACGATCTCGGTGCTCGGACACGAGCGGGAGACGCCGGTCGTGGCGCGCTGGAACTCCTGAGCACTACCCTCGGGGCGTGCCGCTCGTCGCGTCGTGCCCCCGCTGCACCTCGCCGGTCACCGGCGAGGGTCGTTCCTTCGCCTGCCCCGTGCACGGCCCCATCGACCCCCTGTGGCGTCCCGAGGAGGTGGACTACGACTCCTTCGCCGAGCTCGTCGGCCGGATCGACGACATCCCGACCTACCTCCCGTGGCCGATGAGCCCGGGCTGGTCGATCGCCGAGTTCGGCTGCGTCGGGATCGGCGACCGGGTGCGGGCCACCGTCACCACGACGGTCGGCCCCAGTGACCTCGACGGGGAGGTCGAGGTCACGATCGTCTCCGAGGACCCGGGCATCGGGCTCGGTGCGAGGTGCGCCGGCACGTCGTACGACGACCCGGGGCCGCAGGTCAGCACCGGCCCGCCGGCCATCCGGGTCCGGGCCGGGGGGCGAGCGGTGCCGATGTGGCTGGTCGACGCGGACGACGCGGAGCAGCCCGCCGCGGAGCCCTCGGACCTGCTGGCCCGCGCGGTGTTCGCCGGGGAGGCCGACGGCCGCTGGCTCTGGCTGGTGATGCGGCCCGCGTCGGCCGCCCTGCTGCTGCACGACGACTGGTTGCTCGCCGACGTCACCGGCTTCGGGCCGGAGGCGCTGGAGATGCCGTTCGGGGGGCGGCGACCGGCCTGGTGAGGCCCACGGGTCGAGACGTCGCCGTCTGCGTCGCCGTGTCTGCGGGTCGCCTCCCGGGGGTGTGCGCGGCCGTGGGGCACAATGTGCGGTGATGTCACGCACCCACGTCCTCGCTGTCGCCAACCAGAAGGGCGGCGTCGCCAAGACCACGACCGTCGCCTCCCTGGGCGCGGCCCTCGCCGAGCAGGGGCAGCGGGTGCTGCTCGTCGACCTCGACCCCCAGGCCTGTCTCACCTTCAGCCTGGGCATCGACCCGGAGGATCTCGAGACCTCCGTGCACCACGTGCTCACCAAGGGGATGGACCCGGGGGAGGCGATCATCGAGACCGATGACGGTGTCGACCTGCTGCCGGCGACCATCGAGCTCGCCCGCGCCGAGGCCGACCTGCTGACCCGCACCGGTCGCGAGTACGTCATCCGCACGGCCGTCGAGGACACCGAGGGCTACGACTGGGTGCTGCTGGACTGCCCGCCCTCGCTCGGCGTGCTCACCGTCGCCGCGCTCACCGCGGCGACCGGCGTGCTGATCCCGCTGCAGTGCGAGACGCTCTCCCACCGCGGCGTGGGCCAGCTGCTGGACACCGTCCACGACGTCAAGCGGTTCACCAACCGCGAGCTCGAGGTGTGGGGCGTGCTGCCGACGCTCTACGACGGGCGCACCAACCACGCGCGCGCCGTGCTCGAGACCATCTCGGAGACCTACGGGCTCGAGGTGATCGAGCCGCCGATCCCCAAGTCGATCCGGTTCGCCGAGGCGCCGGCCGCGGGCCGCTCGATCCTGAAGACCTCGCGCAGCAACAAGGGCGCCCAGGCCTACCGCGAGGTCGCGACCGGGCTCTCGAAGCGGGGCTGAGCATGGGCCGGTCCAGGGCGAGCCGGGGATCCGGGACGACCCGGGTCCGCTACGGCCGCCTCGTCGCCGCCGGCTCGGCGCTCCTGGTCACCCTCGTGGCCATGCTCGGGGCGGTCGGGGTGCTGCCCGCCAACGCGCCGATGGCCTCGGCCACCGGGGGCGCCGGGGCGCGGGCCACGGTGACCTCGCTCATCCTGCCCGACAGCTCGCGCAGCGCTCCCGAGACGACCCGCGCCATGCCGCCGCGGGTGGAGGACGACGTCGCGCTGCCCGCCCGGAGCGGCACCGGCAAGCGGATCGTCTTCGACATCGCTCAGCAGCGGGTGTGGCTGGTCGGGCACGGCCGGGGCGGCGACCACGTGCGCCGCACCTACCTGGTCTCGGGCAGCCTGACCGACAACCTGGCGCCGGGCACCTACGAGGTCTTCTCGCGCTCGCGGTGGGCGACCGGGATCGACGACTCCGGGACGATGGAGTACTTCGTGCGGTTCACCCGCGGCCAGCATGCCGCGATCGGCTTCCACAGCATCCCGACCAAGGACGGCCGACCGCTGCAGACGCGCGACCAGCTCGGCACGCCGCGATCCCACGGGTGCATCCGCCAGGCGCGCCCTGACGCCAAGAAGCTGTGGGCGTTCGCGCCGGTGGGCACCACGGTGGTCGTCACCGCCTGAGTCACCGCCTGGGTCACCGCCTGGGTCACCGCCTGAGGCGCCGCCTGGGTCACCGCCTCAGCCGTCGGTCGCGGCGGGCTTGCCGCCACGGGTGCGCCGGCGACTGCGCGAGCGCCGCCGCCGGGCCTGCCCGTCGCCGGACTTCTGGCCGGAGGCCTGCGCGTCCTGCCCCTCGCCCGGGCCGCGACCACGACCACTGCCGCCCTTGCCGCCGGCCCTGTCGCCGCCCCTGTCGCCGCCCCTGTCGCCGCCCTTGCCCCCGCGCCCGCGCCCCTCGGAGCGGTCGCTGCGAGGCTTGCGCGGCACGGTGCCCTCGGGGACGAGGCGTCCCGTGGTGCCCGGCGGGATGCCCTGGTCGTGCAGGAAGTGCTCGCTGCTGGAGTAGGTCTCCGGCGGGTCGTCGAAGGGGAGGTCGTGGGCCTTGTTGATCATCTTCCAGCGGTGCAGGTCGGCCCAGTCGACGAAGGTGATGGCGATGCCGGTGGCACCGGCACGGCCGGTGCGCCCGATGCGGTGGACGTAGGTCTTCTCGTCCTCGGGGCAGGTGTAGTTGACCACGTGGGTCACGCCGGAGACGTCGATGCCACGGGCTGCCACGTCGGTGGCGACGAGCACCTGGAGCTTGCCGTCCCGGAACTTGGTCATCGCCCGCTCGCGCGCGGCCTGGGCCATGTCGCCGTGCAGAGGGGCGGAGTTGAAGCCGCGCTCCTCGAGGTCGTCGGCGATGCGCTGGGACTGCCGCTTGGTGCGGGTGAACACGATCATCAGGTCGGCGCCCTCGGCCTGGAGCAGACGGCCGATCATCTCGGGCTTGTCCAGGTCGTGCGCCTGGTAGATGAACTGCGCCGTGGCCGGCACCATCTGGGTGTCGGCGGCCGACTCGGCGCGGATGTTCATCGGGTGCCGCATGTGGGTGCGTGCGAGGGAGACGATCGCGGCCGGCATCGTGGCCGAGAACAGCATCGTCTGGCGGGTCTCCGGGGTGTTCTTCAACAGCCGCTCGACGTCGGGCAGGAACCCGAGGTCGAGCATCTCGTCGGCCTCGTCGAGCACCAGCGACTTCACGTGGGAGATGTCCAGGGCGCGGCGGTTCATCAGGTCGATCAGCCGACCCGGCGTGCCCACGACCACGTCGACGCCGGTGGAGAGCGCGTCGAGCTGCGGCTCGTAGGGCACCCCGCCGTAGACGGTGAGCACCCGGATGCCGCGGTCGGAGCCGGCCAGGGTGAGGTCCTTGCTCACCTGGAGCGCCAGCTCGCGGGTCGGTGCGACGACCAGTGCCTGCGGCTTGCCGGGGGCGACCAGATCGGCGTAGTCGGGGTCGTGCTCGGCCACGGCGCGCTGCAGCACCGGGATGCCGAAGGCCAGGGTCTTGCCGGTGCCGGTGCGGGCCTGGCCGATCAGGTCGGTGCCCATCAGGGCGACGGAGAGGGTCATCTCCTGGATCGGGAAGGGGGACACGATGTCGACGCGCTCGAGGGCGTCTGCAATCTCGGGAAGGACTCCGAGCTCTCTGAAGGTGGTCAGGATGTTGCCTGTTCTGTGCTGACTCAGCGTTGCTGGTCGATGGATTTCAAGACTGGTCGTCCGCTGCCGACGAGCCGCCCGCAGTAGGTGTTCAAGGGGGCATCAAGCCTGCGGCTGGGCTCCAGTCTATCGGTAGGGTGCCGACATGACCGAACCCTCGTCTGCAGATCCGCCTGCGGCCCCCGAGGAGCGCGCGGAGCAGGACTCCGTCGCCTTCGAGGACCCGGACTACCGCGCCGCTGTGGTCGACCTGCTCGGTGCCATCACCTACGGCGAGATCTCGGCCTTCCAGCGCCTCACCGACGACGCCATGCTGGCCGAGGACCTCGCCGACAAGCTGGCCCTGAGCAAGATGGCCGTGGTGCAGTTCGGCCACATCGAGCCGCTGATGGAGCGCATCTCCGTCCTCGGTGGCGACCCGATGGAGGCGATGGCGCCGTTCGTGAAGCCCTTCGACGTCTTCCACGCCGCCACCGCTCCCAGCGACTGGCTCGAGGGCCTGGTCAAGGCCTACGTCGGGGACGGCCTGGCCGCGGACTTCTACGTGGAGATCGCGGCGTACCTCGACGCGGGGACCCGCCAGCTGATCGTGGACAGCCTCGCCGACGCCGGCCAGGCCGACTTCGTGGTCGACCGGGTGCGCCGCGCGATCGAGAAGCACCCGCGGGTCGGCGGCCGGCTCGCGCTGTGGGGCCGCCGGCTGATGGGGGAGGCGCTCTCCCAGGCCCAACGGGTGGCCGCCGAGCGGGACTCCCTGGCAGCACTGCTGGCCGGGGGAGTCGACCGGCCGGGCATGGACCTGGCCGCCCTCTCCCGGATGTTCGGCCGGCTCAGCGAGAACCATGCCACCCGCATGGAAGAGCTGGGCCTGGCCTCCTGACCCCCGGCCCCCGGGCGGGTGCCGCGGTGGCGGGGTGCTCCAGAACACGGCTCCAATAGTTGTTCAAATCAACTAAAGGGTCCTAGACTGGCGTCCGCTCGCGGCCCGCACGGCGACCTGCCCGGCCCCTCGCGAGCGACCCGTTCCCCCCAGCACGATCCGAGGACACACCCATGCCGCTGACCGCCGCTGCACCGCCCGAGGCGGCCGAGATGACCCACGAGGAGATCGTCGAGGTCCTCGTCGGGCTGATGTCGGCGCTCTTCGTCGCGATCGTGAGCGCCACGATCGTCTCCACTGCGCTGCCGACCATCATCGCCGACCTCGAGGGCACCCAGACGCAGTACACCTGGGTGGTCACCGCCTCGCTGCTGGCGATGACCGTGACCAGCCCGATCTGGAGCAAGCTCTCCGACCTCTACAACAAGAAGACGCTGGTCCAGGTCGCCATCCTGGTCTTCCTGACCGGGTCGCTGGCCGCCGGGGCGGTGCAGAACGTGCCCGAGCTCCTCGCCGCCCGAGCCGTGCAGGGCCTGGGCATGGGCGGCCTCGTGGCGTTGGCCCAGTCGATCCTCGGCTCGATCATCCCGCCGCGCGAGCGTGGCCGCTACAGCGGCTACCTGGCCGCCACGATGGCCGTCGCCACGGTCTCCGGACCACTGCTCGGCGGTGTGCTGGTCGACGCGCTCGGCTGGCGCTGGTGCTTCTGGGTGGCCGTGCCGTTCGCGACGGTGGGTCTGGTCCTGCTCCAGAAGTTCCTGCACCTGGAGACCGTGCGCCGCGATGTCCGCATCGACTACTGGGGTGCCCTGTTCATCACGGTCGCCGCCAGCCTCCCCCTGGTCTGGGTGTCCTTCGCCGGAACCAGCTTCGCGTGGTGGTCGGTGGAGACCGCCGAGTTCCTCGGGATCGCCCTGCTGGCCCTGGTCGCCGCGGTCGTGGTCGAACGCCGGCACCGCGACCCGCTGGTCCCACCGCGGATCGTGACCGACCGGCTCACCGCCCTGGCGATCGTCGGGAGCCTCGCGGTCGGCGTCGCACAGTTCGGCGCCTCGGTCTTCTTGAGCCAGTACTTCCAGGTAGCCCGTGACCACACGCCCACCCAGGCCGGCCTGCTGATGCTCCCGCTGATCGCGGGCAACATGGTCGGCGCCACCGGCGCCGGGCAGTACGTCACCCGCACCGGGCGCTGGAAGGGCCTCATGCTCGGGGCCTCCGCCCTGCTGGTGCTGGGCCTGTGCCTGATGGGCACCATCGTGCACACCACGCCCCTGTGGCACCTGAGCGCGTTCATGGTGCTGATGGGCCTGGGCACCGGGGGGCTGATGCAGAACCTCGTGCTGGTGGTGCAGAACACCGTCGACGTCACCGACGTCGGCGCGGCCAGCGGGGTGGTGACCTTCTTCCGCTCGCTGGGCGGCACCATCGGGGTCGCCGCGCTCGGTGCGGTGCTGGCCACCGACGTCACCGAGAAGATCTCGGCCGGGCTCGCGCGGGCCGGGATCCCGCTCGCCGGGGCCCACGGCTCGGGCTCCCTGGACCTCGACGCCCTGCCTCCGGCGGTGGCCACGATCGTGCGCACGGCGTACGCCGACGCCACGGGTCGGATCTTCTTGATCGCCGGCCTGGTCGCGCTGCTGACCTTCCTCGCCGTCGCCCTGATGCCCGTCACCGAGCTGCGCACGACCGTGCGCAAGATCGAGGAGGAGCCCACCGGCGACCTCGAGGACGTGCTCGCGTGAGCCTCAGGACCGGAAGCCGACCGTCCCGGTGACCCCGGAGGCGATGTCGACGTAGGCCAGGCGCTCGCCGGGGACGACCACCCGTCGGCCCTTGCCGTCGGTGAGGGCGAACAGGCCGCCGTCCTTCAGGGCCGCGGCCACCGCCTTCTCGACGCCGTCGACGTCCAGGTCGGTGTCGATGGTGAGCTCTCGGGAAGCGTGCTGGACGCCGATCTTGACCTCCATCGGGAGGACCTCCTTGGTGCTGTTCGGGTGGTGGGCTGGTTCGGCCGCTGGGCTCAGCGGTGGTCGTCGGTGCGGGGGTAGCCGCCGATCCCGCGCCAGGCGAGTCCGGCGATCAGTGCGGCGGCGTCGTCCTGGTCGATGGAGCCGCGCTGCTGCAGCCAGAACCGCGCGCTCACCTGCCCCATTCCCACCAGTGAGACCGCCAGCAGCTGCGACTGCTCCTCGGGCAGGCCGGTGTCATCGGCGATGACGTGGGCGATCAGCTTGGCGCACTCGGTGGTGACCCGGTCGACGCGGGCGCGCACGGCGGGCTCGTTGGTCAGGTCGGACTCGAAGACGAGCCGGAACGCGCCCTCGGCGTCGGCGACGTAGTCGTAGAACGCGTGCATCGTGGCGGTCACGCGCTGCTTGTTCTCCTCGGTGGACTCCAGGGCCCGCGCGGCGCTGGAGATGATCTGGTCGCACGACTGGTCCAGCAGCGCCAGGTAGAGGTCCAGCTTGCCGGGGAAGTGCTGGTAGAGCACGGGCTTGGAGACGCCCGCACGCTCGGCGATGTCGTCCATCGCGGCGGCGTGGTAGCCCTGCGCCACGAACACCTCGAGGGCCGCGGTCAGCAGCTGGGCCCGGCGCGCCCGGCGAGGGAGCCGCACCCCCTTGCCGTTGGCCGGCCCCGCGGCGGAGCCGGCGACCGACCCGTCGTCCACGGGCTGGCGCCGCGGATCCTCCATGGTGCTCACCTGGCGCAGCCTACAAGCAGCCGCGGGCCACCCGGCCCGGCCAGCCCCGGCTCGCCTGTCCGGATGGCGGGCACCCGCGCCGGCGCCCGTCACGGCAGGGAACATGGACGGGATCGATGGTGTTCTTCCCTGCGGAGCCCGGCGCCGTGCGTGGCGCTGCTCTGCGAGAACCCCAGCACCGACCCGAGGAGACGACCCACCGTGCCACTTCCCGCCCTGGTCGAACCGGCCGAGGAGCTGACCACCGACGAGGTCCGCCGCTACAGCCGCCACCTGATCATCCCCGACGTGGGCATGACCGGGCAGAAGCGCCTGAAGAACGCCAAGGTGCTGGTCATCGGGGCCGGTGGACTGGGCAGCCCGGCGCTGCTCTACCTCGCCGCGGCCGGGGTGGGGACGCTGGGCATCGCCGAGTTCGACGAGGTGGACGAGTCCAACCTCCAGCGCCAGGTGATCCACGGCCAGTCCGACATCGGCAAGCCGAAGGCGGAGTCGGCCAAGGAGTCGATCGCCGAGGTCAACCCCCTGGTCGAGGTCGTGGTCCACAACGAGCGCCTCGACAACGGCAACGTGCTCGACATCTTCGCCGACTACGACCTCATCGTCGACGGCACCGACAACTTCGCGACGCGCTACATGGTCAACGACGCGGCGTACTTCTTGAACAAGCCCTACGTGTGGGGCTCGATCTACCGCTTCGACGGCCAGGCCAGCGTCTTCTGGCCCACGTTGGCGGAGGGAGACGCGCCCTGCTACCGGTGCCTCTACCCCGAGCCGCCCCCGCCGGGCATGGTGCCCAGCTGCGCCGAGGGCGGCGTGCTCGGCGTGCTGTGCGCCAGCATCGGGTCCATCCAGGTCAACGAGGCGATCAAGCTGCTGACCGGCATCGGCGAGCCGGCCGTGGGCAAGCTGGTCATCTACGACGCTCTCGAGCTGGAGTGGCGCACGCTGAAGGTGCGCAAGGACCCGAACTGCGCGCTGTGCGGCGAGAACCCCACCGTGACCGAGCTCATCGACTACGAGGCCTTCTGTGGCGCGGTCTCCGAGGAGGCGGCCGACGCGGCCGCCGGCTCCACGATCTCGGTGACCCAGCTCGAGCACATGCTCAAGGAGCGCGACGAGGGAGCCCGTGACTTCGTGCTCGTCGACGTGCGGGAGCACAACGAGTACGAGATCAACAAGATCCCCGGCTCGGTGCTGATCCCCAAGGGCGAGTTCCTCAACGGCAACGTCTTCGAGCAGCTCGGGGAGGACAAGCCGGTGGTGCTGCACTGCAAGTCGGGCGTGCGCTCGGCCGAGGCGCTCGCCGTGCTCAAGGGAGCCGGCTTCTCCGACGCGGTGCACGTCGGGGGCGGCGTGGTGGCCTGGGTCAACCAGATCGACCCGTCGCAGCCGTCGTACTGAGACCTGTGCGGGTCGGGGCGTAACCCCGGGCGGTCCGTGGCGTTGAACACACCGAAGCGTTCGTGCGTCCTGACCGAAAGGCTCCCGATTTCATGCGTCCGACCCGCACCCTCCTGGCCTTCCTGGCCACTGCTGTCCTCGTCGCGGCCGGCCTCGCCGGCACTGCCGGCACCGCCTCCGCGGCCCCGTCCTGGGCCCCCGCCGCCACCGCCGAGATCCATCCGGGCACGATGATGTACACCGACGGTGCGCAGTGCACCGCGAACTTCGTCTACACCGACGGTGCGGGCAACGTCTACGTCGGGTACGCCGCCCACTGCGCCGGTCAGGGATCCTCGACCGACACCAACGGGTGCAACACCGACTCGGTCCCCCTCGGCACGCGCGTGGACTTCACCAACGACGGCAACCTCGCCTCCGAGGGCACCATCGTGGGTCACGGCACGCTGGCCTACAGCTCGTGGATCACCGAGCACCAGCTCGGCACCTCCGACGCCAACACCTGCGCCTACAACGACCTGGCCCTGGTCAAGGTCGACGCGGCCGACGTCGGCAAGGTCAACCCCTCGATCCCGTTCTGGGGCGGCCCCACCGGCATCGACACCGACGGCACCCAGGCCGGTGACCGCGTCTACACCTACGGCAACTCCAGCCTGCGCGCCGGTCTCTCGCCGCTCTCGCCGCACACCGGCATCAGCCTCGGCGACGCCGCCGCCGACGGTGGGTGGAGCCACCCGCTCTACACGGTCAGCCCGGGCGTCCCGGGCGACTCCGGCTCGGCGTTCGTCTCGGCCGACGGCAAGGCGGTCGGCGTGCTCTCCACGCTGGGCCTGGCCCCGCTGCCCGCCTCCAACAACATCGGCGACCTGGCCAAGGAGCTCGCGTTCGCCCAGGCGCACTCGGGCATCTCCGGCCTCCAGCTGGTGCCGGGCACGGAGCCCTTCGCACCGATCCTCTGACACGGGGGAACGGCACCCCACCCTCCACAGGAAGGGTGGGGTGCCGCCCCGCTCTGGGAGGATCGGGCCCGTGGATCCCGAGGAGTTCGTCGAGCGGGTGCTCGCTGTCGTCGAGCAGGTGCCGCGGGGCCGGGTGACGACCTACGGCGCGATCGCCGACCGGGTCGGTGCCGGGGGCCCGCGGCGCGTCGGCCGGGTGCTGTCCCACTTCGGTGGGCCGGTGCCGTGGTGGCGCGTGGTGCGCGCCGACGGCTCGCTGCCACCGAGCCACGGCGCGGAGGCCCGGGCCGCCTACCTGGAGGAGGGCACCCCGCTGCGTCCCTCGGGACGGGTCGACATGCCACCGGCCTTCTGGCAGCCCTGAGGGTCCGCTCCCGCGGTGTCGGCGGCCCGTGTTTGGCTGGGCCCGTGCACCCTGCCACCGAGCCCGTCTACCGGCTGGTCCCCCCGGACCCCGGCCCGGTAGGCGCGCCGGCCCTCGACGATGCCCAGCGCGCGGTGGTCGACCACCGCGGTGGCCCCCTGCTGGTCCTCGCGGGACCGGGCACCGGCAAGACCACCACGCTGGTCGAGGCGATCGTGGACCGCGTCGAGAACCGGGGGGCCGCTCCGGAGGAGGTGCTCGCCCTCACCTTCAGCCGCAAGGCGGCCGAGCAGCTGCGTGACCGGGTCACCGCCCGGCTCGGGCGCACCACCGCGACCGCGCTGTGCTCGACCTTCCACTCCTTCGCCTACGGCCTGATCCGGGAGTACTCCCCACCGCAGCTGTACGCCGCCCCGCTGCGCCTCCTCAGCGCCCCCGAGCAGGACGTCGTGCTCCGCGAGCTGCTGGCCGAGACACCGGAGTCGGTGGCGTGGCCCGCCTCGCTGCGGCGCGCCGCGCAGACCCGGGGCTTCGCCCACGAGGTGGCCGCGGTCCTGGGCCGGGCCCGGGAGAAGGGGCTCGACGCGACGGCGCTGCGTGAGCTCGGCCGCGTGCACGACGTGCCGGAGTTCGTGGCCGCCGGCTGGTTCCTCGAGCAGTACCTGCAGAACCTCGACGCGCAGGGGGCCACCGACTACGCCGACCTCATCCGCCGCGCCGTCATCGAGGCCACCGAGCACCGCGCCGAGCTGCGCGCCCGCTTCCGGCACGTCTTCGTCGACGAGTACCAGGACACCGACCCGGGCCAGGTGCGGCTGCTCCACGAGCTGGCCGGCGACGGTGCTGACCTGACGGTGGTGGGTGACCCGCACCAGTCCATCTACGCCTTCCGCGGCGCCGACGTGCGCGGGATCCTCGACTTTCCCGACCGGTTCCGCCGCCGCGACGGCCGGCCGGCCGACGTGCAGGCGCTCTCGGTGGTCCGGCGGTTCGGGCCACGGCTGCTGGTGGCCGCGCAGCGCGTCGCCGCGCGACTGCCGCTGGGCGGCAGCATCGAGACCGCCGCCCGTGAGGCCTTCACCCACCCCCGGTGCGCGTCCGTCGGCGAGGAGGGTCTCCGGGACCGGGCCGAGGTGCTCACCTGCGACACCGAGCGGGCCGAGGTCGAGCACCTCGGCGACCTGCTGCGGCGCGCACACCTCGAGGACGGCGTGCCGTGGTCGCAGATGGCGGTGCTGGTGCGCTCGGGCCGCGCGTCGATCCCGACGCTGCGTCGCGGACTCACCGGCGCCGGAGTGCCGGTGGAGGTGGCCAGTGACGAGACGCCGCTCGTGCGCGAACCGGCCGTGCAGCCCCTGCTCGACGCGTTGCGGGCGGTGGTCAACCTGGACGAGGACGACCCCGGGTCGCCCGACCACCTCGACCCGGTGGCGGCGGAGGGACTGCTGGTCTCGCCGCTGGCCGGCCTGGACGCGACCGACGTGCGCGCCCTGTCCCGGGCGCTGCGGGAGCGGGACAAGCAGCTGGCGGCGAGCGAGGGACGCGCGCCGCGCCCCTCGCCGTACCTGCTCCGTGAGGCCGTGCTCGGCCGTGGCCGGCCGCTGGAGGACGCGGGCGGCGGAGCCCTCGACCCCGTCCTGGGTCGCGTGGCCCGTCTTGCCGAGCTGTTGCGGCAGGCGCGGGAGCTTCTGGACACCGGCAGCACCGCCGAGGAGGTCCTCTGGCGGCTGTGGTCGGGCACCGCCTGGCCCGAGCAGCTGCGCCGCCGGGTGCAGCGCGGTGGCCCCGGGGCGCGGTCGGCCGACCGCGACCTCGACGCGGTCTGCGCGCTGTTCGAGACCGCCGCCCGCGCCGAGGAGCAGCGCGGTCACACCAGCGTGGCCACCTTCCTGGCCACCCTGGTCGCACAGGAGATCCCGGCCGACACCCTCGCCGAGGGCGGCATCCACGGCGAGGCGGTACGGCTGCTCACCGCGCACCGGTCCAAGGGGCTGGAGTGGCGGGTGGTCGTGGTGGCCCACGTCCAGGAGTCGGCCTGGCCCGACCTGCGCCGCCGGGCCACCTTGCTGCGGGCCGACCGCATCGGGGCCGAGCGGTACTCCGTCCCGGTGCTCCAGCCCGACACCACCACTCGCGCGCTTCTCGCCGAGGAGCGGCGGCTGTTCTACGTCGCCTGCACCCGGGCCCGGGAGCGTCTCGTCGTCTCGGCGGTCGCCTCGCCCGACGACGAGGGCGAGCAGCCCTCCCGCTTCCTCGACGAGCTCGGCGTGGAGGTGCGCCACCTCCAGGGGCGCCCCCGCCGGCCGCTCTCCCTGGACGGTCTGGTCAGCGAGCTGCGCCGCACCGTCGCCGACCCGGAGGCGAGGCCGGGGCTGCGAGAAGCCGCGGCTCGGCGACTCGCGCGGCTGGCCGCCGAGACCCGTCCCGGCGGCCGGCCGCTGGTGCCGGCCGCCGACCCGGGCAGCTGGTGGGGCACCCGTGAGCCCAGCTGGTCCGCGGAGCCGGTGCGTGCCGTCGAGGAGCCCGTGGAGCTCTCGGCCAGCGCGTTGGCCGGTCTGACCGAGTGCCCCGCCAAGTGGTTCCTCGAGCGTGAGGCCGGCGGAGCGGCCAGGTCCAGCCAGGCGCAGGGCTTCGGCAACCTGGTGCACGCCCTCGCCGACCGGGTGGCCAAGCAGGAGCTCGGAGCGGGACCCGAGGACGTCGAGGAGCTGATGGCCCTGGTCGACGACGTGTGGGACCAGCTCGGCTTCCGCACTCCCTGGTCGCGCGAGCGCGAGCACGACGCCGTCCGGGCCGCGCTGACCCGCTTCGTCGCCTGGCACGCCCGGCCGGGGGCCCGCACCCTGGTGGCCACCGAGCAGGACATGCGCGCCCAGGTGACCTTGCCGGACGGTCAGCGGGTGGTGCTGCGCGGCTACGCCGACCGCCTCGAGCTCGACGAGGACGGCCACGTCGTGGTCGTCGACCTCAAGACCGGGAAGTACCCACCCGCCAACATCGGGGAGAACCCCCAGCTCGGGCTCTACCAGCACGCGGTCGACCACGGGGCGGTGGACCACCTGCTCGACGGACCGGCCGGCTCGGGTGGAGCCGAGCTGTGGCAGCTGCGCAAGGACGTGCGCGGGCAGCTCAAGGTCCAAGAGCAGCCCCCCCAGCAGCCCGACGAGGAGGGTCTGCGCCCGGTCGAGCGACAGCTGATGCAGGCGGCGACGGCGCTGCGGCTCGAGGAGTTCCCGGCGCGGCCGGAGCGCTCCCGCTGCGAGCGCTGCCAGTTCGCCACCTTCTGTCCCGCGCAGGTCTCGGGCTCGGTGCTCTCGTGACGGCTCTCGCAGCGCGCCTGCGTCTCGACGGCCCGGCCGACCTCCAGCGGCTGATGGGCACCCCCTACCAGGTCAGCGCCCAGCAGTGGTCGGCGGTCAGTGCCCCGCTGGAGCCCGCGGTGGTCGTCGCCGGGGCCGGGTCGGGCAAGACCTCGCTGATGGCCGCCCGCGTCGTCTACCTGGTGGCCACCGGGCAGGTCCGGCCCGACCAGGTGCTCGGGCTCACCTTCACCACCAAGGCGACCGCCGAGCTGGCCACCCGGGTCCGGGAGGCGCTGGCCGCGGCCGGGCTCGACGCCCGCGCCGAGGCCGGCGGGGTCGCCCCCGACGAGCAGCCCGAGCGGGTCGAGCCGGTGGTGTCCACCTACAACGCCTACGCGACGGCACTGCTCACCGAGCACGGGCTCCGCATCGGTCACGAGCCGGACACCCGGGTGATGGCCGACGCCTCGCGCTACCAGGTGGCAGCCCGGGCGATCGAACGACACACCGGCACCGTGCGGCTGCTCAGCGAGCACCCCAAGACGGTGATCGACTATCTGCTCGCGCTGGACGGGGAGATGAACGAGCACCTCGTCGGCGTCGCGGACGTGCGCGCCTTCCACGCTGCGGCCCGCCCGCACTTCGAGGCTGCACTGGCCGGCTCGCGGGCACGGGCGGACCTCACCCGGGTGCTGGAGAAGATGACCGAGCGCGAGGAGCTCCTCGGGCTGGTCGAGGGCTACCGCCGGCTCAAGGCGCAGTTCGGGCTGATGGACTTCTCCGACCAGATCGCCCTGGCCGCCGAGCTGTCCCGGACCCAGCCAGACGTCGGGCGGCTGGAGCGGGAGAAGTACCGCGTCGTGCTGCTCGACGAGTACCAGGACACCTCGGTCGCGCAGGCACAGCTGCTCGCGGCGCTGTTCTCCGGACCCGACGAGGGAGACGGGCGGGGCCACGCGGTCACTGCGGTGGGCGACCCCAACCAGGCGATCTACGGCTGGCGCGGCGCCTCGGTCTCCAACATCCTCGGCTTCGCGAAGTCCTTCCCCGCGCGCGGCGGGGCCGAGGTGGCGACCTACGCCCTGACGGTGAACCGGCGCTCGGACCGCCGCATCCTCGAGGTCGCCAACGCGCTCGCCGGCCCGCTGTACGCAGCCGTCGAGCAGGCCGACCCGCTCGAGCCCGAGGAGGGGGCCGCCGAGGGGGAGGTGCGTGCCATCGTGCACCCCACCTATGCCGACGAGCTGGCCTGGCTGCCGGACCGGGTGATCGCGAGCCGGGCCGCGATGGCCGAGCCGCGGTGGAGCGAGATCGGCGTGCTCACGCGCGACAACGCCCACGCCGCGGACGTCTTCGACGCGCTCTCGGCCAGGGACATCCCGGTCGAGATCGTCGGCCTGCAGGGGCTGATGCGGCTGCCGGAGGTCTCCGAGGTGGTCTCCACGCTCGCGCTGCTCCAGGACCTGACCGCCAACGCCGACCTGCTCAACCTGCTCACCGGGCCACGCTGGGCCATCGGGCCGCGCGACCTCGCGCTGCTGGGCCGGCGTGCGCGGGCGTTGACCGGCCACCGGCTGCGCGAGGACGGGATCAGCGTGGCGGAGGAGCTCCAGCGCGCCGTCGAGGGGGCCGACCCCACCGAGGTGCTCTCGCTCAACGACGCCCTGGTCGACCCCGGTGACCTGCCCTACTCGGTCTCGGCGCGGACGCGCTTCGGTCTGCTCGCCCAGGAGCTGCGCGAGCTGCGCGGCCATGTCGGCGAGCCACTGCTCGACCTGGTCCGGCGGATCATCGAGGTGACCGGCATCGACGTGGAGCTGGCCTCGTCGGTCTCGCCGGCGGCCGCCGCGCGCCGCGACAACCTGGACCTGTTCGTGAAGGCGGTCGCGGAGTTCCAGGCCGTCGACGGCCAGGTGACGCTCCCGGCCCTGCTCGCCTGGTTGGGGGCCGAGGACGAGCTGGGCAACGGGCTCGACCAGGCCACCCCCTCGGAGGCGGACTCGGTCAAGCTGCTCACCGTGCACCGCGCCAAGGGCCTGGAGTGGTCCTCGGTGTTCCTGGTGGGGATGTGCGCGGAGAAGTTCCCGGTCTCCCGGACCCGCAGCCAGTGGACGACCGTGTCCCGCGTGCTGCCGGCCCCGCTGCGCGGGGACGCCGCCGACGTGCCCCAGCTGCGCGGCCACGACAAGCCGGCCCTGGACGAGCTCAAGCAGGCGGCCCGGGACCATCAGGAGCTCGAGGAGCTGCGGCTCGGCTACGTGGCCCTGACCCGGGCCAAGCACGAGCTCTGGGTCTCCTCCTACCAGTGGAGCCCGACGCGGCAGAAGCCACTCGCCCCCTCGCCCTACCAGGAGACGGTGCGCTGCGCGATGTCCACCTGGGGTGTCGAGCCGGAAGCCTGGCCACCTCTGCCCGAGGAGGGCACGGCGAACCCGTTGCTGGCCGACCCGCCCGAGACGCCCTGGCCGGTCACCGAGCGCACCGCCGAGCACGAGCGGCGCCTCGAGGCCGCCCAGATGGTGCGGGCCGCCGCGCCGGGCGTGGCGGACGACCTGGACCTGGTCGACGCCGCACGGGTCGAGGAGTGGGACGCCGAGCTCGACCGTCTGGTCGCCGAGGCGCGCACCGACCGTGCGGGCAGCGTCGCGGTGCACCTGCCCAGCAGCCTGTCCGCGACGGCCCTGTCGCGGTTGCGCGACGACCCGGCGGACTTCGCGCGCGAGCTGGCCCGTCCGATGCCGCGGCCACCGTCCCCGGCCGCGCGGTTCGGCACCCGCTTCCACGCCTGGGTGGAGTCGCGGTTCGGTCAACAGGCGCTGCTCGAGCCCGACGACCTGCCGGGGCGTGGCGACCTGGGCATCGACGACGAGGACGATCTAGGCGAGCTGATCGCGACCTTCGAGGCCGGCCCGTTCGGTGACCGGGTGCCGCACGCGGTGGAGCCGGCGTTCGCACTGGTGCTCGCGGGGCAGGTGGTGCGGGGCCGGATCGACGCGGTGTACGCCGAGCCCGGCGGCGGGTGGCTGGTCATCGACTGGAAGACCGGTCGGGCCCAGCAGGCCGATCCGCTCCAGCTGGCCGTCTACCGGGTGGCGTGGGCCGAGCTGGTCGGGGTGCCCCTGGCCGAGGTGGCGGCCGCGTTCCACTACGTGCGCAGCGGCGAGACCGTGCGACCCCCCGGGCTGCCCGACCGCTCGGAGCTCGAGCACCTGCTCCGGGGCACTTGAGGTGGTGTAGACCGGTATCGGACTACTTAGTCCCCTTTAGTGCGGAATCAAGGTATGTGTACAAGACTTCGCACGTCATCGTCTCGAGGGGGTACACCGTGTTCGGATCCAGCATGCTGCTCACGGTGGGACATGCCCTCGACCGTGCCAAGGACGAGGGCATGGTCGTGCGGGTCAACGTCGGGGGCGAGTGGGTGACCGGCCAGATCATCAACAGCGATGGTCACGGCGTCGCCATCTTGGAGAGCAGCGGCGACCTGTGTGTCGTGCGCCAGGAGGTGATCGGCGCGGTCCGGATGCCCTCGGTCGCCAGCGGTGACTACGTCCCGTCCCAGGGCAACGCGTTCGTCGCCGGGGCCTCCGCCTCCGGTTAGGACGCCTGTGCGGCCGCGACGCGTGCCGCGCGCAACCCGATCTCCACCATCGGGCCGAAGGTCTGCTCCCGGTCCGCTGCGCTGGCCGCCTCCCCGGTGATGATGTGGTCGCTGACGGTGCACACCGCCAGCGCTTGGCGCCCGTAGGACGCCGCCAGCGTGTACAGCGCGGAGGTCTCCATCTCCACGGCGAGCACGCCGTGCTGCACCATCGGGTCCATCAGCTCGGGCCGCGGGGAGTAGAAGGAGTCTCCGGAGAAGACCGACCCGACGTGGCTGCGCACGTCGCTGCGCGCCTCGGCTGCCTCCGCGGCCGCGCGCAGGAGGGTGAAGTCGGCCACCGGCGCGAAGTCGAGGCCGTGGAAGCGCAGCCGGTTCATCGAGGAGTCGGTGCAGGCACCCGAGGCGACCACCACGTCGCGCAGGGCCAGGCGCTCGGTCAACGCTCCGCACGACCCCACCCGCACCACCCGGCGCACCCCGTAGTCGGAGAACAGCTCGTTGACGTAGATCGACATCGACGGTTGCCCCATCCCCGACCCCTGGACCGAGACCGGCTCGCCGTCGTAGGTGCCCGTGTAGCCGTACATGCCGCGCACCTGGCTGTAACAGGTGATGTCCTCCAGGAAGGTCTCGGCGATCCAGCGGGCACGCAGCGGGTCGCCGGGCAGCAGGACGGTGGGTGCGACCTCGCCCGCCCGGGCGCCGATGTGGATGCTCATGGGCAGCAACCTAGCCCGTAGGCTCGCGACCATGGACGCCACGGACCCCGAGTCGCACCCCCTCCAGCCGGAGCTGCGGTGACCGGGCGCCGGATCCTGCCGCACGTGGCCCTCTCCGAGCACGCCCACGACCGGCACGGCATGCTGCGCACCGACGAGCGCTGGCTGGAGCGTTGCTGGGCCGACCCGGGGACCCGGGTGCTGGTCATCGCGGGTGCCCGCGTGCGGCCCGTCGAGGGGCGCCTGGCGTGGGTCTCGCCCGACGAGGTCCCCGACGGGTTGCGGATCCTGCTCGGCGAGCGCGACGGCGTGCAGCACTTCGCGGTGGTCGTGGACCCGGCCGACGCCCCCGGCGGGCCCGAGGAGTGGGTGGGGCTGCGCGCCGTGGTGCAGTCCCTGGCCGACGAGGCCGGCGCCGACGGCCCCCTCGTGCTGCACGCGATCGGTCTCGCCGAGTGGCTGCGGGCCACCCGGCACTGCCCGCGCTGCGCGGGTCGGCTGGAGCCGCAGCAGGCGGGACACGTGCTGCACTGCCCCGACTGCGGCCGCGACCAGTTCCCGCGCTCGGACCCCGCCGTGATCATGGTCGTCACCGACGGTGAGCCGGGCAGCCCCGGGGAGCGGGCCCTGCTGGGACGCAGCCCGGCCTGGCCGGCGGGCCGGTTCTCGACGCTGGCCGGCTTCGTGGAGCCGGGCGAGACGATGGAGGACGCGGTCCGTCGCGAGGTCGAGGAGGAGACCGGCGTCCGCGTGGGCGAGGTCGCCTACTTCGGCAGCCAGCCGTGGCCGCTCCCGGCGAGCCTGATGATCGGCTTCACCGCGCGTGCCGTGGCGACCGCCATCGACGTGGACGGCTCGGAGATCGAGGATGCGCGCTGGTTCACCCGCGCACAGATGCGGGAGCAGACCGAGGCCGGCACCCTCGTGCTCCCCGGCGGCGTCTCGATCTCCCGCTCCCTGATCGAGAGCTGGTACGGCGGGCCGCTGCCCGGGCGCTGGTAGTCGGCCCGCGCGACGGGTCAGGAGGCGACGGGTCAGGAGCCGGCGGCGAGCTTCTGCTTGACCTGGCTGAGCGACGGATTCGTGTGGGCCGTCCCGTCGGCGTAGACCAGCGTCGGCACGGTCTGGTTGCCGCGGTTGGCGGCCATCACGATCTCTGCCGCCGACGGGTCTCGCTCGATGTCGACCACGTCGTAGCTGATGCCCTCACGGTCCAGCTGCCCCTGCAGGCGGTGGCAGTAGCCGCACCAGGGGGTGGTGTACATCGTGAAGGCGCCGGCGGACGGGTCCGTCGGGGCACCGCTGCTGGGATGGGCAGTCACGGTCGTCCTCTCTCGCGTCTAGGCTCGTTCCCGGCACAACACGACCGGGACGGAGAACATTTCCGAATGCATGCCGACGATCTGCTCGGATCGCTCGATCCGGAGCAGCGGGAGGTCGCCACCGCGCTCCGAGGCCCGGTCCGGGTGCTGGCCGGCGCCGGCACCGGGAAGACCCGGGCGATCACCCACCGGATCGCCTACGGCGTGGCCGCCGGGGTCTACAACCCCACCGAGGTCCTCGCCGTCACCTTCACCACCCGGGCCGCGGGTGAGATGCGCGCCCGGCTGCGGACGATGGCGGCGGGAGCCGTGCAGGCGCGCACCTTCCACTCCGCCGCGCTGCGCCAGCTGCGCTACTTCTGGCCGAAGGTCTACGGCGGGGCCCCGCCGGAGCTCACCGCCTCGAAGATCCCGATCGTGGCGGGCGCCGCACGGCGCAACCGGGTGGAGGTCGGCCAGGCCCTCCTGCGCGACCTCGCCAGCGAGATCGAGTGGGCCAAGGTCAGCAACGTGCGGCCCGACGACTACGAGCGGCTCGCACCGCGCCGCGGCCGGGAGGTCGCCGGCCTCGACGCGGGCACCGTGGCGCACGTGTTCGGCAGCTACGAGGAGCTCAAGCGCGACCAGGGCCGCATGGACATGGAGGACGTCTTGCTGATCGGCGCCGCGCTGCTCAGCGAGGACGAGCGCGTCGCCGCCGAGGTCCGCCGGCAGTACAAGTGGTTCGTCGTCGACGAGTTCCAAGACGTCAGCCCGATCCAGTCCGCCCTGCTCGACCTGTGGCTCGGCGGACGCGAGGAGATCTGCGTCGTGGGTGACCCCGCCCAGACCATCTACTCCTTCGCGGGGGCGCAGGCCTCCTACCTGACCGACTTCGCCAGCAGGTTCCCCGGGGCGGCCAACGTCGAGCTCGTGCGCAACTACCGGTCCACCCCGCAGGTGATCGAGACCGCCAACGTACTGCTCAAGGACTCCGCCACCGGTGGGGTGCAGCTGCGGGCGCAGCGCGCCTCCGGGCCGGAGGCGACCTGGCACGAGGCGCCCGACGAGGTGGCCGAGGCCGAGGCGGTCGCCGAGCAGGTGGAGACCCTCCGGCGCAGCGGGGTGGCCCTGCGCGAGATGGCGGTGCTGTTGCGCATCAACGCCCAGTCGGAGGCCTTCGAGGAGGCGCTGACGGCTCGCGGCGTCCCCTACGTCGTGCGCGGAGCGGCCCGGTTCTTCGAGCGACAGGAGGTCCGCCAGGCCGTCGCGCTGCTCCGCGGCGAGGCGCGCGCGGGCGAGGTGGGCAGCGACGGCCTCCTGGACCGGGTGACCTCGGTGCTCGCGGGGATGGGGTGGTCGACCGAGGCCCCGGCGGCTCGCGGCCAGGCCCGCGACCGCTGGGAGTCCTTGCAGGCCCTGGTCTCCCAGGCCGCGGACCACGCTGCCAGCGAGGTCGCGCCGACCTTGACCGGGTTCGTCGCCGAGCTGGACCGGCGTGCCCACGAGCAGCACGCCCCGGTCGCGGAGGGGGTCACGCTGGCCACGCTGCACGCTGCCAAGGGCCTGGAGTGGGAGGCGGTCTTCCTGTGCGGGCTCCAGGAGGGCTCGATGCCGATCACCTACGCCGACACCCCGCAGGCGGTGGAGGAGGAGCGACGGCTGCTCTACGTCGGCATCACCCGTGCCCGGACACACCTGTGGCTCTCCTGGTCGCTGGCACGCAACCCGGGGGGACAGGCCCGACGCAAGCCCTCCCGGTTCCTCGACGGCCTGCGTCCGGCCTCGGCGACCGACCGCACCGGGGGGTCGGCCTCGGGACGACAGCGTCGCCGCGGCGCCAAGAAGGCAGCCGTGTGCAAGCAGTGCCAGCGGCCGCTGGCCAGCTCTCGGGAGCGCAACCGGGGGTACTGCCAGGACTGCCCCGTGCCCTATGACGAGCAGCTCTTCGAGTCGCTGCGCTCCTGGCGCCGGGAGCAGGCGGAGGCCCAGAGCGTCCCGGCGTTCGTGGTCTTCTCCGACGCCACCCTCGAGGCCCTGGCCGAGGTCCGGCCGACCGATCGACGTGGCCTGCAGTCCATCAACGGCATCGGGAAGGCCAAGCTCGACCGCTATGCCGACGACCTGCTCGCCATCCTCGGCTGAGCGCCGGCGCGGGCCGCGTTGCCCGCCGTGCCGGGGGTCTTCACGAGGCCGGCGAATATTCGATTGCGCCGCCGATCTGCGACGGCGTACCGTGCTGCTCACCCAGACCAGAGGCCCCCGGGCCCAGCCATCCCGCGAAGGAGGTGCGCCATGAAGCTCGACACGACCAACGAGACCGCCCTGCGGTCCGGCTTCGGCGCGCCCACCCGCGGTGGTGCCCTGGCCGGAGTGCGCCCGCAGGTCGGCTCCGTCCGCCTGGATGGTGGCGCCTTCGCCGCCATGGGTGTCCGTCCCTGGAGTCCGCTGCTCACCTGAGTCCTCTCAGTCGCTCAGCGCCTCCAGGCCGCGGAACCCACACGGGATCCGCGGCCTTCGTGTTTCCCGACGACACCACCACTCCACTGACACGGAGGTGACAGATGAGCATCAGCGTTCTCGCCGCTTCAGCAGTCGACGAGGCGGACCTGCCCTGCCGCAGCCAGGACCCAGAGCTGTACTTCGCGGAGTCGCCCACCGACGTGGAGCTCGCGAAGGCGCTGTGCCAGGACTGCCCGGTCCGGGCGGACTGCCTGGCCGGAGCGCTCGAGCGGCGCGAGCCCTGGGGCGTGTGGGGCGGTGAGCTGTTCCTCTCCGGAGCCGTGATCCCCCGCAAGCGCCCGCGGGGCCGGCCCCGGAAGGGCACCGGCAGCGACACCGTCACCGCCGCTTAGGGCTGCGACAACCCATGGACAAGACGAGACTGGAGCACGGAGATGACCTTCAACGAGATCGACCTGGCCCGCGCGCTGCATCGCGCCCGCCTGGTCGAGGCCGAGGAGTCGCGGCGCGCGCGGCACGCGGCGGCCACCCGCCGGCTGCAACGGCGGGCGGCACGCCTGACCCAGCGGGCCGAGCAGGCCGCCCACCGGGCCGAACGCGCCACCGCCCTGGCCAGGCTGGCGGTCTGAGCACGGCACTGCCGCGACCGCCTCGACGCCGGGCCCCGGGGAGCACGGACTCCCCGGGGCTCAGGCCTCTCCGGCGCCGACGCCCTATCGTGGGTGCGTGGTCACCTGCGACTTCTGCGGAACGGTGGTGGACGCCGAGACGCCGCCGATCACCTGGACCTCGGCGGTCGAGGACGGTCAGCACCGCTGGTTCTGCGACGAGTGCTCCCGCACCCACCTGCGCGCGATGGAGAGCAAGCTCGACTCCGAGTGGTGGTGAGCCTCAGTCCGCGAACCCGGGCAGCGACTCCTCGAGCACCCGGCGGAACGGCACCCGGGCCTCGAGCTGGCTGAGCACGCCGACCCCGCCCGCGAGGGTGCGATGGATGAGCATGTAGGCCGGTGGCAGGTTCAGCCGCAGCATCGCGGCGTACGCCTCGCCGTGGGGGTCGTTGATGCGCCGGAACTGCTCCTGCATCCAGGAGCGGGAGAACTGGAACTCCGGCACGCTCGCAGGCTCGAGGAACGGACCGAGATAGGCGCGCAGCTGGTCGGCGTCGATGCGGATGCGCTCGCGGATGAAGCCCTCGTCGCGCAGGGCGGTGATGAGCTGCTCGTAGTCCTCCATCAGCGCGATCCGGATCAGGGCCCCCAGGAAGCGGGGCAGCTGGCGTTCCGGTAGCCGGGCCACGGCGCCGAAGTCGAGCACCCCGAGCCGGCCGGGTGTGCCGTCGGGCCCCGGGACCAGGCGGAAGTTGCCGGGGTGCGGGTCGGCGTGCAGCATCCCGACGCGCCGTGGTCCCTCGAACATGAAGTGCACGAAGTGCAGGCCGTAGTGGTCCCGCTCCTGCTGGCTGCCTTCGCGAACGACCTGCGCGAGCGACCCGGCACTGTCCATCCACTCGGTGACGAGCACCGTTGCCGACTCCTCCACGACGTCGGGCACCACGACGTCGTCGTCCTCGCGGAACGCCGCGGCGAAGGCCCGCTGCGCCTGCGCCTCGAGGTGGTAGTCGAGCTCCTCGACCGCGCGCGCCTGGACCTCCTCGATGAGCGCCTTGATGTCCAGGCCGGGGACGAGGGGGCCCAGCCCACGCGCCACCCGTGCGAGCTGGCGCAGGTCGGAGGTGAGCGCCTCGGCAGCGCCCGGGTACTGCACCTTCACGGCCACCTCGCGGCCGTCGACCCAGGTGCCCTTGTGCACCTGGCCGATCGAGGCGGCCGCTGCCGGCACGGGGTCGAGCTCGACCAGCCGCTCGCGCCAGTCCGGCCCGAGCTCGCGGCCCAGGATCTCGCGCACCGTCATCGTCGGCATCGGGGGCGCGGAGTCCTGCAACCGGGTCAGGTGCTCGCGGTAGGGCGCGGCCAGCTCGTCGGGGAGGGCGGCCTCGAAGATGGACATCGCCTGGCCGAACTTCATCGCCCCGCCCTTGAGGTCACCCAGGGTGCGGAAGAGCTGCTCGGCCGTGCGCTGCTGGACCTCGGTGAGCACCGACTCCGCGGACGCGCCGCCGATGCGCTTTCCCAGCCCGAGAGCGGTGCGGCCGGCGTAGCCGAGCGGGAGCGCGGCGAGCCTGGCCGTCCGGGCGACGGCCTTGCGCGGCAGCTCGCTCATCTGGCAACCCGGGACAGGGGTGCGGTCATGACCCCATGGTGCCCGATGGCCGGGCACCGGGGCGGTCGGCGCCACCGGGTTGGCCGGGTCAGTGCAGCACGATGGTGAGGCTCAGGGAGTTGTTGGGGTTGCCGTTGGCGGTGGCGCTCAGGCCGCCGGTGGTGCCGGTGACGGCGGCGTTGTTCTCGGCCAGGGTGGTGGAGATGTGCCCGCCGCCGCTGCCGGAGTCCCCGGCGCGGGTGGTCTGTGCCGAGGGCAGGGTCCAGGCGGTGGTGTTGCCCGACTTGTTGGCCCAGTAGGTGACCAGCTTGTTGGAGCCGGCGGGGGCGTTGACGGCCGGGGAGGTGATGGTGGGGTCGTTGGTGTTCTGCAGCGCGATCTGGGAGACCGCGACCGCGGTGGTGGGGTCGGTGCCGCGGTAGGCGGCCAGGGTGAGGTCGGACTTGGCGTAGGTCTCAGAGCCGACGGTGACCGTGGCGCCCAGGTCGGCCGCGGTGGCGGTCTTGGTCCAGGCGCGCGCGACCATGCTGGAGCCGTTGGCCGACTCCAGCGGGGTCCACCCGGCGGGGCCGGTGTAGGTCGTCGCGACAACGTTGGCTGAGAACAGCAGCACCATCGCATCCCCCACAGCCACGCTGCCCGGCACGCTGACCTGGTGCACGATGCGGTTGCCGACGCTCTCCGCGGTGGCCACGAACTCGACCGTGGACTGGGTCTGCCCGGTCGTGCTCGGGTTGATGCTCACCGTGGTCTGGTCGCTCTGGCCGCCGTCGTCGGTGACCGTCAAGGTCACCGTGCGCGGCCCGGCCGAGCCGTAGGTGTGGGTGGTGTGCACCCCCGAGCCGCTCTGACCGTCACCGAAGCCCCACGCATAGGAGGTGATCGTGCCGTCATCGCTGGACCCGCTCGCATCAAAGCTGCAGTCGAGCTGGTCACAGCTCACCGACGCCACCGCCGTCGGCGCCTGATCCACCGGCGGAGGTGGCGGGTCGCCCGGTCCGCCGGTGGTGCCGGGGCGCAGCACGATGCTGAGGCTCACGGAGTTGTTGGGGTTGCCGTTGGCGGTGGCGCTCAGGCCGCCGGTGGTGCCGGTGACGGCGGCGTTGTTCTCGGCCAGGGTGGTGGAGATGTGCCCGCCGCCGCTGCCGGAGTCCCCGGCGCGGGTGGTCTGTGCCGAGGGCAGGGTCCAGGCGGTGGTGTTGCCCGACTTGTTGGCCCAGTAGGTGACCAGCTTGTTGGAGCCGGCGGGGGCGTTGACGGCCGGGGAGGTGATGGTGGGGTCGTTGGTGTTCTGCAGCGCGATCTGGGAGACCGCGACCGCGGTGGTGGGGTCGGTGCCGCGGTAGGCGGCCAGGGTGAGGTCGGACTTGGCGTAGGTCTCAGAGCCGACGGTGACCGTGGCGCCCAGGTCGGCCGCGGTGGCGGTCTTGGTCCAGGCGCGCGCGACCATGCTGGAGCCGTTGGCCGACTCCAGCGGGGTCCACCCGGCGGGGCCGGTGTAGGTCGTCGCGACAACGTTGGCTGAGAACAGCAGCACCATCGCATCCCCCACAGCCACGCTGCCCGGCACGCTGACCTGGTGCACGATGCGGTTGCCGACGCTCTCCGCGGTGGCCACGAACTCGACCGTGGACTGGGTCTGCCCGGTCGTGCTCGGGTTGATGCTCACCGTGGTCTGGTCGCTCTGGCCGCCGTCGTCGGTGACCGTCAAGGTCACCGTGCGCGGCCCGGCCGAGCCGTAGGTGTGGGTGGTGTGCACCCCCGAGCCGCTCTGACCGTCACCGAAGCCCCACGCATAGGAGGTGATCGTGCCGTCATCGCTGGACCCGCTCGCATCAAAGCTGCAGTCGAGCTGGTCACAGCTCACCGACGCCACCGCCGTCGGCGCCTGATCCACCGGCGGAGGTGGCGGGTCGCCCGGTCCGCCGGTGGTGCCGGGGCGCAGCACGATGCTGAGGCTCACGGAGTTGTTGGGGTTGCCGTTGGCGGTGGCGCTCAGGCCGCCGGTGGTGCCGGTGACGGCGGCGTTGTTCTCGGCCAGGGTGGTGGAGATGTGCCCGCCGCCGCTGCCGGAGTCCCCGGCGCGGGTGGTCTGTGCCGAGGGCAGGGTCCAGGCGGTGGTGTTGCCCGACTTGTTGGCCCAGTAGGTGACCAGCTTGTTGGAGCCGGCGGGGGCGTTGACGGCCGGGGAGGTGATGGTGGGGTCGTTGGTGTTCTGCAGCGCGATCTGGGAGACCGCGACCGCGGTGGTGGGGTCGGTGCCGCGGTAGGCGGCCAGGGTGAGGTCGGACTTGGCGTAGGTCTCAGAGCCGACGGTGACCGTGGCGCCCAGGTCGGCCGCGGTGGCGGTCTTGGTCCAGGCGCGCGCGACCATGCTGGAGCCGTTGGCCGACTCCAGCGGGGTCCACCCGGCGGGGCCGGTGTAGGTCGTCGCGACAACGTTGGCTGAGAACAGCAGCACCATCGCATCCCCCACAGCCACGCTGCCCGGCACGCTGACCTGGTGCACGATGCGGTTGCCGACGCTCTCCGCGGTGGCCACGAACTCGACCGTGGACTGGGTCTGCCCGGTCGTGCTCGGGTTGATGCTCACCGTGGTCTGGTCGCTCTGGCCGCCGTCGTCGGTGACCGTCAAGGTCACCGTGCGCGGCCCGGCCGAGCCGTAGGTGTGGGTGGTGTGCACCCCCGAGCCGCTCTGACCGTCACCGAAGCCCCACGCATAGGAGGTGATCGTGCCGTCGTCGCTGGACCCGCTCGCATCAAAGCTGCAGTCGAGCTGGTCACAGCTCACCGACGCCACCGCCGTCGGCGCCTGATCCACCGGCGGAGGCGGGGTGGTGCCGCCGTCGACGAACATCACCCGCGAGGCCCAGCTCTGCAGGTCCTTGCCGGGCCCGCTGATCTGGACCGAGGTTCCCCCGACCGGCGCTCGGCCGTTCCAGCTCGCACGGAAGAGCTGCCCGAGGGTGTTGGCGTAGTAGAAGGTGTCGTTCGCCACGAACGCACCGCGAATGCTGGAGTAGCTGATGCCGCTGACGGCCGGGCTGCTGTAGAGCTGCTCGCCGACGATGTCGCTCTCCGGCTCGAACCCGCGCGAGTACAGCGAGCTCTGTCCGGACCGGGTGAAGTAGATCCGCCCGTCGTAGCGGAACAGGCTGGTCATCGAGGGGACGTCGGTGTTGTGCCAGCTCGACTGGTAGACGAGCTGGTCCGCGGCGTCCACGGCGCTCGGGCCGCCGTAGCTCACCCCGTCGAAGGTGCGCTTGGTCAGCACACCGTTGCTACCAGCGGTGTAGAGGGTGCCGTTGGCGGTGAACGCGCCGACGGTGCTGCCCCAGCCCACCGACCCGTTCGGTGCGTTCGCCGACGCCGAGGCGGTCGTGCCGTCGAAGCTGCGTCGGGTGAGCTGGGAGCCGAGGCTGCTCACCGTGTAGACGTTGCCGGGCAGAGTGGGGTTCGTCATCGGCGGCAGCATCTTGCCGCCCGTGAGCGGCAGCAGGGCGATCCGCGCGTGGTACTCGTAGGCGCCGATCCGGTCGGTGTCGGAGCCGACCCAGAGGCCCTGGCTGGTGGCGAGCATGTCCTGCACACCCACACCTCGCGTGCGGGTGGGGTTCCAGGAGAACGCCATGCCGTTGACCGGGTTGAGCGCGGCGATACCGGGCCGCTCCACCGCGCCCTCGGCGGCCGCGTTCGGCCCCAGCGGGTTGTTCTGGTAGCGCTGGTGACCGCCGGCGTAGATGACGTCGTCGGTCACCTCGATGGTCCAGGTGGAGTCGCCACCGGTGTAGGCCGTCCAGGTGGCGGTCGTGTCGGGCTTGTTGCCGGCCGCCTCGAAGCGCGCGACGACGTCACAACCGCTCAGGCCGGCGGCACTGGAAGAACCGCCTGGGCCTCCCGTCGTCGAGGCGATGACGAACTGGCCGTTCGGGGAGTACTGCACGTCGGTGACATAGGTGTCGAAGGCCGGCAAGCACGAGGACGTGAACAGGGTGGTGCTCCAGCCGGCCAGGGCGTAGGTCTGGCTGCCGGAGATGTCGAACCGCACGATCTGCGAGCGCGCCACGCCGTCGACGGTGGTGAAGTTCCCGACCGCGGTGAGCTGGGTGTTGTCCGGGCTCGTCGCGATCTTCAAGACGTCGGTCACGTCCTCGGGGTGGTTGGTGCGGTGCAGCCCGGCGAAGAGGCCGGTGAAGTAGGGGTCGTAGCTGCCGGTGCTGGCGTTCAGGGTGCCCAGGGCCAGCTGGGGGATGCCGTTGATGTGGGTGAACTTCCCCGAGACCCACAACCGGTTCCCGATCACCTCGAGGTCGCGCACCTGCCCGGACAGGGTTGGCCGCGCGAAGGACGTGCGCACCGCCCCGGTGGCGACGTCGGCCAGGTAGAGGTTCTTCATGGACTGACCGGAGGCGAAGGTGAAGTTGCCACCGACGTACACCGACGAGCCGTCCGTGGCCGGCAGCACCTTGTAGACGATGCCGTTCGGGTTGGGCACGAAGGTGGTGCTCACCACCCCGGAGCTGGCGTTGAAGGCGAACAGGTTGTTGCGGGTCAAGGTGGTGCCGCCGCCCACGTTCTGGACCTGGCTGAAGCTCCCGCCCACCACGATCATGTTCCCCACCTGGGTGATCGAGTAGACCGTGCCGTCCAGGATGTTGGGGGTGAACCCTGCTGGGTCGTCGCTGACGATCCTTCCCGGCTGTGGGTCGACGTTGCCGGTGTCCGCTGCGAGGGCGAGGGGGGAGAAGATCGTGGCGAGCACGGTGAAGGTGCTGACGAGCCAGACGAGTACGGGCGTCTTCCGCACGATGACCATCCCCGGGGCATCAGCTCCGGCGAGGGCTGCCGGAGCCGGGTGTCGACTGTGAGTTGCGTGTGCCAACTATGGGTTCGGTCGGCGGACTCCGCGCTATTCGAGCCGCGAGCTGCACGGTTTGCCACGTATGTGAGTTACGCGGTCTAGTCAGCGCCAGGTGCAGCCGCAGCCCGGGTGGGGCTGCCACTCCTCGCTGCGGTGCACGCCGGGCTCCCGGTCCCAGAACACGGTGCGCGACCAGGTGGCCGGTGCGCGGCCGTCGAGGTGTGCTGCCAGGTCGCGCACCGCCCAGGCGGCGGCCCCGGTGACCAGCGCCCGGTCGGGCACGTCGCTCACGCCGTCGGCCCGGGGACCGGCGGTGGCCTGCACGTAGCGGCTGGTCACCGCGACGTGGGCGGGGTCGCGGATGCCCAGGTGGGCGTCGATGCAGCGCAGGCAGGCGGTGACCCCCGGGACCACGAACGGACCGAGCAGCGCGCCGCCGTCGACGAGGCGCAGCACCAGATGGCTGGTCCGGGACCGGACCAGCGGATCCAACCGGTCACGGCTCAGCTCGCCGGTGCTCAGGACCAGGACGGCATCGGCCCGGTCCGGGCAGCGTGCCAGGCCGAGCCCGCCGGCCTCGAGCAGGGCCGTCACGTCGGCGCCGGCCAGGTCACCCCACACCGCGACGGTGCCGCTCGGAGCCCCCGGCGGTCCTCCCGGCCGTGGAGCCGGCCCGCCGGCGTCGAGGAGACAGCCACCGCGGCGGAGCCGCTCGAGCACGCGTGCTGCCGCGGGATGGTCCGGCGGTCGGTGGTCGAGCAGGGCCGCCAGTGTCTGCGCGACGGCCTCGGTGCGGGGGAGCACCGCCCGCCGCCCGTCGTACAGTCCGACCTGGAGCTGGTCGCGGCCACGACGCACGACCCGCAGGCCGGGGGCGAGCTGAGGAGGGTCGTCCATGCCGGGACGCTACGACGAGCCCCGGGTGGCCGGGAAACCGTGATCCACAGCCCCCGGCGGCGCCCAGGCACCCCGCGTACGGCGACGGCGGGACCCCTCCCGAGGAGGGATCCCGCCGTGTCGCGTCAGCTGTGCCGGGGTCAGGCCTTGCCGAGGATGCGGTTCAGGTTGGTCCCGCACACCGGGCAGACGGCCTTGGCCATCCGGGTGCCCTTGTCGTTGACCTTGACCTCGCCGTCGGCCTCGCGCTTCTCCTTGCACTTCACGCAGTAGAACTCGCCGCTCCAGGTTTCCGCCATGACGGCCTCCTCATCATTCTTCTGGTCGTCTCGGCGGAGGGGAAACCCGCCGGGGTCCGCTACTCGAACCTCGATCGAGACTAGACCACGGGCACGCTCAATCCACGCAGGGTGCGGTGGACCCCAGGCGTGTCCTGCGGCGGTAACCTCCGGCGCATGTCACCGCATCAGGACGCCACGACCACCTTCGAGCACCTGCGGCTGGAACGCCCCGGGGGTGGGGTGGCCCGGCTGGTGCTCGACAACCCCGGCCAGCGCAACGCCATGTCCGAGGAGATGACCGCCTCGTGGGTGCGCGCGATCGAGGAGCTGGCGACCGACAGCAGTGTCCGCGTGGTGGTGGTGACCGGCGAGGGGAGCGCCTTCTGCTCGGGCGGCAACACCGGCTGGATCGCCAGCGAGCCGGACGCCGACGTCGACCACCTGCGCACCCGGATGATCGCCTTCTACCGCGACTGGCTCTCCATCCGCCGGCTGGAGGTCCCCACGGTCGCGGCCGTCAACGGTCCGGCCATCGGGGCCGGGCTGTGCCTGGCGCTCGCCTGCGACATCCGCTACGCCGCGTCCGGAGCCCGTCTCGGGGCACCCTTCGTGCGGCTCGGGATGAACCCCGGCATGGCGGCCACCTACCTGCTGCCCCACGTCGTCGGCGAGGCGAACGCCCGGGAGCTGCTGCTCACCGGTCGGACCGTGGACGCCGAGGAGGCCCGCGCGCTGGGCCTGGTCTCCCGGGTGTTCGCAGCGGAGCGGCTCTCGGCCGAGGTGGAGGAGATCGCCACCGGGATCGCGGGCACGGCGCCCATCCCCAGCCGCTACACCACGCTCGCGCTGCGTGAGGGCGGGCACCAGGACCTCGAGTCGTGCGTGCAGTGGGAGGCGCTGGCGCAGCCGATCACCCTGGCCACCGCCGACCTGCAGGAGGGCGTCGCGGCCGCACGGGAGAAGCGCACCCCCCGGTTCCGGGGCCGCTGAGCCTCGGACTCCGCCGCCTCGTCCACGGCCGCGGTGCTCCCCTGGCGGCGAGCGAGGCCCCCGGTGCCTCTGCTGCGCTTGCCTTCCCCTTGCGAACGCAGAAGTGGCGCACCGGGGGCCCCTTCTGGCGGGTAACGCTAGAGGAGCCGATCCGCACCGGTCAATGCATGGAGCGGGCCAGCGTGCGCCGCGGTCCGCGGAGGTTACCCACCGGCTGTGGAAAACCCTGTGGACAGCGTGTGGAGGACCGGTCGTGTGCTGTGGATCACAGCGGCCGCGCCACAATGGTGTGGTGAATCCACCAGACGCGGACGAATCGGACGGCTACGAGGGTGGGCCGGTCGCCGCGCTGCGCCGGATCGCCTTCCTGCTCGAACGCAGCCGCGCCGAGACCTACAAGGTCAAGGCCTTCCGCGCCGCCGCCGCGACGATCCTGCCGCTCGGGGAGGAGGTGGCCGGGCGGGTGCACGACGGCACGCTGCGCGAGCTGCCCGGGATCGGGGCCTCCACCGCGCGGGTGATCGAGGACGCGGTGGCCGGACGGATGCCCGAGCGGCTCTCCCGGCTCGAGCGCGAGGAGGGTGGGCCGCTGGTCGAGGGCGGAGCGGAGGTCCGCGCCCGGCTGCGCGGTGACCTCCACTCGCACAGCGACTGGTCCGACGGAGGCTCGCCGATCGAGGAGATGGCGTTCACCGCCCTCGAGCTCGGCCACGAGTACCTCGTGCTCACCGACCACTCGCCCCGGCTCACCGTGGCCAACGGGCTCTCGGCGGCCCGACTGGCACGCCAGCTCGGTGTCGTCGACGCGGTCAACGAGCACCTCGGCGGGTCCGGCGCCGACGGCTTCCGGCTGCTCACGGGCATCGAGGTCGACATCCTCGACGACGGGTCGCTGGACCAGACCGAGGAGATGCTCGCCCGGCTCGACGTACGCGTCGCGTCGGTGCACTCCAAGCTGGCGATGGACAAGGCCGCGATGACCCGGCGGATGGTGGCCGCGGTGCACAACCGGTTCACCAACGTGCTCGGCCACTGCACCGGGCGCCTGGTCACCGGCAGCCGTGGGATGCGCGGAGAGTCGGAGTTCGACGCCGAGCAGGTCTTCGCAGCGTGCGCCGAGACCGGCACCGCGGTGGAGATCAACTCCCGGCCCGAGCGGCGCGACCCGCCCACGCGGTTGCTCACGCAGGCCATCGAGATGGGCTGCCTGTTCTCCATCGACAGCGATGCGCACGCGCCCGGCCAGCTCGACTTCCAGGTCTACGGCTGCGCGCGCGCCGAGGAGCTCGGGCTGGACCCGGACCGGATCGTGAACACCTGGCCGCGCGAGCGGCTCCTGGAGTGGGCCCGTCCCGCCTGACCTGCGCGGCTCCGGCCGGGCGTGCCGCGCAGTGCCGCCCGGCCGGGCTAGTTTCTCCCTCATGCAGGAGGAGACGCCCGAGGTGGAGGTACGCCGCTCCCGGCGGCGCAAGCGCACGGTGTCGGCCCAGCGGCGAGAGGGCAAGGTCATCGTGATGATCCCCGACCGGTTCACCCGGGCCGAGGAGGCGGAGTGGGTGACCACCATGCTCCAGCGGCTCGACCGGTCCGAGGGGCGGGGGCGTCGCACGGACGAGCAGCTGATGCGGCGGGCCCGCGAGCTGTGCCGGGACTACCTGCACGACAAGGTGGGACCGACCTCGGTGCGGTGGGTGGGCAACATGACCACGCGCTGGGCCTCCTGCACCACGACGACCGGTGAGATCCGGCTCTCCGACCGGCTCCGCTCGATGCCGGGATGGGTGGTCGACTACGTCCTGCTCCACGAGCTGGCGCACCTGGTCGAGCCGAACCACAGCAGGCGCTTCTGGCACTGGGTGGAGGGCTATCCGCGCTCGGAGCGGGCCCGCGGCTACCTCGAGGGCGTCGCGCACGCCGCCTCGATGGACCTCGCACGCTGCGAGGCGGACGGGCAGCCGGTCAGCTGAGCCGGGCGCACGCGGCGCGGACCAGCTCCACCATGTCGGGCTCCTGCGTGGGCAGCGCCGCGACCGGCCACCAGCGCACGTCGAGGGACTCCGTGCTGACCACCGGCTCGATGTCGTCGCCGGCGCGGGCCAGGAAGCGTACGTCGAGGTGGCCGACCGTGCCGCGCGGGTCGCAGAACCTCACCGGGTGGCGCGAGAGGTGCACCGGTTCGGCATCGACGAGCAGACCGGGCAGGCCGGACTCCTCGGTGGCCTCGCGCAGGGCCCCGGCGGCCAGGGTGGAGTCCTGCGCCTCGAGGTGGCCGCCGAAGTGGAACCAGCGCCGGGCCTTGCCGTGCAGGTTGAGCAGCACGTGGCGCCGGTCGTGGCTGAGCACCAGCGCGCCGGCGGTGACGTGGTCGGGGAGGCAGGAGCGGAGCAGGCCGTCGGGGTGCCGCCGGAGGTGGCCGACGTAGTCGGCGCGGAGGAGCTCCTGGGCGGGGGTCGGAGCCTCCCAGTGGGTGAGGACGTCGAGGGCGTCGGCGTGCAGGCTCACCCGCGGGGCTGGCCGGGCCCGCCCGGCTCGTCCGGACCCGCGTCCTCCGGGCCCGGCTCGCCCCGGTCCTCCGGGTCGCCGGACTCGCGGTCGAGCAGCTCGCCGACGGCCTTGTCGAAGTCCTCGTCGCTGAGCTCGGCGACCTCGGGCAGGTCCTCGCGGAAGCCCAGCGGGTCGTCCAGGTCATCGGCATCGGGAAGCAGGTCGGGGTGCGCCCAGACCGCGTCGCGTGCCTCCTTGCCCTGGCGCGAGCGCAGCGAGCCCCACAGCGTGGAGGCGTCGCGCAGCCGCCGCGGCCGCAGCTCCAGGCCCACCAGGGCAGCGAAGGTCTCCTCGGCCGGCCCACCCGCGGCGCGGCGGCGGCGGATCGCCTCCTGCATCTTCGAGGCCGCGGGCATCCGCTCGGCCGTCGCCTGGCCGACGACCTCGTCGACCCACCCCTCGACCAGCGCCAGCGTCGTCTCCAGGCGCAGCAGCGCGGCCTTCTGCTCCGGAGTCTGCTGCGGCTCGAACAGGCCGCCCTGCAGCGCCTGCGAGATGGCCTCCATGTTGCTCGGGTCGAGCTGGCCCATGGCCTGCTCGATGCCGGAGACGTCGATGGTCACCCCGCGACCGAAGTCCTCGACCGCGGAGATCAGGTGCTGGCGCAGCCAGGGCACGTGCGCGAACAGGCGCTGGTGGGCGGCCTCGCGCAGGGAGAGGTAGAGCAGGATGTCGTCGGCCCCGACGTCGAGACCCTCGGCGAACTCGCCGATGTTGTGCGGGAGCAGCGCCGCCTTGCCTGCCGGGCCGAGCGGGAGCCCGATGTCGCTGGCGGTGAGCACCTCGCCGGCGAGACCGCCGAGGGCCGAGCCGACCTGGCTGCCGAACATCGCGCCGCCGGCCTTGCCGAGCATCCCGATCAGCGGGCCCGCCATCGCCTTGGCCTCCTCGGGCATGGCCTCGCCCATGGCGCCCACGACGTGCTCGGCCACCGGCTCCACCAGCACCCGCCACACCTCGGTGGTCTGCTCGATCCACTCCGCCCGGCTCCACGCGGCAGTGGTGCTCACCCCGGAGGGCAGCACCGTCGCCTCGTCGAGCCAGTGGTCGGCCAGGCGCATCGCGTCGGCCACGCGCTCCTGGTCCTGGCGGTCCGGGCTCGGGTCAGGCTCCTGGGCACAGGTGCGGCGCGCGATGTCGGTGGCGAGGGGCCAGTTCACCGGTCCGTCGTACGGCGCCATCATGGCCTGCATCTGGCCCATCAGCGCCGAGAGGTCGGGCAGGCCGCCCTGGCCGCCCTGCCCGGGGCCGCCCGGTCCGCCGGAGCCCCCGAGCGCGTTGAAGATCTGCTCGAAGGGCGTGCCCTTGAACGGGTTGTCGTCGGGTCCGCCTGGGTCGCTGCTCATGACCCCAAATTACCGGCAGCCGCCCAACGCGCTCGGCCCCGGTGCCGCCGGGGTCGTAGTCTCGCCGGGTGAGCCCGAGCAACCGCCCCGTCGTACGGCTGCTGGACCTGCGGGAGACACCGCTGGACCCGGCCGAGGTGCTCGCCGCGGTCGAGGACCCGGCGGCCGGCGGGGTGAACCTGTTCGTGGGCGTCGTGCGCGACCACGACGCCGGCGAGAGCGTCGAGCACCTCGACTACACCGCGCACCCCTCGGCCCTCGACCGGCTGCGTGAGGTCGCGGAGGGTGTCGCCGCCGAGTTCGCCCCGGTCGCCCTGGCCGCGGTGCACCGGACCGGGCACCTGGCCGTCGGCGACACCGCGGTGCTGGTGGCGGTCTCGGCGCCCCACCGGGGCCTGGCCTACGAGGCCTCGCGGGCCCTGATCGACCGTCTCAAGGCGACCGTCCCGGTCTGGAAGCACCAGGTCTTCGCCGACGGCCGCGAGGAGTGGGTCAACTCCCCCTAGGCGCCACCGCCCGCAGACGGCTCGCAGACGGTCCGGAGACGGTCCGGTCGACCGCGTGTTGCTGGGGGCTCCCGGGCCCGGACCTCGGCATCATGGTGGCGTGGAGATCCTGCTCTGGTGGCTGCCGCCCGCCGTCGTGACCCTGGTCGCGATGGCGTGGGTGAGCTGGCTGGGTCGTGCCCGCCCGACGGGCCCGGACCGCTCGGAGGCGGCTCAGCAGCGGTTCGCGGCCGCGATCCTGCGTGACCTGCCGGGCGAGGTCACCCGCCAGGTCAGCGCCCCGAGGCCGGTGCGCGAGCGCAGCACCGGCATCGCCGTACGTCCCTCGCAGCGGCCGGTGCCACCGGCCGGCACCGGGTCGCCCGCCCCCGGACCGGACGCGGACGACTCCCGCCGCACCGCCTGAGCGGGCCGCCGGGCCGTTGGGGCCGGACCCGGAGCGGGTTGTCGCCGGATGAGAGGGTGACGCCATGATCCAGCCCGTGGACCTCCGGCGCGTGAGTCGGCGCACCTGGGCCGGGCTGCTCGCCGCCGTGCTGGTCATCGGCCTCTCCGTGGTGGCCGCGCGCAAGCCGGTGCCCTACGTCACCTTCGCCCCCGGCCCGACGGTCAACGTGCTCGGCACCAACGCCGAGAAGGACATCATCAGCGTCGAGGGTCACCCGGCCTACCGCGACAAGGGGGCGCTGCGGCTGACCACCGTGATCCCGAGCGGGCCCACCGAGAAGGTGAGCATCCCGGAGATGGTCTCCGCCTGGATCGACCCGGACCGCGCGGTCTACCCCTACGGGGCGCTCTACGCCAAGCAGGACACCCGAGCCAGCGTCCGGCAGCAGGAGGCCGTGCAGATGGTCTCCTCGCAGGACAACGCCGTCGCCGCGGCACTCGGTCTCCTGGACATCTCCTACACCGCGGCGGTGAAGGTCACCGACGTCTCGAAGGGCGGCCCGGCCGACGGCAAGCTGCGTCCCGGTGACCTGGTGCTGGCGGTCGACGGGAAGCCGACGCACACCACGGACCAGCTCGTGCACCGCATCGCCCCACTCCCGGTGGGCACCGAGGTGACCCTCACGGTGCACCGCGACGGCCAGGACCAGAAGGTGAGCTTGCGCACCACCGGTTCGCCGACCGACAAGCGCTCCAGTGCGGTGCGGGTGTCCATCGCGCCCAGCTACCAGTTCCCGTTCCAGGTCGACCTCAACCTCTCCGAGAACATCGGCGGCCCCTCCGGTGGGCTGGTCTTCGCCCTGGGCATCTACGACGTGCTCACGCCCGGCTCCCTCACCGACGGCAAGGCCATCGCCGGCACCGGCGAGATCGACGCCAAGGGCAACGTGGGGCCCATCGGCGGGATCCAGCAGAAGCTCGTGGGCGCCCAGGCGGACGGGGCCCGGCTGTTCCTGGTGCCGGCCGCGAACTGTGCCGCGGCGCTCGGGGGCGACTTCGACCCCGACAAGATGCGGCTGGTGCGGGTGCAGACGCTCCAGGGCGCGCTGAAGGACGTGCAGGCCTGGGCGAAGGACCCGGGCGTGAAGCTCCCGGGGTGCCAGCAGTGAGCGCGCCCACGGGTCCGCCCACCGCGGGGGAGCAGGCCCTGGCGGCCGTGGTCCAGGAGGTCGAGGCGCACGCCGCGCGCGCCGGCTGGGACCAGCCCGCCCAGCTGTTCGCGCTCGTCGAGACCGCGGACCTGCTCGAGCGTGAGCCACAGCTCGCCGAACTCCTGGGGGTCGAGGCCGCCGAACCCGGCGCGCTCACCCCCGTGGAGCAGGAGACCGTCTCCGACAGCCTCGAGGAGCTGCTGCTGACCATCTTGTGGCCGGCCGAGGTGTCCGGCTGCGCTGTGGTCGTGGAGGCGATGACCGTGCCACCGGGCACCGGCGGGCTGCCCTCGGACCCCGAGGCGGCCGCGGACTACGCAGCCGACCACCCCGAGCGGGAGGAGGCCCGGGTGGTCGCCGGGGTGCTGCGAGGCGGGGAGACCTGGTGCGCGATCCGGCAGCGCTCCCACGACGAGGACGACATGGTCCTCACCGGCGGTGACCTTGTGCCCGCCCTTCTAGAGTTGTTGCATGCCACCCTCGAGCCAGATGTTGGAGAACCCACCGAGACGATGAGCGACCATGAGTGACTTCTTCGCTGCCCAGCCCGACGGTGAGCCAGAGGGCGGTGGGCCCGGCGGCGGCCGACCTTCAGGCCCGGTGACCCGCGGTCCGCGCAGGCCACGCCCCCTGTTGATGGCGATCGTGGCCGTCGGGGTCGTGGTGATCGGGTTCTCGCTGTTCGCGGGGATCTGGTCCGACAAGCTCTGGTTCAGCAGCCTGGGCTACAGCAACGTCTTCAGCAAGCTGCTGTGGACCCGGGTGCTGCTGTTCGTGATCTTCGGCGGTGTGATGGCCCTGGTGGTGGGCCTGAACCTGTTCCTGGCCTTCCGGCTGCGGCCGATGTTCCGTCCGCACTCGCCCGAGCAGGCCAACCTGGACCGCTACCGCGAGGTGGTGACCCCGCTGCGTCGGGTGCTGCTGATCGGCGTCGGCGTCGTCTTCGGCATCTTCGCCGGGATCTCCGCGACCGGGAAGTGGCGCACCTTCTTGCTGTGGAGCAACCGCGAGGACTTCGGCAAGGCCGACCCCTACTTCGGCAAGGACCTCGGCTTCTACGTCTTCAGCCTGCCCTGGCTGCACTACCTGATCGACTTCGCGATGACGGCGGTGTTCACGGCGCTGGTCCTCGCCGCGGTCGTGCACTACCTCTACGGCGGGATCCGGCTGCAGGCGGCGGCCGACAAGGTCTCCGGCGCCGCCCAGGCTCAGCTCTCCGCGCTGGCCGGGGTGTTCCTCCTGCTCAAGGGCGGCGACTACTGGCTGGACCGCTTCGACCTGACCTCGCAGAGCGGCAGCCTGATCACCGGCATGACCTACACGCGTGACCACGCGGTGCTGCCCTCGAAGAACATCTTGATGTTCATCGCGGTGATCTGTGCCCTGCTCTTCTTCGCCAACATCATCCGACGGACCTGGCTGCTGCCCGGTGTGGGCCTGGCCCTGTTCGCGATCTCGGCGGTGCTGCTCGGTGGCGTGTGGCCGGGGCTGATGCAGCGCTTCCAGGTCAAGCCCGACGAGCCGGACAAGGAGGCGTCGTACATCGCGAAGAACATCGGCGCCACCCGCACCGCCTTCGGCCTCGACGGGGCGACGGTGACCGAGTACGACGCCAAGACCGAGCTCTCCCAGGCCCAGCTGAACACCGACGCCGCCTCGCTGCCGGGCATCCGGCTGGTCGACCCGCAGCTGGTCTCGGAGACCTTCGAGCAGCTGCAGCAGGTGCGCGGCTACTACAGCGTTCCGTCGGTGCTCGACGTCGACCGCTACCCGATCAACGGCCAGGAGCGCGACGTCGTGGTCGCGGCCCGCGAGATGGACCTCGAGGGCCTGCCCGACGCGCAGAAGAAGTGGGCCAACGAGAAGACGGTCTACACCCACGGCTACGGGCTGATCGGCGCCTACGGCAACCAGCGCAACGCCCAGGACCAGTCCGTGCGCAACGACGGCGAGCCGGTCTTCGCCGAGGAGGACCTGCCCCCGCGCGGGCAGATCAGCGACACCCAGGGACCCGGCGGCTACCGTCCGCAGATCTACTTCGGTGAGCAGAGCCCGCCGTACTCGATCGTCGGCAAGCCCGCCGGCGGCAAGGACGTGGAGCTGGACATCCCGCAGGGGAGCGGCACCCCGGGCCAGTCGCAGACCAACACCTACGACGGCAAGGACGGCGTCGGGGTCGGCAACATCTTCCGCAAGCTGCTCTACGCGGTGAAGTTCGGCGACGCCAACATCGTGCTGTCCTCGCGGGTCAACGACAACAGCAAGATCCTCTACGACCGCTCGCCGCGCGAGCGGGTGCAGAAGGTCGCCCCCTGGCTGACCATCGACTCCGACGCGCTGCCGGCCGTCGTGAACGGCAAGATCGTGTGGATCCTCGACGGCTACACCACCAGCGACAAGTACCCGCTCTCGGAGAAGAAGTCGCTGCAGGAGATGACCTCCGACGCCATCAACCCGCGTTCGGCCTACGCCACCTTGCCGAGCGACAACATCAACTACATGCGCAACGCGGTCAAGGCGACCGTGGACGCCTACGACGGGACGGTCACGCTCTATGAGTGGGACAGCAACGACCCGATCCTGAAGACCTGGGAGAAGGCGTTCCCCGGGGTGGTGAAGCAGAAGTCCGACATCCCGGCCGAGATGCTGCAGCACATGCGCTACCCCGAGGACCTGTTCAAGGTCCAGCGGGAGATGCTCGCCACCTACCACGTCCTGGACCCGAAGACGTTCTACGAGGGCACCGACAAGTGGGAGGTCCCGCAGGACCCCTCGACGTCGTCGCGCAAGCAGCCGCCCTACCGGCTCTCGGTGGCCACCAAGTCCGGTGACAACCCGGTCTTCTCGCTGACCAGCGTCTACGTGCCGCAGAAGAAGCAGAACCTGGCGGCGTTCATGTCCGTCGGGGCCGACGCGGCGCGGCCCGACAGCTACGGCAAGTTCCAGCTCCTGCGCCTGCCCGACAACACCCAGGTCCCCGGGCCCGGACAGATCGCCAACCAGTTCCAACGCGACGACAAGGTGGCCCAGCAGCTGCTCGCCTTCAAGCGGGCCGACGTCACCGCGCGCTACGGGAACCTGCTCACCCTGCCGGTCGGCAGCGGGCTGCTCTACGTGCAGCCGCTCTACACGGTGCGCCAGGGCGGGTCGGGCAACTATCCGGGCCTGACGTTCGTCCTGGTCTCCTTCGGCAAGGAGGTCGGCATCGGGCCGACGTTGTCGGCGGCACTCGGTGACGTCCTCTCGCGCACCAGCGGTGACAGCGGTTCGTCGGGGTCCGGCTCCGGCAACGGCACCACCAAGGACGACACCCAGAACCTGCCGGTGGCGGCGCTGCGGCTCCTGCAGCAGGCCGACGACAAGTTCGCCGAGGCCGACAAGGCCCTCAAGGCCGGCGACCTCGAGGGCTACGCCAAGGCCGTGGGCGAGGCACGGGCGCTGGTGGAGCGGGCACTCACGGCGAAGAAGTAGGCCTCGCCCGAGGCGCTGAGGTGGGGTCAGTGCTCGGGTCTGGCGAGCGCCGTCGGCGAGCCGCGGCCCCGCAGGGTGACCGTGTCGTGCTCGCGCCAGTGGGACGCCTCCTGCGTTGCGGCCGCCCGCACGGAGTCCATCGCGGCGAGCAGCCGGCCGTCGACGTCCTTGGCGCGGTCGCTGATCCGGGCGGCGGCGTTCACGGCGTCACCGATCACGGTGTACTCGAAGCGCGACTCCTCGCCCACGTTGCCGGCGACGGCATCGCCGGTCGCGACGCCGATGCCCGCTCCCACGTCGGGCACCTCGTCGGCCAGCCGCGCGGCCATGGCGCGGGCGGCAGCAAGCGCCTGCCCCGCGTGGTCGTCCAGCTCCACCGGGGCCCCGAAGATGGCCAGCACGGCGTCGCCGATGAACTTGTTGACCAGGCCGCGGTGGCGGTCGACCTCCTCGACGACCACCGCAAAGAAGCGGTTGAGCACCTCGACCACCTCCGCGGGGTCACGGTCGGTCGCCAGCTGGGTGGAGCCGACCAGGTCGACGAACAGCACCGACACGACCCGGGTCTCACCACCGAGCTCCACCTGGCCTGCTGCCGCCGCCTCCGCCACGTCGCGGCCGACGTGCTTGCCGAACAGGTCGCGCAGACGCTCGCGGTCGTGCAGTCCGGCGACCATCTGGTTGAACCCCGCCTGGAGCTGGCCGAGCTCGGTGCCGTCGTACACCTGCACGCCGACGTCGAGGTCGCCGTCCTCCACCCGCTGCATCGCGTCGCGCACGGCGAGGATCGGTGCGACCACGGCCCGCGCGTTGAGCCAGGTGACCAACAGGCCGAAGCACAGCACCACGCCGCCGAGGACGAGCACCACCACGGCCAGCTTGGTCAGCGTGACCTCGCCCAGCGTGAGCGAGAGGAGCGCCACCACGACGAGACCGGCCACGGGCGCTCCGGTCCCCAGCGCCCAGAACAGCAGCATCCGCCGGCGTACGCCGAGCCCGCGGACCTTGACCTGCTTCTCGCGGTCGAGGGCCCGCGCGGCGATGGGCCGGAGCGCGAACTCGCTGAACAAGAAGGCGATCCCGCTGACGACGAGCGAGGCGATCCCGACGGTGAGGCCGGTCGTGACGGCCCGCTCGGGCTGCAGCAGGACGGCCAGCAGCGTGAACGTCACGGTGGCGCCCAGCCACAGTCCGGCCTGGATGCGGGTGAGGAACCACGGCACCCCGAGCGCCCGCACGCGCTCGTCCTGGTCGGGCTCGCGGGCCTCGATGGCCCAGCGCAACGCGCGCAGCGCACCCGTCGTACCCCACGCAGCGCCCACGAAGATCGCCACGCCGACGTAGACGGGGACCCCGATGGCCAGCGCGAGGACGGTCCCGTGGTCGGGGGTAGGGCCGGGGATGACCAGGGTCGCCAGCAGGAAGACGATCCCGGCCCCGACCACGTTGGTGCCGACGAGCAGGACCGTCAGGAGCACCTGGATGCGCACCCGCAACCGGTGCACCGGCTGCTCTGCCGGGCCCAGCAGCACCGAGCCGAAGACACTGGCCTCCTGGCCTGCCACCTGCCGCCTCCTGTGCCCGTTCCGACGTCGATCCGCCGCCCGGGAGTGGACGGCGGGAAGCCATCGTAGGGGCCGCCATCGGCGGCAACCCGCCGACATGAGCCAGGTCACGCCCGCAGGGGTGCGCCCCGATTTGGAGGAGCCGCGCCCGGTCACGTAGCCTGATGTCACCGACGCGGGGTGGAGCAGTTCGGTAGCTCGCTGGGCTCATAACCCAGAGGTCGCAGGTTCAAATCCTGCCCCCGCTACGAATTTCAGGCTCGGAGATCGTGGATCTCCGAGCCTGAAAGCATTTGAGATTTGATACGACAGCCAGAAACCGGCCTTAACGTCCCCAACCCTGACCCGGACGGGTCGCCCGCCGTCGCGGATCGGTAGGACGAGCGCATGAATCTCGCACTCGTCACCGCCCACGACGCCACCCTCGCCACCGCCGCCCCGGTCCCCGGCCTCCGCAGCCTCGGCTGGTCCGAGTCCCCGCCCGAGGGACTGACCAACCAGGACCTCACCCGAATCACCGATGCCATCGCGGCCGGCCGCGCAGAGTCCACCCGAAGGACCTACGCCTGGCAGTGGGGACGCTTCGAACGCTGGTGCGCCGGTCGGGGCATCACCGCGATGCCCGCGACCCCGGCCACCGTCTGCGCCTACCTCGCCGACTTCGCCGCCCAGGGCGTCGCCGCCGGCACCATCGAGTGCGCCTGCGCCGCGATCGCCGCCGCCCACGAGACCGAAGGCGAGGTGAACCCGATCGCCGACCAGTCGGTCAAGGCCGTCCGCCGCGGTCTGCGCCGGACCCTGGGCACCGCACCCCGCCGCCAGTCCCGACCCTTGAGCACCGACGACATCCGCCGCATGCTCGCCAACATCGACCGCGCCACCGCCCGCGGCACCCGGGACGCCGCCCTCATCCTGCTCGGCTTCGCCTCGGCGCTGCGCCGCTCCGAGCTCGCCGGCCTCGAGCTCGCCGACATCGAACCCAAGCCCGAAGGCCTGCTCATCCGCGTCCGCAAGTCCAAGACCGACCCCGAAGCCCGCGGCCAACTCGTCGGCGTCGCCCACGGCCAGCACGCCGAGACCGACCCCATCACCGCCCTCGACGCCTGGCTCGGTTACCGCGGCACCGGGCCCGGCCAGCTTTTCCTCGGCTTCCACCACGACCGCATCGGCCCCCGCCCCTTCACCGGCAGCGGCCTGGCCCGCATGCTCAAGGATCGAGCCGCCGCCGCGGGGATCCCCTCCGAGCGCGTCAGCGGACATTCGCTCCGGGCCGGGCACGCCACCACCGCAGCCCTGGCCGGCGTCGGACTCGACCGCATCGCCGCCCAGACCCGCCACTCCCGGATCTCCACCCTCGTCGAGCACTACATCCGTCCGCTCGAAGCCATGAAGGTCACCTCCAGCCGCGACCTCGGCCTCTGAGACCCGTGGAAATGAGAGGCCCGCGTCCGAGACATGGCGGCAGACTGTCCTCGTGTCCCTGAACCCGCCCGACGCTTCCGAGTTCGCCGACGAACTCGCGCGCGCGGTCGTCGACGGGTCGGCGGCCATGTGGGCGCCGCTGGCATTGAGACTGGAAAGGTTGTCCGGCCGAGAGTGGCTGATCCTGGACGCGGCAGCGCGCAGCTATCGGTTCCACTCCGCGACTCCGGTCTCGGGCGTTCGTGGATGGTTGGGTCCGAATCTGAGCGAGCCGAGCGGTCTCGTCGCAGCAGTGACCAGCCTGCACATCGACGGACGAATTCGTGAGCGCGCGACGCTGGCACTGGCCGACGTCGGCGGCGCGCTCGCCGGCGCCGCGGCGGCAGTACGTCTGCTCGACCACGTCGAACAGGTCCGAACCATTGCCCGCCAGTCGCTCACTGCGCTCCTCGTCTCGGAGCCCCGCCCGGAGCATGTCGTGCGTGCCCTCGACGTGGTGCTCGCTGGCCGGGCTCGCTTCCAGGGACCCGGAGCTCTTGATGCAGTTGAAGAACTCGCACGCCGCCTCTTCAGCGAGACCGAGTACGCCGATCTACTCATGTCAGCCGCGGCTCGCAGCGTCCGTAGACATGGCTTCAAGACCGCGAATCGACTGGGCATGCTCTCTGCATCTCGTCTCCTCGCGGCTGCGCGAGACGAGGAAGACCAGCTGATCGTCTCGTGGTGCGCGGACTGGCTCTACGAGCGTGGAACGCCTGAGGACTTCGCGGACCTTCTGGACGCTCGCTCTGCGTTGCTCCGCCAGGTCGCAGTGCTTCGCGCCGATGATGCAGTGCTGCCTGACGGCATTCTCCTGCACATGACGGCCGACCGTGCTCCGCGAGTTCGCGAAGCCGCGCGTCATCGCGCCCGGAAGAGGGGACTGGACGTAGCGAGTTGGTACCGGAGCGAACTACGTTCCGACATGCCAACCAACCGCACGGCGGCCGTTCTGGACGGCCTCCTCGTGTGCGGTGATGCCAGCGACCTGCCTGCATTCCAAGCCGCACTGACGGATCCCCGGCCACGGATCCGCGCGGTCGCCCTCCGCGGTGTCGCCACCTGGGCTCCAAAGGACCAGGCGATTGATCAGCTTGCGCCCATGCTCAATGACCCGAGCAGCCGTGTATCGACCGCTGCGGCGCGCGCGTTGGCTCGGGCCGGAGCCCCGTCTGCGATCGCTGCCGAGGCATGGGCGTCGTCGCTGTCCGGAAGCCGCCGCGCGGCTTGGTATCTGACGCGATCGAGTGGCGGTTGGAACGCAGTGGAGTCGGATCTGCGCTTGGCGACCGACGTCGATGCCGCACTTGCCGGACTTGGGCGAACCCAGGTGAGCAACTGGCTCACCACGAGGGCCGCGACGACATGGCAACCGCTTCAGGAGAGCCAGCGGTCCAGGATCGCTGCGCTCCTGGAAGCGTGGGATGCGTCGGTCGACGTCAAGCGAACCTTGGGGTTCCACGCCGGCATCCGACCGTTGCCGGGTCAGGTCGCCAACGAGCCTCCGGCCGGCGACGTCATCCCGCTCAAGCGCAAGTGGTGGCGCCGGTGAGCGGCCCTCAGATCCTCATCCAGAAACTCACCGTGCACTGGACCAAAGACTCCCGTGGGGGCCGTGGGGCAACCGCCCGCAACGCAGTGCCCCTTGCTCTGCCACGGCCCGGACCTGAGGTCGCGTGGCACGCAGTCGCGTTCCGCGAGGGCGACGCATTCTCGCCTGAGCTGGAGGCTGCTGCTCAGGAGATTCCCCAAGCTGTCGAGACAGAACTCAGTTTGCGGGTCGGCACCGATCTCGCCAGCATCCTTCCCCTGCCACCGTTCGGCGCGCCCTTGCGGCATCGGCGCGCGCCACGTGCGCGGATCGAGTTGGGACAATCAGTCCGCTGGATCCTGAACTCCCGCGATGGCCGCGACCGTGGCTGGTACTACGTGCAGATCGTCTACAACGTCGCGCTCGCCGACCCATCAGACCTGATGGTGTTCGCACGCGACCCCTCGGCAGTGGTCGACGAACGGGCTGCGCTCCGATGAATGCCCTTGACGCCGGACATGGCGACCGCTCGGCCGACTACGGTGCGGGAATGGTCGAGCGCGTCATCCCGTATGACCTGGTCCTAGACACCGAGTTCGGCTGGGAACCGAATGCGCCCGATGCCGTGCTCGTATCCGACGACTTCGGCCGCGCCGCGCTTGCCCAGAAGGCGCATCCGGACGACCCAGACCAGCGATGTGTCGTCCTGCGCTGGGACCTGGTGATCCTCGCGCAGTTGGCGCCCCCGAACGACGAAGGACGGCACCAGCACCGCCTGTACGACGTCGGCCTTCGCGACCTGCTGTGGCTCGGCGTGGTGGAGGAGAGCCGCCTGGTGGACCAGCTCAAGCCGTCGTGGCCGCGAGCCGGTGACCGCCGAGGTGTGCCGATCCACTACGTGGTCGTGTCGAAAGAGTGCATCGTCGAAGTGGTCGCCATGGACGTGGAGGTCTTCCGCATCGATGGGCGGCCAAGGCAAGCCGCGGCCGCAAGCTTCGAAGGTCCGCCGTGATTATTGACGAGAGTGGCCCGTGGACCGCAGCGGCCTACCTCGCGGGTGACCCGGCTTTCGCGGGGACGCAACACGGCATGGGTGACACGGGAACCCTGTGCGGTCTTTCCGAGTCCGACGTTGTGATCGTTAGGAACCCTTTCTGGGGGACCCAACCGAAGGACTGCGAGCAGTGCGCGACGGAGCTACGTCAGCTCGCTGCGATGTGCCCCGTGTGTGGTTCGCCGGAGCTGACGCAACCGCCCTACAAGCGGTGGCCCCCGCCGCCTCGCATGGTTCTCGAACCGCCGTACGAGCGGCAGCTGGGCCAGCCCAGCTACGAGGTCTGTCCCAACTGTGGTTTCGAGTTCGGTAATGACGACAACCCGGGAACGGCCGCCCCAGTCTCGTTCGCTGAATATCGGGCTGAATGGGAGTCCGAAGGGTCGCCCCCCTTCGACAAGTCATCAAGTCCACCGATGGCCAGTGGACGACACCAGGGCCCGAGTTCCGTGCCTGCGTTCCAGTTGAGTGACCTTCCCGGGGAGTGGTGGTTGGTGAGCGGCACCGCCGACGGCGCCGAACTCAAGAACGAGCTGGTGCGAGAACTTGCTGATGGCCACGTACTCCGCGGCACTCAAGTCGAGGCAGTCGCGGTGAAGCGCCACCTCAAGGAGGTCGTCTACTGGCTTCCGGAGAGCGGGCAGTGGGCATGGGTTCACCTCACCTACGCGGTCGAGACCGACCCGCGCTGGCCGTCGGCAGTTATCGCCTCGAACTTGGCCGAGATCGTCGAAGAGATGACCGCGGAGTAGGCGTCACAAGCCCAACTGGCGCAGGTGGGCGGTGATCGCCCACTCGTGCGAGGTCCAGTAAGCGATCTGTTCAGGCACCAATGGAGCGACCTTACCGAGGAAGCCGTCGACGCTCACCGCGGTGAAATGTGGATCCTCGCGGAGGGCTTGACTTGCAGACTCGAGGACGAGGTCGACGTACTCGGCGACCGTGTAGATCGACCAGTGCTCGTTGTAGTTCTGCTCGAAGAAGTCGATGAACTCCGCGACTCGAGCGCCCTCGGCGTTGACGATGCCCCAGTCCTGGTCATCCCAATCGAAGCCGAGCGCTGCTTCGAGCTGCGCGAGCTGCTCCTTCACCGAGAGACCATCTGCGAACATGCTTGGATCATAGGACGAGTTCTAGCTTCGGCTGCCGAGCCTGACAACAGCGATTGCGGGGAAGGTTCGCCTTATGTTCGTGGGCTCAGGACCATTGCCAATGACGCCGCTGGGCGCCGATTGCCCAGGCGCTAATGCGGTCGAGATCCGCGGTTCGAGGCAGGGGTGAACCGCCCTCGTCGAGGAGGGACCGCACCTGCAACTCCAGGCGGGAGATCTCCGCGGACACCTCGTCGCGGTCGACCTCGCCACGCTTCACCGCGAGGACCCGTTCCCGCTCGCGGTCAGGCATGGGCAAGGTGAGATTGCCGGTGCTGGCGATCTCGAATCCCTGGTGGGCCAGGCGTAGAGCGTGGCTGCCGTACTTCACGTCCCAGCCATACGCTTCGATCAGTTCGGGCCGGTTGGGCACGTTGCGCTTGGACTGGCCGAGCATCCGCTCGTGCTGGGAGTGCATGTAGCCGAGGAATCGCTCGACAGCGAGCTGCGACAGGAAGGCCGTACGCATGTCGCGCAGCTCCTCGCCGAGCGGCGTGACGATCACCAGCGATTCGACGGGGCGTACAGCGGCAGCATGACGGTGGGATTGCCCTTGATCGCCAGGCGCAGGTACTTCCGCAGCGAGTAGAGCACCAGGTCGGTGTCGCCATGCCCGCTCCGGACGCCCTCAGGCTGCGTGCGCCAGATGTAATCGTCGCGGTGCTTCTCGACGCCGAGGATCCACTCCGGAGGCTCGATGTAGACGCCCATCTCGTCGTGGTCGTCGGTGCCCTCGATCGCGATGCCGTGCACGCCGCTGCCGACGACCGAGCGCAGGATCTCGTTGGGGAGAGCCACGCTGGAGTCGCCGTACTCGACGTTGGGCTGATCGGACACCGGATCACCGTAGGGCGCACACGGTGCATGCCGAAGCGAATATCGAATGAATGGCGCGTCGGCCGCCATCGGATCGGAAACTCCTTCGGACTTTGGCGGACCGCTACGGCAGACTGGCCGAGTGCTTTTGACCGTCACGACGACCCATCAGCCTGCGACCGATCTCGGCTACCTCTTGCACAAGCATCCCGACCGCGTGCAGGAGTTCAAGCAGTCGTTCGGCAACGTGATGGTCTTTTACCCCGAATCCACCGGCGAGCGCTGCACCGTTGCACTGATGCTGGACGTCGATCCGGTCCGGCTGGCTCGCTCGCGCGGCAAGAACGCCCCGGACTTCAGCCTCGCCCAGTACGTCAACGACCGCTCGTACGCGGCGTCGTCGCTTCTCGGCGTGGCAATGGCCGACGTGTTCAGCACCGCCCGCAGTGGTCGTTGTGACTCCCGGCAGAACCTTGCCGACTCAACGATCCCGCTCGAGATCTCCATCCCGGTGCTGCCCTGCCGCGGCGGACCGGAGATCGCGCATCGGATGTTCGAACCGCTGGGTTGGACGGTCGAGGCCGAGACCATCCCGCTGGACGATGCCTTCGCTGACTGGGGCGACTCCCGCTACGTCCGCTTGCACCTCATCGGGGTTGTCAGGCTGGCCGACGCGCTCAACCAGCTTCACGTCCTGCTTCCCGTCATGGACGAGTCCAAGCACTACTGGCAGGGCGCCGACGAGGTCGACAAGCTGATGCGCTCGGGGGAGGGCTGGCTCGCCACCCACCCGGACGCCAACCTGATCACTCGCCGCTACCTCGGCCGCAGCGGCGGCCTGACCCGCGTCGCTCTTGCTCGGCTCGCCGAGCTCGGCGACGAGGTGGAGGAGGCCATGGATCCGGCCGAGGACGAGGAAGTCCTCCAGCCTGTCGAGAAGCGGGTCCCGCTCAACGCCCAGCGCCACGACGCCGTGCACCAGGTTCTGCTCGAACTCGGGGCCCGTTCGGTCATCGACCTGGGCTGTGGCCCGGGTCAGTTCCTCGACCGGCTCATCAAGACGGCATCATTCTCGCGCATCGCCGGATCCGATGTCTCCACCCGATCGCTGCAGTACGCCGCTCGACGCCTTCACGTCGACCGCATGAGCGAGCGACAGGCCGAGCGCTTGCAGCTCTTCCAGGGTGCGCTCACCTACGAGGACGAGCGATACGCCGGGTTCGACGCCGCCGTCCTCATGGAGGTCGTCGAGCACGTCGACCCGCCGCGGCTGGAGGCGCTGGAGCGCGTGGTGTTCGGAGCGGCCAAGCCGGATGCGGTCATCGTGACCACCCCCAACGGTGAGTACAACGTGCTCTACGAAGGCCTCGTCGGCATGAGGCATCCCGACCACCGATTCGAGTGGACCCGGGCCGAGTTCGCCGACTGGTCCGACCACGTCGCCTCGACCTACAGCTACGCCGTCGAACGCCGCGGCATCGGCGACCTCGACGACACCCTGGGCACACCGACACAGATGGCCATCTTCACCCGAACGGAGGGATCCGATGACTGACGCAGCAACCGAACAGCAGCAGGTCACCGTTCCCGCTATGGGCCTGGTCGTCCTGGTTGGAGTCTCGGGCAGTGGCAAGTCGACCTTCGCGCGCAGCCACTTCAAGCCGACCGAGGTCGTCTCCAGCGACTTCTGCCGCGGCCTCGTCGCTGACGACGAGAACGACCAGTCCGCCACCCCGGACGCGTTCGACGTCCTCCACTACATCGTCGGCACCCGCCTGCGCCGCGGGCTGCTCACCGTCGTGGATGCCACGAACGTCCAGCAGCCCGCCCGAGCCTCGCTGATCAAGCTCGCCAAGAGCCACGACGTCCTCGTCGACGCCATCGTCATCGACGTCCCCGAATCCGTCGCGATCGAGCGCAACAAGCAACGGCCGGATCGCGACTTCGGCGATCACGTCGTCTCTCGTCAGCACCGCGACCTCAAGCGGTCCTTCCGGCGCCTGACCAAGGAAGGGTTCCGTCGCGTCCACGTCCTGCGCGGCACTGACCAGGTCGAGACCGTGGAGATCGTGCGCGAGCGACCCTGGAACGACCGCCGGGAGATCCACGGGCCCTTCGACATCATCGGCGACGTCCACGGTTGCGCCTCCGAGCTCCGTACCCTGCTCACCGAACTCGGGTGGAATATCACCTACGACGGCGACACAGCTGTCGGGGCGTCGCACCCGGAGGGACGCCAGGCCGTCTTCGTAGGTGATCTCGTCGACCGGGGCCCGGACACCCCCGGTGTCCTGAGTCTGGTCATGGGCATGGTCACAGCGGGCGCGGCGCTCTGTGTGTCCGGTAACCACGAGGCCAAGCTGGTCCGTGCCCTGCGCGGCTCCAAGGTCACCGTCTCCCACGGCTTGGCCGAGTCACTCGCACAACTTGAGAGCCGCTCGGAGGAGTTCCGCAAGCAGGCACTGGACTTCATGGACGGCCTCATCAGCCACTACGTCCTCGACGACGGCAAGCTCGTCGTCGCCCACGCCGGGCTCAAGGAGGCCTACCACGGCCGCTCGTCCGGACGAGTCCGCTCGTTCGCGCTGTACGGCGACACCACCGGCGAGACCGACGAATACGGGCTCCCGGTCCGCTACCCCTGGGCGCAGGAGTACCGCGGCCAGGCGATGGTCGTCTACGGCCACACCCCGGTTCCCAAGGCCGAGTGGATCAACAACACCATCTGCCTCGACACCGGAGTCGTCTTCGGCGGCGAACTCACCGCGCTGCGCTACCCGGAGCGGCAAATCGTATCGATCCCGGCGGAGAAGGAGTGGTACGCACCCGTCCGGCCGCTCGCGCCCTCGGCTGGCGACCGCGAAGCGGCGGTACTCAAGATCGGCGACGTCGCCGGCACCCGCTGGCTGGAGACCACCCACGCCGGCAAGGTCAAGATCCCCGAGGAGAACGCCGCAGCCGCACTCGAGGTGATGAGCCGGTTCGCCGTCGACCCACGGTGGCTGATCTACCTGCCGCCCACCATGTCGCCGGTCGCCACCTCGAAGCTCGACGGCTTCCTGGAGCACCCCGCCCAGGCGTTCGACGAGTACGCCGGCTGGGGCGTCACCCGAGTCGTGTGCGAAGAGAAGCACATGGGATCACGCGCCATCGCGGTCATCGCGAAGGACGCCGACGCCGCCGAGCGAAGGTTCGGCATCGGCGACGGCACCACGGGCGTGGTCTACACCCGCACCGGCCGCCCATTCTTCGCCGACACCAGCGAGCTCGTCGACCGTCTGCGGGAGACCGCCGCGCCACTGTTCGAGTCCCTCGACACCGACTGGCTCGCCCTCGACTGCGAACTCCTGCCCTGGTCGGCCAAGGCCATGGATCTGATCAAGGCCCAGTATGCATCGGTCGGCGCAGCCGCACGCCACGTGCTTCCCGAAGCACGCACGGTTCTCCAGCAGGCCGCTGCTCGTGGACTCGATGTCGCGGGACTCGTCGAGAAGGTCGACCGTCGACTCGGCAACGCCGAGGCGTTCCGCGATGCCTACGCCGCCTACGTCCATCCGACCCAGGGGCTCGAAGGTGTCACGCTCGCACCGTTCCAGATCCTGGCCTCCGAAGGCCGGGCGCTTGCGCTCACCGAGTCGCATGAGTGGCACCTCTCCGAGCTCGCGAACCTGGAAGGCGACCTGATCACGCCAACGCGGCACCGGTTCGTCGACCTCGCCTCGCAGGACGAGCGGGACGCTGCCACGCAGTGGTGGCTCGACCTCACCGCCGGCGGCGGAGAGGGCATGGTCGTCAAGCCCGCTCACCTGACCGAGGGTCGGATCCAGCCGGGCATCAAGGTGCGTGGCCGTGAGTACCTGCGGATCATCTACGGGCCCGACTACACCGACTCACTCGACGTACTCCGCGAGCGCCACCTCGGCAAGAAGCGCCAACTTGCCCAGCGGGAGCACGGACTCGGACTCGAAGCGCTCACCGCGTTCATCGACCACGAGCCGCTCTGGAAGGTCCACCAGTCGGTGTTCGCAGTCCTCGCGCTCGAGTCGGAGCCAGTAGACCCTCGCCTGTAGGGATTCGAGCCGCTGCCCGCCCAGACCCTCCACACCCGCATCTCCACCCTCGTCGAGCACTCATCCGCCCGCTCGAAGCCATGCAGATCACCTCAAGCCGCGACTCGGGCTGTGACGCGGGGCGGGCAGGTTCATCTGACGACCCGCAGCTGGACACGGGATACTCGGGTCCGCGGAGCGGAGGGCTTCGCCGGGCGAGAGAGGAGAACCGATGGGCGACCTACCGCCGTACACGTCACTCGTCGGCGCGACCCCGGCCACGCTCTATGGGTTGCTCGCCTCCGGCGCAGATGCCGCCCTGAACGCCACCTACGAGTTCGCCTGGCAGAAGGATCACTCCCTGCTGGAGGTGATCGACCAGGCGCTGACCGCCGCCGCCAACGGCACCCGAGCGGCCGACGCCAGCAAGCCTCGATGGCTTGACGGACTGATCACCCGAGAGCTGCGCGCCGCATCGACGTCCTACTGGTCACGCGAGCGCTTCGGCCGGGTACGCCTGCTGGAGCGGCTGGGACTGGTCGACGTCGATGCCGACGACACCTATGTCCTCGCCATGGTCAGCGCGCTCGGACCGGACAAGCCCAACAAGCTGCGCACTGACGCCGATCTCATCGAGCGCGCCCTGTGGCGCGTCTTCGAGGTCGAAGGAGGTGGAGAAGTCAGCCTGACCAACGTCGACCGCTTCGGCGGCGACGAATGGCGCAAGACCTTCCTGGAACTGACCTCGGACGGCACGCTCGACCGCACACGAGTCTTGAACGCGTGCCTCCAAGCGCTGGGTCGGGACTTCGCCGCCTACCGAGCCACCTGGTACTCGGCCACCTACCTGGCCCTGGAGCCCACCGCCGAAGAGACGGCCAGCGCCCAGGCCGATCTGCGTCGCTTGCTCGGCTCCGCTGTGCCCGCCACCGTCGCGTTCGCACTCAAGCAACTGACGCGTGTCCTGAAGACGGGCCTTCTCGACGTCGAGCCAACACTCGAAGCCCTACCGCCCGCCACTCTGGTCAAGGCGAAGGGGACGGCCATTGCTGCCCTCAACCTGGCACGTGTCGGACGAGCCGAGTTCCCGGTCACCGTCGCAGCCGTGGCCCGCGCAGCGCTTGGGCACCCGCATCCCGATGTCCAGCGGGCAGCCGCCAAGCTCCTCGCCGACCTCGGCGAACCCGACGCTGTACTCGCTGCGGCCGAGGACCTCACCCCGAGCGTGCGTCAGGAACTCGGACTGAACGCCGAGGTCACGCAGGAGCGCGAGGTTCCCCACGACCAGAGCCTGGCGCACGTGGCAGCCCCCGTCTCCGCAGGCGACTTGGCCGAGCGCGCGGCAGCACTTCTGGAGGACGCCTCGGACGTCAGTGAACTCGAAGCGGTCATGGCCGTCCTTGCGGTAGGCGGAGCCGGAAGCGCTCTCGAACCACTGAGAAAGCGGGCCAAGGCGGTCGTCGCGCGCGGCCCACGCACCGACACGGGCGACGCGTGGCTCCCCGGCCAGGTGGCGCGACTTCTCCTCGACGCCCTCGGCGACCCGGCCCCTCCCGCCGATCCCGACCACCCGGCCCAACGCTTCGTCGCGCGACGCATATCCGAGGTCCGCACCTCGACCGCTCCGCTGCTGGCCACCCCCGATCTCCCGGGCGGATGGGTCAGCCCCACGGCCTTTGTCGAACGCCTCACGCAGAACCCCAATCCACGACACCACGACCTCGTCGCAGCGATGCTCCGCCTGCACCCCGACGGGCGCGATCACGCCTCTCGGGCCGCTGGCAGCCTGCCTGCCGCAGCGCGGTTCGCGCTGGACGGCCTGGAACCGACTCGACGACTCCTACGCAGCGGGCGGGAGGGACCCTCCGCCTGGTGGATTGCCGCCGAGCGGTCTCGGGCCCCTTACGCAGCCGCCGAGGCACCGCAGTTGTCGGGAGACGTCAAGACGCACACATGGCAGGAGAACGGTCGCGATCGACGATCGTGGTACGCCAGGTTCGCCGTCACGACCGCAAACATCGACCGGCCAACCGATGACCAGCCCACCCAGTTGAAGGCGCAGACCTCCGACCACTGGGGTGGCGGCTACACCAGCAGGTTCCTCGGTGACTGGATCCCGACACTGGCGGCGATCTGGCCCCACGACGCCGAGCACTTCCTTTCCCTCACCTGCCTGCCCGTCCTCGAATCTCCGAGCTGGACCGAGACCGCCCACGACGTACCTCGCACTCTCGACGCGATGGCACGACACCCCGGCCGCATGGGCACCTTGGCCGCCGCCACGCTCGCAGCTGGTATCTCAGCAACCCAGCGCGATCATCGGCTCCACGCGGTCGACGCCGTCGTCGACCTGGTTGCGTCCGGCCGGAGCCCAGCTCACGAGGTCGCCTCTGTCATGGCGCGCTATGCCCAGGCATGGCCCGCGACCCGGTGGGCCGAGTCGCTGGCATCCGTGGCCCAAGCGCCGGGCGGCGCCCCCGCGACTGTGGACTTGCTGACGAACCTTCTCCCGCGGTTGCCTGCCGATCACCGCGGACTCAACAAGTTGCTCGACCTACTCCGTGACGAACTGATCCGCCTCGGTCGCGGCTCCACCGACCCAGCGTTGACCAGGTGGCTCGGCGACTTCTCTGGCAGTTCCGCGGCAGCCAAGACCGCACGGCTCTTGCTCGGATAAGTTCTCGACCATGGCCGCAACCACCGACGAGCAGACGTACAGCTACGTCCGCCCATCGGAGCTGACCTTCGGTGACGGCCGAGCCGACCTGATGCTCGCCACCAGCGGAGGCCGCACCGCCGCCGGCCCTGCCGCACACCCCGTTTTCTTCGACGGGTTCCTCGGACACCCCGAACAGGCGGCTGCGGCGTTGCTTGCGGTCGCCAAGGTCGCTCGCACCCGCTTCTACATGCCGCCCGGCATGGTCGCCGCGATCCTGCGCGCCGCCGACCCGGTTGTAACCAGCAACGGCGACAGGCTCCGGTTCGAGAGCTTCTCCGCCTGCTGCGGTGTGTACGCCCGTTACGACGCGTTACCCGGCAGTCTCGACGGCACCGTGCTCGACACCGGCACTACCAATGTCGACTTCAACCCGCCGATGCGCGACGCCCTCGCCCGTATCGGCGGTCTCGAACCGCTCCACCTCCAGGTCGGCGAGGACGTCATCGTGCGAACCCTCGACGCCGAGGTGACGGAGAAGAAGGTTCCGTTGCCCGAACGCTGGCTCAAGGGCTTCGCCGAGGTGCAGCTCGCCTCCGCGACTGTGGCACCAGCCTTCGAGGTCGCCGCCTCCGAAGCCCGGCGATTCATCCGCAGCATGCCGAGTTCCGGTAGTCGCAAGCCGGTCTGGGTCGTCCCCGCGGGACGCGGCCTGCGCATCACCACGCACCCGACACCCGACGCCGTTTCGCTGTCAGGACTCGATCGACTCAAGCCGCTCGAACCGCTGCTGCGCTTCGCGCGATCCCTCCGGGCCTACGCCGGCCCGCACGACCCGCAAGGTGCCACCGGAGTCTGGGAGCTGGAACTCGATGATGCACGACTCGTCCTCGCGCTGAGCCCTGAATCCAGCCGAGGCTTCTCCGGAGAAGGCGGAGTGCTCTGGGATCTGGCCGACGAGCAATCCTCCGACGACGCGGACCTCATCAGTGCCCTGCTCGCCTTCGAACCACGCATCGACATCGACCGAATCTCCACCGAATCCGGCCTCTCTACAGAACGCGTCACCCGCGCACTCGGCCGCCTCGGCGCAGCCGGCAGAGTTGGATACGACGCGGCCGAGGCCGCCTACTTCCACCGCGAACTGCCCTACGACGCCGAGCGTCTCGCCACCATGCACCCCCGCCTCCGGGACGCGACCGCACTAGTCGAGGCCGGCGCTGTACGGCTCGATGGCGACGCCGCCTACGTCCGCAGCGGCGACACCGAACACGTCGTGCGCCGCACGGTCGAAGGCGATCGATGCACCTGCCCGTGGTACGCCAAGCACAAGGGCGCCGAGGCCCTGTAAGCACGTGCTGGCCGCCGACCTCGTGAGGCGTGGTTCATGACGGACTTCGATGCCGCGCTCGCAGTGCTCGAGTCCGGCAGTCGCGACGAAGTCAACACGTTCCTAGCGGGCCTCACTCCTCAACAGAGGAAGGCCCTCGGCCCGAAGTTCCGTCGCTGGCTGACCCAGGGGTCGACAGTCCGAGTTCCACGCGACAGGGAGTCGCTCGCCGTCATCGCCACGGCCGACGGCCTGCGTCAGGCACGGCTTTTCGCCACCCACGGCTGGGGCCTGACAGAGGAGTTCGTCGAAGATGCTGTCCAGATCCTCGGAGACCGGTCTCCCGCGTGGCTACCGGATTTCGTTGAGTCGATCCTCACTGAGGAAGGCTCATGGAACTGGCGCGTCGCCCGCGGCATCGTCCGCGCAGGGCTCGTCCCCCAGCCCGATCATCCCGAGTATTTCCGGGGGACGGTGCGTGGGGTTCCCGACTACAACGTGCAGAAGCGTCGCCCGCTCGTTGAACAAATCAGACTCGACTCGGGCCTCATCGGCGACCACCTGCTCACCATGTTGTCGACCGAGGGCGTCGGCCGGCTACTCGCATTCCACGACAGCTACATGGAGCGCAGGCACTCCCATTTACCTGACCTCGCAGAGTTCCCGGCCGGAACATGGCGCATCGCACTGGTCACTCTTGTGCAGGAAGGGCGCATGGACCGCGGCCGCCTGATCGACACCGTCCTTGCCGCTCCACTGCGCGACTGGGCAGCCGCGGACCTTGGCTGGTACGTCGGCATGCATGACGCCCTCGGACCGACACTCGACGAGATCGCCGAACGCCAAGGCACCTACGCGCGGCTACTCACCGTCGAACATGGGCCATCCGTCAAGACCGCGCAGCGTGAGCTTGTTCGGCTCCTGTCTCACAAGCGGTTCGAGCCCGACCTGATCCTCGCCGCCAGCCGCGCCACCCTCGGACGAGCCGACAAGGCCTCGGTCTCCTCCCATCTCCGTCTGCTCGAGAAGCTCGCCAAAGCCCACCCGAATGTCTCCATCACAGACACGGTGCGCATCGCCAGCGACCACCCTCGGGCCGACGTGCGGGACCAGGCGGCGAAGATCCTGGAACGACTGGGCGGCGGAGCAGCGACGACGGCGGAACCACAGCAGTTCGCTCCGCTTCAGCCCGAGTCGCGGCCCCAGGCCGGGTCCGTCCAGCCCGTCGGATCGGCCGACGAGCTCGCCGAGGTACTCCTCGGCCTCTTCGAGGAAATCAACCCCCTCGACATGGAACACGCCATCGACGGACTCCTGCGCCTCGCCGACGATCGCCCCTCGACCGCGGAGCTGCTCCAGACTCGCGCAGCCGCCGTGGAGTACTACCAGGACGATCCACGCATCGCAGCTCGCATCCTGACTCTTGCCTGGCTGACTCCACGCAAGCGAGTGCGCCACGGAGACTGGCCGATCCTGCTCGGCCACACGATCTTCCCGGCCGAAGCAGCCGCCCCACAGACCCTGGTCGGGGCGATCGGTCGGCGGCTCACCGGCATAGCGCACGCCGTCCGCGAAGGCAGCCACACCTCGCTCGCACTACCGACGAGAACCGACTTCACCCTCGACGCCAACGAACTCAACCGACGCTTGAGTGATGTGAGTCGGTCTCGTCCGATCCTCGAACTCGAGCTGGCCATTGCGCTGCTCCGGGTCCCGGCCAGCGCTCGGTCAGATGTCGCTATCCCGAGGTCGATGCGGAAGTCTGCAGCCGTCGCCCTGTCGCAGCAGGGGAAGCAGCTCCAAGTGGCTGCGACAGATCGCCTCCTATCAGCGCGTCAACTGGGAGCCCGAACGACGGATCCCGACCTTCCTCGATGAAGAGGGGAGCGAAGGTCACGCCGCCGCGGGCATCCTCGCCAGATCGAAACCCGGAGCGACGGTCGGGCCGGAGGCTGCCTACGGCGAGTACGAATCGCACTTCGAGCAGACACTGGGGATGGGGGCAGCCCTGCTTCCGCACGACCACGATGTCCTGGCCGCCCACGCTCACCCGTACCTGCACCGCGACCTGCGCAAGGATCGCGCCTGCTCCGTTCAGGCCATCGATGCGATCGCACGAGCCCGGACAGCCAACGGACCGCCGGCATCCTCAGCGCTGGTCCTGGCGCTCGCGGCCAAGGACGCGCGCGGCCGGACCGCCGCGCAGGACGCGGTCCTCGATCTCGCTCGGCACGGCGTTCTCGATGGCAAGGAACTTGGGCACCAGGCAGCGCTCCTGCTCACCGACGACATTGTCGTCGGACAGCGCATCAGTAGCGGGCTGGGCGAATGCGCCCGCGCCAGCGACGAAGCCGTGCTGCCCATCCTCGACGCTCTCCAGGAGTTGGTGACGGTCCTGCCGGGACGCCGCGATGCAGGAGCGTTCCTGGAATTGGCCGCCGGCCTCGCCGAACGGACGGGCCGCAGGATCGACCTGCCGCCTGAGTTCCATGACCTTGCGGCCGGCAAGGCGTCGTCGATGCTCGCTAAGGCCGCACGTCGCCTCATCGGTTGAACCGTGCGGGGCGACAGTGCGGCCAGCGAAACCATTTGCCAGATCGAACGCCCCGACTACGCCTGCCCAGTGGTACAGGATGAGCACGTGCCCCCCACCGCTACGACCAGGACGCGCAAACGTGAGCGTCA
>CAVQCB010000006.1:0-306878 GCA_963710895.1 uncultured Actinomycetota bacterium
AACCAACCAACACGAGGGGTCTTCGCGCACAGAGCGCGAACACTTTCGCCAATGCAGTGGGCACCGGTTCGGGTCTTTGCCATCAGACCCGGGTTGACCATCGCCGGGCCGGGTGACAGGTCGGGTCACGCAGACTGACTGGCTGGCTTCTGACCTGGGCGTCGTGCATTTCTCGCGAAGATCCGGCCAACCAAGCAATCAAGATGCCGGCCAAGGTGGCCTCGTTGTCCAGACGGGCGTAGTGTCGTGGGCAAGTCCTTCACCCCCGGACCTCGGGTGGCGCACCATCTCTTCGAGGAGCGTCACGATGCCCGTCGTCCCCCACCTCCTGAGCATCCACGACTTCCTGCTGGCCCGTGACCCGGGGCTCGCCGCCGAGGTCGAGCGGCACCAGGACCGCACCATGACGGTCGTCTCGTTCAGCGGCCGGAAGACGATCACACGCTGCGGGAGGTGCCCCAAGGAGGACTCTCGGCCTTGCCGGGCGCTCCGGGCGCTGGCACTCCGGTATGCCCACCACCCGGCTTACCGGCCGGAGTGGCTGATCACCCCACCGAATGCCGTGGCAGTGCCATCGCAGGGGACGGGTGCAGCTGCCCACGACGGGCGGCGCGTACCCCCGCCCTATCCCCGGATAGCGGACATGCCCCCTCCCGGGAAGGAGAGGCGGAGCCTGCTGGCCCAATTCGGGATCACGATCCGCCGAAGGGACTTCACCGAAGCAGAGCTCGCCGGGGACGGGTTCCCGAGCGATCCACGCACCGACGGTCTGCTCCCGGAGTGAGGGGTTCGAGGCGCGCGTCACCGGCCCTCTCCCAGCCCGTGGCGTCGCTCGGGGCTGTGCAGGACGCTCGCGCGGCGTAGGCTGCCAGAAGAGCGCGAACCCACCTCATGTGTGACCTCGGGCAGGCGACGCAGTGCGGACCAGATCCACCCACGACGACTTCGGCAGAGAGCCAGCGATGAACCGCCCCCCAGCCGGAGAGCTCGACGGCCTCATGCGGTCCTGCTGCCGGGCCGCGGGCCTCGACGGCGCCGGCGTGTCCATCGTGGACACGGACGGCACCCGGGACCCCCTCTACGCCTCCGACGACATCGCCGCGGGGATCGAGCGTCTGCAGGTGACTCTCGGCGAGGGCCCCTGTGTCGACTCTGTCGCGACCGGTGACTCGGTGCTCGTGGCCGACCTGGCCGACCCAGGGGATGCCGTGGCCAGGCGCTGGCCCGTCTTCCGCACGGAGGCGACCAGGACCGGCGCCCGCGCGATCTTCGCCTTCCCGATCCGAATCGGTGCGATCTGGCTGGGGGCGGTCGACTTCTATCGTCAGGCGCCGGGCCCGCTGAGCCGACCACAGTTCAGCGCCGCGCTGTCCTCGGTCGAGCAAGTGGGACTCATCGTGCTCGGAACACCCCACGGTTATGGCGACCACGAGGCTCCGGTCAGCATCAACATGACCGTCCACCAGGCCGCCGGCATGGTGATGGCCCAGATCGACAGCAGCATCGAGGACGCCATGAGCCGGCTGCGGGCCACCGCCTTCGCCGATGGCCTGACCATCAACGAGCTTGCCGCCGACGTGGTCAGCGGTCGCCGGCGCCTCTCGAAGGAGACCCGATGAAGAACCCGCGCACCACGCACCCGACCACCGAGATTGAGCGAGCTGCGCTATTGGCAGAGCGTTTCGCGGGGCTGGCAGACACGCTCGTCGACGACTACGACGTCATCGACCTCCTGGACCGTCTCGTGCACACCTGCGTGGAGCTCCTGGACGTGGCCGAGGCGGGGTTGCTGCTCATCGACCATCGCGGCACGCTGCAGCTGATGGCGTCCTCGAGCGAGGCGACGCGTCTGCTGGAGCTCTTCCAGCTCCAGAGCCAGGAGGGCGGCCCCTGTCTGGAGTCGGTCCGCACCGGCCAACCCGTGACCGTCGAGGACCTGACCGGTGACACCCCGTGGCCTCGGTTCGCCGAGGCCGCCCGCACCGCCGGGTTCACCTCGGTGCACGCGGTGCCCATGCGTCTGCGTGAGGAGACGATCGGCGGTCTGAACCTGTTCAACAAGGAGGAGTCACCGCTGGGCGCGGCGGACCAACGCATCGCCCGCGCGCTGACCGACGTGGCCACCATCGGGATCCTCCAGCAGCGCTCGGTCTACCGCGGCTCGATCCTCGCCGAACAGCTGCAGAGCGCACTGAGCAGTCGGATCGTGATCGAGCAGGCCAAGGGGCTGCTGGCCCAGTCCGGACAGGTCGACATGGAGACCGCCTTCGTGGCGCTCCGCACCTACTCCCGGCAGCACAACGAGAAGCTCAGCCTCGTCGCGCACTCCTTGGTGCGCAGGACCCTGCCGACCAGCGCCGTCCTCGACCAGGCCCAGGACCCGGGCCACTAGGGCGTACTCCGGCGGCTCCAGGGGCTTCGCGTGCGAGGCGGCGGCTGGGAGGCGACCGTGTGGGCCCGCAGCACGTTCCGGCCGCCGGCGCAAGTGGTCGACCGCACTGGTCTGGTGCAGTCGAGGGATCATGCCGACATATCGGACGGGGTGGGTTTCGGCGGGCGGCTCCGGGCCAACAGGAAGGTTCCTACCCGTTGGTCGGCCGCAGGAGCCGACGCGAACCCACGAGGACGACCGTGGCCCGCATCCGGATCCGGCTACTCCTGGCCCTGGTGGCCGGGTGGTGCGGCGCGGGGCTGCTCCTGGCGCCGGCCGCGGTCGCCGACGTCGACTGCGCGGATCTGGTCAGCAGCTCCTCGGCACAGTCCTACCTCGAGAGTCACCCCGGCGACCCCGACCGCCTCGACGCTGACCACGACGGAACTGCCTGCGAGGGCAACCCCCCGCGCCCGCCGGGGGGCCGATCCCTCCTCGCCCTCGGTGCGCTGCTCGCGCTCGCGCTGGCTCGCTACACGGTGGGCGAGGCCTGGCGGCAGCGGCGCCACCGCCCCGCAGGTGCGACCCCGGCCGCGCCGGTGCCCCCGTCGCGGGCCTCCCTGGTCGACACGGTCGCGGCGTCCGCGGGACACAAGCAGACCCTGGTCATCGCCGCGCCGTCCGGGTCGCCGGAGGACCTCGCGCGAGCCCTGCGCCTGGTCCCGCCGGCCGCGCGCATGGCGATGGTCGAGGAGCACGCAGCCGCGCACGGAACCGGGCCCCAGGAGGTCCTCGACGGCCTCGTCGCCGCGCTCGACGACACCGCCGACCTGGACCTCCAGGGATGGGCGCTGGCTGGCTACGAGCCACGCTGGACCGTGCGGGTGCTGCCCTGCCCGTGTGTGGGGGGAGCGCGCAACCACAAGCTCCGGCGTGCACCCGACGGGACGCGCTCGTGGTCGTGCGCGAGCTGCCGGGCGCTCCGGCACGTCCGCTGAGCGGCCGCCTCCGGCGCCGCGCTTTCGCTACGCTGCGGGCATGTTCGCCTACCTCGTTGCGGGCCTGATCGTCGGCGGCCTGGTCTGGTACCTCCGTCACGAGAGGGACGACCCGCCGGTCGGCGTCCAGCTGGCGGTGGGCGTGATCGCCTCCGGGATCGGGGGCCTGGCGCTCAACCTGCTCCTCGGCCTGGACTTCCTGGCCGTGGACGTCTGGGGCTTCACCGCGTCGGTGCTCGTCGCGCTCGTCGCGCTTGCCTTCGTGCAGGCGCGGTTCGGTGGCTCGCCGCAGGACGCCCCGGCCCGCGAGGACTCGTGACGGACTGCCTGTTCTGCCGGGTCGCGGCGGGGGAGACCGCGGCGTCGGTGGTGTGGAGCGACCCCGACCTGGTCGCGTTCCTCGACATCCGTCCGCTGTTCAAGGGCCACGTCCTGCTCGTGCCTCGCCGCCACGTGGCGACCCTCGTCGAGCTCCCGGCAGCCCTGCGGGACCCTTTCCTCGGCGCCGCGCAGCGGCTGGCAGCGGCGATGGTGACGGCGCTGGGTGCCCAGGGCTCGTTCGTCGCGATGAACAACGTGGTCTCGCAGTCGGTGCCGCACCTGCACTGCCACGTGGTGCCGCGCACCAAGGGGGACGGGCTGCGCGGCTTCTTCTGGCCGCGCACGTCGTACGCCGACGCCGCCGACCGGGACGCGTGGGCGGCGCGGATCGGTGCCGCACTAGAGTGAACGACGGACTTCAGTCGAGCTCGAGAGGACAGCCAGATGGGTCGTTACGACGGACGGGTGGCGATCGTCACCGGCAGCGCGCGAGGGATCGGCGCCGGCACTGCCAAGCGGTTCGCCGAGGAGGGGGCCGCGGTCGCGGTGCTCGACCTCGACGAGGCGCAGGCGCAGGCCACGGCCGAGGGGCTCGGGGGTGACGCCAAGGCCATCGGTGTCGGCTGCAACGTCTCCGACGCTGCTTCCGTCGAGGCCGCGGTCGGCCGCGTCGTCGAGGAGCTGGGCGGGCTGCACGTGCTGGTGAACAACGCCGGGATCACCCGCGACAACCTGCTCTTCAAGCTCACCGAGGAGGACTGGGACGCGGTGATGAACGTCCACCTCAAGGGCGCGTTCTTGATGAGCAAGGCTGCGCAGAAGACGTTCGTGGAGCAGAAGTACGGCAAGATCTTGAACCTCTCCAGCGTCTCGGCCAACGGCAACCGCGGCCAGGCCAACTACTCGGCGGCGAAGGCTGGCGTGCAGGGCTTCACCCGCACCCTGGCTCTGGAGCTCGGAGCGTTCGGCGTCAACGTCAACGCGATCGCGCCGGGGTTCATCGCCACCGAGATGACCGACGACACCGCCCGACGGCTGAAGCTGGACGTCGAGGAGTTCCGCAAGCTCAACGCCGAGGCCAACCCGGTCAAGCGGGTGGGGTACCCCGAGGACATCGCCGCGGCGGCCGCGTTCCTGTGCAGCGACGAGGCGTCCTACATCACCGGGCAGACCCTCTACGTCGACGGCGGGGCGAAGATCTGAGAACCCCCTGATTTGCTGCTCGACACGGGCGGGCCCTGCGGTGATCGCGGGGCCCGCCTTGGCATGCTGACCGCATGCACCTCCGTGCCCCCTTCGTCCGCGGATCGAGCCACCGGTCCACACGACTCCTCGCCGTCCTGGCCGCGCTGGCGCTGATGGTGACACTCGCCGGGTGCGGGGGTGAGAAGGCCAGCGCGAAGAAGCCGGACTCCCAGCCGATCACGGGTGGCACCGAGCTGGCGGCGCTGTGGCCCCTCACGGGGGAGCCGGTCACCGGAGACACTCCCGAGCATCCGGTCCTGGTCACCAAGATCGACAACACCGAGAGCAGCCGGCCCCAGGTGGGACTGAAGAAGGCGGACCTGATCACCGAGGAGCTGGTCGAGGGGGGTCGGACCCGTCTCGCGGTCTTCTTCTACCAGCACCTGCCCGGCGTGGTCGGACCGGTGCGCTCGATGCGCGCCTCCGACATCGGCATCGTCAAGCCCGCGCACGGGGTCGTCGTCGCGAGCGGGGCGGCCCCGCCGACGCTGCGCCGGCTCAAGCGCGCCAAGATCGACTTCTTCACCGAGGGCGGGCCCGGCTACTTCCGGGAGAGCAGCCGCCGCGCGCCGTACAACCTGATGGTGGACATCCCCAAGCTGCTCAAGGCCGTCACGGACAAGGCGGTGGTGCCGGCGAGCTACCTGCCCTGGGGCACGCAGTCGGACTTCACCGGTGACCGGGCCGCGACCAGCTTCGAGGCGGTCTTCAGCCGCTCCCACACCACCTCCTGGCGCTACCAGGGCGGCAGGTACCGCAACCAGAACAGCTTCGCTGCCGACGGCCAGCAGTTCCGGCCCGACAGCGTGCTGGTCATCCGGGTCCGCGAGGGTGACGCCGGCTACCTCGACCCCGCGGGCAACCCGGTGCCAGAGACGCTGTACTCCGGGAAGGGCCGGATGCAGCTGTTCCACCAGGGCAAGGTGCTCAACGGCACCTGGCACAAGTCCTCCAAGCAGGCCCCGATCGAGCTGAGCACCAGCGCCGGCCCGCTGAAGGTCCCCGCCGGACACGTGTGGATCGAGCTGGTCCCCACCGACAAGGCGGGCGGAAGGGTGACCTTGCGCAAGTAGCGGGCGATCCCGTCAGCCCGCGGCCGGGTCGGTGAGGGTGATGCCCTGCTCGGCCAGCGAGCGGATGCCCTCGAGGATGAACAGGATCGCGGCCTCGATGCGGGCGACCGCCTGCTTGGGATCCTCCGCGGTGGAGACACTCTCGCCGGCGGCCGACATGGCCCCGAAGAAGATCCTGCTGAAGGTCTGCTTCATCGGCTCGTCGAGCTCGTAGGTGGAGGCCTCGAGGACCGAGCCGACGATGTCCTGGACGATCCCGTAGCTGGAGCGCTCCTCCTGCTCGCGGAAGCGCTCGTAGCCGAGGATCGCCGGCCCGTCCTGGATGACGATGCGCTGGTAGGCCTGGTCCTGGACGATCTCGAGGAACTCGCGCAGCCCGGCACGGGCCTTCTCCCACGGGTCGGTGGCACCACGCAGGGCAGCCTTGATCTTCTTCGACGCATCGTCCTCGACCCGCGCGAAGACCGCCTCGAAGACGCCCTGCTTGCCGCTGAAGTGGTGGTAGAGCGCCCCCTTGGTGACCCGGGCGCCGGCCACGATCGAGTCCAGGCTGGTCCCGCCGTACCCGTGCTCGCTGAACTCGGCGGTGGCCACGTCGATCAGCGCGCGCTTGGTCGAGGCGGAGAACTGCTGGCGACGCGAGGTTCCCGGGACCTTGGGGAGGCTGGTGAGCAGCTTCTCGGCGTGGGAACGGGTCATGCGGGCAGTCTAGGGCGGCTCGTGCCGCGGTGTGGGTGACGTCACGCCGCGTCAGGTTTGTGTCCGGCACCCCGGGTACATACTGTGAGTACGTACTAGCGGTATGTGAACTAATCCGAGAGGTGCAGACCATGAGTTGGACCGCCTTCCACAGTCGCGGGGAGATCCTCCGTGCTGTCGTTGACGCCGCGAACCACCGCCGCGACGGTGTCCTGCCCGCGCAGGTGCCCGGCGTGGCCGAGAACTTCACCGACGAGATCGACCTGCTCGGCGCGCTGCTGCTGAAGTGGCACGCGCGGCTCTCGGGGAACATCGAGCGCGCAATGTCGCGCGAGCCGATGGACCTCGAGACCGCCGTGGCCGCCGCGTGGCGCGCCACCGCCGAGCAGGAGCCCGGCCTGCGGCTGGTGCTCGACCGCTGCGCCGCGGCGCCGCAGACCGCCGCGATGAGCGCCGCGATGCGGCGCGCACGGGAGCGGGAGTGGCAGCGGCTCGCGGTGGCCGCGGGCCTGGCCCGCGGCCAGGGCCCGCGCGCGGCCGAGGTCGGCCGGCGCGTGGAGCGAGCAGCCCGCGAGGGTCTCGAGCTGGGTGGCACGACCGCCGCGCCCAAGCCAGCGCCCCAGCTCGATCGCCAGCCCGATCGCCAGCTCGATCGCCAGCCCGATCGCCAGCCCGATCGCGGGGCACGCGAGTCCTTCGTGGACCGGATCAAGGCGGCTCTCGCGGCCTGATCCCCCCAGTCTGACGAGCCCCAGGCCCCGGGGCGCGTGGCCCTCCCTCCGCGCGCCTCCCTCCCACCCGGCCTGGGGTTCGTCATACCCCGGGCCGCCCGGGGCTCGCCCCCCGCCAGATGTCCGGGACGAGGGGGGTCGAGCGTTAGGATGCCTCGGTGAGCAGCCAGAGCAGCGAGCAGACAACGGGGTTCGGGACCGGTGTCCTGGAGGACACGCGGCTCGACCAGCGGACCCGGACCACCGACGACGGTGACCACGAGCGCCTGTCTCACTACGTCCCCAAGGACAAGCTGATGGACGCCATGATCAACGGCACCCCGGTGGTGGCGCTGTGCGGCAAGGTCTGGGTGCCCAGCCGGGACCCGCAGCGGTTCCCGGTCTGCCCCGAGTGCAAGGAGATCTGGGAGAGCATGCACGCCGGGGAGGGCGAGTGAGGCTGCCCCAGCGTGCCGCGATCCCCTTGCTGGCACTGGCGATCCTCGGCCTGCCCGTGGCACTGGCCCAGCCCGCCGCCGCCCGGCCCGCCACGGGTGCGCCGGTAGGTGCGCCGGCTGCCTCGGTCGCTCCCTGCCTGAGCGGCCTGGCCCGCATCCGTGGTGACGACGTGCCGGCGTGGCGCCGGCACGGTGACCACTCCACGGTCACCCAGGCCGACCTCGACGCCCTCCCGCAGGAGCAGACCGAACCGCGCTACGTGCGGCGCGAGGTGATGCCGCGGCTGCCCTCGGTGATCAACGTCGCCGTGTTCGTGCACGTGATCAAGGGCACCCACCGCGGTGAGCGGGTGCCCGCCGGGCCGCGCCGGGTCAACCGGCTGCTGGCCATCTTGAACAGCTCCTTCGCGGGGCGGCAGAGCCACTGGTCACCCGACACCCACTACCGGTTCAACCTGGTGCGCATCGACTACACCAAGCGCGACGGCTGGTACCACGCCTTCCTCAACGGTCCCCGCGACCAGCGGATGAAGCACGCCCTGCACGTGGGCTACCCGCGCACCCTGAACCTCTACATCAACGGCGGCGGGCCCCGGCAGTACCCCGTCCTGGGCTGGGCGCGCTTCCCGTGGCAGTACACCAGCGACCCCCAGCAGGACGGGGTCACCGTCAACGTCGCGGCGATGCCGGGCGGGTCCGCCCGCGGCTACAACCTCGGCGACACGGTGGTGCACGAGACCGGCCACTGGCTGGGGCTCTTCCACACCTTCCAGGGTGGCTGCAGCACCCAGAACGACCTGGTCGAGGACACGCCCGCCGAGGCGGAGCCGAGCTACTACTGCCAGACCTCGCGGGACACCTGCACGGCGCCGGGCAGCGACCCGGTGCGCGACTTCATGGACTACTCGCTCGACGCGTGCATGAGCTACTTCACGGCGGGCCAGGTGCGGCGCATGGACACCGCGTTCGAGAAGTGGCGGTTGTAGCGGCTTGGCTGAGCGACACACCCCGCCCGACCCGCCCCCGACCGAGACCTCCCCGCACGCCAAGCTCGACCTGCTGCCCCCGGCCTACCCCGACCGTGCGGCCTGGGGGACGGCGACGAGCCTGCGTGCGTGGCAGTCCGCGGCGCTGACGGCGTACTTCGAGGACAACCCGCGCGACTTCCTCGCGGTCGCGACGCCCGGCGCCGGGAAGACCACCTTCGCGCTCACGGTGGCCGCCGAGCTGCTCTCGCGACGGGTGATCGACCGGATCACGGTGGTGGCCCCCACCGAGCACCTGAAGACTCAGTGGGCACAGGCAGCGGCCAAGGTGGGCATCCCGCTGGACCCCAGCTACTCGGGGCGCAAGGGCCGCACCGCCAGCGACTACGTCGGCGTCGCCCTGACCTACGCGGGGGTCGCGGCCAACCCGCTCGCCCACCGGATCCGCACCGAACGGTTCAACACCCTGGTGATCCTCGACGAGGTGCACCACGCCGGCGACGCGCTCTCCTGGGGCGAGGCGGTGCGCGAGGCCTTCGAGCCGGCACGACGTCGGCTGTCGCTGACCGGCACCCCGTTCCGGTCCGACGTCAACCCGATCCCGTTCGTCACCTACGCGCCCGACGCCGACGGGGTCCCGCGCTCGGTGGCCGACTTCACCTACGGCTACGCCCACGCGCTGGCCGACCACGTCGTGCGACCGGTGCTCTTCATGGCCTACAGCGGGGCGATGCAGTGGCGCACGCGTGCGGGGGACGAGGTGGCCGCCCGGCTCGGGGAGCCGCTGACCAAGGACATGACCGCGCACGCGCTGCGCACGGCCCTGGACCCCCAGGGGTCCTGGATCCCCTCGGTGCTCGAGGCAGCCGACCGCCGGCTCTCCGAGGTGCGCCGGCACGTCCCCGACGCCGGTGGGCTGGTGATCGCCACCGACCAGGAGTCCGCGCGCGCCTATGCCCGCGTGCTGGCCCAGGTCTGCGGCGAGAAGCCGGCGGTGGTGCTCTCGGACGAGAAGGCGGCCTCGCGGAAGATCGCCGGCTTCGCCGAGGACGAGTCGCGCTGGATGGTGGCCGTCCGGATGGTCTCCGAAGGGGTCGACGTGCCGCGGCTGGCGGTCGGCGTCTACGCGACCACGACCGCGACCCCGCTGTTCTTCGCCCAGGCGGTCGGACGGTTCGTCCGGGCCCGCAGGCGCGGGGAGACGGCCTCGATCTTCGTGCCCTCCATCCCGGTGCTGCTCGAGCACGCCTCGCAGATGGAGCTCGAGCGCGACCACGTGCTGGGGCGCACGATCACCGAGGAGGGCGACATCTTCGCCGCCGAGGACGCGCTGGTGCAGCAGGCTCAGCGCGCAGAGGCGGCGTCCGCGGACGAGGACGGGCTGCCCTTCGAGGCCCTCGGCTCGCAGGCCACCTTCGACCGGGTGCTCTACGACGGCGCCGAGTTCGGCCACTCCGGGGAGGTGCACGTGGGGTCGGAGGAGGAGATGGACTTCCTCGGGATCCCGGGCCTGCTCGAGCCCGACCAGGTGCGTGACCTGCTCCGGCACCGGCAGAGCGAGCGGGCGCGGCGCGCACCGGTGCCGCAGGGCGAGGAGTCGCGCGAGCTGGCCACCCACGAGCGGCTGGCGGTGCTGCGCCGCGAGCTGAACGGGCTGGTGGCGGCGTGGTACCACCGCACCGGTCGGCCGCACGGGGTCACCCACGCAGCGCTGCGCAAGGAGTGCGGCGGCCCGGCCGCGGCCGCGGCCAACGCGGACCAGCTGGCGAGGCGGATCGACCTGCTGCGCGACTGGGCGACCGGCGGGTCAGCCTGAGGCGACCGTCGCCAGCAGGGGCAGCACCCGGTGCGGCACCTGGGTGGCCAGGGCGATCACCGTGGAGCAGCGCACGATCCCCTCGTGGGCCAGGACCCGGTCGATGACCCGTTGCAGGTCGCTGTTGGACCTGGCGACGACACGGCACCACATGTCACCGGGCCCGGTCACGGTGTAGGCCTCGAGCAGCTCGGGGATCGTGGCGAGGTGCGCACCGACGTTCTCGTGCCCGGCGCCCTGGCGGATCTCCAGGGTCAAGAACGCCGTGACGGGGTGGTCCAAGCAGGCCGGCTCGAGCTGGGGCCCCCAGCCTGCGACCACCCCGGTGGACTGCAGCCGGTCGAGACGGGCCTGCACGGTGCCGCGCGCCACCCCCAGGCGCCGGGAGGCCTCGAGCACCCCGACGCGCGGCTCGGCTGCGAACAGCTCGATCAGATTGCGGTCGAGGTGGTCCATTGGTCGCCTCCAGGCTATGCAATGTGTCTAGTGACTCACGGGTGCGTTGCGCACATTGTTCTTCGGCCGCATTCTAGGGCCATGAGTTCGCTGACCCCGGAAGAGATCCGTGCCGACCTGACCATCGACCAGCTCAGGCAGCTCGTCGGCCTCGTGGAGTACGACGCCACCACCGACCCGTTCCCGGTCACGGCGATGGACTCCGTCGGCTTCGTCGTCGGCAACGCGACCCAGACCGCCACCTTCTACCAGCTCGCCCTCGGGATGGACCTCGAGGCCTACCGCGGCCCGGAGACCGGCTGCCGCGACGCCAAGTCCTACGTCCTGCGCTCGGGCAGCGCCCGGTTCGTGTTCACCGGGGGCGTGACCCCCGACAGCCCGGTGCTGGACCACCACCGCCACCACGGCGACGGCGTGGTCGACCTCGCCCTGGAGGTCCCCGACGTGGACAGGTGCATCGAGCACGCCCGCTCGGTCGGCGCGACCGTCCTGGTCGAGCCGCACGACGAGTCCGACGAGCACGGCACGGTCCGCATCGCCGCCATCGCGACCTACGGCGAGACCCGGCACACCCTGGTCGACCGCAGCCGCTACGACGGTCCCTACCTGCCGGGCTACACCGCCGCCACGACGAGGGTGGAGCGGCCCGAGGGACACCCCCCGCGCCTGTTCCAGGCAGTCGACCACTGCGTCGGCAACGTCGAGCTCGGTCGGATGGACGAGTGGGTGGAGTTCTACCACCAGGTGATGGGGTTCACGAACATGGCGGAGTTCATCGGCGACGACATCGCCACCGACTACTCGGCGCTGATGAGCAAGGTCGTCGCGAGCGGCAACCACCGCGTGAAGTTCCCGCTCAACGAGCCCGCGGTCGCGCGCAAGAAGTCGCAGATCGACGAGTACCTCGAGTTCTACGACGGCGCCGGCTGCCAGCACATCGCCCTCGCCACCGGTGACATCCTGCGCTCGGTGGACATCTTGCGGGCCAACGGGATCCAGTTTCTCGACACCCCGGACTCCTACTACGACGACCCGGAGCTGCGGGCCCGGATCGGGGAGGTGCGGGTGCCGATCGAGGAGCTGAAGAAGCGCAAGATCCTGGTCGACCGGGACGAGGACGGCTACCTGCTGCAGATCTTCACCAAGCCGATGGGGGACCGCCCCACGGTGTTCTACGAGTTCATCGAGCGGCACGGCTCGCTCGGTTTCGGCAAGGGCAACTTCAAGGCACTCTTCGAGGCCATCGAGCGCGAGCAGGACGCCCGCGGCAACCTCTGAGCGGTCCCGGCGGCGCCGGTCAGCCGGCGTCGCCGACGGCCATCAGCTCGCCCTCGTCGGTGCTGTGCGAGGGGGGGACGGCGGCGCCCTCGACGAAGCGGCGACCCACGAGCAGGATCCCGGCACCGAGGAAGACGGCCCCGGCACCCATCCAGAACGGGGCGTGCACCGAGACGTTCTCGCCGAGCTTGCCCGCGGCGTACGGCGCGACGGCGCCGCCGGAGAACCGCACGAAGCTGTAGGCCGCCGAGGCGACCGGGCGCTCGACCGGGGCGGCGCCCATCACGGCCTCGGTGATCACGGTGTTGTTGACGCCGAGGAAGGCGCCCGCCACGATCACGCCGACCACCAGCGCGGCCTTGGAGTCGGTGAGGACGGCCATCGCCGCGAGGTCGAGCCCGAAGAGCGCCAGCGAGCCCAGCACGGTCGTGACCGAGCCGAAGCGGCGCTGCAGGATCGGGGCCACCCAGACCGAGGTGAACGCCAGCAGCAGGCCCCAGCCGAAGAAGATCCAGCCGACCTGCGAGGCGCTCATGTCCAGGGGAAAGGGCGTGAACGCCAGCAGGGTGAAGAAGCCCATGTTGTAGAACAGCGCGGTCAGCGCGATCGTGAGCAGGCCCGGGTGCCGCAGTGCCTTGAACGGGTCCGCCAGCGAGGTTCGACGCTGCGCCGGTGGTGTGGCGGGAAGGAAGAAGGTGGTGGCGACCAGGGCGATCGTCATCAGCACTGCCACCCCGAAGAAGGGCGCCCGCCAGGCGATCGAGCCGAGCTGACCGCCCACGATCGGCCCCATCGCGATGCCGAGGCCCAGGGCGGCCTCGAAGAGGATGATCGCCTGCGCCACCGACCCGCGGGCCGACATCACGATCGTCGACAGTGCGGTCGCGATGAACAGTGCGTTGCCCAGCCCCCAGCCGGCGCGGAAGCCGACGATGGCCCCGACGCTGTCGGAGGCCCCGGCCAGCGCCGAGAAGACGATGATCAGCACCAGCCCGGCCAGCAGCGTGCGCTTGGCGCCGATGCGGGAGGAGACCACGCCGGTGATCAGCATCGCCACGCCCATGACCGCCATGTAGCTGGTGAACAGCAGGGAGACCTGGCTGGGTGAGGCGCCGAGCTCGTCGGCGATGGGCTTCAGGATGGGGTCGACCAGGCCGATCCCCATGAACGCGATGACGCACGCGAAGGCGACGGCCCACACGGCGCGCGGTTGCTTCAGCACTCGGCTCCTACTCTCAACACGTCGGACAGGACGGCCACGGCGGTGGCCAGCTCCTCGGGGGAGCGGCCGGACGCCTCGATCCGCTCGGCCACGAGGGTGGCGTTGCGGCGGCGTACGGCGGTGAGCGCCCGACGGCCCTCGGGGGTCATCGAGATCAGCGTGCAGCGGGCGTCGTCCGGGTGCGGCCCTCGCGCCAGCCACCCCTTGTCCACCAGCCCGTTGACCAGTCCGGTCATCGTCGGCTGGCTGCAGCGGTCGGCCTGTGCCAGGGCGCCGATCGTGCTGGGCCCGAGCTCGTCGAGCAGGCTCATCAACCGGGTGCCGGCCGCCGGCAGGTCGACGGTGTTGCGCCGCACCTCCCGCACGAGGCGGGCGCTGAGCACGACGAGGTCGTTGCTCAGGCGGCGCACGGTCTGGTTGCTCACGTCCACCACTTTACATAGGTGCCCTATGCAATCGCGAGGATGGTGCCACTCACCTCGCCGAGCGCGATCCGGCCACCGAGTGCGCCGGGGGCGGTGGCCCGCAGCGTGACGCTGTCGCCGTCGAGGAGGAAGGTGCGGCCGCCGGCGAGTGGCTCGCGACCGCCCCAGCTCAGCTCCAGGAACGAGCCGCGCTGGTCCGGGTCGTCGCCGCTGACGGTGCCGCTGGCGAACAGGTCGCCGGTGCGCAGCGACGCGCCGTTCACGGTCAGGTGGGCGAGCATCTGCGCCGGGGACCAGTACATCGCGGCGTACGGCGGCCGGCTGACCACCTCGCCGTTGAGGACGACCTCGAAGGCGATGTCGTAGCCGGCCGGCTCGGCCACCCGGAGGTACTCCAGCGGCGGCGGGTCCTGGCCGGGGAGGTCCACGCGCGCCGCGTCCAACGCGGCCAGCGGCGTGACCCACGGGCTGATCGAGGTGGCGAACGACTTGCCGAGGAAGGGGCCGAGCGGCACGTACTCCCACGCCTGGAGGTCTCGCGCGGACCAGTCGTTGAGCGGGGTCACCCCGAAGACGTGGTCCCGGAACGCTGCGGTGGTGACCTGCTGGCCCAGCTCGGTGGGCGTGCCCACCACGAAGCCGAGCTCGGCCTCGATGTCCAGTCGTCGGCTGGGTCCGTAGGTGGGCAGGGCCTCCTCGGGGGCCTTCCGCTGGCCCTGCGGGCGCCGCACGTCGGTGCCGGAGATCACGACCGTGCCCGCACGTCCGTGGTAGCCGATCGGGAGGTGCTTCCAGTTCGGGGTCAGTGCCTCCCCGTCGGGCCGGAAGATCCTGCCGACGTTGGTGGCGTGCTGCTCGCAGGCGTAGAAGTCGACGTAGTCGGCCACCGCGAACGGCTGGTGCATGGTGACCTCGCCGACGGGGACGAGCAGCGGCGCCACCCGGCGGCGGTGCACCTCCTCGCCGAGCACCTCGCTCAGCCACGCCCGCGCGGTCTCCCAGGCGCCCCGCCCCATCGCGAGGAAGGTCTCCAGCCCGGGCTGTGCCCACGCCGCTGCGAGGTGCGGCCCGTCGCCCGGGTCGCCACCCAGTGCTGCCGTGGCGGCCGCGTCGAGCACGTGGTCGCCGATGCGCACGCCCACCCGTGGCTCCGTGCCGGGGGTGGAGAACACGCCGTAGGGCAGGTTGTCCAGGTCGTACGGCGAGCCGGCGGCACCCTCGACCCAGGTCACGGCAGCAAGCCCAGCTCGACGAGGTCCTCGTGCGCCTCGAGGACGCTGCACGACCCGAAGGAGGTGAACCAGCGCCGGGTGCGCGCCGCCTCGTCGGGGTCGACGGCGATCCTCTCCGCGAGCACGGCGGCGTCGGTCTCCTCCAGTGTCGCGACCACCTCCTCGGAGGTGGCGCCGTCGAGCGCGGCGCGGGTGGCGAGCAGCACGTTGAGGAACCCGTGGTGGGCGAAGCCGGTCCCCGGGTCGTGCTGCCGCACGGCATGGTGCAGGCCGGCGGTGCACTTGAACGGCAGCTCGCGGTCCAGCGCCGCGTCGAGGCACTGCGCCAGGTCTCGGGACCCGGGGAACAGGTCCGCGGTGACGCCACCGGTGCGGAACTTCAGGTGGATCTCGCGGGCGGCGAGCTCGTCGAGGGCGGACAGCCAGCCGTGTGCCGGGCGGCCGCGCAGCATCGGCGGCTCCGCGAAGACCACCACCTCCTCGAAGGCCTCGCCGAGCTGGTCCTGGAGCGAGTCGAGGACCTGGACCAGCCGTCGTGCGTTGTGCGCGAGGTCGTCCTCGTCGCGCAGGGCGAACTCGACCGCGCGCAGCGAGAGCCCCTCCGAGCGGGAGACCCACGTGACGGCCGGTTCGATGGCGCCGGCGCCGCCGGTGACGACGAGGTTGACGCCCAGTGGTCCCGACTGATCGGGTCTCGACTGATCGCTCGCTGGCGCTCGCTGCTCGACCACCTGCTCGGCTGCTCGACCACCTGCTGCTTGCGCCAGGTCGGCGATCTTCAGGTCGGTGACCACGAAACCACCGACGAGGTCGGCGTACTCCGCGCGCCGGTGGGCCAGGTGGTCGGGCACCGCCTGCTCGAGCGGCGTGTTGCCCGGCGGGAAGATGGCGGCGTCGTCGACGAAGGCGTGCAGGAAGGTCGGCACGGTCATGGTTGCGAGGCTAGATCACGGCAGGAGAGGGTGACGGCGTGGCTTACTACAGATCCGTGGGCGAGGTCCCGCACAGGCGGCACACCGCGTTCCGCGACGCACAGGGGCGGCTGCGCCACGAGGAGCTGATGGGGGAGGAGGGCTTCTCCTCGGACTCCTCGCTGCTCTACCACCGGGGGGTCCCCTCGGCCATCGTGGACACCCAGGTCTGGGAGCTTCCCGACCTCACCACGACCGCCAACCATCCGCTGAAGCCGCGGCACCTGCGCCTGCACGATCTCGACTGGGCCCGATCAGCAGCAGGCGGCGGTGACCCGGTCACCGGACGACGTCTCCTGATGGGCAACGGTGACGTGCGGATCAGCTACGTGGTCAGCGACGCCCCCTCGCCGTACTACCGCAACGCGGTGGGCGACGAGTGCGTCTACGTCGAGAGCGGCGCGGGCACCGTCGAGACGGTGTTCGGCGAGCTGGCCTACCGCACCGGGGACTACGTGGTCATCCCGCGCGCCACCACCCATCGCTGGCTGCCCGGAGACCGGGACGGCGAGGTCTCCCGGCTCTACGCCATCGAGGCGAACAGCCACATCGCGCCGCCCAAGCGGTATCTCTCCCGGTTCGGGCAGCTCCTCGAGCACGCGCCCTACTGCGAGCGGGACCTGCACGGCCCTGGTGAGCCGGTGCTGGCCGAGGGATCCGACGTCGAGGTGCTGGTCAAGCACCGCGGCGAGGGCCCCTCGGGCCTGGTCGGCTCGCGGCTCACCTACGCCACGCACCCGCTCGACGTGGTCGGCTGGGACGGGTGCCTCTACCCCTACACCTTCAACGTGGAGGACTTCATGCCGATCACCGGCAAGGTCCACCAGCCGCCGCCGGTCCACCAGGTCTTCGAGGGCCACAACTTCGTGGTCTGCAACTTCTGCCCCCGCAAGGTGGACTACCACGAGCAGTCGATCCCGGTGCCCTACTACCACTCCAACGTCGACTCCGACGAGGTCATGTTCTACGTCGGCGGTGACTACGAGGCGCGCAAGGGGTCGGGGATCGGCATCGGCTCGATCTCCCTGCATCCCGGGGGACACGCGCACGGACCGCAGCCGAGCGCGATCGAGGCCTCCATCGGGGTGGAGTACTTCGACGAGCTCGCGGTGATGGTCGACACCTTCTCGCCCCTCGGCCTCGGCGAGGCCGGCCGCGCGGTCGAGGACCCGGCCTACGCCTGGACCTGGGCGGGCCGGGGGCCCGAGAGCGACGGGCCCGACGGCGGGTCGGCCGTCTACTCCAACAGCTAGGAGCAGCCGTGGCGAGCTTCATCGCGTTCCTGCGTGCGGTCAACGTGGGCAGGCGCAGCTATCCGATGGCCGAGCTGCGCGCCGCGCTGTCCGCTGCCGGCTTCACCGAGGTGGAGACCCACATCCAGACCGGCAACGTGCTGGTGCGCACCTCGCTGCGCTCCCGGCCACGCATCGTCGCCGCCATGGAGGAGGCGATGCGAGCCGACCGCGGCTTCGAGGTGCCGGTGGTGCTGCTCACCCCTGCCGAGCTGAGCGAGCTGTACGACGAGGCCGTGGCTCTCGCCGGGGGACGCGAGCTGAACGGCCACTACGTCAGCCTGCTGGCCGACCCGCCGTCGGCGGAGGGGGCGCGTGCCCTCGAGGCCCGGTCCGGGGAGGGTGAGGAGGTGCGGGTCGGCGCGCGTGCGGTGCACCTGTTGCTGACCTCCAAGCCCTTCCACGAGGCCACCACCGGCAACGCCGAGGTGGAGCGGCACCTCGGTGTGGCCACGACCCGCAACCTCACCGTGATCCGCAAGCTCGCCGAGCGGTGGGGCTCGTGAGCCGGGACCCGGACCCACCCTGGTGGCGCGACGCCGTGATCTACCAGATCTACCCGCGGTCGTGGGCCGACGCCGACGGCGACGGGGTGGGGGACCTGCCCGGCGTCACCGCCCGGCTGGGCCACCTCGCCGAGCTGGGCGTGGACGCGGTCTGGCTCTCGCCGTTCTACCGCTCGCCCCAGCACGACGCCGGCTACGACGTCGCGGACTACCGCGACGTCGACCCGCTCTTCGGGACGCTCGCAGACTTCGACGCACTCGTGGAGCGGGCGCATGCGCTGGGCCTGCGGGTGCTGGTCGACATCGTGCCCAACCACTCCTCGAGCGAGCACGCCTGGTTCCGGGAGGCGCTCGCCGCCGCTCCGGGCAGCGCCGCCCGCGCTCGCTACGTCTTCCGCGACGGTCGCGGCGACGACGGTGCGGAGCCGCCGAACAACTGGACCAGCAACTTCGGAGGACCCGCGTGGACGCGGGTCACCGAGCAGGACGGGTCGCCCGGGCAGTGGTACCTGCACCTCTTCGACGTCACCCAGCCCGACTTCGACTGGACCAACCCGCAGGTGTGGGCCGAGATGGAGTCGGTGCTGCGGTTCTGGCTCGACCGGGGGGCCGACGGGTTCCGCATCGACGTCGCCCACGGGCTGGTCAAGGTGCCGGGCCTGCCGGACACGCCGGCCTCCCTGCACGACCTCCAGGAGCAGCTCGGGGGTGAGGTGCCCACCTCGGCGATGCCGATGTGGGACCAGCCGGGGGTGCACGAGATCTATCGCAGCTGGCGCAGGCTGACCGACTCCTACTCGGTGGCGGGCGAGGACGCCGACCGGATCCTGTGCGCCGAGGCGTGGGTGACTCCCCAGGAGGCGATGGCGCGCTACGTGCGCCCCGACGAGCTGCACCAGGCGTTCAACTTCGGCTTCCTGATGAGCCCGTGGATCGCCGGGGAGCTGCGCGAGACCATCACCGACTCGCTGGCCGCCGTCGCCCGTGTCGGCGCACCCCAGACCTGGGTCCTCTCCAACCACGACGTGGTCCGGCACGCCTCCAGGCTCGGCTTCGAGCCGGTGCCGGGGCCGGGGTCCGTCGGTGGCATCGGCGCGGACGACCCCCAGCCCGACGCCGAGGCGGGCCTGCGCCGCGCCCGCGCCGCCACGACGGTGATGTTGGCGCTGCCGGGCTCCGCCTACCTCTACCAGGGCGAGGAGCTCGGACTGCCCGAGGCGACCGAGCTTCCCGACGACGTGCGCCAGGACCCGGTGTGGGAGAAGACCGGGCACGCCCTCCGGGGCCGCGACGGCTGCCGGGTGCCGATGCCCTGGGAGGCCGACTCCCCGTCGTACGGCTTCGGGCCGGCGGGGCGGTCGTGGCTTCCCCAGCCAGCGGTCTTCGGCGCACTCGCGGTGGACCGGCAGCGCGGCGTTGCCGGCTCCACCCTCGAGCTCTACCGCACCCTGCTCCGGCTGCGTCGCGAGCACCGCCCCGGACGTGGGGAGCTGACCTGGGTCGAGGCCGGCGAGGAGGTGCTGGCCTTCGACGTGACCGCCGGAGCCGGCCGGTCGCTGCGGGTGGTCGCGAACCTCGGCGCCGCCGGATGGCCGATGCCCGACGGGGCGGAGGTGCTGGTGTGCAGCGGCCAGGTCGACGCCGACGGCGCCCTGCCGTGCGACACGGCCGCCTGGCTGCGGCTGCCCTGAGCGCAGCGGTGCCTCAGGGGCGAACGGACCCGCCCGGGCTGGAGCGCCGCCGCGGCCGCCGCGCCTGCGCCACCCGCTCCATCACGTCGCGGTTCCAGTCGTGCTCGCGGATCAGCCGGTAGCGCTCCTTGGCGACCCGGATGTAGGCGTCGGCCCCGGTCTCGACGGGACCGCGCACGCCCGCCGCGTCGATCATCTCCACGACCGGGGTGTACTCCTCGTCGTACCAGCGCTGCGCCATCGTCTCCTGGTCGAAGTAGGCGCCCTCCTGGTGCATCAGCCGGCACGCCCACGCCTCGATCATCTCGGCGAGCCGGTGGTAGTCGGTGGGGTCCGTGCAGTTGATGCTGGCCCGGCGCTCGCCGCTCAGCGGCACTCGCTTGAGGAACTTCAGCCCCCAGTTCTTGCCCTCCAGGTCGCGTCGTCCGCCGATGCCCTCGGTCGAGATCACCGTGTCGATCTCGGTGACGTCCGCCTCGATCTCCGGGGCGCCCTGGGCGCGGGCGACCGAGACCCGGTGGTGGCCGTCACGCACGAAGTAGAGGTTCCCGAGCTTGTAGAGGTCGATCGGGGGGAGGTACTCCCCGAGACGGCTCTTCTCGGCCAGCCGCTCCCAGCGCTGCCGGCTGCGGTCGGAGGTCGGCCGGAACCGGCGGTCGAAGTCCTTGACCTTGTCCACCGACCCGACGATCTGGTCCAGCGGGATCAGCTGGACCCCCAGGGGGCGCTCGCCGCGCCGCCCGAGCGCGTCGACGACCTCGCTGAACGAGAGCGTCTCGGTCACCGTGTCGGCGTCGCTGCGCATCCATGCCGCCAGCTTGGACAGCGTCTGGTGCCGACGTGCCCGCAGGAAGTCGATCTCGGCGCCTTCCCGGGGCGACCCGCTGTCTCCGACCATGGGCTCATCCTCCCCCCTCACGCCGGGCGCGCGGTCACCTGGGCACGCTCGGGACACGTTTGGGGGAGATGTCGATCACCCTCCAGGGGATCACGTTGCGGATCGTGGTGGGGCCGAGCTGCCGGTCGGGCTGGTGCCGGCCGTAGGGGTGGATGTGCCCGTGCAGGTGCCAGGTCGGCTCGAGACGGGCCAGCACCCGGTGCAGTGCCTCGATCCCCACGTGCGGCCCGTCGTCGCCGTCACCGAGCCCGAGCGGCGGCGCGTGGGTGAGCAGCACGTCCACCGGACCGGTGACGCGGGCTGCACGCACCAGCCGGGTGGCCCGGGTGGCGTACTGGCGCTGGGTGTACTGGTGCGGGCCGGGACGGTACTTCACGCAGCCGCCGAGGCCGGCGATGCGGAGCCCGGCGGCTGCCACCACCTGCTGGTCGGCGTTGACCACCCCGCGAGGTCGCGCCTCGCGACTGCGGCCACCCACCACCTCGGGGTCGTGGTTGCCGGGCACGAAGACCATCGGTGCCTCGAGGCTCCCGGCCACCCACTCCAGGTAGTCCCAGGGGAGGTCACCGGCCCCGAGGACCAGGTCGGGCCCCAGCTCGCGCAGGGTGTGCTCCCTGAGGTCGGGGGCCACCTCGTCGGCGATCACCAGCACCTTGACCATCGAAGGAGCCTAACCTGCGCCGGGGCCCACCCGGCCGACGTTGACAGTGAATCTGTCAACGTCTTGGATGTTGCCATGAGCGACCTGCAGGCCCGGCTCGAGGACGGCGCCCTGTGGCTGACCCTGGACCGGCCGGCCCAGTTCAACGCGTTGAGCGCCGACATGGTGCTGGCGGCGATCGAGCAGCTGCGCGGGGCCGGCACCCGCGACGACGTGCGCGTGGTGGTGCTGACCGGTGCCGGGGCCGCCTTCTCCGCCGGCGCGGACCTGGCCGGCGAGGACGCGCACGAGAACTACGACGCCGGCTCGGTCGACGCGGCCAACCTCGTGATCCGGGCGGTGCTCGACCTCGACAAGCCCGTGGTGTGCGGGCTGAACGGCATCGCGGCGGGCGTGGGGATGTCCCTGGCCCTGGCCTGCGACCTCGTCGTGGCCACCGAGTCTGCTGCGCTGACGCTCGCCTTCACCAGGATCGGACTGATGCCCGACGGCGGCGCGACGGCCACGGTGGCCGCCGCGGTCGGCCGGGCCAGGGCGATGCGGCTGGCGCTGCTCTCGGAGGTGCTCTCCGCCCGGGAGGCCTGCGACGCCGGTCTGATCTCGCACGTCTTCCCCGACGAGGACTACGCCGCCGAGCTCGAGAAGGTGGTGCGGCGTCTCGCGCGCGGTGCCCCGCTCGCCTTCGCCGCGACCAAGAAGGCGGTCAACGCGGCGACCCTGGGTGGGCTCGACGAGGCGTTCGCGCGGGAGCGCGCGGGCCAGTCGTCGCTGCTGCGCACCGAGGACGTCGCGGAGGGGATGCGGGCCTTCGCCGAGAAGCGCCGCCCCGAGTTCCACGGAGGCTAGCCCCCGGTGACGACCTCGACGCCCGCCTCGCGCAGCAGGGTCAGCGCCTCCTGGGTCGTCTCGGGGGCGACACCGGCGCACAGGTCGAGCAGCAGCCGGGTGGAGAAGCCGTTGTCCACCGCGTCGAGCGCCGTGGCGCGCACGCAGTGGTCGGTGGCCAGCCCGCAGACGTCGACGTGGTCGACCTCCCGCTCGCGCAGCCATGCCGCCAGCGAGGTGCCGGCGTGGTCCCGGCCCTCGAACCCGGAGTAGGCCGCCTCGTGCTCGCCCTTGAGGAAGACCGCGTCGAAGGGCTGCGGGTCCAGGTTGGGGTGGAAGGCCTCCCCGTCCGTGCCGACCCGGCAGTGCACCGGCCAGGAGTCGACGAAGTCAGGGGTGGACGACCAGTGGTCCCCGGGGTCGACGTGGTGGTCCCTGGTGGCGACCACCACGTCGTAGGACGGCGCCTTGGGGTCCTGCCGGGTCCAGTGGTGCAGGAGCACCGCGATGTCGCTGGCCACCTTGGCCCCACCGGCGACGGCCAACGAGCCGCCCTCGCAGAAGTCGTTCTGGACGTCGACGACGATCAGCGCCTGGGTCATGGGGGGAGGCTACTCATCCGCGCCCCGGGTTGTCAGGGCCCCGGCGCCCGCGCCCCACGGCTCAGGAGCCCTCGAACACCGTCTCGATGACCGGGTCGCCCTTGGAGAGCTGGCGCGCGACCAGCGGCAGCTCCGAGCGGGAGCGCAGGTGGCGCTCGCGGGCCGACTCCAGCGGCTCCCGACCCACGACCTCGCCGTGGCGGACCAGCGGCACGAGCAGGGTGCGGTCGTCACCGTCGTTCGCGGCCGGCCGGCCCACCCCGATCACCTCGCTCCGGGCGACGCCGTCGGGGGAGAGGCGGCGCAGCGCGTACTTGCGGCCGCCGATCGAGACCTTGTCCATGCTCTTCTTGGCCACGCCGACCAGCTCGCCGGCGTCGTCCTCGCGGGCGACCAGCTTGTAGACGAACCCGCACGTCGGGTGGCCGCTGCCGGTCACCAGCTGGGTGCCGACCCCGTAGCCGTCCACCGGCGCCGAGGAGAGCCCGGCGATGGCGAACTCGTCGAGGTCGGAGGTGACGATGATGCGGGTCTGCGTGGCTCCGAGCTCGTCGAGCTGGGCGCGCACCCGGTGTGCGAGCAGGCCGAGGTCGCCGGAGTCGATCCGCACCGCGCCGAGGTCCGGACCGGCCACCTCGACACCGAGGCGCACCGCCTCGACGATGTCGAAGGTGTCGACGAGCAGGGTGGTCCCCTTGCCCAGGGAGTGGACCTGGGCGCGGAAGGCGTCCGCCTCGCTGTCGTGGAGCAGGGTGAAGGAGTGCGCGGCGGTCCCGGCCGTGGGCACGTCGTACTCCAGACGGGCGCGGAGGTTGGAGCTGGCCGCGAAGCCGGCGACGTACGCCGCCCGGGCGGAGGCCACCGCCGCCTGCTCGTGCGTGCGCCGAGACCCCATCTCGATGCACGGGCGCTCACCGGCGGCCCAGGTCATCCGGGAGGCAGCCGAGGCGATCGCCGAGTCGTGGTTGTAGATCGAGAGCAGCACGGTCTCCAGGAGCACGGCCTCGGCGAAGGTCGACTCCACCACGAGCAGCGGCGAGTAGGGGAAGTACGCCTCCCCCTCGGGGTAGCCCCAGACGTCGCCACCGAAGCGGAAGCCGGCGAGCCAGTCCAGCGTCCGGCCGTCCACGATCTGCTGCTCGCGGAGCAGCTCGGTCTCGGCGTCGCCGAAGCGGAAGGCCTCGATCGCCTCCAGGGCGCGGCCGACCCCGGCGACGACGCCGTAGCGACGTCCGGCGGGCAGGCGGCGTGGGAACAGCTCGAAGACCGATCGACGATGCGCCGCGCCGGACTCGATGGCCGACTGGAGCATGGTCAGCTCGTAGTGGTCGGTCAGCAGTGCGGTCGACGTGCCGGAGGAGGTGGTCACGGCCTCAGCGTAGTTGGGCACAATGAGGGGGTGTCCACTTCACCGGTCGAGCTCGACGAGCCCGAGGTCGACGACGTCACCCAGCTGGCGCGGCCCTGGGTGACGATCGTCTGGAACGACCCGGTCAACCTGATGTCCTACGTCACCTTCGTCTTCCAGCAGTACTTCGGCTACTCCAAGGCCAAGGCCTCGCAGCTGATGATGGAGGTGCACGTCGATGGTCGCTCCGCGGTGTCCACGGGCTCTCGCGAGGAGATGGAGCGAGACGTGCAGGCGATGCACGAGTACGGCCTCTGGGCCACCATGCAGAAGGACGACGCGTGAGCGGGTTCAAGCGCCACCGCCGCAGCGGCGCCTGCGTGGCCACCTTCACCGTCTTCGAGGCCGACCTGCTGCGCTCGCTGGCCGCCCAGCTGATCGAGCTGCTGCGCAACGAGGCGGCCACGTCCTCCCACGAGAGCGACCCGCTCGAAGCGCTCCTGGACTTCTCCGGGCCCACCACCGCCCCGGACGACCCGGTCCTGGCGCGGCTGTTCCCGAGCGCCTACCCGGACGACGAGGAGGCGGCCGGCGACTTCCGCCGGTTCACCGAGAGCTCCCTGCGTGAGGGGAAGGCAGCCGCCGCCGGCACGATCATCGACACCTTGGAGGAGGCAGGGCTCCCGCCGGAGCCGGAGGACGGCCTGTTCATCGACGTCGAGCTCGACGGCCCGGCGACGATGACCTGGATGCGCTGCTTCACCGACATGCGGTTGGCGATCGCCACCCGGTTGGGTGTGGAGGAGGCGGACGAGGAGTACTGGCGCTCCCTGCCCGACGACGACCCGCGTGCCCAGGTCCACGACATCTATGACTGGGTGGGGTTCCTCCAGGAGACGCTCGTGCAGGCGGCCACCTGAGGCGGCCACCTGAGTCGGGTGGCCGTCCCCTACCCTGGGAGCCGTGCTCAGACTCCCCACCGCGGTCCGTGACGCCATCGTGGCGCACGCCAAGCGGGACCATCCCGACGAGGCCTGCGGCGTGGTCGCCGGGCCCGCCGGAAGCGACCGCGCGGAGCGGTTCGTGGAGATGGTGAACGCCGCCGGGTCCCCGACGTTCTACGAGTTCGACTCCATGGAGCTCTTCGCCCTCTACAAGGAGATGGACGAGCGGGACGAGGAGCCGGTGGTCATCTACCACTCGCACACCGCCACCGAGGCCTACCCCAGCCGCACCGACATCGGGCTCGCGAGCGAGCCCGGTGCCCACTATGTGCTGCTCAGCACACGGGAGCACGGGAATAGTGACGGCCCAGTGGAGTTCAGGTCTTACAGAATCATCGACGGCCAGGTGACCGAGGAAGACGTGCAGGTCACCGACGAGCCGCAGCAGACGACGCCGAACGAGAGCGAGTGAGGTCCATGTCCATCGAGGTCCGCATCCCGACCATCCTGCGCACCTACACGGGCGGAGAGAAGGCTGTCGAGGCGACCGGGGCGACGCTGGCCGACCTGATCGAGGACCTGGAGAGCAACCACCCGGGGATCAAGGACCGGCTGGTCGAGGACAAGGAGGGTGCGACCGACCTGCGTCGCTTCGTCAACCTCTACGTCAACGACGAGGACGTGCGGTTCATCGGCGGCCTGGGCACCGAGCTGGCCGACGGCGACCAGGTCGTGGTCCTTCCCGCCGTCGCCGGCGGCGGTCTCGACTGAGCCGTCACCCGCAGATGGCGCGCTACGACAACCTCCTCGACTCGGTCGGCGGCACCCCGCTGATCGGGCTGCCGAACCTGTCCCCCTCGCCCGACGTCCGCCTGTGGGCCAAGCTCGAGGACCGCAACCCGACCGGGTCCATCAAGGACCGGCCGGCGCTGATGATGATCGAGCATGCCGAGAAGGACGGCTTCCTGCACCCCGGCTGCACCATCTTGGAGCCCACCAGCGGAAACACCGGGATCTCGCTGGCGATGGCCGCCAAGCTCAAGGGCTACCGCCTGGTCTGCGTGCTGCCCGAGAACACCTCCGAGGAGCGGCGCCAGCTGCTGCGGATGTGGGGCTCGGAGATCATCTTCTCGCCCGCCGCCGGGGGCTCCAACGAGGCCGTGCGTCGGGCCAAGGAGATCGCCGAGGAGCACCCGGAGTGGGTGATGCTCTACCAGTACGGCAACGAGGCCAACGTCATCGCCCACGAGGAAGGCACCGGTCCCGAGCTGCTCGCTGACCTCCCCGGGATCACCCACTTCGTGGCCGGCCTCGGCACCACCGGCACCCTGATGGGTGTCGGCAGGTTCTTCCGCCGGGAGAAGCCCGAGGTGAGGATCGTGGCCGCCGAGCCCCGCTACGGCGAGCTGGTCTACGGCCTGCGCAACCTCGACGAGGGCTTCGTGCCCGAGCTCTACGACGAGTCGCTGATCGACGGCCGCTTCTCGGTGGGGCCCCGTGACGCCGTACGCCGGGTGCGCCAGCTGCTCGAGACCGAGGGCATCTTCGCCGGGATCTCCACCGGTGCCATCGTGCATGCCGCCCTCGCCCAGGCCGCCAAGGCGATCAAGGCCGGGGAGCCGGCCGAGATCGCGTTCGTCGTGGCCGACGGCGGCTGGAAGTACCTCTCCACCGGTGCCTACGAGGGCACCGTCGACGAGGCGGAAGAGCGGCTCGAGGGCCAGCTCTGGGCCTGAAGGCTGTGTCGATGGTCCCGCTCCAGATCGCCCTCGCCGCGCTGTGCCTGCTGTGCGCCGGCTGGCTCGTCATGCTGCTGGTGCGCGACCGCACCCCGGACAGCCTGGTGCTCAACGCCCTGGGCGTGGTCGAGGTCGGCCTGGTGGGCAACCTGGCCCTCGGCCTCGTGCGTGTCTTCGGCGAGGTCCCTGCCGGGGTGTCGGTCTGGGAGTACGTCGGCTACCTCGTCGGTGCCCTGCTGCTGGTGCCGGCCGGCCTCGTCTGGTCGGCGGGGGAGCGCACCCGCGGCGGCACCGCCGTGCTGCTGGTAGCAGTGCTGGTGGTGCCGTTCATGTTCCTCCGGCTGGCAGCGATCTGGGCCGGCGGTGGCTGAGCGGGTGCCGCGCGCGGCCGGTACCGGGACCGGCCGCGGGTTCGGGCGGGTGCTGGTGTTCGTCTACGGCGTGTTCGCGGTCGCCGCGACCGGGCGCTCCACCCTGCAGCTGGCCACCCAGGCTTCCGAGGCCCCGGTGCCCTACGCCCTGAGCGCGGTCGCCGCGGTGGTCTACGTCCTGGCCACCTTCGCGCTGGCCACCAACCGTCGCCGCCTGGCCCTGGTCACGGTCGGCACCGAGATGGTGGGCGTGCTGGCCGTCGGGGTCACCAGCCTGCTGCTGCCCCAGGACTACCCGGACTCCACGGTGTGGTCCGACTTCGGCGCAGGTTACGGGCTGGTCCCGCTCGTACTGCCGTGCCTCGGGCTCTGGTGGCTGCTGCGTCCCCGGATCAGCCCCCCGGCTGGGTCACCCCGTTGACGCGCAGCCGGTAGCGCGCGTACTGCGTGGAGGACTCGGTCGGGTCGTCGTAGGTGACGATCGCGCCCACGACCTTCGCCCGCCTGCCCAGCGCCTTGCGCACCTTCGCCCCGATCACGTGACCACGGTGGTGCTTGTTGATGCGAAGCCGGTGGATGTGCGCCTGACCGTGGTTGGAGTAGGAGACCAGCTGCACGGTCCAGCCGCCCACGGGCGTGGGGTGTGCCTGGGTGATGGTCTGCCAGCCGTCCAGCGTGCTGGGCAGCGCCGTGCCCGCGGCGTCGATGTTGCGCACCCAGAAGCCCGCCTCGTCGGCCTCGGCGTCGGTGATGTAGCGGAAACCGACCAGGATCTGCTGTCCCTTCCACCGGTCCAGGCTCGCGGTCTGGGCGCGCCACCCGTCCGAGGAGCCGTTGAAGCCGGGCAGGTTGGCCACGGCCAGGTCCTGGGCGTCCGGTGCGTGCACGGCGGTGGTGTCCTGGGTCGGCAGGCTCTGCCAGGTGCGCCCGCCGTCGGCGGAGACCTGCACGTAGCCGAAGTCCCAGCCCTGCTCGATGTCCCACAGGGCGTCGAAGGTGAGCGACCCCCCGCTGTCCGGCACGGTCACCGGGCGCACCAGGGAGCGGTCGAGGTCGGGCCCGCAGCCGGAGTAGAGGGCGGCCGCGCCGTAGCCCGGACGCACCTGTCCGCACGTGGTCGAGTCCTCGACCGAGGTCGGCGGGCTCGAGTCCTTGGCCCACTCCACCGGCGCCGGCGCGAGCGTCGGCGAGCCGGCGAAGCGGATCGTGCCGATCCTGCGGGGCTTCAGCGGCCGGTTCCGGCGGTCCCGCAGCTGGACGTAGTCCGAGCCGTTGGGCGGTGCCCCGGGACTGTCGTAGGCCTGGTGGGTGTCCCAGCCGATCTTCGCGCTCAGGCCCGACGCCGTGAACGAGGTGGGGTCGCCGCCCTCGAGGTCGTTGCCGTTGCGGTCCAGCACCTGGTCGAGGGCGGCCGCGGCAGCCCAGCGGTGGAGGGTCTCCTGGGCGGTGACGCCGGCGCCGTAGCGCCTGAGCAGCACCGAGAGCCCCTCGAGCCCGTGGTGGGTGTTGCGGTGCAGTGCCTTCATGAACGAGTCGCCGTAGTGGCTGTGCAGGTACTCCATGAAGGTGTACGCCGCCCCGTAGTCGCACATGATCTCCTGGCTGCCCTGGTCGCCCCACTCGGTGAGGCTGTTCTCGGGACCGCCGTAGCTCTCCTGGAAGCCCTGGAAGCAGGAGATCTGCCCGTCGGCGCTCCTGTCGTCCGGGGGGATGGAGGCGTCGACGTACCCGAGCAGGCTCTGTGCCCAGTCCGAGAGCCCCTCGTTGACCCACGTCGCCTCGTCCGGGTCGCGGTAGTGCTCGAGCAGGTGCTGGTACTCGTGGGCGAAGACGCCCTCGTAGGCGTGGGGCCGGGCGGCTCCCAAACCGCCCGAGCCCTGGCCCAGCTCCTGGGTGCACGCGCGGTAGGCGGGGTCACCGGAGTCGTCGGGTGGGGAGGCGCCCATGTGGTGCTCCCAGTCGAACGCGTCCACGGTCATCACGTTGCGATCGAGGTAGGAGCTGAACTCGGAGTAGAAGAACCCGGCGATGTAGGTCTGCCCGTCGGGGGTGCTCGGCGCGTAGAAGTTGGCGTCGCGCACGTTGTCGACCAGCGTGACGACGTCGTCGGACTGTGCGGCGCCCACCTTCCAGTAGTCGCCGGGGAGGCCGAGGCTGTGCGCGAACGCGGTGCTCCGGGTGCCGTCGCGGTCCCGGGGACGGGAGAAGGCACGGGACTCGGTGGGATAGATGCGGGTGTCGAACTCGTGCACGAAGCTCTGCACCTGCGAGTCGGTCACCTCGGTCAGGCCGAGGTCGTTGCGGCAGTCGCCCTGGGGGAAGGCGAGGTCGTCGGCCACCCACACCTGGACGTGGTCCCCGATCGCGCGCAGGGTGAAGTCCTTGAGGTAGATCGAGTCGGGGTCTTCCAGCGCCAGCCAGGTGCGGGTGTCGCCCACCTCCGGGGTGCTGCTCGACTCCGGCAGGGGCTGCGCGGCCCGACGCCGGGCCCGGTCCAGGCTGCTGCGGTCCAGCGGCAGCGGCTTGCCGTCGTGGTAGTCCGGCCCCTCGGTGCGCAGGTCGGTGGGCGGTGCCGCGCCGGTCACCGTGTCGTTGGCGGGAGCGGGCCGGGGCGGGGGTGCAGCGGCCGGCGAGGGGCTGCCGAGGGTCACGGTGGCAAGCACCGCGAGGGCGGTGGCACTCACCCACGAGGTCGCCGAGGCTGCTCGGAACATGTGCTGCTCCAGTTGGTCGTCAGGCGGGGAAGACGGACCGGTCCCGCTGCCGGGGACGGACCACTGACGGGCCGATCCAAACACCGAGCCACGACCACTCGCCGGAGGACACGCGAGGACAGCCGCGCGGAGTGAGGAGAATGACACCGTGACATGGGTCGCTTCGGGTGCCCGCCGCCGCAGGCGACCACTAGCCTTGTCGACTGTGGATGACGCGCCGATCGGGATCTTCGACTCGGGCTTCGGCGGGCTGACCGTCGCCCGAGCCGTCATGGACCAGCTGCCGCACGAGGCAGTGGTCTACCTCGGCGACACCGCACGCCAGCCCTACGGCCCCAAGCCGATCGGCGAGGTGCGCGAGTATGCCCTCGAGTGTCTCGACCACCTCGTCGACCAGGGGGTGAAGGCCCTGGTCATCGCGTGCAACTCCGCGAGCGCCGCCATGCTGCGAGACGCACGCGAGCGCTACGACGTTCCTGTGGTCGAGGTCATCCTGCCGGCGACGCGGCGCGCCGTGGCCGCTACCAGGAGTGGGCGCATCGGGGTGATCTGCACCCGCGCCACGGCGCAGTCGCTGGCCTACGACGATGCGTTCGCCGCAGCGCCACAGGTCGCCCTGACCACCCAGGCGTGCCCCCGGTTCGTCGAGCTGGTCGAGGCAGGGATCACCAGCGGAGCCGAGCTGCAGGCCGTCGCGCACGAGTACCTCGACCCGCTGGCCGAGGCCGGCGTGGACACGCTGATCCTCGGATGCACCCACTACCCGCTCCTGACCGGTGTGATCTCCCTGGTCATGGGGGACGGCGTGACGCTGGTCAGCAGCGCCGAGGAGTGCGCGAAGGACGTCTACCGTGTGCTCGTGGAGCACGGCATCGAGCGTGGCCCCGAACAGCCCCCGGTGCACCGCTTCCTCACCACCGGTCAGCCTGAGGAGTTCGCCTCCACCGGCCGGCGCTTCCTGGGCCCGGAGCTGGACGCGGTGACGCAGTTCGCCGGCGGGGCGTGGGTGGTGCCTGCATGAGGTTGACGGTGATCGGCAGCTCCGGCTCCTACCCCGGCCCGGACTCCTCGGCGAGCTGCTACCTCCTGGAGGCCGCGGACGGCTCCCGGACCTGGCGGGTGCTGCTCGACCTGGGCAACGGCGCGCTCGGCTCGTTGCAGCGCTTCGCCGACGCCACCGCCGTCGACGCGGTCTTCCTCTCCCACCTGCACGCCGACCACTGCCTCGACCTGTGTGGCTACTACGTGATGCGCAAGTACTACCCGGGCGGGGCGCTGCCCAGGATCCCGGTATGGGGTCCGGAGGACACCGCGCGCCGGATGGCCAAGGCCTACGACCTGGAGGAGGACCCGGGGATGAACGAGGAGTTCAAGTTCATCCCCTACGACACGCTGCCCGTCGAGCTCGGCCCCTTCACGGTGACGGCTCGCCGGGTGGTGCATCCGGTGACCGCGTACGCGCTGCGCGTCGAAGCCGGTGGCCGCACGCTGGCCTACTCCGGCGACACCGGCATGTGTCCCGGGCTGGACGACACCGCCCGGGACGCCGACCTGTTCTTGTGCGAGGCGTCCTTCGTCGAGGGGGCTCCGAACCCGCCGGACCTGCACCTCACCGGCGCGGAGGCCGGTCGGGCGGCCACCCTGGCCGGTGCCCACCGACTGCTGCTGACGCACATCCCGCCCTGGCACGACCCGCAGGTGGTCTACGAGGAGGCCGTCGGGGAGTACTCCGGCAAGGTCGAGCTCGCGGTCCCCGGAACGTCCTACGACGTCTGAGCCGAATCTTCACCCGAGCTGCGCACGCCGCTTCGTGGGCGACTGGCCCGCTCCGGCATGATGGGCGCCGATGATCACTCTGGAGAACCTCACCAAGCGCTACGGGCGGTTCACCGCCGTCGACGACGTGTCCTTCGTCGCCCGGCCGGGCCGCGTCACCGGCTTCCTCGGTCCCAACGGGGCCGGCAAGTCGACCAGCATGCGCGTCATGGTCGGCCTCACCCCGCCGGACGGGGGTCGGGTCACGGTCGGCGGGCACCCCTACTCGCAGATCCCCAACCCGTCCCGCCACGTCGGGGTGCTGCTCGACGCCTCGGCGCAGCACGCCGGACGCACCGGTCGCGAGGTGCTGCGGGTCAGTGCCGAGACGATGGGCGTGGGAAGCCAGCGGGCCGAGGAGATGCTCGAGCTCGTCGGCCTGTCCGGCACCGAGGCCAAGCGCCGCGTGCGCAACTACTCCCTCGGCATGCGGCAGCGTCTGGGCATCGCCAACGCGCTGCTCGGCGACCCGTCCATCCTGATCCTCGACGAGCCGGTCAACGGGCTCGACCCGGCCGGTATCCACTGGATGCGCGGTCTGCTGCGCACCTTCGCCTCGCGCGGAGGCACCGTCCTGCTCTCCTCGCACCTGCTGCACGAGGTGGAGATGATCGCCGACGACATGGTGCTGATCGGGCGCGGGAAGATCGTCGCCCAGGGCACCAAGGAGGAGCTGCTGCAGACCCGGGGCACCTATGTGAAGCCGGAGGACCCGGGGGCGCTGGAGCAGGCGTTGCAGGGAGCCGGCATCGAGGTGACGCCCTCGGGCGACGGTGGCTTCCGCGCCGAGGTCGACCCGGTCGAGGTCGGCCGGGCCGCAGCCGCCGCTGGCGTCGTGCTCGCCGAGCTCAAACGCGCCGAGGGGGCCGGGCTGGAGGAGATGTTCCTCCAGCTCACCGCCGAGGACGCACGCGAACCAGTCTCCACCGAAGGGGCACCCGCATGAGCACCGTCGCCACACCAGGACTCATCGACCTGAGCGGGACCGCGCCGGTCCCGCTCTCCCGGCTGGTCAAGGTCGAGATGCGCAAGATGGTCGACACCCGGGCAGGTCTGTGGCTGATCATCGCGATCGGCGCCATCACCGCCCTGATCACGGTGATCTTCTTCTTCGCCGCCCCCCACGACGAGCGCACGTTCCTCAACTACATGGGGATCATGGCCACACCGCAGGGCTTCCTGCTGCCGGTGCTGGGAATCTTGCTCGTGACCCAGGAGTGGGGACAGCGCACGGGCATGGTGACCTTCACCCTCGAGCCGCACCGGGGCAAGGTGATCGGCGCCAAGGTACTGGCCGCGCTGGCCTTCGGGCTGCTGGCGGTGGTGCTGGCCCTGGCCCTGTCGGCGCTGGGTGCCGCCGTCAGCGGCGCACCGGGTGCCTGGGAGAACATCGGCCCGGACGACCTGGGGAAGTTCGCGCTGCTGCAGGTCAGCGGGGTGCTCCAGGGCCTCGCGTTCGGGCTGATCTTCCTCAACAGCGCCGCCGCGATCGTCACCTACTTCGTGCTGCCGATCGCATTCTCGATCGTCGCCTCGCTCTGGGGAGCACTGCAGGACGTCCAGCCCTGGCTCGACCTCGGCACCTCCCAGCAGCCGCTGTTCGACGGCTCGAACCTCAGTGGCGAGCAGTGGACGCAGCTGGCCACCGGCACCGCCATCTGGGTGGTGCTGCCGTTCCTCGCCGGGTTGTGGCGGGTGCTCCGAGCCGAGGTGAAGTAGCCGAGGTGGGCTCTCCCCGACCCTCGCCCGCTAGGGTCGCGGCCATGACTTCCTCCCGCGCGGACGGCCGCGCCGACGACGAGCTCCGCCCGATCACGTTCACCCGCCACTGGCAGGACCATCCCGCGGGCTCGGTCCTGGTGGAGTTCGGGCGAACCCGGGTGCTGTGTGCCGCGTCGGCCTCCGAGGGCGTGCCGCGCTGGCGCAAGGGATCGGGGCTCGGATGGGTGACCGCGGAGTACGCCATGCTCCCCTCGGCGACCAACACCCGCTCGGACCGGGAGTCGGTCAAGGGCCGGATCGGCGGGAGGACCCACGAGATCTCGCGACTGGTCGGCCGCTCTCTGCGCGCGGTGATCGACTACCAGGCCCTCGGCGAGAACACCATCGTGCTCGACTGCGACGTGCTGCAGGCCGACGGCGGCACCCGCACCGCGGCCATCACCGGGTGCGTACGTCGCGCTGGCAGACGCCGTGGCCCGCCTGCGTGCCGGGGGAGCCCTTGCCGGCGATCCGCTGACCGGGTCGGTCGCGGCGGTGTCGGTGGGGATCATCGACGGCATGCCGCGGCTGGACCTGCCCTACGAGGAGGACGTGCGCGCCGAGACCGACATGAACGTGGTGATGACCGGCCAGGGGTCTTTCGTGGAGGTGCAGGGCACTGCGGAGGGTGCCACCTTCGACCGCGCCGAGCTCGACGCGCTGCTGACGCTGGCCGAGAAGGGGTGCGCAGACCTGTCCCGGCTCCAGCAGGAGGCGCTCGGCGAGGATGACTGAGCGCCACGGCCCCGGCCCCTCCCGCGTCTTCCTGGCCTCACGCAACGGCGGGAAGATCGCGGAGATGAGCCGCATCCTCGGCGCTGCGCTGTCCCACGAGGGTGGGGCGGGTGTCAGCGTGCTGGGCCTCGACGACGTCGGCCACTACGAGGAGCCGGTGGAGGACCAGCCGACCTTCGAGGGCAACGCGCTGCTCAAGGCCCGCGCCGGGCTCGCTGCGACCGGGATGACCTCGCTGGCCGACGACAGCGGTCTGTGCGTGGACGCCCTGAACGGCATGCCCGGGGTCCTCTCCGCGCGGTGGGCAGGGCGCGCGAAGGACGACGCCGCCAACAACCAGCTGCTCCTCGAGCAGCTCGACGACGTGCCCGAGGAGCGGCGCGGCGCGGAGTTCCGCTGCGCCGTGGCGCTCTGCCACCACGATGGCGTCGAGAGGGTCGCACACGGCGTGATGCGCGGGCGGGTGATCCGGGAGCTGCGGGGGAGCGGGGGCTTCGGCTACGACGTTCTCTTCGTCCCCGACGAGCAGGAGGCCGGCTGCACCTCGGCCGAGATGGCGCCGGAGGCGAAGGACCGCATCTCCCACCGCGGACGTGCGCTGCGTGCCATCGCGCCCGAGGTGGCGGCGCTGCTGCGACCCTGACGACGCCCTCGCCGCACGACACCGGTGCCGGAGGGGGGACTCGAACCCCCACGCCCGAAGGCACAGGTACCTAAAACCTGCGTGTCTGCCTGTTCCACCACTCCGGCCGGCGCGCCCGAGTCTAGGCGGGGGCAGCGGGCTCGAGGCCGAGGTCGCGGCGGAGCTTGCTCACGTGGCCGGTGGCCTTGACGTTGTACTGCGCCAGCACGACCGTGCCCTCCTCGTCCAGGACGACGGTCGAGCGGATCACGCCCTGCACGACCTTGCCGTAGAGCTTCTTCTCCCCGAAGGCCCCGTAGGCCGACATCACCGCGCGGTCCTCGTCGGAGGCCAGCGTGATGCTCAGGCCGTCCCGGTCCCGGAACTTCGCCAGCTTGGCGGGCTTGTCCGGCGAGATGCCCACCACCTCGTAGCCGGCACCCTGGAGGATCTCGAGGGAGTCGGAGAAGTCACAGGCCTGCTTGGTGCACCCGGGCGTCATCGCAGCCGGGTAGAAGTACACGATCACCTTCCGGCCGCGCAGGCCCGTGAGCGAGACCTCCCCGCCGGCATCGGTGGGCAGCGTGAAGTCGGGGGCGGTGTCGCCGGGTGAGAGGCGGGCCGGCTGCTGCTGGGGCTGGTCGCTCACGGTAGGTGCTCCTTCTCGTTCCTGCTGGTTGTTGCAAAGGACTTGCAGTAAGTAGGGTGGCGTACATGCACGTGCCCGACGGATTCCTCGATGCCCCCACCTCGATCGCCACCGGGGCGGTGGCCGCCGGTGGCGTCGCCCTGGCGCTTCGTGGAGCGCGTCGGGAGCTCGATGACCGTACCGCGCCGATGGCGGGGCTGGTCGCCACCTTCGTCTTCGCCGGGCAGATGATGAACTTCCCGGTCGCGGCCGGCACGAGCGGGCACCTGCTGGGTGGGGCGATGGCAGCGGTGCTGGTCGGTCCGTGGACCGCAGTGCTGTGCCTGGGCACGGTGCTGCTCGTGCAGGCGCTGTTCATGGCCGACGGCGGGATCACCGCCCTCGGCACGAACATCACCTTGATGGGACTCGTGGGCGTGGGGGTGGGCTGGCTGGTCTTCGCCGGCGTGCGCGCCGTGCTGCCCCGCAGGCTGGGGGCGGTGGCCCCCGCGGCGGCGGTGGGGGCGCTGGTCAGCGTCCCGGTGGCGGCGCTGGGCTTCGCGCTCCTCTTCGCGGTGGGCGGGACGGCCCCGGTCGCCGCGGGCAAGGTGCTCACCGCGATGGTCTCCTGGCACGTCGTGATCGGGATCGGCGAGGCGCTGATCACCGGACTGGTGGTGGCCTCGGTCGTCGCCGTGCGCCCCGACCTGGTCCACGGCGCCCGACCGGCCCTGGACGCAAGGCCGCTGCAGCTGCGCGACCCGGTCGCGACGGGTGGCGAGGCATGAGGCGCCGGGTCGCCACCCGAGGCTTCTTCGCCGCGTTCCTGCTGGTCGCGCTCCTGCTCGCCGGCGTGGCCAGCTACTACGCCAGCACCCACCCGGACGGACTGAACGCGGTGGCCGAGCAGGCCGGGTTCCTCGACCACGAGAAGCCCTCGCCGGCCTCGCACGGGCCGTTCGCGGGGTACAGCACCAAGGGCATCGACAACGACCGGCTCAGCGTCGGGGTCGCGGGAGTGACCGGGTGCGTCCTCGTGCTCGTCATCGGCGGCGGCCTGTTCCGGGTCCTCCGCCGGCGCGAGCCGGAGGAGGACTGACCAGGTGGGCGCCGGGCACGGACACCGACTGCACTACCACGGCCACAGTCTGGTCCACCGGGCCCCGCCGCACCGCAAGCTGCTGAGCCTGGTCGCCTTCATGCTCGTCGTCGTGGCCACCCCGCGCGAGTGGTACCCGCTGGCGCTCGGCTACCTCGTGCTCCTCCTCGCCGTGGTGCGGCTCAGCGGGGTGCCCCTGCGCTACCTGGCGCCGCGGATGCTCATCGAGGCCCCCTTCGTGCTCTTCGCGCTGGCCGTGCCCGTCATCGCCGAGGGCCCCCGCACCGCGGTGCTGGGGCTGCCGCTCTCCGAGCCCGGGCTGTGGGCCGCGGGCGCGCTCGTGGTCAAGGGCACCCTCGGGGTGCTCGCGGCGCTCACGCTGGCCGCGACCACCGAGCCGCAGGAGGTGCTCACCGGGCTGCGGCGACTGCGGATGCCCGACCTGATCGTGCAGATCATGGGGTTCATGCTGCGCTACCTCGACGTGGTCACCGCCGAGATGGGTCGGATGCGCACCGGCATGCGCTCGCGCGGCTGCGACCCGCGCTCGCCCCGGCACTGGCCGCTGCTGGCGCGCTTGCTGGGTGCGCTGTTCATCCGCTCCTACGAGCGTGGCGAGCGCGTCCACCTCGCGATGCTCGCCCGGGGCTACGACGGCACCATGCCGGACCTCGACCGGGACGCCCGGAGCTGTCCCACGGCGGTGTCGTGATGGGCGACCCGGTGCTGGAGGTGCGCGGCCTGGCCCACGCCTATCCCGACGGCCACCAGGCGCTGTTCGGCGTCGACCTGCACGTGCACCGCGGTGAGCGGGTGGCGCTGCTCGGTCCCAACGGGGCCGGCAAGACGACCCTGGTGCTGCACCTCAACGGCATCCTGGTCCCCGGTGCGGGCACGGTCGCGATCTCGGGGCTGCCGGTGGTCAAGGAGAACCTCCAGGAGGTACGGCGTCGGGTGGGTGTGGTCTTCCAGGACCCGGACGACCAGCTGTTCATGCCTACCGTGCGGCAGGACGTCGCCTTCGGTCCCGCCAACCTCGGTCTGCGCGGCCGGCGGCTCGACGCCCGGGTGGAGCAGGCTCTGGCCCAGGTCGGCATGGCGGAGCTCGCCGACCGACCGCCCCACCACCTCTCCTTCGGTCAGCGCCGCCGGGTCGCGGTGGCCACCGTGCTGGCGATGGAGCCGGAGATCCTGGTTCTCGACGAGCCCTCCTCCAACCTCGACCCCGCCTCGCGCCGCGAGCTCGCCGACATCCTCCGCTCGCTCGAGGTGACCGTGCTGATGGTCACCCACGACCTGCCCTACGCCCTCGAGCTCTGCCCGCGGTCGGTGGTGCTCCACGACGGGCAGGTGGTCGCCGACGGAGCGACCTACGACCTGCTGACCGACCACGAGCTGATGCGCCGGCACCGGCTCGAGCTGCCCTTCGGGTTCGATCCGGCGAGCATCCCGGGCATTGGTAGCCTTCGGGGTCTGAGCACCCGGACGGCCGCCCAGGCCGACTAGCTCCCGGGCTGCACTCGAAGACCGACAGGAGCCATGGCCAGTGTCCGATCAGGTGTCGTCCCTCGAGCACGAGATCGAGCAGACCCGTGAGCACCTTGGTGCCACGATCGACCAGCTCGTCTACCGCGCCAGCCCCAAGACCATCGCGCGCCGCGAGATAGCGGCCGTGCGCGCCTACTTCGTGGACCCCAGCGGGGCACCGCGTCGGGAGAACATCCTCAAGGTCGCCGGTGGCGTGGCAGGAGTCGTCGCCCTCTTCGTGGTCGTGCGCAAGATCGTCGTGTGACCGGGCGCACCGTCCCCGAATCAGGGGCCGACGTCGCCGAGCCCGGCGGGGTGGCCGGCGGTGTGCAGACCCCGATCCAGATGCTGCACGACCGCGTGCTCGTTGCGGTCGACACCGACCCGGGCGAACGCCGTTCCAGTGGCGGCATCCTGATCCCGGCCACGGCCGCGATGGGCGGTCGCCGGCTGTCGTGGTGCCGTGTGGTGGCCGTCGGCCCCCACGTCCGCACGGTCGAGGTGGGGGATCGGGTGCTGTTCGACCCCGAGGACAAGGCGGAGGTCGAGGTCACCGGCGAGCTCTACGTGGTGCTGCGTGAACGCGACCTCCACGCGCTTGCCGCCGAGCGGCTCGGCGACACCCGGACGGGCCTCTACCTCTAGCCCCTGCTGTGGGCCGAGTCGTCGCGGTGCTTGGGCGAGGAGGTCCGGACGGGGGAGGGCGGCGGCTCGGCAAGGCGTGTCTCAGCCTGGTCGCGGGGCACGCCACTGGGCGAGGCGCCCGCCAGGGGCAGGGATATCCAGAAGGTGGTGCCCACCCCCGGGGTTGACTTGAACCCCACCTCGCCGTGGTGGGCCTCGGCGATCGATCGCACGATGTGCAGCCCGAGCCCGGTGCCCTGGATCGCGTGCTCGGTGGCCAGCGAGGACCGGAAGAACTTCTGGAACAACCGACCCTGTTCCTCCAGCGGGATGCCCATGCCGGTGTCGCTGACGACCAGCTCGGCCACGTCGCCGCTGACGCGCACCGCCACCTCGACCTCTCCGCCCGGCTCGGTGAACTTCACCGCGTTGCCGACCAGGTTCAGCACCAGTCGCTCGAGATAGGCCGGGTCGCCCTCCAGGACCACCGGCTCGGGAGGCAGGTCCACGTTCAGGGTGACCCGGCCCTTGTGGGCGGAGTGCACCACGTCGTCGGTGGCGATGCGGACGGCCTCGCACAGGTCGGTCTCGACCCGGTCCAGGGCCAGGTTGCCGTCCTCCACCCGCGCCAGGGTGAGCAGGTCCTCGACCAGGTTCAGCAGCCGGGCGCCGTTGCGGTCGATGCGCTCGACGAGCTGATGCTGCTGCTCGGTGAGGTTGCCGGAGAGGTCGTCGGCCAGCAGCTCGGTGTAGCCGACGATGCTGGTCAGCGGTGTGCGCAGCTCGTGACTCACCGCGGAGACGAACTCGCTCTTGGCGCGGTCGAGGTCGAGCATCCGCTGGTTGGTCTCCCGCTCCTTGTCCAGGGCGAAGACCAGTGCCTGCTCGGCGGCGCGGCGGTCGGTCACGTCGCGCACGACGCTGAGAAAGCTCACCGGCTGCCCGTCCTCGTCACGCACCGCGGTCACGCTCACCGACACGGTCAGCCGGCTGCCGTCCTGACGCACGTAGGTCCAGTCCCGGGTGTCCTGGTCGGCCCCGTTCGCGACCGGGTGCGTGACCACCTCGTAGCCGGGGGAGATCCGCAGGGTCTGCGCACGGGTGCGGATCTCCCGGGGCTCGTGGAAGGGCATCGGGGTGGTGCGCGCCACCACGTCGGCAGCGGCGTACCCGAGCAGCTGCTCGGCGCCGGGACTGAACCAGGTGATCACGCCCTCGAGGTCGGTGGCGATGAACGCGGTGCCGCTCGCCGACCCCAGGAGCTGACCCAGCTGCACCTCGTTCTCGCGGATCCGGCGCAGCGAGTCGCGCAGGTGGCTCATCGAGACCGAGAAGGCCACCGAGGTGACCGCACCCACCGCGACGAACGCCTGGGAGCTCGCCGCGATGTCGAGGGGGGAGACCTGACCGGTGCTCTCCAGGAACGGGCCGAGTCCCACGGAGCCGAGCACGGCGATGCCCAAGGACACCCCGAGGAGCTCGAGGTTCGCCCACCGGTGGGTGAACCGGGCCGCGGACCACATCAGCACCGGGAGCAGCAGGAACGCGACCGGCTGGGAGTGGTCTGCGCGCAGGCAGGCCGTGACGCTGAGCGCGAGCAGCGCGAGGTGGCTGAGCACCTCGACGACCGGCACCTTGACCCGGTGCCGTGGCTGGTGCAGGAACAGCGGCAGGATGACCGCCTGAGCGCCGAGGTGGGTGACGGTGACCCACATCAGCGGGCGCCACAGCTCCTGCTCGCCGCTGAGGCCGATGGTGCCGGCGGTGACCACGCCGGCCGCGAAGGAGGCCAGGGTGATCGCCGTCACCCAGCGGAAGTAGTCGCTCCAGGAACGCAGCTGGGGCCGGGCGAGCTCGAAGCCGGTGAGCCACCCGAGCACCACCACGGCCTCGATGGTGTTGGCCACGGCGAAGCCGGCCGAGAACACCGCTCCGCGCCCGGCCATCAGGCCGGCGGCCAGGAAGACCAGGACGAGCACGAGGACGAGGAACCGGGTCTGCCGGCGTGGCGCGAGCAGCAGCAGCCCGGTCGCGAGCGGGGCAGCCGGCCACCACCGCGCGACCAGGACCGGCTCGGGGTTGTGCCGGAGCGCGTAGAGGGCGACGAGCAGTGCAGCGCCTGCCAGACCGGCCGTCAACAGGCCGGTGGATCGGGAGCCGCGCACCGGAACACGTCCTTCGTCACACTCGAGCAGTCGGGTCATGGCAGGCCGTCCCGTGTGGTGGGCCCACCGCTCCCGACGGTAGGCCAGTAACCACCATTCTTGGGTAGAAATACCACAAAAACGGGCGCCGCCAGTGAAGCGGACCGGTTCAGAGCGGGGCGAGGGCGGTGTGTCCCAGGTGCTCGAAGACGACCGTGAACCGGGAGCCGTGTCCGGGGGTGGAGGTGGCGCTGATCCTGGCCCCGTGCAGGTGGGCGATGCTGCGCGCGATCGAGAGCCCGAGGCCGCTGCCGTTGATCGCCTCGGTCTGGGCGTAGGTGGTGCGGTAGAACCGGTTGAACAGCAGCGACCGCTCCGCATCGGGGATCCCCACCCCGGTGTCCTCGACCTCGATGGTGCACCGGTGGTCCTCCGCGTGCAGGCGCATCGTGATCGTGCCCCCGGACGGGGTGAACTTCACCGCGTTGGTCGCCAGGTTGGCGACCATGCGCTCGAGGTGCGACTTGTCGCCCAGCACGACCACGGGCTCCCCGGGGATCTCCACGTCCAGGCGCTGGCCGCGTGCGCTCGCGTCGGTGAGCACGTCCTGCTCGGTGCGGCGGATCACCTCACGCAGGTCGACCGGGTGCTTGGCCAGCTCGACGTCGAGGGACTCCAGGCTGGAGAGGGTGAGCAGGTTGTCGATCAGTTCGAGGAGCCGGCTGCTGTTCGTCTCGATCCGGGCCAGCGCCTCGTGCTGCGGGCCCGTCGTGGTGCCGTACGCGCCGTCGAGGAGCAGCTCGAGGAACCCCACGATGTTCGTGATCGGGGTGCGCAGCTCGTGGCTGACGCTGGAGACGAAGGCGTCCTTGGTGCGGTCGATCTCGGTGAGGTGGGCCACCGCTCGACGCTCGGTCTGCAGGGCGGTCTCGAGTGCGGCCTGGGTCCGTACCCGCTCGGTGATGTCCTCTGCCGTGCTCAGGTAGCCGATCACGGACGCCGCGTCGTCGGTGATCGGCACCAGCGACATGGACATGGTCCGGACCTGGCCGTCCTTGCGGATGTAGCGCCAGTCCCGCGGTCCGGTCTCTGCCTCGGCGCAGGCCAGGGAGACGTGCATCAGGTCTGCGGGGACGCCCAGCTCGGCGGCATGCGCGGCGACCTCCTCCTCGGAGTGGAACAGGTCCGGTGTGCGTCCGAGCACCTCGGTCTCGGTGTAGCCCAACAATGCCTCGGCCCCGGAGTTGAACAGCGTGATCCGGCCGATCGCGTCGGTCTCGATGATGGACATCGCGCTGGCGCCCTCGACGATCCGGCTCAGCCGCTCGCGCCCCCGTGCCGTCTCCACCGAGCTCTGGCGAGCCCGGCTGACCGCCATGGCGAACGGGATGCACACCAGTGCGCACGCCAGCAGGAAGGCCTGGTGAGGGGTCGTGGCCAGCTCGGCAGGGCGGTGGCGGAAGCTCTCCAGCGCCACGAACGGGCCGCCCCCCAACTGCACCAGGATGCTGGCCAGGGTGGCCACGGCGGCCAGCTGCCACAGTGCCTCACGCATCGGGGCGCGCAGGGCGGCCCAGGCGATGACCGGCAGCACGAAGAACACCACCCCCGGGGTCTGCACGGGGGCGAAGGCCGCGAGGGTCACCGCGATCGCCAACGACCAGCGCAGGCGCTGCTCGGTGCGGCTGCTCACGCCGGGGTGGCGGAACTCCTCCATGAAGAAGGCGAGCAGGATCAGCTGCGAGGCGAGGTGGGTGGCGAAGGTCGCGGAGAGCACCTGCCACCACACCCCGAAGTCACTGGCGGCCGCCGTGGCCGCGAAGATCAGTGCGCCGGTGGTGGCCCCGGCCAGGGCTGCGAGGGTGAACCGGGCGAGGTCGAGGTCGTCCTTGAGCCGACGGCCGTCGCCCCAGCGCACGGCGAGGACCTGCCAGGTGACCAGTCCCTCCAGCACGAGCCCGACGCCGTAGGCGGTCGCGACCCCGAGGGGATAGCCGCCCAGGGCGAACGTGGCGCAGGCCAGGGCGGCCAGGGCGAGCGCGAGGGAGGGGACCGCGCGCCGCTCGACGTAGACCAGGAGTCCAGAGACCAGGCCGGCCGGCCACATCCCGCCGATGTGGGTGCCGGGCTGTGCGGAGACCACCGCACCCAGCCCGAGGGCGCCGGTGAGCAGCATCAGGCCCGCCACCCGCGCACGCGGCGTTGTCGCCACCACCCGTGCCTCCTAGCCTGAGGTGCCCACGCACTCCGTCGCCGAGAGGACGGGCACGCGCCGTGGGCATGACGAAACCGTGGGCAATACAGGTCTCACTAGACCAGTCTTGGCCCACGTGCGGGGGCATTGTCCGAAGATTCGTCGGCGTGTGTTGCCGGGCCGCGGGCGTCCTCAGCGCGGGTCGCGGTGCTCCTGTCCGGGATTCTCGCCCACGTCCGGGTCGAGCCGGTCGGCCTCCCGGACGGCGTCCTCCTGCTGGGCGCGGGTCATGTCGTAGGAGGTGCGCTCCTCCTGCGCCTGGGCCGCCAGCCGGTCGGCCCGGGCCCGGGCCCGTTCGGCCTCGGCCTCGGCCTCCCGGGCGCGGGCCCCCTCGACCTGGGCGGTCACGGCGGTCTCCGCGGCCTGAGCGCGCAGCTCGCCGGCACGGTGCCGAGCGCCCTGGTCCTTCTTGCGCTTCATCGCCATCGCGGCCAGGCCGGCCGCCACGACCACGGCCAGGACGATCAGCAAGATGATGAGCCACTTCATGTGGTGCCCCTTGGGTCGTGGCACCCGCACTGCACGGGCGCCGGATCCCCCTCCGCCTGGGGTCGTACCCCGCGTGGGACCCGCCGAAACCGGGCCGCGGGACCGTTGCCTGCTCGGTGAGCCCGTGCCAGACTGGATTACTGACCGATCGGTCTGTAATTAGCGCGGGAGGCGACGTGGCGGTGTCGGAGCAGGAGCTGCTCGACGGCTTCGAGGAGACCATCGCCCGGCACGAGCGGGTCGAGCCGCGCGACTGGATGCCCGAGGGATACCGCAAGACGCTGGTGCGCCAGATTGCGCAGCACGCTCACTCCGAGATCATCGGCATGCAGCCGGAGGGGAACTGGATCACCCGGGCCCCCTCGCTGCGGCGCAAGGCCGTGTTGCTGGCCAAGGTGCAGGACGAGGCGGGGCACGGTCTGTACCTCTACTCGGCCTGCGAGACGCTCGGGGCCTCCCGCCGCGAGCTGACCGAGCTGCTGCTCACCGGCCGGCAGAAGTACTCCTCGATCTTCAACTACCCGACGCTGTCCTACGCCGACGTCGGCACCATCGGTTGGCTCGTGGACGGCGCCGCCATCTGCAACCAGGTGCCGCTGTGCCGCACCTCCTACGGCCCCTACGGCCGCTCCATGATCCGCATCTGCAAGGAGGAGTCCTTCCACCAGCGCCAGGGCTTCGAGCTGCTCGCCACCATGATGCGCGGCACCGCGGACCAGCAGGCGATGGTGCAGGAGTCGGTGGACCGGTTCTGGTGGCCGGCCCTGATGATGTTCGGTCCGCCGGACTCCGACTCGCCCAACACCGAGCAGTCGATGGCATGGGGCATCAAGCGCAACACCAACGACGAGCTGCGCCAGAAGTTCGTCGACATGACCGTCCCCCAGGCGGCGGCCCTCGGCGTCACGCTGCCGGACCCCGAGCTGCGGTGGAACCACGAGCGCCAGGCGCACGACTTCGGCCAGCCGGACTGGGCGGACTTCGCCCGGGTGGTCCGGGGTGGGGGGCCGTGCAACGCCGAGCGGATCCGGCACCGTCGCCGGGCCCACGACGAGGGTGCGTGGGTCCGGGCCGCCGCCGCAGCCTTCGCCCGACGCTCCGAGAGGGAGCGACGATGAGCGAGATCCAGGACGAGTGGCCGCTCTACGAGATCTTCGTGCGCGGCAAGCGGGGGCTCAACCACGTGCACGTGGGCTCGCTGCACGCCGCCGACGACGAGATGGCTCTGCGGCACGCGCGCGACGTCTACACCCGGCGCAACGAGGGCGTGAGCATCTGGGCAGTCCGCTCCGAGGCGATCGCGGCCACCTCGCCGGATGAGAAGGACCCGCTGTTCGCCCCGGCCGGTGACAAGGTCTACCGCCATCCCACCTTCTACGACATCCCCGACGACGTCCCGCACATGTGATCCGCCATGACTTCCTCTGACCACGGTGCTCGAGCAGCGAGCGCAGCGAGCGATGGGCCCGACGGTGATCGAGCAGCGAGCGCAGCGAGCGATGGGCCCGACGGTGATCGAGCAGCGAGCGCAGCGAGCGATGGGCCCGACGGTGATCGAGCAGCGAGCGCAGCGAGCGATGGGCCCGACGGTGATCGAGCAGCGAGCGCAGCGAGCGATGGGCCCTACGGTGATCGAGCAGCGAGCGCAGCGAGCGATGGGCCCGACGGTGATCGAGCAGCGAGCGCAGCGAGCGATGGGCCCTACGGTGATCGAGCAGCGAGCGCAGCGAGCGATCAGTCGAGATTCCACGACGCGGTGTACGACGAGGAGCTGCTCGGCGGCGATGCGTCGCACTGGGCCTTCGGCACCTCGTTCGAGGACCCGCTGGCCGGGGTCGAGACCACCGTCCCCCCGGACGTGGACCCCGACGCCCTCGCGGCGTACTGCCTGATGCTGGGTGACGACGCGCTGGTGCAGTCCCATCGGCTCTCGCAGTGGTGCAGCCACGCCCCCGACCTCGAGGAGGACATCGCGCTGGCCAACATCGCGCTGGACCTGCTCGGTCAGGCACGGCTGCTGCTCGCCCGCGCCGGCGCTGCCTCCCCGGCAGTCGTGCCGGCGCTGCCGGCGGGGTCGCCGGTGCCGCCGGAGGACGCCCTGGCGTTCTTCCGTGACGACGCCCAGTTCCGCAACGTCCGTCTGGTCGAGCCCGACAACGGCGACTTCGCGGTGACGCTGGTGCGCCTCCTGCTGTTCGCCACCTGGCGACTGGCCCTGCTCGAGCGACTGGTGACCTCGCGCGACCCCGTGCTCTCGGCGATCGCGGAGAAGGGTGTCAAGGAGGTGCGCTACCACCGCGACTACGCGGGTCGCTGGTTCCTGACCCTGGCGCAGGGGACCGAGGAGTCCCGCTCCCGGTTGCTGGCCGCGCTGCCGCAGGTGCTCTGCTTTCGCGAGGAGCTGTTCACCGACCACCCGGTGGAGGTCGCCCTGGCGTCGGCCGGTGTCGGTGTCGCCCCGTCGTCGGTGGCCGCCGAGGTGGGCGTCGTCCTCGACCAGCTCTTCGCGACCAGTGACGTCGAAGCCCACCCGGTGCCCCAGGTCGGCCCGGTCAGCGGAGGCGTCGGTCGCGACGGACGGCACACCGAGGCTCTCTCGCACCTGCTCGCCGAGATGCAGTCCGTGGCCCGCGCCCACCCCATGGGGCGGTGGTGAGCGTGGTCGAGGTCGCCGAGTCCGTGGCCTCCGTGCGAGACCACGCCCGCGCGGTCGCCAGCACGGTGCGTGACCCCGAGATGCCGATGCTGACCCTGGAGGATCTCGGCGTGCTGCGCTCGGTCGCCGTCGAGGACGACCGCGTGGTGGTGACCATCACGCCTACCTACTCCGGCTGCCCCGCCATGGCCAGCATGCGCGACGACCTGGTGCGCCGGCTCGAGGACGCGGGCTTCGCGGCCGAGGTCCGGGTGAGCCTGAGCCCCGCCTGGACCAGTGACTGGATCACCCACCGAGGGCGGGCCGCGCTCGCCGCACACGGACTCTCCTCGCCGGGCCCGGCCCCGCGGGGTCCGGTGTCCCTCGACCTGCTGCCGACGCGTCGGTCTGTGAGCTGCCCCCGCTGCGGGTCGGCCGAGGTGGAGCTGACCTCGGAGTTCGGCCCGACGGCCTGCACCGCGCTCTACCGCTGCACGTCCTGTCTGGAGCCGTTCGAGCACGTGAAGGAGATCTGATGATCCGGACCGGCTCGGGCCCCGAGGTGACCGGCACGCGAACCGCCGCGGAGCGCGGGGCCCGTGGCGCCTTCCACCAGCTCACCGTCGCGTCGGTGGAGCGTCTGTGCGAGGACGCCGTGGCCGTCACCTTCGACGTCCCCGACGAGCTGCGCGCGGCGTACGACTTCCAGGCGGGGCAGTCGCTCACGCTGCGTCGGGTCATCGACGGGGAGGACCACCGCCGGGACTACTCGATCTGCGCAGCGGTGGGGGAGCGGCCGCGGGTCGGTGTCCGGCTCATCCCCGGGGGCCGGTTCTCGGAGTGGCTGGTCCACGAGGTGCGCGCGGGGGACGTGGTCGAGGTGCAGACCCCGCGTGGCAGCTTCCGAGCGGCCCCTGACGGCGGGCGCCACCTGTGCATCGCCGCCGGGTCGGGGATCACGCCGATGATGTCGATCGCCTCGACGGTGCTGGCGCACCCCCGGTCGCGGTTGACGCTGCTCTACGGCAACCGCACCACCGGGTCGGTGATGTTCGCCGAGGAGCTGGCCGACCTGAAGGACAGGCACGGCGCCCGCTTCGAGCTGGTGCACGTGCTCTCCCGCGAACCGCGCGACGTGGAGCTGTTCTCCGGACGGCTCGACGCCGACCGCCTCCGGAGCCTGCTCACCGCGCTGGTGCCGGTGGGCGCGGTTGACCACGTCTGGGTGTGTGGACCGTTCGGCATGATCGCCGACGCACGCGAGACCCTGGCCGAGCTGGGGGTCGCGCGCGAGAAGGTGCACTTCGAGCTGTTCTACGTCGACGAGCCGCCGCCGGAGCTGCATCGCCCCGTGGCGGTGGCGAGCGGCGAGACGAGCAGCGTGACCGTCGTGCTCGACGGCCGGAGCACGACGACGACGATGACCAGGGGTCGGGCGATCCTCGACGCGGTCCAGGAGACCCGGGCCGACGTGCCGTTCGCCTGCAAGGGCGGGGTCTGCGGGACCTGCCGTGCGCGCCTGAGCTCGGGCGAGGTCGAGATGCGCCGCAACTACGCACTGGACGAGGAGGAGCTGGAGCGTGGCTTCGTGCTGACCTGCCAGGCGCATCCGGTCTCCGACGAGGTGACCGTGGACTACGACGCATGAGCACGCCGGGGGAGCTGGCGCGCGCCAGTGCCGAGACCATGTGGGCGGGCGACGCGGCCTCGAAGATGCTGGGTCTGGAGCTCGTCTCGGTGGACCCGGGATCGGCCATCCTCTCGATGGTGGTGCGCGAGGACATGATCAACGGCTGGGACCTGTGCCACGGGGGGCTGATCGCCGCGCTGGCCGACAGCGCCTTCGCCTTTGCGTGCAACACCCACGGCACCGTCACCGTCGCCTCCGGGTTCGAGGTCTCGTTCCTGGAGTCCGCGCGGCTCGGGGACACCCTGGTGGCCGTGGCCTCCGAGCGTGCCACCCGCGGCCGCTCCGGGGTCTACGACGTCACCGTCACCCGCGCCGGCGAGGAGACCGTGATCGCGGAGTTTCGCGGCCGCAGCAGGTCCACGGGTCGGGCCATCGGGTCCTAGCTGATGCGGAGCCCCTCGAAGGCGAGGTCGACGATGGCAGCGGAGATCTCCTCGACGGGGACGGGCCCCTCCGGGCGGTACCACTCGACCAGCGAGTTGACCATCCCGAACAGCAGCCGGCTGATCAGCTCCGGCGTGATGTCCGCCCGCACGGCGCCCTCCGCGACGGCCGCCCGGACCAGTCCCGCCAGCTGCTCGTCGATGAGCCGGCGCCGCTCGAGCGCGGCGAGCTCGACCTCGCTGTTGCCGCGCACGCGCAGCAGCAGCGTCACCGCCGGGAGCTGCTCGGCCAGGATCTCCACCGACCGGCGGACCGCGCAGCGCAGCTGGCCGTAGGCGCTGGTGCCCGGGGCCTGGCTGACCGCGAGATCGATCGCGGAGGACAGGCCGTCGAGGGCCTCGTCCAGGGCGGCGGAGAGCAGGGCCTCCTTGCTCGGCACGTGGTGGTAGATCGCGGACTTGGTCACGCCCAGCTCGCTGGCCAGGTCCCCGATGCTGGTGGCCTCGTAGCCCTGCCGGTTGAACAGGTCGACGGCGCGGTGCAGGACCGTCGAGGCGTCGTACCCCGGGCGTCCGCGCCGCGGTGCGGCGTCCACGGGACCCGGCTCGACCATGGGGTCATGGTGCCACGACGTGACGCGGCCGGGACGGAGGAGGGGACGCAGGAGGGGACGCAGGAGGGGACGCAGGTCGGTGGCGTCACCAGGGATGCCGTAAAGTGGACAAAACAGACACAAAGACGCCCCTGGGTCGGGCATCAGCGGATGTTCGGGAGGGGGGGCGGGATGCACGACGTCAGCACCACCGACCTGCACCGGTGGATCATGCGGTCGACCACCGACGGTCTGTGGATCTTCGACGGCGCCGGCAACACCGTCTTCGCCAACGACCGACTCGCCGACATTCTGGGCCGGACCTCACAGGAGATGCAGCGGCTCCAGGTCGCCGACGCACTCGACCCCGCGGGTCGCGAGCAGTTCCTGCGCCACCTCGAGGAGCTCGCCCTCAGCGACACCGGTGCGGACAACCTCGAGTGCAGCCTGCTGCGCAAGGACGGCTCGCGCATCTGGGCCCTCATCAGCCACAGCCCGCTCCTGGACGACGAGGGGCGCTCTCGCGGCTGGCTGCACCGGGTCACCGAGCTGACCGACCGCAAGCTGCTGCTCGACCAGGTCACCAGCAGCGAGCAGAAGCTGGCGGAGGCGCAGTCGATCGCCCGGGTCGGCAGCTGGGAGTGGGACGTCCGCAACGACGTCGTGTCGTGGTCCGACGAGCTGTACCGGATGTACGAGCTCCAGCCGCAGGAGTTCGAGGCCACCTACGAGGGGTTCCTGGCGCACGTGCACCCCGAGGATCGCCCGCTGGTCGAGGCGGCGGTGGGGGAGGCGTTCAGCGAGACCGACACCTTCGAGTTCGAGGCCCGCATCCTCAAGCAGTCCGGTCTCGAGGGCTGGATCCGCGGTCGCGGGCGGGTGACCCGTGACGAGGCCGGAGCTCCGGTGCGCATGGGCGGCACCTCCCAGGAGATCACCGAGTCCGTCCGGGTGGCGCGCGAGCTGGCCGCGGCCCGGGACGAGGCGATGCAGGCCTCCCGGATGAAGTCGGAGTTCCTCGCCACCATGAGCCACGAGATCCGTACGCCGCTCAACGGTGTCATCGGGCTGACCGAGCTGCTGCGCAAGACCGACCTCGCGCCCGCCCAGGAACGGCTCGCCTCCGGCATCGCGCAGGCGGGCCGGACCCTGCTGGAGCTGGTCAACGACATCCTCGACCTGTCCAAGATCGAGGCGGGCCGGCTCGAGCTCGAGGTGGTGGACTTCGACGTGCGCGAGGTCATCGACCGGGTGGCCGGACTGATGCTCGAACCGGCCCGGCTGAAGTCTCTCGATCTCGTGGTGGCCTGCCACGCCGACGTGCCGCGCACGGTGCGTGGCGACCCGGTCCGGTTCGGTCAGGTGGTGACCAACCTGGTCTCCAACGCGGTGAAGTTCACCTCGGCGGGCGAGGTGTCGCTGCGGGTCGACACGGTCTGCTCGCCGGTAGGACGCTCGACGCTGCGCCTGGAGGTGACCGACACCGGCGTCGGCATCCCGCTCGAGGTGCAGCCACGGCTCTTCCAGTCCTTCACCCAGGCGGACGCCTCGACCACTCGCGAGTACGGCGGCACCGGGCTGGGGCTGGCCATCTCCCAGCGGTTGGTGGAGGCGCTCGGCGGCGAGATCGGGTTCGTCAGCGAGCCCGGAGCCGGCACCACCTTCTGGTTCACCGCGGCCTTCGAGGAGGCGGGTGCCGGGCCGTTGCCGGTGCCCGAGCCCGCCCGGGAGCCGCGTCCCCGGGAGGAGCTGGTGCCCGGCACGCGTGGCCTCGTGCTCGTCGCGGAGGACAACGCCGTGAACCAGCTGGTCGCGCGGGGCATGCTCGAGGGGCTGGGATTCGGGGTGGCCTTCGCTCAGGACGGCGAGGAGGCCGTGGCTGCGGTGGCGCAGGCACCGCAAGGGTTCGTCGCGGTGCTGATGGACTGCCAGATGCCGCGCCTGGACGGGTACGCCGCGACTCGCGCCATCCGGGCCCAGGAGCCCGCCGGCACCCGGCTGCCGATCATCGCGATGACGGCCTCGGTGGTCCTCGGCGAGGAGCAACGTTGCCTGGACGCGGGCATGGACGACTTCCTGGTCAAGCCGGTCGACTTCGAGAAGCTGGACCGGACCCTGATCCGCTGGATCGAGGGAACCGACTCCCTCGAGGGGCCCGCCGACCGGGCCGTGGACGCCGGCGGCCCGCTCGACCTGGACCGGATCGCGATGCTGACCGCGCTCGGGGCGGGAGACCGCTCGCTGTTCGTCCAGTTCGTCGACAGCTTCGCCGATCGGGTCACCCAGGACGTGGCGGCGATCCGGTCGGCGGTCGCCTGTGCCGATCACCCCCGGCTGGTCGCGTCGGCGCACCTGCTCAAGGGCAGCGCCCAGAACCTGGGGGCGGCTGAGGTCGGGCGGACCTGCCAGCTGCTCGAGGACGCGGGGCAGAGCGAGGAGCTGACCGAGGCGGCGGCGCTGGCCGACCAGCTGCCCGAGCAGGTGGAGAGCACCGTCGCGGCGCTCCGCGACCTGGTGGGCGGCACCTGCTGAGCCTCACCGGTGGCGTCGGCGCACCAGGGGGAGGAGCCGCACCAGAGAGGCGACGATGGTGCTCGAGATCCGCCGTGCCCACGCGGGCGTCGATGTGCGTGTGCAGCCCCTCGGGTGGGGAGACCAGGCGCGCGCCGGTGCTCATGGTCACCACCGTGAAGTGGAGGACCGAGCGACTGGGCCCGGGTCAGTTCGCATCACCCAGCCGAGCGCTGCGATGCCCACCAGCACGCCGAGCACCTCGAGAGCAACCAGCGCCGGGGTGTCGGTCGTGCCGACAGGCGCCGCGAAGTAGGCGAGCCCCAGGCCCAGCACGGCGACGGTGCGGCGTAGCCAGCCGTGTCGACCGAGCTCGTGACCACGCGGCCCAGGTTCGGAGGTCTCGACCTCGTCCACCCCCGCCGCCTTCTCGTCAGCACCTGGTGCGCCATCAGGGACTCGAACCCCGAACCCGCTGATTAAGAGTCAGCTGCTCTGCCAATTGAGCTAATGGCGCGCGCCGTGAAGCGACTGGAACCTTAGCAGTGGCCGCGGAGGCGCACGAAATCGGATCCGTGTGGGCTCGCCCACCCTGATCTCGGCTGCGACGGCGCTGCCTCCGGGCTCAGTCGCCCAGGCTGGCGAGCACCGCCTGGGCCGCGTTGTGACCGCCCAGGCCGCTGACCGCACCGCCTCTGCGGGCGCCGGAACCGCACAGCAGCACGGAGTCCAGGTCGGTCGCCACGCCCCACTGCTGGGCGGGGGTCTCCAGGGCCTGCCGGCTGGGGGCCCACGGCCACTCCAGGTCGCCGTGGAAGATGTGGCCGCCGGGCATCGCGAGGTCGTCCTCCACGTCCTGGGGGGCCTTCGCCTCGATGCAGGGGCGGCCGTCCGGGCCGAGGAGGACACAGTCCATCAGGGGTTCGGCGAGATGCTCGTCGACCGCGGCGATCGCGCGACGCACCGCCTCGTCCCGGCGCGGGACCCGGTCGGGCTCGAAGAGTGCGGCCGGCATGTCCAGACCGAAGTAGGTCAGCGTGTGCACGCCCTTCTCGGCGAGGTCACCGAGGATCGAGGGGTCGGTCAGGGAGTGACAGTAGAACTCTCCGGGGGGCGCAGTCGGGATGAAGCCGGTGGCGGCCTCGGCGTGGGAGCGCGCCAGGGCGGAGTACTCCTCGGCGACGTGGAAGGTGCCCGCGAACGCCTCCTCGGGGTCGTGGCCGCTCTTGAGTCGCGGCAGTCGGGAGAGCAGGAAGTTGATCTTCAGCTGTGCCCCGGCCGGCTTCTCGTGCCGCACCTCGGGCCGGCCCAGCAGGGTGCGCAGCACCCACGGTGCGACGTTCGAGAGCACGTGCCGGGTGCGGACCGAGTGGGTGCGTCCGTCGCTCTCCCAGACCACGTCGGCCCCGTCGTGGTCGGCGTGGATCGCGCTGACCGTCGCGCCGGTGAGCACCTCGGTGCCGCGCTTGGTGGCGGTCCGCTCCAGGGCGTCGGTCACCGCTCCCATGCCGCCCACGGGCACGCGCCACTCGCCGGTGCCGTTGCCGATCAGGTGGTAGAGGAAGCAGCGGTTCTGGATCAGCGAGGGGTCGTGCAGGTCGGCGAAGGTGCCGATCAGCCCGTCGGTGGCGACCACGCCGCGGACCAGGTCGTCGCGGAAGCGCGCCTCGACCACCTCGCCGAGCGGTCGCTCCACCACGCAGGCCCAGGTCTCCGGTGCGACCTGGGCGCGCAGGTCGTGGGCCTGCGGCAGCGGCGCGGTGAGCGTCGGGGCGATCACCTCGGCCAGGTTGCCCACCTCGGCGTAGAAGCGCCGCCACGCGTCGTACTCCTCCTCGGAGCCGGTGAGGGCCCGGAAGGAGGCCCGGGTGGCCTCGCCCTCCTCGCGCTCGACCAGGAGGCCGACGTGGCGGTTCTCGCGCACGGTGGGGGAGTACGACGCCGTCGGTCGCGACCGCAGGTCGAGGGACAGGTCGAGATCGGTGGCGATCTGCTCAGGCAGCAGCGAGACCAGGTAGGAGTAGCGCGAGAGCCTGGCGCCGAGCCCCGGGAAGGCCTCGGCGCTCACCGCGGCGCCACCGGTGGCCCGGAGCCGCTCGAGCACGAGCACCGAGAGTCCGGCGTCGGCGAGGTAGGCGGCCGCGGTCAGGCCGTTGTGGCCACCGCCGACGACCACGACGTCGTAGCGAGGGCGGCTGGAGGTCAACGGCCCGGTCCTGGGCGAGGGGACGGGGGGCTCATGGTGTCCCACGATATCCGCACCCAGCAGTGACCGGCACGTGGGGAACATTGAAGGTTCAACTAGTGTTGTGGGAGCATACTCGAACCACCGGAGGTGCGCGATGCCCGCTGTGACCGTGGACGACCTGACCGTCTTGGACCGACTCCCGACACCGGGGCTGGGGGACACGGTCCGCCCCGTCAAGCAGCTCCTCGACGCGCCGAAGGGGTACGAGGGGGAGGGGTTCCCGGTCCGCCGTGCCTTCGCCGGCGTCGACCTGCGCGACCTCGACCCGTTCGTGCACATGGACCAGATGGGCGAGGTGGAGTACGCACCCGGGGAGCCGAAGGGCACGCCGTGGCACCCGCACCGCGGGTTCGAGACGGTGACCTACATCATCGACGGCGTCTTCGACCACCACGACAGCCACGGTGGCGGCGGCACGATCACCAACGGCGACACCCAGTGGATGACCGCCGGCAGCGGCCTGCTGCACATCGAGGCGCCCCCGCAGTGGCTGGTCCAGCGGGGCGGTCTCTTCCACGGCGTCCAGCTCTGGGTCAACCTGCCGCGCGACGCCAAGTGGAACCCGCCCGCCTACCAGGACATCCGCAGCGGGCAGGTCGGTCTCGCCGCCTCCGCGGACGCGGGCGCACTGGTCCGAGTCATCGCCGGTGACGTCGGGGCCACGCGGGGGCCCGGCTCGACGTACACCCCGATGACGATGGTGCACGGCACCGTGGAGCCCGGCGCGCGCCTGGACCTGCCCTGGGACGCGGCCTACAACGCCCTCGTCTACGTCCTGGCCGGGCAGGGGACGGTCGGCGACCAGCACACCGCCGTCCGCGCCGGCAACCTGGCCGTCCTCGGGGCCGGCGACTTCGTGACCGTGCGCGCCGCCGTCGCCCAGGAGAGCCGCACGCCGGCGCTGGACGTGCTCGTGCTCGGCGGGCAGCCGATCCGGGAGCCGGTGGCGTGGGCCGGGCCGTTCGTGATGAACACCAAGGCCGAGGTGATCGCCGCCTTCGAGGACTTCCAGAAGGGCCGGCTCGGCACCATCCCGAGCGTGCACGGAGCGCCGACGACGCTGACCACGAGCCAGGAGTGAGACCAGACCGCAGGCCGGGAAGCCCGGCCTGCGGCTCTGTCTGGGGTGAGTGACGGGGCTTGAACCCGCGACCCTCGCGACCACAACGCGATGCTCTACCAGCTGAGCTACACCCACCAGGGGCCCCCGGAGCGCGGAAGCCGGAGGAGAGTCTAACGGCTCAGCGGCGATGCTCCGAACCGGGCTTGGTTCCCGTCAGCGAGCCCTGGTGCGCGGCCGCGATCTGCTTCGCCGCAGCCGAGTCCGGGCCCGGCGAGGGGACGAAGACGGCCTCCCGGTAGTAGCGCAGCTCCTCGATGCTCTCGCGGATGTCGGCGAGTGCCCGGTGGTTGCCGCCCTTGGCCGGAGCGTTGTAGTAGGCACGCGGGAACCACCGTCGGGAGAGCTCCTTGATCGAGGAGACGTCCACGATCCGGTAGTGCAGGAACTGCTCGAGCTCGGCCATGTCCCGGGCCAGGAACGCGCGGTCCGTGGCCACCGTGTTGCCGGCGAGGGGTGGGCGGCTGCCGTCGGGGCAGAACTCCCGGACGTAGGCGAGGACCTGCTCCTGGGCGTCGTCCAGGCTGGTGCCGTTGTCGAGCTCCTCGATCAGCCCCGACGTGATGTGCATGTCGCGCACGAACTCCACCATCTGCTCGATGGCCTCCTGGGGCGGCTTGATCACGATGTCCACGCCGTCGCCGAGCACCTGGAGGTCGAAGTCCGTCACCAGCGCCGCCACCTCGATGAGGGCGTCTGCCTCGAGGTCGAGGCCGGTCATCTCACAGTCGATCCAGACAAGTCGCTCGGTCACGGTGCCCGACCCTACCCGTGCCCGGGTGCGGCCCGACTCCTACGATGGGGCGCATGCTGCGGTGGACCGGTGTTCTCGCGCGCATGGTGGTCGGGGGGGTCTGGATCTGGGCCGGGCTGCTCAAGCTGCCCCACCTGGAGTCCAGCGTGACCGCGGTCCGCGCCTACCAGCTGCTGCCGACCTCGGTCGCCGACCCGCTGGGACGGACGCTGCCGATGCTGGAGGTGGTCGTCGGCTCGTGCTTGCTGCTGGGGCTGCTGACCCGGCTCAGCGGGGTGGTCTCGGCGCTGCTGCAGCTCGCTTTCATCGTGGGGATCGCCTCCGTCTGGAGCCGTGGCATCGCGATCAACTGCGGCTGCTTCGGCGACGGCGGGCCCGATCCCGACGCGTTCAGCAAGTACCCCTGGGAGATTGCCCGCGACGTGGGGCTGCTGTTGCTCTCCGTGTGGGTGGTGTGGCTGCGGCGTACGCCGGTGGCGTTGGACAACGTGCTGTTCCCACCCACCAGGGACCATGACAGAGACCCAGTGTCGACGAGCAGAGGGACCTGATGTCCAAGAAGGACCGCGAGACCAACCGGGCTGCCCGTGCTGCGGCCGTGCGCAAGCAGCAGGCGGCGGTCGAGCGCCGCCGCCGCATCCTGATCACCCTCGCGATCGTGGTCGTGCTGGGCGCGATCGTCGGTGCCGGTGCGCTCTTCTCGGGTGGTGGTGGCACGGCGGACAACGGCACCGGCAAGGTCGCCGCCCGTGCCGAGGGCCAGGCGCTCGTCATCGGCACGGACCAGAAGGCCACCAAGGTCGTCATCTACGAGGACTTCTTGTGCCCCTACTGCCGTGAGTTCGAGTCCGCGACGCGCAGCTTCCTGCGCAAGGACGCCGCCCAGGGGAAGGTCCTCGTGGAGTACCGCCCGTTCCACCTGCTCCAGGACGAGTACTCGACCCGCGCGCTGAGCACGTGGGCGGCGGTGCTCCAGCACGGCACGCCGACGCAGGCGTTGGACTACCACGACGCCCTCTACAAGAACCAGCCCTACGAGGCCGCCTCCGGCAAGCCCGGAGTCGGCGAGCTGGTCGACCTCGCCAAGAAGGAGGCCGGGGTGAGCGACAGCTCGGTCCTGGACGCCATGCGCAAGCCGGACCAGGAGTTCGTCGACGCCGCCGACGCCGCGGCGAGCGACGCCGGAGTCAAGGGCACCCCGACCGTGTTCGTCGACGGCAAGGAGCTCCAGGGCTCCTCCATCGCCGACATGGCCAGCAACCTGCGCGACCAGCTCTCGAAGTGAGCTGGCGATGAGTGCCACGACCCCGCCGGGGGCAGGCGAGGCGCAGCGCAGCAATGTGGTGCTGATCGTGGTGGGGAGCCTGGGCGCACTCTCCGTCGTGATCGCCGCGCTGGTGATCTTCTCCGGTGGGCAGGGCACCGCGCCGACGGCCGACGCCACGGCGCCGGTGAGCGCAGGGGAGCACGCGGTCCTGGTGGGACCCGACGACGCCCCGACGAAGGTGGTGGTCTACGAGGACTACGCCAGCCCGCAGAGCAGGGAGTTCGAGATGTCCTCCCGTGACTTCCTGCGCATCGAGGCCGCCCACGGGCTGGTGCAGGTGGAGTACCGCCCGTTCGTGGAGAGCGGGAACACCTACGCACGCGATGCGCTGATGGCGTGGGCGGGCCTGCTGGGCAGCGGCACCCCGAAGCAGGCGCTCACCTTCCACGACGTGCTCTTCGACCGCCAGCCGAGCACGGGGCCACGGGTGCCCCGGGAGTTCCTGGCCTGGGCGCGGGACCGCGGCATCGACGACCCGAGACTGCTCGACGCGATGGGCGTCCCCGACCCGGGGGCGGTCTCGGCGGCCGATCAGGCCGCGGCCGCGGCCGGCGTACGCCGCTCCCCGGCTGTGCTCGTCGACGGGACCCGGGTGAGCACCGACCCCACGTCAGGGTCCACCGGAGACCCGGTCGACCCGACCGAGCTGGCCGACCGGCTGCAGCGGATGCTGCTCGAGGAGAAGTGACATGGACACCACAGGCACTCCCGACCTCGCCGGCTTCGTCGCCCGGCTGCCCAAGGCCGAGCTGCACGTGCACCACGTGGGCTCGGCCTCACCGCGGATCGTCTCCGAGCTCGCCACCCGCCACCCCGGCACCGTCCCCAGCGACCCGGACGCCCTGGCGGACTTCTTCGCCTTCCGCGACTTCGCCCACTTCATCGAGGTCTACCTGGCGGTCGTGGACCTGGTCCGGACCCCGGAGGACGTGCGGCTGCTCACCTACGAGATCGCCAGGGAGATGGCCCAGGTGCAGCAGGTGCGCTATGCGGAGGTGACCTGCACGCCGTTCACCTCGGTCGCCGCCGGTGTGCCGATCGAGGGCTACACCGAGGCGATCGAGGACGCCCGCCGGGCGGCCGAGCGGGACCTGGGCATCGTGCTGCGGTGGGTCTACGACATCCCGGGCGAGAGCGGGCTGCCCGCGGCCGAGGCGACCCTCGACTACGCCCTGAACCACGCGCCCGCCGGACTGGTCGGCTTCGGGCTCGGTGGCCCGGAGGTCGGCGTGCCGCGTCCGCAGTTCGCCCCGCACTTCGAGGCCGCGCGGGCCGCCGGGCTGCGCAGCGTGCCGCACGCCGGCGAGACGACCGGGCCCGAGACCGTCTGGGACGCCCTGCGCCACCTCGGGGCCGAGCGGATCGGGCACGGCACCTCCGCGGTCCACGACGAGGCCCTGCTGGCGCACCTCGCCGAGCACCGCATCCCCCTGGAGGTGTGCCCGTCCTCCAACATCGCCACCCGCGCGGTGCCGACCCTGGCCGAGCACCCGTTGCGCGCGTTCCGGGAGGCGGGCGTCGTCGTGACGATCAACAGCGACGACCCGCCGATGTTCGGCACCACGCTGAACCGCGAGTACGAGATCGCCGCCGAGCTGCTCGACCTCGACGAGGCCGGTCTGGCCGACCTGGCCGCCACCGCCGTGTCGGAGTCGTTCGCCCCCGACGAGGTCAAGCGCCGCGTCCTTGCCGAGATCGCCGCCACCCGGCACTGAGCCAACTCCACGGATCGGCGTACAACCGGTCTGCGCGACGCCTAACCTTCTGCGGTGCTCGACTCTCGGAATCGACTCCTGACGACGGCCCTCGCGGGTCTCGCGCTCTGCGTCCCGGCGACGCTGGTGCCGTCCGTCGCACACGCCGGCAGCGGCGGGCCCACGCGCGTGCTGATCGAGGGGGACTCGATCACGCACGGTCTCAACGGTGACTACACGTGGCGCTACTGGTTGTGGCGCGAGTTCCGTCGCCAGCACGTCGAGGTGGACTTCGTCGGCTCGAGGTCCCTGCCCTACGTGCGGCCCGGCTACCCCACGGCGGTCTACGCCGACCCGGCCTTCGACAGCGACCACTTCTCCACCCTGGGCACCAGGATCCAGAACGAGGTCGGCCGGATCGGCGCGGAGGTGACCCAGCAGCGCCCGGACGTCGTGGTCTTCGCCTGCGGGCTCAACGACCTGCACGGCGGGGCGAGCCCCGAGGAGACGGCCCAGCACCTGCGCCAGTGGATCGCCCAGGTGCGCGCCGCGAAGCCCGACACCATGATGGTGGTCTCGCCGGTCCTGGAGATCCGGCGCGACGACCTGCCCTGGATGCCGGCGACCGCCACCCGCTACAACGACCTGGCCGCGGGGGTGGTGGCCGAGCTGTCCAGCTCCCAGTCGCCGGTCGTGATGGCCGACACCACGCGCGGCTGGGAGCCGACCCCCTTCTACTCCACCGACGGCGTGCACGCGACGCCGACGGGGGAGACACTGATCGCCCAGCGCGTCGCCGAGTCGCTCGAGGGCCTCGGGGTGCTGCCGGCCGACCCGGAGGTCGACCACGGCTTCCAGCCCTGGGAGCGCCACCTGCAACCGGTGGTCAGCCTGCGCCGCGGCGGGGCGTTCGTCACCTGGGACCACCAGGCGCTGAGTGGGGCGAAGATCTGGATCCGCCGCCGCCCCGCCGGGTGGCGGGCGCTGCCGCGCACGGTGCAGTGGTCCTTGCGCACCGGTGCGCTGACGCCGGGGGCGACCTACGACGTCCGCCTGCAGGGCGTACGCCGGGAGCTGGTCTCGACGCCGGGTCCGGTCGCGACGGTGACCGCTCCGCCGCTGGCCCGGGTCCACCGGGTCGTGGTGGGCCGCACGCGGCTGCACTGGTCGGCCGTCCGCGGGGCGACCGCCTACCGGGTGCAGTTCCGCCGGCCGCACCGCCGGGCCTGGACCTTCCGCACCGTGCGGGGCACCTCGCTGGGCGTGCGGGCAGTGGTGGCGCGGGTGCGGGCCCGCAACGCGTTCGGCGTCGCCCCGGCCACCTCCGGCCGGCGAGGCTGAGGCCCTGGAAGCTCATACCTCCCAGGGCCGCTCCCTTTCTACGACGGGCCGGCAGGCGCCCCTGGCACCGACACGCCCACCGAGGCCGGCGCCGGCCGTAGGGTCGGGGCGTGAGCACTCGTCCCGCACCCCTGGCCGCCTGGCACCGCGTCGTCGAGTCCGGTGACCCGGCCCTCCTGGAGGACCTGCTCGCCGAGGAGTGCGTGTTCGTCTCGCCCGCGGTGCACACCCCGCAGGAGGGCCGTGAGCTCACCACGGCGTACCTCTCCGCAGCACTGGTGGTGCTCGGGCCGACGCTGACCTACCGGCACGAGTGGTGGGACGAGACCTCCGCCGTCCTGGAGTTCACCGCCGACCTCGACGGCCGCGCGGTGCACGGCGTGGACCTGCTGCGCTGGGACGCCGCCGGGCGGCTGACCCGGTTCACCGTGATGGTGCGGCCCTTCCAGGGGCTCACCACGCTGATGGAGCTGATGGCCGCCCAGCTCGGCCGGACTCCGCGTCCCTGAGGGACTCTGCGCCCCCGGCAGGACTCGAACCTGCGACCTAGAGATTAGAAGGCTCTTGCTCTATCCAGCTGAGCTACAGGGGCAAACGGACCAGACCGTCGGCGGCCCCGGCCTGACCCGCTGCCGATTATGGCGCACCAGGGGTCAGTGGCGGCGGACCCGGTGGGTCCACAGCGACCAGGCGTAGGCCCGGCTGTGGCCGCGGTAGGCGGTGACGCGGACGCTGATGCGCTTGTGCACGTCGGCGCGGCGCACGCGGTAGACGCGTCGGTGGGCGTGCCGGATGGCGTGACCGTTGCGCAGCCACTGGTAGCGCACGGCCCTGGTGCGCTGGTTCCAGCGTCCCGCCGAGGCGCGCAGGATGGCGCGCTTGTGCAGATGGCCGCGCACGACCGGTCGGGCGGTCGCCCGCAGGCGGGTCACCGTGGTGGTCTGCATCGGCAGGGCGATGTCGGCGCCGTGGACGCGCTGCCCGGGGGTCAGGTTCAGGTAGGAGTTCGGCTCCGAGACGCCACCCCCGCTGAGCCAGGCGGAGTACCAGCGGTCCTGGCTGCGGCCGAGGACCGTGGTGGCGTAGCCCGCCGGGACGATCACGGTGTAGCCGCCCCTGGCCGAGCTGGACACCGGGTCGGTGACCAGCGGCCGTGCGCCCCCGTCGTTGTTGACCATCGGGATGACGACCCCGCCCGCTGGCTTGCCGGAGCGGTCGGTCAACCTGCCCGAGACGTAGGCCGGTGCCGGGACGTCGAGGTCGACGTCGCTCACGGTGCTGCCCGCCGCAGCCTGCACCGGGACCGCGGTCACGGCACCGAAGCCGTCGCCGTACCAGTAGCCGTAGGCATGCTCGCCGTAGCTGACCCGGAGCTTGACCGGCTCACCGGCCGGTGCGTGCACGGTGTAGCCACCGCTGTAGTCGATGGGCGTCTCCAGGGTGCGGTCCTCGCGCCAGGTGCCACCGGACTGGCGGTAGACCTCCAGGGTCCGGTCGGGGCTCTGCTCGTGGAAGGTGACCGTGCCGGTGATGACCCCCTCGCTGGACGCGGAGGCGGCGGTGGCCGGGAGGCCCGCCAGGACGCATCCCAGTGTCACGACGGCGAAGGCTGCTCCGCGTGCTGGACGGATGTGGCGAGCTGCGGGTGAGAGCGACATATTGGGAGAGTAGGAGGAATATCGGACGCTGACGAACGTCGCCAAAGACCCGTCTAGTCCGGTAGAACCGTAAATCGGACAAGGAGCGCGTTAACCCGAAAAGTCGGTTAGCGCGTGCGCACAATGACCCGGCTCAGCCGCGCAACCGCGCCATCCACGCCTCGACCTCGTCGGGCTCGCGGGGCAGCGCCTCGGAGAGGTTGCGGACGCCGTCGGCCGTGACCACGACGTCGTCCTCGATGCGGATCCCGATGCCGCGCAGCTCCTCGGGGACGAGCAGGTCGTCCTCCTGGAAGTACAGGCCCGGCTCCACGGTGAGCACCATCCCCTGCGCCAGGTCGCCGCCGGGGTAGGTGCCGGTGTCGGCCACCGCGCAGTCGTGCACGTCCATGCCGAGCATGTGGCTGGTGCCGTGCAGGGTCCAGCGGGCGTAGACCCGGCTCTCGGGCGCGAGCGCCTCCTGCGCCGACACCGGCAGCAGGCCCAGGTCCTCCAGGCCGTGCGCGAGGACCGACATCGCCGCCTGGTGCGGCGCGCGGAACGCCGCACCGGGGCGTACGGCGTCGAGCCCGGCCTGCTGGGCGGCCAGGACCAGGGAGTACAGGTCGCGCTGGACCGGGGTGAACCGACCGTCGACGGGCAACGTCCGGGTCACGTCGGCGGTGTAGAGCGAGGATGCCTCGGCGCCCATGTCGAGCAGCAACAGGTCGCCGGGGGTGACCGGGCCGGAGTTGTCGGTCCAGTGCAGCGTGGTGGCGTGCCGTCCACCGCCGACGATCGAGTCGTAGCCGATGTCGTTGCCCATGGTGCGGGCGCGCCGGAAGAAGGTGCCCTCGATCCAGCGCTCGCCGTGCTCGAGCACCCGGTCCCACTCGCGCACCGAGTCCTCGAAGCCGAGCGTGGTGATGTCGCAGGCGTGCTGCAGCTCGGCGACCTCCCAGGCGTCCTTGACCAGCCGCAGCTCCGAGAGCACCCGGGCCAGCTCCTGGTCCCGGGCCCGGTCACCCGCGACGTCCGCGTCCACCCGGTGGTCGACCCCGCGGAGCACGCGCGTCTTCGCCGAGCCGGCCAGACGCTCGCCGAGGTCGTCGAGGTGGCGGGTCTCGAGGCCGAGCGAGTCGGAGATCTCCTTCAGCGACGGGCGTCGCCCGGCCCACAGCTCGCCGTACTGACGGTCGCGGAAGAACTCGTCGGTCTCGCGTGAGCTGCGAGGCCGTGCGTAGAGCACCGACTCGTCGCCCTCGACCACGAGCACCGCGTCGCTGGTCTGGTTGCCGGACAGGTAGGTGTGCGCGGTCTCGGCACGGAACCGGTAGTCGGTGTCGTTGGCGCGGACCTTGAAGCCACCCGCCGGGATCACCAGCCGTTCGCCCGGGAACTCCGCGGCCAGCCGCTCGCGCCGCTGCCGGGCCCACGGGGTGACCGGATGTGCGCTCGGGTCGAGCTCGCGGTCGCCCCAGCCGGTGCGCATGAAGGCGGCATAGGACTCCGGGACGGGCAGGTCGTGGCTCTCGGTCACGGGTTCGTCGGGGGCGTCGCTCACGGTTCCACTCTACGGGCGGGGTCTCGTTACGCTACGCGCATGCAGAGACGCCGCAGCTCCGCCGCGTTCACGGTCGTGGTCTCGGTGGTGATGTTCGTCGGCGCCGCTGCGATGGGCCTGGTGCTGCTGCTCTCCGGCGCCCCGGGGGCGCTGGTGGTGGGGCTGGTGCTGGCCTCGTTCCCGGTCGCCCCGCTGATCTGGGTGTACATGTGGCTGGACCGCTACGAGCCCGAGCCACGCTCGCTGCTGGCGCTGGGCCTCGGGTGGGGGGCGTTCGTGGCCACGTCGGGAGCGCTCGTGCTCCAGCTCTTCGACAGCCTCATCTTCGAGACCACCGACGCGTTCACCGCCACCGTCGTCGCTCCGCTCACCGAGGAGGGGGCCAAGGGGCTGTTCATCCTGCTGCTGCTGCTCTACCGGCGTCACGAGCTCGACGGCGTCCTCGACGGCCTGGTGTACGCCGGGATGGTGGGCATCGGCTTCGCGTTCACCGAGAACATCCTCTACCTCGCCTCGGCCTACATGGGCCAGGACGGGCAGCTCGGCGGGATCGGCGGGGCCGTGGGTCTGTTCATCGTGCGCTGCCTGTTCGGACCGTTCGCCCACCCCTTCTTCACCGCCTTCACGGGGATCGGCGTGGGGATCGCCGTCGGCAGCCGCAGCCGGTGGGTGCGCGTGCTGGCCCCTGTCCTCGGCTACCTCGTCGCCGTCGGTGCCCACGCGGCGTGGAACGGCTCGCTGATGGTCGACGGCGGGCGCAACGCGTTGGCCACCTACGTGTTCTTGATGGTCCCCGCGTTCCTGCTGCTGACCGGGTTCGCGGTCTGGTCGCGCCGGCGCGAGGGCGTGCTGCTGGCCAGCGCACTCACCGACTGCGCACAGCGCGGTTTCCTGGATCCTGCGGAGATCCCGTGGCTCTCGCGGATCCCGGCGCGGCGCTTCGCGCGCCGCCACGCCCAGCGGGCCGGTGGGCAGGAAGCCCGCCGGAGGATGGTCGCCTACCAGAACGAGGCGGTCGAGCTCGGGTTCCTGCACAGCCGCTACCTGCGCGGCGTCGCCCCACCCGACTTCGTCCTGGTCGGACAGGAGCACGTCGACCGGATGCGGGCGCTGCGTCCCGGCCTTCTCTGGCCGCAGCCCACCGGCACCGGCTCGCCCTCACGACTGCCCACGGTGCACGGATCCGGAGCCGCCCAGTGACGCACGCCCCCACCCCGCTGCCAGACACGCTGGGCCGGTTGCGCACCGCGTTGCAGCGAGCCCGGCTGCCGCTGGAGACCCTCGGCGTGGGCGAGCACCGGGCCAGCCGCGCCGAGATCGTCGACCAGCTCGAGGACTACGTGCTGCCGCGGCTGCTGCGCATCGACGCCCCGCTCCTCGCCGTGGTCGGTGGCTCCACCGGGGCCGGCAAGTCGACCCTGGTGAACTCGGTGGTGGGTGATCGGGTCAGCGAGACCGGCGTGTTGCGTCCCACCACCCGTTCCCCGGTGCTGGTGCACCACCCCGAGGACGGCGCCTGGTTCCGGGAGCAGCGGATCCTGCCCGATCTCGAGCGGACCACGCGCGCGACGACCGACCCCGGGGCGCTGCAGCTGGTGGCGTCGCCGGTGATCCCGCAGGGGCTGGCGCTTCTCGACGCGCCGGACATCGACTCCGTGGTGGAGACCAACCGCGCCCTCGCCGCACAGCTGCTCGCCGCCGCCGACCTCTGGCTCTTCGTGACCTCGGCGGCCCGCTACGCCGACCAGGTGCCGTGGGGCTTGTTGAAGCAGGCCGCCGAGCGCAGCGCTGCCGTGGCCGTCGTGCTGGACCGGACCGCGCCCGAGGCCCTGCCGGAGGTGAGCGGTCATCTGGCCCGGATGCTCCTCACGCGCGGGCTCAAGGACTCGCCCCTGTTCACCGTGGCCGAGGCGACGCTGGACGACCGGGGCCTGCTGCCCGCCGCGGCGGTGGCGGAGATTCGCGGCTGGCTCGTCGAGCTGGGGGCCGACGTCGAGGCCCGCAACGGCGTGGTCCGCCAGACCCTCGCGGGGGCCGTGCGCACGATCGCCCGCCGCACCGACGACCTGGCCGACGCCTGCCAGGCCCAGACCGACCTGGCCGCCCGGCTCCGGCACGACGTGGAGGTGGCCTACGACCAGGCCCTGGCCGACATCGCCGCCGCCTCCGCCGACGGCACCCTCCTGCGTGGGGAGGTGCTGGCCCGGTGGCAGGACTTCGTCGGGACCGGGGAGATCCTGCGTGCCCTGGAGTCGCGGGTCAGCTGGCTGCGCGACCGGGTCTCCAACGCCGTCAGGGGCAAGCCGCAACAGGCCCAGCGGGTCACCGTGGCGGTCGAGTCGGGACTGCAGACCCTCGTCCTCGAGCACGCCGAGGCGGCCGCCGAGCGCGCGGACGCCTCCTGGCGCTCGGTGGTGGCCGGCCAGCAGGTCCTGGAGGACGCGCAGGGCGTCGACCTCTCCCGTGCCTCCCGCGACTTCCGGGCCAGCGCGGAGCGGATGGTGCGCGACTGGCAGGCCGGCGTCCTGGAGATGGTCCGCGCCGAGGGCGGCGACCGGCGCAGCACCGCGCGCTTCCTGGCCTACGGCCTCAACGGTCTCTCGGTGGCGCTGATGGTCGTGGTGTTCGCCTCGACCGGCGGGGTCACCGGCGCCGAGGTCGGCATCGCGGGCGGTTCCGCGGTGGTCGGTCAGAAGCTGCTCGAGGCGGTCTTCGGTGACCAGGCCGTCCGCCGCCTCGCTCGCGAGGCGCGCGCTGACCTGACCCGTCGGGTCGCGGAGCTGATGGACCAGGAGCGGCGGCGCTACCTCGTCCTGCTGGACTCCCTGGGGCTGCCCACCGACGTCGCCGAGGAGCTGCGTGCGCTCGCCCGCACCGTCGATGACCTCCGGCTGGCGCCGGGAGCCGCGCGATGAGCGGCCTTGTCGCCGGGGCGCGCCGCCTGCTGGGCCGGGGCGCCTCCCTCGACACCCGGCTCGCAGGCCTCGAGCAGGCCGTCGCCTCCGCCCGAGGGCGGCTGGACGCGTCGGTCGTCGATCAGGCCGCGGAGGTCGTCGAGCGCGCCGGCGCCCGGCTTCGCCTCTCCGCGGAGCACACCGTGGTCGCGCTCGCCGGCGCCACCGGCTCCGGGAAGTCCTCCACGTTCAACGCCCTTGCGGGGCTCGACCTGGCCGCCGTCGGGGTTCGGCGCCCCACCACGTCCTACGTCACGGCCTGCACCTGGGGCGCCCGGCCGGCCACGGACCTGCTCGAGTGGCTCGCCATCCCACCGCGGCACCAGGTCTCCCGCGACTCGACCCTCGACCGGGTCCGGCCGGACAAGGACCTCGACGGGCTGGTGCTGCTCGACCTCCCCGACCACGACTCGACCGAGGTCGGCCACCACCTCGAGGTCGACCGGCTCGTCGCCCTGGCCGACCTGATGGTCTGGGTCCTGGACCCGCAGAAGTACGCCGACGCGGCGATCCACGAGCGGTTCCTCGCCCCGCTGGCCACGCACCGCGAGGTCATGGTGGTCGTGCTCAACCACGTCGACGAGGTCCCCCGCAGTCGCCGCGACACCGTGCTGGCCGACGTCCGCCGGCTGCTCGAGCTCGACGGGCTCGGCGACGTCCCCCTGCTCGCGACCGCCGCGAACACCGGCGATGGCATCGACGACCTGCGCCGGCTCGTCCGGGCCCGGGTCGCCGACAAGGTGGCCACCCGGGCCCGGCTCGGGGGTGACGTCGCCTCCGCTGCTGCCCGCCTGGGCGAGCAGTGCGGGGACGACGAGCCGCGCGAGCTGGGCAGCCGGACGCGACGGCAGCTGGTCGACACCCTCGCCGATGCCGCAGGGGTTCCCGTCGTCGTCGACGCTGTCCAGCGTGCCGCCACGAGGCGGGCGCGGCGCGCGACCGGGTGGCCGCCGACAGCCTGGGCCTCCCGCCTGCGCCCGGACCCGCTGCGCCGACTCCACCTCGACCGCGAGACCACCGGCAAGGACGTGGTCGCCACGGCGCGTTCCTCGATGCCTCCGGCCGACCCGGTCCAGCGTGCCCGTGTCGAGGCCGCCGTGCGCGCGAGCTGCGACGAGGTGTCCGAGGGGCTCGCCCAGCCGTGGGTCCGTGCTGTCCGGCACGCCTCGACGTCCCGCCTCGCCGACCTCGAGGACCGGTTGGACCGTGCGGTCACCAGCACCGACCTCGCGGCTTCCCGGACCCCGGCGTGGTGCCGCGGGGTCCGGGTCCTGCAGTGGCTCCTGCTCGCCACCGCGGTGGTCGGTGCGGTGTGGCTGGGCGTGCTGGCCGGGACCGCCTACCTCCAGCTCTCGACCCCCACGACGCCGGAGCGGCTCGGGCTGCCGGTCCCGACCCTGATGCTGCTGGCCGGCGTGGGTGCCGGGCTCGTGCTGGCCCTGCTCTCGCGAGCGCTGGTCGCGGTGGGTGCCCGGTCACGAGCGCGCACGGCGCAGCGGCGCCTGCGCACGGCCGTCACGGCCGTCTGCGAGGAGCTGGTCGTGGCGCCCGTCGCCGAGGAGCTGACTGCTCACCGGCGGACGGTGGAGGGGCTGCGTGCCGCTCGGGGCTGACCGGTTCGCGTCCACACGGTCCGGTCCGGCCGGGGTTGTCCACAGCCGGTGCTCCGCGGGCTTCTGCCGCTGCGCACCGGCGACTGGACTGACCCCTCACGAGCAGACCAGGAGGCAGGCTGATGAACGAGTCCTACGTGACGCTGCAGGGATGGGTCGGTGGCGAGGTGGACGTGCGCGCCGTGGGGGAGACCCAGTGCGCGTCCTTCCGGGTCGGGTCGACCCCGCGCTACCTGCGCAACGGGACCTGGGTGGACGGCCAGACGTCGTGGTACACCGTCAACTGCTGGCGCGCGCTCGGCAAGAACGTCTCCGAGTCGGTGCACAAGGGTGACGCCGTCGTGGTGCACGGACGCGTGCGCGTCGACGTCTGGGAGCGGGAGGGGCAGCCCAGCTCCGTGACCTGGATCGTCGATGCCACCTTCGTCGGGCACGACCTGACCAAGGGGACCAGCAGCTTCGCCAAGACCGCCCGGACGACGCGGGACCCCCGCGAGGACCGGGAGGTCCGGGAGATGGTCCACGCCTACGACGCCGACGGCCCGCAGCTCGACTCCGCCGGTGAGCCGGTCACCCCGGCAGACGCTCCCGCAGAGACTGCCGCAGAGACTGCCCCAGAGACTTCTGAAGGCTCGTCGGCGGCCTGAACCCGCATCGGTCGCGAACGGGGGCGACACGTAGGCTGAACCGATCATGGCTGACTACGTCTTCACCCTCCGCAACGTCCGCAAGGCCCACGGCGACAAGGTCGTGCTCGACAACGTCACCTTGTCCTTCCTGCACGGCGCCAAGATCGGCGTCGTGGGACCCAACGGCACCGGGAAGTCGACCCTGCTCAAGATCATGGCCGGTCTGGACAGGGCCAGCAACGGCGAGGCGACCATCGACCCCGAGGCGACGGTCGGCATGCTCCAGCAGGAGCCGCCCCTCACCGAGGGCCGGACCGTCCTGGAGAACGTCGAGGAGGCCGTCGGCGAGACCAAGGCCAAGCTCGACCGCTTCAACAAGATCTCCGAGGAGCTCGCCGACCCCGACGCCGACTACGACACCCTGCTCGCCGAGATGGGCGACCTGCAGACCGACCTCGACCACGCCGGTGCGTGGGACCTCGACAGCCGGCTGGACCAGGCCATGGACGCGTTGCGCTGCCCGCCGGCGGACGCCCCGGTGGACAACCTCTCCGGTGGTGAGCGGCGCCGGGTGGCGCTGTGCAAGCTGCTGCTCCAGCAGCCCACGCTGCTCCTGCTCGACGAGCCGACCAACCACCTCGACGCCGAGTCGGTCCAGTGGCTGGAGAGCCACCTGGCCAACTACCCCGGCGCGGTCCTCGCCGTCACCCACGACCGCTACTTCCTGGACAATGTCGCCAGCTGGATCCTCGAGCTGGACCGGGGCAAGACCCACCCCTACGAGGGCAACTACTCCACCTACCTGGAGACCAAGAAGGACCGCCTCAAGGTGGAGGGCGCCAAGGACGCCAAGCGGGCGAAGATGCTCGAGCGCGAGCTGGAGTGGGTGCGCTCCAACCCCAAGGCGCGGCAGGCGAAGAGCAAGTCGCGCCTGGCCCGCTACGAGGAGCTGGCGGCCGAGGCCGAGCGGCTCCGCAAGATCGACACCGCCGAGATCAACATCCCCTCCGGCCCGCGCCTGGGTGACGTGGTGCTCGAGGCCGACCACCTGCGCAAGGGGTTCGACGAGCGCCTGCTGATCGACGACCTCTCCTTCACACTTCCCCGCGCGGGCATCGTGGGTGTCATCGGACCCAACGGCGTCGGCAAGACCACCCTGTTCCGGATGATCGTGGGTGAGGAGAAGCCCGACGGGGGCGACCTCGAGGTCGGCAAGACGGTGAAGATCTCCTACGTCGACCAGAGCCGCGGTGGGCTCGATGCGAGCAAGAACGTCTGGGAGGTCGTCTCCGACGGCCTCGACCACATCAAGGTCGCGAACTTCGAGATGCCCTCACGTGCCTACGTCGCCTCCTTCGGCTTCAAGGGGCCCGACCAGCAGAAGAAGGCGGGCGTGCTGTCCGGCGGGGAGCGCAACCGCCTCAACCTCGCGTTGACGCTGAAGATGGGGGGCAACCTGCTGCTCCTCGACGAGCCCACGAACGACCTGGACGTGGAGACCCTCGCCTCGCTCGAGGACGCGCTGCTCGACTTCCCGGGGTGTGCGGTCATCACCTCCCACGACCGCTGGTTCCTGGACCGCACCGCGACCCACATCCTCGCCTGGGAAGGCACCGAGGAGGAGCCGGGGAACTGGTTCTGGTTCGAGGGGAACTTCGCGGCCTACGAGGCCAACAAGGTCGAGCGGCTCGGCGCGGAGGCGGCCCGCCCCCACCGGGTCACCCACCGGCGCCTGACCCGCGACTGAGTCGGGTCCCGTGGCGCGGTGGGCCCGCGTCAGCGGATGTCCGCGCCGTCCGGCTTGCCGGCCAGGAGCCGGTCGCTCACCTCGTCGAAGACTCGCCCGAGCGCCGCGAAGTCGGCCTTCGAGGCCAGGTCGACGAGATGCTCCCGCACTCCGCGCACGTGGGTCGGGGCCGCCTCGGTGAGAACCTGTCGCCCTCGCGCCGTCATCACAGCCTCGACCCCGCGGCCGTCGGAGCTGGCGGCCTCCCGCACGACGAGCCCGACCCGCTGCATCCGGGTGATGGTGTGGGTGACGCGACTGCGCGAGTGCGACATGGCGTCGGCGAGGGTCGCCATCCGCATCCGGCCCCCCTCGGCCTCGGAGAGCCGCACCAGGATCTCGTACTCGCTGAAGGAGATGTCGTGCTCCTCGCGCAGCTCGCGGTCGAGCTGGTGCTGGAGCAGCTCGGTGCCCATGATGTAGGCGCGCCAGGACTTCTGCTGCTCACGGGTCAGCCAGTGGACGTCGCTCCGGGAGGCCATGGCGGGAGTGTAGGTGGCCCGCCGGGGGAAGTGGCCGCGGGCCGAGGGAATAGTGTCGCCACCAAGGTAGTTGAACCTTCTATCACTGGCGGGCGACAGGCGCCGGCCACCGATCGTGAGGACTGATCCGAGATGAGCATCACCACTGAGTCCAGCTTCGGCACCGACATCACCCCCGGCTCCTGGAGCATCGACCCGACCCACTCCGAGGTCGGCTTCACCGTGCGCCACCTGATGAGCAAGGTCCGCGGCCAGTTCACGAGGTTCGAGGGGTCGCTCAGCACCGGTGACTCCCTCGAGGACACCCGCGCGAGCGCCACCATCGACCTGGACTCGATCGACACCCGTGAGCCGCAGCGCGACGAGCACCTGCGCTCCGCCGACTTCTTCGACGTGCAGAACTCGGGTCAGATGACCTTCACCACGACCTCCTTCGACGGCACCACCGCCGAGGGGGAGCTGACCATCAAGGGAGTCACCAAGCCCGTCGAGCTCGACGTCGAGTTCCTCGGCGCCGGCGAGGACCCGTGGGGCGGGCAGCGCCTCGGCTTCGAGGCCACCGCGGTGATCAACCGCAAGGACTGGGGCGTCGCCTTCAACATCCCTCTCGACGGCGGCAAGGTCCTCATCGGGGACAAGGTGAGCATCCACCTCGCCGTCGAGGCCGTGCTCGACCAGGCCTGACCTCGACGGTACGCACGGGAGGTCACTCCGGATCTGGCCGGATCAGGCCGGGTCCGGCCAGATCAGGAGAGCCGCTCCAGGATCATCGCCATGCCCTGGCCGCCCCCGACGCACATCGTGATCAGCCCGGTGGACTTGTCGTGCCACTTCAAGGAGTTGAGCATGGTGTTCTGGAGTCGGGCGCCGGTCATCCCGAAGGGGTGCCCGACGGCGATCGCGCCGCCGTTGACGTTGAGCCGGTCGAGGTCGATGCCGAGGTCCTGGTAGGAGGGCACCACCTGGGCCGCGAACGCCTCGTTGATCTCCACGAGGTCGATGTCGCCGATCGTCATGTCGGCGTTCGCCAGCGCCTGGCGGGTGGCCTCGACCGGGCCGAGCCCCATGATCTCGGGGGAGAGTCCCGTGACCCCGGTGGAGACGATTCGAGCGAGCGGGGTCAGCCCGAGCTCGCGGGCCCGGACGTCGGACATGATGATGACCGCGGCAGCACCGTCGTTGAGCGGGCAGCAGTTGCCCGCGGTGACCACCCCGTCGGGGCGGAAGACCGGCTTGAGCCCCGCGATCGCGTCGTAGGTGACCCCCGCGCGCGGGCCGTCGTCGGCGGTCACCTCGGCACCGTCGGGGGTGGTGACCGGGGTGATCTCGTTGGCCCAGAAGCCGTCCGCGATGGCCTTCTCGGCAAGGTTCTGGCTGCGCACCCCGAACTCGTCGAGCTCGCGGCGGTCCAGTCCCCGCAGCCGAGCCACGTTCTCGGCCGTCTGGCCCATTGCGATGTAGATGTCGGGCAGCTCGCCGTCCTCGCGCGGGTCGTGCCAGTCCTGGCCGCCCTGGGCCTGGGTCTCGGTGCGTGCGGTGGCCTCGTCGAACAGCGGGTTGCGCGTGTCGGGGATGTGGTCGGAGGTCCCCTTGGCGAAGCGGGAGACCGTCTCCACCCCGGCGGAGATGAAGGCGTCGCCCTCACCGGCCTTGATGGCGTGGAAGGCCATCCGCGAGGTCTGCACCGAGGACGAGCAGTAGCGGGTGATCGTCGTGCCGGGGATCTCGTCGTGCCCGAGGAGGGTGGCCACGACGCGGCCCATGTTGTTGCCCGACTCGCCTCCCGGGAGGCCGCAGCCGAGCATGAGGTCGTTGATCGTGGCCGGATCGAGCTCGGGGACCTTCTCCAGCGCCGCCTTGATGATCAGCGCGCTCAGGTCGTCGGGACGGAAGTCCTTGAGCGAGCCCTTGTTGGCGCGGCCGATGGGGGAGCGGGCCGCAGAAACGATCACTGCCTCGGGCATGGAGGTCTCCTCGTGGGTCGGTGGCGCGACGAGTGGGGACGCCGCGGCGGGCACTGGCCAGCCTAGTGGGGTCTAGGCGGTGCCGGCGCCGGGCGTGCCGGCCAGGGTGCGCAGCAGCAGCTCCACCGACTCGCTCATGAACCTCGTCCGGTCCGTGGCGTCCTCGCGCAGCGCTCGCAGCAGCACCCCGTCGAGAGCGGCGATCAGCGTGACCGCCCGGACCCGGCCGAGCTCCTGGCCGGCCGCGTCCGGCGCGTGCTCGACGACCTGCACCAGCTGCTGGGACTGCGCCTGCAGGAGCTCGGCGATCGCCGGCTCCCGTGACCCCTCGATGGTCAGCTCGAGGCGGACGAGCAGGAGCTCGGGATCGCGGACCCAGGAGTGCATCAGTGCGGCGGTCTGCTGCACCGCGTACCCCTCGCGGTCGTCCTGCGCAGGCAGGTGCTCCTCGATCCGGCTGGTCAGCGCGGCGATGTCGCGGCTGAAGTGTGCCGCGACGTACTCGGTGAGCCAGGTGAGCAGTGAGAGGCGGGTGCGCATGTACGCCGAGCAGCTGCCCTGCGGCAGGCCCGCCTCGGTGTCCACGGCGCGGTGGGTCAGTCGCCGTAGCCCTCCGTGGGCCACGACGCGCGCCGCGGCCGCGAGCAGCTGCTCCTGCCGCGGCGTGAAGCTCCGGCCGTTTGGCCCCATCGGCGTCCTCCCTGGCTCGACCGTGTGTGGGTGAGGGTGACGCAGGACACTAGCGCGCCGCTTGTCCGAGCGTCTCTACACTTGTAGATTCTACATCTGTAGAGACCACAGAGAGGATTCAACCCATGACCTTCGAGCTTCCGGACCTGACCCTCGTGCTGGTGGCGTTCCTCGCCGTCGCCGTGGTCGCGGCCGCGATCGCCACGGGCACCCTCGCCACCTTCTTCGCCCGCAACCGCGCGGTGCGCGTGCGTCGTCGCGAAGGCGTCTTCCAGTACTACGGGAACCTCGTCGCCGGTCACTGACCCGCGGCTGAGAGCATCAGCGCGTGCCGCACACCTACGAGTGCCCGCTGCGCTGGGCGGACATGGACCTGCTGGGTCACGTCAACAACGTGACCTACCTCGACTACGTCGCCGAGGCCCGGCAAGCACTGCTCCGGGACGCCGGCGTGGACCGGGTGGCCACGGCGCCGGTGGCCTCCCACCAGGTGGAGTTCGCGGCACCGCTGGTGTTCCGCCGCCGGCCGGTGCTGGTCGACTCCTGGGTCGTCGAGGCAGGGAAGGAGACCCTGACCCTCGCCCACGAGATCTACGACACGGGGGAGGACGGCGACGCCCCGCGCCGGGTCTACCTGCGCGCCTCCTCGGTGCTGCGGGTCGCCACCACCGATGCCGAGCGGGAGTCGCTGGCGCCACTGCGCGGTCCCGGCCCGAGCTGGAGACCGGTGGCCGCGGACGCCCCCGCCGCTCCCGGCGCGGGCAGCGACTACCGGGCCCACGTCCGGGTCGCCGACCTCGGGGAGGACGGCCACGTCCGTGACGTGCTCTTCTTCGAGTACTTCCAGGAGGCCCGGATCCGGTACTTCATGGATCTGCACACCCGCGGCCAGGAGTGGAGCCAACACGTCGTCGCCCGCACCGACGTCGATCTCCGGGCGCCGGCGACCCACCGCTCCGCGCCGTACGTCGTGCACTCGCGGGTGGGCCACGTGGGCACGACGTCGTTCACGATCCTGGCCGAGATGCGCGACGGCGATCAGGTCCTCGCCACCGCGCGGGTGGTCATGGTGACCTTCGAGGCGCAGTCACAGCGCCCCGTCCCGATGAACGCGGCGCAGCGGGAGCGGCTGCTCCGGGAGCTGTCCGGAACGGCGGCGGGCTAGCGGCCGCTGGAGAGGTCCTCCATCGTGTTGACCATGAACTGGGCCGCGTGCGTGACGTAGTCCCAGAACCGGGCGTCCTGCTCGGCGGTGAGGTCGGCCCCGTCCAGCGCGGCGCGGAAGTGGTGCAGCCAGTGGTCCCGGGCGGCCGGGGTCACCGCGAAGGGAGCGTGCCGCATCCGCAGCCGCGGGTGTCCGCGGCGCTCGGAGTAGGTCGTCGGGCCGCCCCAGTACTGCTCGAGGAACATCGCGAACCGCTCCTCGGCGCCGGTCAGGTCGGCCTCGGGGTAGAGCGGGCGGAGGACCGGGTCGGTGGCGACGCCGGCGTAGAAGCGACGAACGATCCCGCGGATCGTCGGGCTGCCGCCGATCTCGTCGTAGAACGTGGGGCTCTCGGGGCCCGAGGGAGTGCTCATGGCGCCATTGTGCCGACCGGGCCTCAGCGCAGCGCGTCCAGGTAGCGCCCGGCAGTCGCGAGGTCGCGACGGCGGGCCTCCCACGTGATGCCGACGAGCAGCAGCGCCAGCCCGACGGCGCCCAGGGAGAGCCACCGGGGGACCGCCTCCGCGACCGGCATCAGGTGACGCAGCGCGAGCAGCCCGGTGGTGACCGCGCCACCCACGAACGGCGCCGTCCAGCGCAGGCGCACCCCCGCGGCGAGCAGCAGCACCCCGGCGGCGCCGACGAGAGCGCCCCGCAGCGAGACCGGGGTCTGGAGCGCCAGCAACAGACTGGGCAGCACGCCCAGGGCGAGTCCGCTCCCCAGGGCGGCGATCGTGCCGGTCTCGGGCTCGGCCCGCAGCCGCCACAGTCCGGCGCCGCACAGCAGCAGCGCCGCCGGGAGCGTGTACAGCTCCGGGGCCGGCACCTCGACGGCCACCCGGAGGATCGTGGCCAGGCCCAGCACGACGGCTCCGACCCAACCGTGCGAGCGGCGGTCGCGGTGCACCACGTCGACCAGGCAGATCGCGGAGCCGAGGATGGTCAGGGCCATCGCGCTGGTGCGGACGTCCTCCGAGTACGCCGTCGCCACCACACCGAGCAGGGCCGCGGATCCCTCCAGGCTCCAGCGTGGCGCCGGACGGCGGGTGCGGAGCCCGGCCAGCAGGAGCACCGCCGCGGCGTAGACCGCCAGCGCGGTCGCGCGTGCGTCCACGTCGGCACCGAGCTGCACGCCCCAGACGAGCAGCGCCCACCCGCCGGTCAGTGCCGCGAGGGCACCGGTGAGGGAGGCCGGCAGTGGCGGGCCGGTGCGTTCCAGCGCGGCGTGGGCGGCGGCGAGGGACAGGCACAGCGCCGTGACGGTCACGGCCAGCAGGAGCTGGTCCGCGGAGGCGGTCCGCAGAGCCAGCAGGGCGAGGTAGCCGGTCGTGCCGCTGCCCAGCCATCCCGCGAGCCTGCCGCGCCGGGCCCACCAGGCGGCCGCCCCTGCCACGGCTGCGGCGAGGTCGGCAGCGAGCACGCCGCCCCACAGCGGCGACTCCGAGGACAAGACGACGACGAGCGCTCCGAGGGCCAGCACGGCCGGCACGACCGCGACGAACGACTGCCGCGCAAGCTCTCGCCGCCGTTCGGGGACCACTCGCAGGAGGCACGTCAGGGCGGCGGTGAGGGCCAGCGCCAAGACGGCGGCCGTCCACGGCGCCGCAGCGGAGCCGACCGGGCCGCCCTCCGGGTCCAGGCTCCAGGTGGTGAGGACCAGGCCGAGCCCGAGCGCCAGCGGCACCGTGAGGCCGGTGGCTCCGGCCGCCCACGCCGTGCCGCCGGTGGCGGCCAGCAGCGCCAGGACGGCCAGGCTGAGGCCGACGACGACGAGGTGGCGGGTGGGGTGGCCGGGGGTGGCCGGGGCGTTGGCCAGCACGGTGAGCGGCACCAGCGCCAGACCGGCCGCAAGGCCGCGCAGCGGGCCGGTGCGGCGCGGCGCCTGCGCCACCACGGCCGCGAGCAGTGCGGCGGCCAGCAGTGGCCAGCCACGAGCCGAGGACCACCAGTCCACGAACCCGCTGACCTGGAGCGCCCGGTCCGAGCCGATCAGGAGGAGCACCAGCCAGGACACGACCGCGAGCCCGCCCATGCCGTACGCCGCCACGGGCAGCGGGTGGCGCAGCAGCAGGAAGGCGGCGCCGAGCAGCGGCACGGCCACCGTCGTGGCGAGCGCCGGGTGCGTGGCGAGCCACGCGTTCGTCGTGCACAGCACCAGGGCCCCGGCCACCGTGCTCGCCTGCACGCCGTAGAGCCGCCGCACCGGCTGGCGGCGGGCCCAGCCGCCGACGACGAGGCCGAGTGCCACCAGCGCGGCCCCGACGAGTGCGCCGGTGCCGCGCCAGGACAGGGCTCCGAGGCCGCCCAGGTCGGCGGACTGGGCCCCCAGGAGGTCGAGGACCAGCATGCCGGCGACGATGAGCCAGAAGGCCTCGGCGGCGCCGCGCAGCCCGCGGCGGGTGAGCAGGGCGCCGGCCAGGGAGAGCGCGGCGGTGAGCCCGACCAGCACCAGCGTGCGGCCGGTGAGCCCCAGCAGGCTCCAGGTGACCGCGACGAACACGACCGCCGCGACCAGCAGGCAGACCGCGCCGAGCGAGAGCAGCACCACAGGGACGGAGGCGGCGGGCAGTCGGCGCGAGCGTCCGCCGACGGACACGCTGGCCGGGGCAGCGGGAAGGCTGTCCGCGGGAAGGGTGGGTGCAGCCGGCGGGACCGCGGGCGCCGGCAGGCGCAGCTGCTCGACGAGACGGTCCGCCTCGACCATCAGCGACCACAGCTGGGTCGCGAGCGGTCCGCTCAGCTGGAGCCCGCACGAGGTGCACCGAGCCGAGGCATCCAGCCTGCCTCGACAGTCCGGACAGATCGTGGGGTCGAGGAGTCGGCTCATGGGGTGATCCTCGTGCCCGGGAGCCACGTGCACCAGCGATTCGCGACTCAGGGGTGGTGAGCGGCCCTACTCGGCCGTGGTGTCGCCGGAGGGCTTTCCGGAGGACTCCTCAGCGGACTGCGCAGAATCCTGCGCAGAATCCTGCGCAGAATCCTGCGCAGAATCATGGGGCCGGGTGTCCCGGTGCCAGACCACGCGCTGGGGCAGCGGCATCTCGATGCCCTCGAAGTCGAACCGGGACTTGATCCGAGCCCGCATCTCGCGGGCCACCTGCCACTGCTCCATCGGGGCAGTCTTGAGGACCACGCGCATGATCACCGCGTCCGGCCCGAGGTCCTGCACCCCCCACACCGCGGGCTCCTCGATGACGACGTTCTTGTAGTCCTCGTCCTCCCACAGGTCGTGGGCCACGTCGGCGAGCACCTGCCGCACACGGACCAGGTCCTCGCCGTAGCCGACGCTCACGTCGAGGACGGTGCGCGCCCAGTTCTGGCTCTGGTTGCCGACGCGAAGGATCTCGCCGTTGCGCACGTACCAGACGGTGCCGTTGACGTCGCGCACCCGGGTGACCCGCAGGCCGACGTTCTCCACGGTGCCGATCGCCTCACCGAGGTCGACGACGTCACCGACGCCGTACTGGTCCTCGATCATCATCATCACGCCGGAGAGGAAGTCCTTGACCAGGTTCTGGGCACCGAAGCCGATCGCCAGACCGAGGACACCGGCGCTGGCCAGGATGGGCGCGATGTTCACCCCGAGCTCGGAGAGCACCATCACGAACGCGATCCCGTAGACCACGGTGGTGGTGATGCTCTTCAGCAGCGAGCCCAGGCTGCGGGCCCGCTGGCCGCGGCGGTTGAACGCGTGCCGGTTCCCCGGCAGCGGGGTGGCCTCGGCGCGCTGGACCAGCCGGTCGACGGCCTTGCCGGACACCCAGCGCACGACCACGGCCCCGACGATGATGAACAGCAGCGCCAGCGGCTTGCCGATCACCCAGGCCGCGCTGTTGGCGAGCGTCTCGTTGCCGGTCCAGTCGTAGACCGCGGCGCAGGTCCAGCTGTCGCTGGACCGACACGCCGCAGGCATGTCGAAGAGACCGGTGGGCAGCCCCCAGGGCAGAGTCGTCGGCCACAGCATGCTTCGGAGGCTACGAGGAGCCGGCGAGCCTGACCAATCCAACATCGCTACGATGCCTGTGTGTTCACTCACGAGTCGGTCCATCGCTTCCGCCGAGCATTCCTCGCCGTCGCCGGAGCCGCGTTCCTCCTGCTCGGTGTCCTCGCCGGCCCCGCTGCCGCCGACACGCCGAGCGCCTGGGAGCAGGCGCCCGACGTCTCACCGCTCGGATTCCTGCTCGTCCTGCTGATCATCCCCCTGGGCCTGGCCGCGGTGATCTCGCTGCTGGTCGTGCTGCCGTCGATGGCCGGCGACCACGGCTACCAGCCCGGTCAGTCCTGGCGAGGTGACCGGGAGTGGTTCGGCGGACCCGCCAAGGGTCTGGCCGCGGCCGACGACGTGACGCCCGAGCAGGTCGAGAGCAGCTCGCACGACGCCGGAGGCACCAGTGGCCGGTGGTGAGTTCTCGGCCTCCCAGATGGCCGAGATCGATCGGGCGATCCGGGCCGCCGAGACCTCCTGCCGGTTCGAGTTCTCGGTCTACGTCGGGGCTGCGGACGGCGAGTCCCGTCCGTTCGCCCGCACGCTGCACGCTGCCCTGTCCACTCCCCAGCGCAGCGTGCTGATCCTCGTCGATCCGGCGGCCCGTCTCCTCGAGGTGGTCACCGGGTCCGTCGTACGCCGTGCGCTGAGCGACGACTCGGTGCGGCTGGCCGTCGCCGGGATGGAGTCCGCCTTCGCCGCCGGCGACCTCGTCGGCGGCATCAAGCACGGCGTCGGCCAGCTCGCCGAGGCCGCCCGGCGGCCGGTCACCCTCCACGAGTGAGGGGCGGACTGCCCGCCGGCTCTCAGCCCTGGGCGTCCCTGGCCTGCCCGGCCAGGAACCGCTCCACATCGGCCGCGCCCTCGCGGACGTAGCGCTTGGCCGCCGGGTTGGCCGGCGACTCGCGCAACCACCGGGCGACCCGCTCGAGCAGCGCGGGCGAGGCCAGCGGCCGGGGGAAGAGGAACTCCAGCGCGGTCGAGGCACGCTGGGTGCCCTTGTCCTCCCACAGGGTGTCCGCGGCCGCGAGGTAGCGCTCGAGGTAGGGCTCCAGCAGCTCCGGCTGCCCGTGCTGCATGAAGGAGAGCACCACGCTGCGCTGGGTCTCGTTGGGCACGTCGTCGCGCACCACGGCGATCTCCCAGGCGGCCTGCTTCGCCTCGAGGTCCGGCCGGGCGGCCCGGGCGGCCGCGCCCCGCTCGCGCCCGGAGATGGTGTTGTCGCGCGCCTGCTCCTGGGCGATGCGCGCGTCGTCGACGCGCCCGGCGCGGGACAGGCCGTAGAGCAGCGTCCAGCGCAGGTCGGTGTCGACGGTGAGGCCGTCGATGACCACCCCTCCGTCGAGCAGGCCCTCGAGCTGGTCCAGAGCCTGCTCGCTGTGGGCCGCGGCAGCGAAGGAGCGAGCGAAGGTGAGCTGGTGGTCGCTGCCGGGCTCGGCCTCCTCCAGCAGCCGGCGCACGCCCTGCTCCCACGTGGCGCGGAGCGAGGCCCGGTTGGCCGGTGCGGAGAAGTTGTTGACGGCCTGCGCGGCGTACCCGGGGATCCGTGAGGACCCGAAGGCGTCGGTCTCGGAGGCGATGTTCCCCAGCACCAGCGCGACGAAGGCGGTCGCGCTCAGCTCGGCGTCGCGGGTCATGTCCCACGCCGCCCCCCAGCACAGGGCGCGCGCCAGGGAGTCGTCGAGCCGGGAGAGGCCCGCGACCACGGTCTCCAGGGAGCGCTCGTCGAGCCGGATCTTGGCGTAGGTCAGGTCGCCGTCGTTGAGCAGCAGCAGGTCCGGCTGCCGGGTGCCGACCAGCTCCGCGATGGTGGTCGTCTCACCCTCGACGTCCACCTCCACGTGGGTACGACGGACCAGTCGACCGTCCTCGTCGTCGTAGAGGCCGATCCCGAGCCGGTGCCTGCGCAGGGTGGGGTGCTCGACGCTGGCACTCTGCAGCACCGAGAACGAGGTGTAGCGGCCCTGGTCGTCGGTCTCGAAGTGGGGGGTCAGCGTGTTCACACCGCTGGTCTGGAGCCACTCCTTGGCCCAGGAGTCCAGCTCGCGTCCCGAGGACGCCTCGAGTGCGCTGAGCAGGTCGCTGAACTCGGAGTTGCCGAAGGCGTGCTTGGCGAAGTAGGCGCGGAGCCCGACCAGGAAGTTCTCCAGGCCGACCCACGCCACCAGCTGCTTGAGGACCGAGGCGCCCTTGGCGTAGGTGATGCCGTCGAAGTTGACCTCCACGGCCTGCAGGTCGTAGTTGTCGGCGGCGATGGGATGGGTGCTGGGCAGCTGGTCCTGTCGCAGGGCCCAGTTCTTGCGTGCGTTGGTGAAGCCGGTCCACGACTCCGTGAACTCGGTCGCCTCGACCGCGGCGTGGTAGCAGGCCCACTCGGCGAACGACTCGTTGAGCCACAGGTCGTCCCACCACCGCATCGTGACGAGGTCGCCGAACCACATGTGCGCCATCTCGTGGAGGATCACCGAGCACCGGAACTCGTAGAACGAGGCGTCCTGCCGGCTGCGGGGGAGGTACTCGTCGCGCAGGGTGACGGCCCCCGCGTTCTCCATCGCACCCATGTTGTACTCCGGCACGTAGAGCTGGTCGTACTTGTGGAACGGGTAGGGGTAGTCGAAGGCATCCTCGAAGAACGCGAAGCCCTGGCGGGTCAGCCGGACCAGCTCCTCGGTGTCCATGTGCTCGACCAGCGACTGCCGGCAGTAGTGGCCCAGCGGGACCTCACCGTGCCTGCCGGTGTAGGTCGCGTGCTCGGCGTGGTACTCCCCGGCCACCACAGCGGTGATGTAGGTCGACATCCGCTCTGTCGGCGGGAACTCCCAGACCGCCGTGCCCGCACCGGCCGGCCGGGGCTGGGGGGTCGGGGCGTTGGAGACCACCACCCACTCCTCGGGGGCGGTCACCGTGAAGTTGAAGACGCTCTTGAGGTCGGGCTGCTCGAAGGTGGTGAACACGCGCCGGGCGTCGGGGACCTCGAACTGGGTGTAGGTGTAGACGCGGTCGTCGGCCGGGTCGACGAACCGGTGCAGACCCTCGCCGGTGCGCGAGTAGGGGCACTCGGCCCGGACGACGAGCAGGTTGCTCTCCTGGAGGTCGGTCAGCCGGATCCGGTTGTCGACGTACGCCTCGGCGGGGTCGATCGCGGTGCCGTTGAGACTGATCTCCCGGACTCGCGCGTCGACGAGGTCGGCGAAGGTCTCGGCACCGGGCTCGGTGGCGCCGAACGCGATCGTCGTGGTCGAGGTGAAGGTGGTCTCGCTGGTCGTGAGGTCGAGCTCCACGGTGTAGGAGTCGACGGCGAGCAACCGGGCGCGGGTCTGCGCCTCGTCGCGAGTCAGGTTGGTTCCAGGCATGCCCGGCATCATTGCACCCGACGTGGACGCGGACCCAACCCGACGTGGGCCGGCCACGCGGGTGTGCACGGCTGAGGAACAGCCCGGGTGGTGCTCCTGGGCACTGGTGCTCGGCCTCGCGGGAATGATCTCGGCAGTGCCGAGGTTTTGCACTGGTATGAGCACACCGCAGGCAGACTTCTGGTTCGACCCCCGGTGCCCCTTCGCCTGGATCACCTCCCGCTGGATCCTCGAGGTGGAGAAGGTCCGCGACATCGACGTGCGCTGGCACGTGATGAGCCTGGCCCACCTCAACGAGGACAAGGACGTCCCCGAGGACTACCGCAAGAGCCTCCAGGACGCCTGGGGTCCCGTGCGCGTGTGCATCGCGGCCGAGCACAAGTACGGCGCCCAGGCGCTGCTGCCCCTCTACACCGCCCTGGGCACACGCATCCACATCGGCCAGGAGGAGGTCTCCCGCTCGATGGTCGAGGAGGCCCTCGCGGAGGCCGACCTGGCCACCGAGCTCGCCGAGGCGATGGACGACCCGTCGTGGGACGAGGCCGTGAAGAGGTCGCACCACGAGGGCATGGACCCGGTCGGCGACGAGGTGGGCACGCCCACCATCCACATCAACGACGTGGCCTTCTTCGGCCCCGTGCTCACCAAGGCGCCGACCGGCGAGGAGGCCGGCCGGCTCTGGGACGGCTGTGTCGCCGTGGCGTCCTACCCGCTGTTCTTCGAGCTCAAGCGCAGCCGGACCGCCGAGCTCGACTTCAGCTGAGGCCCGCCCGGGCGGCCCGTGCGCCCGCCGGTACCTGCCGCGTCGGCTGCGGTCCGCGCGCCTAGGATCGTCCACCATGAGCAGAGTGCTGTCCGCCGTGGCCTGGCCCTACGCCAACGGCCCGCGCCACATCGGCCACGTGGCCGGGTTCGGCGTGCCCTCCGACGTGTTCAGCCGCTACATGCGGATGGCAGGGCACGACGTGCTCATGGTCTCGGGCACCGACGAGCACGGCACCCCGATCCTGATCGCCGCGGACGAGGCCGGTGTCACGCCGCAGCAGCTCGCCGACACCAACCACCGCCTGATCGCGGAGGACCTGGTGGCGCTGGGGGTCTCCTACGACCTCTACACCCGCACGACGACCCGCAACCACACGGCCGTGGTGCAGGAGCTGTTCACCGGCGTGCACGACAACGGCTACTTCCTGGAGCGGACGACGTTCGGCGCGATCAGCCCCTCGACGGGGCGCACGCTGCCCGACCGCTACATCGAGGGGACCTGCCCGATCTGCGGCTACCCGGGCGCCCGCGGGGACCAGTGCGACAACTGCGGCAACCAGCTCGACCCCGCCGACCTCGTCGACCCGCGCTCGCGGATCAACGGGGAGGTGCCGGAGTTCGTCGAGACCCAGCACTTCTTCCTCGACCTGCCGGCGCTGGCCGGTGCGCTGAAGGTGTGGCTCGACGAGCGCGAGGCGAGCGGCACCTGGCGACCCAACGTGATCCGGTTCAGCCAGAACATCCTCGAGGACATCCGGCCGCGAGCGATGACCCGGGACATCGACTGGGGCATCCCGGTGCCGCTGGAGGGCTGGCGCGAGGACCCGACCAAGCGGCTCTACGTGTGGTTCGACGCGGTGATCGGCTACCTCTCGGCCAGCATCGAGTGGGCCCGTCGCGCCGCGGAGTCGGGCGCGGGAAGCCCCGAGGCGTGGCGGGAGTGGTGGAACCCGCCCGCGGACTCCGGCGCGGAGGCCCTGTCCTACTACTTCATGGGCAAGGACAACATCACCTTCCACAGCCAGATCTGGCCCGCCGAGCTGCTGGCGTACTCCGGCAGGGGGGACCGCGGCGGCAAGCCGGGGCAGTACGGCGAGCTGAACCTGCCCACCGAGGTCGTCTCCTCGGAGTTCCTGACCATGGAGGGCAAGAAGTTCTCCTCCTCGCAGCGCGTGGTGATCTACGTGCGCGACCTGCTCAGCCGCTATCAGCCCGACGCCTTCCGCTACTTCGTCGCCGCGGCCGGGCCCGAGAACCAGGACTCCGACTTCACCTGGAGCGAGTTCGTGCGCCGCACCAACGACGAGCTCGTGGCCGGTTGGGGCAACCTGGTGAACAGGACCGCGAACATGATCGCGAAGAGCTTCGGGGAGATCCCGGCCGCCGGTGAGCTGACCGACGGCGACCGCGCGCTGCTCGACCTCGTGGAGTCGAGGTTCGGCACGGTCGGTGAGCTGATCGCGCGCCACCGCCAGAAGGCCGCCGTCGGCGAGGCGATGCGTGCGGTCGCAGAGGTGAACAAGTACGTCTCGGACTCCGAGCCCTGGAAGCTGAAGGGGGAGCAGGAGCGCGAGCGGCTGGGCACGATCCTGCACGTGGTGGCCCAGTGCGTCTGGGACCTGAACACGATCCTCTCGCCGTTCCTGCCGTTCTCGGCCAACGCGGTGCACACGGTCCTCGGTGGGACGGGTGTCGTCCAGCCGATGCCCGAGCTGCGCGAGGTCGACGACCTCGACGGCGGGCCGGGCTACCCGATCATCACCGGCGACTATGCCGGCGCTGCGCCGTGGCACCGCACCGCCATCGAGGTGGGCACGCCGATCAGCAAGCCGGCGCCCGTGTTCACCAAGCTGGATCCGGCCGTGGTCGAGGAGGAGCTGGCCCGGCTCACCTCCTGAGGTCGGCCGGGACGGAGCCACCACGGCCCGATCGCCGCCCCACCTCCGGCCCCCGACTAGCCTGCCTCCATGCGCGTCCACCTGGGATCCGACCACGCCGGCCTCGAGCTCAAGGAGCACCTTGTCGGGTGGCTGCGCGGGCAGGGGCACGAGCCGGTGGACCACGGGCCCTTCGTCTTCGACGCCCTCGACGACTACCCGGTCTTCTGCCTTCGCGCGGCCGCAGCCGTGGTCGACGACGAGGGCAGCCGGGGAGTGGTGATCGGCGGGTCGGGCAACGGCGAGCAGATCGCGGCCAACAAGGTGGCCGGAGTCCGGGCCGCCCTGGCGTGGAGCGAGGAGACCGCCCGGCTGGCACGCGAGCACAACGACGCCAACGTGGTCTCGGTCGGTGGCCGGATGCACACCCTGGAGGAGATGACGCGCTACGTCGGCGTCTTCCTCGAGACCCCCTTCTCCGGTGAGGAGCGGCACGTGCGCCGGATCCGGATGCTCGGCCACTACGAGTCCACCGGCGACCTGCCGCCCCTGCCCGAGTCCGCCGCCGGCCTCGGACCCGATGCCTGAGGGCCACACGCTGCACCGGCTCGCCACCAGCCTGCGCGAGGCCTTCGCCGGCGAGGTGGTGCGGGTCAGCAGTCCGCAGGAACGGTTCGCGGAGTCGGCTGCGCTGCTGGACCGGGCCGTCCTGACCGGGGCCGAGTCCTACGGCAAGCACCTGTTCGTGGACTTCGAGGGCGGTCGGTCCGTGCACGTGCATCTCGGGCTCTACGGCAGCTTCCTGGTCGCGTCGGGTCCGGAGCCGGACCCCGTGGGCCAGGTCCGGCTCCGGATCGTGGGTGCGGCGGCGTACGCCGACCTGCGCGGTGCCACGGCGTGCGAGCTGGCGACCGCCGAGCAGCGCGAGGCGATCCTGGCCCGGCTCGGCCCGGATCCGCTGGACCCGCACGCCGACCCGGGCCGCGCCTGGGAGCGGGTCCGGCGCAGCCGGTCCCCCCTGGGCGGGCTGTTGATGGACCAGGCCGTCGTCGCAGGGGTCGGCAACGTCTACCGGGCCGAGATCCTCTTCCGGCACCGGCTGCATCCCCTCCGACCCGGCCGGACCTTGCGCCGCGGCCGGTTCCAGGAGCTGTGGGAGGACCTGGCCGCGTTGATGGCCGAGGGAGTGCGCACCGGGCGGATCGACACGGTCCGGCCCGAGCACACTCCGGAGGCGATGGGGCGGGCGCCGCGCGTGGACGACCACGGCGGCGAGGTCTACGTCTACCGGCGCACCGGGAAGCCGTGCCTGGTCTGTGGCGCCCGCGTCCGCACGGCGCAACTGTCCGGGCGAAATCTGTTCTGGTGTCCCAAATGTCAGCCCACGTTCCGTTCCCGCGCCGTAGAGTAGGACGACTACTTGCGCACCAGCAGAGCCGGGGGATGGGTCAGCCGCACCAGACACGGGGGAGATGATCTTGGCCAAGCGCTCCGGGCTGCCTTGGCGTGGGTTCTCCCTACGCATGCGCCGCGAGATGTCGGTCTCCGACCGGCCCGCACTGGTCTTCCTGGTGCTGTTCGCGGTGTTCTCGACGGCGATCAGCCTGCAGTGGCCGGTGCTGATCCCCTCCACCGTGCTGCTGCTGCCGATGTTCGTCGGGAGCCTGTGGCTGGGCCCGCGCTCCCTGCCCTGGTTCGTCGTCTTCGTCTCCGCCTGCTTCTGCGTGCTGCTCGTGGACCAGCAGACGGTGAGCTACCGCACCATCGGCCGCGCCGTGGTGACCTTCGCGATCGCCCTGCTGATCATGGTGACGTCGTTCCGGCGCAGCCGGCTCGGCGTCTCCGGGCCCCTGGGTGAGTCGATGTTCGTGGACCTGCGCGACCGCATCTCCAAGCAGGGCAACCTGCCCGAGCTGCCTCCGGGCTGGCTGGTGGAGGCGGTGATGAAGTCGGCCGGCGGCACCTCCTTCGCCGGAGACTTCATCGTCGCCCGCCGGTCGGTGGACGAGAAGTTCGAGCTGGTGGTCGTCGACGTCTCCGGCAAGGGGGTGGAGGCCGGGTCGCGCTCGCTGTTCCTCTCCGGGGCGTTCAACGGGATCGTCTCCGCCCTCCCCGGCGAGCGGTTCCTCCCAGCGGCCAACGACTACCTGCTCGGGCAGAACTGGGGCGAGGGGTTCGCCACGGCCATCCACCTGCACCTCGACCTGCGCACCGGTGGCTTCGAGCTGCGCAAGGCCGGGCACCCGCCGGGCGTGCTGCTGCACGCCGGGTCGGGCCGTTGGACGGTGCTCAACTCCGACGGTCCCGTCCTCGGGCTGATGGAGGAGGCCGAGTTCGAGTGCATCAGCGGCCACCTGTCCCCGGGCGACGGGCTGCTGCTGTTCACCGACGGGTTGGTGGAGACCGCCGACCGGGACATCACCCTCGGGATGGACAAGCTGGCCGGGCTGGGAGAGCGTCTGGTTCAGCGGGGCTTCGACGGCGGCGCCAAGCTCCTCATCGACTCGATGGAGCAGACCAACGACGACCGCGCGCTGGTGGTCGTGCACCGCCGTCCAGGGTCCTCGAACGGTTCCTGACGCCAGTTCGTGGCGGTGGGGCTCGCTGTGGCACGATGGTCCCCGCCCTCGCTGGACACGGTCGGGGCATGTGCGGATGTAGCTCAATGGTAGAGCCTCAGTCTTCCAAACTGATGACGCGGGTTCGATTCCCGTCATCCGCTCCAGGAGCCCCGAGGAGCATCCCGCGGGCCTCTTGGCGGGGCGTAGCGTAGTGGCTAGCGCGCCTGCTTTGGGAGCAGGAGACCGCAGGTTCGAGTCCTGTCGCCCCGACCCCGTTCGTCCGACCGACAGCACCACCAGCAGCATCCACCAGACATTGAGGAGAAACCCTGTGAAGAGCGCCGTCGAGACGCTGAGCCCGACCCGGGCCAAGATCACCGTCGAGGTGCCCTTCGAGGAGCTCAAGCCGAGCCTCGACGCGGCGTACCGAGCCATCGCGAAGCAGATCAACATCCCCGGCTTCCGCAAGGGCAAGGTGCCGCCGCCGGTCATCGACCGCCAGGTGGGCCGCGGCGCGGTCCTCGACGAGGCGATCAACGAGGCCCTGCCCAAGCTCTACGTCCAGGCGCTGGAGGAGAACGACCTCCAGCCGCTGGCGCAGCCGGAGATCGACGTCACCAGGCTCGAGGACAACAGCGTGTTCGAGTTCACCGCCGAGGTGGACGTCCGGCCCAGCGTCGAGGTCCCCTCCTACGAGGGCCTCAGCGTGCAGGTCGACGACGTGACCGTCGCCGAGGACGACATCGAGGAGCAGGTGCAGGCGCTGCGCGAGCGCTTCGCCACCCTCAAGGACGTCGACCGTCCGGCCCGCGACGGCGACGTCACCACCATCGACCTGCAGGCCGTGCGAGACGGCGAGCCCGTCGAAGGCGGCGAGGTGAGCGGCTACTCCTACAAGGTCGGCTCCGGTGACATGCTCGACGGCATCGACGAGGCCCTGGTCGGGCTGGGCGCGGGGGAGGAGAAGACCTTCACCTCCACCCTGCTCGGTGGCGACCTCTCCGGCCAGGAGGTCGAGGTCACCGTGCGGCTCTCGGCGGTCAAGGAGCAGGAGCTGCCCGAGCTGGACGACGACTTCGCCCAGACCGCCTCGGAGTTCGACACCGTGGAGGAGCTGCGCGCGGACGTGGCCACCAGGCTCGAGCGGAGCAAGCGCCTGGAGCAGGCCGCGGCAGCGCGGGACGCCGTGCTCGAGCAGCTGCTCGACGCGGCCGAGATCCCGCTCCCCGACACCGTGGTGGCACAAGAGCTCGCCGGACGCCAGCAGGAGATCGAGCAGCAGCTCACCTACGCCGGGATGTCGATGGAGCAGTACCTCGAGAACGAGAAGCAGACCGCCGACGAGTTCGAGGCCGAGCTCGAGAAGCGGGTGCGCGACGCCATGGCCTCGCAGTTCCTGCTCGACGAGGTCGCCCGGGCCGAGGAGATCGGTGTGGAGCAGGAGGAGCTGTCCCAGCACCTGTTCCGCCGGGCGCAGCAGTCGGGCCAGAACCCCGACGAGTTCGTCAAGCACATGGTCGAGCACAACCACATCCCCGAGATGGTGGCCGAGGTCGTACGCGGCAAGGCCCTGGCCCGGATCGTGGAGAACACCGCCGTGGCCGACCAGTCCGGGAACCCTGTGGACCTGAAGAACCTGCGCCCCGACGGCAGCATCGGCGACCCCGAGGCCGAGGCCGCGGAGGCCGCGAAGATCGCCGCGGACGTGGAGAAGGGCGACGTGGTGGATGCCGAGGACGTCGCGGCCCAGGAGGACTCCAGCGTGTCGTGAGCATGGGTCGTTGACCGACCCCCGGTTTCAGTGAACACTCGTACACCGTGAGCAGGGACCACGTCACCACCTTGGATGCCGCGGCGCTCGCGGCCGACTACGTCGAGGACCTGGTCGTCGGCACCGTGCGCGAGGTGCACGATGCGGTGGCGGGACGGGTGCACGGGATCAACGACCGTCTCAACGGCGGCGGGCCGACGATCAGCCACCGCCTCCACGACGGGGTCTGCCGGGTCGTCTACACCGGCATCAGCGCCGGCTTCCGGGCCGGCGCCAGCGGCCTGCGCGCGGCCGGACGTGCCGGGGTGGGTACTGACCTCGAGACCACCTCGCGTGGCCGCTTCGTGCGCGCCGCGGTCAACGGGCTGATCGGCGACCGCCTGCGCGAGGAGGGGTCCACGTTCGCCTTCGACATGGGCGTGCGGGTGGAGGGCCGCGACGTCGGGCTCGACGCCGCCAGTGTCGCGGCAGCCTTCCCCGAGGCGAGGGACACGATGGTCGTCTTCGTCCACGGGCTCAGTGAGAACGAGGCCTACTGGAACCGCGCACCCCGCCCGCGGCGCGAGGACGCGGACCGGCGCAGCTACGGTGACCGGCTGGCGCAGGAGGGCTGGACGCCGGTCTACCTGCGGGTCAACACCGGTCTCCCGATCGCCGAGAACGGCGTCGCGATGGCGGCCCTGCTGGACCGGCTGGTGCAGGCGTGGCCGGTGCAGGTTCGGCGCATCGCGCTCGTCGGGCACTCCATGGGCGGGCTGATCGCACGGGCGGCCTGCGCGGTGACCACCGACAGCGCGTCGCCGTGGACCGACCTGGTCACCGATGTGGTCACCCTCGGCGCGCCACACCTCGGGGCACCCCTGGAACGGGTGGTGAACAAGAGCGTGGCGGCGCTGGGCCGCCTGCCGGAGTCGGCCCCGTTCGGTCGCATCCTGGAATACCGCTCGGTGGGGATCCTGGACCTGCGCCACGGCCTCGCCCGGGACGTGCAGAACCTGCCGAACGCCCGCTACCGGCTGGTCGCTGCGACGCTGACCCGCTCCCCGCACTCGGTGACGTCGGGGACCATCGGGGACCTGCTGGTCCCCTTCGCCTCGGCGATGGCCCGTCCCCGACGTGGCGAGGAGATGTTCCCCGGTGCCGAGACGCTGCACGTCCCGGGGGCCGACCACTTCGACCTGCTCAACCACGACGCGATCTACGCTGCGCTGCGTGAGTGGTTGCACGACCGCTCGGACCCCCCGACCCAGGAGGAGAGTGCGACCGGATGACACAACCCCGACCCAAGCCGATCTCGGCGACCGTGGAGGTCGAGGCCAGCCCCGAAGACGTGTGGAACGTGGTCTCGGACCTCGCCAGGATGCCCGAGTTCAGTCCCGAGCTGCGCCGTGCCTACGTCTTCGGCCGCCCCGGGGTGGGGGCCCGGATCGTCGGGGTCAACCGGCGCAGGGCCGTCGTGTGGCCGACCACCTCGCGCGTGGTGCGGTGGGAGCCGGGCCGGGCGGTCGCCTGGAAGACCCGGGAGAGCGGTGCCACGTGGGTCTATGAGCTCGAGGCCTCGGGGACCGGCACCAGGCTCACCGGGCGCCGGGTGCTGCCGCGGTTCACCGTCGGGACCGCGCTGCTGGGTCCGGTCATCGGCGGAGCGGCCGGGCACGACGCGGAGCTGGCAGCAGGCATCCGCACGACGCTCGAGGCGATCCGGGCGAGCGTCGAGGCCGACTGACCCGGCGCGCCCTGCCGGCGCGCCCTGCCGGCGCGCCCTGCCGGCGCGCGGAGTCTGCTGTGGGCGAACACGGGGGGATCCCCCGTGGAAATGTCCGGGGCTGCGTCTAGGGTCGGTCCCGTGACTGAGAACCCCACCCCGGCGGACCACGGTCCGCCGCAGATGAACGGCAACCAGGCGTCCTACGGCCTCGACGACCACATCTACCAGCGACTGCTGCGCGAGCGCATCGTCTTCCTCGGCTCGGAGGTGCGCGACCAGAACGCCAACGCGATCTGCGCCCAGCTGCTGCTCCTGAGCGCCGAGGACCCCGAGGCCGACATCTTCTTGCACATCAACAGCCCTGGTGGCTCGGTCGACGCCGGGATGGCGATCTACGACACGATGAACTACATCCCCAACGATGTGGCCACCGTGGGGATGGGGCTGGCAGCATCCATGGGCCAGTTCCTGCTCTGCGCCGGCGCCAAGGGCAAGCGCTACGCCCTCCCGCACGCGCGCATCATGATGCACCAGCCCTCCGGGGGGATGGGCGGCTCGGCCTCCGACATCAAGATCCAGGCCCAGCAGTCGCTGCACATCAAGAAGGTCCTCTTCGAGCTGATCAGCATGCACACCGGTCAGCCGCTCGAACAGGTCGAGACCGACGCCGACCGCGACCGCTGGTTCACCGCCGAGCAGGCCAAGGAGTACGGCTTCATCGACCACGTGGTCACCAACGCCCGGGAGGCGGCCGACGAGGGTCGGCCGGGCCGCACCAAGTGACCTCCTGCCCCTGCCCACCCAGCCTGCCCAGCCAGAAGAATCGAGCCACCAGATGAACTACTACATCCCGCAGTGGGAAGAGCGGACCTCCTACGGGATCCGCCGCATCGACCCCTACGCCAAGCTCTTCGAGGACCGGATCATCTTCCTGGGCACCCCGATCAGCGACGACATCGCCAACGCGGTCATGGCCCAGCTCTTGTGCCTGGAGTCCATGGACCCCTCGCGTGACATCCAGATCTACATCAACAGCCCGGGCGGCTCGTTCACCGCGATGACGGCCATCTACGACACGATGCGCTTCATCCAGCCCGACGTGCAGACGGTCTGCCTGGGGCAGGCGGCCTCCGCCGCCGCGATCCTGCTGGCCGCGGGAGCACCGGGCAAGCGCCTGGCGCTGCCCAACAGCCGGATCCTGATTCACCAGCCCTACACCGAGGGCACCTACGGGCAGTCCTCGGACATCGAGATCCAGGCCAACGAGATCCTGCGCATGCGCGAGCTGCTGGAGACGATGATCGCCGAGCACTCGGGCAAGAGCGTCGAGGAGGTGAGCCTCGACATCGAGCGCGACAAGATCCTCACCGCCGAGGCGGCCGTGGAGTACGGCCTGATCGACTCCGTCCTCGCCTCGCGCAAGGCGGCCATGGTCGGCTGAGCCGACCGGGAGCCACTCGGTCGTCGTGTCCTCCCCCACGGAGAGCGATCTCGGAGTACGGTTTTGAGACTTGTCAGCACCAGCGAGTCGGACCTGGGTCCGACCTACTGAATGAGGGGCGGATGGCACGGATCGGTGATGGAGGCGACCTGCTGAAGTGCTCTTTCTGCGGAAAGAGCCAGAAGCAGGTCAAGAAGTTGATCGCGGGCCCCGGCGTGTACATCTGCGACGAGTGCATCGACCTGTGCAACGAGATCATCGAGGAGGAGCTCAACGAGACCACTGAGGTGGGTCTGGAGGAGCTGCCCAAGCCGCGGGAGATCTTCGACTTCCTCAACTCCTACGTGATCGGCCAGGAGACCGCGAAGAAGTCGCTGGCGGTCGCGGTCTACAACCACTACAAGCGGGTTCAGAGCGGGGTCACCACGACCAGTGCCAAGACCTCGAAGGACGACGGGGTGGAGGTCGCCAAGTCCAACATCCTGGTCATCGGGCCGACCGGCTGCGGGAAGACCTACCTCGCCCAGACCCTCGCGCGGATGCTCAACGTGCCCTTCGCGATCGCCGACGCCACCGCCCTGACCGAGGCGGGCTACGTCGGTGAGGACGTCGAGAACATCCTGCTCAAGCTGATCCAGGCCGCGGACTACGACGTGAAGAAGGCCGAGACCGGGATCATCTACATCGACGAGATCGACAAGGTCGCCCGCAAGGCCGAGAACCCCTCGATCACCCGGGATGTCTCCGGTGAGGGTGTCCAGCAGGCCTTGTTGAAGATCCTCGAGGGCACGACCGCCTCGGTCCCCCCTCAGGGCGGTCGCAAGCACCCCCATCAGGAGTTCATCCAGATCGACACCACGAACATCTTGTTCGTGGTCGGTGGCGCCTTCGCCGGGCTCGAGCACATCGTCGAGCAGCGCGTGGGCAAGAAGACCCTCGGCTTCACCGCCGAGATGCGCAGCTCCAACGAGACCGAGGCCGATGCGATGTTCGCCCAGGTCCGTCCCGAGGACCTGGTGAAGTTCGGGCTGATCCCCGAGTTCATCGGTCGGTTGCCGCTCGTGGCCAGCGTCAACAAGCTCGACCAGGCGGCTCTGGTCCAGATCCTGACCGAGCCGCGCAACGCGCTGATCAAGCAGTACCAGAAGCTCTTCGAGCTCGACGGCGTGGAGCTCGAGTTCAGCACCGACGCCGTGGAGGCCATCGCCGACAAGGCGATGGAGCGCGGGACCGGCGCGCGCGGGTTGCGGGCGATCATCGAGGAGGTGCTCCTCAACGTGATGTACGACGTGCCCTCGCGGGCCGATATCGGCAAGGTGGTCGTCTCCGGCGAGGTGGTCTCCGAGAACGTCAACCCCACTCTCGTGCCGCGCGAGGACGAGCCGAAGAAGAAGAAGTCCGCCTAGGCCGAGGCCTCCGCTCTAGACCGCTGGCGCCAGCCACTAGACCAGTGGCGCGCTTTGGTAGACCAGTCCGGCAAAGCGGACGAAATCCCCGTAGCCTGACAGCGGACTTTCTGCGCGCACGCGGGCGCGCGACCGCGGGGGGAAACGATGATGAACGCAGAGCACCGCAGACCGTTCGCGGCCTTCCTGCTCGTCGTCGCCGCCGCCTTCGTGATCATGGGCAACGGGCTGCGCCAGGACATCGTCGAGGTGCTGGTCAAGGCCGGAACGCCACGAGCACTGACCGGTGCAGTGCTCCCCGACATCGTCCTGGGCGAGTCGCTGCGCCACGCCCAGCCCCGCCAGTCTGTCGCCGAGCAGTCGCGGCGAGCGACGAGCGAGGGCCCCGGCGCCTCGGAGCGGACCCGCACGCCCGCGGGAACCGGCCCGGCGCCGGGGACCGGCAGCCAGGCACCCACGCGGCCGGTCCGCGAAGCGGCAGCGAACACCGCGGTCCACCAGCCCGCTCACCCCGCGGCCGGTCACCCCGCGTCCAGTCACCCCGCGCCAGGGCGCTCCGCAACGAGGGGGACGTCGGGCAGCACCCTGGTCGCGGCCGCACAGGACGTCGCCGAGGTGCTCCCCGGCACCTTCACGCCGAGCCTGGGCGTGACGGTGCAGAGCCTGGATGTCCTCGCCGTCTCCCAGGACCAGGACGCGCACGGGCAGCAGCCGGCTCCCGACCGGGGACACCGGGTGGGCTCGGGGCACGGCTGGTCCCAGGGCTGGCCCCAGGGCTGGCCCGGTGAGCACGGTCGGCACGGCGCGGGCAACCGGCAGCGGCACACCCCGACCCACCAGCCGCACACCGTCACCACGAAGACCGCGGACCGCCCGACGCCGAAGGTCGACCTCGTCCGGGTCACCAAGACGGCCCCGCGGCCCGCGAGCACGTCGCACCGGGGCACCGTCCGGCAGATCCGGGGCCGTTCTCGTGGTCACGAGGGCGGGCGCTCCCGCGGCCAGCACACCGGCGGCTCCCGGCCGGACCAGAGCCAGCGGAGCCACTCCCGGCACGCCGACCGCTCGGGGTGGCACTCAGCAGGCACCCGCCCCAGCGCCGGCGATGCCCGTGGCTCCAGGGGGCGCAGCGGTCACGCTGCTCACTCCGGGGGCCACCGCTCCGGGGGCCGCTCCTGGGGGCACTCCGGGGGGCACTCCGGGGGGCACTCCGGCTGGGGCCGCGGCCACTGAGCCCCGGGCCGGTGTCACTCGGGCGGCAGGAGCTCCGCCTCGACCGCTATCTCGGTGCCCGAGCTGCTGGTGAATCGCAGCACCCCGACGATCTTCCCCGAGGCACGCAGGTCATCGCTGGCCACCTCGGCCAGCCGCACCGCCGCCTCCGGACCGGTGACCTCCACCGTGCCGAGCTCGGTGCGCATCGACACCTTGGCTGTGGACTTGGCGCCGCGCACCCCCGCCAGCACGGCCGCGACGGCGTCGAGCAGCGCGGGATCGGAGTCGGCGGCATCGCCCAGCTCGCCGGTGCCGGGCCACGGCTGACGGTGGACCGACCCGTGCTGCCACCACGACCACACCTCCTCGGTGGCGTAGGGCAGGAAGGGGGCGAACAGGCGCAGCTGCACATGCAGCGCCATAGCCAGGGCCGCCCGGGCCGAGTCCGTCGCCGGGTCGCCGTCGGTGCCGTAGGCCCGCTCCTTGACCAGCTCGACGAAGTCGTCGCAGAAGTCCCAGAAGAACCGCTCGCTCACCTCCAGGGCGGTGGTGTAGTCGTAGGCCTCGAAGGCACGGGTGGCGTCCTCCACCGTGCGTGCCAGCTTGCCCAGCAGCGCCCGGTCCACCGGCTGGGTCACGGCCGCCAGGTCGAGGCGCGTGGCACCGACGCTGCCCAGCACGAACTTGGAGACGTTGAGGACCTTCATCGCCAACCGGCGTCCGACCTTCATCTGTGACTCGTCGAACGGGGAGTCGAGGCCGGGCCGGGCCATGGCGGCGCGCCAGCGGACCGCGTCCGCGCCGTACTTGCCGAGGATCTCGGTCGGCACGACCACGTTGCCCTTCGACTTCGACATCTTCTTGCGGTCGGGGTCGACGACCCAGCCGGAGAGCATCGCGTGTGACCAGGGGGTGACCCCCTGCTCGAAGTGGGCCCGAACCACGCGGCTGAACAGCCAGGTCCGGATGATCTCGTGCGCCTGGGTGCACAGGTCGTAGGGGAACACGCGCTGCCACAGGTCGTCGTCGGCCTCCCAGCCGCCGGCGATCTGCGGGGTCAACGACGAGGTGGCCCAGGTATCCATCACGTCGGGGTCGCCGAGGAAGCCGCCGGGCTTGCCACGCTGGGACTCGTCGTACCCGCGCGGGGCGTCGGTCGAGGGATCGACCGGCAGCTCCGACTCCTGCGGAAGCAGTGGGTGGTCGTAGTCCGGCTCCGCGTCGTCGTCGAGGCGGTACCAGACCGGGAACGGGATGCCGAAGAAGCGCTGCCGGGAGATCAGCCAGTCGCCGTTGAGCCCCCCGACCCAGTTGTCGTAGCGGTGCTTCATGAACGAGGGCACCCACTCGATCTCCGAGCCGTGGTCGAGCAGCTCCTGGCGCAGGGTCTCGTCGCGGCCGCCGTTGCGGATGTACCACTGCCGGGTGGCGACGATCTCCAGGGGCTTCTCGCCGCGCTCGTAGAAGTTGGCCATCCGTTGGGTGGGGGTCGGCTCGCCGTCGAGGTCGCCGCACTCGCGCAGCTTCTCCACCATGGCTTCGCGTGCCGAGAACGCGGTCTTGCCCTTCAGGTCCTCGTACGCCGTCGCGGCCTCCGCGTCGGCCAGCCACGGGGGTGTCTCGCGCAGCATCCGTCCGTCGCGGCCCACCAGCGTGCGGATGGGCAGCTGGAGCTCGCGCCACCACATCACGTCGGTGAGGTCGCCGAAGGTGCAGCACATCGCGATGCCGGCGCCCTTGTCCGGCTCCGCGGCGTGGTGGGGGAGGACCGGGATCTCGACCCCGAAGACCGGGGAGGTGACCGTGGTGCCGAACAGCGGCTGGTAGCGCTCGTCGTCGGGGTGGGCGATCAGTGCCACCACCGAGGGGATCAGCTCGGGCCGGGTGGTCTCGATGTAGACCCTCGCACCGGTGCTCGCGCCGTCCGCGGCGCGGTGGAAGGCCACGCGGTGGTAGTGGCCCGGGTAGTCGCGCGCCTCGAGCTCGGCCTGGGCGACGGCCGTCTGGAAGGTGACGTCCCACAGCGTCGGGGCCTCGGAGAGGTAGGCCTCCCCTCGGGCCAGGTTGCGCAGGAACGCCCGTTGGCTGGCTCTCTGGGACTTCGGCCCCACCGTGGTGTAGTGCTCGGCCCAGTCCACGGAGAGACCGACGGTGCGCCACAGCGACTCGAAGACCTTCTCGTCCTCGACGACCAGCTGCTCGCACAGCTCGACGAAGTTGGGCCGGCTGACCGGCAGCTGCCGCTTGGGATCGGGCTTCTCCGGCGGGGTGAAGTCCGGTGTGTAGGGCAGCGAGGGGTCGCAGCGCACACCGAAGTAGTTCTGCACCCGCCGCTCGGTCGGCAGGCCGTTGTCGTCCCAGCCCATGGGGTAGAAGACCGACTTCCCGCGCATCCGCTGGTAGCGCGCGACCAGATCGGTGTGGGTGTAGGAGAAGACGTGGCCCACGTGGAGGCTGCCGCTCACGGTGGGTGGCGGGGTGTCGATGGAGAAGACCTTCTCGCGCGGCTGGGTGCGGTCGAACCGGTAGGTCTCCTCGGCCTCCCACCGGGCGGCCCACTTCTCCTCCAGCCCCTCCAGCACGGCCTTGTCCGGTACGACGGCCGCAGGAGCTGCGGTCGTCTCGTCGGACAGGGCGGTCTGGGCGGCGTCAGTCATGCTGCGAATCCTACGGAGGCCACGCCCCACGCCGAAAACGAGATGGCGGTTCGGCCGACGCGACCGCCACAGTCCTCTGCCTTCTCCCCGAGGGGCCGCCCCGCCTGGCCCCTCGCGGGCACGACCTAGACTTTCGCCACCATGGATCACACCCCCGACGCCTCGACGCCCGTGCCGCGCCTGGCCGAGACCTATGCCGAGGTCGAGGACGCGCTGCTCAGCCGCTGGCCCGAGACCCGGCTCGACCCGACCCTGGACCGCATCGCGGCCTTCATGGAGGTGCTCGGCGACCCCCAGCGCTCCTACCCCGCCATCCACGTGACCGGCACCAACGGCAAGACCTCGACGGCCCGGATGGTCGAGGCACTGCTGGGCGCCCTCGGGCTGCGGTCCGGGCGCTTCACCAGTCCCCACCTGGAGTCGATGACCGAGCGGATCAGCCTCGACGGTGAGCCGGTCGACGAGGAGGCGTTCGTCCGGGCCTTCAACGACGTCGCACCCCACACCCACCTCGTCGACGACGAGTACGACCACCCGCTCTCGTTCTTCGAGACGGTCGTGGGGATGGCCTACGCCGCGTTCGCCGACGCGCCCGTCGACGTGGCGGTCGTCGAGGTCGGGATGGGGGGCGCGTGGGATGCCACCAACGTCATCGACGCACAGGTGGCCGTGCTGACACCGGTCGCCGTCGACCACGCGAGGTACCTCGGGGAGACCCCCGCGCTGATCGCCGCGGAGAAGGTCGGGGTGATCAAGCCGGGGGCGACGGTCCTCTCCGCGGTCCAGCCCGAGGAGGTCGCCCAGGTGGTGCTGGAGCGGTGCGCGGAGGTGGGCGCCACGCTGGCCCGCGAGGGGCTGGAGTTCGGGGTGACCAGCCGGGTGCCGGCCGTCGGGGGGCAGGTGCTCGGGCTGCAGGGGCTCCGCGGCAGCTACGAGGAGCTGTTCCTTCCGCTCTACGGCGCGCACCAGGCGCAGAACGCTGCGCTGGCCCTCGCCGCGGTCGAGGCGTTCGTCGGCGGCGAGGAGCCGCTGGACGCGGGTGTGGTCGAGGAGGCCTTCGCCCAGGTCACCTCGCCGGGCCGCCTCGAGATCATCCGTCGCTCGCCGACCGTCGTGCTCGATGCCGCGCACAACCCGCACAGCGCGGCAGCCGTCGTGGCGGCGCTGGAGGACTCCTTCACGTTCTCGCCGCTGATCGGCGTCGTGGCCGTGATGGGGGACAAGGACTACGAGGGGATGCTGGCCGAGCTCGAGCCGGAGCTCGCCCACGTCGTGTGCACCCAGAACTCGACGGACAGGTCGCTGCCCTCCGCGGAGCTGGCCGAGGTCGCCCGCGGCATCTTCGGGCAGGACCGGGTCAGCGAGACCACCTCGCTGGCCGACGCCATCGACCAGGCGGCCGCCCTGGCCGAGGCCGGTGGTGCGCTCGGGGAGGCGATCGGCTCCGGTGGGGTGCTGGTCACCGGCTCGGTCGTGACCGTGGGGGAGGCGAGGGCGATGCTGCGCTCCCGGCGGGAGGCCGGCTGATGCAGCGCCGGCTGTGTGCGGCGATCCTCTCGCTGGAGGCGGTCGCCTTCGGTCTGAGCACCCCGGTGCTGCTCTCGATCACCGACGTCGGCACCGCCGCCGCCCTGTGGGTGGGGCTCGGGCTGACCGTCGCGTGCCTGCTCATCGCGGGACTGCTGCGCTTCGGTTGGGCGCTCGCCCTGGGGTGGGCCCTGCAGGTGGCAGCGATCGGGGTCGGGTTCGTCGTGCCGACCATGTTCTTCCTGGGTGCGATCTTCCTGGCGCTGTGGACCACGGCGTACGTCCTGGGCCGCAAGATCGAGGTCGAGCGCGCCCGGTGGGAGGCGACGGGGGAGTACCCCGGCAGGGCCTGAGCCGGCTCGGCTAGGTTGCTGCCATGTCGCAGCGCACCCTGGTCCTCTTCAAGCCCGACGCCGTGCACCGCGGCCTGGTCGGCACCATCCTGTCCCGGTTCGAGGCCAAGGGCCTCAGCGTCGTCGCGCTCGAGATGCGCCACATCGACGCCGCGCAGGCCGACGCCCACTATGCCGAGCACGTGGACCGGGACTTCTACCCGCCGCTGCGCGCCTTCGTCACCGGCGGTCCGCTCGTGGCCGCCGTGCTCGAGGGGGACGAGGCCATCGAGGTGGTCCGCTCGCTCAACGGCGCCACCGATGGGCGCGCCGCCGCCCCCGGCACCATCCGGGGCGACCTGTCGCTGTCGAACCGGGAGAACCTGGTGCACGGCTCGGACGGGGAGGCCTCGGCCGAGCGCGAGATCGCGCTCTGGTTCCCTGGCCTCTGAGCCGGCCTCTGAGCCGGCCTCTGAGCCGGCCTCTGAGTCAGCCTCTGGGTCGGCCCCTGGGCCGGCCGCCACGGTCGAGCCGCGGAAACCGCGGCCCAGGTCACGCCGCGTGTCGGCGCGGTCACGGGACGTTTCGCTCCTAGTCTTCCGGTGACGGGTGGGGCGCATGGTGCGCCGTCACCTCTTCCCCCATCACTGCACCTGCGAGGCGAAACGGATGGCCAACAGTCTCATCGGCCGCGACATGGCGGTGGATCTCGGTACGGCGAACACGCTCGTCTACGTCCGGGGCAAGGGCGTCCTCGTCGATGAGCCCTCCGTCGTGGCGATGAACGAGCAGACCCACGAGATCCTCGCCGTCGGTCACGAGGCGAAGCGGATGATCGGGCGCACGCCGGACGGCATCACCGCCATCCGCCCGCTCAAGGACGGAGTCATCGCCGACCTCGACGCCACCGAGCACATGCTGCGCCACTTCATCCAGCAGGTGCACAAGCGCCGCTACTTCGCCAAGCCGCGGATGATCATCTGCGTGCCCAGCGGTGTGACCGCGGTGGAGCAGCGCGCGGTCAAGGAAGCCGGTTACCAGGCCGGCGGGCGGCGCGTCTACATCATCGAGGAGCCGATGGCTGCCGCGATCGGTGCCGGGCTGCCCGTCCACGAGGCGACCGGCAACATGGTGGTCGACATCGGCGGCGGCACCACCGAGGTCGCGGTCATCTCCCTCGGCGGCCTGGTCACGACCCTCTCGGTGCGCACCGCCGGTGACGAGCTCGACCAGGCCATCGTCGCCTGGATGAAGAAGGAGCACTCGCTGATGCTCGGCGAGCGCACGGCCGAGGAGATCAAGATGACCCTGGGGTCGGCCTTCCCGCTGCCTCAGGAGCGCCAGGCCGAGGTTCGTGGACGGGACATGGTCTCCGGCCTGCCGCGCACCGTCACCGTCTCCAGCCCGGAGATCCGGCGCGCCATCGAGGAGCAGCTGCACGCCATCGTCGATGCCGTGCGCACCACCTTGGACCAGACGCCCCCCGAGCTGGCCGGCGACATCATGGACCGCGGCATCGTGCTCACCGGCGGCGGTGCGCTGCTGCTCGGCCTCGACGAACGCATCCGGCACGAGACCGGGATGCCGGTCCACCTCGCCCACGACCCGCTCACCTCGGTCGCGCTCGGCGCCGGCAAGTGCGTCGAGGAGTTCGAGGCACTCCAGCAGGTCCTCGTCGCGGACCACAGGAGGTAGCCCGTGGCCAGACAGCGCCTGCACCGGTCGAAGGCGCCCTCGCTGGGCCGGCCCGTCACCGACGACGGTGGCCGCCCGGGCTTCGGACGGCAACGGGGCGGATCGCCGCGGCTGGTGATCGGGCTGCTCGTGGCCGCCTCCCTGACCGTGATCACCGTCGACGCCGCCGGAGGTGACTCCTCGCCGATCGACCCCGCCCGTGCCGCGGTCGGCTCGGTGGTCGGTCCGGTCGAGGCGACCACCGCCACCGCGGTCCGGCCGCTGCGGGAGACGCTGGCCTACTTCAGCAGCAACGACCAGCTGCGCCAGGACGTCGCCCGACTCTCGGCCCAGAACTCCCGGTTGCGCTCGCAGGCCGAGCAGGTCCCGCTCGACCGCAACCGTCTCGCCGCGCTCGACGGCCTGACCCGCACCGCGAACCAGACCGGATACGCACTGGTGGCTGCCCGGGTGGTGGGCATGGGCCCGATGCAGTCGTTCTCCCGCACGGTGACGATCGACGCCGGCACCTCCGCGGGCGTCCACAAGGACATGACCGTGCTCAACAACGACGGCCTCGTCGGCCGGGTGATCAGTGCGACCCGCTCCACCGCGGACGTGCTGCTGGTCGTGGACACCGACTCGGTGGTCGGTGGCCGGCTCGGCTCCAACAACGAGATCGGGTTCCTGCGTGGACGCGGCGTCACCAGTGACCGTGGCCGGCTCGACCTCGACCTCGTCGACAACTCCGTCACCCCGGCCCAGGGCGACGTCGTCGTGACGTGGGGCAGCCAGCACGGCGTCCCCTACGTCGCCGGGATCCCGATCGGCAAGGTCGAGTCGGTGTACTCCACTCCGCGCGAGCTGGCCAAGCACGCCGTGATCGACCCGTTCGTGGACTTCACCTCCCTCGACGTCGTCGGCGTCGTCGTGCCGCGCACGACCACGGGCGACCGGCTCGTCGTCAACGGCAAGGGGGCCCAGCGATGAACCTCTCCCGCTCCGGACTGGTCGGGCTGGTGATCCTGTCCGCGGTGATCCTGCAGGTCGCGGTCTTCAACCTGTTCGCCGTCAACGGCGTGGTGCCCAACCTCGCCCTCATCGTGGTCGTGGCGGCCGCGGTCTCGCGCGGGCCGCAGTTCGGTGCCGTCGTGGGCTTCCTGGCCGGGATGCTGCTCGACCTCGCGCCGCCTGCCGACCACGTCGCGGGCCGGTGGGCCCTGGCCTTCGTCCTGGTCGCCGTGCTGGCAGGCCGGGTCCGCGACGACGCCCGGCGCAGTCCCCTGGCCGGGCTGGCGACCGTCGCGGTGTGCTCGTTCGTGGCGACCTCGCTCTTCGCGTTCAGCGGGCTCCTCCTCGGCGACCACGCGCTGCCGGCCGGAGAGATGATGCAGGTGATCTCGATCGCCCTGCTGTGGGACGTCGTGGTCGCGCCGCTCCTGCTGCCGGTGCTGATGAACACCTTCGATCGCGCCCGTCCGGCCGAGATGGCCTACTGACCCGTGGCCGCTGTGCTGATCCGACCCAACGCGGCCCAGAAGAGCCGGCTGCGGCTCTTCGTCGTGCAGGCGCTGGTGCTCGCCCTGTTCATGACGCTGTTCGCCCGGCTCTGGTACATGCAGGTGCTCACCGGTGAGGGCTACCGTGCCCAGGCAGCCGAGCAGTCGGTGCGTGACGTGGTCGTCCAGCCCGCCCGCGGGTTGATCGTCGACGACATGGGCCGGCCGCTGGTGGCCAACCGCACCAGCTGGGTGGTCAGCATCGACCGGACCCTGATGGGCAAGCAGCCCGCCGAGGAGCGCGAGGCCACGCTGCGCCGGCTCGCCCACGTGGTGAAGGTGCCCTACAAGAAGATCGCTGCCCGCACCGTGCTGTGCGGTCAGGCGGGCTCGATCCAGGGCACGTGCTGGAACGGCTCGCCGTACCAGCCGGTGCCCGTGGCGCGCGACGTCCCCCAGAAGGTCGCGGTCAAGCTGCTCGAGCGCTCCGAGGACTACCCCGGGGTGCTGGCCCAGCAGGAGAGCGTCCGGGCCTACCCCTCGCCGTTCGGCGTCAACGGCGCCCACGTCCTGGGCTACCTCAGCCCGATCACGCAAGGTGAGCTCGAGGAGGCCGAGAAGAACGAGGACACCTCCGTCAACGGCGCATCGGTCGTGGGTCGCGCCGGGGCCGAGAAGGCCTACGACGTGTGGCTGCGCGGCAAGCCCGGCTACAAGAAGGTGGCCGTGGACTCCATGGGCCGCGTGCTGGGCGACTCCGGGGAGGTCCAGGCCACCCCCGGGGACACCCTGGTCACCTCGATCGACGCCAACGTGCAGGCCTACGTGGAGAAGCAGCTGCACCAGGCGATGACGACCGCGCGCGGCACCTTCGACAAGGTGACCGGACGCAACTACCGCGCCGACAGCGGCGCCGCGATCGTGATGGATCCCAAGACCGGGCGCATCGTGGCGATGGCCAGCCAGCCGACCTACGACCCCGAGGTGTGGTCGGGCGGCATCTCCAGCAAGGCCCTCAAGAAGCTCTACGCCAAGAGCTCCGACAACCCGTTGCTCTCCCGGGCCAGCCAGGGTCAGTTCGCGCCGGGGTCGACGTGGAAGCCGATCATGACGATCGGAGCGCTGAACAACGGGTTCTCCCAGAACACCCAGCTGGACTGCTCCTCGGGGTTGCAGGTGGGCAACCGGTGGTTCAAGAACTACGAGTCGGCCTCCTACGGCTACATCAGCTTCGCGCGAGCCCTGGCGCTCTCCTGCGACACCTTCTTCTACCGCGTCGGGCTCTCCTTCTGGAAGAAGTACGGCAGCGACCCAGCCAACGTGAAGGCCAAGGACCCGCTCGTGGCCACCGCCAAGGACTTCGGCTTCGGCGCCACCACCGGTGGCGACGTGGCGGGCGAGGCAAGCGGTCGCATCGCCGACCGCCGCTGGAAGCTGGCGTACTGGAAGGCGATGAAGGGCTACTACTGCAAGGTGGACAAGAAGAACACCACCGGGAAGCGGGACTTCCTGCACGTCTTCGCCCACGAGTTCTGCCTCGAGGGATACAACTACCGGGCCGGTGACGCGGTCAACTTCGTCATCGGGCAGGGCGACACCATGGTCACCCCGCTGCAGCTGGCGCGGGCCTACTCCGCGCTGTCCAACGGCGGCAAGCTGATGGCACCACGCGTGGCGAAGGCGGTGGTCGGGCCGGACGGCAAGCTGATCAAGCAGATCAAGCCTCGGGTCGTCCACCGGATCCACTCCACCAAGGCCGCCCTCGACTACGTCGACAACGCCCTGAAGGGCACCCCGCGCGAAGGCACGCTGGCCTGGAAGTTCGGCGGGTTCCCGCTGGACAAGGTCAAGATCCGGGGCAAGACCGGATCCGCCGAGGTCTACGGCAAGCAGACGACGTCGTGGGTGGCGACCTACACCAAGGACTACGTCGTGATCATGATGATCACCCAGGGTGGCACCGGGTCGGGCACCTCCGGCCCGGCGGTGCGCAAGATCTGGGAGCACCTCTACGGCATCGACGGGGAGAAGGTCTCACCGGGCAAGGCCGCCATCGAGGGCACCACGCCGCCGACCCAGCTGCCCACCTTCGCCAGTGACGGCTCGATCCTGCCTCCGGCCGGCACGAAGCGCCACGCGAAGGGCAAGAAGCCATGACCGTGCTGCCGATGACCCGGCTGTCGGTGGCCCGGAGCCGGGTCACCATGCCCCGGCTGGACTGGGTCCTGATGGGCGCCGTGTCCCTGATCCTGGTGATCGGCACCCTGCTGGTGTGGTCGGCCACGGCGAGCAACGACGTGCTCACCCACGGGGAGTCCACCTCGTTCCTGCACAAGCACCTGGTCAACATCATGATCGGCCTGGTCCTCGCGGCAGCGGTGATGGCGACCGACCACCGATGGGTGCGCATCGTCACCCCGCTGGTCTACGTCGCCTCGGTGGTCGGCCTGCTGCTGGTGCTGGTGATGGGGACCACGATCAACGGGTCCCGCTCCTGGCTGATGCTCGGCGGCCTGTCGATCCAGCCGGCGGAGTTCGCCAAGCTGGCCGTCGTGATCGGGATGGCGATGATCATCGCCGAGCGCATCGAGAACTCCCGACAGCGCCGGGTCGGGCTGGTCGACGTGGCGCTGATGGGCGTGATCGCGGGCATCCCGGCGGTGCTGATCATCCTGCAACCCGACCTCGGGACGATGCTGGTGCTGTGCGCCACGGTCTTCGGGGTGCTGGCCGTGGCCGGGGTGTCGCGTCGCTGGCTGGTCGCGCTCTTCGTCGCCGGAGCCTCGGTGGCCACGGTCGCGGTGTCTGCCGGGGTGCTCAAGCAGTACCAGATCAACCGGTTCATGGCCTTCACCGATCCCGGGCTGGACCCGCGCGGCGCCGGCTACAACACCACCCAGGCTCGGATCGCGATCGGCAACGGTGGGCTCTTCGGCCAGGGCCTCTTCCACGGCTCCCAGACCCGGTCCCGCTTCGTGCCCGAGCAGCACACCGACTTCATCTTCACCGTCGCGGGGGAGGAGCTCGGTCTGGTCGGCGCCGGGCTCCTGATCCTGCTCTTCTCGGTGCTGCTGTGGCGCGCCCTGCACATCTCGCTCCAGGCCGACGACATGTTCGGGCGGGTCGCTGCCGCCGGCATCGCCTGCTGGTTCGCCTTCCAGGCCTTCCAGAACATCGGCATGTGCCTGGGCATCATGCCGGTCACGGGGGTGCCCCTGCCGCTGGTCTCCTACGGCGGCTCGTCGATGTTCGCCTCCATGATGGCCATCGGGCTGCTGCAGAACATCGCCATGCGCGGGAGCACGGTCTCACGCGCGATGGGCGGCGCTGGGCGACGAACGGGTCGCTAGGCCTGCGGCAGTGTGAAGGCGAAGGTCGAGCCGACGTCGGGGTTGCGGCGGGCGCACATCTGGCCCCCGTGCAGTGCCACGATCCGGCGGGTGAGCGCCAGCCCGAGACCGGTGCCGGCAGAGCGGCCCTCGACAGGGCCCCGATGGAACTCCTCGAAGATCAGCTCCTCCTCACCCTCGGGGATGCCCATGCCGTGGTCGCTGACCTCCACCCGGACCCAGCCGGGCTCGTCATCCTCGTGGGAGCTGATCTGCACCCAGGGCCGCTGCTCGGCGGGGGTGTACTTGACGGCGTTGCCCACCAGGTTGTCCAGCAGCTGGCGCAACAAGGCGGGGTCGGCCAGCACGCTGTGGCTCAGGTCGAGTGAGAACTGCGCCTCGTCGTCCTCGGCGATGCGGGCCCGTCGGCCGTCGACGATGTCGGCCGCGACCGCGTCCAGCTTCACCGGCTCCGGCCGGAGCTGTCCGTTCTGCACCACGGTGTAGCTGAGCCAGTCCTCGATGACCTGGCGCATGCGGCGGCTGGAGTCGCGGGCCTTGGTGACGGCGTCGTTGACGACGTCGGCCTCCTCGACCGGGTCACCGTCCTCCACCACCTCGAGCCACCCGTCGAGCACGGTCAGCGGACCCCGCAGGTCGTGGGCGACCATCCCGGCGAAGTTGGTCAGGTGGCGGACATGGGCACGCTGCGCGGTGACGTCGTGGAGCAGCACCAGCGTGGAGCGGGTCCGCTTCTGGGTGGTACCGATCGCCTGGGCCGAGACTTCCAGCAGCCGCGACGAGCGGTCCTGGCCGGCGCGGACCTCGAGGCGCCCGCGCTGCTCGTCGTCGATCCCGCCCCACAGCCCTTCGCGGAAGTCGAGCTCGTCGAGCGGCTCGCCGTCGGCCGACTGCAGGCCCAGGGCGCTGACCCACGAGGCGGGGACGCCGGTGGGGATCGGGCGGCCCAGCAGCTGGCGCGCGGCGGCGTTGTACATCGAGACCTGGCCGTTGTCGAGGATCACGACACCGTCGCTCATCGAGTCGAAGACCGTCTCCAGCATCCGGCGCTGCCCCTCGGACTCACCGCGCTTGTGGTCCAGCTCTGCGATCAGGGCCGCCCGCTGCTCGCGCATCAAGGTGAGCAGCAACGTCATCGCGGTGCTGGCGATGACCAGCAGGTCGACGATCGAGGCGGCCGGCAGCAGGCCGTCGTACCCGAACTGATTCTGCGGCAGATAGGTCATCGCGGCGGCGAGGAGCGCGACCGTCAGCGCCAGGAAGCCGGTGCCCCGCACCGTCAGCGTCAGCCCGCCCCAGACGCTGGGGATGATCAGCAGCCACGACAGCGGCAGCGACGGGTCGTGGTAGGTGCCGTAGACGCAGACGATGGCCGCCACGAGCAGTCCCACGCGGTTGGACCACGGACTGGGCTCGAGAGCGCCGGTGCGGCGGCTGTAGAAGATGACCATGAAGGTCACGCCACCGACGAAGCAGAACACCGTGTTGCGCAGCACCCACCACCACAGCACCCGCGTGGCCAGCTCGCTGAGGCCCAACGTCGGGAACCCGCCCAGCACGGCCACCAGCAGGGAGGAGCCGATGGTGGCGAAGAGCAGCGACGCCACGTCGCGGGGGCTCTCCGGCGCCCAGCCGTCATGGTTGAGCTGCCAGCGGTAGAGGCCGGCCAGCAGCACCGGCTGCCCCGCCCCCAGGAGTGACATCCACCCGGCCAGCGCGGGGTCGTAGCCCATCGCCACCGTGGTGGTCATGAACACCACCAGCATGACCGCGAGGGTGGCGTAGAAGAGCCGCCGTCCGGCGAACCAGACGACGGTCACCAGCACGAAGCCGACGCCTCCCGGTGGCCAGACCTCGGCGATGCGTGGGTCCACGTCGAAGCTGCTCAGGCCGAGGTACGGTGCGACCAGGTAGACGGTCATCGCGAAGGCGAAGTACGGAGCGATCTGGCGCCAGGGCGTGTGGGGGTAGGCGCCGCTACCGCTGCGGATGGGCGCCCCGCCTAGACCCTCGGATACTCGTCGCATTTGTCACCTTTTCCCCGCTCCAGAGTCTAGGGACCGCGGAAAGCGTCCGTCTCGGTATTGTCCGATTTAGCCTAGCGGCGAACAGGTGTGCGAACAGGCCGGGTGGCCTGTGCCCTCAGCCGCGCGGCAGCGTGACGGTGATGGTGGTGCCGGGCCCCTCGTTGCGCTGGGCGGTGATCTCACCACCGTGGCGGCGCACGATCCGCTTGCACAGCGCCAGCCCCAGCCCGGAGCCCTCGTAGGAGTCCTGCACCGTGGAGGCTCGGCGGAAGGGCTCGAAGATCGCCGCCTCCTCGCCCTCGGGCACGCCGATCCCGGTGTCGACGACGTAGAGGCGCACCCAGCCGCGGTCACCGCCGGAGAAGCTGCGCACGGTGACCGAGGGACGTTCGCCCGGATGGGTGTACTTCACCGCGTTGCCGAGCAGGTTGACCAGCAGATGCTGGAGCAGGGTGCGGTCGGCCATCACCGTGTCCGGCGTGCGGACCACGAAGTCGACCCCCGGGTAGCTCTTCACCAGGGCGTCCAGCACCGGCTGGAGCTCGATCGGCTCGGGCTGCAACGTCCCCTCCCGGGCCACGTTGTAGGTCAGCCAGTCCTCGATCTCGCCGGCCATCCGGTCGGTGGCGTGCCGCCCGCGCTCAAGCGCGTCGCGAGACATGGTGAGGTCGGTGTCCAGGGCATCCTCGGCCACCTCGATCCAGCCCTGCACCGCGGCGAGCGGGGACTTCAGGTCGTGGGCCGCCACCGCGGCGAAGCTGGCCAGCTCCTCGATCCGGCGCTGCTCGGTGGTGACGTCGCGCACGATGGCCACCACGCCGTCGGACCCCGCATAGGTCACCCGAGCCAGCTGCACCGCCAAGACGCGCAGACCCTCCTCGGAGCCGTCGCGGTTGAACCCGTAGGTGAACGACGGGGTCTCGGTCAGCCGGCGCATCCAGCGGGAGGGCTCGGTGGTCAGCTTGTCGCGCCCGAGGATCTGGACCGCGGCTGGGTTGTGCAGCTGCACCACCCCCAGGCTGTCCATCAGCACGAGGGCCTCGTTGATGGACTCGAAGACGGTCCCGAGGAGCCCGGCCTGGTCCATTGCCTCCTGGCGGCGGCGTACGACCTCACCGGCGAGGTAGGCGCGCTGGTCGCGCACCAGGGAGAGTAGGAGCACGACGAAGACGAACGCCGTCATCAGGCTGTCCAGGAGCAGCAGGTTGGACAGGTCGTCCGTGCCGTAGCTCCGGGTCGCGGCGGGGACGGTCTGGGCGATGATCACCGAGAGCATCCCGGTGAGGCTGTAGGCGGCCGAGGTCCACGGCCCCATGGTCAGGCCCGCCCAGACCGCGGGAAGCAGCACGATCCAGGTCAGCGGCAGGTCGTCGAAGGTGAACACCACACCCAGGGAGACCGCCGTCACCAGCAGCTGCACGTAGACGTCGAAGAGCCGGGTGGGGATGGCCTCGGTGCGAGGTCGGCGCTGGATGAGCAGCATCACGCAGGCACTGCCGACGAACACGTAGGCCGTGCTCAGCGCGGTCCACCAGAACAGCTCGAAGGCGGTGCTGGTCAGCCACAGGTCGGGCGCGGGGCCCAGCGGGACGACCACGAGTGCCCCCACCAGGCTTGCCTGGGCCAGCGCCACGATGTCGCTGGGACGGTGCGGGGTGAGGTTGTCGTCGCCGATGCGCCACCGGTAGGCGGCCAGGGTGACCACGGCCTGGACGACGGTGGCGAAGGCCACCCGCGCAGCGACCAGCCAGCCGTCACCGAGCAGGGCGCCGGTGCCGGTGTGCACCACCAGGGCGAGCACCAGCGTGAGCGTGACCAGCCGGTCGCGCTGGGCTCTGGCCGGCCAGAGCCAGGCGAGGGTCAGCCACAAGAAGGCGAGGACCGGGCCGCCGCGGATGGAGCTCACGGTGGCGACCTGGATCGCGGTGGCGTGCTGGAGCAGCAGTGCCCCGGGGGTGAGCACCAGGCACATCAACCACAGGACCCACATGGCTCGGATGGACAGGCGTCGGGAGGGACGCCAGGACGTGGCGATATCGCGCACCCGGCCCCCTTGTGCCGCTCGGGTTGGAATTGTGACGAAACGGTGCTGGGCGGACGCGTTCTGGGCAACTGCGTACGCACACGTACTCTTGTGCTTCCCCAGATGATGGAAGGTTCATGCATGCCCGTCTCATCAGGTGAGTCGATCTTCGCCACCCTCGAGCCGTACCTGCCCCAGGTGAGCAAGCCGATCCAGTACGTCGGCGGCGAGCTCAACTCGGTCCAGAAGCCCTGGGAGGAGACCCAGGTGCGCTGGGCGTTGATGTATCCCGACGCCTACGAGGTCGGCCTTCCCAACCAGGGTGTGCAGATCCTCTACGAGATCCTCAACGAGCGCGAGGGCGTGCTCGCAGAGCGGACCTACTCGGTGTGGCCGGACATGGAGCAGGTGATGCGCGAGCACCACATCGCGCAGTTCACCGTCGACGGCCATCGCCGCGTGCGCGACTTCGACGTGTTCGGCATCTCCTTCGCCACCGAGCTCGGGTACACCAACATGCTGACCGCGCTCGACCTCGCGGGCATCCCGCTGCACTCCGAGGATCGCACCTGCGCGGACCCGGTCGTCCTGGCCGGCGGGCACTCCGCGTTCAACCCCGAGCCCGTCGCCGACTTCGTCGACGCCGTGGTGCTCGGTGACGGCGAGGAGGTCGTGCTGGCGATCAGCGAGGTGGTCCGGGAGTGGAAGGCGGAGGGCTCGCCGGACGGCCGCGACGAGCTGCTCCTGCGCCTGGCCGCCAGCGGCGGGGTCTACGTGCCCCGGTTCTACGACGCCTCCTACGGCGCGGACGGCCGGCTGCGCGCCGTCACGCCCAACCGGCCGGGGGTCCCCGACCGGGTGCGCAAGCACACCTTGATGGACCTCGACTCCTGGCCCTACCCGCGCCACCCGCTGGTGCCGCTCGCCGAGACGGTGCACGAGCGGTTCAGCGTGGAGATCTTCCGCGGCTGCACCCGTGGCTGCCGGTTCTGCCAGGCCGGCATGATCACCCGGCCGGTGCGGGAACGGTCGATCTCGACGGTCGGCGAGATGGTCGAGAACGGCATCCGCAAGTCCGGTTTCGAGGAGGTGGGTCTGCTCTCGCTCTCCAGTGCCGACCACTCAGAGATCGGGGAGATGGCCACCGGACTGGCCGACCGCTACGAGGGGTCCAACGTCTCCCTCTCCCTGCCCAGCACCCGGGTCGACGCGTTCAACATCACCCTCGCCAACGAGTTCTCCCGCAACGGGCGCCGCTCGGGACTCACCTTCGCCCCCGAGGGCGGCTCGGAGCGGATGCGCAAGGTGATCAACAAGATGGTCACCGAGGAGGACCTGATCCGCACGGTCGCTGCGGCGTACTCCCACGGCTGGCGGCAGGTGAAGCTCTACTTCATGTGCGGGTTGCCCACCGAGACCGACGAGGACGTCCTGGCGATCGCGGACCTGGCCAAGAAGGTGATCGCCAAGGGCCGGGAGGTCGCCGGCCACAACGACATCCGGTGCACGGTCTCGATCGGTGGGTTCGTGCCCAAGCCGCACACCCCGTTCCAGTGGGCGTCCCAGCTGGACGTGGCCACGACGGACGAGCGGCTGCGCAAGCTGCGTGAGGAGGTGCGCTCGGACCGCCGCTACGTCCGGGCGATCGGCTTCCGCTACCACGACGGCAAGCCCGGGATCATCGAGGGACTCCTCTCCCGCGGCGACCGGCGCGTCGGCGCCGTCGTCGAGCAGGTGTGGCGCGAGGGGGCCCGCTTCGACGGTTGGAGCGAGCACTTCTCCTACGAGCGCTGGGTCGCGGCCGCCGAGCGGATGCTGGCGGGCAGCGGCGTGGACCTGGACTGGTTCACCACCCGGGAGCGGGAGTACGACGAGGTGCTGCCGTGGGACCACCTCGACTCCGGGCTGGACAAGGACTGGCTCTGGCAGGACTGGGAGGACGCCCTCGACCCCGACTCCGTCGACGTCGAGGACTGCCGCTGGACCCCCTGCTACGACTGTGGCGTGTGCCCTGAGCTCGGCACCGACATCCAGATCGGCCCGACGGGCCAGCAGCTGCTCCCCCTGTCGGTGGTGTGAGGGGGGCCGGTTTCACCGGTTAACCGGCAAACCATGGACCTCGGGAGTGTTGTAACGCTCAACAAGTGCATGAGTACCCGGTTAACCGGGGAAACCAGCGGGGTTCGGGCGCTGGGATCTGGGCCCGGGGCTCAACGAGCGGGCAGCTCGTCCTCCACGTACGCCGGCCGCGCCACCGCCAGCCCCACCAGCAGCTGTGGCACGAGCAGCACCAGCAGGGCCAGCAGCGGCACGGTCCAACCGCCCGACAGCCCGTGCAGGAGCCCCACCCCGAAGGGTCCGACGCCGGCGATGAGATAGCCGGTGGACTGGGCGAACCCGGAGAGCGCGGCGGTGCCCTCCGGGGTGTGGGCGCGCAGCCCGATCAGGGTGAGGATCAGCGGGAAGGTGCAGGCGCCGACGCCGACCAGCACCGCCCACGCGACGGCTCCGGCGTGCGGGGCCAGGATCAGCCCCACGTAGCCGACCGGGTAGCAGCCCATCACCACGCACATCAGCACCGTCTGGTTGTGCTGTCGGGCGACGAGTGAGGGGATCAGCAGCGAGAGGGGGATGCTCACCCCGGTGATCACCCCGAGCAGCAGCCCCGCGGTGTGGGCGGAGAACCCTGCGTTGCGGTAGAGCTCGGCGAACCATCCGAAGATCGAGTACGCCTGCAGCGACTGCAGCCCGAAGAACAGGGCCATCAGCCAGCCCAGGCGGGTGCGGGCGACCTCGCGCAGGCCGACCGGGCCGGTGGCCGGCGGAGGTCGGCGGTCGTGGCCGACCAGGCCCAGCCAGGGCAGGACGGCGATCCCGGCGGTCAGGGACCAGACGAGCAGCCCGGAGCGCCAGCCGTCCGCCGCCTCGCTGACCGGCACGGTCAGCACCGAGGCCGAGGTGAGGCCGAGCGCCAGGGCGGTGGAGTAGATCGAGGTGAGCAGCCCGACCCGGTGCGGGAAGTGCAGCTTGACCAGCGAGGGCAGCACGACGTTGGCCGTGGCCATGCCGGCCAGGGCCAGCAGCGAGAGCGCCAGGAAGATCGGGACGGAGGAGACCGTGCTGCGTGCCGCCAGGCCCACCACCACGCACAGCAGGGCCGCCAGGGTGACCCGGTGCAGCCCGACCAGCTGGGCGAGGCGGGGGCTGAGTGCGCCGAAGACGGCGAAGGCGAGGACGGGCAGGGAGGTGAGCACACCGGCCTGCGTCGGCGACATGCCGAGCCCCCGGCTGACCTCGCCGAGCACGGGGCCGACGCTGACGGCCGCGGGCCGGAGGTTGAAGGCGAGCACGACGATGCCGACGACCACCAGCCCGCGCTCCAGCCCGGGTCTGGTCACGGTTCTCACCCCCGCATCGTGCCGGAGCGAGCGTGCGGCGACGGGAGCGGGTTCGCTGTCGGCGGGCGCTGGCAGGATCGGGCCATGCGGACGATCACCGACCGGCAGCGGCGCGCGCGGCTGGCGGCGCGACACGGGCTGGCCTTCCGGGTGGGCACCGTCGCGCAGGCCGCGGAGGCGGTGTGTTGCCTGCACTCCACCGAGCCGGCCACCGTCTACCTGTCGGTGGCCGCCCGCGCCGGGGTCAGCCGGGCCGACGTCTCCCGCGCGCTGTATGACGAGCGGTCGGTGGTCAAGCAGCTGGCGATGCGGCGCACACTGTTCGCCTTCCCGCGCGACCTGTTGCCGGCGGTCTGGGGGAGCGCCTCGCAGCGGGTGTCCGGGCAGCTGCGTGCGCGGCTGGCCAAGGAGGTGGAGGCCAACGGGCTGGCGACCCAGGGGCAGGTGTGGGTCGACCGGACCTGCGCGGCGATCCTGCGCACGCTCGAGGAGGAGGGCCCCGCCACCACCGCCGAGCTGCGCGAGCGGGTTCCCGAGCTCTCCGCGCGGCTGGACCTCGCGCCGGGCAAGACCTACGCCGCCAACGTCCCGGTCGCCTCGCGGCTGCTCGGCGCGCTGGGCGCCGGCGGGCAGGTGCTGCGCGGCGTCAACGAGGGGGACTGGCGGACCTCGCGGCCGCGCTGGACGAAGACGGCGGAGTGGCTGCCCTCGCCGCCGGAGCCGACCGATCCGGCGGCGGGCTATCGCGAGCTGGTGCGGTGCTGGCTCGACCGCTTCGGTCCCGGCACGGAGGAGGACCTGGTCTGGTGGCTGGGCGCCACCAAGGGCGCCGTGCGCCGGGCCCTGGCCGAGCTCGACGTGGTCGAGGTGGGTCTCGAGGACGGTGCGGCCGGCTTCTTGCTGCCCGACGACCTCGAGGACGTCGTCGAGCCGGAGCCGTGGGCCGCGCTGCTGCCGGTGCTCGACCCGACGACCATGGGCTGGAAGCGAAGGGAGTTCTACCTCGGACCGCACAGCGGGTCGATCTTCGACACCAACGGCAACGCCGGGACCACCGCCTGGTGGTGCGGCCGTGTCGTCGGCTGCTGGGTGCAGGACGCCGGCGGCGAGGTCCGCGTGGTCACCTGCACCGAGCCGGGGGAGGAGGCCCGGGAGGCGCTCCGGGCCGAGGCGGACCGGCTCACCGCCTGGCTGGACGGCGACGTGGTCTCCCCGGTCTACGTCTCGCCACTGATGCGCCGCGCGCGTGCGGAGACGGCCGGGGAGGCTGGCTGAGGCTCCCGCCCGTAGGGTGCCTGGCGTGCGTGAACAGCCCGAGCAGCAGCCGCCGCCCGTCCAGCGGCTGCGCCTGCGCTATGCCAAGCGCGGCCGGCTGCGGTTCACCAGTCACCGGGACTTCAGCCGCGCCTTCGAGCGAGCGGTGTTCCGGGCGCGGATCCCGATGGCCTACTCCTCGGGGTTCAACCCCCATCCGCGGATCTCCTACGCCGGAGCCGCGCCCACGGGGTCGGCCAGCGAGGCGGAGTACCTCGAGATCGCGCTCCGGGAGGAGATGGATCCTGCCGATGCGCACGCCGCCATCGACGCGGCCCTGCCCGAGGGCCTCGACGTGCTCGAGGTGGTGGCCCGTGCGGGGGGCTCCCTCGCGGACCGCCTGGAGGCCTCCTGGTGGCGTCTGACCCTGGACGGGGTGGACGCCGACGAGGTCCGTGCGGGCGTCGCCGCCCTGCTCGCCGAGGACGAGATCGTGGTGGAGCGGATGACCAAGAAGGGCCGCCGCAGCTTCGACGCGAGGGCGGCGATCGTGGGGATCTCCCTCGCGGATGCCCCCGGTGAGCAGGCCGGGTGTGCGATACTCGACGTGGTCTTGCGGCACGGTTCGCCGTCTGTGAGGCCCGACGACGTTCTCGCCGCCCTTCACCAGGCCTCCGGGCTCCGGGTCACCGCCGCGTGGCAGCAGCGACTGGCCCAGGGACCGTTGGCCACCGAAGGCGGCACGGTGGGTGATCCGTTGACACCCGACCGCGACGCGGCTGGGTAGTGAAGGTGACAGCTTCACTACCGGTTATCCGGCCCGGCGACCGCGGTCGTGTGAGTGGAGCATCCATGTGACGCAGCACCGCGGAGGGTGTCGTCGCCGACCGAAGGCTTTGTCGTACGCCGCCAGGGTTCGTCCCGGCGTACGCCGCGACCAGCACGTCGGGCGGGTGACAGCCGCGCGGGGTGCACAAGGAGCTCACCAGTGCCCGACAATGACGACAACCAGACCGGAAGCACCCAGGAGAGCGGCAACGGTCCCGAGGCCGCTGCCGAGCCGGTGAAGAAGGCGGCTGCGAAGAAGGCCACCAAGGCGCCCGCCAAGAAGGCCGCCGCGAAGAAGGCGGCGGCCAAGAAGCCGGCTGCCGATCCCGACACGCCGAGCCCGGAGTCTGCCGGGGGCGACGGGCCGGAGCCGGAGGAGAAGCCGAAGAAGAAGGCGGCGGCCCGCAAGCGCACCGCCGCCCACCCCGAGACCGAGGGACCCGGGCCCGACGAGAGCACCTCGACAGCCCCGATGGTGCTCTTCAAGCCTCCCGAGAAGAAGACCGCTCCGGCTCGCAAGAAGGCCGCCTCGCCGTCGGCTCCGAGCGACGCGGCGCAGGACGCGCCCAGCACCCCCGCGGTCGGTGAGGACGCCCCGTCTGCCGACGAGGGAGACAAGCCCGGGAAGGATTCGGGGACCAAGTCCGAGAACGAGTCCGGCGGCAAGTCCGAGAACAAGCCCGAGAACAAGCCCGGGAACAAGCCCGGGAACAAGTCCGGCGGCAAGTCTGGCGGCAAGTCTGGGAACAAGAAGAAGGACTCCGGCTCCGCTGCCTCCTCGACGGCCGAGCCTGCCGCCGAGGAGGCAGCAGAGGACTCCGGACCCGAGCCCGCGGACAGTGACGAGGGTGGCGACGGTGAGGGCGGCGCACGTCGTCGGCGCCGTCGCGGTGGCCGGCGCAGGCGCAAGCCCAGCGACGGCGACGACGGCGAGAACGGATCCTCGCAGGACGACTCCGAGGACTCCGACGACTCCGACAACGAGGACTCCGAGGGTGGCGGCTCCCGCCGGCGACGTCGGCGTCGCCGGTCCGGGGACGACGGCGGGGGTTCCTCCGGCTCCGGGGACAACGGCGGCCGGGAGCGCAAGCAGCGCAACCCCGAGGACGAGATCACCAGTGTCAGCGGCTCCACGCGCCTGGAGGCCAAGAAGCAGCGGCGCCGCGAGGGACGTGAGGCCGGCCGCCGACGCGCGCCGATCGTGAGCGAGGCGGAGTTCCTCGCACGCCGCGAGGCGGTCGACCGGGTGATGGTCATCCGCCAGCAGGACGACCTCACCCAGATCGGGGTCCTGGAGGACAAGGTGCTCGTGGAGCACTACGTCGCCCGTGAGTCGCAGACCTCCATGATCGGCAACGTCTACCTCGGGCGGGTGCAAAACGTCCTGCCCTCCATGGAGGCGGCCTTCATCGACATCGGCAAGGGTCGCAACGCGGTTCTCTACGCCGGCGAGGTCAACTGGGCCGCGCTGGGCCACAAGGACGGACAGCCGCGCAAGATCGAGTCCGTGCTCTCCTCCGGGCAGACCATCCTGGTCCAGGTGACCAAGGACCCGGTCGGCCACAAGGGCGCCCGGCTGACCGGCCAGGTGAGCCTCCCCGGCCGGTTCCTGGTCTACGTGCCCGAGGGCAACACCTCCGGGATCTCTCGCAAGCTGCCCGACACCGAGCGCAACCGGCTCAAGACGCTGCTCAAGGAGATCGTGCCGGACACCGCCGGCGTGATCGTGCGCACCGCCGCCGAGGGAGCCTCCGAGGACGAGCTCACCCGCGACGTCGAGCGGTTGACCGCGCGCTGGAGCGACATCGAGGAGAAGGTCAAGGCAGGGAAGTCACCCCAGCTGCTCTACGGGGAGCCGGACCTGACCCTGAAGGTCGTGCGGGACCTGTTCACCGAGGACTTCACCAAGCTGGTCGTCCAGGGCCAGGAAGCCTGGGACCTCGTGGAGGGCTACGTCTCACACGTCGCCCCGGATCTCCAGGAGCGGCTCGAGCGCTTCGAGCCGGCACCGGACGGCTCGGAGAAGAGCAAGGACCTGTTCGCGGCCTACCGGGTCGACGAGCAGATCGCCAAGGGCCTGGACCGCAAGGTGTGGCTTCCCTCGGGTGGCTCACTGATCATCGACCGCACCGAGGCGATGACGGTGGTGGACGTCAACACCGGCAAGTTCACCGGCTCCGGCGGCAACCTCGAGGAGACGGTCACCAAGAACAACCTCGAGGCCGCCGAGGAGATCGTGCGCCAGCTCCGCGTGCGCGACATCGGAGGGATCATCGTCGTCGACTTCATCGACATGGTCCTCGAGTCCAACCGCGATCTGGTGCTCCGCCGCCTGGTGGAGTGCCTGGGTCGCGACCGGACCCGGCACCAGGTCGCCGAGGTGACCTCGCTCGGTCTGGTCCAGATGACCCGCAAGCGGATCGGGACCGGCCTGCTCGAGGCGTTCAGCCACGAGTGCGAGCACTGCAAGGGCCGAGGTGTGGTGGTGCAGGACCACCCGGTCGAGCCGGGAAGGGCTTCCGAGGACGACGACTCGCGTGGCCGCCGCGGACGTGGCGGCCGCAACCGTGGTCGTGGGTCCGGTGGTAGCAACGCGGGCAACGGCAACGGCAACGGCAGCGGTGGCGGCAACGGCAACGGTGGTGCCTCCGCGAAGCCGTCGCCGGCCGACCTGGCCCACTCCAGGCCGCCGGAGATGCAGTCCGAGAATCCGGCCCAGGAACAGGCCGGGGAACAGGCCGGGGAACAGGCCGGGGAAGCAGGCCGGGGAACAGGCCGAGAAGCAGGCCGAGCAGTCGGGGCAGCGGGCCGTGCGCCCGGGCATCGGCAAGCCGGTGTCCTCCGGGCCCGAGCCGCAGCACGTGGACTCCACCGATTCCCAGGAGCAGGCGGCCGCGCCGAGCCGGGTGGAGGAACGGCCCGCTGCGCCGCCTCCGCCGCCCGAGCCCCCGCGCGTGGTCACCAGCACCCGCCGTCGGGGCGCCAGCCGTCCCGCGGGGCCACCGCAGGCCACCGGCGACTCGACCGACGCGCCCGACCCGAGCGACTCGGCCGGGGACGGCGAGGCGGCGGCCTCCGCCGAGGTCTCCATCCCCGGCGCCGGCCGACAGGCACCGCCCTCGGCCGAGCCGGTCGCGGTGCCGGTCGAGCCCGGGGTGTCGGGGGTGTCCGGTGACGGCAGCGCCTCCGGGGACCGGGCGGACCCAGATGACGGTCCAGACGACGGTCCAGACGAGGGGTCAGAAGACGGTTCCGGGGACGGGGCCGGGGGTGGGTTCTCCCTGGTGCACGTGCCGATCAAGCGCAAGGGGTCGCGCAAGCGCTGAGCAGCGCCGGTGGGCGGGGCCCGACGGCGGCGACGTCGTTTTGACCCTGCGACCGGCATGCCAGTAAAGTTGATCTTCGGTGTGTTCACGCGCACCCGTCTCTGCGCGGAGCGCGCCCCCTGTTGATCGACCGGGCGGCTGTCGTGCCGTGCAGATCCAGGATTCCAGAGATTGTCGACCGAGGAGAGTGAGTCCGCCGTGTACGCAGTCGTGCGCGCTGGCAGCAAGCAGCAGAAGGTTGCCGTGGGCGACGTCATCGAGATCGACACGGTGCAGACCGGTGTCGGCGAGTCGATGACCCTCCCGGTCGTGATGGTCGTCGACGGCGACGAGGTCACCGCCTCGGGCCTGGACAAGGCCGGCGTGACCGTCGAGGTGCTCGGTGCGGCCAAGGGCCCCAAGATCGTCATCCAGAAGTACAAGAACAAGACCGGGTACAAGAAGCGCCAGGGTCACCGTCAGAAGTACACCCAGGTCAAGGTCACCGACATTTCCCTGTGAGTCCGGACCACCGGACCCCAGGCCGTTTGCGATAAGGACACGAGATGGCACACAAAAAGGGAGCGGCGTCGACCAAGAACGGTCGCGACTCCAACGCACAGCGCCTCGGCGTGAAGCGCTACGGCGGTCAGCTGGTCGGCGCGGGCGAGATCATCGTCCGTCAGCGCGGCACCCACTTCCATCCCGGGAGCGGCGTCGGCCGTGGCGGTGACGACACCCTGTTCGCGCTGGTCGCGGGCAACGTCGAGTTCGGCACCAGGCGCGGCCGCCGTGTCGTGAACATCCTGCCGGCCGGGGAGTGAACCTCCTCCGCTGACCAGCACCATCACCGAGGGCGTTCCTGAGAGCATCAGGGACGCCCTTCGTGCTCCACACGGTGGCCCCTGGGCGCCGTCGTCTCGAAAGGGGACCCGCAGTGGCCGTGCCCACGTTCGTGGACCGGGTGAGGCTGCACGTCATCGCCGGGCGGGGCGGCAACGGCGTGGCCTCGGTGCACCGGGAGAAGTTCAAGCCGCTCGGGGGACCAGACGGCGGCAACGGCGGCCCGGGTGGCTCGGTGGTCCTGCGTGTGGACCCCGATGTCACCACCCTGATCGACTACCACCACCAGGCCAAGCGACAGGCCTCGCACGGGGGTCACGGGGCAGGTGGGCACCGCAACGGGTCCCACGGTGAGGACCTCGTCCTGCCCGTGCCGGACGGCACGGTGGTCACCGACGGCGCCGGTCACGTGCTCGCCGACCTGGTGGGGACCGGCACCGAGATGGTCGTGGCCCAGGGGGGACGCGGCGGACTGGGCAACGCGGCGCTGGCCTCGGCCAAGCGCAAGGCGCCCGGTTTCGCCCTGCTCGGCGAGCCTGGCGACGACCTCGTGGTACGGCTCGAGCTCAAGGTGGTCGCCGACATCGGCCTGGTCGGCTTCCCGAGCGCGGGCAAGTCGAGCCTGATCGCCGCCCTGTCCCGCGCGCGGCCGAAGGTGGCGGACTACCCCTTCACCACGCTGGTTCCCAACCTCGGCGTCGTGCAGGCCGGGGAGACGACCTTCACGGTCGCCGACGTGCCCGGCCTGATCGAGGGCGCGAGCGAGGGGCGTGGGCTGGGGCACGACTTCCTGCGTCACGTCGAGCGCTGTGCCGCCATCGTGCACGTCATCGACCTCGCCACCCTGGAGCCCGGGCGCGACCCCGTCGGCGATCTGGACGTCATCGAGCAGGAGCTGCACCGCTACGGTGGCCTCGACGACCGCCCCCGCCTGGTGGCCCTGAACAAGATCGATGTGCCCGACGGTCGCGACATGGCCGACCTGGTCTCCGAGGACATCGTGGCCCGAGGCTGGCCGGTGTTCGCGATCAGCGCCGCCAGCCACGAGGGCCTGCGCGAGCTGATGTTCGCGATGGCCGAGCTGGTCGCGGCCCGTCGCGCCGAGGCGCCACGGGCCGAGAGCACCCGCATCGTCCTGCGGCCCCGCGCCTCCGGCGGTGGGGAGGAGTTCACCATCAAGGCCGTGCAGGTCGACGGCGGCGCCCAGGGGTGGCGTGTGCGCGGGGAGAAGCCCGAGCGCTGGATCCGCCAGACCGACTTCAGCAACGACGAGGCCGTCGGCTTCCTCTCCGATCGGCTCAACCGGCTCGGCGTGGAGCAGAGACTGGTCGAGCTCGGTGCGGTCGAGGGCGACACGGTGCTGATCGGGCACCCCGACAACGCCGTCGTCTTCGACTTCCGGCCCGGGATCGACGCCGGCGCCCAGATGCTCGGTCGTCGAGGCGAGGACCAGCGGTTCGGGGAGTCGCGGATCGCGGCCCAGCGTCGCCGTGCCATCGACGCTGCGATGGCGCACCGCGCTGCGGGGGAGACGCGCGCCGACGTGGCCCGGCGCTACGACGAGCAGCACGGGCTCACCGGACAGACCTGGGACGACGACGAGGACGACGGGCAGGACTTCGGGCAGGACTTCGGGCAGGACGACCCGGCATGAGCCGTGCCGCGGTCTCTGGAGCCCGGCGCGTCGTGGTGAAGGTCGGCTCGTCCTCGCTGACGACGGCGACCGGCGGCATCGACCCCGACCGGGTGCGTCGGCTCGTCGACAGCCTCGCCGGCGTACGCCGCCGCGGGGCCGACCTCGTCCTCGTGTCCTCGGGCGCCATCGCCGCGGGCCTGGCACCTCTCGGCTTCCGGCAGCGGCCGCGAGACCTGGCCCGGCAGCAGGCGGCGGCCTCGGTCGGGCAGGGGCTGCTGGTGCACCGCTACACCGAGGAGTTCGCCCGGCACGGCCAGGTCACCGGCCAGGTGCTGCTGACCCTCGACGACGTGACCCGACGCGGGCACTACCGCAACGCGCACCGCACCTTCGCCAAGCTCCTGGAGCTCGGTGTGGTGCCCATCGTCAACGAGAACGACACCGTGGCCACCTCAGAGATCAGGTTCGGCGACAACGACCGGCTGGCCGCGCTGGTGGCCCACCTGGTGCACGCCGAGCTGTTGGTGCTGCTCTCCGACGTGGACGGCCTCTACGACGCCCCTCCAGGGAGGCCGACCAGTCGGCTGGTCCCCGAGGTCCACGACCTCGACGGGCTCGAGGGGATCGAGATCGGCGCGGCCGGCGTTGGGATCGGGACAGGTGGCATGCAGACCAAGCTGGAGGCGGCGCGCATCGCGACCGGGGCCGGCATCCCGGTCGTGCTCACCAGCACCGAGCAGGCACGGGCGGCGCTGGAGGGGAGCCAGGCCGGGACGCTGTTCCACCCCACCGGTCGTCGGCGACCGACCCGGTTGCTGTGGCTGGCGCACGCCACGGAGCCGAAGGGGCGAGTCGTCCTGGACGCCGGCGCCGTGCGTGCCGTCACCGAGCGTCGGGCCTCGCTGCTCCCGGCCGGCATCACCGAAGTCGGGGGGAGGTTCGTGGCCGGCGACCCGGTGGACCTGGTCGACGAGGCCGGCGCGGTGGTGGCTCGCGGGCTCGTGAACTACGACGCTGAGGAGCTCCCGGGACTGCGCGGGCGCTCGACGCAGGACCTGGCCCGGGAGCTGGGCGCGTCCTACGAGCGCGAGGTGGTGCACCGCGACGACCTCGTGGTGTTCTGAGCCCAGGAACGGCCCCACTATTTGGCCGATTCACCGCCGTCGGTCGAGAAATCGGAGAGACTTGGCCGCACCGGGCGCCGTGCCCGGGGCCGCAAGGGGGGCCTGGTGAACAAGCTCGTGCGTCATTGGCACATCACGCTGACTCTCGCGGGTGAGCCGGTGGAGCCGCTCATCGTGCGTGCCGCGCTGCAGCGGCTCAGCGAGGAGCACCAGTTCCTCGACTCCGTCTCCTCCACCGGCGACTCCGCCGAGCTCCAGTTCTGGGACGAGGGCGAGAGCATGCTCGACGTGGCGTCGCTGGCCATGCGGCTGTGGAACGAGCACCGGGAGTCCGCCAACCTGCCCAAGTGGGAGGTCGTGGGACTCGAGGTCCTGGAGAAGACGGTCCGCGACGGTCGCTCCGTCGTCGGCCAACGCGCCTGAGGCCCGGGCCGGGGCCCTCGATACGCTGGGCGCATGCCCGACTCCGTCTCCGCCGAGACGCCCTCCGGCACCGTGGGCGCCGTGGCCGCCGGCGCCCGTGCCGCTGCCACCCAGCTGGCCCTCGCCACGCGGGAGACCAAGGACACCGCGCTGCGGGCCATGGCTGACGGGTTGGCGGCGAGCACCCAGGAGGTCCTGGCCGCCAACGCCCACGACGTCCAGGCCGCGGAGAGCAGGGGCACACCGCCGCACCTGGTCGACCGGCTCCGGCTGGACCGGGAGCGCGTCTCGGGCATGGCCGCCGGGCTGCGGGAGGTCGCCGGGCTGCCCGATCCGGTGGGCGAGGTCGTGCGCGGCTCCACCCTGGCCAACGGCCTGCAGCTGCGTCAGGTGCGGGTCCCCTTCGGGGTGGTGGGGATCATCTACGAGGCGCGGCCCAACGTGACCGCCGACGCTGCCGGCATCTGCTTGAAGAGCGGCAACGCGGTGCTGCTGCGCGGGTCCTCCAGCGCGCGCAGCTCCAACGCCGCGATCGTCGGGGTCCTCCGCGCCGCTGCCGGGGCCTGCGGGCTGCCCGAGGACGTGGTCCAGCTGGTGCCCGGCCAGAGCCACGACACCGTCACGGAGCTGATGCGCGCGCGGGGGCTGGTCGACGTGCTGATCCCCCGGGGCGGGGCCGGCCTGATCCGTTCGGTGGTCGAGGAGTCGACGGTGCCGGTCATCGAGACCGGCGTCGGCAACTGCCACGTCTACGTCGACGCGGCCGCCGACCTGGACATGGCCGAGAGGATCGTGCTCAACGCCAAGACCCAGCGGCCCTCGGTGTGCAACGCGGCCGAGTCGCTGCTGGTGCACACCGACGTCGCCGAGGAGTTCGTGCCGCGGATCGTCCGCGCGCTGCAGGCAGCCGGCGTCACCGTCCACGGGGACCGGACCTTCGCCGTCCACCCCGGGGTCGTCGCGGCGACCCCGGACGACTGGGACACCGAGTACCTCGCCCTGGAGATCTCCGCCGCCGTCGTCCCCACCCTCGAGGCCGCCGTCGAGCACATCCGGCGGCACTCCTCGGCCCACTCCGAGGCGATCGTCACCGACTCCCAGTCCAGCGCCCAGTGCTTCGTGGCCGCCGTCGACTCGGCGGCCGTCCTGGTCAACGCCTCCACCCGGTTCACCGACGGTGCTGAGTTCGGCTTCGGCGCGGAGATCGGCATCTCCACCCAGAAGCTGCACGCACGGGGGCCGATGGGTCTGCCGGAGATGACCTCCACCAAGTACGTCGTCACCGGGGACGGCCACATCCGGTGAGGCTGCTGCTGCTGACCTTCGGGTTCGGTGCCGTCTCGGCGATCATCCCCATCTTCAACATGGAGGCCTACATCTCGGTGGTGTACGCCAGCTCGGAGAACCGGTCGGCCCTCGCGCTGGCGTTCCTGGGCTCCCTGGGCCAGAACCTCGGCAAGCTGGTCTGGTACTACATCTCCCGCGGAGCCCTGGACCTTCCGTGGCTGCGGCGCCGGATGGCCTCGCCCAAGCGTCGGGCCAGCTTCGAGCGGTGGCGAGACCACATGCGCGGGCGACCGGTGATCAGCGGCGGACTGATATTCGTCTCCGCCGCCGTGGGGTTCCCGCCGTTCTTCGCGATGGCGATGGTCGCCGGCACGCTGCGGATCAACGTCGTGGTGTTCTTCGTGGCCGGGCTGGCGGGGCGCACGTTCTTCTTCTGGGCCTGGCTCCTCGGGGTGGGCCTGATCTTCCACTGAGGGGCCCTGCCGCTAGGCTGAGCGCCATGTCGCTGCTTGTGCTGTTGCCGCTCGCCACCGCAGAGGGCGGGGCCGGGATCACCCCCTATCTCGTGGGCGGGGGCGCGCTGCTGCTGCTCCTGCTCGCCGTGCTGGCCATGCTCGTCTTCGGCAAGGGACGCGAGCACTCCTGAACGCCGCGACCAGCACCGGGCGCCGACGTGTCGGTGTGATGGGCGGCACCTTCGATCCCATCCACCACGGCCACCTCGTCGCCGCCAGCGAGGTGCAGTCCTGGTTCGGGCTCGACCAGGTCGTCTTCGTCCCGACCGGCGAACCCTGGCAGAAGTCCGCTCGCGTGGTCTCCCCGGCCGAGGACCGCTACCTGATGACGGTGATCGCCACCGCGTCGAACCCGCGGTTCACCGTCTCCCGGGTCGACATCGACCGCGGCGGCCCGACGTACACCATCGACACGCTGCGCGACCTCACCGCCGCCACGCCGGACACCGACCTGTTCTTCATCACCGGCGCCGACGCGCTGACCGAGATCTTCACCTGGCGCGACGCCGACGAGCTCTTCGAGCTGGCCTGCTTCGTCGGGGTGACCCGACCGGGCTACGAGGTCGACCTGGGCACGCTGGGGGAGATCCCGAGCGACCGCGTCACCATCCTGGAGATCCCCGCGCTGGCGATCTCCTCCACGGACTGCCGGGACCGGCGCGCCAAGGGGGAGCCGGTGTGGTACCTCGTGCCCGACGGCGTCGTGCAGTACATCGTCAAGTACGACCTCTACGCCCCGGCCTCGACCGCCCGTCACGGAGGCGACGCATGAGCGCCACCGACCACGCGCTGGAGCTGGTGCAGACCGCCGCCCGGGCGGCCTCGGACAAGCTCGCCGAGGACATCGTGGCCTTCGACGTCAGCGACCAGCTGGTGATCACCGACGCCTTCGTGCTCTGCTCGGCCGGCAACGAGCGCCAGGTCTCTGCCGTGGTCGAGGAGATCGAGGACAAGCTGCGCGGGATCGAGGCCAAGCCCCTGCGCCGTGAGGGGGAGCGGGACGGCCGCTGGGTGCTGCTGGACTTCGGCGAGGTCGTGGTGCACGTGCTGCACGCCGAGGAGCGTGAGTACTACGCCCTCGAGCGTCTGTGGCGCGACTGCCCCGTGATCCCGCTCCCCGCCGACGTGACCTCCGGCCGTGAGCGCTGAGGCGGCGGCGCCGGGACGGCGCCTGGTGCTGGTGCGTCACGGACAGACCGCCTGGAACGTCCAGGGGAGGGCGCAGGGCCACGCCGACGTGGGCTTGGACGAGGTGGGCAGGTCCCAGGCCGAGGCGATGGCCCCGGTCCTCGCCGAGCTCGAACCGGCCCTGCTGACCAGCAGCGACCTGACCCGAGCCCGGGAGACCGCCGCGTTCCTGGAGAAGGCGACCGGGTTGAGCGCCATCGAGGACCCCCGGCTGCGCGAGTACGACGTGGGGGAGCGCACCGGCATGACCCGGGAGGAGTTCGCGGCCCACCTCGGGGTGGACGCGAGCATGTCCTGGGACGTGCACGCCCACGTCGACGTGCCGGGGGCGGAGACCGCCGAGGACGTGGCCGCGAGGATCGTGCCTGCGGTCCGCGAGGCCCTGGACCGTCTCGAGGCAGGTGAGACCGCCCTGGTGGTGACGCACGGGGCGTCCCTGCGGATCGCGCTGGTCGGGCTCCTCGGCTGGCCGGTCGAGGGCGCGGACTCGCTCGAGACGGTGTCCAACTGCGCCTGGGCGACGGTGGTCGAGCATGCCGCGGGACGGCTGCGCCTCGCGTCGTACAACACCACGCCGGGCAAGGCTTGCCCCGATTGGCAATCGCCACGGGGCGACCGCTAAGATTCCCGGCGTTGCCCAGAACGAAGAGCAACGGCACGGGGCTGTGGCGCAGCTGGTAGCGCACTTGCATGGCATGCAAGGGGTCAGGGGTTCGAATCCCCTCAGCTCCACCCAGAGGTGCGATGTCCTCGCGGACGCGCCAGGCCCGCCGAAGACCGGGCCCGATCAGCCGGGGCGGTCGAGGCGCAGCAGCACCCCCTGCTCGCCGTGCTCGCGCAGCTCGCCGGCGACCAGGTCGCGCTCGCCCAGGCCGGCGCAGACGGCAGCGGCCTGCTCCCGGGTGCCGAGCTGGAGCAGTGCGACACCACCGGGGGCGAGATGGGCCGCCACGGCCCGCAGGCACTCCTCGACGACCTGCATCCCGTCCGTGCCGCCGTCGATGGCCAGCAGCGGGTCCTCGGGGAACCGCCCGGTCTGGGCGCGCGGCACCCACGGCGGGTCGGCGATGACCAGCGGGAACCGCTCGCCGGGGTCGAGGGCCTCGTCGATCGCGGACCGCCGCACCGCGACCCGGTCCGCCAGGCCGGCTGCCGCTGCGTTGCGCAGGGTGTAGGACGCCGCGGCCGGGTCCACGTCCACGCACACCAGGCGCCGGGTGGAGCCGACGACGGCCAGGAGGCCGATGTGGCCGGCACCCGAGCACAGCTCGAGGACGTCGCCGGCGGGCAGGGTCGGCAGCAGGTCGGCCGCCCACCGCGACTGGGCGGTCGTCCACAGGCGCGGACGCAGCACGCGGGCGTCGAAGGCGATCTCCAGGCCGGCGAAGTCCATCGTCTCGACCGTGCTGGAGTCGCTCACGAGGCCTGGCCGGGGACGGACTTGTGGGTGCTGTCGCACCAGGGCTTGCGGGAGGACTTGCCGCACGTGCACACGGCGACGACGGGTCGGGTCACCGGATGCTCGCGACCCTCCTCGTCGGTCACCGTGGCCGCGCCCCGCAGCAGCACGGGTCCGCCGGGACACACCCGCGCCGACATCTCACCAGGTCCGCGGCCTCTCACGAGGCCACCTCCACCGAGGAGGTCCAGCGCGCGAGCAGCTCGGCGCCGGAGCGCGCGGCCAGCTCCAGGCAGCTGGCGGCGCCGAAGAGCACGTCGTCGTGCAGCGTCGGGTCCTCGGCCACCAGCACGTCGCAGATCTCGCGCGCGGCCAGGTGCTCGTGCACCGCGTCCGCCTCGACGTGCTCGTGGAAGTACGCCGCGACGGTCGGTGGCAGCCCCACGCGGTCGAGGCCTGCCGCGATCTTGCGCGAGGGGACCGAGCTGGTCGCCTCGAAGGCGGCGAGGTAGCCCATCGCGGCGCCGCGCAGCCGTCGGTTCAGCCCGAAGAGCGACATCACGTTGGCCGAGGCGAGGGACAGGGCGGACACCTCGTCGATGTAGGCGCCGTAGCTCCCGTCGAGACCGGCCGCCTCCAACGCCTCGGCGTAGAGGGCGGCGTGCAGGCGGGCCGGCTGCCCGGCGCCGTACTCGTCGTACTGCAGCTCGGCCAGGGCCACCTTGGCCGCCCCGTCGATGCGGGGGAGCACGAAGGACTGCGGGTCGGACTCCTTGAGCTGCTGCACGCTGCGCTCGCGCAGGAAGTCCAGGTGCTGCTCCCGGGAGGCGTGGCGCTGCAAGAAGGCGGCCGGCGACGGGCTGTCGTCGGCGGCCACCATGGCGAACAGCTGCTCGCTGACCTCACCCGGCTCGCCCGCACCCGGCTGGCCCGCACCGGCCACCTGCTCGACCCGCGAGGCGGTGGCGGCACGCAGCTCCTGCTCGAAGCGCTGCTCCAGGGTGCGCCGGAGCTCCAGCAGGCCCAGGTCCCACTCGCAGTCGTCCGGCACCTCGCCGAAGCCCCGGTAGTGCAGCTCGTAGGTGACCCAGAGCGCGAGCTGGGCATCGGGGTCCTCGACCACGGGACCCGTGCCGGTGGCGACGGGGTCCGCCGTGGCAGCGGTGCTGGCGAGCCGTTCGATCACGTGCCGGCTGATCGGTCCTCGCTCAAGAGGCAGGCGCATGTGGGTCCTTCCGCTGAGTGGATGCGCGTCCATGTACCCCGAAACGACAGGTTGCCGCAACGGGGACGGTGCCCAGCGGCGTCGGGCACCTCACATCGGGTCGCTGTGGGTGCCCTGGGGCTCATCCGCGCGGGGCGTCGTAGTCGGGCAGGCTTCGGTGCTCGACGACGTGCCGGGCCACCTCGCCCAGCTTGGTGTTGGTGTGGCTGGAGTAGCGGCGCAACAGCTCGAAGGACTGCTCCTGCCCGAGGTCGTAGACCAGCATCAAGATGCCCTGCGCGATCCCGATCAGGTGGCGCGTCTGCACCGCCGTGCGCAAGCCCGTTGCGGTGCGGGCCGCGTTCAGAGCGTTGGTGGCGTGGGTGGCGTAGATGACGGCGAGGTCGATGTCCTCCTCGGTGAACGACGCGGGGTGGCTGGAGTAGAGGTTCAGTGCCCCCAGGACCTCGGCGTTGGTGGAGAGCGGGACCCCGAGGATCGAGTGCACACCGACCTCGGCGACGCGGGGGCCCCAGCGCGGCCACTCGGTGGAGGTCTTCAAGTGGTTGGACAGACGTGGCTCGCTGCTGCGGACCGCGGCCAGGCACGGACCCTCGTCGAGGTCGTACTGCAGCTGGTCGGCGGCCTGGGCGACTTCCGCGGAGAAGGCGACCGTCTCGGTCCGGTTGCGCCGCCGGCGCAGCGTGATGCTGGCCCAGTCGCAGGTGGGCACGACGTCCACCGCGCGCCGCACGACGGTCTGGTAGGTCGGCGGCTCGTCGACGTCGTCCATCAGCTCACGACTCACCTGCGCGAAGAACGACGCCGACCTGGGGGTCGCCTCCGTCATGGTGCTCCCCTCGCCGCCGGAATGGTTCGTGCGGCCGGGTGGCCGTCGGACCCATCTTAGTGGTCCGGCTCGGGGGGCGCTGACGCCTCTGGGACGGGGCCGAGGTCCTGGCGGATGTCCCGGAAGATCCGGGCCAGCAGGCGGGAGACCTGCATCTGGGTGACCCCGATGTCCTCGGCGATCTCGCGCTGGGTGAGCCCGTCGAAGAAGCGCAGCTGGAGGATGTGGCGGTCGCGCCGGCTCAGGCGGCGTACGACGGGGGCGAGGGCGACCCGCGCCTCGGCAGCAGCACGGTCGGCGTCCTCCTCGGCGAGCAGCTCGCCGAGGGCGGCACCGGAGCCGTCACCGACGGGACGGTCCAACGAGGTCGGCCGGAAGCATCCCTGACCGTCGAGGGCCTCGCGCACGTCGTCGAGATCCTCGTCGAGATGCTGGGCAAGCTCCTCAGGCGTCGCGGGGCGGCCGAGGTGGGTGGTCAGGTCGGACTGGGCACCCCCGAGGCGCTGCTGCAGCTCCTGGATCCGGCGGGGAGGACGCACGACCCAGCCCTTGTCCCGGAAGTAGCGGCGCACCTCTCCCCGGATCGTGGGCACGCAGAAGGAGAGGAAGTCGTGACCGGCGTGCGGGTCGAACCTGCGGGCCGCCTTGGTCAGGGCGAGGTAGGCCACCTGCTCGAGGTCCTCGGCGGCGATGCCGCGGGAGCGGTAGCGGGCCGCCACCGACTCGGCGACCTGCAGGTTCACCGCGGCCAGCTCGTTGGTCAGCGCGTGCCGCCGAGACTCCTCGGTACAGTCGGCGAGCTCGGCCACCAGCTGATCGGTCAGCTCGGCGCGGCTGGCGTCGTCCAGGGCCGGGACAGCACGGGGGAGGGTCCCGGGGACCGCGGCGGGGGCGTCGCTGCGGGTGGAGGCGGAGGAAGCATCAGGCGCAGACAGGCTCATGGATCACCACTGTCGGGATCGACCCCGTGCTGGCCGGGGTGTGGATCCACCCACCGTGTTCTCCAGCGGGTGTCGAAACCGGGTGCGTGCTGCTGCTTCACGCGTTCACCCGGGAGGGGCTCTGGATCGGGCGGCGGTGCCCGAACGACTTCGACGTTAGCGCAGCTCCCAAGGTGCCGGCGGCCGGGGTGTGTGCCGGTGTGTGGGCCGCGGGATCGGGTACGAGGCCGGCGTGCACCTGTACGGCAGCTCACGATTGGATGCGGATGAGTGCAGAACGCAGCGCACGAGACCAGCCTCTGGGTGATCTCGAGGGCGCCTTGGCCGCCTACGACGCCTCGCCGGGGCTCGTCCTCGCCTGCGACGGACCCGAGCTTCGGGTGTGCTCGGCCAACGCCACCGCACGCTCGGTGCTTGCGCAGCGACCCGGCTCCGGGGGGCTCGGCAGCGCTCTGCTCGACCTGCTGCCCGAGCTGGAGGGCCAGCTCCCGCTGGAGCTGGCCCACGGCGTGCTCGCCACGGGAGACCCGGTGACGCTCACCGACGCCCCGGTGCAGGTCCGGGCGCCGCACGGTGGCCTGCTCGACCTCACCTGGACCTGCACCCTGAGCCCGTGGCGCCGCGCGGACGGATCGGTCCGCGGGGTCGTCGTGCACGGCAGCGAGGCGCACGCCGCCGACCGGGCACGACCGGCAGCGGCGGCCGCCGCGGTCGGGCAGCCCGACGACTTCGAACCGGTCCTCTCCCTCCAGGACGCACTGCTGCCGTCCTGGCTGCCGGTGCTTCCGGGGCTCGAGCTCGCCGGGCGCTATGTCCTGGCCCCCGAGCCCGAGGCGGCCGGCGGCGACTGGTTCGACGCCCTGGCGCTCGAGGACGGGCGGGTCGCCCTCGTCGTCGGTGACGTGGTGGGCCACGGCGTGACCGCGTCCGCCGCGATGGGCCAGCTCCGCACGGTCGCCCAGGAGCGGCTCCGCGACGGCGCCGGCGTCGCCGGCGCCGTGCGGGCGATGGACGAGCTCGCCCGGCACGTCCCGGAGGCACGGGCAGCGACGGCATGCGTGCTGGTGCTGGACCCCGGCAACGGTGAGGTGGAGTACTGCACGGCAGGTCATCCGCCTCCGCTCCTCGTGCCCGCCGACGTGGGGCGGGCCCGCTACCTGCCCCTCAGCGGCGCAGCGCCGCTGGCCACGTCCGGCGACCTGACCACCGAGCACAGCACCCTGTGGCCTGATGACCTGTTGCTGCTCTACACCGACGGCCTCCTCGACGGGGTCGGTGAGGACCTGACCCAGGGGACCGTGACCCTCGGCGAGGCCGCCCGGGCGGCTGCCCGGCGCGCCGGGGGATCGGTGGACCGGGTGTGCGACGCAGCCCTCCGCCTGGTCTCCGTCGGGACGGGGAGCGACGACGTCACGGTGCTGGCCGCCCAGCTGTGCGCCCCGGTCGAGCCCCTGCACCTTCACCTGCGCGCCGACGCGACGGCGCTCGACACGGCGCTCGCGCGGCTGCGCGACTGGCTGCAGCGGCTGCGGGTGCGCGAGCTCGACCACGTCGTGGTCGAGCACGCGGTCGAGGAGCTGGTGGCCAACGTGGTCGAGCATGCCTACGCCGAGGCGCAGGGGGCAGGTCCCGGCAGACCTGAGGGTGACCGCTCGGCTGCTGGACGGTGGTGAGGTCGAGGTGCAGGTGCGCGACCGCGGGCGCTGGCCTCCCGGTCCCGAGCACCGCCCCGGGGGCCAGCGGCACGGCCTCGCGATCGTGCGCGGCATGGTGGACCGACTGTCCCTGGAGCGCAGCGCCGAGGGCACGCTCGCGACCATCCGCCACCGGCTCGGCCGTCCCGCCGACATGCTCGTCGGTGCCCCGAGCCCGCAGGCGCCGCTGCACCCGCGCGACGAGGAGTCCGCATTCCGGCTGCGCTCGGAGGATGCCCGCGTCGACGTCGGCGGGCACGTGGACGCCGACCACGTCGAGACCATGCAGCGTGCCCTCGGTGCGCTGGTGGCCCTTGACCGGGTTGTCCTGGACCTCGAGGCGGTGACGCACCTGCCGAGCGTGGCGGTGCAGGCGCTGTACGACGAGCAGCAGGGCGCCAGCGACCGCGGTCAGGAGCTGGTGCTCTTCGCCCCGGCGGGGAGCCCGGCCCAACACGTGCTCGAGACGGTCCGGCTTCCCTACGCGCTGACCGACCCGGACGTGGGGGCGCGGGCCTGAGCCGTCCCGGCGGAGCGGGGCCGGCGCGTTGCGCTCAGGCGATGGCGAAGTCGTCCAGCTCGAGGTGCGCACAACGGCGCCGGTACTCCGCGACCGGACCGGGCCAGTTGGTGGTGATCCGGCCACCGTCCTCGTGGTACCAGTTCGCGCAGCTCGCCCACACGCTGTGGGCGAGGCGCTGCTGGATCTCCTCGTCGAAGCGCTCCTCGGCCTCCGCTCGCACGGCGATCGCACGGGCGCCGCGCTCCCCGGTGTGTCGCAGCAGGGTGGTGATCGCACCGGAGGCGGCCTCGAGCATGGCGATGATCGAGCTGCCGCCCAGGTTGGTGTTCGGGCCGTAGAGGACGAACAGGTTCGGGAAGTCCGGGACGCAGAGCCCCAGGTAGGCGCGCGCCCCCTCCTTCCAGCGGGCGTGCAGGTCGGCTCCGTCCACCCCGGTGACCTGGATCGGGGCCAGGAACTCGGTGGCCGCGAAGCCGGTGCCGTAGATGATCACGTCGACCTCGTGCACCGTGCCGTCGCCGCTGCGCACCGCCTCGGGGAGCACCTCCACCACCGGCTCGGTGACTACCTCGACGTTGGGCTTGGTCAGGGTCGGGTACCACTCGGTCGAGAACAGCAGTCGCTTGCAGCCCAAGGGATAGTCCGGCACCAGCTTGCTGCGCAGCCCTGGGTCACGCACCTGCGTGCGCAGCTGGGCGCGCCAGGCGAGCTCCATCGCCTTGCGCGCGGGGTTGCGGCCGGCGAAGGAGCGGTTCAGCTGCTCGGAGAGCACCCAGGTCAGGGTGCGTCCGAAGGCCTGCGTCAGTGGGAGGCGCCGGAACAGGCGGGAGTGGGTGCGGGTGTACTCGCGGTCCGGCTTCGGCACGACGTAGGGCGCCGAGCGTTGGAAGACCGTGACGTGGCCCGCCTCGGGCTGGATGCCGGGCACGAACTGGATCGCGCTGGCGCCGGTGCCGAGCACCGCGATGCGCTTGCCACGCAGGTCGACCTCGTGGTCCCACTGCGCGGAGTGGAAGGCCGGGCCGGTGAAGCTCCCCACGCCCGGGAGCTCGGGGATCGCCGGTCGGGAGAGCTGCCCCACGGCGGTGATCACGACGTCGCTGTCGATCCGCTCCCCGGTCGCCGTCTCCAGGTGCCAGCACGCGCCGCCCTCGTCGTACGCCGCGGCGGTGACCTCGACGCCGGTCCGGACCAGCTCGAGGACGCCCTGCTCGGCAGCCGTGCGCTCGATGTAGGCGAGGATCTCGTCCTGCCGGGAGTAGCGGTGCGGCCAGGCCGGGTTCGGCGCGAACGACCAGGAGTAGAGCGACGAGGGCACGTCGCACGCGGCGTTGGGGTAGGTGTTCTCGCGCCACACCCCGCCCACACCCGCGGCCTTCTCGAGGATCGTGATGTCGCGGTAGCCGGCCCGCTTCAGCTCGACGGCGGTGCCGAGCCCGCCGAAACCGGCCCCGATGATCGTGATGGAGGGTTGGCGCATGACCCGAAATGTAGTGCCGCACCCTCCTCGGGTCGCAGGCCGTCTCAGATGCGTGGGTCGGTCATCGTCGCGAGCAGCTGGCGGCCCTGCTCGGCGTACTTGTGCTCGACCAGCACCTCGTAGCGGGTCGCCACCACCTGGGTGACGGAGGTGAAGTCACGTTGGCCCCGGGTGGCGGCGTACCCGGCAAGCGCCCAGACCAGGCCGAAGATCGCACCGAACAGCATCGTGGAGAGGATGATCGCGAGCGTGTCCCCGCTGCCGAAGAGCGAGACCACCAGCCCGACGAACAGGCCCATCCAGACTCCCGAGAGCAGGCCACCGGCGGTCACCTTGCCGTAGGTGAGGCGCCCGGTCACCCGCTCGACCTGCTTGAGGTCGGTGCCGACGATGAGGCAGTTCTGCACCGGGAACTCGTGGTCGGAGAGGAAGTCGACGGCCTGCTGCGCCTGCTCGTAGCGCTCGTAGACCCCGAGGGAGAGCGGGTAGTCGAGGGTGAGCGTGGCGGTGGGGATGCGGGGGCGCTGCGGCTGGCTCATGGATCCATTCTCCCAAACTGCTGGTGAACCGCGAGCCGGCCGGGGGCGTGCTCGACACGACGGGTGCCGACGCTCACGTGATCGTCATGCCGCCGTCGACGGCGAGAGTCTGGCCGGTGATGTAGCCGGCGGCGGCGGAGGCCAGGAACACCGCGGACGCGGCCAGCTCGCGGGGGTCGCCCTGGCGGCCGACCGGGATGCGGGGGCCCTGGGACTCGAGATAGCCCTCGGGGTACTGCTCGGTCATCTCGGAGGCGAAGAAGCCGGGCGCCAGCGCGTTGACGCGGATGCCCTTGCGTCCCGTCCACTGCTGGGCAAGGTCGCGGGTCAGCCCGATCAGGCCGGCCTTCGACGCGGCGTACGCCGCCTGCGGCAGTCCCGCCGTCGTGAGCCCGAGCACCGAGGAGATGTTGATGATCGACGAGCCCGGCTTCATCACCCGACCGCAGGCCTGGGCCATCCAGTAGCACCCGTTGAGGTTGACGTCGATGACCTGGCGGAACTGCTCGGGGGTCTCGCGGGTCGCCGGCACGGCGGTGCCGATGCCCGCGTTGTTGACCAGCACGTCGACGCGGCCGAACGTCTCCATCGCCTGGTCCACGAGGGCCTGGCAGGCCTCGGGGGAGGCCACGTCGGTCGCCACCGTGACGGCCCGCCGTCCCGCCGCCTCCACCAGTCCGGCGGTCTCCGCGAGCCGCTCGACCCGCCGCGCTCCGAGTGCGACGTCGGCGCCCGCCTCCGCGAACGCCTGCGCGAAGGCCACCCCGAGGCCGGAGGAGGCACCCGTCACGACGGCCACCTTGCCGTCGATGGAGAACAGGTCGGCGATGGTGGAGTTCGTCATGAGCCGATCATGGCAGGTCACCGGAGTCGGTCACCGCAGGCGGCGGCTCAGGCGGCGTGGGCTCGGCGAGCCTGCCAGGCCGAGCGCACCATGTCCTCCAGGCAGTGGCGCATCTGCCAGTCCAGATCGCGCGCGGCCGCCTCCCCGGTCGCGACGATCCGGGCGGGGTCGCCGCGGCGCCGGGGCGCGACCTCGGGCGTGAAGTCGATCCCGGTCACCGTGCGGACGGCGGCCATGATCTCGGCCACCGAGGAGCCGCTGCCGCTGCCCAGGTTGTAGACCGGCTGCAACGCCTCGCCCGCGGCCAGGCGCCGCGCGGCCACCACGTGGGCCGCGGCGAGGTCGGCGACGTGCACGTAGTCGCGAACGCAGGTGCCGTCCGGGGTGTCGTAGTCGTCACCGTTGATCCGCGGGGTCTTCCCGGCCAGCAGCATCTCGAAGACGATCGGGAACAGGTTGTGCGGGCTGGTGTCGTAGATCTCGTCGGTGCCCGAGCCGACCACGTTGAAGTACCGCAAGGACGTGTGCCGCAGCCCGGCCGCCACCCCCTGGTCTCGGATCACCCACTCGCCGATCAGCTTGCTCTCGCCGTACGGCGACTCCGGGAGCGTCGGGGTCTCCTCGGTCACCAGGTCGACGTCGGGGGTGCCGAACGTCGCGGCGCTGGAGGAGAAGACCATCCGGTCCACGCCCACCTGCTCCATGGCCCGCAGGAGGTTGACCGTGCCGGTGACGTTCTGGGTGTAGGTGTGCAGGGGACGGTCGACCGAGACTCCGGCGTACTTGAACCCCGCCAGGTGCACGACACCCTCGACGTCGTGGTCCTCCATGGTCTGGCGCATCAGGTCGGTGTCGACGACCGAGCCCTCCACGAACGGGACGCCGTCCTGGACGAACCCACGGTGGCCGCTGGAGAGGTCGTCGACGACCACCGAGTCCAGACCGACCTCGGCGAACGCACGCACCACGTGGGCGCCGATGTAGCCGGCACCTCCGGTCACCATCCAGGCCATCGGCGTCCCTCTCGTTAGGCGGCTGGGTCTGCCGGGTACAGCACTGCCGGAGTAGTAACGTGCGTCACCGTCCGATCCGATCCCGGGAGGCTCGATGGTACTGGCAGCGGGGAGTCAGCTCCGGCTGGACGCCAACTGGGTCGACTACGTGCTGGTCGCCATCTACTTCGGGTTCGTCCTGGGCATCGGGATCATGGCCCGGCGCTCGGTCTCCAGCAGCATCGACTTCTTCCTCTCGGGCCGGTCCCTGCCGGCGTGGGTGACCGGATTGGCGTTCATCTCCGCGAACCTCGGCGCCGTCGAGATCATGGGCATGTCGGCCAACGGCGCGCAGTTCGGCCTGCCCACCGTGCACTACTTCTGGATCGGCGCCGTCCCGGCGATGCTGTTCCTCGGTGTGGTGATGATGCCGTTCTACTACGGCTCCAAGGTGCGCTCGGTCCCCGAGTTCATGCGCAAGCGGTTCGGCACCGGTGCCCACCTGGTGAACGCGATCAGCTTCGCGGTCGCGCAGCTCCTGATCGCCGGCATCAACCTGTTCCTGCTGGCCAAGATCGTCAACATCCTGCTGGGCTGGAACCTCTACGTCTCGCTGATCGTGGCCGCCGCGATCGTGCTGTCCTACATCACGCTCGGGGGCCTGTCGGCCGCGATCTACAACGAGGTCCTGCAGTTCTTCGTGATCGTGGCGGCGCTGCTGCCGCTGACGCTGGTCGGGCTGAAGAAGGTCGGTGGCTACGGGGGTCTGAAGGACAAGATCGCCGCCGCCGGCGACGGCGCCGCCCAGCTCTCCTCGTGGCCGGGCACCAACCTGACCGGGATCGAGAGCCCGTTCCTCTCGGTGGTCGGCATCGTCTTCGGCCTCGGCTTCGTGCTGTCCTTCGGCTACTGGACCACCAACTTCGTGGAGGTCCAGCGGGCGATGGCATCCAGCTCGATCTCCGCGGCGCAGCGCTCGCCGATCATCGGGGCCTTCCCGAAGATGTTCGTCCCGTTCATCGTGATCTTCCCCGGCATGATCGCCGCGGTCGTGGCCTCCGAGGTGGCCCAGGCCAAGGCCTCGCAGGACCCGAGCTTCGACTACAACAACTCCCTGCTCTACCTGATCCGGGACCTGCTGCCCAACGGCATGCTCGGCATCGCGATCGCGGGTCTGCTCGCGTCGTTCATGGCCGGCATGGCCGCCAACATCTCCGCGTTCAACACCGTCTTCTCCTACGACCTGTGGGAGACCTACGTCATCCGGGGACGCAGCGACGAGTACTACCTGCGGGTTGGCCGGATCGCCACGGTCGCCGCCACCCTGGTCGCGATCGGGACGGCGCTGTTCGCCAGGAACTACCAGAACATCATGAACTACCTGCAGACACTGTTCGGGTTCTTCAACGCGCCGTTGTTCGCGACGTTCATCCTCGGCATGTTCTGGAAGCGGATGACCGCCGCAGCCGGCTGGACCGGTCTGGTCAGCGGCACGGCGGGCGCGATCGTCGTCGGAGTGCTGAGCCAGGACGCGCTCGGACCGATGTCGGTGGGGGTGATCGGGCTGAGCGGGCAGGGCGCCTCCTTCGTGGCCGCCGGCGTCGCCTTCGGTGTCGACATCCTGGTCAGTGTCCTGGTCACGCTCGGGACCAGACCCCGCGAGGAGTCCGAGCTGCGGGGCCTGGTGTGGTCGCTCACCCCCAAGGCGGACTTCCACGACGCCGACGAGGGGACGCCCGTGTGGTACCAGCAGCCGACCAAGCTCGCCGGTGTCGGTGCCGTCCTCGTCGTCATCCTCAACGTCATCTTCTGGTAGGAGCAGCTCATGACCCAGGAAGACTCCGGTGGGACCCACCGTGCGGGACTCTTCGACATCCGCATCATCATCGCCAGCCTGATCGGCCTCTACGGCGTGATCCTGGTGGTCACCGGCCTGTTCACCAGTGACACTCAGGTGCAGCGCTCCGACGGGCTGAACATCAACCTCTACGGCGGGATCGCGATGATCCTCGTGGGCGGCGCGTTCGCCGTCTGGGCGCGGGTGCGGCCGATCATCGTCCCCGACGACCCCGAGGAGGTGCCGCACGACCAGCCCGGCGAGCAGTGAGCGGCCACGTCGGGTGCGTTCCCCACTCGCCCGCCTGACACCCGCGCGCCGGCGGCTGCTCGTCGCGGCGCTGGGCCTCCTCGCCCTCGCCGTGGTGGTCGTGAGCGCCCTCGTGCTCGTGCGTGGCGCGGGTACGGGCGCCGCGGTCGACCAGTCCACGCCCGGACCGGTGCTGGTGGTGCCGGGGTACGGCGGGGACACCGCAGGCCTGGTGCCGCTCGTGCGCCAGCTGCGCCGCGACCGGCGCGAGGTGGTCGTCCTCGCGCCCGTCGACGGGGGCACCGGCGACCTGCGAGCCCAGGCCCGGCGGCTCGCTGCGCTGGCGCGGAGGACCCTCCAGCGCTCCGGTGCGGCCTCGGTCGACGTGGTCGGCTACTCGGCAGGCGGGGTGGTGGCGCGGCTCTTCGTGCGCGACGAGGGTGGGGCGGCCGTCGTACGCCGCGTCCTCACGCTGGGGTCACCGCACCACGGCACCGACGTGGCCGCGATCGCGCTGCAGGTCGCCGGCGGCTGCCCGCGGGCCTGCGAGCAGCTGGCGACCGGGAGTGCGCTGCTCCGGCGTCTCAACGCCGGTGACGAGACCCCGGACGGCCCGTCATGGGTCACGGTGCGCACCGAGCGGGACCAGACGGTGACACCGACCGACTCGGCGAGCCTCGTCGGCGCGCTCAACATCGACGTGCAGCAGGTCTGTCCCGGGTCGGGGACCTCGCACGGCGACCTCCCCGCCGACCCGGTGGTGCTGGCCACGCTGCGCAGCGCGCTGGGGAGGGGAGCACCCGGCGCGCCGCAGGGCGTCAGCTGTTGACGTCCTTGCTGGCGAAGTTGGCCCACGCCGCTCCGGCGAACACGACGAGATAGCCCAGCTGCGCCAGCACGCCGTGGACCAGGTCCCGCCACCGGATCGGGTCCCGGAACAGGTCCACGAAGGCCAGCCAGTACCGCGTGAGCAGGTAGGGCCGCAGCGCGTCCGCGGCGTCCAGGCCCAGCAGCACGGTCGAGGCGACCAGGAAGCCGATCGTGCCGAGCGCGGCCGCCACTGCCGAGTCGGTGACCGTGCTCAGCAGGACGGCGATCGCCGCGACCCCCAGCATGGCCAGGACGACGTAGCAGAAGGCGAGCAGGGTGCGCTCGAGCATCTGGGTCTGGGTCAGGGTGGTGCCCGAGACACTGACCACGCCCGTCGCAGGGGCGTCGCCCAGGAGGAGACGGCCCTCGACGTAGGCCACCACCGCGACGGCCACGGTGGCGAGCACGACGAACGCCACCACGCTGACCAGCTTGGCCACGAGCAGGCGTCCGCGCGAGACCGGCCGGACCAGCAGGTAGCGCAGCGTGCCGGTCTGGGCCTCCCCGGCGATGGCGTCGCCACCGACCACGGCGACCGCGACCGGGAGGAACAGGGGCAGCACGATCCCCAGCGCGGCCAGCGGGAACAGGGTCCCGTCGGTGAGCACGGCGGAGAGGAACGGGGGACCGGTGCCCGGTCGCGGACCCAGGTCGGTGAGCGCCAGGAGCACCGCGACCAGGGTCGGCAGCGCGTTCAGGGCGGCGATCGTCACCCAGGTGCGCGGGCGGCGCAGCAGCTTGACCAGCTCGACCCGGATCACGGAGCAGTCGCCTCCAGCACGACCTGCTCGAGGTTGCGACGTACCGGCTCCAGGCCGCTCACCCGGACGCCGGCGGAGACGAGGCGGGCGTTCAGGGAGGCCGCGTCGTCGTCCCGGACGACGATCTCGCCGGGCCCACGGTGCTGGACCCGACCGTCGAGCAGCGCGATGGCGGCGTCGACGTCGGGGGTGCGGACCCGCACCAGACCGGTGGCGGCACGCAGCGCGGCCATGTCCTCCTGCAGCACCAGCCGCCCCCGGTCCAGGACCCCCACCCGCGTGGACATCTGCTCGATCTCGCCCAGCAGGTGGCTGGAGAGGAAGATGGTCGTGCCGGCGCGGTTCAACGAGAGCAACAGCTCGCGCACGTCGCGGATCCCCTGGGGGTCGAGCCCGTTGGTCGGCTCGTCGAGCACCAGCAGCGGCGGCCGGCGCATCAGCGCGGCGGCGAGCCCCAGCCGCTGTCGCATGCCCAGTGAGTAGGTCCTCACCGGGCGGCGGTCCGACGGGTCCAGGCCCACCTGCTCCAGCACCTGCGCGGTCCGGACGCGCCGCTCGGCCCGAGCGCCACGCCAGTGCCCGGCGGCGGCGTCGAACAGGCGTAGGTTCGCGGTGCCCGAGAGGTGGGGGTAGGCCCCCGGCCCCTCGACCAGAGCGCCCACGTGGGGCAGCACCGAGGCGGCGCTCCCGGGCATCGACTCACCGAAGATCTCCACGTCGCCGGCGTTGGCGAGCACCAGCCCGAGCAGCATCCGGACCGTGGTCGTCTTGCCGGACCCGTTGGCGCCGAGGAAGCCGTAGACGTCCCCGGCGCGGACCTCCAGGTCGATCGCGTCCACCGCGCGCACCGCACCGTAGGTCTTGGTCAGGCCCCGGGTGCGGACGACCGTGCCGGCGCGGGGCGTCCTCATCGGGTGCGCACCACCCCGCGCAGCAGGTCCACGGCGGCCTGGCGGAGCGCGGCGGGCGTCACCGTGCCGGTCAGCAGGAAGTTGGCGCGCTCGCCTCGGACCAGCAGCACCGACAGGGGACCGACCTCCAGGGAGAGGCCCGCACCGGTGGTGCGAGCGCGGTGGCGGAGCTGCTCGGCCAGCCCGTCGGCCACCGAGCCGCGCAACGGCAGTGCCAGCAGCGCGGTGGGGCCGCGGCCGTAGACACCGACCGCACCCAGGTCGCCGCCGGTCGCCCGCCGCCGGAACCCGGCGACGCTCGCCGGCAGGGCGAAGGGTGCGAACGCGTTCGCAGCGGCCACGTCGTCGAGCGAGGGTGTCTTGTGGAAGTCGGCCCCGGAGCCGATCGTGAAGCCCACCTCCCGGTCGGTGGGGGTGCCGGGGCGCAGCGCCACCACCTCCGAGCTCAGCGCGGGGTGGGTGGCGTCGCGGTCGCCGTAGACCGCGACGCGCAGCGGGAGACCGGTGTCCTCGTCGGCCCACACCTCCACGCGGGCGATGGTCGAGGCCGGGTCGGCGGGCGCCAGGCGGAGGCCGGCCGCGCTGCGCCCCGCCACCCGTCGGGCCGGCAGCCGGGACAGCTCGGCCGGTCGGGCACCCGCGAGCAGACGCGCCGCCAGGGCGCTGGGCACGAGGTCGTTGTCGTCGGGCAGTCGCACCGGGGAGTACGCCGTGAACCGAGCCGTCGCCGACTCGTAGTCCCACCGGATCGCCAGCCCGCCGTCGCGGACCAGGTCGGTCTCGCCGGTGGTGCGGATCCGGTCCACGCGCCAGTGTCGGGCGTCGCGCCACCAGACCCGCAGGTCGGTGCCCTGGCCGAGGATCCGGGCGACGCCGCCGAACGTGGAGCCGCTCAGCGGAACGTCCAACGAGCCCTGCGCGTGCACCTCCCCGGACCAGCCGACCCCGGTGGAGTGCTGCACACGCCGGGCCAGCACGTCCGCGGTGACATCGGACCCGTGTGCGGGGAGCATCGCCAGCAGAGCGGGCGGCGTGGTCACCCCGAGCGCGAGGAGGGCCACGACGAGCCAGCGAGCCGCGGGGACCATGCAGCCACGGTACGTCGGGGTCCGCGGCCCCTCGGCCGAGCGCACGGACCACCACCGGAGGTAGGATCGTGGCATGAGGCAGATCCTGCTCCTTGTCTAGCCACGTCGGACACGACGTGGCGGCCCCTCTGCGCGAGGGGCCTTTGCATGTCCAGGACAGTGCGGGCCGGGGTCGGACGGCGATCACCAAGAGCAGGCAGGAAGAGCAGGGATGACTGAGCGGGACCAGGCGCACCAGGCGGGCTACGACGTGCACGCCACCGAGGCCAAGTGGCAGCGGGTGTGGGAGCGGCTCGACCCGTTCCGGGCCGACGACGACAGCCCGCGCGAGAAGCGCTACGCGCTGACGATGTTCCCCTACCCGAGCGGCGACCTGCACATGGGTCACGCCGAGGTGACGGCGCTGCACGACGTGATCGCACGCTTCTGGTGGCAGCGCGGGTACGAGGTGCTGAACCCGATCGGGTGGGACTCCTTCGGGCTGCCTGCGGAGAACGCCGCCATCCGCAACGACGAGCACCCCGCCACCTACACCTACGCCAACATCGCCACCCAGGCGGACTCGTTCAAGCGCTACGCGGTGTCCTTCGACTGGTCGCGCCGGCTGCACACCTCCGATCCCGACTACTACCGCTGGACGCAGTGGCTGTTCCTGAGGTTCCGGGAGCGCGGTCTGGCCTACCGGCGCAACAGCCCCGTCAACTGGTGCCCGAACGACCAGACCGTGCTGGCCAACGAACAGGTCGTCGAGGGGATGTGCGACCGCTGCGGTGCCGTGGTCACCAAGCGAGAGCTGACCCAGTGGTACTTCAAGATCACCGACTACGCCCAGGAGCTGCTCGACGACCTCGAGGTGCTGGAGCCGACGTGGCCCACTCGTGTCGTCACCGCGCAGCGCAACTGGATCGGGCGCTCGGAGGGGGCCCACGTCGACTTCCGGGTCGAGGGCCGCGACGAGCCGGTCACCGTCTACACCACTCGGCCGGACACCCTGTACGGCGCGACGTTCATGGTCGTGGCCGCGGACGCCGGGCTGGCCGCCGAGGTCGTGAGCGACGAGCAGCGTCCGGCGCTGGAGAGCTACCTGAGCGACGTACGTCAGGCAACCGACGTCGACCGGCTGTCGACCGAACGGCCCAAGACCGGCGTCTTCCTCGGGGTGCACGCGGTCAACCCCGTCAACGGCGAGCGGATCCCGGTCTGGGCCGCCGACTACGTGCTGGCCGACTACGGCACCGGCGCGATCATGGCGGTGCCCGCCCACGACCAGCGCGACCTGGACTTCGCCCGGCAGTTCGGCCTGGTGGTCCGCCGCGTGGTCGACACCGGTGAGGAGAACCCGGAGGAGAGCCACGTCGCCACCGTCGGCGACGGCGTCTACGTCAACTCGGGGCCCCTGGACGGCATCGCCGACAAGGCGACCGGCATCCGCACCATCATCGACCGGCTGCAGGCGGAGGGCACCGGGAGGGGCACGGTGAACTTCCGGCTGCGCGACTGGCTGCTGAGCCGGCAGCGTTACTGGGGCGTGCCGATCCCGGTCATCCACTGCCCCACCGACGGTGAGGTCGCCGTTCCCGACGACCAGCTGCCGCTGGAGCTGCCGGAGCTGCGCGGCGCCGACCTGAAGCCCAAGGGGGTCTCACCGCTGGCGGCGGCCGAGGACTGGGTCAACGTCGAGTGCCCCGTGTGCGGGGGGCCGGCGAAGCGGGACAGCGACACGATGGACACGTTCGTGGACTCGTCGTGGTACTTCCTGCGGTTCTGCTCGCCGGGCTACACCGACGGCCCGTTCGACCCGGCGCAGGCCCGGGCCTGGATGCCGGCCGACATCTACGTCGGGGGCGTCGAGCACGCGGTCCTGCACCTGCTCTACGCACGCTTCTTCACCAAGGTCCTGCGCGACATGGGGATGCTGGAGGTCGGCGAGCCGTTCGCCGCCCAGCTGAACCAGGGCGTCGTCATCAACCAGGGCAAGAAGATGAGCAAGTCGCTGGGCAACGGCGTCAGTCTGGGGGAGCAGCTCGCGGAGTTCGGAGTCGACGCCGTCCGGCTGACCCTGGTCTTCGCCGGTCCGCCGGAGGACGACATCGACTGGGCCGACATGTCGCCTGCCGGGTCGCTGCGCTTCCTGCAGCGCGCCTGGCGGCTCTCGGGTGACGTCTCCTCGGCGGTCGGCGCCTCGCCGGAGACCGGGGACGTGGCCCTGCGCCGGATCACCGCGCACACGGTGCACGACGCGGCCGAGCTGGTCGAGTCGCGCCGCTTCAACGTGATGATCGCGCGGACCATGGAGCTGGTGAACGCGACCCGCAAGGCGATCGACTCCGGGGCCGGCCCCGAGGACCCGGCCGTGCGCGAGGCGACCGAGGCCGTGGCGGTCCTGCTCTCGCTGGTCGCGCCCTACACCGCCGAGGAGATGTGGGAGCGGCTGGGCCACGAGCCGACCGTCGCGCGGGCCGGCTGGCCCGTGGTCGACCCGGCCCTGCTGGTGGAGGACTCGGTCACCGCGGTGGTCCAGGTGCAGGGAAAGCTGAGGGCGCGCCTGGAGGTCCCGCCCAGCATCAGCGAGTCCGACCTGGAGGCCGCGGCCCTGGCCGAGGAGTCGGTGCAGCGCGCCCTGGACGGCAAGCAGGTCCGCAAGGTGATCGTGCGCGCCCCGAAGCTGGTCAACATCGTCGCGGGCTGACCCGGCCGGGGCCCCGCTCACAAATGGTCGTGGGTTGCCGAGTAGGGCTGGCCTGCTCGCCTAGCCAACAGTTGTGGGAGGCCCCGGTGTTGACCGAGCCTACGAGTGTGGGGCTTGACGTGCACGCACGATCTGTCGCGGCTGCGGCGATCGATGGCGGCACGAGCGAGTTGTTCCAGGCGAGGCTGACCCCAGTCGCATGAGCACATCCGGTCGTGGATCGATGCGCTGCCGGGTCCGGCGGCGGTGGCCTATGAGGCCGGCCCGCACGACTTCTGGCTTCGCCATGAGGCACTGCCGCAGCTGACCAGCCGGCCGACGCAGGTGAGCTTCGAGTCCAACTACGAGGCGGTGCTGGCCACCAAGGCTCGCCGTGACCCGCTCGATGCCGAGATCGAGGACATGGCCGAACACAGCGAGTTCACCGCGATGGTGCACCGGCCGGGCTGTTTGCGCGGGATCGGCACGCTGACCGGGTTCGCGCTCGCGGTCGAGATCGGTGACTGGCACCGGTTCACCGACAACAGCATCGGCTCCTTCGTCGGCCTGGTGCCCACCGAGCACTCCTCGGGCAACACCCGCTCCCAGGGCTCGATGACCAAGACCGGCAACGCTCATCTCCGCAGACTCCTGGTCGAGGCCGCCTGGAATCACCGGCCCAGCTATCGGATCGGGAAGACCATGCGGGACCGGTGGGCCCTCGCACCCGCCGCCGCACGCGCGGCACCATCGCCGATGTCGCGATCGCCCGAGAGCTCTCGGGCTGGTGCTGGTCCTTGGCCGTCATGGACTGACCAGCACATCCCCAGACCGCTTCGTCGACACGCGGCTGGTGGCAGCGCGAGGAGCGACCCGCGACGGCTCTATGAGCAGACCACGAGGTCCACGCTCGTTTCTAGACAAGCGGTCCCGCTCCAGCCGAACCACCGTCCTGCGGTATCCAACCCGCGCATATCAGTCTGACCGTGCGTCGCCAACGACACGCTCGCCAGCAGCAAGCCCGACGAAGCAACGAGGCGCCGCCGGGGCACCAACCCCAGCGGCGCCTCACCCTGCCCTTGACAGCAGGTCAGTCCATGTCAGAGCCGCGCGACGGCCTCCGCGACCGGGAGGTCGCCGGCGAGCACCTCGAAGGTCTTGCCGATCGTGTTGCGCGCCTCCAGCACCTCGGCCAGCACGTGCGCCACGTCGCCTCGCGTGACCGCGCCGGGCTCGAGCTCGCCGACCTGCACGTGGCCGGTGGGCACGTCGTCGCTCAGTCGCCCCGGCTTGACCACGGTCCAGTCGAGGTCACGAGAGCGCAGGTCCTCGTCGGCGGCCTGCTTGGCTCGCAGGTAGACCTGGAAGACCTCCTCGGAGTCGGGGTCGGCCTGGTCGGTGCCCATGGCGGAGAGCATCACGTAGCGGCGCACCCCGGCCGCCTCGGCGGCGTCGGCGAGCATGATCGCAGCGCCCTTGTCGACGGTCTCCTTGCGGGCCGGGTCGCCGTCGGCCCCGCCCCCGGCCGCGAAGACCACCGCGTCGGCGCCCTCGAGGGCAGTGGTCAGCTCCGCGACGTCGGTCGACTCCAGGTCGACCAGGACCGCCTCCACGCCGTCGTGCTGGAGGTCCGGGACGTGCTCGGGGTTGCGGACGAGACCGACCGCGTGGTGTCCGGCGTCGGTGACGAGCCGGCCGAGCTGGCGGGCGACCTGGCCGTGGGCGCCGGCGATGACGATGCGCATCTGGTTCCTGTTCTGGTGGTGGGGTGTCGGAGGGTTGCTCACCTCCGACGGTAGCGACCGGCAGGTGAGCACGGCCGTGCCCGGTCGCGCGCTGCCCGCGGCGCTAGCCTGTCGGTCATGTCCGTCGCTCTGGTCACCGACTCCACGGCCTCGATCCCGGCCGCGACGGCCGCTGCGCGCGGCATCAGCGTGGTTCCCCTCCAGGTCGTCGTCGGAGCCACGTCGTACGACGAGGGCGTGGAGAACGGCGTCACCCCGCAGATGCTGGCCGAGGCGCTCAGCGACTGGACCCCGGTGAGCACCTCGCGGCCCAACCCCGACGCGCTGCTCGCCGTCTACGAGACCCTGGCCGCGCAGGGTGCCGACGCGATCGTGTCGGTCCACCTCTCGGCCGAGCTCAGCGGCACCTTCGAGTCCGCCCAGCTCGCTGCGGGCCGGGCCTCGGTGCCGGTGACGACGGTGGACTCGCGTCAGGTCGGGATGGGCACCGGCTTCGCGGTGCTCGCCGCCGCCGACGCGATCGAGCAAGGTGGCGGCGCCACCGCCGCGGCCGAGGCTGCTGCTGACCGGGCGGCGAGCACGACCTCGCTGTTCTACGTCGACACCCTGGAGTACCTCCGCCGGGGCGGTCGGATGGGGGCTGCCGCCGCCCTGCTCGGCTCGGCGCTGGCGGTCAAGCCCATCCTCCGTCTCGACGACGGGCAGGTGGCGCCCTTCGAGAAGGTGCGCACCGCGGGCCGGGCGCTCTCCCGGCTCGAGGAGCTCGCCGTCGAGGCCGCCGGTGACAGCGAGGTCGAGGTCGCCGTGGCACACCTGGCCAGCCCCGAGCGGGCCGAGGGCCTGGCCGACCGGCTCGCCGAGCGCCTGGCGCCGGCACTGGGGGAGCGCGAGGTCTCGCTGGGGGAGATCGGCGCTGTCCTGGGCGCTCACGTGGGGCCGGGGATGGTCGCGGTCACCGTCGCCCGGCGCGGCTGAGCGTCCACGGTCTCGCACCTGCCGCGGTTCTCCACAGGCTCCGACGTCCGCCTTCCCGTCGGCGAGACCCATTCCTAGCCTCGGAGCATGCACAGGCAGTCACAAGACGAGGTGGCCGAAGCGGCCGTGCGCCGCCTCGAGCTTCTCGGCCGCGAGTTGGAGCAGGCCGGGTTGCGTCGGGTCGAGGACTCCGACGACGGCGAGGCAGGCACCCGCGCCGCGGGCGTGGGCGACCTGCCCGACCCCACCGTGGTGCGGCGAGCGGGGCGCCACGCACGGGCTCCTCGACGCCGCCCGGGCGCAGGGTTGGCCGGCTGGATGACCGGCCGCCTGCCCGCCACGTTGCGGGGGCGGACGGGACTGGAGCCGGGGCCGGTGCTGCTCGTGGTCGCCCTGGTCGCCCTGGCCCTCACCGGCACCACGGTCGTCGTGCTGCGGATGCACGGACAGAGCGAGGTGGTCCCGCCGCGGGGGCAGGCCCGGGATGCCTCGGCGGGCAGTCCGGGGCTGGCCTCGCTCGCCCCGTCCTCGGTGGCGCCTGCCACGGGGCCCGCAACGGGGCCCGCAACGGGTTCCCCGGCGGGGTTCCCGGCTGGGTCCCCGGCTGGCGAGCGCCCAGGGGCGGGCCCGAGTGCGGGTGCTGCCGGGTCGAGTGTCACCGTCGACGTGGCCGGCAAGGTGCGACGTCCGGGTGTGACCACGCTCCCGGCCGGGTCGCGGGTCGTCGACGCCCTGCACCGGGCCGGCGGTGCCCGCCACGGGGTCGACCTGAGCGCGCTCAACCTGGCCCGCGTCCTCGTGGACGGCGAGCAGATCCTGGTCGGCCGCCCGGCCCGGTCGGGATCGGTCGCCGCGAGCGCCAGCACCGGTGCGCCGGACCCGGCCGGCGCACTGGTCAACCTCAACGTGGCGACCGCCGGCCAGCTGGACACCCTGCCGGGCGTCGGGCCCGTGACGGCGCAGAAGATCCTCGACTGGCGCACCGCCCACGGCGCCTTCTCCTCGGTCGACGAGCTGCTCGAGGTGGACGGCATCGGCGAGAAGACCCTGGCGGACCTGGCACCCCACGTCACCTTGTGAGCGAGCCGGCGGCGGACCGGGCCGGGGTGGGGGCCGACCTCCGGGCGCCTCTGCTGGCCGCCGTCGCGTGGCTCGCGGCCATCGCGGCGCTGCGCGCCCCACCGTGGCTGCTCGGCGTGCCGCTGCTGCTCGGGCTGGTCCACCTGGTGCACCGTCGACGGCGGGGTCTGGAGGTGCTCAGCGTGGCCGCGTGGCTCGTCGCCGGCTGCGGGGTGGCGGCGTCGGCGCTGCTGCGCGCCGAGGCCGTGCACAGCAGCCCGGTGGAGCAGCTCGCCGGGGAGGGGGCCGTCGTCAGTGTCCGGCTGGTGGTGACCTCCGATCCGGTGCTGCGTCGCGGACGGTTCGAGGACCACCTCGTCTTCCACGCCCGCACCGTCCTCGTCAGCGGGCGCGGTGCCAGGCACCGGGTCCGCGTCCCGGTGCTGGTGCTCGCGGACCGGCGCGCCCGCGGAGTGCTCCTGGGCGCCGTCCTGCGGCTGCAGGGACGGCTGGAGCCTGCGCGGACCGGCGACCTCGCCGGGGTGCTGACCACCCGTGGCCCGCCGGTGGTGCTCGAGCAGCCAGGCCCGGCCCTGCGGGCGGCCGGGCGGCTGCGCGAGACCATCCGCGGCGCCGTCGCGCGGCAGGCGCCCGGCCCGCGTGCGCTGGTGCCGGCCCTGGTCGACGGAGACGACGCCGGGATGCCCCAGGAGATCGACGCCGACTTCCGCACCTCGGGCCTGACCCACCTGCTGGCGGTCTCGGGCACCAACCTCACCCTCGTGGTCGGGTCGCTGCTCCTCCTGGCCCGCTGGGCGGGGGTGCGGGCTCGGGGGCTCGTCGTCGTCGGGGCGCTGGGGGTGACCGGCTTCGTCCTGCTGGCCCGGGCGGAGCCGAGCGTGGTGCGCGCCGCCGCGATGGGTTCGGTGGCACTGGTCGGCATGGGCGCGCACGGCCGGCGCCGGGGGACGAGGGCGCTGGGGGCCGCCGTCCTGGTGCTGCTGCTGCTCGACCCCTGGCTGGCGGTCTCGGTGGGGTTCGCGCTCTCCGCGCTGGCCACGGCCGGCATCTTGTGGCTCGCGCCGGGCTGGCGCGACCGGCTCGCTCGCTGGGCCCCGCGCTGGGTGGCCGAGGCGGTCTCGGTCCCGCTGGCGGCCCAGCTGGCGTGCACCCCGCTCGTGGCCGCGATCTCGGGCCAGGTCAGCCTCGTCGCGGTCGTGGCCAACCTGCTGGCCGCGCCCGCCGTGGGGCCGGCCACGGTCCTGGGCCTGGCCGGTGGGGTCGTCGGTCTCGTCTCGGGCACCCTCGGCAGGTGGGTGGCGACCCCGGGGGCGTGGTGTGCACGTTGGATCATCGAGGTGGCCGTGCGTGGGGCGGACCTGCCGGTGGCTGCCGTCGGGTGGTCCTCTGGTCCGCTGTCCGTCGCCGTCCTCGGCGGTGTGTGTGCCGCCATCGCCCTCGTGCTCGGTGCGGTGCTGGCCCGGCGGCTCACCTCGGCGGCACTGGGCGCGCTGCTGGTCGCCGCACTGCTCGTCCCGCTGCCCACGCCCGGGTGGCCGCCCCCGGGGTGGGTCCTGGTCGCCTGCGACGTCGGGCAGGGAGACGGTCTGGTGCTCCGCGCCGGGCCCGGGAGCGCCGTCGTGGTCGACACCGGGCCCGAGGCCGCGACCATGGACCGGTGCCTGCGCCGGCTCGGCGTACGCCGGATCCCGCTGCTGGTGCTGACCCACTTCCACGCCGACCACGTCGACGGGCTCGCCGGCGCGGTGCACGGACGGTCGGTCGGGCGGATCGAGGTCACCGGGACGGCTGAGCCGCCCGCTGGGGTGCACCTGGTCCAGGCGGTGGCAGCGCGGGCGGGGGTGCCCGTGCGGCGGGCCGTCTACGGGGAGACCGGGCGCGTGGGCCTGCTGCGCTGGCAGGTCCTGGCCCCGTCGCACGCACCCCCACCCGGCTCTCCCTCGCCACCCAACGACGCCAGCCTCGTGCTCCTGGTGCAGTCCCGCGGAGTCCGGCTGCTGCTCATGGGCGATGAGGAGACCGGCTCCCAGGAGCAGCTGCTCCGCGATCTCGGCGGCGAGCCGGCGGCCCTGCACGTCGACGTCCTCAAGGTCGCCCACCACGGGAGCGCGCGCCAGGACCCTGACCTGGTCCGCGGGCTGGGGGCACGGCTGGCGGTGATCTCGGTGGGGCGCGACAACGACTACGGACACCCGGCCCCCTCCCTGGTCGCACTCCTGGACCAGGCGAGGATGCGGGTGGCGCGCACCGACCAGGACGGCGACGTGGCCGTCGTCGTGGACGCCGGCCTGCGGGTGGCGGCCCGGGGACATGTGACGCGCCGGCCCGCGTGGTGACAGGCTGGTGCAGTGTCGCGGCATCCCTTCTCCCAGGTCGAGGTGTTCGGCAGCCGTGCCCTGGCCGGCAACCCGGTGGCCGTGGTGCACGACGCCGCGGACGTCGACGAGGAGCAGATGGCCGCCTTCGCACGCTGGACCAATCTCTCCGAGACGACCTTCCTGCTGCCGCCGGAGGACCCAGGGGCCGACTACCGGGTCCGGATCTTCACGCCGGGGGAGGAGCTGCCCTTCGCAGGACACCCCACCTTGGGCACTGCGCACACCTGGCTGGACCTCGGCGGCACGCCCGCGAGCGAGGACCGGGTGTGGCAGGAGTGCGGCCTCGGCCTCGTCGAGCTGCGCCGCGACCCGGACGGGCTGGCGTTCCGGGCTCCCGACTTCGTGCGCACGGGCCCGGTCGAGGAGGAGACCCGCCGTGGTGTCCTCGCTGCCCTGGGGCTGGCGGCCGGCCAGGTGCTGGACGCCTGGTGGATCGACAACGGACCCGGCTGGCTCGGGCTGGAGCTCGACAGCGCCGACTCCGTCGTGTCCCTGAGGCCCGACTTCGCTGCCCTGACGGAGGCGGTCGGCGTGCTCGGGCGGGTGGCCCCCGGTGACCGCGCCTCGGTGGGCGCCGACGTCGAGGTGCGTGCGTTCTGCCCCGGACTCGGCATCACCGAGGACCCCGTCACGGGCAGCCTGAACGCAGGGTTCGGCGCCTGGCTGACCCGGGCGGGGAGGCTGCCGGCGTCCTACGTGGCGCGGCAGGGGACCGTGCTGGGACGTGCGGGCCGGGTGCGGGTCGAGACCGACGAGGCCGGCGCGGTCTGGGTCGGCGGCAACACCCGCACGGTGGTCACCGGCTCGGTGGAGCTCTGAACGGCACCCGCACCGACCACCATGGACGTCGGTCGACCGTGAGAGGCTGCGCTCATGGCGACCCCGCACCCGCACGACGTGCTCGGGCGGGTCACGCTGGTCACGGGTCCCGAGGAGTTCCTGGGGGAGCGCGCGATCACCGGCGTCCGCGCCGCCGTACGGCGCCACGACCCCGAGGCCGAGCTGTCGGAGGCGATGGCCGCGTCGCTGAGCATGGCCGAGCTCGGAGACCTCGCGGCGCCCTCGCTGTTCTCGACCACCCGCTGCGTCGTCGTGCGTCGGCTGGAGGAGCTGCCGGAGGAGTCGGCGGCAGGCCTGCTCGACTACGCCGCCGCCCCGGCCGAGGACGTCGCGCTGGTTCTCGCCCACAGCGGTGGGCAGAAGGGGAGTGGGCTGCTGACCAAGCTGCGCAAGCTCGACGGCGTGACCGAGGTGAAGTCCGCTCCGCTCTCCTCCCGGGAGTTCCCCGGATTCGTGGCCAACGAGCTGCGCACCCACCGGGTCCGCATCGACCCCGACGCCGCGGACTTCCTGGTGCAGGCCGTCGGCCAGGACCTGCGGTCCCTGGCGGCGGCGGCCAGCCAGCTCGCCAACGACTTCGAGGGCCGACCACTGAGCGTCGAGATGGTCAAGAAGTACTTCGGTGGCCGCGCCGAGGCGAAGTCCTTCGCCGTGGCCGACCATGCGCTCTACGGCCAGGCCGCGCAGGCGCTCGAGGAGCTGCGCTGGGCCTTGGACCGGGGCACGGCGCCGGTGCTGGTGACCAGCGCGATGGCCGGTGGCCTGCGCAGCCTGGGCCGGTTCCTGTCGGCGCCGCGGGGGTCACGCAACAACGACCTGGTGCGCGACGTGGGGGTGCCGCCCTGGAAGCTGGACATCGTGCGGCGCCAGTCCCACGGCTGGGACGCCGACGGTGTCGGCCGGGCGATCCGCGCGGTGGCGCGGGCCGATGCGGACGTCAAGGGCCAGGCCAGCGACCCGGCCTACGCCCTGGAGAAGATGGTGCTCGAGGTGGTCCGGGCCAGGCCGCGCCGGTCCTAGCGCAGGGTCTGGACACAGCACGAGGCGCCGTCCGTTCCCGGACGACGCCTCGGTGACCCGGCGCAGCTCAGAGGCGGGCGGCGGTCTTGTGGATGGCCGACTTGCGGTTGGCGGCCTGGTTCTTGTGGATGACGCCCTTGGAGGCGGCCTTGTCGAGCTTCCTGCTCGCGTCGTGCGCCGCGGCCCTCGCCTCGTCGGCGTTGCCGGCTGCAGCGGCCTTGCGGAACTTGCGGACGGCCGACTTCAGCGCAGACTTGACCGCCTTGTTGCGCTCGTGCGCAGCAAGGTTCTGCCGGTTGCGCTTGATCTGGGACTTGATGTTCGCCACGTCAGGCTCGCCTCGTTCGGTGTGTGTGTCAGGTTCGGGGGGGTCCGGATCCGGGTCCAGACACGAAGGGAGACGATATCAGCGGCGTACCGGGGCACCCAAATCGGCACGGGCGGCTCCGCGCGGGCGACACGGGTCCCGGCGGGGCATGGGTTCGGGCCTCTCGTGGTACTCCCAACCGTCGGCATCCGCAACCACCTGCTCAGGAGGGCACTTGCTGCGCTTCTTCGTCCTGGCACTCCTCGTCGCCCTCGGCGCCCTGGCGACACTGGCCGGCGCCATCGGCGGTCCCGGCTGGTGGCTCCTCGCCGTCCTCGCCGTGGGCCTGCTGGTGCTCGGCATCTACGACCTGGTCCAGAGCAGGCACTCCATCCTGCGCAACTACCCGGTCCTGGGGCACCTGCGGTTCCTGTTGGAGAGCATCCGACCCGAGATCCTGCAGTACTTCATCGAGCGCAACTACGACGGTCGGCCCTTCGACCGCGACACCCGCTCGGCGATCTACGAGCGGGCGAAGAACCTCAAGTCGGAGCAGCCGTTCGGCACCGAGCGCGACGTCGACGCCATCGGCTACGAGTACCTCGTCCACTCCACCGCACCGGTGCCGGTGGCCGACGAGCCGGCCCGCGTGCGCATCGGCGGTCCCGACTGCACCCAGCCCTACGACATGTCGCTGTTCAACGTCTCCGCGATGAGCTTCGGCGCCCTCTCCGGCAACGCGATCACCGCGCTGAACGCCGGGGCGGCCCGGGGCGGGTTCGCCCACGACACCGGGGAGGGGGGCCTGAGCAAGTACCACCGACACGGCGGAGACCTGGTGTGGGAGATCGGCAGCGGCTACTTCGGCGCGCGCACCGAGGCCGGTGACTTCGATCCTGTGCAGTTCGCCGAGACCGCCGCCCTCGACCAGGTCAAGATGGTCTCGCTCAAGCTCAGCCAGGGAGCCAAGCCGGGCATCGGCGGCGTGCTCCCCGGGGCCAAGGTGACCCCCGAGATCGCGCAGGCCCGCGGGGTCGCCGTGGGTGAGAAGTGCGTGTCCCCGGCCTACCACCAGGTCTTCTCCACTCCCCGGGAGCTGGTGCGCTTCGTCGCGCGCATGCGTGAGCTGGCCGGAGGCAAGCCGGCCGGGTTCAAGCTCTGTGTCGGGTCGCGCACCGACGTGCTCGCGATCTGCAAGGCGATGCTCGTCGAGGGAGTCACTCCTGACTTCATCGTCGTCGACGGTGGTGAGGGTGGCACCGGGGCCGCTCCGCTGGAGTACGAGGACCACATCGGGCAGCCGCTGACCGAGGGGCTGATGACGGTGCACCACGCCCTGGTCGGGGTCGGCCTGCGCGACCGGGTCGCGATCGGTGCCAGCGGCAAGGTGACCAGCGGCATGGACGTGGTCAAGCGGATCATCCAGGGAGCCGACTACACCAACAGCGCCCGCGGCATGATGATGGCGGTGGGCTGCATCCAGGCCAAGACCTGCCACGACAACAGCTGTCCGGTGGGAGTGGCCACCCAGGACCCCAAGCGGACGCGGGCCCTGGACGTGCAGGACAAGACCGAGCGGACCTACCACTACCACCGCAACGTGGTCGACCAGGTCAGCCAGGTGATCGCCTCGATGGGCCTGCGCGGTCCCACCGAGCTGGGGCCGGCGCTGCTGCGCCGTCGCATCGACCACGACCGCACCGTGAGCTACGCCGAGCTGTTCCCGGGCCTGGCGCCCGGTGAGCTGCTGGCCGAGCCACGCCCCGCCGCGTGGTCCCGTGACTGGGACCTCGCCGACGCCGACCGGTTCACCCCCTTGGAGACCGCATGAGCACCATTGCCGAGCTGATCATCGACGCCCTCGCCGACCACGGCGTGCGCAGCGTGTGGGGTGTGGTGGGTGATGCGCTCAACCCCGTCACCGACGCCATCCGGCGCGAGGACCGCATCGAGTGGGTGGGGGTGCGCCACGAGGAGGCCGGTGCGTTCGCCGCCAGCGCCCAGGCCCAGCTGACCGGCGACCTCGCGGTGTGCATGGGGACCGTCGGCCCGGGTGCGATCCACCTGCTCAACGGGCTCTACGACGCCAAGAAGTCGCACGCCCCCGTCCTGGCGATCTGCGGCCAGGTCCCGCGCGAGGACATGGGCAGCGACTTCTTCCAGGAGGTCGACAACGACTCGGTCTTCGCCGACGTGGCCGTCTTCAACCGCACCGTGACCAACATGGAGCAGGCACAGCCGTTGTTGGAGCAGGCCGTCAACACCGCGCTGGCCGAGCAGGGGGTGGCGGTGCTGTCGCTGCCCGGCGACGTCGGTGGTCTCGAGCTGCCCGAGCAGACCCGTGCACCGCACTTCGTGCGCCCCTCGCCGCCGGCCTCGGCTGCCGCCGAGGACGTCCGCGCGGTCGCGAGCGTGCTCAACGACGCCGAGAAGGTGACGCTGCTGGTGGGGCAGGGCGCCCGGCACGCCCGTGCGGAGGTGCTGCAGGTGGCCGAGCGGCTGGCGGCACCGATGGTGCTCTCGCTGAAGGCCAAGGAGGGGTTCGACGAGGAGAATCCCTACGAGATCGGTCAGTCCGGCCTGATCGGCAACCCGGCCACCGCGGCGGCGTTCGGCGGTTGCGACGTGCTGCTCCTGCTGGGCACCGACTTCCCCTACCGGAACTTCTACCCGGAGGGGAAGACGGTCGTGCAGGTGGACGTGCGCGGTCAGCACATCGGGCGCCGCACGGCCGTACAGCACCCGCTGGTGGGCGACACCGAGCTCACCTTGCAGTCCCTGCTGCCGTTGCTCGAGCAGAAGCAGGACCGGGGCCACCTCACCGTCGCCCGCGAGGAGTACGCCGCCTGGCGCACGAGGCAGTCCCACCTGACCGACCCGCGCTATGACCACAAGCCCGTGGGGCTGCTGCGCCGGAAGGTCGACAACCCGGACGCCCGGATCCGTCCCGAGCTGGTGGCCGCCGCCGTGGAGCGGCACGCGGACCAGGACACCGTGTTCACCACCGACACCGGCATGTCCACGGTGTGGCTCTCCCGCTTCGTGCGGATGACGGGTCGCCGCCGCCTGATCGGTTCCTACAACCTCGGTTCGATGGCCAACGCGATGCCGCAGGCGCTCGGTGCGGCCGCCCTGGACCGGACCCGGCAGGTCGTCGCGTTCTGCGGCGACGGGGGGCTCTCGATGCTGCTCGGGGACCTGATCACCGCGGTGTCCCACGACCTGCCGGTGAAGCTGGTGGTCTTCGACAACGGCCGCCTCGGGATGGTCAAGCTCGAGATGGAGCAGGTCGGCCTGCCGGAGTACGGCACGGTCCTCGACAACCCCGACTTCGCGGCCGTGGCCCGGGCCATCGGCATGGGCGGTGTCCGGGTGAGCGACCCCGAGGAGGTCGACACCGCGATCCGCGATGCCTTCGCCCGGCCCGGCCCCGTCCTCGTGGACGTCCTCACCAACCCCGACGAGATCGCGGTGCCGCCCAAGCCCACCCTGGAGCAGGGGTGGGGCTTCGCGATCGCCAAGGGCAAGGAGTTCCTGGCCAGCCGGGAGTGAGCTCGCCCGGGAACGGGCGTGGCACGCCGGCGGCTAGGTTGGCCGGATGCGTCCCGAGCACCTCGACCTGTGGCACGCCTGTGCCGGCCCGAGCCTGACCCCGGACGGAGCCGCTGCCGTCGTCTCGGTGCTGCACCCGCAGACCGGCTCGGACGGCTACCGCGGCGGGCTCTGGTCGGTCCCGACCGCGGACGGCCCGGCGGTGCGGCTGACCAACGGCCCCCGGGACACCGCTGCGGCGGTGAGTCCCGACGGGCGGCGGGTCGCCTTCTTGCGGGCTGGGCCGGACACGCCGCCGCAGGTGCACCTCACCGGGATCCACGGCGGCGAGCCGCTGCAGCTCACCGAGCACCCACTGGGAGCCGGAGCGCCGGTGTGGAGTCCCGACGGCACCTGCCTGGCCTACAGCGCACGCGTGCCCGAGGCGGGACGCTACGGCACCCCGGACGCCGCCGGAGGGGCGAGCAGCCCCGGCGCCGAGCCGCCCAGGCTGGTCACCGAGCTGTCCTACCGGCGCGACGACCTCGGGTTCACCCGCGATCGGCGCCAGCACGTCTTCGTCCTCGACGTCCCGCCGGAGGTGACCCCGGGGGAGGCACCACCCGACGTCCCGGTCACGCCCCGCCAGCTCACCGACGGCGACCATGACGACGAGCACCCGGTGTGGAGCCCGGAGGGCGACCTGGTCGCCTTCGTCTCCTCGCGCCACGACACCCGCGAGACCGACCTGCGATCGGCGGTGCACCTGGTCCCGGCCCGGGCCGGTGGAGCCACGCTCGACGCTCCGGTCGTGGTGACCGGCGACCTGTCCGTCGGCGGCGTCCGCTGGCTCCCCGACGGTCGCCTCGTGCTCACCGCGACGCGCACCGGGTCCGACGGTCGCGACTTCGTGGGACGGCAGACCGGAGTGTGGGTGACCACCGCGCCGGCGCGACCCGATGCCGGTCCGGTGGACCTGCGCGCCCTCACCGACGACCGCGACGTCGACGTGGACGGCGGTGCTGCCGCGCTGGTCGTGGCCGGCGGGCGGGTGCTGGTCCCCGCCGCCCACCGTGGCGCGGTGCGCCTTCTCGCCGTCGACCCGGACGCACCCGGGAGCGAGGTGCCGGTCCCGGAGACGGTGCTGGCGGGGCACCTCGTCGTCGGCGGGGTGGCCGCGTCCCGCGACGGCTCCACCGTCGTGGTGACCGCGTCCGACCCCGAGCGGGCCGGCGACCTGGCGGTCCTGCGGGACGGCGCGGCGCACTGGCTCACCGACGTCAGCCTCGCCCTGCGCGCCGGGGGCGTGCGGCCTCCCCACGAGGTCGAGGCCAGGTCCCCGGACGGCTACCCGGTGCACGGCTGGGTGTTCCTGCCCGACCCCGATCAGTTCGGCCCGGGGCCGCACCCGGTGCTTCTGAACATCCACGGGGGACCTCGCACGCAGTACGACTGGGGACTCTTCGACGAGCCGCAGGTCTACGCCGGCGCAGGTTATGCCGTGGTGATGTGCAACCCCCGCGGGTCGGCCGGCTACGGCCTGGACCACGCTCGCTCGGTGCGGGGCGCCCTGGGCACCGTCGACGCCGAGGACGTCGTGGCCTTCCTCGACCACACGCTCGCGGACCCCTCGCTGCCTCTGGACCCGCACCGGGTCGGGGTCATGGGCGGCTCCTACGGCGGCTACCTGACCGCGCTGCTGACCACGCGGACCACACGCTTCGTCGCGGCGGTCGTGGAGCGGGGCTACCTGGACGCCACGTCGTTCCTCGGGTCCTCCGACATCGGCTGGTTCTTCCCGGGGGAGTACCACGGCTCGCGCGAGATGATGGTGACCCAGAGCCCGATGACCCGGGTCCACGAGGTCACCACCCCGACCCTCGTCATCCACTCCGAGGCCGACCTGCGGTGCCCGGTGGAGCAGGGGCAGCGCTGGTTCACCGCGCTGCGGAGCACGGGTGTGCGCACCGAGCTGCTGCTCTTCCCGGGTGAGGGGCACGAGCTGAGCCGCAGTGGCCGGCCCCGCCACCGGCTGCAGCGCTTCGAGCACATCCTGCGCTGGTGGGGAGAGCACCTGCCGGTGGCCGCGAACCGCTGAGGCTCGCCACCGCCTGGGTTCTGAGGCGGCCACCCTGCGTGGGATGATGGGCGCTCGCCAGCCCGCCTCTCCGGAAAGCAGTCCGTGTCCCTGAACCCCGCCGCGCCCCAGCCGGGCAGGACCGACCCCGCGATCATCCGGAACTTCTGCATCATCGCGCACATCGACCACGGGAAGTCCACGCTGGCCGACCGGATGCTGCAGCTGACCGGTGTCGTCGACGAGCGGGCCGCCCGGGCGCAGTACCTCGACCGGATGGACATCGAGCGCGAGCGCGGCATCACCATCAAGAGCCAGGCGGTGCGGATGCCCTGGACGGTGACCGAGGACAACGCCGAGGGCGCGGAGCCGGGCACCTACGTGCTCAACATGATCGACACGCCGGGACACGTCGACTTCACCTACGAGGTGTCGCGCTCGCTGGAGGCGTGCGAGGCGGCGATCCTGCTGGTCGACGCCGCTCAGGGGATCGAGGCCCAGACGTTGGCGAACCTCTACCTCGCCCTCGGCGCCGACCTGCACATCATCCCGGTGCTGAACAAGATCGACCTGCCCTCCGCCCAGCCCGAGAAGTACGCCGCAGAGCTGGCCGGCATCATCGGCTGCGACCCGGCCGAGGTCCTCCAGGTCAGTGCCAAGACCGGGCTCGGCGTGGAGACCGTGCTCAACGAGATCGTCAAGCAGACCGGCCCGCCTGTCGGCGACCCCGACGCCCCTCCGCGTGCGCTGATCTTCGACTCGGTCTACGACACCTACCGGGGCGTGGTCACCTACGTGCGCGTCGTCGACGGCAGGCTGACCCACCGCGACCGGATCAAGATGATGTCGACCGGCGCCGTCCACGAGATGCTCGAGGTGGGTGTGATCAGCCCCGAGCCGGTCAAGGCCCAGGAGATCGGGGTCGGCGAGGTCGGCTACCTCATCACCGGCGTCAAGGACGTGCGCCAGTCGCGCGTGGGTGACACCGTCACCTCGCAGCACCACGGGGCCGAGCGGCCGCTGGGCGGCTACAAGCACCCCAACCCGATGGTGTTCGCCGGGCTCTACCCCATCGACGGCGACGACTACCCGACGCTGCGCGACGCCCTCGACAAGCTGCAGCTCAACGACGCCGCCCTGGTCTACGAGCCGGAGACCTCCGGCGCCCTCGGCTTCGGCTTCCGGTGCGGCTTCCTGGGGCTGCTGCACATGGAGATCACCCGGGACCGTCTCGAGCGCGAGTTCGACCTCGAGCTGATCAGCACGGCGCCCAACGTGGTCTACGAGGTGCTGATGGAGGACGGCACCGAGCACGAGGTCACCAACCCCAGCGAGTATCCCGAGGGCAAGATCGCCGAGGTCCGCGAGCCGGTGGTGAAGGCGACGATCCTCAGCCCGAGTGACTACATCGGGGCCATCATGGAGCTCTGCCAGTCCAAGCGCGGCCAGCTCGAGGGGATGGACTACCTCAGCGAGGACCGGGTGGAGATGCGCTACACCCTGCCGCTCGCCGAGATCGTCTTCGACTTCTTCGACCAGCTGAAGTCCCGCACCAAGGGCTACGCCTCGCTCGACTACGAGCCCACCGGCGACCAGGTCGCCGAGCTGGTGAAGGTCGACATCTTGCTGCAGGGCGAGACCGTGGACGCGTTCAGCGCGATCGTGCACCGGGACGCGGCGTACTCCTACGGCGTGATGCTGGCCGGCAAGCTGCGCGAGCTGATCCCGCGCCAGCAGTACGAGGTGCCGATCCAGGCCGCGATCGGCTCGCGGGTCATCGCCCGGGAGACGATCCGCGCGATCCGCAAGGACGTGCTGGCCAAGTGCTACGGAGGCGACATCACGCGCAAGCGCAAGCTGTTGGAGAAGCAGAAGGAGGGCAAGAAGCGGATGAAGATGGTCGGTCGCGTGGAGGTCCCCCAGGAGGCCTTCATCGCCGCCCTGTCCACCACCGGCCCGATCGACAGGTCGGGCAAGAAGTAGCCCTCACAGCTGCGCTGCCAGCGCGAGCAGGGCCGCGTCGCTGCCGGGGGCGCCCATCAGCATCGCACCGACGGGCAGCCCGTCGGTGGGCGCCGGCACCGACAGCGCGGGGAGACCGGTGAGGTTGGCGACCACCGTCCAGCAGTCGGTGTACGGCGCCGCCAGCGGGTCTGCCATCTCCTCCGGAGTGATCTCGCCCTCGAGGAGGGGAGCGGCGGTCGGCATCGTGGGCGAGACGAGCGCGTCGACGGTGCCCAGCGCCTGCCGCACCTGGGCGTGCAGCCGCCGCTGCAGAGCGGTCGCCCGGGTGACCTGGTCCCCGTGCCGGCCCCGCAGGTCCAGGCCATAGTGGAGTCGGCGCACCAGCTCCTCACCGGCATGGCCGGTGCGGACCAGCGGCTCGAGCCAGGGGACGCTGGCCAGCGTGGTGAGGGTCATGTACGCCGACAGGGCCCCCGGCGCGTCGGGCACGGAGACGCGCACGACCTCGACCCCCGCCGCGGTGACCCGGGCGAGCCAGGTCTCGAAGGCGGCCAGCACCTCGGGTCGGTTGCGTGCGCCGGCAAGCTCCTCGACGACCGCCACCCGTGCGGGCAGGGACGCCCGGCCGAGCGGGGCCGACGCCGTCACCGCGAGCAGGGCGGTCACGTCCTCGACGTCGCGGGCGAGCGGACCCACCCGGTCCAGCCCGGGAGCGAACGGCACCACCCCGTCCAGCGGGACCAGTCCGGGGGAGGGGGCCATCCCGACGATGCCGCACTGGGAGGCGGGCTCGCGGATGGAGCCGCCGGTGTCGGTGCCGACCGAGAGCGGGACCAGCCCGGCCGCCACCGCTGCGGCGCAGCCGCCCGAGCTGCCGCCGGGGCTGCGGCGGGGGTCGACCGGGTTGCGGGTGGGCCCGTAGGAGGAGGTCTGGGTCGAGGCCCCCATCGCCAGCTCGTCCATGTTGGCCCGACCGAGCAGGACCGCACCGGCCTCGCGCAGGCGGGCCACGACGGGCGCGTCGGTCAGGGCGACGGCGGCCGGGTGCACGCGAGAGCCGGAGGTGGTGGCCTGGCCGTGCACGTCGATGTTGTCCTTGACCACGAACGGCACCCCGACGAGCGGGCCGAGCGGCGCCGTGTGGCGGCGCAGCACCTGGTCGAGCCGGGCCGCGGTCTCGAGGGCGCGGTCGTGGTCCACGAGCACGAGCGCGTTCAGTGCCGGGTCCTGCTCCGCGATCCGCACCAGGTGGGCGGCGGTCACCTCCGAGGCGGAGAGCTCGCGTGCCTGCACCAGCCGGGCGAGCTCGAGGGCGGAGAGCCCGGTGAGCTCCCCGCCGCTGGCTCGGCCCTGGTCGGCGTGCGTCATGGACACAGGGTGCCAGGCGGGTCTCGCACCGGCACCTCGGCGACGAGGGCGGGTCAGGCGGTGGCGAACCGTCCCAGCACCTGCTCGGCGCGGATCCCACCGAGGTGCTCGGCGAAGATGCGCTGGTAGCCGAGCTCCTCGCGGCTGCGCGCCTCCGGCAGGCCGGGGATCCGGACCCGCGACCAGTCCTGGTCCGGGACCAGCCGGGCAGCCTGGCGCGCCATCACCTCGGCGGTGCCCGAGCCGTCCCCGAACTGCTCCTTGCGGCGCCACAGGATCTCCTCGGGGAGCCAGCCGGCGAACGCCTCGCGCAGCAAGGCCTTCTCCTGCGCCTGCTCCTGGCCGTCCTCGCCGAGCAGCTTCCACTCCATCGGGATGCGCAGCGCGAGGGCCAGCAGGTCGCGCGACAGGAACGGCACCCGGGCCTCCAGCCCGTGCGCCATGGTCACGCGGTCGCAGCGCTGCAGGTTGAGGTGGTGCAGGGCGTCCACGCCGTCGGCCAGGGCGTGGCGCAGGGCCTCCACGTCGAGCGAGCGCAGGTGGTGGTAGCCGGCGAACAGCTCGTCGGCGCCCTCCCCGGTCAGCACCACCTTGACGTAGCGGGCGGCGAGCTCGGAGAGCAGGTAGTTCGGCACCGCGCTGCGCACCAGGGACGGCTCGTAGCTCTCGGTGGCCCGAACGACCTCGGGCAGGGCCGCCACGACGTCGTCGTCGGCGTAGACGCGCTCGTGGTGCTCGAGCCCGAGGTGGTCGGCGACCAGCCGAGCCGCCGCCAGGTCGGCGCTGCCCTCCGTGCCGGCGGCGAAGGAGCGCACCACGGTGCCGGGCTCGACCAGGCGGGCCAGGATGGCTGCGATGATGCTGGAGTCCAGGCCGCCGGAGAGGAAGACCCCGACCGAGACGTCTGCCATCATCCGCTCCCGGACCGCCTCGGTGAGCACGGCCCGGATGGCGGTGCGCGCCTCCTCCCGCTCCTCGAGCAGGGGCGCCGGGCCCTCGTCGATCCCCATCGGGTCGGAGCGCAGGTCCACGAAGGCCTGCAAGCCGGCCGTCGGCGTCCAGTGGTGGCCGGGCGGGAACTCCTCGACGTAGGGACGCAGCTCGGCCGGGAAGGCCACCAGCTCGGAGGCGGCCAGCACCCGGTCGTCGACGTGGGCCCAGTAGAGCGGCTTGACCCCCAGCGGGTCGCGGGCGAGCACGACGTCGCCGCCGCGGGTCGCGGTGCAGAAGGCGTACATCCCGCGCATGTCGTGGATCCCCTCGGTGCCGAGGCGGTCGATGACGTGCAGCACCACCTCGGAGTCGGAGTCGGTGACGAAGGGGCCGCCGAGTCGTTCCCGCAGCCGGTCGTGGTTGTAGATCTCGCCGTTCGCCACCACCCACCGCTCGCCGTGCGGACTGTGCAGCGGCTGCTCACCCCCGTCCAGGTCCACGATGGCCAGACGGGTGTGACCCAGCCAGGTGGGGCCGACCTGTCGGGTGCCCGAGCCGTCGGGCCCGCGGTGGTGCAGCCGGGACAGCATGTCCTCGCCGAGCGTGCGGCCGGCAGCCAGCCGGTCGCGGTCCGGGCGGAGGTCGTGCACCGCGGCGATGCCACACATTCGGTCTCTCTCCGTCCCACCCGTCCCGGGGTCCGTTGCCGGGTCCCTCTAGAAGTAGCGCACGAGCAGGTAGGGCACCGCAAGGACCGCGGAGATCGTGGTGATCACGATGCCGTACCGGGTGAACTCCCAGAAGCTGATCGGGGCGCCGTATCGGCGCGCCAGGCCGAGCATGACCACGTTGGCGCTGGCACCCACGGCGGTCGCGTTGCCTCCCAGGTCCGCGCCGAGGGCCAACGCCCACCACAGCACGTCGCCGTGCCCGGAGTGGGCTCCGGCGGAGAGCGACCCCACCACCGGGGCCATCGTCGCGACGTACGGGATGTTGTCGATGACCCCCGAGAGCACCATCGAGACCAGGAGCAGGACGACTCCGGTGAGCATGGTGTTGCCCCCGGTCACCCCGCCGAGCCAGTGGGCGAACTCATCGATCAGGCCGGTCTCGACGAGGGCGCCCACCATCACGAACAGGCCCATGAAGAAGACCAGGGTCTCCCACTCGACGTCGGCGAGCGCGTCGTCGACGGTGGCCCGCGAGATCAGCACCAGCAGCCCCGCGCCCAGCAGCGCGACCACCGACGGCGAGTAGTGCAGCACCGGGTGCAGCACGAAGCCGGCCATCACCAGCGCCAGGACGAACAGGCTCTGCCAGAGCAGGCGCGGGTCACGGATCGCCTCGCGCTCCGAGAGCGTCATCACCTCGGCGACGAGCTCGTGGTCGTAGGTGAAGGACTTGCGGAAGAGCAGCCGGCACACCGGGATCAGCACCAGCGTCATCACGATCGCGAACGGCGCCATGTGCACCAGGAAGTCGTTGAAGGACAGGTTGGCGCGGCTGGCGATGATGATGTTCGGCGGGTCGCCGATCAGGGTCGCGGCGCCCCCGATGTTGGAGGCGAACACCTCCGCGAGGAGGAACGGGACGACGTCGAGCGCGAGCCGTTCGCAGACCAGGAACGTGACCGGCGCGATCAGCAGCACGGTCGTGACGTTGTCCAGCATCGCCGAGGCGACGGCGGTGATGGTGACCAGGAGCACCAGGATCGGGAAGGGGCGTCCGCGGGCGCGTTTGGCGGCGTGGATCGCCAGCGCCTCGAAGAGCCCCGTGCGGCGGATGACGCCGACGATCACCATCATCCCGAAGAGCAGGAAGACGACGTTCCAGTCGATGCCGCTGTCCTCGCTGTAGAACGCGGCGTCGCCGTCGGTCAGGCCCAGGGCGAGCATCAGCGAGCCACCGCCGAGCGCGGCGGCGACGCGGTGGACGCGTTCGGTGGCGATCAGGGTGTAGGCGCCGGCGAAGACCACCAGCGCCGCGACGTGTGCGAACGTCACCGGCTCAGGGCACCAGGGTCTCGAGGATGTGCCCGGCAGTGATGGCGCCGGTCATCTGGCCCTCGTCGTCGACCACGACCACCAGCGGGGTGCGCAGCTTGGCCATCAGGGCGGCGACCTCCAGGACGGTGGCGTCGGCCTCGACGACCGGTGGCTCCAGGCGGGTCTCCGGCCGGGGAAGCAGGTCCCGCACCGACTTCCCCTCCAGCTGCTGCACGCACTTGTCGGCCGACTCCTCGTCGTAGACCCGCACCAGTGACGGGTCCTCGCGCAGATAGGCGGGGATCAAGAAGGTGAGCACCTGCGAGGCGGGGAGCACGGTGAGCGGCTTGCCCTGGTCGAGGACGACGACGGCGGGCCGGTGCTCGGCGCCGATGGACCGCGCCGCTCGGGTCGCCGACTCCGAGTAGTCGATGGCTGGGTAGTCCTCCTGCAGGTCCGACGCGCGCATGCGACAACCCTAGCGAGGATCGGCCGCCTGCCCACCGGGCCCTCGTGGCCCGGCTCCGGGGCGCCGGTGCACAATTCCGGGCAAGACGACGGATCGGGGTGTGGGATGCGGCTGCCCGACGGGGTGCTCGGCATGGCCCGCCGCGGAGCCGACTGGTCCCACTGGGTCGACGGCCTGCCGCGCCTGGTCTCCGGCCTCCTGGCGGAGTGGCAGCTCTCGACCGACGGCTGGATGATGCACGGCTTCGTCGCCCTGGTCGTGCCCGTGCGCACCACGGGTGGACGCCCGGCAGTGCTCAAGGTGAGCTTTCCCGACGCGGAGAGCGAGCACGAGCACCTGGCCCTGCAGCACTGGGGAGGTCGGGGAGCCGTACAGCTGCTCCGCGCGGACCCGCGTCGGCGGGCGATGCTGCTCGAGCGACTGCACCAGGAACGGCTCGACGACGTGGGGGACCTCGAGGCGTGCGAGGTCGTGGCCGGGCTCTACCGACGGCTGCACGTCCCGGCCCTGCCGCAGCTGCGCACGCTCACGTCGTACGTCGAGCAGTGGGCCGACCAGCTGGCCGCCCTGCCCCGCAGTGCGCCACTGCCGCGGCGGCTGGTCGAGCAGGCGGTCGCGCTCTCCCGCGACCTGGTCGCCGACCCGGGGAGCACAGGCACGCTGGTCCACGGCGACCTGCACTACGAGAACGTGATGGCAGCCGACCGGGAGCCCTGGCTGGTCATCGACCCCAAGCCGGTCGACGGCGACCCGCACTTCGAGCCGGCACCGATGCTGTGGAACCGGTTCGAGGAGCTCGCCGGCTCGGAGACCGGGCTGAGCGTGCGCGAAGGGCTGCGGCGCCGGTTCCACACCCTGGTCGACGTCGCGGGACTCGACGAGGACCGGGCGCGCGACTGGGTGGTGGTGCGGATGATGCACAACGCCTGCTGGCGGCTCCTGGACGAGGCAGGCGGCGGGCCCACGGCCGGGACCGAGGACTACCTGACCTCCTGCATCACGATCGCCAAGGCCGTGCAGGACTAGGCGACCGGGCTCCGCCCCCCTGGAGCAGACCGGTGGAGCCGCCGGTGCCCGAAACGGGTCGATCTGTTGCCCGGTGGTGGCGGACGCCGTAGGTTCCGGTCAGGTCAGGAGTCGCCGGTGCCCCCACCAAGCTCGTCCGCATCTCCTCGCCGCACCCCCGTGGCCGTGGGTCTGGCGCTGCTCGTGGGCGTCCTGCTCGCGCTGGCCGTGGCCCCGCCCTCGTGGGCGGCCGAGTCCCCGGAGCCGGTCTCCTCCGACGCCGAGACCGTCCCGGTGCTGCACCCCGGGGACGCGATGGACGACCCGGCGATCTGGGTGCACCCCACCGACCCCTCGCGGTCGCTGGTGATGGGGAACGACAAGGGGGGCGGGTTCGAGACCTACGACCTCGACGGCACGCTGGTCCAGCGGCTGAGCATCGGCACGCAGTTCTGGGGCAACGTCGACGTCCGCCAGCAGGTGCGCATCGCGGGCACCACCCGCGACCTGGTCGGGGTGAGCCAGCGCGGGGTCCGCTTCTACACCGTGGACCCCGACACCCGGCTGCTCTCGTCGGTGACGGAGTCCGGTGCCCCCATCGGGTCAGCGGGCGAGGGGTTCTGCCTCTACCAGAGCCCGGTCACCCACCGGGTCTACGGCTTCTCCATCACCATCCAGGGGGAGGTCAACCAGTTCGAGCTGACCGACACCGACACCGACGGGCTGCTGGAGAGCCACCCGGTCCGGTCCTTCGCGGTCGGCTCCGAGGCCGAGGGCTGCGTGGCCGACGACGACACAGGAGCCTTGTACGTCAGCGAGGAGGACGTGGCCCTCTGGCGCTACTCCGCCGAGCCGGACGGGGCCACGACGCGTCAGCCGGTCGACGTCGTGACCTCCGCCGGCGGTCATCTGGTCTCCGACATCGAGGGCGTCACGCTGGTCGACCAGGCCGACGGTGGCGGCTACGTCATCGTGTCGGCCCAGAACGTGGCGAACCCAGACGCGTCGTACTTCAGCGTCTACCGGCGCGGACCCGGCAACGAGTTCGTCAAGACCTTCCGGGTCACCGACGGGTCCGGGTCCGACGACTGTGACCGGACCGACGGCGTGGCCGCGGCCACCGGTGACCTCGGCCCCGCCTTCCCCCGGGGTCTGTTCGTGTGCCAGGACAACAACAACGACCCGCCCGGCACCAGCGGCAACCAGGACCTGAAGCTGGTCCGGCTGGATCGTGTCGTCGACCTCGACGGCGGTGCGCCACCACCTCCTCCCGTGTCCACCGCTGTCGAGCCCGTGGGGCAGTCGACGAGCAACGTGAACAGCACGGCCTTCTCGGTCTCGGTGCCGTCGTCGGTGCGGGCCGGGGACGCGCTGCTGCTGTTCGCCTCCACCGGCAACGAGGTGCCGTTGTCCGGGCCCGGGTCGGGCTGGACGCAGGTCGGTCGGGTGGTGGACGGCGGGCATGCCAGCACGGTGTGGCGTCGGGTCGCGGCTGGGGGTGATGCCGGGTCGCTGGTGCGGCTGACCAGTGGCACGACGTATACCAAGGTCGGGCTCACCCTGGCTGCCTACCGGGGGGCCGATCCGACCGGGCCGGTGGCCTCGGTGGTGGGGGCGCCCGAGCCTGGATCGGGCGTCACGCACACCACGCCGCGGGTGGCCAACGACGTCGCGGGCGCCCGGCGGGTGTCCTACTGGTCGACCAAGAACAGTGCCAGCACCAGCTGGAGCGCACCCGCCGGGGAGAGCGTCCTGGCCGAGAGCGTCGGCTCCGGTGGCGGTCGGATCGCGACCCTGCTCACCGAGCTGGCCACGCCGCTGACCGCCGGGACTCCGAGCACCACCGGCGGGCTGGGGGCCACCGCCGACGCCCCGACCTCCTCGGCCACCACCTGGACCCTGCTGCTGCGCCCGGCCACGGCTCCACCGCCTACGAACCAGCCGCCGACGGCCCGGTTCACCCTCGAGTGCGCCGACCTGGTCTGCGAGGTCGACGCCGGCTCCTCGGCCGACCCCGAGGACGCCCTCGTGTCCTGGGACTGGGACTTCGGGGACGGCGCCGCCGGCTCGGGGGTGGCCACCGCCCACACCTACGCCGAGCCAGGTCGCTACACCGTGAGACTGACCCTCACCGATGACCAGGGGGCCACGGACACCGCCGCGCAGACCGTGACCGTCGGGGCGGTCCCCACCTCGCAGATCGCCTTCGTGGGGCAGTCGACGAGCAACGTGAACAGCACGGCCTTCTCGGTCTCGGTGCCGTCGTCGGTGCGGGCCGGGGACGCGCTGCTGCTGTTCGCCTCCACCGGCAACGAGGTGCCGTTGTCCGGGCCCGGGTCGGGCTGGACGCAGGTCGGTCGGGTGGTGGACGGCGGGCATGCCAGCACGGTGTGGCGTCGGGTCGCGGCTGGGGGTGATGCCGGGTCGCTGGTGCGGCTGACCAGTGGCACGACGTATACCAAGGTCGGGCTCACCCTGGCTGCCTACCGGGGGGCCGATCCGACCGGGCCGGTGGCCTCGGTGGTGGGGGCGCCCGAGCCTGGATCGGGCGTCACGCACACCACGCCGCGGGTGGCCAACGACGTCGCGGGCGCCCGGCGGGTGTCCTACTGGTCGACCAAGAACAGTGCCAGCACCAGCTGGAGCGCACCCGCCGGGGAGAGCGTCCTGGCCGAGAGCGTCGGCTCCGGTGGCGGTCGGATCGCGACCCTGCTCACCGAGCTGGCCACGCCGCTGACCGCCGGGACTCCGAGCACCACCGGCGGGCTGGGGGCCACCGCCGACGCCCCGACCTCCTCGGCCACCACCTGGACCCTGCTGCTGCGCCCGGCCACGGCTCCACCGCCTACGAACCAGCCGCCGACGGCCCGGTTCACCCTCGAGTGCGCCGACCTGGTCTGCGAGGTCGACGCCGGCTCCTCGGCCGACCCCGAGGACGCCCTCGTGTCCTGGGACTGGGACTTCGGGGACGGCGCCGCCGGCTCGGGGGTGGCCACCGCCCACACCTACGCCGAGCCAGGTCGCTACACCGTGAGACTGACCCTCACCGATGACCAGGGGGCCACGGACACCGCCGCGCAGACCGTGACCGTCGGGGCGGTCCCCACCTCGCAGATCGCCTTCGTGGGGCAGTCGACGAGCAACGTGAACAGCACGGCCTTCTCGGTCTCGGTGCCGTCGTCGGTGCGGGCCGGGGACGCGCTGCTGCTGTTCGCCTCGCAGAACAGCCCGACATCGTTGTCGGGACCGGGCAGCGGCACGGCGAGCGGTTGGACGCAGGCAGGGATGGTGACCGACGGCTCGCACACCACCACGGTGTGGCGACGCGTGGCCACGGCCGAGGACCCCGGCAGCCTGGTCCGGCTCTCCACCGGGGGCACCTACGTGAAGGTGGCCCTCACGCTGGCCGCCTACCGCGGCACCGACCCCGTCGCCCCGGTCGCGGCCATCGCCGGGGCGCCGGAGCCGGGAGCCACCGGTGCTCACACCACGCCCACGCTCGCCAACGACACCCCCGGCGCCTGGCGGGTCTCCTACTGGTCGGACAAGAACAGCTCGACCACCACCTGGACGCCCCCGCCGGGCGAGACCACCCGGGCCACCAGCACCGGCTCCGGCGGCGGTCGGATCGGCAGCCTGCTCACCGACCCGGGTGGCGCCCTGCCCGGCGACGTCCCCGGCACCACGGGCGCACTCACCGCCACTGCGGACGGGGTCTCCAGCACCGCCACCACGTGGACCCTGCTCCTGCGCCCCGCTGGGTGAGCCTCCTGCAAGAATCGCCACATGGCCGAGGTGATCTCCATCAACGTCGGGAAGCCACGGGAGGCCGCGTGGGCCGGCATCGGACGCACGTCGATCGAGAAGTGGCCGGTGGGCCGCGGCGTCGCAGTGGGCCGACTGGGAGTCACAGGTGACCAGGTCTCCGACACCCGGCACCACGGGGGCGTCGACCAGGCCGTCTACGCCTTCGCACGCGAGGAGCTGGACTGGTGGGAGGAGGAGCTGGGCCGGGAGATCCGGGACGGCCAGTTCGCCGAGAACCTCACCACCCGCGGCCTCGACGTGGACGCCGCCGAGGTGGGGGAGCGCTGGCGCGTCGGCACGACCCTGCTCGAGACCGCCATGGTGCGCATCCCGTGCAACGACTTCAAGAACTGGCAGGCCCGCAACGGGTACGACGACCGTGCCTGGGTCCGGCGATTCACCGCCCGGGCACGGCCGGGCGTCTACCTCCGCGTCCTCGAGGAGGGTGTGGTCCGGCCCGGCGACGGGCTCAGCGTGGTGCACCGGCCCGGGCACGGGGTCACCGTCTCCACGATGTTCCGGGCGCTCACCACCGAGCGCAGCCTGCTGCCGGAGCTGGCGCGGGTGGAGGACCTCGCCCCGGTCGCGCGCCGCCGGCTCGAGGCCTACGCCGGCTGAGGTCGCGCTACCCTCGCCGCCTCGGGCGGGGCGTCCGGGGGAGGAGGCTGCCCGTGAGGCGGGGATGCCCCGTCTTGACCTGTGATCTAGGTTACTGCCAAGTGACGCCGCCCATCGGTCCCCCGTCCGGACCCGCCTCAAACCAGCCAGGAGCACCCCATGTCGCCCGTCAACACCGACACCTCGTTCATCGAGAACCGTGCGCCCAGCGTGGCCGTCCAGTTCCTGGACCGCGTCCGGAGGAGCCCCGGCGCAGAGGCCTACCGCTACCCCTCCGGCGATGGGGAGAGCTGGACGTCGCTGACCTGGAAGGAGACCGGCGAGAAGGTGGAGAAGCTGGCCGCCGGGCTGCTCGCGCTCGGCCTGCAGGCCGAGCAGCGTGTGGGGATCGCCTCCAGCACCAGAGTCGAGTGGATCCTGGCCGACCTCGCGGTCATGTGCGCCGGCGGCGCCACCACGACGGTCTACCCCTCCACCCACGCCAGCGACGTCGCCTACATCCTCGCCGACTCCGAGTGCCGAGTCGTCTTCGCCGAGGACGAGGAGCAGCTGACCAAGATCAGGCAGCACCGCACCGAGCTGCCGCACCTGGACAAGGTGGTGGTCTTCGACGGGAGCGGTGACGGCGACTGGGTGCTCGGGCTGGACGACCTGATCGCCCTGGGGGAGAAGCACCTGGCCGAGAACGCCGACGCCGTGCAGCAGGCGGTCGACGCGATCGAGCCGGACCAGCTCGCGACCCTCATCTACACCTCCGGGACGACGGGGCGCCCCAAGGGAGTGCGGCTGCGGCACTCGTCGTGGACCTACGAGGGCGCGGCGATCCAGGCCCAGCAGATCCTCGACGAGAACGACCTGCAGTTCCTGTGGCTGCCGATGGCCCACTCCTTCGGCAAGGTGCTCCTCTCCACCCAGCTGGCCTGCGGGTTCGCGACGGCCGTCGACGGGCGCGTGGACAAGATCATCGACAACCTCGCGGTGGTCCAGCCCACCTTCATGGGCGCCGCGCCACGGATCTTCGAGAAGGCGCACGCCCGGATCGTGATGATGCAGGCGGCCGAGGGGGGCGCGAAGGAGAAGATCTTCAACGCCGCCTTCGCCGTGGGCAAGAAGGTCGCCCGACTGGAGATGGAGGGAAAGTCGGTCCCGATCACGCTGCGGCTGCAGCACGCACTGTTCGACCGGTTGGTGTTCTCCAAGATCCGCGAGCGCTTCGGTGGCCGGGTCCGGTTCTTCATCTCCGGCGCGGCCGCGCTCAACCGCGACATCGCCGAGTGGTTCTACGCCGCCGGCATCCTCATCCTCGAGGGCTACGGGCTGACCGAGACCTCGGCCGGCTCGTTCGTCAACCACCCCGAGAGCAACAAGTTCGGCACCGTGGGGCCGGTCTTCCCCGGCAGCCGGGTCCGCCTCGGGGAGGGCGACGAGGTCCAGATCGCCGGCCCCGGCGTGATGGACGGCTACCACAACATGCCCGACGAGACCGCCGAGACGCTGACCGAGGACGGCTGGCTGCGCACCGGCGACAAGGGGGCGCTGGACTCCGAGGGCTTCTTGACCATCACCGGCCGGATCAAGGAGCTGTTCAAGACCTCGGGTGGCAAGTACATCGCGCCGCCGGCCATCGAGGCGAAGTTCAAGGCGGTCTGCCCCTACGCGAGCCAGTTCATGGTGTTCGGCAACGAGCGCAACTACTGCGTGGCCCTGGTCACCCTGGACCCCGACTCCCTCGTGGAGTGGGCCAAGGAGCACAACGTCTCCGGCGACTACGCCACGATCGTCGGCGACCCCAAGACCCGCGAGATGGTGCAGGGTTACGTAGACGAGCTCAACGGCCAGCTCAACCGGTGGGAGACGATCAAGAAGTTCGAGATCCTCGACCACGACCTCTCGGTCGAGTCCGGCGAGCTCACCCCGTCGATGAAGGTCAAGCGCAACGTGGTGGAGGACAACTACGCCCAGGTGATCGACTCGATGTACGCCTGAGCGGCACCGGGCCCTCGACCCGACGGTGTGGGACCGGGGGTGAGACTGGGGGCGTGTCCCTCACAGTCCCCGCCGGCGTGCCGTTCGGCGTCTACGTCCACGTGCCGTTCTGCGCGACGCGGTGCGGCTACTGCGACTTCAACACCTACACCGCCACCGAGCTCGGCGGCGGCGGCTCCCAGGCGGCGTACGCCGGGCACGCGGTCGCCGAGCTCGAGCAGGCGGCGCGCGCCCTGGGCCCCGACCGGCCGCAGGCACAGACGGTCTTCTTCGGCGGGGGCACGCCGACCCTGCTCCTCGCGGCGGACCTGGTCTGGATCCTCGAGGCGGTCCGGGCGCGGTTCGGTCTGGCCCCTGGAGCCGAGGTGACCACGGAGGCCAACCCGGACAGCGTCACCCCGGAGAGCCTGGCCGCCCTGCGCGCGGGCGGGTTCACCCGGGTCTCCTTCGGGATGCAGTCGGCCGTGCCGCACGTGCTGCAGGTGCTCGAGCGCACCCACGACCCGGCCCGGGTGGCCCAGGCGGTGCGCTGGGCCCGGGAGGCCGGGTTCGAGCAGGTCAGCCTCGACCTCATCTACGGCACGCCGGGGGAGAGTCCCGCCGACTGGCGCGCCTCCGTCGAGGCGGCACTGGCCTGCGAGCCCGACCACGTGTCGGCCTACTCCCTGATCGTCGAGGACGGCACCCGGCTGGCGCGCCAGGTGCGCACCGGAGTGGTGCCGGCCCCCGACGAGGACGACCTCGCCGAGAAGTACCTCGTGGCCGACGACGCGTTCACCTCGGCCGGACTGGAGTGGTACGAGGTCTCCAACTGGGCGAGCGGGACCGCCGCGCGCTGTCGGCACAACGAGCTCTACTGGACGAGCGCGAGCTGGTGGGGCATCGGCCCCGGTGCGCACTCCCACGTCGCCGGGCGGCGCTGGTGGAACCTCAAGCACCCCAGTGCCTATGCCGCCCGGCTCGACGGCGGGGAGTCTCCCGCCCAGGACGGTGAGGTCCTCGACGACGCGACCCGGGCGATGGAGCGGGTGCTGCTCGAGATCCGCCTGCGTGAGGGACTCCCGCTCGCCCTGGTCGACCCCGCCCTCGTCGACGGTGTCGTCGCGCGCGGACTCGCGCTGCGCGACCGCGACCGCCTCGTCCTCACCCGACCCGGCCGCCTCCTCGGCGACGCCGTGGTGCGCGAGCTGGTGGGCTGAGGGTGTCGGTTTCACCGGTCAACCGGTGAAACCGGCACACGTCGAGTGTTGCGGCACTCACCAAGCACATGGATTTCTCGACAAGTCCGACGTCTGATGACGTCAATCTTGGTTGACACCTCGCCGCGCCAACCTCCATTGACATCATGACCACCGAGTCGGGTCTCGCCACGGCCGCCAGTGCGTCGGACCCACGGGTCGGGCTGCGCGCCGTCCGCGCCCTGCGGCGGTTGCTCGACGAGCTCGAGCGCGCGCAGGTACGACGGGCGCGGGCGCGGGCGCGGGGCTGGTCGTGCGCGGAGATCGGCGACGCCCTGGAGGTCAGCCGGCAGGCGGTGCACAAGAAGCACGACAAGGACTGAGCGAGCAGACATGCTGGAGCGCACCACGAAGGCCCGTGAGTCGTACGGCGGGCGACATCGATCGCGATCGAGTCGCGGGCGAGCCAGGTCCGTCCCGAGCACCTGTTGCCGCGATGTTCCGGGACGACCAGTGCCTCGCCGTACGCGTGCTGCACGACCGGGGCGCCACGTCCGGGCGGCTGCACGAAGAGCTGGATCGGCGCGGGGCACGCTAGGTCGATGGCCGTGCTCAACCCGGGGGACGACGATGACCCCAGGCGCTCGCGAGCATCGGCATCGACCTCGCGGAGGTCGTCCACCGGCCCGGCGACGAGCCGCAGCTGCGAGGCGGTCGCGTTGCGGCACAACGACATCGGCACCGAGCACCTCCTGCTCGGCCTGGTCCGCCAGGGCGACGTGATCGTGCGCGACACGTTGCTCGACGCGGGGGTCGACACGAGCACTCTCCGGGACGACTCTCCGAGACGCCGTCCGTGGGGCCGTACGACGAGCGAGCTAGTGCCCTAGGGCGAACCTTCCTGCGTCACGAAGTCGATCAGCTCCTCGACCCGCCCGAGCAGCGCGGGATCGAGGTCCTGGAAGCCGCGGACCCCGCCGAGGATGTGCTTCCACGCCCGGGCGATGTCGGCCTGGTCCCTGTGCGGCCAGCCAAACTGCTGGCACACGCCCTTCTTCCACTCGACGTCGCGCGGCACCTTCGGCCACTCCTTCTTGCCGAGGCGCCCGGGCTTCACCGCCGCCCAGATGTCGATGAACGGGTGTCCGACGATCAGCACGTGCTTGCCGATCGGCGACGTGGCGACCGACTGGGCGATCCGGCTCTCCTTGGAGCCCGGCACCAGGTGGTCCACGAGCACGCCGACCCGCCGCTGCGGGCCGGGCTGGAAGTCGCGCAGCTTCTCGCCGAGGTCGTCGACGCCGTCGAGGTACTCCACGACCACGCCCTCGATCCGCAGGTCGTCGCCCCACACCTTCTCGACGAGCTCGGCGTCGTGCCGGCCCTCGACGAGGATCCGGCTCGCCCGCGCCACCCGCGCCTTGACGCCCGGCACGGCGACCGACCCGGACGCCGTACGGGTCGAGGCGGCGGGGGCCGCGCGTGTGGGCGCCACGAGCACCACGGGACGTCCTTCGAGCAGGAAGCCCGGGCCGAGCGGGAAGGTGCGCTGCTTGCGGCGCCGGTCCTCCAGCGTCACCGTGCCGAGATCGCGCTCGACACGCACGATCTCACCGCACCAGTCGGTGGTGACCTCCTCCACGACGAGGCCGAGGTCCGCGTCGATCTCGGTGGCCCGCCCGTTCTTCGGCGCGCGCCAGTCGGCGGCGAGGACGTCGGAGCCGTAGCGGTCATGCGGGGGAAGGGGCACCCGGTCAACGCTAGGCACCGGCGACCCGCGCCGGCGGGTGGCGCGCCCAAGAGAAGCGGGTTGCGTCCCAAGCCATCGCGATATATCGTCAATACATCGAGACGGTGTCGCGAGCTTCCCGTGACGAGTCCGGGGCGGCGGCACCACGAACGAAAGGAGATCTCGATCATGGGACAGCGCATGTGGACTGAGGACTTCGAACCGACCCGACGCCAGCGCGGTGGTCGTGGCCGGGGCCGCCAACACGGCGGTCATGGCTCCTGGGGCGGACCCTGGGGCGGCCCGATGGGTGGACCCCCGCCCTGGGTGGCGCAGATGTTCGGCCCCGACTTCGTCGGTGGTCCGGGCGGACGCGGCGGACGGCGGCCGCGGGTGCGACGGGGCGACGTACGCTCCGCCATCCTCGACGTGCTGGCCACCGTCGCCGAGCCGGTCAACGGCTACCAGGTCATCCATCGCATCGCCGACCGCACCGACGGCGTGTGGAAGCCGAGCCCCGGCTCGGTCTACCCGACCGTCGCCCAGCTCCAGGACGAGGGCCTGGTCGAGGACGCGCCCACCGGGCGCAAGGCGATCCAGCTGACCGACGAGGGCCGCGCCTACGTCAGCGAGCACCCCGACGAGCTGGCCGCGGTGTGGGCCCCGTTCGCCGCGGAGGCCGAGGACGACGAGGCGGTCAACTTCAAGCAGGTCATCGGCCAGACGGTCGGCGCGATCGTCCAGGTGGCCACGGCCGGCACGCCGGACCAGCGGGAGAAGGCGATCGAGATCCTCGGCGACACCCGCCGGCGTCTCTACGGTCTGCTGGCCGAGGGGCCCGACGACGCCGGGGACGACGTCGAGGAGGAGGAGTGATGGACACGCTGCGCATCAGCGACGCTGATCGCGAGACGGCGGTGGGGCTGCTCGGCGAGCAGTACGCCCTCGGGCGGTTGACCAAGGAGGAGTTCGACGAGCGCAGCGATGCCGTGTGGTCGGCACGGACCCAGGGCGACCTGGCCCCCGTCTTCGCCGACCTCCCGGTGCCCTCGCCACGGCCCTCCCGGGGGCCGTCGGGGGAGCCGCGCCGTGCCCGGTGGTGGCCGGTTCCCTCCGCCCCCCTGGTGGTCGCGCTCGTGGCCCTGACGGTCGTGACGCACCTGCCGTTCGTGCTCCTCCTGGTGGTGGCCTTCCTCGGCTTCGGGCGCTGGCGCCACGCCGGCTGGGCGCGCCGCTGCTAGATCAGCGGCAACCGCTTGGAGACCCGGGGCAGGTGCTCGTACCCACGGCGTACGGCGTGCCGGAGTCCCTCGCGCGGGTAGGGCCACTCGGCCGCCTCCGGGCCCTCCTCCAGGGCTGACCCCGCGGGCACCCCGCGGCCGGCCAGGTCGCGGATCGTCTCCGCGACCACCCCGATGTCGGCGCGCTGGTCCTCCACGAAGGTGCGGTCGACCAGGGCCCCGTGGCCGGGCACGACCACCGTGTCCGGCCCGATCAGGCTGAGCACGAGGTCGAGCGAGAGCGGCCACTCCATCGGGAAGCAGTCCTCCCCGAACGCCGGTGGCCCGGACTCCTCGACGAGGTCGCCGGCCAGCAGCACGTCGGCGTCGTCGAGGCGTACGACGAGGTCGCCGCCCGTGTGGCCGCGCCCGGGGTGCACCAGCTCCACGCTCCGGTCGCCGAGGTCGACCGCCGTCACCGAGGAGAAGGTCCGGTCCGCCGCGACCACCCGCGTCGCCACGATCTCCCCGGCCCGTGGGTCTGGCCACGAGAGGGCTTCTTGCTGCACGAGCTCCCCGGCCGGGACGGTGCGGGCCGCGGCCGCCTCGTGGGCGATGATCGGCACGGCTGCGAGCTCCTCTCGGAACGCGGTGTTGCCGAAGACGTGGTCGAAGTGCTCATGGGTGTTCACCACCGCCACGACCGGACGTGGGGAGAGCCGGCGCACCTCGGCGAGGACCTCGCGCCCGGCCCGGGCGGAGGCGTGGGTGTCCACGACGAGGAGGCCCGCGGAGCCCTCGACCACGCCGAGGTTCACGTCGTACCACTCGTGGCGGGCGACCCAGACGCGGTCAGCCACCTCGGCGAATGTGGGCATGGGCGGACCCTACGCGGGCCTTGTAGCATTGGCACTCGGGATTGGTGAGTGCCAAACGGCGCGAGGAACGCGAGGAGGCGGGATGCAGGAGGACCGCAGGCTCGCCGTGCTCCGGGCCATCGTCGAGGACTACGTGTCCACCCGGGAGCCGGTGGGCAGCAAGGCGCTGGTCGAGCGGCATCGTCTCGGCGTCTCCCCGGCGACCGTGCGCAACGACATGGCGGCGCTCGAGGACGAGGGCCTGATCGCCCAACCGCACACCAGCGCCGGGCGGATCCCGACCGACAAGGGCTACCGCGTCTTCGTGGACCGGCTCACCCAGATCAAGCCGATGTCCGCGGCCGAGCGACGGGCCATCTCGACGTTCCTCGAGGGCGCGAACGACCTCGACGACGTCATCCAGCGCTCGGTGCGCGTGCTCGCCCAGCTGACCCAGCAGGTCGCGATCGTGCAGTACCCCACGCTCGCCCACTCCACCGTGCGGCACATCGAGCTGGTCTCGCTGACCCCGCGCCGGCTGCTGATCGTGCTCATCCTCTCCACGGGGCGCGTCGAACAGCGGGTGGTCGAGCTGCCCGCCGACATGGACCCCGACAACCTCGTCGACCTGCGCGCGCGGATCCTCTCCGCCCTCGCGGGGCAGCGGATCACCGAGGCGGCCACGGCCCTGGGCGTGCTCACCGAGCAGGTGGCTCCCCAGGACAGCAGCCAGGTGGCGGTGATCAGCGCCGCGCTCGTCGAGGCGATGTCCAACGAGCGCAACGACGAGCGCGTCGTCGTGGGGGGCACAGCCAACCTGGCTCGCTTCGGTGACGGGTTCGACCAGGCCATCAAGCCGATGCTCGAGGCGCTCGAGGAGCACGTCATCCTGCTCAAGCTCCTCGGGGAGGCGACCGCCCCCGACGCCATCACCGTGCGGATCGGCCACGAGGGCCCCTACCGACAGCTGGCCACGACCTCGGTCGTCGCGACCGGCTACGGCCCCGGCGAGGAAGCCGTGGGTTCGCTTGGCATCGTTGGCCCCACCCGCATGGACTACCCCGGCTCGATGGCCGCGGTCCGCGCGGTCGCCCGCTACGTCTCCACCATCCTCGACCAAGCCTGATGTCCCCGACAGCGAAAGACGACACGTGAGCCAGGACCCCTACGAGACCCTCGGCGTCTCCCGCGACGCCGAGGCCGACGACATCAAGAAGGCCTATCGCAGGCTTGCCCGCCAGCTGCACCCTGACGTGAACCCGGACCCCGCCACCCAGGAGCGCTTCAAGGAGGTCTCGGCGGCCTACGAGGTCCTCTCCGACCCCGAGAAGCGTCGCATGTACGACCTCGGCGGTGACCCGTTCGGTGCCGGTGGGGCCGGCCAGGGAGCCGGCTTCTCCTTCACCGACATCATGGACGCGTTCTTCGGTGGCCAGGCCGGAGGCGGCGCCCAGGGGCGTGGCCCGCGCCCGCGGACCCGGCGCGGTCAGGATGCCCTGGTCCGGCTCGAGGTGGAGCTGGCCGAGGCCGCCTTCGGGGTCACCCGCGAGCTGAAGGTCGACACCGCCACGCTGTGCTCGGTCTGCCACGGCAGCGGGGCGGCCGAGGGGTCGCACCCGGTCACCTGCGAGACCTGTCACGGGCGGGGCGAGGTGCAGCACGTGCAGCGCTCGTTCCTCGGCGAGATCCGCACCCTGCGCCCGTGCAACGCCTGCCGAGGCTTCGGGGAGATCATCCCCGAGCCGTGCCGGGAGTGCTCCGGCGACGGCCGGGTGCGCTCGCGTCGCACGATCACGGTGAAGATCCCGGCCGGCGTGGACACCGGCACCCGCGTGCAGCTGGCGCACGAGGGCGAGGTGGGTCCGGGGGGCGGGCCCGCCGGCGACCTCTACGTGGAGATCCACGTCGCGCACCACTCCGTCTTCACCCGGGACGGCACCGACCTGCGCTGCCACGTGACCGTGCCGATGACCGCGGCGGCGCTCGGCACGACGATCAAGCTGCCCCTTCTCGAGGCCGACGTCGCCGACGCCGACTCCGACGTGGAGCTGTGGGCCGACCTCGAGATCAAGCCCGGGACCCAGTCCGGGACCGAGCAGACGATCCGCGGACGCGGCATCCCGCACCTGCGCTCCCAGGTCCGCGGCGACGTCGTCGCGACCATCGAGGTGGAGACGCCGGGCCGCCTGGACGACCGCCAGGAGGAGCTGCTGCGAGAGCTGGCGGCGCTGCGCCACGAGGAGTCACCCGACGGGCACATCCAGACCCCGCACAAGTCGGTCTTCGGCCGGCTCCGGGACGCCTTCAACCCCCGCTGACCGTGTCGCTGCCCGTCTTCTTGGCCCCGGTCGCGGGTCGCACGGCCGGCGACACCGTGGTGGTGGAGGGTGACGAGGCGAGGCACGCGGTGGTGGTGCGCCGTACGCAGGTCGGCGAGCAGGTCGTGCTCGTCGACGGGGCCGGCACCTCGGCGCGCTGCACCGTGGTGGAGGCCACCAGGTCGGCGCTGACCCTCGAGGTGGCCTCGGCCTCCTGGACCCCGGCTCCGGCTCCTTCGGTGACCGTGGTGCAGGCGATCCCGAAGGGGGACCGGGCCGAGCTCGCGGTCGAGGTCCTCACCGAGATCGGGGTGGACCGCATCGTGCCCTGGTCGGCCGCGCGGTGCGTGGCGGTGTGGCGCGGGGAGCGTGCCGCCAAGTCACTGGCGAAGTGGCGCGCGACGGCCCGTGAGGCCGGCAAGCAGTCGCGCCGGGCGTGGCTGCCGGAGGTGAGCGAGCCGGTCGGCACGGCCGAGGTGGCGCGCCTGGTCGCCGAGGCCGAGCTGGCCGTGGTGCTCCACGAGTCCGCGACCGAGCCCTTGGCGGCGCTGTCGCCGGCCGGGCTCTCCTCGGTCCTCGTCGTGGTCGGACCCGAGGGCGGGCTGACCGCGGAGGAGCTGGAGGAGCTCTCGGGGGGCCACATCGTCCGGATGGGCGCACCGGTGCTGCGGACCTCGACCGCGGGGGTGGCGGCGGTGGCGGCACTGCTCTCCCGCACGTCGCGCTGGGACTGAGCAGCCGCTCCCGGGTGGGCCGGGCAGCGGCTACTCCACGGTGAGGTCCTTGGTGTCCTGGCTGGTGCCGACACCCTCGCCGCCGGACTCGTCGGTGTCGTGGACGACCAGGGTGTAGTCGCCGGGCGGGGCGGTGACGGCGAAGGAGTACGGCGAGAGGGTGCAGCACTCCTGGGCGGTGGTGAAGCCGTGCCGGACGACGGTCTCACCGCGCTTGAGCTCCCAGACCACGTTGGCCTCGAAGGCGGCGGCCCGCCCCTCGACGGTGAACTCCGTCGAGACGGTGGCACCCTGGGCGGGGCTGGTCACGAGCACGGGGGCGAGGGCGGCGTCCTCCCCGGTGCGGGCGACCGGGGCGGAGGTGTCCACCCCGAGGACCTGGTCCGTCGCCGCGCCGCCGACGGTGAACGTGACCGGCTCGGAGACCTGTGCGGCGGAGTCGGCGGTCCACACCAGCGCCTGCACCGCCATCTGCGCCTCCTGGTCGTCCATCCCGTCGGGGCGGTCGGCCGGTTCGGAGAGGTCGAGGTGCACCGTGCCGTCGGCGAGCTGCGCCACGACGGTGACCCCCTCGGCACCCCACGGGTTCTGGTAGTCGGGGTCCTGGGGGGAGCCCGAGATCGCCTGCTGCACCGCCACCTGCAGGTCGCTGTCGGTGACGTCGGTGACGCGCCGCTGCTCGGGGAACAGCCGCGGCCCGTGGGCGGTGGCGCCCAGGTAGTAGACGGTGGTGTCCACCGTGTGCGTGCTGTCGTCTGGCTGGCCGGACGGTGCGGCGGTGGGGGCGGCCGGCTGCCCGGCCACCGGGGTCCCCGAGGAAGGCTGCCGCTGGGCGAGCCAGGCGGCGCCCCCGATCACCAGGACGGTGGCGACCGCCGCGGCCAGGCTCAGCGGCACCCAGCGACCGGCGGAGGGACGCCGGCCACGGGCCCGGATCTCCTCCAGCCGGTCCTCGGGCTGCACCTCGGAGACGGCGTCGTCGAAGAGGCGGCGCAGGTCGGAGTCGCGTGGGGTGGTCATGAGGTCTCCTCGAGCAGGGGTGAGAGGGATCGGCGCAGGGTCGCCGAGCCGCGGGAGGCGTGGCTCTTCACCGCGCCCGGGCTGATGCCGAGGGTCTCGGCGATCTGACGTTCGGAGAGGTCGAGGTAGTGGCGGAGGGCGAGCACCTCACGCTGCCGGCGCGGGAGGCCGAGCATCGCCTCGATCACCGCCCGTCGACGGTCGCGGCGCAGCACGTCGTGGTCGGCACCCGGCTCGTCGACGGGCGGCTGGGGTGCGTGGGCGGCGACGACCTTGAGGTGGCGCAGCACCGAGCGGGAGCGGTTCACCACCGTCTGGCGAAGGTAGGCCGGCACGTCGGCGTCGGAGAGCCGGTCCCACCGCTGGTAGACCGCGACGAACGAGTCCTGGACGACCTCCTCGGCGCGCCCGGGGTCGCCGAGCAGCAGCACGCCGAGCCGCACCAGTCGCACGTAGTGGGCGTCATAGAGCTGCTCCAGCGCGAAGTCGGCGCCCAGGGACCCCAGGGCTCCCGCGTCGTCGTCGATGGGCACCCCCTGGTGCGGTGGGCCGGTCAGCTCGGCAGGCCCGAGCGGCAGGACTGTGGTCACGTTAGTAGGACGCGCACCGGTCTCCCGGGGTTTACACGCCGGGAGACCGGATCAGGCATGCTGAGGACATGGACGACGCACCCACCCGACCGGGCGCGGACCCGGACTGCCTGTTCTGCAAGATCGTCGCCGGGGACATCGACGCCGACGTGGTGCACGAGACGGACACCACCCTGGCCTTCCGCGACCTCGAGCCCCAGGCGCCGTCGCACGTGCTGGTGGTCCCGCGCAGCCACTACCCCGACGCCGCCAGCCTGGCGGCGGGGGAGCCGGAGACCGCGGCACACCTCTTCGACGCCGCCGCGGCCGTCGCGCAGGCGGAGGGGCTCACCGAGGGCTACCGGCTGGTGTTCAACACCGGTGCCCAGGCCCACCAGAGCATCTTCCACGCCCACCTGCACGTGCTCGGGGGCCGGGTCATGACCTGGCCTCCGGGATGAGACACCGGGGCGGCCCGTCCGGCACCCGCACGCGCCGTGCGACGGCGCTGGTGGCCGGCTCCGCGGCGGCCCTGCTGCTCGCCGCGTGCGGCGGTGGTGCCGACCCGGCCGGCACCCGCGAGACCGGCCCCGACAACCGCGCCCCGTCGGCGACCCGCACGCCCCCGCAGGCGTCGGCGCCGGCGACCGCCCCGGTCAGGCATCGGCCGCTGCGGGCGGGCGAGCACCGGATCACCGTGCGGATGGCCGCGGAGTACACCCCTCGGGCCCCCACCGGGGCCGGGACCGACGACTACCACTGCAGCCTGCTGGACCCCGGGGTGACCAGCGACCAGATGATCACCGGGTTCAACGTGCTCCCCGGGAACGCCGACGTGGTGCACCACGTGATCCTGTTCCGGGTCCCAGCCGAGCACGTGGCCGAGGCCGAGCAGCTCGACGCGGCCACCCCGGGCCAGGGCTGGACCTGCTTCGGCACCTCGGGCATGGGCAGTGCTGCCGGTGCCGAGATCGACGACGCCCCGTGGCTGGGCGCGTGGGCGCCCGGGGGCCGCGAGCAGCTCTACGGCAAGGGGCTCGGCGAGGAGCTGGGCGCGGGGTCTCGCGTGATCATGCAGGTGCACTACAACCTGCTCGGCGGCAGCGGGCCGGATCGCACCGCCGCGGAGCTGCGGGTCGCCCCGAGCAGCGACCGGATCACCGCGCTCCAGACCCAGCTGTTGCCCGCCCCCGTGGAGCTGCCCTGCCGTCCCGGTCACGAGGACGGGTCGCTGTGCGGGCGCAGCGCGGCGCTCGCGGACGTCAAGAAGCGGTTCGGTGCAGGACCCGGCTCGGTGGCGGACGTGCTGCACCTGCTGTGCAGCGGAGGCCGGGCCGGACCCGTGCAGACCTGCACCCGGCCGGTGACGGTGCCGGAGACCGTGCGGGGCGTGGCGGGGCACATGCACCTCCTGGGCCGTTCGATCCGGGTCGACGTCAACCCCGGCACACCCAGGGCGCGGACCCTGCTCGACATCTCGACCTGGGACTTCGACGACCAGCGCAGCAGGGCGCTGGCACCGGTCCACCTCGTGCCCGGGGACATGCTCCGGGTGCGGTGTCGCCACAGCCAGGAGCTGCGGGACGATCTCCCGGCGTTCGCCGGACAGCCGGAGAAGTACGTCTTGTGGGGTGAGGGCACCACCGACGAGATGTGCCTCGGGATCCTGCTCGTCACCCGTCCCTGACCCACCGGCGCTGGCCGGCGGACCAGGACCGGGCGGGACGCGCGCCTCTCCCGTAGCATTGGGACCGCCAGCACACCTCGACAGAAGGGCCGCCCCGCACCGGGGCATCCATGACTGAGACCAGCAAGACGGGCACTCTCACCCCGACGGGTCCGACCAGACGAGAGCCGCGCGAGCAGACCCAGCACACCGTGGTCGTGCCCAACAGCATCAACATGGTCGCCCTGCTCGGACCGGGTGATGAGCACCTGGCTCTGATGGAGCAGGCGTTCTCCGCCGACGTGCATGTCCGCGGCAACGAGGTGACCCTGCGTGGGGACCAGGCCGAGATCGCCCTCGCCGAGCGGATGCTCGACGAGCTGGTGACCATCCTGCGCACCGGCCAGGGCGTGAGCACCGAGACCGTCGAGCGGGTCATCGCGATGCTCCGGGCCGAGACGACCGAGCGCCCCGCCGACGTGCTCAGCCTGAACATCCTGTCCAACCGGGGCCGCACCATCCGGCCCAAGACGCTGAACCAGAAGCGCTACGTCGACGCGATCGACAAGCACACCATCGTCTTCGGCATCGGCCCGGCCGGCACCGGCAAGACCTACCTGGCGATGGCCAAGGCCGTCCAGGCGCTGCAGGCGAAGGCGGTCAACCGGATCATCTTGACCCGACCGGCGGTCGAGGCCGGCGAGCGGCTCGGCTTCCTGCCCGGCACGCTGAGCGAGAAGATCGACCCCTACCTGCGCCCCCTCTACGACGCCCTGCACGACATGCTCGACCCCGAGACGATCCCCAAGCTGCTCGCGGCCGGGACCATCGAGGTCGCGCCGCTGGCCTACATGCGCGGTCGGTCGCTGAACGACGCGTTCATCATCCTCGACGAGGCCCAGAACACCTCTCCGGAGCAGATGAAGATGTTCTTGACCCGGCTCGGGTTCGGCTCCAAGATCGTGGTCACCGGCGACGTCACCCAGGTCGACCTCCCCGGCGGCACCAGGAGCGGCCTGCGCGTGGTCGAGGAGATCCTCGAGGGAGTCGAGGACCTCAGCTTCAACCGGCTCACCTCCCACGACGTGGTCCGGCACCGCCTGGTCGGCAAGATCGTCGCGGCCTACGACGCCTTCGACTCCCGGCACGAGGGGGACGGACGCGAGGAGCGCCGGGGCACGACGTGAGCAACCCCAGGACCCCGTCCGCCCAGGCCACACGGGCCACGACCCTGCGACGGTGCACGTGAGCATCGAGGTGCAGAACGAGTCCGGAGCCGCGATGGACGAGCTGCGGGCCCAGCAGCTCGCCCGCTTCGTGCTCGACCGGATGCGCGTGCACCCGCTGGCGGAGCTGTGCCTGACCGCGGTCGACGAGGAGACCATGGCCGAGCTCAACGTGCGCTGGATGGACACGGAGGGGCCCACCGACGTGCTGGCCTTTCCGATGGACGAGCTGCGTCCGGGCTTGGTCAACGTGGAGCCCGAGGAGGGGGTGCTGGGGGACCTGGTGCTCTGCCCCGCGGTGGCCGAGCAGCAGGCGAGGGAGGCTGGTCACTCCACCGGCGACGAGCTGGACCTGCTGACCGTGCACGGCATCTTGCACCTGCTCGGCTACGACCACGCCGAGCCGGAGGAGCACCGGGAGATGTTCGGGCTGCAGGCCAGGCTCCTGGCGGAGTGGTCGGGCCGGGAGCCCCGGCCCGGCAGCCAGGAGTGAGCCAGGGATGACGCTCCGATGACCGTCGTCGTGGTGGCCGTCCTGGTCGTCCTCGCTGCGGCACTGACGACGGTGGAGGCGGCACTGTCGTCGTTCTCCCGAGCCCGGGCCCTCGAGCTCGCCCACGAGCAGCGTCCCGGTGCGTTCCGGCTGCTGCGCATCCTCGATGACGCTGCCCGCCACCTCAACGCGCTGCTGGCGCTGCGCCTGCTTGCCGAGACCTCCTCGGTGGTCCTGGCCTCCGCGACCATCTTCGACCTCGTCGGCACCGACGGCTGGACCTCGGTGCTGCTGGCCATCGGCGTGATGTTCGTGCTGCTCTTCGTCGTCGTGGGCGTCGGTCCGCGCACGATCGGGCGGCAGCGGGCCGAGGCGATCTCGCTGTCCACCTCCGGGCTGGTGCTGGCGCTGGGCCGGGTGCTCGGGCCGATCCCGTGGCTGCTCATCCTCGTCGGCAACGCGCTCACCCCCGGCAAGGGCTTCTCCGAGGGGCCGTTCTCCTCCGAGGCCGAGCTGCGCGAGATGGTGGACCTCGCCGAGGCCTCCAGCCTGATCGAGTCCGACGAGAGCAAGATGATCCACTCCGTCTTCGAGCTCGGTGACACCTCGGCCCGCGAGGTGATGGTGCCTCGCACCGACGTGGTCTACATCGAGCGCACCAAGACCCTGCGTCAGGCGATGTCGCTGTTCCTGCGCAGCGGGTTCTCCCGGGTCCCGGTCGTCGGGGAGGACCTCGACGACATCATCGGCTTCGCCTACCTCAAGGACGTCAGCAGGCGGGTCTTCGACCGGCAGGCGGCGGAGACGACCGAGCAGGTCGAGTCGATGATGCGTCCGGTCTTCCACGTGCCCGACTCCAAGCCGGTCGACGACCTGCTGCGCGAGATGCAGGCGGAGCGGCGACACATCGCCGTGGTCGTCGACGAGTACGGCGGCACCGCCGGGATCGTCACGATCGAGGACATCCTCGAGGAGATCGTGGGCGAGATCACCGACGAGTTCGACGCCGAGGAGGCCGGGGTGGAGGAGCTGCTCGACGGGTCGAGGCGGGTCTCGGCCCGGTTCCCGGTCGACGACCTCGACGACATCCTGGGCGGGTCCTTCGAGGACGACGAGGTCGACTCGGTCGGCGGCCTGATGGCCAAGCACCTCGGCAAGGTCCCGATCCCCGGGTCCTCGGTGGAGGTCGCCGGGTGGCTGTTCCAGGCCGAGGAGGCGAAGGGCCGACGCAACCGGATCGGCACGGTCGTGATCACACCGGTGGTCCAGCCGGACTCCTGGCCCTCGCTGGTCGCCGACGAGGACGGTCCGTCGGCCCGGCGGTCCCAGCAGGAGAGCTCCCACCAGCCCCACTAGGCTGGCGGTGTGAGTCTGACGACCGAGGACAACAAGCTGCTCGTGCTCGCCCGCGCCACCCGGGCCCGGGCCGGCGCCGCCGAGGGTGCGGCGCTGCGCGACCTCGACGGCCGGACCTACGCCGGGGCGACCGTGGACCTCCCGTCGCTGCAGGTCTCCGCGGTTGGCGTGGTCGTCGCCATGGCCGTGGCCAGCGGGGCGAAGGGCATCGAGGCGGTCGTCGTGCTCACCGACGGGCAGCTGGCGGAGCAGGACCTCGCGGCGGTCCGCGACCTGGGCGGCGGCGGGGTGCCGGTGCACCGGGCCGTCGCCGCAGGTGCGGGCGCCGGTGCGGGCGCCGTCCAGGACACCACCACCGCCTAGCCCCCTGCTCCTCCCCGGCGAGGACGTGGAGTGGCAGGATCGGGGAGACAGCACAGGTGTGACCATGGTTGTCTCGGGCAACCAGCAACGGAGGTGAGGGCCGCGGTGAGCGTCAGCGTGACCGGAGCGACCCAGCACGAGGAGGCCGTCCGCCGGCTGGTGGTCTCCTACGACGCCTTGACGCCGGGTGCACCGGTGCGGCTGGCCAAGCGCACCTCCAACCTGTTCCGGGCCCGGGACGCGGTGGCGACCCCCGGCCTCGACGTCTCCGGCCTCGACGGCGTGATCAGCATCGACCCCGTGGGGCGCACCGCCGACGTGCAGGGCATGTGCACCTACGAGGACCTCGTCGACGCGACCCTGCCGCACGGCCTGATCCCGCTGGTGGTCCCGCAGCTGCGCACCATCACCCTGGGCGGCGCGGTCACCGGGCTCGGCATCGAGTCCACCTCGTTCCGCAACGGCCTGCCGCACGAGTCGGTGCTGGAGATGGACGTGTTCACCGGCGCGGGCGAGGTGGTCACCTGCACCCCGGAGAACGAGCACGCCGACCTGTTCGCGACCTTCCCCAACTCCTACGGCTCCCTCGGCTACGCCACCCGGTTGCGCATCGAGCTCGAGGCGGTGGGCTCCCACGTGGCGCTGCGGCACGTGCGCCTGCGCGACACCGCCTCGCTGCAGGAGGCCATCGCGTCGGTCACCCGGACCGGTGAGTGGCACGGTGAGCGCGTGGACGCGGTCGACGGCACGGCGTTCGAGCCCGGGGAGTACTACCTCACCCTGGGCCGCTGGGTGGACGATCCGGGTGCCGGCTCCAGCGACTACGCGGGACAGGAGATCTACTGGCGCTCGATCCAGCGCCGTGAGATCGACGTGCTGAGCACCCACGACTACCTGTGGCGTTGGGACACCGACTGGTTCTGGTGCTCGCGGGCCTTCGGTGCCCAGCACCCGCTGGTACGCCGGGTCTGGCCCCGGCGGTTGCGCCGCTCCGACACCTACCACCGGCTGGTCGGGCTCGAGCGCCGCTTCGGCATCATGGACCGCCTCGACCGTCGCGCCGGCCGCCCCCGGCGCGAGCGAGTGGTGCAGGACATCGAGGTGCCGGTCGAGCGGCTCGGGGAGTTCCTCGACTGGTTCGACGAGGCCGTCGGGATGCGTCCGGTGTGGCTGTGCCCGCTGCGGCTCCGCTCGGACCGTGGGTGGCCCTCCTACCCGCTCGAGCCGGGGCGCACCTACGTCAACGTCGGCTTCTGGGGTGCCGTGCACGTCGGTGACGACGCCCCGCACAGCCCGCTGAACCGCGCCATCGAGTCCAGGGTCTCCGAGCTCGAGGGCCACAAGTCGCTCTACTCCGAGTCCTTCTACGACAAGGAGACCTTCGACCGGCTCTACGACGGTCCGCATCTTGCTGCGGTCAAGCAGCGCTACGACCCCGACAACCGGCTGACCAACCTCTACGACAAGGCGGTGGGAGAACGATGACCCAGCTCAAGGACCTGACCCAGGCCCGGACCGGTGCCAGGCTCAACCTGGCCGAGGTGTTCGAGTCGCTGCTCGCCAGGCCCGTCCCGGTGCGGTTCGAGGCCTACGACGGCAGCAGCTACGGCCCCAAGGACGCACCCGTCGGCCTGGAGCTGAAGAACGAGCGCGGGCTCGCCTACCTGGTGACGGCGCCGGGCGACCTCGGGCTCGGGCGCGCCTACGTCTCCGGCGACCTGGACATCCACGGGATCCACCCCGGCGACCCCTACGAGGGGATGGTCCTGCTGCTGCGCGCGATGCGGTTCCGGCGTCCCTCCCCGGCCCAGGTGGTCCAGCTGCTGCGCTCGATCGGGCTGAGCCACATGGTGCCCCCGGCCCCGCCGCCGCAGGAGCACCTGCCTCGGTGGCGGCGCCTGGTGGAGGGCTTCCGGCACAGCCCCGAGCGGGACGGCAAGGTCATCCAGCACCACTACGACGTGTCCAACCGGTTCTACGAGATGGTCCTGGGGCCGTCGATGACCTACACCTGCGCGTTGTTCGAGACCGAGTCGGCCACCCTCGAGGAGGCCCAGCACGCCAAGTACGACCTGGTCGCGCGCAAGCTGCACCTCCAGCAGGGCCAGCGGCTGCTCGACGTGGGCTGCGGCTGGGGCGGCATGGTGCGACACGCCGCCCGGGAGTACGGCGTCCGCGCCCTCGGCGTGACCCTCTCGCGCGAGCAGGCCGAGTGGGCCCAGCACCAGATCCGGGAGGAGAAGCTCGATCACCTGGCCGAGGTCCGTCACCTCGACTACCGCGAGGTCCCGGAGACCGGCTTCGACGCGGTCAGCTCCATCGGGCTGACCGAGCACATCGGGGTGGACAACTACCCGGCGTACTTCGGCTTCCTGCGCGAGAAGATGCGCCCCGGCGCTCGCCTGCTCAACCACTGCATCACCCGGCCCGACAACCAACCGACCCAGACCGGTGCGTTCATCGACCGCTACGTCTTCCCCGACGGCGAGCTGACCGGCTCCGGACGGATCATCACCGAGGCGCAGGACGCGGGCCTCGAGGTGCACCACGAGGAGAACCTGCGGATCCACTACGCGATGACGCTGGCCGGTTGGGGCGCGAACCTGAAGGAGAACTGGGAGGAGTGCGTGGCCGAGGTCGGCGAGGGCACCGCGCGCGTCTGGGGCCTCTACATGGCCGGCTCGCGGATGGGGTTCGAGCGCAACGAGATCCAGCTGCACCAGGTGCTTGCCACCCGCAACGACGAGGACGGTGCGAGCGGCTTCCCGCTGCGGCCGGACTGGTGAGCCGCTGACCCGGTTGCACGGTTCGCCGGACACCGGGAGCTGCGGCGGGGGATAGTGCACCCACGCCGACTCCCGGGAGCCTGTCATGTCCGCTGCACGCACACCTGTCCTGCTGGGCTGCGTGCTCGCCCTGTCCGGCCTGCTGCTCGCCCTGGTCCCGGCCGGCACCGCCGTCGCCCGTGGCCGGGTGGCCAACCCCGTGGGCAGCGACCACTTCGTCGCTCACCGCGGCTACCGCGGGGACTTCCCGGACCCGGCGCTGCTGCGGGTGGGCCGCACCTACTACGCCTACTCCACCACGATCGCCTCGCTGAACATGCCGGTGATGTCCTCGACCGACCTGGTGCACTGGAAGGCGCGTGGGGAGGCCCAGCGGCTCCCGGCCGCCTGGGCCGAGCAGCGACGCGCCGGTCGTCGGCGGGTGGCCACCTCCTGGGCCCCCTCGGTGATCCGTGTCGGCCGCACCTACGTGCACGCCTATGCCACACCGGTGCGCGGCGCCCGGTCGCGCAAGATGTGCATCTCGGTGTCCCGGTCGCTGCGCCCGTGGGGCCGGTTCATCGACCGGACCCGGCGGCCGCTGGTGTGCCCCAGCACCCGCGGGGCCATCGACCCGCAGTACTTCACCGCCCCGGGCGGGGCGCGCTACCTGCTGTGGAAGAGCGAGCAGACCCGCCGTTACCCGGCCCAGATCTGGAGCACCCGGGTGAGCCGGGACGGCACCCGGCTGGTCTACCCCAACCGGCTGCTGCTGACCGTCCAGGAGCCGTGGGAGGGGCACATCATCGAGAACCCGTCGATGATCGGCTACCACGGGCGCTACTACCTCTTCTACTCCGGCGGGTCCTACGCCGACGACAGCTACGGCACCGGCTACGCGGTCTGCGCCGGCCCCCTCGGCCCGTGCGAGCGAGCCTCGGACGGCCCACTGCTGGCCACCGGGGGCCGGGTCTCGGGTCCCGGCGGCGCGATGGCCTTCTACGACAGCGCGATGCGGCTGCGGCTCGCGTACGCCGCCTGGGACCGCGGACGGACGGGCTACCCGACCTCCGTGGCCTGCCGGCGCAGCGCCTACGGCTGCAACCAGCGGCGCCTGCACGTGGCCACCCTCGCCGGCGCCCCGGACGGCAGCGGCGACCTGCTGGTGACCGCACGCGGATAGGGCCGCGCAGCCGCCCCTCCCGCGGGCCCGTCCGGCGCAGGAGGTGGAACAGTGGTGGACATGACCCACGCAGCACACGTCCCCACGCACACCTTGAACGACGGCACGACCCTGCCTGCCGTGGGGTTCGGCACCTACCCGCTCACGGGCGGCGAAGGGGTCGAGGCGATCCTGCAGGCGCTGGAGAACGGCTACCGGCTGCTGGACACCGCGGTGAACTACGAGAACGAGACCGAGGTGGGGGAGGCGCTGCGGCAGTCGGGCCTGCCGCGCGAGGAGGTCCAGGTCGCCAGCAAGCTTCCCGGGCGCCACCACGGCTACGACGACGCTGTCGCCTCGGTGCACGGCTCCCTGGAGCGCCTGGGTCTGGACTACCTCGACCTGCACCTGATCCACTGGCCGAACCCGAGCGTCGGGAAGTACGCCGAGGCCTGGCGGGCACTCGTCGACCTCCGCGAGCAGGGCCTGGTCCGCTCGATCGGGGTCTCGAACTTCACCGAGACGCATCTGTCGCGGATCATCGACGAGACCGGCGTGACCCCGGCGGTCAACCAGATCGAGCTGCACCCACGGTTCCCCCAGGCGCGGATGCGGGGGGTGCACGACCGGCTCGGCATCCGTACCGAGGCCTGGAGCCCCATGGGCAAGCGCCGCGCACCCTTCGACGAGCCGGCGGTGACCCGTGCGGCCGAGCGGCTGGGCGTCACCCCGGGACAGGTGGTCCTGCGCTGGCACGTGCAGCTGGGGTCGGTCCCGATCCCGAAGTCGGGCAACGGCGAGCGGCAGCGGCAGAACCTCGACGTGTTCGGGTTCGAGCTCACCGACGCCGAGGTGACCGACATCTGCGGGCTGGCCGAGGCGGACGGGCGTCTCTTCGGTGGTGACCCCGACACCCACGAGGAGATGTGAGGCGGGAGCCCGGGCCCTGGAGTGCCGCCGGGACGGTCAGAGCAGCGGTCGCAGCGGCTTCAAGATCAGCTCGGTGAAGCGGCTGTAGACGTCGCGCGCCTGCCACTCCGCGATCGTCAGCGGCAGGGCGTTGGTCAGGTCGGTCTCGAAGATCCGCTCCATCTCCTGGGCCAGCGCGGCATCGATGATCTCGACGTTGATCTCGTAGTTGCCGCTCATGCTCAACCGGTCCACGTTGGCGGTGCCGATCGTGGTCCAGTTGCCGTCGATGGTGGCGGTCTTCGCGTGCACCATCGCGTCGCGGAAGCGGTGGATGCCGACGCCGGCGTCGAGCATCCGGCGGAAGTAGCCGCGCGAGATCCAGTCGGCGACGATGTGGTTGGACTTCGCCGGCAGCAGCAGGCGTACGTCGACCCCGCGACGGCCGGCCTCCACCAGGGCGTCGACGAAGCTCTCGTCGGGGATGAAGTAGGCGTGCGTCATCCAGACGTTGCGCTGGGCCCGGTTGATCGCCTCGAGGTACATCCCGCGGATCGGGAACATCCAGAGCCGGGGGATGTTGCGGTGCACCCGGATGCGGGGCTCCCAGGTCGAGGTCGTCGTCATCAGCAGCGGGGACTCGCTGCGGCGGAACCGCTTCTCGCGGTGCAGGTTCCAGAAGTCGGCGAAGGCGCGGGCGAGGTCCCACACCCCGGGGCCGGTGATCCGGCAGTGGGTGTCGCGCCACTCGGTGGCGTAGGCCGAGCCGATGTTGTAGCCGCCGACGAAGCCCACCTGGTCGTCGACGACCAGGATCTTGCGGTGGTCGCGGCCGTAGCGCCGCAGGTCGAAGAACCGCCAGCCGGCCCCGTAGACCGGGTAGACGAGCACCTTCACGTTCGGCGGGAAGTGCTTGAACGGTGGCCGGACGACGAGGTTGGCGAACTGGTCGTAGATGACCCGCACCTCGACGCCCCGGTCCGCCGCGTCGACCAGCGCCCTCTTGAACCGCTGGCCGACCTCGTCGCCCTTCCAGATGTAGGTCTCGAGGAGGATCTGCTTCTGGGCGCCCTCGATGGCGGCGAGCATGTCGTCGTACAGGTCCTGGCCGTAGGTGTAGGTGGTGACCGTGCCGTCCCCGACGGCGGTCTCCGCGGCCGTCCGGGTGGGGAACGGGGTGGGCCGCTTGCCGCGGCGACGGTAGGAGTCGACCAGGCTCATCCCCACTGCCACGAGCAGGGGGATCCCGAAGACCACGAACAGCGCCCGCCGGGTCAGCCGCGCCACCGGGTGCGCGGTGTTGATCAGCGGGTGCCGGGTCGTCACGCGGCCATCCAACCAGAACCTCGCGGGGCACAGCAGGGCCTGTCCAGCCCGGACCGGCCGGCGCGGGCGCCGCCCGGGGGTGTCGCCGGGGGTGTCGTCGGTAGTGCCGTCGGGGGCGCCGTCGGGTGGTGCTGTCGGTGCTGCCCCGTAGGCTCGGCGCATGCGTCCAGTGACCGATCTCGAGCGCCGGGTGGCGCCGTTCGAGGTGCAGTCGGAGTTCTCGCCCTCGGGTGACCAGCCCGCCGCGATCGGTGAGATCACCCGGCGGATCCAGGGCGGCGAGAAGGACGTCGTGCTGCTCGGGGCCACCGGCACCGGCAAGACCGCGACGGTCGCCTGGGTGGCCGAGCAGCTGCAGCGGCCGATCCTGGTGATGCAGCCCAACAAGACCCTCGCCGCCCAGTTCGCCAACGAGCTGCGTCAGCTGTTCCCCGACAACGCGGTGGAGTACTTCGTCTCCTACTACGACTACTACCAGCCCGAGGCCTACGTCCCCCAGACCGACACCTACATCGAGAAGGACTCCTCGATCAACGAGGAGGTCGAGCGGCTGCGGCACTCGGCGACCAACTCGTTGCTGACCCGGCGCGACGTCATCGTGGTCTCCACGGTCTCCTGCATCTACGGCCTCGGCACCCCGCAGGAGTACGTGGACCGGATGCTGCGCCTGAAGGTCGGCAACGAGATGGATCGCGACGACGTGCTCCGGCGCCTGGTCGAGATCCAGTACGCCCGCAACGACCTGTCCTTCACCCGTGGCACGTTCCGGGTCCGGGGGGACACCTTGGAGATCTTCCCGGTCTATGAGGAGCACGCGGTCCGGGTGGAGTTCTTCGGCGACGAGATCGAGCGGCTGATGACGCTGCACCCGATCACCGGGGAGGTGATCAGCGACGACGAGGAGCTCTACGTCTTCCCCGCGACCCACTACGTCGCCGGGCCGGCCCGGATGGAGCGTGCCGTCGCCGGGATCGAGGCCGAGCTCGAGGAGCAGGTGACGGCCTTCGAGAAGCAGGGCAAGCTGCTGGAGGCTCAGCGTCTGCGGATGCGCACGACCTACGACGTGGAGATGATGCGCCAGGTCGGGTCCTGCTCGGGGATCGAGAACTACTCCATGCACATCGACGGCCGCAGCCGGGGCAGCGCCCCGAACTGCCTGCTCGACTACTTCCCCGAGGACTTCGTCCTCGTCGTCGACGAGTCGCACGTGGCCGTTCCCCAGATCGGCGGGATGTACGAGGGCGACATGTCACGCAAGCGCAACCTGGTCGACCACGGCTTCCGACTGCCCAGCGCCATGGACAACCGGCCCCTGAAGTGGGAGGAGTTCCTCGACCGCATCGGACAGACGATCTACCTCTCCGCGACCCCGGGCGACTACGAGCTCGCCAAGGGCGGGGGGCCGGAGAACGTCGTCGAGCAGATCATCCGGCCCACCGGGCTGGTCGACCCCGAGGTGCTGGTCCGGCCCACCAAGGGCCAGATCGACGACCTGATGGCCGAGATCGGCACCCGGGTCGAGCGCAGCGAGCGCGTCCTGGTGACCACCCTGACGAAGAAGATGTCCGAGGACCTCACCGACTACCTCCTCGAGAACGGCGTCCGCACCCGCTACCTGCACTCCGAGGTCGACACCCTCAAGCGGATCGAGCTGCTGCGTGACCTGCGGCTGGGGGAGTACGACGTGCTGGTCGGGATCAACCTCCTGCGTGAGGGGCTCGACCTGCCCGAGGTCTCGCTGGTGGCCATCCTCGACGCCGACAAGGAGGGCTTCCTGCGCTCGGACAAGTCCCTGATCCAGACGATCGGGCGCGCGGCGCGCAACGTCTCGGGCCAGGTGGTGATGTACGCCGACCGGACGACGGCGTCGATGGAGCTGGCCATCGACGAGACCAACCGGCGCCGCGAGAAGCAGGTCGCCTACAACCGGGCGCACGGGGTCGACCCGCAGCCGCTGCGCAAGAAGATCGCCGACATCACCGACATGCTGGCGCGCGAGGACGAGAACACCCAGGCCCTGCTGGAGACCTGGCAGGGCACCGGCGCCCGTGGCGACAAGAGCCGGAAGGCACCCGTCCCCGGCCTCTCCAAGATGAGCGCGGGCGCCACCGAGCAGCTCCACGAGCGCCTGCCCGACACCGCGGGGATCCCCTCGAGCGACCTGGCCGAGCTCGTCCAGCAGCTCTCCGAGCAGATGCACGCTGCCGCCGCGGAGCTCCAGTTCGAGCTCGCCGCCCGGCTGCGCGACGAGATCTCGGACCTGAAGAAGGAGTTGCGCCAGATGCTGGAGGCGACCAAGTGAACACCGTCCGACAGGTCCAGGTCACCTTCGACTGCGCCGACCCCGGCGCCCTGAGCGCGTTCTGGGGCGAGGTGCTCGGCTACCCGCCCGAGGCACCGCCGCCACCGTTCACCACCTGGGACGAGGCCCTGGACGCCTGGGGTGTTCTCGAGGACCACCGCAACGACTACAACGCGGTCAGCGACCCCGACAAGGTGGGGCCGCGGCTGTTCTTCCAGAAGGTGCCCGAGGGCAAGACCACCAAGAACCGGGTGCACCTCGACGTCCGCTCCGCCCCGGGGCTCGCGGGGGAGGAGCGGATGGCCGCGCTCGAGACGCAGGCCGAGCGCCTTGTCGGCCTGGGGGCGACCCGCCTGGAGCGGCACGAGCCGGGTGGTGTCGGCGCCGGCCACATCATCATGGGCGACCCCGAGGGCAACGAGTTCTGTCTCGACTGACCATGGAACCCCTTGGGCGTCGCCGACGTCCAAGCGGCATGACGATGACGCACGGCATCCTGATCACCGGTGTCTGCGCAGTGCTGTTGACCGCCTGCGGGGAACAGGGGCACCAGCCGCACGGTGACTGCACCAGTCACTACACACTCGTCGCGAACGCGAGGACGCTCCCCGCCCTCGAGGCGAGGCTCGTGCGCAGCCTTCCCGGCGGTCGCTCGACGAAGGTCGTCGGTCGCCACGACGGCAAGCAGACAACCAACCTCCTCGACCGCCGGAGGCACACCCTCCTCCAGGTCGACGTCTGGCGGGTGTCTGCCGGTCTGTGGACGGCGCGTCAGTGGGAGCAGTGCACCGACTGAAGGCATGACCAACCCCACAGCCCGGACGGTCAGGAGCGCCCGTCGCCGCGCGTAGAATTGCGACAGTGACTGTGCCTACGCGCCCCCAGCGCCGCGAGGCCTGGGTCGTCTGGGGCGTGGGCCTGCTGATCTACGTGCTGGCGGTCTTCCACCGCTCCTCGCTGGGCGTCGCCGGGCTCGTGGCCGCCGAGCGCTTCCACATCTCCGCCACGCAGCTGGCGACGTTCACCATGCTCCAGCTGCTGGTCTACGCCGGCATGCAGGTGCCGGTCGGGCTGCTGATCGACCGCTACGGCTCCCGCAGCGTGCTGCTCACCGGGCTGGTGCTGATGACGCTGGCCCAGGGGACCTTCGCGTTCGCCCACAGCTATCCCGTGGCGCTGGTCGCCAGGGCGGTGGTGGGGGTCGGCGACGCGATGACGTTCATCTGCGTGCTGCGGCTGGTCAGCAGCTGGTTCCCGGTGCGCCGGATCCCCCTGGTCACCCAGCTCACCGGCACCCTGGGCCAGTTCGGTGCCGTCGTGGCCGCCGTGCCGATGACCTGGGCGCTGGGCCATCTGGGGTGGACGCCGGCGTACCTCGCAGCGGCCGGCATCGGCGTGGTGCTTGCCGTGGCGCTGGTGCTGGTCCTGGGCGACGCCCCCGGCCTGCGGAACGCGCGCGGTCCGCGACTCTCGCTGGACACGGTGCGCCGCAACCTGGTCGGCTCCTGGGCCCAGCCCGGCACGCGGCTCGGGTTCTGGATGCACTTCACCACCCAGTTCAGCGCCACCACGATGAGCCTGTTGTGGGGCTACCCGTTCTTCGTCCGCGGAGAGGGCCGCTCACCGGCGACGGCCGGTGTGCTGCTCACGCTCATCGTCGTCACGGTCATGGTCTCCGGCCCCGTCCTGGGGTGGTTCGTCGGGGCGCATCCGTGGCACCGCTCCACGATGGTGCTCGGCGTGGTCGCCACCATCGTGACGGCCTGGACTGTCGTGCTCGCCTGGCCCGGCAACGCCCCGCTGCCGCTGCTGGTGCTGCTCGCGGTGACCGTGGGGCTGGGGGGACCGGCCTCGATCATCGGCTTCGACCTCGGGCGCACCTCCAACCCCGCACACCGGCTGGGCAGTGCCACCGGGATCATCAACCAGGGCGGGTTCTACGCCAGCCTGTTCCTGGTGGTCGCGATCGGTCTCGTCCTGGACTGGCGCACACCCGGTGGCGGCACCGACTACACGCCGTCGGCGTTTCGGTGGGCGATGAGCGTGCAGTACGTCGTGTGGTGCCTGGGGACGCTCCAGATCTGGCGCTACCGCCGGCGCACCCGGGACCTGATCCGCCGTCACCAGGCCGAGGCGGTGGCGGCCGGACGGCCCGTGGACCCGGGGCTGAACACCACCGACCTGGGCTGAGTGCCCGGTCGGCTCGGCTGGTGGTCATTCCCCCCGATTCGGCCACCCGCGACGAGTCCGCGCCTTACCGTGGGCATGCCTCAGCGTGACTTCCGGGGGCGGGACTCGTTGAGGAGACCCGTAAGCGCGCGTCACCTGTTGCGCAAAACGAGAACACGTTCTAAATTTGGGCGGCCGCGGGGGTGTCCGCCAGGGGGACTGCCCGTCTCAGGCAAGCCAGGGAGGTATCGATGGGCATCAGTGCTGCCTCGATCGTCCGTGGGCCCGGGGAGATCGCCGCGATGGTCACCGACGTGACCAAGGGCGTGTTCACCAGCAAGTTCCAGTTCCGGGAGTTCATCGAGCAGGCCTGGTTCATCACCAGCGTGACCCTGATGCCCACCATCTTGGTCTCCATCCCCTTCGGCGCGGTCATCTCCCTCCAGGTCGGCAGCCTCACCGGCCAGCTGGGCGCCCAGTCCTTCGCGGGTGCGACCGCGGTGCTCGCCGTGGTCCGCGAGGCGGCGCCGATGGCCGCGGCGATGATCATCGCCGGCGCCGCCGGCTCCGCGATCTGCTCGGACATGGGGGCGCGCAAGATCCGCGAGGAGATCGATGCCATGGAGGTCCTCGGCATCGACCCGATCGAGCGGCTGGTGGTGCCGCGCGTGCTGGCCACGGTGTTCGTGGCGTTGATGATCAACGGGATCGTCATCGCCACCGGGATCGGGGGTGGCTACTTCTTCACCGTCATCGTCCAGGGCGGGAACGCAGGAGCCTTCCTCTCCAGCTTCACCGCACTGGCCAGCCTGCCGGACCTCTACATCTCGATGATCAAGGCCGTCATGTTCGGCTACATGGCGGCCATCGTGGGCGCCTACAAGGGACTCACGGCCGGGGGCGGACCGAGCGGGGTGGGGCGTGCGGTGAACGAGGCCGTGATCATCGCCTTCATGGTCCTGTTCGCACTCAACTCGATCATCACCGCGATCTACTTCCAAGTCGTCCCGCAGAACGGGTTGTAGCCCGTGGCGACCCTCACCGACATCGGCCGCGAGCTGGGCCGCGAGCAGCGCCTCAAGATCGAGGAGCGCGGTGACCAGCTGCTGTTCTACGTCAAGGCGCTCGCCTGGACCCCGCGGGCGATCCGGCGCTACAAGCGCGAGGTCCTCAACACCCTTGCCGAGGTGGCCTTCGGCGTCGGGGGCCTGTCGGTGATCGCCGGGACGGTCGGCGTGATCGCGTTCATGGCCTTCTTCGCCGGCACCGAGGTCGGCATCCAGGGCTACGCCTCGCTGAGCCAGATCGGGGTCGCGAAGTTCACCGCGTTCATCTCGGCGTACTTCAACACCCGGGAGGTGGCGCCGCTGGTCTCCTCCATCGCGCTCGCTGCGACCGTGGGGTGCGGCTACACCGCGCGGCTGGGGGCGATGCGCATCTCCGAGGAGATCGACGCCCTCGAGGTGATGGCGGTGCCGTCGCTGCCCTTCCTGGTCACCACCCGGATGATCGCCGCGTTCATCGCCGTCATCCCCCTCTACATCGTGGCACTGGCCGCCTCGTACCTCTCCCCGCGCCTGATCACGACCATGATCTACGGCCAGTCGGCGGGCACCTACGACCACTACTTCCTGCAGTTCCTACCGCCGATCGACATGCTCTACTCGTTCCTGAAGCTGATGTTCCTGGCCGTCGCGGTGATCTTGATCCACTGCTACTACGGCTACACCGCCTCGGGTGGACCGGCCGGCGTGGGGACGGCCGTCGGCCGGGCCATCCGCAGCTCGATCGTGACCATCGTGGTCGCCGACTTCTTCCTCAGCTTCGCCATCTGGGGCTCGACCACCACCGTCCGGATCACGGGATGACGGGCCTCGAGGTGATCCGATGCTGGTGAACATCACCCACGACACCAAGGCCGAGCACCGTCGGCTGCTGGTCTCGGGTGTCGTCTTCACCATCGTGCTCGCCCTGCTGGTCGCGCTCTCGATCGCGATCTACCAGAAGGTCTTCACCCCCACCACGATGGTCACGGTCAAGGCTCAGCGGGCCGGTCTGCAGCTTGCCCGTTTCGGTGACGTCCGCCTGCACGGCGTCCTCGTCGGCCAGGTGCGCCAGATCAGCCAGGACGGGGAGGAGGCCTCGATCGACGTCGCCCTGCGCCCGGACTACGCCCGCAAGATCCCCGAGAACATCAGGGTCGAGATCCTGCCCACGACGTTGTTCGGCCAGAAGTACCTCTCCCTGATCGACCCCGCCCGTCCCTCCGCGAAGCCGCTGAGCGACGGTGACGTCATCCCGTCCTCGCGGGTGCGGACCAACGTCGAGCTGCAGAGCATCCTGGCCAACCTGTTCCCGCTGCTGCGCTCGATCCGTCCCGCGGACCTCAGCACCACCCTCTACGCGCTGGCGACGGCGCTGCGCGGCCGCGGCGACGAGCTGGGCCAGACCATGGAGAAGCTCGACTCCTACCTGACCAGCATCAACGTGCACCTGCCGACCCTGCGACAGGACCTGGTGCTGCTGTCCAAGGTGAGCAAGACCTACGCCATCGCCGCACCGGACCTGATCCGGCTGCTGAGGAACGCGACGACCACGGCGAAGACGCTCACCACCAAGGAGAGCTCGCTGCGGGCGTTCTTCGACGGCGTGACCGGCCTCGCGGACACCTCGACCCGGGTGCTGAGCAAGAACGAGAAGGCGATCGTCAAGGAGTCGGCCCTGGCGCCGCCGCTGCTGCGTCTGCTCGACAAGTACTCTCCGGAGCTCCCCTGCCTGCTCAAGGGGTCCGCGCGCTACACCAAGAACCTCAACGACATCTTCAACACCGGACGCGTGAAGCAGACGATGAGCTTCGCCCCCAAGCAGCGGCGGCCCTACACCGCGGCGGACCGCCCGGAGTACGGCGACCACCGCGGCCCACGCTGCTACGGCCTGCCCTACCCGCCGGTCCCGATCGGCGGGCTGGACCTGAAGAACGGCACGAACCTCGACGCTGGTGGGGGTGGCTGATGAGCGTCTCGCGCAACACCGTCACCACGCTGGCTGCCATCAAGCTCGGCATCTTCGTGCTCGTCTCCGTCATCGTCACCGGCACGCTGGCCGCGATCATGGGCTCGTTCGGCTTCGGGAGCCAGACCGAGTACAAGGCCGACTTCACCTCGGCCAGCATGCTCGTCAAGGGCGATGACGTCCGGATCGCCGGTGTGTCGGTCGGTGAGGTCAAGAACGTCGAGATCAAGGCCCGCAGCTACGCCGAGGTCACCTTCGAGGTCAAGAGCGACGTCCCCGTCACGGACACCAGCCGAGCCGAGATCCGCTTCCTGAACCTGGTGGGGGCGCGCTACCTCGCCCTGATGCCGGGACCCCAGCGAGGGGACCCGCTGCCCGGCGGCAGCACCATCCCGAAGGCCCGCACCCAGCCAGCCCTGAACCTGACCGAGCTGTTCAACGGCTTCCAGCCCCTGTTCCAGGCCCTCCAACCCGCCGAGGTCAACGACCTCTCGATGAACCTGGTGCGCGTGCTGCAGGGTGAGGGCGGCACCGTCGGTGGCCTGATGAGCCACACGGCCTCGCTGACCAACGCGCTGGCCGACCGGGACAAGCTGATCGGCGAGGTCATCGACAACCTCTCCTCGATGCTGCAGACGGTCGACGACCGCCACGACCAGCTGAACACGCTGATCGTCCAGCTCAAGACGTGGCTGGGGAAGGTCTCCAAGGACCGCAAGGCGATCGGGGCCTCGGTCTCGAACCTGTCCTCGCTGAGCGCCAACCTCGCCGACCTGCTCACCCAGGGCCGGCCCTACCTGAAGGCCGACGTGGCCCAGCTTCGCCGGATGATGAAGCTCCTGAACAAGCCGGCGAACCAGGACGTGCTGGACGAGGTCCTCAACCGGCTGCCGGTGATGCTCTCGCGCCAGACCCGCACCGGCACCTACGGCTCCTGGTACAACTACTACCTCTGCGACTTGGACGGCTCGATCATCCTGCCCGACCTGCCCGACGTGCCCGGGCTCGCGGCGGTCCAGGCCAGCCTGAAGAACATGGCGTTCCACAGCACCGCCAAGAGGTGTGAGCGCTGATGGCCACCCGTTCCCAGCCCAAGATCCTGCGTCTGGGCGCGATCAGCCTGATCGTGCTCCTGGTGGTCATGGCCGCGGCGTTCAACCTGCAGAAGTTCCCCGGCTTCAAGGGCACCAGCTACCACGCCCAGCTCACCGATGCGAGCGGTCTGCACAAGGGCAACATGGTGCAGGTGGCCGGCGTGCGCGTCGGCCGCGTCAACGCGCTGCACATCGCGGGCGACCACGTCACGGTGGACTTCGACGTCAAGGGCACCGAGCTCGGGAGGAAGACGCGCGCCTCGGTGCAGGTGCTCAACCTGCTCGGGGAGAAGTACCTCGAGGTGACCCCGGCCGGCTCGGGCCAGATGGACGGCGGCGACACGATCCCCACCAGCCGCACCGACGCCAGCTACGACATCGTGGCCACGCTCGGTGAGCTGACCACCCGGACCGAGGACATCGACACCGGGAAGCTGTCCGAGGCGCTGACCACGCTGGGCGACACGCTGAACGCGGCCAGCCCGCACGTCCAGAAGACCTTCACCGGCCTGTCCCGCATCTCCCAGGCCATCGCCAGCCGCGACGAGTCGATCCAGCAGCTGCTGCACCGTGCCGACCGGGTGACCACGCTGCTCTCCGAGCGGCGCGGTGACCTGGTCACGCTGATGAAGGAGGGAGACCAGGTCTTCCAGGAGCTCATCAAGCGTCGTGACGCCATCCACACGCTGCTGGTGAACGCCCGGCGGCTCGCGGTGACGTTGCGCGGGATCGCGACCGACAACCAGGGTCAGATCAACTCCGCCCTGAAGGAGCTGAGCACCACCTTGAAGTTCCTGCAGGCCCGCAAGAAGCAGCTCGACCTGACCATGAAGAACCTCGGGCCCTACGCCTCGATCCTGATCAACATCGTCGGCACCGGCCCCTGGTTCGACGCGTTCGTGCCGAACTTCGTGGGCCTCGGCTCGGGCGAGTTCGCCCCCGGCATGAGGAAGAAGTGAGTGGCGTGCTGAGCCGGATCAGTCCCCGCCCGCTGGCGATCGCCGCGGCCGTCGTGCTGCTCGCGGTGACCTTCTTCGTCTTCCAGGGGAACCCGCAGACCCGCACGGTCAGTGCCTACTTCACCCGCACGGTGAGCATCTACCAAGGCTCGGAGCTGCGCGTCATGGGCGTGCGCATCGGCACCGTGACGGCCGTGGTCCCGGAGGGCGACCGAGTGCGGGTCACGATGCAGTACGACTCGGAGTACAAGCTGCCGGCGGACGCCAAGGCCGCCATCGTCACACCGACCCTCACCGCCGACCGGTTCGTGCAGATCGCCCCGGCTTACACCGGGGGGGCGGTGCTGCCCGACAAGGCCAAGATCGCGCTGCCCGAGACCGGGACACCGGTGGAGCTCGACCGCATCTATCAGAGCCTCTACGACCTCAGCACCGCGCTCGGCCCCAACGGCGCCAACAAGGACGGATCGTTGGACACCCTGCTCAGCGCCGGCGCCAAGGCCCTGCGCGGCAACGGCAAGCTCGGCAACCAGACCCTGCTCAATCTCTCCGCGGCAGTGCAGACCTTCGGCGAGAGCAGCGGCCCCCTGTTCAGGTCGGTGCAGAACATGTCCCAGCTCACCGACACCCTCGCCGCCAACGACCGGTTCGTCGACAGCTTCATGGGGGACCTGACCTCGGTCTCCACCCAGCTGGCCGACGACCGTGGCAACCTGCGCAAGGCGTTGGCGGCGCTGGCGCGGGCGGTCGGCATCGTGCGCAGCTTCGTGCACGACAACAAGGACCTGGTGGAGAAGGACGTCAAGCAGCTCACCGACGTCGTCGGCGTCCTGGCCAAGCAGAAGGACTCGCTGAACACCGTGGCCCGCCTCGGCGCGCTCGGCCTGGGCAACCTCGCGGTGGCCTACGACGTCAAGACCGGGACCATCGGGTCGCGGATCCAGATCGGGCCCAACGGCGGCAACCTCGGCAACATGCTGTGCGACATCGTCGAGAACGCCCACGTCGAGAACGCCAAGTTCACCTGCCAGCTGCTCAAGACGATCACCAAGCCGGTGACCGACGCTGCCGGCAACAACGCACTCGACGCCCAGCAGCCGCAGCTCAAGCTCGGGGGCACCAAGGCGATCACCTCTCTGGACGGCCTGCTGAACTCGTTGAAGAAGGGGAACCGGTGATGCGCCCCCTCCAGGCCCTGCGCCGGGCCGCCGCCCCCTTGGTGCTGCTGCTCACCGCGGCGGTGCTGCTCGGCGGCTGCAAGTTCGACGGCGCCTACGACCTGCCGCTGCCGGGAGCGAAGGTGGATCCCGAGGACGCCTACACCGTGCGCGCCGACTTCGACGACGCACTCAACGTGGTGCCGCGCACCGCGGTGATGGTCGACGACGTGGTGGTCGGACAGGTGACCGCGGTGGAGCGGGTCGGCTGGCACGCCCGGGTGACCTTCCTGGTCCGCAAGGACGTGAAGCTGCCCGCGAACGTCGAGGTCGACGTCCGCAAGACCAGCCTGCTCGGTGAGAAGTACATCGCCATGGTCCAGCCGGCACCGGGGAGGGCCAGCAGCAAGCACCTCGGCGACGGCGACTTCATCCCGCTCTCCCGTACCGGACGCAACCCCGAGGTGGAGGAGGTGCTGGGGGCGCTCTCGATGCTGCTCAGCGGTGGTGGGATCGCCCAGCTGAAGACGATCAGCGTCGAGATGAACAAGATGCTCAACGGCAGGCAGGACCAAGCGCGGCACCTGCTCGGCAACCTCGAGCGGATGATCGGGGCCCTGGACGGCCAGAAGAACGACATCATCGCCGCCATGGACTCCATCGACCGCCTCAGCGCCACGCTCGTGAAGGAGAAGGATACGATCGGTGCGGCGATCGACAGCATGGGACCGGCGCTGAAGGTGCTCAACCGCCAGCACGCAGCGCTGATGAAGATGCTGCGCCAGCTCGACGACCTCGGCAAGGTCGGCACCCGGGTGATCCGCGCCAGCGGCGACAACGTCGTGGCGTCGCTGCGCCACCTCCGACCAACACTGACCAAGCTCGCCGACGCCGGCGACGCGCTGCCCAAGGGCCTCTCGCTGATGGCCAGCTTCCCCTTCCCCAAGGAGGCAGGCAACATCGCCCGAGGCGACTACGCCAACGCGCTGTTCCACGTCGACTTCGACCTGAACACGATCCTCAAGTCGCCCGGTGACGCGCTGCCCGACCCGATCAACGTCTGCGTCAACGCACTGCCCGCCCAGGTCGGCGACCTGTGCAAGGGCCTCGACGACGCCACCAAGCAGCTGGTCTGCGGGCTGAACCCGAAGCTGACCGACACTCTGTGCACCGGCTCGAGCGGTGGCCTGGGCCTGCCCAAGAACCTCCCGATCCCCGGTCTGAGCAGCGACTCCTCCGGCGGCAGCGGCGGCGGCGGCGGTGGCGGCCTCGGCGGCCTCGGCGGCCTGCTCGGGGGAGGTGGCTAGCGGTGACACGTGGCGTCAAGATCCGACTGATCGCCTTCCTGGTCCTCAGCGCCGTGGGCGTGGTCTACGTGGCCGGAAGCTTCCTGGGCTTGGTGGACCGGGTGCTCGGCCGAGGGTTCACCATCCACGCGACCTTGCCGACCTCGGGCGGGCTCTTCGAGGGCAGCGAGGTCACCTACCGCGGCGTGAAGGTCGGCAAGGTGTCCAAGATGGACGTGACCGAGCACGGGCTGCGGGTGGACCTCGCGCTCCGGCAGGACACCAAGATCCCGATGGACTCCAAGGTCTACGTCCACAACCTCTCCGCCGTGGGGGAGCAGTACCTCGACTTCGAGCCCCCCGACGACAAGGGCCCCTATGCCGGCCCGGGCGACACCATCAAGGGCGGCGACGACAGCCTCCCGATGAGCGAGGAGAAGCTGCTCACCCAGATGGACGCCATGGTCAGCTCGGTCGACGGGAACGAGCTCGCCACCGTCGTCTCCGAGCTCGGTCAGATGTTCCGTGGCACGGCCAACCCGCTGCAGCGCATGGTCGACAACGGCACCCGGTTCGTCGACGAGGCCGACGCCAACAAGGAGCGCACCATCGCGCTGCTGGACACCGGGCACACGGTGCTGCGCACCCAGGCCAAGCACGAGCAGGACATCCGGGTCTTCGCCCGCGGTCTCGCCGACCTCAGCGGCACGCTGAAGGCCTCCGACAAGAACCTGCGCACGATCCTGCAGGGTGGGCCGGGCACGGTCGCGGAGGTGAACTCGCTGCTCAAGGGCCTCGAGCCCACGCTCCCGGTGTTCCTGGCCAACCTGCTCACGGTCAACCAGGTGCTGACCACCAACATCCCCGGACTCGAGCAGACCCTGGTGACCTTCCCGCGGGTGATCGCCTCGGGCTTCACCGGCACGCCCGGCGACGGCTACGGGCACATCAACCTGCAGCTGAACAACTCGGTGCAGCCGTGCACCAAGGGCTACGCGCCCCCCAGCCAGTGGCGTCCGGCGACAGACACGACCGACAAGCCGTTCTACCCCGCCACGTGCCTGGCCGGGCCCCCGCAGAACATGCGCGGCACGAAGTACGCGCCCAGCAGCGGGTCGGCGAGCTCGAACGGCCGCAGCTATCGTGTCTCGCCGTACGATGCGAGGACGGGAGAGGTCGACACCGGCGACGGGCCGGGCCTGGTCGTCGGCACCGGAGGAGGGCTACACACTGTGTTCGGCGACGACGCGTGGAAGTGGATGCTGACGGGACCCGTGACGGCCGATGACTGAACCCGCCGCGGACCCGCCGACGGAGCCGGGGGGGCCTGCCGGGCCAGCCGGCGCGTCGTGGCGCTGGGCCAACCTCGTGCTCCTGGCGCTCGCCCTGGTCCTGGTGGCCACCTCGGTCCTGCTGTTCACCCGGGGTGCCGCGGCGACCCCGGGCAGCTCCCGCGCCGAGACCCTCTCCCGCGAGTACGAGCAGGTCACCAAGGCAGCCCGCGCGGAGACGCTGGCGTTCATGAGGGTGGACTACCAGAACATGGACCCGCTCATCGAGAAGGTCCTCGCCGGCGCCACCGGCACCTTCAAGGAGCAGTACGACAAGGCCAAGGTGACCATCAAGGCCCAGGCCCAGGACCAGCACGCCGTGTCCACGGGCAAGGTGCTCGCGGTCGGCATCGGCGACATCGATCGCGACAACGCGGTGGTCTTCGTGGCCGCCGACTCCTCGGTGAAGAACAAGGGGACCAAGGGCAAGGCGGAGCCACGGAACTACCGCTTCAAGCTCCAGATGGTCCGCAAGGGCGGGAACTGGCTCGCCTCCAATCTCCAGTTCGTCGCATGAGCACGGCCGCGCAACCGGGCGCCCAGGAGAAGGTCTGCCCCTACTGCGCCGAGACGATCAAGGCGGCGGCGGTCAAGTGCCGCTACTGCCGAAGCGACCTCAGCCAGGGGGACCCAGGCGCGGACCAGGTGGACCTGGGGGAGGTGGGGGCCGACGCGGGCCTGCCCAACGGCGCCGAGAACGAGCCTGACGGCGGCACCGACGACACCGACAGCACCGACAACAGCACCGACAGCACCGAGGACACCGAGGACACCGGGCGCTCGGTGCCGTTGCTCGCCAGCTTCCGGCTGCTGGGGATCCTGGTGGCGCTCTGCCTGGTCCTGGCCGGGGTGAGCGGCTATGCCTGGTGGCGCAGCGAGCACCCGGCCGACGGGGCCGCCCCCGACGGGGCGATCACCTCGGCCACGGCGCGCGACGCCGGGATGAGCGCAGCCGCCCGACTGACCCAGAAGGTGCTCTCCTACGACTGGCAGACCCTGGACAAGGACATCGAGGCCAACAAGGCCGTGCTCGCACCCAGCTTCCGCAAGGAGTACGAGAAGACGATGGCCGGGGTGAAGGCGCAGACGGTGAAGAACCAGGTGAAGCTGACCGCCAACGTGGCCGCGACCTCGATCGTCTCCGCGACCGAGCACAAGGTCGTCGCCCTGCTCTTCGTCAACCAGGTGACCACCGCCAAGGGCGCCGACAGCCAGCGTGTCGACAGCAGCCGGGTGTTGGTCACCTTGACGCGCGGTGATGGAGACTGGCGGATATCGAAGTTGAAGCCGTTCTGATAAATTAGAACACGTTCCAGTTTCCGGCCACGAAAGGGCGAACGTTGAGCGACCCGACGTCCCCGCCAGAGCTGGAGACCGACCTGCTCATCGTCGGCGCCGGCCCGGCCGGCCTGTTCGGCGCCTACTACGCAGGCTTCCGCGGCATGAGCGTGACGCTGGTCGACTCACTGCCCGAGCTCGGCGGGCAGGTCTCTGCGCTCTACCCCGAGAAGGCGATCCTCGACGTCGCCGGCTTCCCCAGCATCCTGGGTCGTGAGCTGGTCGAGCAGCTGGTCGAGCAGGCCGCGAGCGCGCACCCGACCTATCTCCTCGGCCGCACCGCCAGCGCGGTGAAGGCGCACGACGCGGGGGTCCGCGTGGAGCTGGACGACGGCACCGTCGTCAACGCCAAGGTCGTCATCATCACCGCCGGGATCGGCAAGTTCACCCCCCGACCGCTGCCGGCGGGCGAGGGGTGGGAGGACCGGGGCCTGGTCTTCTTCGTCCCCTCCTTCGCCGAGTACGCCGGCCGCGACGTGGTCATCGTCGGCGGTGGCGACAGCGCCTTCGACTGGGCACACCACCTCGAGCCGATCGCGTCCTCGGTGACGCTGGTGCACCGCCGGGACAGGTTCCGAGCCCACCAGGCCACCGTCGACGCCGTGCTGGCCGGGAGCACCGAGGTGATCACCAAGGCGCAGGTCACCGCACTGCAGGGCGAGCACCACGTCGAGAGCGTGGAGATCACCACCACCGACGGCGACGTGCTCACCCGCCCCGCCCAGGCTGTCGTCGCCGCCCTCGGCTTCGTCGCCGACCTCAGCGCGATGGAGGACTGGGGCATGGAGTTCGACAAGCGGCACATCAAGGTCGACACCGCGATGCACACCAGCGTCCCCCGGATCCTCGCGGCCGGGGACATCACCGAGTACGACGGCAAGGTGCGCCTGATCGCGGTCGGGTTCGGCGAGGTCGCCACGGCGGTCAACAACGCCGCCGTCCTGGTCGACCCCGAGGCGCACGTCTTCCCCGGCCACTCCAGCGAAGGGTCCTAGTCATGCCGACCGGCCGCAACACCGTGCAGATGAGCGAGGAGGAGATCGCGCAGTTCCTCGCCGAGAACCTCAAGGTGCAGGTCGCCACGATCGGCCCGGACGGGGCCCCACACCTGACCACGTTGTTCTACGTGGTCGAGGAGGGGCAGCTCGCGTTCTGGACCTACGGCCGCTCCCAGAAGGTCCTCAACCTGCGGCGCGACGCGCGGGTCACCTGCCTGGTCGAGGACGGTGCGGACTACTTCGAGCTCCGGGGCGTCTCCCTGCAGGGCAAGGCCCGGCTGCTGGAGGACTACGACGACATCCGGGCGCTCGGTGCCAAGGTCGCGTGCCGGATGGCCGGTGGCGTGGATCTGGGCGACCTCGGGGACGAGATCGTCGAGAAGCAGGCACGCAAGCGGGTCGGCATCGTGGTCGAGGCGGTCAAGGTGGCCAGCTGGGACCACCGCAAGATGGGCGGCCCTCCCGGTGCCGGCCCGGGCTGATCCCGGTTGGGACAACCACCCACCACCCGCCGCAACCCAACGGAGGAAGCATGAAGAAGATCAAGGTGGACTTCGACCTGTGCGAGTCCAACGCCATGTGCGAGGCGCTGGCCCCGGACCACTTCGCGGTCGATGACGAGGACTATCTGCAGGTCATCGACGAGCGTGTCCCCGAGGAGGACGAGGCCGTGGTCCAGCAGGCCGTGGCCGCGTGCCCGAAGTCGGCGATCAGCATCGTCGAGGACTGAACGGGGCCCGCGCCACGACCCGCACGACCCGGCCCCGCAGCCGCACCCACCCACCCGCCGACCGAGCAAGGAGCCCGGCCACACATGCCAGCACCCCCGCCAGCCCCCACCGTCCAGCATCCACCCGCCGCGTCCCTGGAGGGGCGCGTGGCCGTCGTGACGGGTGCCGGCGCCGGCCTCGGCCGGGCGGAGGCGCTCGCCCTCGCGCGCGCCGGCGCCAACGTCGTCCTCAACGACCTCCCCGGTGCTGCCGAGGAGACCGCGGAGGAGGTGCGGGCCACGGGGGTGGAGGCCCTGGTCGTGCCCGGCGACGTGGGGGAGAGCGCCACCGCCGAGGCGATGCTGGAGGCCGCCGTGGACAAGCTCGGGCGGCTCGACGTGGTGGTGAACAACGCGGGGGTCACCCGCGACCGGATGCTGTTCAACATGAGCGACGAGGACTTCGACCTCGTGGTCAAGGTGCACCTGCGCGGTCACTTCCTGCTCTCCCGCAACGCCGCGGCCCACTGGCGCGCGCGCTACAAGGAGACCGGCGAGGCGGTGGATGCGGCCGTGGTGAACACCGCCTCCGAGGCGTTCCTCACCGGGTCGCCAGGCCAGGCCAACTACGCCGCGGCCAAGGGAGCGATCACCGCTCTCACCCTCTCCACCGCTCGCGGGCTGGCCCGGGTGGGGGTGCGGGCCAACGCCATCTGCCCGCGGGCCCGGACCGCGATGACGGCCGAGGTGTTCGGCGCCGACGACTCAGGTCGCGCCGTCGACCCCTACTCGCCGGACCACGTGGCGCCTCTGGTCGCCTACCTGGCCTCGCCCGCGGCCGCGCGGATCACCGCGCAGGTCTTCGTGGTGTACGCCGGGATGGTGGCCCTGCTCGCGGCGCCGGTCGTCGAGCAGCGCTTCGACACCACCGGCGAGACCTGGGACCTCGAGGGCCTGGACCGGGAGCTCGGCGGCTACTTCGCCGGGCGCGACCCGGCTGTCGGCTTCGCCGCCGACTCCGTGATGGATCTCGTGCCGAGCAGGGGAGAGCAGCCGTGAACAGACTCCAGGACAAGCGCGCCATCGTCACCGGGGCGGCCCAGGGTCAGGGGGCCGCGATCGCACGGGCCTTCGTGGCCGAGGGGGCGCAGGTCGTCATCGCCGACATCGCCGAGGAGGCCGGCCAGGCGCTCGCCGACGAGCTGTGCCTCGAGCGTGCGGACGCGGCCTTCTTCCGGCGCCACGACGTGAGCGACGAGGCGTCGTGGGAGGCGCTGGTCGCCGAGGCGAACGAGCGGTTCGGCCCGGTGAACGTCCTGGTGAACAACGCCGGCCTGCTGCGCTTCGCCGAGGTGGAGAAGATGGCGCTCGAGGAGTACCTGCTCCTGGTCAACGTCAACCAGGTCGGCTGCTTCTTGGGCATGAAGCACGTCGCCCGCACGATGCGGAAGAACGGCGGCGGCTCGATCGTCAACGCGTCCTCGATCGAGGGGCTCGGGGGGATGGCGATGTGCACGGCGTACTCGGCCACCAAGTTCGCCATCCGCGGCATGACCAAGGCCGCCGCGATGGAGCTCGGTCCTCGCGGGATCCGGGTCAACTCCGTGCACCCGGGCATGATCGACACCCCGATGACCCGCATTCACGGCGGCGACGCCGCGATGGAGTACGGCGCCACCAAGGTCGCCCTCAAGCGGGTCGGCGAGCCCGTCGACGTCGCCCCGGCCTACGTCTACCTCGCCAGTGACGAGTCCAGCTTCGTCACCGGCTCGGAGCTGGCGATCGACGGGGGCGCGACCGCCACCCACGCCTTCGGCGGGTGAGTCCTCGTCCTAGCGCAGGAGGAGCCGGACGGCCGTGGTCAGGTGCTCGGAGACCTCGTCGGCGGAGGAGCGCCCGGTCACCCAGGAGACCAGGGCCGCCAGCCACACGTCGCTGATCACGCGGGCCACGGCGATCTCCTCGTCGGTCGGCTCGGCGCCGTCGACGTACTGCTCGCCCTGGAGCGCACGGTTGAGCATCGCGGTGAGCTTCAGGCCGACCACGTGGATCTCGCTGGCCACGCTGGCGTCGGCGAACATGAAGGCGCGGGTGAGCGCCTCGGTCAGCTGCGGCTCGCGCTGCATGCCGCGGGTGGCCCGGGTCAGGACGTACTCGACCCGGTCGGCCGGCGTCGGTCCGGGGATGTGGCGGCGCCCGAGGCTGGCCTCGGTCTCCTCGAACTGGCGCGCCAGCGCGGAGACGAGCAGATGGATCTTGGAGGGGAAGTAGCGGTAGAGGGTGCCCAGGGCGACGTCGGCCTGCTCGGCGACCGCTCGCATCTGCACCGCGTCGAAGCCACCCCGCGACGCGAGCGTCACCGTGGCGTCGAGGATGCGCCGACGCCGGTCACGCTGGGCGGCGGAGCCCAGGTCCTCGTGGGTCAGCGAGCTCACGGTGGCCAAGATCTCAACCTCCCGGACGTGATCGTCTCTGAGCCTCCCCCGCACACTGTCCCTGCGGACCCACGGCGAGGTTACCAGTCAGGTCCGGCATAATAGAAACACGTTCCAGTTAGGCACATGGCGGTCCCACGCCGGAGAAACCGGCCCGGGCCCCGGGAAGGCGCCACTTGCGCATCGCACTCTTGTCCTACCGCAGCAAGCCGCACTGCGGCGGTCAGGGCGTCTACATCCGCCATCTCAGCCGGGAGCTGGTCGATCTCGGGCACACCGTGGAGGTGTTCTCCGGGCAGCCCTACCCCGAGCTGGACGAGGGGGTCGGGCTGACCAAGGTGCCGAGTCTGGACCTCTACCGCGAACCGGACCCGTTCCGCACGCCACGGCCCTCGGAGATCCGCGACCTGATCGACGTCGAGGAGGTCCTGACCATGTGGACCGCCGGCTTCCCGGAGCCCAAGACCTTCTCCAAGCGGGTCGCGCGGCTGCTGCGCGGGCGTCTCGAGGACTTCGACATCGTCCACGACAACCAGGTGCTCGGCTACGGCGTGCTCGACATCGCGCGGATGGGTCTGCCGCTGATCACGAGCATCCACCACCCGATCACCTTCGACCGGCGCATCGACCTCGAGGCGGCCTCGTCACTGCGTGCGCGGCTGACCCTGCGCCGGTGGTACGGCTTCGTGCGGATGCAGGGGAAGGTCGCCCGGCGCGTGGGGAAGGTCTTGACCGTCTCGGAGTCCAGCCGCCGCGACATCGTCGCCGACTTCGGAGTCGATCCCGAGGACCTGCAGGTGATCCCGCTCGGGGTCGACGACGTCTTCGGCCCGCCCACCGTGCCGCGGGTCCGGGGCCGCATCGTGGCGATGGCCAGCGCGGACGCTCCGATGAAGGGCATCGCCACGCTGCTCGAGGCCTTCGCCAAGCTGCGCACCGAGCGCGAGGTCTCCCTGGTCCTGGTGACCCGCCCCACCCCCGGCGGCCGGACCGAGCGGCTCATCGAGGAGCTCGGCATCGCCGAGCACGTCACGTTCGTCAGCGGGATCAGCGACGCCGAGCTGGTCGAGGTGATGGGCTCGGCAGAGGTGGCCTGCGTGCCCTCGCTCTACGAGGGCTTCTCGCTGCCCACCGCCGAGCTGATGGCCTGCGAGACCCCGCTGGTGGTCAGCCGAGCGGGGGCGATCCCCGAGGTGGTGGGACCCGACGGCGAGTGCGCCGACCTGGTCACCCCCGGGGACGTGGGCGAGCTCGAGCGCGCCCTCGAGGCGATGCTCGACGACCCGGAGCGCAGGGCCAGGATGGGGCGGGCCGGCCGGGCCCGGGTGCTGGACCGGTTCAGCTGGCACGCGGTGGCCGCAGCGACGGCGGCCGCCTACGAAGAGGTCCTCGCCGCACACCCCCAGGACACCACAGGAGGCCACCGTGCTCACCGTTGACTTCGAGCGGCTCGGGCTGCTCCCCGGCGACCGGGTGATCGACATGGGGTGCGGCGCGGGCCGGCACGCCTTCGAGATGTACCGCCGGGGCGCCGACGTGATCGCCTTCGACCAGGACGCCGACGAGCTCTCCGGCGTCTCCGAGCTGTTCGCCGCGATGCGGGAGGCCGGTGAGGTCCCCGACGGCGCCGAGGCCGACGTCAAGCAGGGCGACGCCTTGTCCCTGCCCTTCGCCGACGGCGAGTTCGACCGGGTCGTGGCCTCCGAGGTGCTCGAGCACGTCCCCGCCGACGATGCCGCCATCGCCGAGCTGGTGCGCGTGCTGCGTCCCGGCGGGACGATCGCGGTCACGGTCCCGCGCTGGCTGCCGGAGAAGATCTGCTGGGCGCTCAGCGACGCCTACCACGAGGTCGAGGGCGGCCACGTCCGCATCTACACCGGCCGGGAGCTGGTCGCGAAGCTGGCGCACGCCGGGCTCGTCCTCGAGGGGCGCGACCACGCCCACGGCCTGCACTCGCCCTACTGGTGGATCAAGTGCGCCGTCGGCGTCGACAACGAGGACAACCGGCTGGTGCGGGCCTACCACCAGGTGCTGGTCTGGGACATCATGCGCACCCCGCGCTGGAGCACCCTGACCCGGGGGGCGGAGAAGGTGCTCGACCCGCTGATCGGGAAGAGCATGGTCCTCTACCTGCGCAAGCCCGGGACCGTGCACACGTGACCCCGCCCGCCTCCGGTCCCGCCGACGGCGCGCAGACCGGACACCAGGTCCCCGCGGTCGCCGGTGTGCTCACCGGCGAGCAGGTGGCCACCACGGCCGCCTCGATCGCGGCGATGCAGGAGCCCGACGGGGCGGTGCCGTGGACCGTGGGCGAGCACGTCGACGTCTGGAACCACGTCGAGGCGGCGATGGCGCTGCTGGTCGCCGGCGAGGTCGGGGCAGCGGAGGCGGCGTACGACTGGTGCGTGCGCCAGCAGCGGCACGACGGGTCGTGGGCGATGAAGACGGTCGCGGGCGCAGTCGAGGACGCCAGCGGTGAGACGAACATGTCGGCCTACCTCGCGGTGGGGGTCTGGCACCACTGGATGCTGCGGCGTGACCGGGCGTTCGTGAGGCGGATGTGGCCCGTGGTGCGTCGCGCGCTGGACTTCGTGGTCGGGATGCAGCTGCCCTTCGGTGGCATCGCCTGGTCGCAGGAGTGGGACGAGCACGGACCGGCACGGGTCAACCGCGACGCGCTGCTGGCAGGCTCGGCCAGCATCTACCAGTCGCTGCGTGCCGGCGTCGCGCTCGCCGACCTCGTGGACCACCCCCAACCGGAGTGGGAGCTGGCCGGCGGCCGGCTCGGGCACGCGCTGCGCGAGCACCGGGACCTGTTCCTGGACAAGAGCGCCTTCTCGATGGACTGGTACTACCCGGTCCTCGGTGGTGCCGTCCGGGGTGCGGCCGGACGCGAGCTGCTCGCCGGTCGCTGGGAGGAGTTCGTGCACCCCGGGCTCGGGATCCGCTGCGTGGTCTCCAACCCGTGGGTGACCGGTGCGGAGACCTGCGAGCTGGTGATGGCGCTGGACGGCCTCGGCGACCACGAGCGCGCCCTCGGCCTCTACGCCGACATGCAGCACCTGCGGCACGAGAACGGCAGCTACTGGACGGGGTCGGTGCACCCCGAGGGGGTCTTCTGGCCCGAGGAGCAGACCACCTACACCGCCGCTGCGGTGATCCTCGCCGCCGACGAGCTTTCCCGGACCTCCCCGGCGTCCGGGATCATGCGCGGCGAGACCCTGGCTGCGCCCTTCCAGGAGATCGGTCTGGAGTGCGGTTGTCCCGGCACGGGGGCGGTGGCGTCCTCAGCCGACGTCGTCTCCCGGCGAGCCTGAGGTCCGGCGCAGCACCCGCAGCGACCCGACGGCTCCCGCGGGCGTGAACGCGCCGCCGTCCACGGCCCGCTGCCAGACGTGGAAGGGGGCCTGGCCACCCTCCTCCGGGCGCTCGAAGACGTCGTGGACCGCGAGCGCGCCCCCGGGCCGGACCCAGCGGGCGAAGCCGGTGTAGTCGTTCTGCGCAGGCTCCTCGGCATGGCCCCCGTCGATGAAGAGCAGCGCCACCGGGGTGCGCCAGTGCCGAGCCACGGTGGTCGAGCTGCCGACGAGGGCCACCACCTCCTCCTCCAGCCCGGCCCGGGCGAGCGTGTGCCGGAAGACGGGCAGGGTGTCCATGCGCCCCGACTCCTCGTCGACGAGGCTGGCGTCGTGGTGCTCCCAGCCGGCCTGGTTCTCCTCCGACCCGCGGTGGTGGTCCAGGGTGAACACGGTGCTGCCCCGCACCCGCGCGGCCGCCCCCAGCCAGATGGCGGACTTGCCGCAGTAGGTCCCGATCTCGAGGGCCGGGCCGTCGCAGAGGTGGGCGAGGGCGGTGGCGTGCAGGAACCGGCCCTCCTCCTCGGGCATGAACCCCTTCGCGGCACGGGCGTGGGCCAGCAGGTCGTCGGGGATCTCGCTCACGCGCGGAACCCTACGGGCCCGGTCGCCGGCACGTGAGCGGTGCTGGTCGCGTGCGTACGGAGCATGGCATGATTGGAACACGTTCTAGTTTTCGACTGCCGTTGAGGCGCCACGGGAAGGTGGAGGACGTGCCGATCGGGATCAGCGAGGACCACGCCGGGCTTGCCGAGTCGATGACCGCCTGGGCGGGCTCGCTGGGCGGGATCGAGGCCGCCCGCAAGGCGGAGGAGAACCCGGCCGCGGACTTCGCCGACCAGGGCGCCGCCGTCGCCGAGATGGGGCTGGCCGCGATCGCCGTGCCCGAGCGGCTCGGTGGGGGCGGTGGGTCGTTGCTCGACCTCGCGGTCGCGCTGGAGGCCGCGGCGCACGAGCTGGTGCCCGGCCCACTCCTCGGCACCGCCGTCGCGTCGGTCGCCCTGGGGGAGGGGGCCGGCCCGGTGGCGACGGGGGAGATGCGCGTCGCGCTCGCCCTGGGCCCCGGCGGGGTCCTGCACGACGGCCCGGGGGCGAGCCACGCCCTGGTCGTCCAGGGCGACGACGTGGTGCTGGTGGACCTCGCCGGCCTCACCCAGGAGCCCGGCGTGTCCCCGGACCTGTCCCGACGGATCTCGCTGGTCGACCCGGCCATGCTCGAGGGCAACGTGGTCCCCGGCCTCTCGCCCGACCGGCTGCGCCGCCTCGTGGCGACGCTGGGCGCCGCCGAGGCGTCCGGAGTGGCACGCTGGTGCCTGGACACGGCGGTCTCCTACGCCGGGGTGCGCGAGCAGTTCGGCCGGAAGATCGGGAGCTTCCAGGCCGTCAAGCACCTGTGTGCGCAGATGCTGGAGACCAGCGAGTCGGTCACCGCCGCCGCCTGGGACGCCGCCCGGGCCGGGGACGAGGTGGAGGCACAGCACGAGTTCGCCGCCCTCGTGGCGGGCGGGGTCTGCTTCGACGGGGCGGTCGCGGTGGCCAAGGACTGCATCCAGGTGCTCGGCGGCATCGGGTTCACCTTCGAGCACGACGCACACCTCTACCTGCGGCGGGCGCTCGCCCTGCGAGCGCTCGTCGGACCCGCCGACGCCGCAGCCGCCCGGCTGGGCGACCTCGCCACCCGGGGGGTGCGCCGGCACCTGCACGTCGACCTCGGCGTCGAGCAGGCTCGCCGTAGCGAGGTGCGCGCCGAGGCGGAGCGGATCGCTGCCCTGCCCGAGGACGAGCGCCGCTCCGCCCTGGCCGACTCCGGCTACCTGGCGCCGCACTGGCCCCGCCCGCACGGGCTCGGGGCCGACCCGGTCCTGCAGCTGCTGGTCGAGGAGGAGCTGGGCCGGGCCGGTGTGCTGCGTCCCGACCTGGGGATCGGGGCCTGGGCGGCCCCGACGATCATCGCGCACGGCAGCCAGGCGCAGCAGGAGCGCTTCCTCGGCCCCACCCTGCGCGGCGAGCTCGCGTGGTGCCAGCTGTTCAGCGAGCCGGGTGCGGGCTCGGACCTCGCCTCCCTGCGCACCCGGGCCGTCCGGGTCCCCGAAGGTCAAGACGGCCGCGACGGCGCGCCGGGGTGGCGGCTGACCGGGCAGAAGGTGTGGACCTCCCTGGCGCACCGCGCGGACTGGGCGATCTGCCTGGCCCGCACCGACCCCGACGCCGAGCCGCACGCCGGCATCACCTACTTCCTCCTGGACATGACCAGCGCGGGGATCGAGACCCGGCCGCTGCGCGAGCTGACCGGGGAGGCGATGTTCAACGAGGTCTTCCTCGACGACGTGTTCGTCCCCGACGACTGCGTGGTCGGGGAGGTCCACGGAGGCTGGCGGCTGGCCCGCACGACGCTGGCGAACGAGCGGGTGGCGATGGCCGGCTCGCACCTGGGCGACTCCCCGGAGCGGGCGGTGCGGCTGCTCGGCGACGGGACCGCCGGGGGAGCCGACCAGGTGGCCCCGGCGGCGGTGGGACGCGCGGTGGCGTGGGCGACGGTGGTCTCGCTGCTGGCCACGCGGGCGACGCTGCGCTCGCTCTCGGGGGCCGGCCCGGGGCCGGAGTCGAGCGTGGCCAAGCTGGTGGGCGTGCGCAGCCGCCAGGACTCCGCCGAGCTGGTCGTGGAGCTGCTCGGGCACCGGATCTTCACCGACGACGAACTCGCCCGGGCGGCGATGCACGAGCTGCTGATGACCCGGTGCCTGTCCATCGCGGGGGGCACCACGCAGGTGCTGCGCAACGTGGCGGGGGAGCGGATCCTGGGGCTACCCCGCGGCTGAGTCCCGTCCGCGGTCCGCGGCGACGAACCGGGCCCGGTGGTGCACCAGCCAGCGCTCGACCGCCCGGATGACGTGGTGGCTGCGGATGGACCCGAACACCTCGAAGGCGTGCTGGGTGCCGGGGAACTCCGCAAAGGTCACGGTGGTCCTCGACTCCGCTTGGAGGGCGGTGACGAACGCGCGGGCCTGGTCGATGTGGACCAGGGAGTCGTTGGCGCCGTGCAGCACGAAGAAGTCCGGCGCGTCCGGGGAGACGTGCACCAGCGGCGAGGCCTTCACGAAGTCCTCGAGGTGCGTGCGGGGGTCCTCGCAGAAGACCCGAGGGCCCAGGAAGTAGTCGCGCATGCCCACCGCGTGCTTGTCGCCGGTGAGGCCGGCCAGGTCGTAGACGCCGTAGAACGGCACGCACCCGGCCACGCTGGTGTCGGCGTCCTCGAACCCGGGTTGGTACTCCGGCTCACCGGGTGTGAGAGCGGCCAGGGCTGCCAGATGGCCACCGGCGGAGCCGCCGGTGGCGACGAGGTAGGAGGGGTCCCCGCCGTAGGCGGCGATGTGCTCGCGGGTCCAGGCGATCGCCTTCTTCACATCGACGATCTGCGCCGGCCAGGGGTGCTTGGGCGCCAGCCGGTAGTTCATCGCCACGCACACCCAGCCACGCTCGGCCATCCGGTTCATCAGCAGCAGGCCCTGCTGCTCCTTGGAGCCGATGGTCCAGGCGCCGCCGTGGATCTGCACCAGCACCGGCGCGTTCTCCAGGTCGGCCCCGCGCGGCCGGTAGATGTCGAGGCGGGCCCGCCGGCCGCCGGTGGTGTAGTTGACGTCGCGGATCACCTCGACCCCCGGGCGGGACAGCTTGAACGGGCGGGCGATCTCGCGCAGCCGGGTCCGGAGGTCCTCGGCGTCCGGCAGGTCCTCGAGGTCGTCGAGGTAGTCCTCGCCGAGCCCGTCACGCAGCGTGGTCTCGACGTGGGAGGCAGCCCGGTGGGCGTTGACGATCAGGTAGCCCAGACCGCCGGTGGTCGCCGCGGCGAGCGCGAGTCCGACCCGGTCCGGGCGGCGGTGGCCCGGCCGCCGGCGGCGTACGGACAGCTCGCCGACCGTGTCGAGGGCGCTGAGCGTGAGCAGCTGGGGGGCGAGCTCGCTGGCCAGCCACCCGGCGAAGAAGGCCGGGATCGAGGCGTAGCGCCCGGCCACTGGCCGCACCGCGTTCGCGGTCAGGGCGGCGAGCATGAGCTGACGGCGGCGGAAGGACATGCCGTGCACGGTAGTGCCCGCCGATCCAGCGCCGGGTGTGAGAAGGGCGACCCGGCAAGAACTAGAACGTGTTCCACACCTCGGTCTAGGATTCGCCCATGGACCGCCTGAGTGGGCTCGACGCGAGCTTCCTGTACCTCGAGACGCCGTCGCAGCTGCTGCACGTGTGCGGGCTGATCCTGCTCGACCCGGCGACGATCCCCGGGGGCTACGCCTTCGACGAGTTCAAGGACGAGCTGGAGCGGCGGATCGCCGGGGTGCCGATGTTCCACCGCAAGCTCAAGCAGGTGCCGCTGGGCATCGACCACCCGGTGTGGATCCACGACGACGACTTCGACATCGACCGGCACGTGCACCGGATGGCGCTGCCCTCACCGGGTGGCGAGCGCGAGCTCGCCGACCTGTGCGGGCACGTGGCCGGCATCCCGCTGGACCGCTCGCGGCCGCTGTGGGAGTTCGTGGTGATCGAGGGGCTGGCCTCCGGCAAGGTGGCGGTGTTCACCAAGATGCACCACTGCACCGTGGACGGTGTCTCCGGCGCCAACGCCATCTCCTACCTGTGCAGCCTCGAGCCGGACGCGCCCCCGATCGAGACCGCGCCCACCGACGTGTCCCCGCCGCGCGACCCCGGCGACGTCGAGCTGCTGGCGCGCGGCATCCTGACCAACCTCGCCAAGCCGGTGGCCGTGGCGAAGCTGGTGGGCCCCACCGCCGGGGTGCTCACCAAGACGATCGGGCGGGCCCGCAGCGGCACTGCGATGGCGGCGCCGCTCACCGCGCCGCGGACCTCCTTCAACGGCACCATCACCGGGCACCGCACGGTCGCGGTCGCCGACCTGGCGCTGGAGAAGATCAAGGAGATCAAGAACGCGGTCGAGAGCGCCACGGTCAACGACGTCGTGCTCGCGCTGTGCGGCGGTGCCCTGCGCCGCTACCTCGAGGAGCGCGGCGAGCTGCCGGAGAGCTCGCTGCTCGCCTCGGTGCCGGTCTCGGTGCGGGGCACCTCGCGCAAGGCGGGTGGCAGCAACAAGGTCTCCACGATCTTCTCCCGGCTCGGCACCGACGTCGCGGACCCGTTGGCGCGCCTGGCCCAGGTCTCCGCAGCCAACACCAAGGCCAAGGAGCACCACCAGGCGATCCCGGCCGACACGCTCCAGGACTGGGCGGAGTTCGCCGCGCCGCGGACCTTCGGGCTCGCCGTGCGGATGGTCTCCTCGCTGGGGCTGGCCGACAGCGGTCCGGTGATCCACAACCTGGTGATCTCCAACGTCCCCGGCCCCCCGCTGCCGCTGTACTTCATCGGCGCCAGGATCGAGGGTCTCTACCCGCTCGGCCCGGTCTTCCACGGGGCGGGCCTGAACATCACGGTCATGTCGAGCGACGGCAAGGTCCACGTCGGCGCGATCGCGTGCCGCGAGATGGTCCCCCAGCCGTGGAGGCTGACCGAGGCGTTCCCCGAGGAGCTCGACGCCCTGCACGCCGCGGCCACGGGCACCTCCGCGCAGACGAAGAAGCCGGGCGCGCGGGCCGGAGCGCGCGGGGACTAGGCGTCGAGCCGGCGCTCGTCGCGGACCCGCGCGGCGGTCACCCGCGCGGCCTCGATGAAGATCGGGGTGAACAGGTCCGAGCGCACGACGCAGCCCGCGTGCCCGCACGCCGCCTCGTGCACGGTCGCGCCGGGGATCCGGGCGGCCAGGGCTCGCTGGCGGTCGACCGGGATGGCCTTGTCCTTGCAGGGGATGACCACCGCGGTCGGCACGTCGATGCCGGAGAGCCACGGCGTCGAGTGGTGCCGGCCCAGCGCGGCGACCGCCTGCGCGACCGCCCACGGGCTGGTGCTGCGCCACTCCTCGAGCGCCCACTGGGCCAGGTCGAGGTCGGGCACCCGGAACGCCTCGGCGGTAGACCGGGTGGCGCGGCGTACGGTCCGGGACTTCGACAGTGCGCGCAGTGCACCCATCGAGACCTCCATCCCGGAGTGGAAGACGGCCTCGCGACCGTTGGTGCGGAAGCGGTCGGTCGTGGCGGCGAGCACCAGTCCGCCGACGAGGTCGGGATGCTGGCGCCAGGTGCGCTGGGCGATGACCGAGCCCATCGAGTAGCCGGCGACGACCGGGTCCTCGAGCCCCAGCTCGGTGATCACCGCGGCCACGTCGTCGGCGCAGTCCTGCAGGGAGAAGTGCTCGGAGATGATCCCGCGTCCGTGCCAGCGCTGGTCGAAGACCACCACGTTGAAGTGCTCGGCCAGCTGGTGCACCAACGGGAACCAGGTGAGCATGCCGGTGCACCCGACCGCGTGCAGCAGCACGATGGTGGGGGCCCCCGGTGGCCCGGGCACCTCGGTGAGCCACGTCCGCCCGCGACGCGGCAGCTCGAGCCAGCGCCCCTCGGGGATGGTCACGTCCGGCAGCGCCACGAGACGGTCCAGTTGGGAGCGGACGGTCCGCCCCAGGCAGCTGCCGAGCGTCGAGATCATCGCGTCCCCCTCAGGTTGCGGTTGACCGGGCAGTCCCTAGACTAGAACAGGTTACAGTTTCTGGGGTGAAAGGGGTTCCGATGAGCGAGGACGTGTCGGTCGAGATCCGCTCGGTGCTCACCGACGTCCTCGACAAGGGGCCCGAGGACCCGGTGGAGAGCTGGCGCGCCTGCGCGGAGGCGGGCCTGCTGGGTCTCGCCGCACCCACGGCCCTCGGCGGCGAGGGGCTCGGCCTGGCCGAGATCGGGGTGCTGGTGCGCGAGCTCGGGACCCGTGCCGCCGACCTGCCGTTCCGGGAGACGCTGGCCTGCGGGCTGACGACCCTGGTGCGCAGCGCCACGTCCGAGCAGCAGGAGGCGCTGGTGCCGCGGCTCGTGGCGGGCGACCTGCTGGTCGCGCCCGCCCTCAACGAACCCGGCCGGCCGCTCCCGCAGCACCCCTCGACGCGGCTGGAGGATGACCGGCTCACCGGCCGCAAGGTCGCGGTCCCCACGTTCGCCGCCCTCCCGGGAGTCACCACCGTGCTGCTCGTCACGGCCACCGGGCCGGCGGGCGACCCGGTGGTCGTGCTCCTCGACCCGCACAGCGAGGGTGCCCGCCGCAGCGTCACGACCAGCTCACGAGGTGCCGACGCCGAGGCGACCTGGACCTTCGACCAGACCCCGGTCCTGGGAGTCCTGGGCGACGGGGCAGCGGCCGTGCTGCGCGAGCACGCGGTCGCCGCCCTGCTCCAGCACGGGGCCGGTCTGCTCGCCGGCGCGTGCGACCTCACCGCCGGCTACGTCAAGGAGCGCACCCAGTTCGGGCGTCGGCTCGCGGAGTTCCAGGGCGTGGCGATCCAGATGGCCGACGTCTACGTCGCCTCCCGGATGGTCACCCTGGCCGCCGAGGAGGCCACCCGCCGGGTCGCACTCGGGGAGCCGGCAGGTGACGACCTCGCCATCGGGGCGTACTGGTTCTGTGACCGGGCACCCGCGGCCCTGCAGACCTGCCAGCACCTGCACGGCGGCATGGGGGTCGACGAGACCTATCCGCTGCACCGCTACTTCGCCCGTGTCAAGGACCTGTCCCGGGCCCTGGGTGGGGTCGAGGCGGCCCTCGCGGCAGCGCCGGCGTGGGAGTCGCCCGCGGCGAAGAACACCGAGCTCACCGCCGGGCAACGTGCCTTCAAGGACGAGGTGCGCGACTACTTCACCGCGCTCGTCTCCCGCGAGGACCGGCTGGAGATGATGAGCGACCGCCACGGCGAGGCCTACCACCGCACCATCAGGCAGATGGGGGACGACCACTGGATGGGCGTCGGCTGGCCCGAGGAGTACGGCGGGAAGGGGCTGGGCGGCATCGAGCAGCAGATCTTCGCCAACGAGGCGGCCCGTGGCGACGTGCACCTGCCGGCCGTCACGTTGCAGACGGTCGGCCCGACGCTCCAGGCGTTCGGCACCGAGAAGCAGAAGGACCTGTTCCTGGGGCGGATCCTCGCCGGGGACGTGCACTTCGCCATCGGCTACTCCGAGCCGGATGCCGGCACCGACCTCGCCTCCCTGCGCACCACGGCCCGCAGAGAAGGCGACCACTACGTCGTCAACGGGCAGAAGCTCTGGACGACCGGGGGACACGCCGCCGACTACGTGTGGCTGGCCGTCCGCACCGACCCCGACGCGCCCAAGCACCAGGGCATCTCGGTGCTGATCGTGGACACCTCCGACCCGGGCTACTCCTGGACGCCGATCATCACCTCCGACGGCTCGCACCACGTCAACGCCACCTACTACAACGACGTGCGCGTCCCCGTCGACATGCTGGTCGGCGAGGAGAACCAGGGCTGGCGCCTGATCACCACCCAGCTCAACCACGAGCGGGTGATGCTGGGTCCCGCCGGCCGCCTCGAGGGGTTGCGTGACCTCGTCACCGAGTGGGCTCGGGACCGGACCGACCCCGACGGCACGCCGCTGCTCGAGGTCGGCTGGGTGCGCGACACCCTGGCTCGCACGACTGCGGCCTTCCGGGTCAACGAGCTGCTCAACTGGCAGGTGGCGGGCACGGGAGCCACCGGCCGGGAGGCCATCGCGGACGCCTCCGCCTCGAAGGTGTTCGCCTCCGAGGAGGTGCAGTGGCTCGGGCTGGCGCTGGAGCGCGTCGTCACGGCGTACGGCGACCCGGCGGAGCGCGACACCGCCCTGCTGATGCACTATCTCGACGCGACCTCCAAACGGAACCTCGTGCTCACCTTCGGCGGCGGGGTCAACGAGGTGCAGAGCGAGCTGATCTCGATGTTCGGCCTGGGCCTCCCGAAAGTTCCACGATGAGCGCAACCACACGAGGGTCCGCACCCGAGCCGACCGGTCACGACTGGATCATGCGCGAGACCGAGCGGCTCAAGGCGCTCGGCGAGACCGAGCGCCGTGCTGCCCGGGACCCGGTCAGCCAGCCGATCATCAACGCCTGGCTGGACGCGATGGAGGAGACCGACCCGCGGTTCACGCGCGGGGTCGCCCCGGCGGCGATGGCACAGGTCTGGACGATGCCGGGCCTGCGCGGGACCCGCGGACCCGGTGACCCGCTGTCGGGCGCGATGGAGGTGCTCGACGCCGCCGGCTACACCTCCGTGCTGGGCACGAACTGTGACCAGACCTACGAGCGCTACCTGCGCGTGGGGGAGCAGGTCTCGGTGACGACCCGGCTCGTGGACGTGGTCGGGCCGAAGAAGACCGGCGTCGGCGAGGGCTACTTCGTCACCACGCGCAACGTCTGGCGGGTCGGCGACGAGGTCGTCGCGACGATGCAGTTCCGGGTGCTCAAGTTCGTGCCACGCGACGGTGGTCGAGCAGCGACCCCGCGCGACGGTGGTCGAGCAGCGACCCCGCGCGACGGTGGTCGAGCAGCGAGCCCGCGCGACGGTGGTCGAGCAGCGACCCCGCGCGACGGTGGTCGAGCAGCGAGCGAAGCGAGCGATCAGTCGAGACCCGATCAGTCGAGACCCGATCAGTCGGGACCACAAGGCCCCGACCGCTCGAAGATCATCCGGCCGGTGCGCAACCAGGACACCGAGTTCTTCTGGGAGGGCACCAGGCGGGGCGAGCTGCGCCTGCAGCGATGCAACGCCTGCGGCGAGCTGCGACACCCGCCGGGTCCGGTGTGTCCGACGTGCCACGCGCTGGACCGCGGGTACGTCGTCGCGAGCGGACGCGGCACCATCTTCAGCTTCCTCGTGCACCATGCGCCGCAGATGCCCGGACGGGTGCTGCCGGTGACGATCGCGCTCGTCGAGCTCGAGGAGTCTCGACAGGCTCGATCACCCATCAGGTTCGTGGCCGACGTACGCGGCGACTCCGACGACCTCGCCATCGGCGACTCCGTCGTCGTGGGATGGGACCAGGTCGACGACGAGCTGACGCTGCCGATCTGGGAGCTGGCCCGGTGAAGGGGACCTCGGTTCCCGCGTGGGAGCTCCCGATCACGCCCACGATGGTGGTCGCGACCGCCATCGCGACGCGCGACTACCAGGACGTGCACCACGATCGCGACCTCGCGCAGTCGCACGGCTCCAAGGACATCTTCCTCAACATCTTGAGCACGACCGGGTTGGTGCACAAGTACGTCGGGGACTGGGCGCGCGAAGCGGTCGGGCCGGACTTCGTCGTACGTTCCTGCGCCCTCCGGCTCGGTGCTCCTGCGCACCCCTACGACACGTTGAGGTTCACCGGCGAGGTCGTCGACGACACCGAGGGCGTGCTCACCATCGACGTGGTCGGCCGGGTGCCGCTCGGTGACCACGTGACCGCCACGGTGGCGATCGCACGATGAGCCGCGGCGGTCTCAAGGCTCGCGCGGCCATCGCGGGCATCGGGGCGACGGAGTTCTCCAAGGAGTCCGGCCGCTCGGAGCTGCAGCTCTCGGCAGAGGCGACCCTGGCCGCGCTCGCGGACGCGGGGCTGGCTCCCGAGGACGTCGACGGGCTGGTCACCTTCACCATGGACAACACCTCGGAGATCGCGCTCGCCCGAGAGCTCGGGATGGGGGACCTGCGCTTCTTCACCCGGATCAACTTCGGTGGCGGTGCCGCCTGCGCCACGGTCCAGCAGGCGGCGATGGCGGTCGCGACGGGGGTGGCCGACGTGGTGGTCTGCTACCGGGGATTCAACGAACGCTCCGGGCAGCGCTTCGGGCAGGTGCAGAGCTGGGCCGCACAGCAGGTCAACACCAACGGCCTGGACAACGCCTGGACCTACCCGCACGGCCTCTCCACGCCGGCCGCGACGGTGGCGATGCAGGCGCGCCGCTACATGCACGAGTACGGCGCCACCTCGGCCGACTTCGGGACCGTCGCGGTCGCCGACCGCCGGCACGCCGCCAACAACCCGAACGCCTTCTTCTACGGCAAGCCGATCACGATCGAGGACCACCAGGCCTCGCGGATGATCGCGGACCCGTTGCGGCTGCTCGACTGCTGCCAGGAGAGCGACGGCGCGGTCGCGATCGTCGTGACGACACCGGAGCGGGCCGCCTCGTTGCGGCAGCCGCCAGTGTCGATCACCGCAGCGGCGCAGGGGAGCGCCGCGGACCAGTTCGTGATGACGTCCTACTACCGCGAGGACATCGGCGTGCCCGAGATGGGCGTGGTCGCACGCGAGCTGTGGCGCCAGTCGGGACTCACCCACGAGGACATCGCCACGGCGGTGCTCTACGACCACTTCACGCCGTACGTGCTGATGCAGCTCGAGGAGCTCGGCTTCTGCGGCCGCGGCGAGGCTGCGGACTTCATCGCCGACGGGGCCATCGAGGTCGGCGGCCGGCTCCCGCTGAACACCCACGGCGGCCAGCTCGGAGAGGCCTACATCCACGGCATGAACGGGATCGCCGAGGCCGTCCGCCAGGTTCGCGGCACCTCGGTCAACCAGGTCGAGGACGCCCAGCACGTGCTGGTCACCGCCGGGACCGGGGTCCCCACCTCGGGCCTCGTCCTCAGCAGGTAGCCGGTCAACCCGCCGAGCGGGGCGTTCTGGTTGCCCGTACGACGCCGAGCGGGGCGTTCTGGTTGCCCGTACGACGCCGAGCGGGGCGTGCTGGTTGGCGGAGTGGGGGCCGGACCTCGCACGGCGTGGCCATTCGCTAACCAGAAGCCCCCACTCGGCGTACTACCGCCAACCAGAACCCCCCTCTCGGCGGAATTCGCCGCGCACCCGAGTCCGGCTAGACTCGGCGGCTGTGCCGCGCGCGGGCGTGGGGCACTCCTCATCTCCCCGACTGTGAAGGCGCGAGCAGACGTATGGCAACGACGAACGACCTCAAGAACGGCATGGTGCTCAACCTCGACGGCCAGCTCTGGCAGGTCATCTGGTTCCAGCACCACAAGCCCGGCAAGGGCGGCGCGGTCGTGCGCTCGAAGCTGAAGAACATCGAGTCCGGCAAGACCGTGGACAAGACCTTCAACGCCGACGTCAAGGTCGACGTGGCCAACGTCGACAAGCGCACGATGCAGTACCTCTACAACGACGGCGCCTCCTACGTGTTCATGGACACCAGCACCTACGACCAGCTGGAGGTGACGCCCGAGATCGTCGGCGACGCCACGAGCTTCCTGCTGGAGAACCAGGAGGCCATCGTCGCCACGAACGAGGGCCGCGTGCTCTACGTGGAGCTGCCGGCCTCGGTCGAGCTCGAGGTCACCTACACCGAGCCCGGCCTCCAGGGCGACCGCTCCACCGGTGGCACCAAGCCGGCCACGCTGGAGACCGGGCACCAGATCAGCGTGCCGCTGTTCATCACCACCGGCGAGAAGATCAAGGTCGACACCCGCGACTCCTCCTACCTGGGCCGCGTCAGCTCCTGAGATGTCGGCACGTTCCAAGGCCCGCAAGCGGGCACTCGACCTGATCTACGCCTCGGAGATGCGCGGGCGCTCGGCGCTCGAGGCGCTCGAGGAGCTCGCCGAGGCCGGCCCTGTCAACGACTACACCGTCGAGCTGGTCCGCGGTGTGTCCGAGCACCGGGACCGGCTCGACGAGATCATCTCCAGCTACGTGCAGGGCTGGTCCCTGGACCGGATGCCGGCAGTGGACCGCAACGTGTTGCGCCTGGCCGGCTACGAGGTGCTCTACGTCGAGGACGTCCCCGACGCGGTCGCCGTCTCCGAGGCCCTGCACCTCGTCCGGGAGCTGTCCACCGACGAGTCGCCCGCGTTCGTCAACGGCGTGCTGGGCAACATCGTGCGGGACCGGGCCGGACTGATCGGCTGACGCCTGCCCCCGGCGCAGACGCCCGCCCTCGACGGCGGCGGACCTCGCCGGGGCGGTGCCTGCGAGCACTCCGGCACAGGGTTGCTGCACGCGCCGAAGGGGATGTCGGGCAGGATAGGCGGGTGGATTCCCGAGTCGACGAGCCCAGCCAGGTCCCTCTGCCGACAGGTCTTCCGCCCGGATGGACGACTCGTGTGCCCGAGCTGTCCGACCTCGAGGTCCTGGTCGAGCTGCGCGGGGCCGACCGGGTCGCCTACACCGGGTCGCCCGCGGTGGACCGCAAGCAGATCGAGTCCGAGGTGGCCGGCCCCGCGTCCTGGACGCGCCGCCAGCTGCTGGCGGTGGACCAGGACGGCAGGCCGCGGGCCTGGATCATCGTCCACGACCGGGCCGCGGGCCGGACCATGGTGATGGTCTACGTCGACCGCTCGGCTGCCGACGCCGACCTGGTGGCCGGCAAGCTCTACGCGTGGGCCGAGGCGCAGGCACGCGAGCTGTGCGCGCTGCGCGAGCTCGCCGAGACCCGGCTCGACGCGAGCCCGTTCGCCGGGGACACCGTGCAGCAGCAGTGGCTCGCCGACGCCGGCTACACCAAGCGCCGCACCTGGCCGCAGATGACGCGACCGGTGCGTCCCGAGGAGGCGACCTCCCTGCCCGGCCCGCGGGAGGGCGTCACCATCCGACGGGTGGCGACGCACGAGAACGGCCTCCCCGTGGCGGGCGACCTGCACCTGGTCCACGAGATGCTGGAGGCCTCCTTCGAGGACCACTTCAACTCCTACCGCGAGAGCTTCCCGGAGTTCGTGCAGCGACTCCGTGAGGACCCCGGGCACCGCTGGGACCACTGGTGGCTGGCGTTCGTCGAGGGTGAGCAGGGGCAGCCGCTGGCGGCCGGCGCGGTCGTCAGCACCGTGCTGCCGGCCAACGCCCAGGGCCACGAGGGCAGCTACATCGACTACATCGGGGTGCACCGGCACGCCCGGGGCCGCGGCGTCGCGAAGACCCTGCTGCACACCGTCATCGCCGACGCCGCCGAGCGCGGCCGGGACCGGGTCGGCCTCGAGGTGGACGCCGACTCCCCGACCGGCGCGGACGGCCTCTACCGCTCGATGGGCTGGGAGACCGACTACGTCATCGAGTCGTGGTTCAAGGAGCTCCAGCTGGAGTGAGCGGGCGGCCACGGTGACGATCCGGACCAGCCGTGGCACAGTCTCTCCGGGCGACGAGAGAGGACCGTGGATGGGCGAGGCCGAGCAGCTCGGGCGAGAGGCCGAGCGCAGCGACACCCTGGACCACGCCGTGCGGATCGGGCTGATCGCCTACGGGTTGGTCCACCTGCTGGTCGGCTGGCTCGCCCTCCAGCTGGCCCTGGGGGACCACAACGAGGACCCCAGCACCCAGGGCGCGTTGGCGCAGCTGGCTCGGCAGCCGTTCGGGGATGCGCTGGTGTGGGCCGTGGCGGGCGGGCTGTTCCTGCTCGTGGTCTGGCGCGTCCTGGAGGCCCTGCTCGGGCACCGCGACCAGGAGGGCGCGGCCCGGGTGCGCAAGCGGGTCGCCTCGGGGCTCAAGGCCGGGATCTACGGTGCCGTCGGCCTCACCGCGGCGCGTGTTGCCGTCGGCGGCGGCGGTTCCGGCGGTGGCTCCGCCAGCAGCTCCCGCACGATGACCGCGCGGCTGATGGACCTTCCCGGCGGGCAGTGGCTGGTGGTGGCGGCCGGCCTCGGCGTCGTGGGGTATGCCGTCAGCGTCGTCTGGCGCGGGTGGACCGAGAAGTTCGCCGAGCGTCTCGAGTCCGAGGGCAGGACGGGCTACACCGGGGCCGGTTACCTGCTGCTCGGCAAGGTCGGGCACATCGCCAAGGGGATCGCCCTGGCCCTCGTCGGGGGGCTGTTCTGCTACGCGGGTGCCACCCACGAGGCCGGCAAGTCCGGGGGACTGGACACGGCATTGCAGAAGCTGCTCCACCAGCCGTTCGGGCCCGTCCTGCTTCTCGCGATCGCCGTGGGGATCGTCTGCTACGGGCTGTTCTGCTTCGCGCAGGCTCGACACCTCGATCGCTGAGCCGGCGCACCTCTCGCTGTCGCGCGGTGTTGCCGACGCTGAGGGGGCGGCGGCCCGCAGGGTCAGCGACCATGTCACCGCGTTACAACGGGGGTGGGGTGGTGCCACACTTCCCGCATGGCGACGACGACGTGCGACGTGGTGGTGATCGGGCTCGGCCCGGGGGGTGAGGCGACCGCGACCGAGCTGGCCGCCGCGGGGCTGGACGTGGTCGGCCTCGAGGAGCGCCTGGTCGGTGGCGAGTGCCCCTACTTCGGGTGCATCCCCAGCAAGATGGCCATCCGCGCCGCCGACGCGATCGCCGAGGCGCGGCGGGTCGACGGCCTCGCCGGGTCGGCCGAGGTGCGTCCGGACTGGGGGCCGGTGCACGCGCGGATCCGGGACGAGGCCACCGACGACTGGGACGACGCCGTGGCGGTCCAGCGGCTCGAGGACGCCGGGGTCCGGTTCGTGCGTGGGCACGGACGGTTGACCGGCCCGCGGAGGGTGGAGGTGGACGGCGAGACCTTCGAGGCGGCCAGGGGCGTGGTGCTGAACACCGGCACCCGTCCGGCCACGCCGCCGGTCGAGGGCCTGGCCGGGACACCCTTCTGGACCAACCGCGACCTCCTCCGCGCGGAGACGCTGCCGGCCTCGCTGGGCGTCCTCGGCGGCGGCCCGATCGGGGCCGAGCTGGCCCAGGCCGTCGCCCGGTTCGGGGTGGAGGTCACCGTCCTCGAGATGGGTCCGCACATCCTCGGGCCGGTCGAGCCCGAGTCCGCCGCCGTGGTGGTCGAGGCCTTCGCCCGCGAGGGGATCCAGGTGCTGACCGACGTCACCGTCTCCCGGGTGGGGTACGCCGACGGTCGGTTCACCGTGGCCCTCGAGGATCAGGAGCTGGCCTTCGACAAGCTGCTCGTCGCCGCGGGCCGCACCCCGAACCTCGACGACCTCGGCCTCGAGGCGGTGGGCCTGGACCCGGCCGCACGCACCGTCGAGACCGACGAGCAGATGGTGGCCGCAGACGGGCTGTGGGCCATCGGCGACATCGTCGGTCACGGGGCCTTCACGCACCTGTCGATGTACCAGTCGGGCATCGCCGTGGCCAGCATCCTCGGTCGCGACGGACCCACCGCCGACTACCGCGCGGTGCCCCACGTCACCTTCACCGATCCCGAGGTGGGCGGGGTCGGGATGACCGAGCAGCAGGCCCGGCAGGCCGGCCTGACCGTGCGGGTGGGAAGCAGCGACCTGTCCACCTCGGCCAGGGGCTGGATCATGGGCGCTGCTGGGGTGGTCAAGCTCGTCGAGGACGCCGACCGCGGCGTGCTGGTCGGTGCCAACGTCGTCGGGCCGGCCGGCGGCGAGATCCTGTCCATGCTGACGACCGCGGTCCATGCCGAGGTTCCGACGAGCGTCCTGCGCTCGATGATCTACGCCTACCCGACTTTGCATCGAGCCGTGCAGGACGCTCTCGCGAACCTGCGGTGAACCGGGCGCCCGGACAGCAGATCGAAGGCTCGTCGGCGCCCGCGGCGGGCACGTCATCTGTACGGGCCCGAAGGCCTGGCTCTGCGCGGAGAGACCGACGAAGAGAGGACCTTCCATCAGCACCGACGACAAGCCGAAGAACACCGCCGAGGAGAAGATGGGCGACGTCGAGGAAGCCATGGGCGGGGCCATCGGCGCCGTCGTCGTTCCCGGGGCCCTCAGGCCGCGGCGACCGGCTCGCGCACGGGGACCCCGACGGAGGACTGCCGACGCAGCGCGAGGGCGATCCACGTCAGGGCGACCAGCAGGAGGGCGTGCGAGGCGATCGTCCCCGCGTGCCCGGGCAGCGCCAGGTCGACCACAGGGAAGGCACCCATCAGCAGGACCGCGGGGCGCGGCAGGCCGCCCTTCCAGACGGCGATCGTCAGGGCGACCATCCCGATGACCGATCCCCCGAGAAACAGCACCAGCATCGTGGCCCCGGCGGCATTGCTCAGGGTCCCGTCCACGACGGCCGCGGCCGAGTGAGCCGTCTCGCCGTCCCGGACCAGCTGCAGCTCGACTCCCTGGGCGGCGCGGACCCCCTCGAAGCAGATCATCGAGGCGACCGCCACGAATCCGGCGATCCGTGCCGCCACGGGCGCGGCGCCCAGGCACCGCGAGGCCAGGCCGAGGAACGCCGGCACGTACAGGGCGGTGGCGACCACGCCGATCGAGACCGAGGCGACGAACCCGCTCTGCTGCGCGGCGATCGAGGCCAGGTCGGCCCGGGTCGTGGTCCCGGCGAGCGGCGAGAGCACCTGCTCCACCACCTCGAGGGCCGGGGCGGCGACGAGCAGGCCGACCAGCATGCGCTCACCCAGCAGTCGCTGCGGAGGCAGCACCGCGTCGTCGAGGGCCCAGCCCAGCCAGCCGAGCGACGCCGCCAGCAGGATGTGGGTCACCAGGTTGCCCCAGTGGTCGTCATCGGCGACCGCGGCCACGAAGGGGAACGCGACGAACCATCCGGCCGCGACCTTCGGCAGCCCGGCCCGCCACGCCGAGGCGGCCAGCAGGGGGTAGCCCAGCACCGTGCCGAGCACCATCGCGACGACCGCGGTCACCGCGATCGGGTTGGTGTAGAGGTGGTCGAAGAGCCGGGTGGCAGCCGAGAGGTCGAGGGTCTGCACGGCGGAGATCTGAACCGCCCCGATCATCCGGGCCGCGCCGAAGCCGAGCATCGTGACCACGGAGAAGACCAGGCCGACGAGGGCCAGCCTTCGGCTCCGGGCCGCCGTCCGCGATGCGAGTCCGAGGAAGGCCGGGACGTAGAGCAGCGTGCCGACCAGCCCCACGACCACGGACGCGGTCATCGCGCCGGGGTGGGCGGCCACGCCGGCCAGGTCGGCGCGGTTGCTGGTGCCCTGCAGCGGCGACAACGCGCCTTCGACCACTTCGAACAGTGGCGCCAGCACCAGGCACGCGACGGTGACTCGTCTGCTGACCATGGGAACGGTGGGTGACATCGGAAGACCTCCTCGGACGGGTTGCCCCGACGCTAGGGACGACCGTGGGACCGGCACATCGGCCCGGAGGATCCGGTACGGCGACACCGGGAGGAGCCATGGCTCGTCCGCCCGGCGCTGGGGCTCATCCGCGAGAACGAGGCGCGGCGCGCGCAGTCGGCCCTACCGTGGTCCGATGCAGCTCCTCGCCCTGGTCCGACGCCCCTCGTGGTCCGTCGGCGGGCTGCCGGTCGCCGACGTCGTCGTCGGCCTCGCCCTGGGGGCGGCGGGAGCCGTGGACAGCGCGCGCAACGACGCCTTCCTGCACCCCTGGACCGAGCTGTTCGCCCTGCTCTCGATGACGCCTCTCGTGGTGCGCACGCGAGCGCCGCTCGCGATGGCGTTGACCGCCCCGGTGTTCTTCACCGCCTACGGCGTCATGCCGGGGACCGAGACGCCCTTGTGGACCTTCCTCGGTGTCCTCCTGATCGGCTTCTCCGCCGGCGCGCACCTGTCGGGGCGCCGGCGGGTGGCGGGGCTGGCAGTGCTGGTCGCGGCGACGTACGCCGTGCAGATCATCGACTCGGTCCGCGGCAGCGCGGGCGAGCTCACCTGGGCCGAGGTCTACCTGACCCCGCCGGTGATCGTCCTGGCTCCCGCCCTGGCCGGGGCCCTCCTGCAGCGATCCCGGCACCAGACCGCGGAGCTGCGCCGGCTCGCCGCCGAGCTGACCGCGGAGCGCGAGGGGCATGCCGAGGCAGCCGCGGCGGCCGAGCGCAACCGGATCGCACGCGAGCTGCACGACGTGATCTCCCACTCGGTCAGCATCATGGTCGTCCAGGCCGGGGCGGCCGAGAAGCTCCTGACCGAGGGGACGCCGGCGCGGGCCCAGGTGCACGCCGTGCGGGAGACCGGCAAGGGAGCCCTGGCCGAGCTGCGCCGGCAGCTGGGGCTGCTGCGCGAGGGTGCCGCCGCCTCCGGGGTCGCTCCGATGCCGGGGCTGGGCGACCTCGCCCGCCTGACCGAGAGCATGCAGGCCGAGCTCGAGGTGAGCGGTGACCTCGAGGCGGTCGACTCGCCCGGGCTGGAGCTGGCCGCGTACCGCGTCGTGCAGGAGGCGCTGACCAACGCCCGCCGGCACGCCAACGGTGGACCGGTGCACGTCCGGGTGGAGCGCTCGCCCACGGAGCTGGCGATCACCGTCGTGGACTCCGGTGGCGCGCCGGTGGAACCGGACCTGCGCGGGGCGGGCCAGGGGCTACGTGGCGTGCGCGAGCGCGTCGCCCTGTACGGCGGCCGGCTCGAGGCCGGTCCGCGCACCGACGCCCCGGGATGGCGCCTGCACGCCTTGCTGCCGGTGGGGCCGGCGTGAGCGCCGCAGACCACGGAGCCGTCCCCGCCGGCCGGGCCGTCCGTGTCCTGCTCGCCGACGACCAGACGCTGGTGCGGAGCGGGTTCCGGTTGATGCTGGACCAGGTGCCGGACATCGAGGTGGTGGGCGAGGCCGCCGACGGGGAACAGGCGGTGGCCGCGGCGGCCCGGCACGCTCCCGACGTGGTGCTGATGGACATCCGGATGCCGGTCGTGGACGGCATCGCGGCGACCGAGCGCATCATGCGGGCCGAGCGGCCGCCCCGGGTGCTCGTGCTGACCACCTTCGATGTGGACGACTACGTCGTGGATGCGCTGCGCGTCGGCGCGAGCGGCTACCTCCTCAAGGACGTCGAGCCCGACGACCTCGTCCGCGCGGTGCGCGACGTCGCGGTGGGACAGATGCCGTTGGCCCCGCAGGTGCTGCACCGGCTGGTGTCCTCCTACGTCGACCGGGGCAGTGCGGTGCGAGACCCCCGGCTGGAGGGGCTCAGTGCGCGGGAGACAGAGGTGCTCTCGCTGCTGGGGCAGGGGCTGAACAACGCCGAGATCGCCGAGCGGCTGTTCCTGGGTCTGCCCACGGTCAAGACCCACGTGGCCGCCCTGCTCGCCAAGCTCGACCTGCGCGACCGCGTGCAGGCTGCGATCCTGGCGCAGCGCAACGGCGTGTGAATTCGGGGCCGCGAGGCGTCCGGCGCAGCGTGCCGCGGGTCGGGACTGCACCTGGCCGGCTGGTAGGGTCGGGACTCGAACCGACATCCTTTAACGAGCCGTCCCGCGAGGCGGAGAAGGAGGTCAGGCGCCCTTGCCGCCTACCCAGCCGCAGGCCCGAGCACACGCCGGGGCCGAGCCGCAGGTCGAAGGACGATCCGTCCTCGACGCCCACGACATCTCCCGGGCCCTGACCCGGATCTCCCACGAGATCCTCGAGCGCAACAAGGGTCCCGAGGGGCTCGTCCTGCTCGGCATCCCCACGCGGGGCGTGCATCTCGCCCGGCGCGTCGCCGAGCGGATCGCCAAGGTCGAGGGCGTCGAGGTGCCGCTGGGCACCCTCGACATCACGATGTACCGCGACGACCTGCGTCACCACCCCACCCGCGGTCCACACCACACCGAGATGCCCCCCGGCGGCGTCGACGACCAGGTGGTGGTGCTCGTCGACGACGTGCTGTTCTCCGGTCGCACCGTGCGCGCGGCGCTCGACGCGATGAACGACCTCGGCCGGCCCGCGACGGTGCGCCTGGCGGTGCTCGTCGACCGCGGGCACCGCGAGCTCCCCATCCGCGCCGACCACGTCGGCAAGAACCTGCCCAGCGCCCGCGGTGAGCGGGTGATGGTGCGGCTCGAGGAGTCCGACGGGTACGACGAGGTCCGGATCGCCCCCGACCCCGGGCCCGCTCCGACGGGGGCGACCCGATGAACAGGCACCTGCTCTCCATCGACGACCTGGACGTCGAGGACGTCCTCGCTCTCTTCGACACGGCTGCGGAGATGCACGACGTGCAGCACCGCTCGGTCAAGAAGCTGCCCGCCCTGCGCGGCCGGACCGTGGTGAACCTGTTCTTCGAGGACTCCACCCGCACCCGGTCCTCCTTCGAGATTGCGGGCAAGTGGCTCTCCGCCGACGTCATCAACGTCTCCGCCAAGGGCTCCAGCGTCAGCAAGGGCGAGAGCCTGCGCGACACGGTCCTGACCGTGGCCGCGATGGGCGTCGACGGCCTGGTCATCCGCCACGGCGCCAGTGGCGCCGCCCAGCAGGTGAGCCAGTGGACCGAGGCGGTGGTGATCAACGCCGGTGACGGGATGCACGAGCACCCGACCCAGGCCCTGCTGGACGCCTACACCCTCCAGCGCCGGATGGGCTCGCTGGAGGACCAGCACGTCGTGATCGTCGGCGACCTGACCCACAGCCGGGTCTTCCGCAGCAACGTGCTGCTGCTGACCAAGCTCGGCGCCCACGTGAGCGTGGTGGCCCCGCCGACCCTGATGCCGGCCGGGGTGACCGCCTGGTCCAAGGACGCCGGCTTCGCGACCTCCTACGACCTCGACGCGGTCCTGCCCGAGGCCGACGCGGTGATGATGCTGCGGGTGCAGCGCGAGCGGATGAATGGCGCGTACTTCCCGAGCGCCCGGGAGTACACCGTCGGCTACGGTCTGACCCGCGAGCGGCTCGCCCTGCTGGGACCGGACGCGCCGATCTGCCACCCGGGCCCGATGAACCGGGGGCTGGAGATCGCAGCGGACGCCGCCGACGCGGCGCAGTCGGCGGTGCTCGACCAGGTCTCCGCCGGGGTGGCGGTCCGGATGTCTGTGCTCTACCACCTGCTCGCTGGAGAAGGGAGCGCCTCGTGAGCCTGATCCTCAAGGGTGCCGCGCCGGTGGGTGAGCGGCCCCGGGACCTGTACGTCGAGAACGGGGTCCTGGTCGACGAGGCGCCGGCCGGCGCCCAGGTGGTCGACGCCGGCGGCCTGGTCGCGCTGCCGGGCCTCGTCGACCTGCACACCCACCTGCGCGAGCCGGGCCGGGAGGACGCGGAGACGGTGCTCACCGGCTCCCGGGCGGCGGCGCTGGGTGGCTTCACCGCCGTGCTGGCGATGGCCAACACCGCGCCGGTCACCGACACCGCCGAGGCGGCCGAGCGGGTGCTCGACCTCGGGCGGGCCGCCGGGCTGGTCGACGTGCAGCCGGTGGGGGCGGTGACCCGCGGTCTCGCCGGCGTGGAGCTCGCCGAGCTCGGCCTGATGGCGCGCTCGCGCGCCAGGGTCCGGGTGTTCTCCGACGACGGCAGGTGCGTGCACGACCCGCGGGTGATGCGGCGTGCCCTGGAGTACGTCCGTGCCTTCGGTGGCGTGGTCTCCCAGCACTCCCAGGACCCCGACCTGGCCGGACCGGACGCCTGCTGCCACGAGGGCGAGCTCTCCGGACGGCTCGGTCTGCCCGGCTGGCCCGGCGTGGCCGAGGAGACGATCGTGGCCCGGGACGTGATGCTGGCCCGGCACACCGGCAGCCGGGTGCACGTCGCGCACGTGTCCACCGCGGGATCGGTCGAGGTGGTCCGGTGGGCGAAGGCGCAGGGGATCGAGGTGACTGCCGAGGTCACCCCGCACCACCTGCTGCTCACCACCGACCTGCTGGCCGGGTACGACCCGGTCTACAAGGTCAACCCGCCACTGCGCCCCGAGGAGGACGTGGCCGCCCTGCGCGACGCGTTGGCCGACGGCACCATCGACGCGGTGGCGACCGACCACGCCCCGCACGCGCGACACGACAAGGAGCACGCCTTCCTCGACGCGGCCTTCGGGATGCTCGGGCTGGAGACGGCGCTCTCGGTGGTCAGCGAGGTGATGGTGACCTCGGGAGCGATGACCTGGGCCGACGTCGCGCGGGTGATGTCGCAGAACCCTGCGCGCATCGCCGGCCTCGACGGGCACGGGGGCACCCTGGCCCCCGGCCAGCCCGCCAACATCACCCTGGTGGATCCCACGGCCGTGGTGGTCGTGGACGGCAACGCCTCGGTGTCGCTCTCGCGCAACAACCCCTGGCACGAGCGCAAGCTCACCGGTGCCGTGGTGGCGACCGTGCTGCGCGGTGTCCCGACCGTGCTCGACTCACAGCTGCAGGAGAAGTAGTGGTTCCGACAGGTACGAGCGGCGAGGCGATCCTCGTCCTAGAGGACGGCCGCGTCTTCCGCGGCGAGGCCTATGGCGCCCGCGGAGAGACCTTCGGCGAGGCGGTGTTCTCCACCGGCATGACCGGCTACCAGGAGACGCTCACCGACCCGTCCTACCACCGCCAGGTCGTGGTGATGACCAGTCCGCACGTCGGCAACACCGGCGTCAACGACGAGGACCCCGAGTCGCGCCGCATCTGGGTGAGCGGGTACGTCGTGCGCGACCCCGCGCGGGTGCCCTCCAGCTGGCGCGCGGTCCGTTCACTCGACGACGAGCTGCAGGCCCAGGGCGTCGTGGGGATCAGCGGCATCGACACCCGCGCACTGACCCGGCACCTGCGCGAGCGCGGAGCCATGCGGGTCGGGATCTCCTCGGACTCCACCGACGCCGACGGCCTGCTGGCGCGGGTCAAGCAGTCCACGGAGATGACGGGTGCCGAGCTCGCGGGGGAGGTGTCCACCGCCGAGCCCTATGTCGTTCCGGCCGTCGGCGAGAAGCGGTTCACCGTGGCTGCGGTCGATCTGGGCATCAAGGCGAACACGCCGCGGATGATGAGCCAGCGCGGCATCGAGGTGCACGTGCTGCCCACGACCGCCTCGCTCGAGGACGTGCTCGCGGTGCAGCCGGACGGGTTGTTCTTCAGCAACGGCCCCGGCGACCCGGCGGCCACGACCTCTCAGGTCGAGCTGCTGCGCGGCGCGCTGGAGAAGGGGTTGCCGTACTTCGGGATCTGCTTCGGCAACCAGCTCTTCGGTCGGGCGTTGGGCTTCGGGACCTACAAGCTCAAGTACGGCCACCGCGGGATCAACCAGCCGGTGCTGGACCGGACGACCAACAAGGTCGAGGTCACCGCCCACAACCACGGCTTCGCCGTGGACGCCCCGCTCGACGCGCCCACCGAGACGCCCTACGGCACCGCCACGGTCAGTCACGTCTGCCTCAACGACGACGTGGTGGAGGGCCTGGAGCTCAGGGACGCCTCGGGCACGCTCCGGAGCTTCTCGGTGCAGTACCACCCCGAGGCGGCTGCCGGACCGCACGACGCGGCGTACCTGTTCGACCGGTTCGCCGACCTGATGAGCAGCCGGGCCGGCGACACCGCGCCGAGCCCCGTCGACGGAGGAGACGACTGATGCCGAAGCGGACCGACATCCACAGCGTCCTGGTCATCGGCAGCGGACCGATCATCATCGGCCAGGCGTGCGAGTTCGACTACTCCGGCACCCAGGCCTGCCGCGTGCTCAAGGCCGAAGGGCTGCGGGTGATCCTGGTCAACTCCAACCCGGCGACGATCATGACCGACCCGGAGTTCGCCGACGCGACCTACGTCGAGCCGATCACCGCGGAGTTCGTGGAGAAGGTGATCGAGAAGGAGCGCCCGGATGCGCTGCTGGCGACGCTGGGCGGCCAGACGGCCCTGAACACCGCCATGTCGCTGGACGCCGCCGGCGTGCTGGAGAAGTACGGCGTGGAGCTGATCGGCGCCTCCATCGAGGCGATCAACCGGGGCGAGAACCGCGAGTCGTTCAAGCGGATCGTCGAGGAGCTCGGCGGCCAGTGCGCGGCGTCCCGGATCTGCCACTCGATGGACGACTGCCTCCAGGCCGCCGAGGAGCTCGGCTACCCGATGGTGGTGCGGCCGAGCTTCACCATGGGCGGGACCGGCTCGGGGATGGCCTTCGACGAGGCGGACCTCTACCGGATCGCGGGGGCCGGCCTGGACGCCAGCCCGACCACCGAGGTGCTCCTCGAGGAGTCGATCCTCGGCTGGAAGGAGTACGAGCTCGAGGTCATGCGTGACACCGCCGACAACGTGGTGATCGTGTGCTCCATCGAGAACCTCGACCCCATGGGCGTGCACACCGGTGACTCGATCACGGTCGCGCCCGCGATGACGCTCACCGACCGCGAGTACCAGCACCTGCGCGACCTCTCCCTCGGCATCATCCGCTCGGTCGGGGTCGACACCGGCGGCTGCAACATCCAGTTCGCGGTGAATCCCGACGACGGCCGGGTCGTCGTCATCGAGATGAACCCCCGGGTCTCCCGCTCGAGCGCGCTGGCCTCGAAGGCGACCGGCTTCCCGATCGCGAAGATCGCCGCCAAGGTGGCGATCGGCTACACCCTCGACGAGATCCCCAACGACATCACCACCCGGGAGGACGGACAGAGCACCCCGGCGGCCTTCGAGCCGACCCTGGACTACGTGGTGGTCAAGGTGCCGCGGTTCGCCTTCGAGAAGTTCCCGGCCGCCGACGCGACCCTGACCACGCACATGAAGTCGGTGGGGGAGGCGATGGCGATCGGGCGCTGCTTCACCGAGGCGCTGCAGAAGGCGCTGCGCAGCCTGGAGTCCCCGGCCTCGGGGCAGGGGGCGGCCGCCTTCGACTGGAGCCACCGCCGCATCGACCTGGACAAGGACCAGCTGCTGGAGGCGATCCGGACCCCGCGCGACGGCCGGCTGCGCACCGTGATGGACGCTCTGCGGGCCGGGGCCGACGCCCGGGAGGTGCACGAGGCCACCGGCATCGACCCCTGGTTCGTCGACCAGCTGTGCTTGATCAACGAGATCGCCCAGGAGGTCATCGACGCCGACGAGCTGACCCCCGCGCTGCTGCGGCGGGCCAAGCGGCACGGGTTCTCCGACGCCCAGCTCGGGCGGATCCGGGACATGAGGGAGGACGTCGTGCGCGGGGTCCGGCACGCCCTCGGGGTGCGACCGGTCTACAAGACCGTCGACACCTGTGCCGCGGAGTTCGCCGCGCGGACGCCCTACCACTACTCCTCCTACGACGAGGAGACCGAGGTGGCCCCGCGGGAGCGGGCCGCGGTGATCATCCTGGGGTCCGGCCCCAACCGGATCGGGCAGGGCATCGAGTTCGACTACTCCTGCGTGCACGCCAGCCTGGCGCTGCACGAGGCCGGCTACGAGACCGTGATGGTCAACTGCAACCCCGAGACGGTCTCGACCGACTACGACACCTCCGACCGGCTCTACTTCGAGCCACTCACCTTGGAGGACGTGCTGGAGGTGGTGCACGCCGAGGCCGTCGCGGGGCCGATCGCGGGCGTCATCTGCCAGCTGGGCGGTCAGACGCCGCTGGGCCTGGCGCGCGGGCTCGAGGAGGCCGGCGTGCGCATCGTCGGCACCCCGCCCGCGGCGATCCACCTGGCCGAGGAGCGCGGCGCCTTCGGCCGGGTGCTCGCCGAGGCCGGGCTCACCGCCCCCAAGCACGGCATGGCCACCTCGTTCGCCGAGGCCCAGGGGATCGCGGCCACCATCGGCTATCCGGTGCTGGTGCGTCCGTCCTACGTCCTGGGCGGGCGTGGCATGGAGATCGTCTACGGCGAGGACTCCCTGCGCGGCTACATCGACCGGGCGACCCAGATCAGCCCCGAGCACCCGGTGCTGGTGGACCGGTTCATCGACGACGCGGTCGAGATCGACGTCGACGCCATCTACGACGGGACCGAGCTCTACCTCGGCGGTGTGATGGAGCACATCGAGGAGGCCGGCATCCACTCCGGGGACTCCAGCTGCGCCCTGCCGCCGATCACCCTGGGCAAGGAGGAGATCGGCCGCATCCGCGACGCCACCGAGGCGATCGCCCGGGGAGTGGGCGTGCGCGGCCTGCTCAACATCCAGTTCGCGCTCGGCTCCGACGTGCTCTACGTCCTGGAGGCCAACCCGCGTGCCAGTCGCACGGTGCCGTTCGTGTCCAAGGCCACCGCCACGCCGCTGGCCAAGGCGGCGGCGCGGGTGATGCTCGGCGAGACCGTGGCCGCGCTCCGGGAGGAGGGCGTGCTCGCGGCCCGGGGCGACGGAGGGGACCTGCCCGGCGATGCGCCGATCGCGGTCAAGGAGGCGGTGATGCCCTTCAACCGGTTCAAGACCCACGACGGCCAGACCGTGGACACGATCCTGGGGCCGGAGATGCGCTCGACCGGCGAGGTGATGGGTTTCGACGCCGACTTCGGCAAGGCCTTCGCCAAGGCCCAGACGGCGGCCTACGGGCCGCTGCCCGTGACCGGCCGGGTGTTCGTCTCGATGGCCAACCGGGACAAGCGCACGATGGTCTTCCCGGTCAAGCGGCTGGCCGACCTGGGCTATGAGATCCTCGCCACCGTCGGCACGGCCGAGGTGCTGCGGCGCAACGGCATCTCGGCCACCGTGGTGCGCAAGCACAGTGAGGGGGACGGCGCCGACGGCCAGCGCACCGTGGTCGGGATGATCCTCGACGGGCAGATCGACCTGGTGGTGAACACCCCGCACGGCTCCACGAGCGGCGGCTCGCCCCGGCTCGACGGCTACGAGATCCGCACCGCAGCGATCCGCACCAACACCCCGTGCATCACCACCGTGCAGGGCCTGGGCGCCGCCGTGCAGGGGATCGAGGCGATCCGCGCCGCCGACATCGGCGTCCGCTCGCTGCAGGACTGGGCCAGCCTGCGTGCCGGGGAGCTCTGAGTGCGGCCCTACCAGCTGCTCTTCGACACGCTGTTGAGCCGGACCGACCCGGAGACGGCGCACGTCGCGGCCTTCCGGGCGATCCGCGCCGCCCAGCCGTTGACCCGGTTGGTGGGCGGGCGCCGCAGCCGGGTCGGGCGCGCCACCACCCGGCGGCTGCTGGGGCTGGACTTCCCCGGCCTGCTCGGGGTCGCCGCCGGGTTCGACAAGAACGGCGTCGGCGTCGACGCGCTGGCCAACATGGGCTTCGCCTTCGTCGAGGTGGGCACCGTGACCGGGGAGCCCCAGCCGGGCAACCCCCGGCCGCGGCTGGCGCGGCTGCCGGCCGATCGTGCGGTCGTCAACCGGATGGGCTTCAACAACGACGGTGCCGAGGTGGTCGCCCGCCGCCTGGCCGCCCGTCGGCTGGACCGGACCGGTCACCGCGCCGGGGTCCCGGTGGGCATCAACATCGGCAAGACCAGGGCGGTCCCCGAGGAGGGCGCCGTCGGCGACTACGAGAAGAGCACCTCCCTGCTCGCCCCGCACGCGGACTACCTGGTGGTCAACGTGTCCTCCCCGAACACCCCCGGGCTGCGGGACCTGCAGGCAGTCGAGCGGCTCGAGCCGCTGCTGCGCGCCGTACGTCGCCGGGCCGACGACGTGGCGTCCGCACCGGTTCCCCTGCTGGTGAAGATCGCGCCGGACCTCAGCGACGACGACGTGCTCGCCGTGGCCGACCTGGCGGTGTCCCTCGGTCTGGACGGCATCGTCGCCACCAACACCACGATCTCGCGCGAGGGACTGGTCAGCACCCCCGCACAGGTCGAGGCGGCCGGTGCCGGCGGACTCTCCGGCCCGCCACTGCGTGCGCGGGCCACCGAGGTGCTGCGGCTGCTGCGCGGCCGGGTCGGGCCCGACCTGGCCCTGATCGGTGTCGGCGGCATCAGCACGCCGGAGGACGCCCGTGAGCGGCTCGACGCCGGCGCCGACCTGCTGCAGGCCTACACCGCCTTCGCCTACCAGGGGCCGTGGTGGCCCGCCCGGATGAACGCGCGGCTCGCCTCCGACGGTCCGGCACGCCACGAGCGGAAGACCGAGCGATGACGCAGACGGGCCAGCAGCGAGCAGAGGCGCCGGCGCCGTTCGGCGTCCGGCTGCGCGCGGCCATGGACGGGCGCGGCCCGCTGTGCGCGGGCATCGACCCGCACCCCGCGCTGCTGGAGGAGTGGGGGCTCACCGACTCCCTCAACGGGCTGGAGCGGTTCGCCCTCTCCGCCACCGAGGCCCTGGCGCCGCAGGTGGCCGCGGTCAAGCCCCAGTCGGCGTTCTTCGAGCGCTTCGGCTCCGGCGGCGTCCAGGTGCTCGAGCAGGTCGTCGCCACGGCGCGCGAGGCCGGCTGCCTGGTGGTGCTGGACGTCAAGCGAGGCGACATCGGCTCCACCGCCCAGGCCTACGCCGACGCCTACCTGGACCCGCGCTCCCCGCTGGCGGCGGACGCGGTCACCGCCTCGCCGTACCTCGGCTTCGGCAGCCTGACGCCGATGCTCGCCACGGCTCAACGGCACCACAAGGGCGTCTTCGTGCTGGCCCTCACCTCCAACCCCGAAGGCCCCCAGTTCCAGGGGGCGCGCACCGAGGAGGGTGGCACCGTCGCGGGCACGGTCCTGGCCGAGCTCGCCGCCTTGAACCGGGACGTGGAGCCGATGGGCTCCTTCGGGGCGGTCGTGGGCGCCACCATCCAGGAGACCACCGAGGATCTCGCCATCAACGGCCCCCTGCTGGTCCCCGGCCTCGGCGCCCAGGGCGGGACCGTGGCCGACGTGCGCCGCATCTTCGGCGAGGTCCTCGACCTGGTGCTGCCGGCCAGCTCCCGCGAGATCCTGCGTGCCGGCCCGGACGCGGGCGCCCTGCACGGTGCCGTGTCCCGCTCCCTGGACGCCTTCGAGACGCTGCGGACTGGCCGCTGATGCGCCCGCGGGCCCGGACCACGGCCCGGAGTGGGCCGGGGCGGGCTCGCTCCGGGCCGGCGCCGGGCCTGGCGGTCGCACTGGGGGGCGCCCTGCTCCTGACGCTGACCGGGTGCGGCCAGAGTCGCATCGAGAGCTACTGCAGCGACCTCTCGGCGCACCGCCGCGAGATGGCCGACATGATCGACTCCAGCTCGTCCACGGCCCTGCTGGGTCACCTCTCGATGCTGCACGACCTCGCCGACAAGGCACCGGAGGACCTCACCGACGAGTGGCAGACCTTCGTGGGCGCGCTCGACAACCTCGACGCGGCGATCCGGGACGCCGGCCTCGAGCCCTCGGACTTCCACGACGGCAAGCCACCGGACTCCCTGGGTGCCGGGCCGCGCAAGAGCATCGCCGACGCCGCCGACCAGGTCCGCGCCGAGGACGTCGTGCGAGCGGCCGGCGGGATCGAGCAGCAGGCCCGCGACGTGTGCAAGATCAACCTCGGCCTGTGAGCGGTCCCCCTGCCGACGCGCCGACGCCCGGGCCCTGGCCGGTCGTGACGTTCGTCTCGGCTGCCCCCGCGCGGGGGCGTCGCGTTGCAGCAGGTCGCGGCCCGTGGCTAGATTGCCGGGTGTTCGGGCGGCGACGCATCGCCCCGGACGTCACCCAGGTTTTCCGCCACCCGCTCCAGCACCGAGCAGGAAGTCGAGGAGTCATCCGTGGCCCTGCCACCCCTCACGCCAGAACAGCGCCAGGCCGCGCTCGACAAGGCTGCCGCCTCACGACGTGAGCGAGCCGAGGTGAAGAACCGGCTCAAGCACTCGGGAGCCTCGCTCCCCGAGGTGGTCGCGGAGGGCCAGGTCAACGAGGTCATCGGGAAGATGCGGGTCAGCGAGCTGCTGCAGTCCATGCCGGGCATCGGCAAGGTCCGGGCCCGCCAGGTGATGGAGAAGCTGAAGATCTCCGAGACACGACGGGTGCGGGGGCTCGGCGCCAAGCAGGTCGCAGCGCTGGTCGACGAGTTCGGCCCGGCCTGACGTCCTGAGGATCCGGTGGTGGCAGCGACCTCCCGGCTGACCGTGCTCGCCGGGCCGACGGCGGTCGGCAAGGGCACCCTGACCGCCTGGGTGCGCGAGCACCACCCGGAGATCTGGATCTCGGTCTCGGTGACCACCCGGCGCCGACGACCCGGGGAGCGCGACGGCGTGCACTACCACTTCGTCACCGACGAGGAGTTCGACCAGATGGTCGCCTCCGGCCAGCTGCTGGAGTGGGCCGTGGTGCACCGGGGGGCGCGCTACGGCACCCCGCGCCGCCCCGTCGACGAAGCGCTGGCCGCGGGTCGCCCGGCGCTGCTCGAGATCGACCTCCAGGGGGCCCGGCAGGTGCGGGAGCGGATGCCCGAGGCCAGGTTCGTCTTCCTGGCACCCCCGTCGTGGGAGGAGCTGGTCCGGCGGCTGGTGGGCCGTGGCACCGAGGACGAGGGCGAGCGCGCCCGCCGCCTCGAGACCGCGCGCGAGGAGATGGCCGCCGAGCAGGAGTTCGACGTCAGCATCGTGAACCGGCAGATTCACGATGCGGGCGAGGAATTGGTAGAGTTGATGCGGACACACGGTGGCTCGGCCCCCGTGGACCCCCAGACCGAGGGCAGGTCGTGAGATCCCACCCGGGATGACGACCAGCCGTCATCCCGATTCGATGTGAGGCCTGCATGAGCGTGTCCGGCAACCAGCCTGTCGCCGAGGGGATCACCAACCCCCCGATCGACGACCTGCTGACCAAGACCGACTCCAAGTACAAGCTGGTGCTCTACAGCGCCAAGCGTGCCCGCCAGATCAACGCCTACTACTCCCAGCTGGGCGAGGGGCTGCTGGAGTACGTCGGACCGCTCGTGGACACCCACGTCCAGGAGAAGCCGCTCTCGATCGCCCTGCGCGAGATCAACGACGACCTGCTGACCTGCGAGGACATCGACCCCGAGGAGGCCGCTGCCGAGGCGCTGGCCGCCGCGGTGGCCCAGCAGCCGCCGACCCCCGCCGCCGAGCCGGCCGTCGAGTGACCCAGCAGGTCCGGTAGTGACCAGCGGCGAGTCCCGCCCCCGCGTCGTTCTCGGCGTGAGTGGCGGGATTGCTGCGTACAAGGCCTGTGAGCTCCTCCGCCGGCTCACCGAGTCCGGGCACGACGTCACCGTGGTGCCGACGGCCGCGGCCCTGGAGTTCGTCGGCGCGCCCACCTGGGCGGCCCTGTCCGGCAAGCCGGTGAGCACCGAGGTGTGGAGCGAGGTGCACGAGGTGCCGCACGTGCGCCTGGGCCAGCAGGCCGACCTGGTGGTGGTCGCTCCCGCCACCGCCGACCTGCTCGCCCGGGCGGCCCACGGCCTGGCCGACGACCTGCTCACCAACACCCTGCTCACGGCCCGCTGCCCGGTCGTGTTCGCACCCGCGATGCACACCGAGATGTGGGAGCACCCGGCGACACGGGCCAACGTGGCGACGCTGCGCCACCGCGGCGCCGTGGTCGTCGAGCCTGCCGAGGGCCGGCTCACCGGGGCGGACACCGGCAAGGGCCGGCTCCCCGACCCCGACGAGATCTTCGCTCTCGCCACCGACCTGCTCGCCCGTCGCGGCGACCACGGGGGGACCGTCGCCCAGGACCTCGCCGGGCTCCGGGTCGTCGTCTCGGCCGGCGGCACCCGGGAGCACCTCGACCCGGTGCGCTTCATCGGCAACCGGTCGTCGGGGCGGCAGGGCTACGCCCTCGCCCGCGCCGCCGCTGTCCGAGGTGCCGAGGTCACCCTGGTGGCTGCGAACGTGGACCTGCCCGACCCCGCCGGGGTCAAGGTGGTCCGGGTGGAGACCACCGCGGAGCTGCGCGAGCGCGTGCTCGAGGCGAGCACGGCGGCCGACGCGGTCGTGATGGCCGCCGCGCCGGCCGACTTCCGGCCCGCGGCGCCCTCGGGCGCGAAGATCAAGAAGTCCGAGGACGGCAGCACCCCCGACATCCGGCTGGTGCAGAACCCCGACATCCTGGCCGGGCTGGCCCACCACCGGCCCCACGACCACGTCGTCGTCGTCGGCTTCGCGGCCGAGACAGGGGACGCGACCGGCTCGGTGATGGAGCACGCCCGCGCCAAGCTCGCCCGCAAGGGCTGCGACCTGCTCGTGGTCAACGACGTCGGCGGCGGGGCCGTGTTCGGCGCGGAGGACAACCAGGCCGTCGTGCTGGCCGCGGACGGGAGCGCGGTCGAGGTGCCGCTCGGCTCGAAGGCCGCGCTGGCACACGTCATCTGGGACCGCGTGCTCGCGCACCGGGCTCGGTGAACACCCGCTGAGACACCGCCCGCGAGGTAGGACCGCTCGGTTAGGCTTCTGGCCGGCCGGGACCCGGCCGCGCAGCACCCCCGCAGCACCGCCCGCACCCACACATTGCGCAGGAGTAGAGAAGTGACCGGACGCCTGTTCACCTCCGAGTCGGTGACCGAGGGCCACCCCGACAAGATCGCCGACGCGATCAGCGACACCGTCCTGGACTACCTCCTCGAGCACGACCCGAAGAACCAGGACCTCCGCGTCGCCGTCGAGACGCTGCTCACCACCGGCCTCGTGGTGGTCGCGGGCGAGGTGCGCACCACCGCCTACGCACCGGTGGCCGAGCTGGTGCGCAAGAAGATCCTCGACATCGGCTACGACTCCTCCGACAAGGGCTTCGACGGCACCTCGTGCGGCGTACAGGTCGCCATCGGCGGTCAGTCCGCAGACATCGCCCAGGGCGTCGACGACGGGCACGAGTCGCGGGTCGGCTCCTCCGGCGACGCGCTGGACAAGCAGGGTGCGGGGGACCAGGGGCTGATGTTCGGCTACGCCTCGGACGACACCCCCGAGCTGATGCCGCTGCCGATCACCATCGCCCACCGGCTCGCCGAGCGGCTCACCGACGTGCGCAAGGACGGCACGCTGCCCTACCTCCGTCCCGACGGCAAGACCCAGGTCACCATCGAGTACGACGACCAGGACCGTCCCGTCCGCGTCGACACCGTCGTGCTCTCCACCCAGCACTCCGACGGCATCGACCTCGAGAAGCAGCTGACCCCCGACATCAAGAAGCACGTGATCGACCACGTGCTCGGGCACTTCGACATCCCCTCCGAGGACTACCGGATGCTGGTCAACCCGACCGGCAAGTTCGTCGTCGGTGGACCGATGGGCGACGCCGGGCTGACCGGTCGCAAGATCATCGTCGACACCTACGGCGGGATGGCCCGCCACGGCGGTGGCGCCTTCTCCGGCAAGGACCCCTCGAAGGTGGACCGCTCCGCGACGTACGCCATGCGCTGGGTGGCCAAGAACATCGTCGCCGCGGGCCTCGCCAAGCGCGCCGAGGTCCAGGTCGCCTACGCGATCGGCAAGGCCAAGCCGGTGGGGGTGTTCGTGCAGACCTTCGGCACCGGCATCGCCTCCGACGAGGCGATCCAGGAGGCCGTGCTCGAGGTCTTCGACCTGCGTCCGGCCGCGATCATCCGCGACCTCGACCTGCTCCGCCCCATCTACGCCCAAACCGCCGCCTACGGCCACTTCGGCCGCGAGCTCCCCGACTTCACCTGGGAGCGCACCGACCGCGCCGACGCCCTCCGCGCTGCCGCGGGGCAGTGAGCGCAGTTTCACTGGGGACCCAGTGAAACCGCCACTTCCCGTGCGTCGCAACGCGGGGGAAGTGGCAGTTTCGCGTGGGGAGTGGGGCCGGGTCCGGGGTCGGCGGCCCGCGGCCGCGGTGTCGTACGCCGATGGCACACTCGCAGCGTGACCGAGCAGGGGGACGAGCAGCCGGCACTCCTGCCCGCACCCGAGCGGGTCAAGGCGGCGGCTCGCCGGGCCTCGCCGCCCCCGGAGCGTGCACCGGTCACCCTCGCCGAGGTCGATCCGGTCGCGCGGGTCCTCGTCGACGTCGCGCTGGCCCACCTGGACCGTCCCTTCGACTACGCCGTGCCCGCCCCCATGGCCGAGCAGGCGGTGCCCGGGGTGCGGGTCAAGGTGCGCTTCGCCGGGCAGGACGTCGACGGCTTCGTCCTCGAGCGCGCCAGCACCACCGAGCACACGGGTCGGCTGCAGCCGCTGCGTCGGGTGGTCAGCGCGGAGCCGGTGCTGACCCCGGACGTGGCCGCGCTGACGCAGGCGGTCGCGGCCCGCTACGCCGGCACTCGCTCCGACGTCCTGCGCCTGGCCGTCCCGCCGCGGCACGCCGCGGTGGAGAAGGAGGTCACCGAGCAGGTGCCCGAGGCGGAGCCGGTCCTGCGTCCCGGTCTCGTGGAGCACTACCCCACAGGCCCGGGCGTGGTCCGGGCACTCGCCGCCGGGGAGGCCCCCCGGGCCGTGTGGACCGTGGTGCCCGGCGACGACTGGGCCGAGGTCCTCGCCGAGGCCGCGGTGGCGACCACCCTGGCGGGGCGCGGCGCACTGCTGTGCGTGCCTGACCACCGCGACCTCGACCGGCTCGACGCCGCGCTGACCCGCCGGCTGGGGGAGGGCCGGCACGTGGTGCTCAGCGCCGAGGCCGGGCCGGCCCGGCGCTACCGCGCCTTCCTCTCGGTCAGCAGGGGAGCGGTGCGCGTGGTGATCGGCACCCGCGCCGCGGCCTTCGCGCCCGTGCGCGACCTCGGGCTGGTGGCGATCTGGGACGACGGCGACGACCTGCACGACGAGCCGCGTGCGCCCTACCCGCACGCCCGCGAGGTGCTCCTCCTGCGCGCCCAGGAGACGGGCTGCGCGGCGCTGCTGGCCGCCCATGCCCGCAGTGTCGAGGCGGAGTACCTCCTGCGCACCGGCTGGGCCACCGAGGTGGCGGCTCCCCGCGAGGTCGTGCGCGCCCGGATCTCGGTCGGCGTCACCGGCGACTCCCCGGTCGACCTGCACCGCGACGCCGCCGCCCGCTCCGCCCGGCTGCCCAGCGAGGCGCTCCAGCTGCTGCGCGAGGCCGTCCGGCGCGGCCCGGTGCTGGTGCAGTCACCCCGCGTGGGCTATGCCGCCCGCCTCGCCTGCGACCGCTGTCGTACGCCGGCCCTCTGCCCGGGCTGTCACGGACCGCTGCGCCTGCGGGGCCCGTCGCGACCACCGGAGTGCGCCTGGTGCGCCACCCCCGCGCCGGGCTGGCGCTGCCCCGAGTGCGGTGGCCGTGGCCTGCGCGCCCCCGTGCTCGGCGACGCCCGGACCGCAGAGGAGATCGGTCGCGCCCTCCCCGGCGTCACGGTGCGCCAGTCCTCCTCGGGGCAGCGGGTCCTGGCCGAGGTCGAGGACAGCCCGGCTGTCGTCGTGGCCACGCCGGGGGCCGAGCCGGTCGCCCGGGGTGGCTACGCGGCGGTGCTGCTGCTGGACACCTGGCTGCTGCTGGGTCGGGCCGACCTGCGGGCGACCGAGGAGTCCTTCCGTCGTTGGGCCAACGCGGCGGCGCTGGTGCGCCCGACCACGGAGCTCGGCCAGGTGCTGGCCGTCGGCGAGCCCGCGCATCCCGGGCTGCAGGCGTTGATGCGCTGGGACCCGGGCGGCCTGGCGAGGCGCGAGATCGACGAGCGGGCCTCGGCCCACCTGCCGCCCGCCTCCCGGGTCGCCACCGTCACCGGCGAGCCCGACGATCTGGAGGCCGCGCTGGCGCGGCTGCGGCTCCCGGCCGGCGCGGAGGTGCTGGGTCCGGTGCCGGTGGAGGCCCGGGACGCCCGCGACGAGGAGCAGGTGCGCTACGTGGTGCGGGTCCCGCGGGTCTCGGGGCCGGGCCTCTCCGCGGCGCTGCAGCGGCTCCAGGCCCAGCGCTCGGCCCACAAGCTGGCCCACCTGCGGGTGGAGGTCGACCCGGCCGAGCTCGGCTGAGGCCGGGCGGCGGGGGCAGCGGTGCCGGGACCTGCCCGGTGGCCTCCTAGACTGGCGGTCGGGCCGAGACGGCCCATGCACAGCCAACCCACCGACCAACTGAAAGCGAGCTCGCGGTGTCCACCAGGCCCATCCGGCTCTTCGGCGACCCGGTGCTGCGCACCCCGGCCGAGCCGGTCGTCGACTTCGACCGGGAGCTGCGCACGCTGGTGCAGGACCTGACCGACACGATGCTGGAGGCCCCGGGGGCGGGCCTGGCCGCGCCGCAGCTGGGAGTGGGGCTCCGGGTCTTCACCTGGCACGTCGACGGCGAGCTGGGACACCTGGTCAACCCGCGGCTGACCCTCTCCGAGGAGGTCCAGGAGGGGCCCGAGGGGTGCCTGTCGATCCCGGGCCTGAGCATCGACTGCACGCGGGCGCTCTCGGTGGTGGCCCACGGCTTCGACATGCACGGCGAGCCGCTGCTCGTCGAGGGCTCGCAGATGCTGGCCCGCGCGATCCAGCACGAGACCGACCACCTCGACGGCATCCTCTTCGTCGACCGGCTGGACCGGGAGGCCCGCAAGGAGGCGATGCGGTTCATCCGCGAGGCCGAGTGGTTCGGCGAGCCGGCGCCACCGGTCAGGTTCTCCCCGCACGCCACCCACGGCCTGGGGATCTGAGGCCGCGGCTGATGCGCGTCGTCTTCGCCGGCACCCCCGAGGTCGCCCTGCCCGCGCTCGAGGCTGTCGCCGGGAGCCGCCACGAGCTGGTCGGTGTGGTCACCCGCCCCGACGCTCCCGCCGGCCGTGGCCGCCGGCTGGTGGCCGCACCTGTCGCCGAGCGTGCCGAGGAGCTCGGCGTACCCGTCCTCAAGCCGCGGCACCCACGCGACCCGGACTTCCAGCAGGCGCTGCGCGAGCTCGAGCCGGCGTGCTGCCCGGTGGTGGCCTACGGCGCGCTGCTGCCGGCGTCGGCGCTGGAGATCCCCCGGCACGGCTGGGTCAACCTGCACTTCTCGGTGCTGCCCGCGTGGCGCGGCGCCGCGCCGGTGCAGCACGCTCTCTGGGCCGGTGACGAGGTGACGGGCGCGACCACGTTCCGCATCGTCGAGGAGCTCGACGCGGGCCCGACCTTCGGGCTGATGACCCAGACCGTCCGACCCGAGGACACTGCCGGCGACCTGCTCGGACGCCTGGCCACGGGCGGCGCCGAGCTGCTGGTGCAGACCCTCGACGGCATCGAGGACGGCACCATCGAGGCGCGCGGCCAGGCGATGGAGGGGGTCAGCTTCGCCCCGAAGATCACCGTCGAGGACGCGCACCTCGACTGGACGGAGCCGGCCGTGGCGGTGGACCGCCGGATCCGGGCGTGTACTCCGGACCCGGGAGCCTGGTCCACCCACGCGGGCGAGCGGATCAAGCTCGGCCCGGTCCGCCCGGTGGGGCGCGAGCGGTTGGCGCCGGGCCATCTCGAGGTCACCAAGCACGACGTCTTCGTCGGCACGGCCACCGGCCCGGTCCGCCTGGGCCGGGTCCAGGCACACGGGCGCAAGGAGATGGACGCCGCCGACTGGGCCCGCGGCGCCCGGCTGGAGTCCGGCACCACGCTCGGGGAGTAGCCTCCGCGCCATGGCAGCACCCTCCTCCCGTCCGGCGCGGCCCGAGGATGTCGACGACCTCTGCGCGAGCCTCCCGCAGACCTGGTTCGGCACCTCGTGGGGTGACGTGCCGACCTGGCTGGTCCCGCTGCGCGAGCAGGGCGACAAGGGCCGTGGTTTCGTGCTGCAGCGCAAGCCGCACAGGACTGCGGTGGACCCCGAGACGGGCGAGCCGTACGACGACCTGCTGGTGATCCGGACCGCCAACGCCGAGGACAAGCAGGCGCTCGTCGACGCGGAGGGGCCGTTCTTCACCATCGACCACTTCAACGGCTTCCACGCGGTCCTCGTCCAGCAGTCCCGGCTGGGCGAGCTCACCCGGGAGGAGCTCGCCGAGGTGATCACGGACGCCTGGCTGGCCACCGCGCCGCGTCGGCTGGTCCGGGAGTTCCTCGGGTGAGCGCCGGTCGGCCGCGCCCCCGTGTCGACCCCGCCCGGCTGCTCGCCTACGACGTGCTGGTGGCCGTCCGCGAGGACGACGCCTACGCCAACCTGGCACTGGCCAGGCTGCTCCGCGAGCGCGACCTCGCCGGGCGGGACGCGGCGTTCGCGACCGAGCTCGTCGGGGGCACGCTGCGCGGCCAGGGCAGCTACGACGCGGTCATCGACCACCTCGCCGGACGGCCACCGGACCCTGCTGTGCGCGACGCGCTGCGCCTGGGGTGCCACCAGCTGCTCGGGATGCGGGTTCCCGACCATGCCGGCGTCGCCAGCACCGTCGAGCTGGTGCGGGCCCGGGTCGGCCACCGGCCGGCGGGGTTCGTCAACGCGGTGATGCGGCGCGTCGCCGCCCGCGACCTGGACGCCTGGCTGTCCCTGCTGGACGCGCCGCTGGCCGTGCGCCACTCCCACCCGCCGTGGATCGTCGAGGCGCTGCGGGAGTCGCTCGGCGCCGGGTTGCCGGGCACGGCGGACCGGTCCGAGGAGCTGGAGGAGCTTCTCGCCGCGGACAACCAGCGGCCGCCGGTGACACTGGTGGCACGTCCGGGGCTGGCCACGGTGGCCGAGCTGGCCGCGGCGCGGTCTGGGGACGAGACCGAGCCGGCCACCAGCATCTCGCCGCTGGCCGTGGTGCTGCCGGGAGGCGACCCGGGTGCGGTGCCGGCGGTGCGCGAGGGGCGGGCAGGGGTGCAGGACGCGGGCTCCCAGCTGGTCGCCCTCGCCCTGTCCCGGGCAGAGGTCGTGGGGCCCGACGTGCGCTGGCTCGACCTGTGCGCCGGACCGGGCGGCAAGGCGGCCCTGCTCGCCGCCCTGGCCAGCCAGCGTGGCGCCCGGCTGCTGGCCAACGAGCGCCAGCCGCACCGGGCCCGGCTGGTGGCCCAGGCGCTGGGCGCTACCGCGGGCGACGTGGTCGTGGCCGACGGCACCCGGCCCGCCTGGGAGACCGGCGTCTTCGACCGGGTGCTCGTGGACGCGCCGTGCTCGGGGTTGGGGGCGTTGCGTCGGCGTCCGGAGAGCCGCTGGCGACGCTCGGCGGCCGACGTCGAGGCGCTGGTGCCGCTCCAGCGCCGGTTGCTCGAGGCGGCCGTGGACTCGGTGCGTCCCGGCGGGGTGGTGCTCTACGCGACCTGCTCGCCGGTCCTCGCCGAGACCGCAGGCGTGGTCCGGGCGGTGCTCGCGGGACGTGACGACGTAGGGCTCGAGGACGCGTCTGCGCTGGTGCCCGAGGCGCGCGACGCGGCGTCGGTGCACCTGGGCGGCGCCGTCCAGCTGTGGCCGCACCGGCACGGCACCGACGCGATGTTCCTGGCGCTGCTGCGCCGCCGCTGAGGACGCTCACTAGGATCGGGCCACCATGGGTATCCAGATCACGCCGAGCATCCTCAACGCCGACCTGTCCCGCCTGGCCGAGGAGGTGGCCCGCATCCCGGGCGCCGACTGGGTGCACGTCGACGTGATGGACAACCACTTCGTGCCCAACCTGACCCTCGGCCTCCCGGTGGTCGAGAAGCTCGCGGGTGCGAGTGACCTGCCGCTGGACGTGCACCTGATGATCGAGGACCCGGACCGCTGGGCCCCGGCGTACGCCGAGGCGGGGGCGGGCTCGGTCACCTTCCACGCCGAGGCCGCGCACGCGCCGGTGCGGCTGGCCCGGGAGCTGCGCGCGCGGGACGTGCGCGCCGCGATGGCGCTCAAGCCGGCCACGCCGGTGGAGCCGTACGCCGACCTGCTCGGCGAGCTCGACACGCTGCTGGTGATGACCGTCGAGCCCGGGTTCGGCGGCCAGAAGTTCCTCGACCTGTGCCTGCCCAAGATCCGCCGGGCCCGCGAGCTGATCTCCGCCGCCGGGCTCGAGGTGTGGCTCCAGGTCGACGGCGGGGTCTCACCGGAGACCATCGAGCGGTGCGCCGAGGCGGGCGCGGACGTGTTCGTCGCCGGGTCGGCCGTCTACTCCGCCGAGGACCCCGATGCGATGGTGGCCCAGCTGCGCGCCGCCGCGGAGGGCGCCGCGCCCTCCTGACCGCCCGCACGTGACCTGGCGACGACGGCCTCGTTGTGGACGTGCAGAGCCGCCACCAGGGCGGCACGGGCAAGGAGAACCGAGTGCGACTGCGCATCCCCACGTCCCTGGCCGCCGGTGCGGCCGCCGTCCTCGCTCTCGGGCTGGTGAGCCCGGCACCCGCCCAGGCGGCGCCCGAGGGGGCCGCCCTCTCGCCATACCTGAGCAAGCAGCTCACCTCGCTGACCGGCCGCACGACCGTGCTGGTGCACGGCGCCACGCTTGCCGACGCGACCCGGGCGGTGCGGGCCACCGGGATGACGAAGGTGGTGACCTTCCGCAAGATCGACGTGGTCGGGGCGCGGGGCACCAAGGCACAGATCCAGTCGCTGCGCGACCGGGCCGGCGTGACCTACCTCGAGGCGGGGGCCCAGCCCATCCGCTTCTTCGCCGAGACCTCGAACCGGGCCACCCGCGGTCTGGAGGCGACGCAGAGCGTCACCGGCGCCGACGGCAGCCGGCTGACCGGCGCGGGCGTCTCCGTCGGCGTGATCGACTCCGGTGTCGACCCGACGCACCCGTACTTCAAGGAGGCCGACGGCGCCAGCGCGGTCGTGGCCAGCTACAAGACCCTGTGCGAGCCGACCGAGGGCCTCTGCACGGTGCAGCAGGTGCCCACCAGCGTGGACACCGACACCCTGTCGCTGGGCGGCCACGGCACGCACGTCAACGGCATCGTGGCGGGTCGGCCCACGGCGGTCGGCGGCGAGGTCCAGCAGGGTGCCGCCCCCGGCGCCAAGCTGGTCGACCTGTCCACCGGTGCCGGCCTGGTGATCCTCGGGGCCGACGCGGCCCTCAACTGGGTGCTCGAGCACCACGACGCCCCCTGCGGGGCGGGGGTGCCGGCCAGCACCTGCCCGCCGATCAAGGTCACCAACAACTCCTACGGCCCCACCGGCGGCGGCGACTTCGACCCGAGCTCGGCCACCGTGAAGCTGCAGCGTGCGCTCGCCGCCGAGGGCGTCGTCACGGTGTGGGCCAACGGCAACGACGGTGGTGACGGGTCGGCCAACCTGTCCAACCCGCCCGGCATGGACCCGACCGGCGGGGTGATCTCGGTGGCCTCGTTCTACGACCAGGACACCGGCACCCGGGACGGCACCGTCTCCGACTTCTCCTCGCGTGGCAAGGCCGGGGACCAGTCGACCTACCCCGACATCTCGGCGCCCGGTGAGAACATCACCTCCTCCTGCCGGCTCTACCTGCCGATCTGCTCGACGGGGCTGGACCCGCAGAACGGCCCGGGCCCGCTCGACATCGCCACCTTCAACACGATCAGCGGCACCTCGATGGCGGCTCCGCACATCGCCGGCATCGTGGCCCAGCTCTTCCAGGCCAACCCGTCGGCGACACCGGCCCAGGTCGAGGACGCGCTGAAGTCCACGGCGTACAAGTACGCCGACGGTGCCGCCTACGAGCCAGGACCGCTGGGGACCACCAGCGTCGACAAGGGCTACGGCCTCGTCGACGTGGTGGCCGCCGCCCAGGCCGTGCGCTGACCCCCCCTCGCTCCTGCGCGCGCTGGGAGCGAGTCAAGCCAGCAACTGGCGGATAGTCCGAGACGTTCGCGTTGGGAATTCCCGCTTCGCAGGACGAGTGCGTCTCGGACTATCCGGGCCGGGCGGAAATGCGTGAGGCGCCTCACACGGTGTGGCGCGGGCAGGTGTGGCAGTCTGGGGTCAGACGAGCAGAGATGCTCGCGTGCTCTGGGGGCGGTGGAACTCCGCACCGGCGGTGACTGGGCAGAAGCGCCTCGCTTCGCTCGGAAGTCCGCGACCCGGCCACAGCCAGTGGGCGGTTGACCAGGTGGGACTCCTGGACCGACGGTCATAGTCCGGATGAGAAGAAGCACGCACGAGTCGCCTCGTGTCCGGTGTCCCGGCCACGGCGTCCTCGCCCCGGAGCCCGCGAGCCGGACCCGAGAGGCGAGCACCCGATGAAGTTCAGTGCGCTCGAGCAGGACGCGATGCGTCGTGCGCTCGAGCTGGCCCGCACCCCGGGTGTGCCGCTCGGGCCCAACCCGCGGGTCGGCTGCGTCCTCCTGGGCCCGGACGGGGTCGAGGTCGCGGAGGGCTACCATCGCGGCGCCGGCACGGCGCACGCCGAGGTCGCCGCCCTGCTGGAGGCCGGTCCCGACGCGCGCGGCGCGACGGCGGTCGTCACCCTGGAGCCGTGCCACCACTCCGGTCGCACGGGTCCGTGCTCGCAGGCGCTCATCGAGGCGGGGGTCGCCCGGGTGGTCTTCGCCCAGCCCGACCCGAACCCCGTCGCCGCCGGTGGGTCCGCGGCGCTGCGCGAGGCCGGGGTCGAGGTCGCCTTCGGCCTGATGGAGCACGAGGCACGCATGCTCAACCGAGCCTGGACCTTCGGCCTGGAGCACGACCGCCCGTTCGTCACCTGGAAGTTCGCCGCGACCCTCGACGGGCGCAGCGCCGCGGCCGACGGCACCAGCCGCTGGATCACCTCGGCGGCGGCCCGTGCGGACGCCCACCGCCTCCGCTCCCAGTGCGACGTGCTGCTCGTGGGCACCGGCACGGTCGTCGTCGACGACCCCGAGCTCACCGTCCGCGACGAGTACGACGACCTGCTGGCCCACCAGCCGCTGCGCGCGGTGATGGGCCTGCGCGACCTGGCGCCGCAGAGCCGGATCCTCAACGATCGGGCGCAGACCCTCCGTCTGGCGACCCGCGACCCGCACCAGGCGCTTGCCCGGCTGCACTCGCTCGACCGGCGCCACGTCTTCCTCGAGGGCGGGCCCGCGCTCGCCGCCGCGTTCGTCCGGGCGGGGCTGGTCGACGAGACCGTCGCCTACCTCGCGCCCGCCCTGCTCGGCGCGGGACCCGGCGCGGTGGGCGGCCTCGCCGTCACCACCATCGCCGACGTGCTGCGGCTGCACCTGACCGAGGCGACCACCGTCGGGACCGGCGACCAGGCCAACGTGCGCCTGGTCATGTCCATGCCCACCGCGGCGGAGGAGAGGAGCAGCTGATGTTCACCGGCATCGTCGAAGAGCTCGGCACCGTGAGCGCTCTGGAGGACCAGGGCGACGCCGTGCGCCTGACCGTGCGCGGCCCGTTGGTCACCGGTGACGCCGGGCACGGCGACTCGATCGCGGTCAACGGCTGCTGCCTGACCGTGACGGACTGCGACGGCGAGAGCTTCACCGCGGACGTGATGCGCGAGACCCTCGCCAGGACCTCGCTCGGCACCCTGACCCCCGGGGCGCCGGTGAACCTGGAGCGCGCGGTCACACCGACGACACGCCTGGGCGGCCACCTCGTGCAGGGTCACGTCGACGGCACCGGCACCCTGGTCCGCCGTACGCCCAGCGAGCACTGGGAGCTGGTGGAGATCTCCCTGCCGGAGGGATTGGAGCGCTACCTGGTCGAGAAGGGCTCCATCACCGTCGACGGCATCTCGCTGACCGTGGTCGAGGTCGGGCCCGACTCGTTCACCGTCAGCCTGATCCCCGAGACCCTGGCGCGTACGACGCTCGGCCGGACCCGGCCCGACGGGGTGGTCAACCTGGAGGTGGACGTGATCGCGAAGTACGTCGAGAAGATGGTGAGGACCTGATGAGCGAGCCGATGACCCGGCCCGGCCCGGAGGGCACGATCCGGCTCGACCGGGTCGAGGACGCGATCGCCGACATCGCCGCCGGCAAGGCGGTGGTGGTCGTCGACGACGAGGAGCGGGAGAACGAGGGCGACCTGGTCTTCGCGGCGAGCAAGGCCACCCCGGAGCTGATGGCGTTCACGATCCGCCACTCCAGCGGGGTGATCTGCGTGCCGATGCCGGCCGACATGCTCGACCGGCTCGAGATCCCGCTGATGACCCCGCACAACAAGGACCGGATGCGCACGGCGTACACCATCACGGTGGACGCACGCGACGGCGTCAGCACCGGCATCTCCGCGGCCGACCGCGCCCACACCGCGCGGGTGCTGGCCGACTCCGCGACCGAGCCCTGGGAGATCACCCGGCCCGGCCACGTGTTCCCGCTGCGCTACCGCGAGGGTGGGGTGCTCGTCCGCCGCGGCCACACCGAGGCGTCGGTCGACCTCGCGCGGATGGCCGGGCTGACCCCGGCCGGCGTGCTCGTCGAGGTGGTCAACGACGACGGCACCATGAAGCGCGGCCAGGAGCTGCGCGACTTCGCCGACGAGCACGGGCTCAAGCTCGTCTCGATCGACCAGATGGTGCACTACCGCCGCCGCACCGAGTCCCACGTGGAGCGGGTCGCCGAGACGGTGCTGCCCACCAGCCACGGTGACTTCACCGCCTTCGGCTACCGGATCACGGTGGACGGCAGCGAGCACGTCGCCCTGGTCTACGGTGACCCGGCGTCGCTGCGTGACTCCCGGGTTCCAGACGGACGTCCGGTGCTGACCAGGGTGCACAGCGAGTGCCTCACCGGCGACGTCTTCGGCTCGAGGCGGTGCGACTGCGGTCCTCAGCTCAACGAGGCGATGGAGCTGATCGTCGAGGAGGGCAGGGGGGTGGTGATCTACCTGCGCGGGCACGAAGGACGCGGCATCGGGCTGCTCGCCAAGCTGCAGGCCTACCAGCTCCAGGACGGGGGCCGGGACACCGTCGACGCCAACCTCGACCTCGGTCTGCCCGCCGATGCGCGGCACTACGGCGCGGCCACGCAGATCCTGCGCGACCTGGGGGTGGCCTCGGTCCGGCTGCTGACCAACAACCCGGACAAGACCTCCAGCCTGGAGTCCTACGGGGTGCCGGTCGTCGAACGGGTCGCCCTGACCCCACGCCCCAACGACCACAACCTGCAGTACCTGCTGACCAAGCGCGACCGGATGGGCCACCAGCTCGAGGGCCTTGATCTCGACCCCGGGGACCTCGACCCCGGGGACCTCGACTCCGAAGGAGCGACGCCGTGAGCGGAGCAGGCAGCCCCGACGACCAGCCCGTGGACTGCAGCGACCTGCGGGTCGCCGTGGTGGCGGCCAGCTGGCACGAGCAGGTGATGGGCGGTCTGGTCGCCGGCGCGCAGGAGGCCGCGGCGGCCTACCGGGTCGGCACCTGCGACGTGGTCCGCGTGCCGGGCTCCTTCGAGCTCCCGGTCGTGGCGCAGGCCTGTGCCCGGGAGGGGTACGACGCCGTGGTGGCACTCGGTGTCGTCGTCCGGGGCGGCACCCCGCACTTCGAGTACGTGTGCAGCGCCGCCACCGACGGGCTGAGCCGCGTCGCACTCGACGCCGGGATCCCGGTCGGGTTCGGCCTGCTCACCTGCGACACCGAGGAGCAGGCACTCGACCGTGCCGGGCTGCCCGGCAGCAGGGAGAGCAAGGGCTACGAGGCCACGGCCGCCGCCCTGCTCACCGCACAGACCTTGCGTGGGGCGGCCGGCGGTCACGCTCTACCCTGATCATCGTGAAGACGTTCGAGGAGCTCTGGGCCGAGCTGAGCGAGAAGGCCGCGAGCCGTCCGGAGGGCTCCGGGACGGTACGGGCCCTCGACGCCGGCGTGCACGCCATCGGCAAGAAGCTGGTCGAGGAGGCCGCCGAGTCCTGGATGGCGGCCGAGCACGAGGGCCACGAGCGGGCGGCCGAGGAGATCAGCCAGCTGCTCTACCACGCACAGGTGCTGATGCTCGCCTCCGGACTCTCGCTCGACGACGTCTACGCACACCTCTAGGACGACCATGGTCTCTCCAGCCCCGAACAACGGTGAACAGCCGCTGCTGCGGATAGCGATCCCCAACAAGGGCTCGCTGTCCGTGGCCGCCTCGGAGATCCTCGGCGAGGCCGGCTACCGGCAGCGACACGACTCCAAGGAGCTGACCCTCCTCGACGCGGCCAACGGGGTGGAGTTCTTCTACCTGCGCCCGCGCGACATCGCCCTCTACGTCGGAGAGGGCACCCTCGACGTCGGCATCACCGGCCGCGACCTGCTGCTGGACTCCGGCGCGAAGGCCGAGGAGGTCCGTCGACTCGGCTTCGGACGCTCGCGGTTCCGCTTCGCCGCCCGCCCGGGCACGCTCTCCTCGCTCGACGACCTCGCCGGCAAGCGGATCGCGACCTCCTACGTCGGGGTGGTGCGCCGCCACCTCGAGGAGCGCGGCGTGGAGGCCCAGGTGATCCGCCTCGACGGCGCCGTGGAGACCAGCATCCAGCTCGGTGTGGCCGACGTGATCGCCGACGTCGTGGAGACCGGCAGCACCTTGAAGGCCGCTGGGCTGGAGATCGTCGGTGAGGTGGTCCTGGAGTCCGAGGCGGTGCTGATCACCCACGCCTCCGGCGCCGAGCCCCCCGGCCTCGAGGTGTTCAAGCGCCGTCTCGACGGTGTCCTGGTCGCGCGCACCTACGTGATGATGGACTACGACATGCCCTCGGCCCGCGTGGAGGAGGCCGTCTCGCTGACCCCCGGCCTGGAGAGCCCCACCGTCTCACCACTGCATCGCGAGGGGTGGGTCGCCGTCCGCGCGATGGTGCCGCGGGACGGCGCCCAGAGGCTGATGGACGACCTCTACGAGATCGGGGCGCGCGCCATCCTGCTCACCGACATCCATGCCTGCCGGCTCTGAGCCGGGGCGCGGGCGGGTGCCGGCACCATCCCTGCCGCACACCTGGCGACCGTTCGGGGCGCGCATCGCGGTCGGGGTGCTGGGGTTCTTGCTGGTGGCGCTGATCGTCGCGGTGGGGATCGCCCTCGGCGAGGAGGTGCGCTCGCAGTTCACCCTGCTCCAGCGCGGCACGCTGGTGCTGATGGCGCTGCTGCTGGCCGCGGCCTACCACGCAGTCGTCCGCTCACGGGTCACGGCCACGGTGGCCGGGCTCACGGTGGTCAACGGCTATCGCACCAGGCGCTATGAGTGGTCGCAGGTGATCGAAGCGTCGTTGCGCCGGGGCGCGCCATGGGGGACCCTCGACCTCTCCGACGGGACCTCGATCTCGCTGCTCGGCGTGCAGGGGTCCGACGGCGCCCGCGCACGGCAGGCGATCCGCGAGATCCGTGCGGCGATCGTGGCGAACACCCCGGACTAGGACTCACCGAGCCGGCTTCAGTCGACGAGGACGAACGGGGCCCAGAACCGTTCGGCGTCGCCGTCGAGCGGGTCGGGCACCTCCTCCTCGTCGCGCAGCTCCGGGTCGAGCTCCACCCCGCGGCGGCGCGTCCCGTCGTCCGCGTCCGGCACGCCACCGAGCTCGACGTAGGCGGCCTGCAGCTCCGCCAGGCTCATCGCGAAGACAGCGCGTTGCGCCTCGGCGAGGGCCTGGGCGGGTGGCAGCCCCGCGGCCAGGGCGGTGTGGAAGCGGTGCATCGTCACCGGCGCCACCTCGTCGTCGACCGGCCACATGGACACCACCGTGCGGCGTACGCCGCTGCGCAGCAGCGAGCGGGTCAGCCCCACGAGGTCCCCGCCGAGCGTGGCGGTGCCACGGCCGGTGTCGCAGCCGGAGAGCACGGCCAGGTCGGTGCCGGACCGGAGGCCGGCGATGTCGGCGACCGTGAGCTCGTCCGGCCCGGCCAGCACGAGCGAGGAGGCGAACGGGGAGAGCACGTCGAGGTGGCCGTGCGTGGAGAGGTGCACCAGGTCGCTGGTCTCGAGCCGGTCGGCGACCTCGGCCTCGGTGGCAGCGGCCCCGACCAGCACGTCCTCGCCGGAGGCGCCCAGTGCCGCTCCGACGGCCTGTGCCTCCGTGCGGGACCCGGGCAGCGGTTCCAGGCCCGGGTGCACCTCCGGGTCGAACTCGGGGTCACCGACCACCAGGGGGCGGCGCGCGGTGGCCGGTCGGTCCAGGACGACCGCCCCGCCGGGGTCGTCGGGGTCCTCGAGCAGGCTGGAGGCGCGCAGGGCGTAGGAGACGACGTGGGAGAGCCCCAGCGGCCGGCCGTCGAGCTGCAGGACGTGGAAGGGCACCAGCATCAGCGGCCCGAACGGCACCACGACGACGCGTGGATGGGCGCGCAGAAGGTCGACGAACGGCTCGAGCAGCAGCGTCTCCAGGACGGTCCCCGGTGCCCGACCGTGCGCGCAGCCGGAGTGCAGGGAACGGACGGTGGCGGTCAGGTCCCGGCTGCTGATCCGCTGGGTGAGCGGGCGCAGCGTGTCGCGGGACATCGCCCACGCGAGCAGGTCCTCGCCGACCGCGAGGTACTCCAGCAGCAGGGTGCCCTCGGGGAGACGCCGGCGCAGCTCGGCCGCCGACGTCGGGGACCCGGCGTCGGCGCGCCGCAGCAGCACACCGGCCTCGGCGGCGTCCAGGGCGCGCTCGGCCTCGGCCAGCACGCCGTCGGCCGCGTCGAGGGCCGCGCAGCTCCGGGTGGCCTTCTCCGGTGTCTCCCAGGGGAGCCGCGCCGCGACCCGGTTGGCGATCGCGGCGTACTCCGCGGCGCTGCGCTGCCAGGCCTGTCGCAGGGCCGTGTCACTCCTGTCCAGCTCGGCGTCGTGGGTGAGCGAGCGTGCCCGCTCGGCCGCCTCGAACGACGCGTCCCTCTGCGGGGGACCGGCCTCGACGCTCGGCGCGAGGTGGCACTTGGCCAGGGTCGCGTACATCGCGGCCACGTCGGGCTGGTCACAGGCCTCGAGCCGCTCGGGGTCGCGCAGCAGCAGCCGGGCGGCGTCCTCGAAGGCCGCGATGGCAGCACCTGCCGAGGCTCGGGCGTCCTCGTGACGCCCGAGCGCGAGCTCCAGCTCGGCCCTGGTCTGCAGGTCGCGCCAGCCGTGCGCGCCCTGACCGACCGCGTGCATCCGCTCCAGGGCGGCCCCGGCTCGCGCGTGCTCCTCGGCACGCAGGTAGAGCGCGACCAGCATGGCGTCGGACAGCGTCTCGGTGGCCTCGGCCTCGATGAGGACCTCCCGGGCCTCGGGCAGCCGTCGGGCCGTCAGCAGCGCGACCGGCAGCAGGTGCGGTGCCACGCCGGGACGCCGGGCGGCCTCGACCGCCCGGTCGAACCACACGTCGGCCTCCTCCGGTCGTCCGCAGCGCTGTGCGTCCTCACCACGGGTGAGGGGGATGACCACGTCGATCATGTCGATGTTGTGCTGCGAGGCGGCCAGCTGCATGTGCTGCATGAGCACGAGCGCGTCGCCGGACATGCCGGCCTGGGTCTCCAGGGTGCCGTCCCCGCGCATCCTCTGGACCGTGGCCACCAACGCCTCCATCGACGTGGGAACGGGCACGTCGACCGGCGGCACCGCAGCCCGCATCTGCGCGGTCCCCTCGGCGAGCTGGGCCCGCAGCACGTCGAGCCGGTCCGCGACCGTGCCGGCCGCCGGCCCACGCGCGCGCTCCTGCAGGGTGGAGACCATCACCAGGGAGGCCTCGAGCTTCTGGGCGAAGGCGAAGGGCTCCACCACCGAGGTGTCGGCGAAGACCGGCCCGAAGGCGCGCTCGAGCCGGATCAGTGCGTTCGTGGACAGGTTGCTGCGCGCGTCGGCGTACGCCACGGCCGTGACCAGGGTCTGGGCGGGGACGCGGGCGTCCACCGAGACCAGCTGGAGGGCCGCCAGGTAGCCGATCCGGGCCCGGGTCAGGCTCCCCGCCGCGTTCCAGCGGCCCGCGCAGCGCTCCAGCAGCCGGCCCAGCCCCACGCACCAGCTTCGGCTGCCCACGCTGGCCGTCCAGTCGAGCAGGTCCGCCACCGGACCGTGTCCCGGTCGGTGCCACCCGCTGCCGAGGTCGAGGGCGTGCTGTCCGAGGCGGCCCTCCTCGATGTCGGCGACCAGCCGGTGCATGCGCACGAGCTGGACGGTGGCGCCGTCGCCGCTGCCGCCGGAGAGCTGCTCGGCGTCATCGAGGGCACGGGCCCGGGTCTCGCGGTCACCGGCCAGGCCCGCCAGGTAGGCGTGCCGGAGCGAGAGCGCGGCCCGCATCCGGGGGAGCGCGCGAGCATCAGCAGCGGCCAGGAGACCCCCGGCGGCGTCGTAGCACGCGGAGGCCCGGACGGGGTCTGCCGGCAACCAGGGGCTGGGGGACTGCTGCGGCGCCAGGTCCAGGCCGAGCGACTCCGGAGAGGCCCCGGGGGCGGCGTACCAGTCGCCCTCGAGGAGGTGCGACAGGGCGAGGGCAGCGGTGTCACCGTGCTGCGCGAGCTGGGCGCGCGCGTTCGCCAGCATCGCCTCCGCGGTCGGCACACCGGCCCGGTGGGCCAGGTCTGCACCCGCCAGCGCTGCCCAGTGCCCGAGGTCGGGGATGGCGTAGTGGATGGCGAACCGGGTCAGGGCGTCGAGCTGGGTCGACCCCGCCACCAGGGCCTGGTGCACCCCGGGCCGGGCACCGTTGCGCAGGCTCATCTCCAGCAGGGTGCGCGGCGTGGTCAGGCCCGTGGGGCCGTAGGCGACCACGTGCTCGAGGAGCTCGGTGCCGAAGTCGCCGGGCGTGGGCTGGACGAAGGCGTGCTCGAGGTCGACCTCGGTCTCGGCGCCGACTCCGCCGGGGTACCAGTTGCCGTCGAGCTGGATGGCCCAGGCCCGGGCGGCCGTGGCCAGGCGGGGCGGCTGGGGTGCCTGCTCGAGGTGCCACCGGGCGCGCTTCGGCTCGCCGGCGGCCAGCGCCGCCAGGCAGGCGTCGAGGTGGTGCCGCGGCGAGCCCGGGTCGCGCTCCAGCGCGGCGAGCGCGGCGGCCAGTGCCGGCCCCGGAACGCTGCGCAGGTCCTCGCGCAGGAACGAGGAGAGCACCGGGTCGTCCGGGCCGCCCGGGCCGCCCGGGCCGCCCGGGTAGGCAGTCACGGCTTCTCCGGCAGCTCGACGACGACGCCTGCCTCCGGGTCGTCGGGGAAGCGCACCTCGTAGCCGTGGGTGCGGCACAGGTCGGCCTCGGCCCAGCGCTCGGTGCGAGGGGTGCGGTAGTTGAAGCACAGTGTGGCGCCGGGCGGGGCCGCGAGCACCGTGCGAGCGAGCGCGGCGTCGTCGGGGTGGTGGAAGGTGTCGCCGTTGGTGGAGACGATGTAGTGGCGGGCGGGCGCCACCGCGAGCATCGCCTCGATCACGTTCCCGCGGCTGCCGTGGTGGGGCAGCTTGAAGGCGTCCACCGGCAGCGTCTCCTGTCCTCGCGCCGCGGCCAAGCGTGTGAAGGCCGCCCCGAGGACGTTGCCGAAGGCGTCGCCGGCCAGCACCACGCTGGCTCCTCGGTGCTCGATGAGGAGCGCGATGCTGCTGCCGTTCGGTGCCGAGCCGTCTCGGGGGCTGTGCTCGGCGGCGAGCTCCGCGAGGTCGCTCAGCGGAAGGACATGGTCCGGCTCGGCCGGCTCGCGGGTTCCGCGGCGAGCGGCGGCGAGGGCCGTGTACCACCGAGCGGCCAGGATGCGCAGCCGCTTCTGCGTGGGGGAGAGGACCGTGACCGTGGGACCCCCCGGCAGTGGGACCTCCCGGTGCCCGGCCTCCGCCCCGGTGTCGATCGGCCCGCCGTCGAAGGCCTTGTTCCAGGGCAGCACCCGAGCCTGGTCGGCTTCGGCCGCACTGACTGCGGGGGCGCCGGTGAGTTGGGCGGCGAGGCTCTCGGCCTGGGTCACGCTGCGGGTGGTCGAGCGCGGGTCGGGCAGCTGGCGGCGGCCGTTGAACCAGAAGTCACCGACGTGGCGGCGCGCGAAGTCGCTCTCGACGAAGGGCAGGAGGCCACCGATGTGGTCGCTGTCGATGTGCGTGACCACGGCGACGTCGATCTGCGGTGAGTGGGCCGGCAGCCGGGCCAGCCGGGCCTCGAGACGTGGCCAGGTGTCCGGGGGCCCGCCGTCGACCAGCATCCGCCAGGGCCGGTCGTCTGGGCGCAGGCATTCGACCAGCAGGCAGTCCCCCAGACGTGCCGGCAGCGCCTCGATGCGGATGGCCGTCGCCACGGTCGCCCATCCTGTCAGCCCGCTGGCGTGCCGTCCACGACCATGTCGGCCCGCAACCGGGTCCGCTGCCGGGCGAACAGCTGCTCCTCGTCGCGCGCCCACTGGTCCCAGTGCGCGGCGAAGGTGGCGCCGTCACGCGCGAGGCTGCGTGCCAGCCGGACGTGGTGGGGCGCCTCGACCCAGACCAGGACCGTCCTCAGCGCGGCGAACCGAGTGGCCCCCGAGCCCACTCCCTCGAGCACCAGCAGTGGACGGGGCGGCACCGCGACCGTCTCCGCGAACTGTCCGGAGGACCAGTCGAAGCGCCGGTAGGACCCGGCACGGCCCTGCGAGAGCGGCACCAGCAGGTCGGCGAGCTGCTCCTCGATCCTGGCCAGGCCGTCCCAGCCGTCCAGCAGGTCGTCGGTGTGCACCACGTGCGAGCCCGGCGAGAGCGTCTGCACCCTGGCCGCCAGTGTGGTCTTCCCCGACCCGGCCGGCCCGTCGATGCACAGGAGTCGGCCCGGTCCGAGGGTCGCTGGGCGCGACGCGGCCAGCTCCACCAGCGCGGCCGCCGTGCCGTGCGTCACCCGATCACCTCACCAGGCCAGGCCCAGGCCCCGATAGGTGGGCACGCTGTCCACGAACTCCTCGCCGCGGAGGAGGCGGACCCGGTTGGTGTGCTCGGCGAGCTCGCCGGACTTGGCGTGCCGGAACCAGACCCAGTCGGCGATCCGGAGCAGGTGGGTGCCGGCGCCGGCCAGGGGTGTCTGGACCTCGCCGGCGCCTTCGAGGGTGGTCAGATGCAGGTCGGGCGGGGCCCAGGGGATCGGCGCCCGGTCCTTGCCGGGCGGGCCGCTGGCGATGAAGCCGCCGCCGGCGACCGTGACCAGGCCCGGCCCGGGGAGCCGGACCACCCGGAGGCCGAAGAAGGCGGCCGGCCGGGCCTCGAAGGCCAGGTAGTGGTCGAACAGGCCCGGGACCAGCAGCCCGGAGCCGGCCGCGACCTCGGTGACCGTCGGGTCGGCGACGCTCGACTCGAGGCTGCCGGAGCCGCCGGCGTTCCAGAACTCCAGCTCGGTGATCTCGGCGAGCCGCGCGGCGATCTCGGCGCGGCGGTCGGCCAGCTGGGCCACCGAGGCTGCCTTGAGCTTGCGCACCACCAGCGACTTGGCCCGTTGGTGGGGCACGTCGTCAGGCACCCCCGCCACCTGACCCTCGTAGGTCATCACCCCGACCAGCGCGTGGCCCCGCTCCACCACGGCGCGGGCCAGCGCCGTGACGTCGTCGGTGTCGTGCAGCGGCGAGCGCTTGGGGCCCACGTGGGAGCGCGCCATCCGCAGCCCGGCGTCGACATCGAGCGCCACCCGGGCGCCCACCCCGGGCGGGGCCGCCGACTCGATCAGGGACAGGTGCGCCGGATCGTCGACCATCAGCGTGACGCGGCGGCGTGCCTCCTCGTCGCCGAGCAGGTCGGCGAGCGCGACCCGGTCGACGGTTGGGTACGCCGTGACGACGTCGTCGGTGACCCCCTCGCGGACCAGCCAGAGCGCCTCGCGCAGCGTGTAGGCGAGCACTCCCGCGAAGCCCGGCGCCGCCAGAGCGCGTCGCACCAGCGCGGGGATCCGGAGCGACTTGGAGGCGACCCGGACCGGCGTGCCGCCGGCTCGACGAGCGAGGTCGGCGCCGTTGGCGTCGAAGGCGTCGAGGTCGACCACCACCATGGGCATGGCGGGGTCGTCGAGCCCGGCCACCGCGCGGTCGAGCCGGCGGGCCAGCGCGTGGCGCACGGGGTCGCTGCGGTGCAGTCCGGCCTCGTCACCCACGCTCAGATGCCGTGCTTCTTCAAGATGGCCTCGATGTCGGCCATGTCCTCGAGGCCGTCGTCGTCTCCGGGGTGCTGGCGACCGCGTTCGGTCACCTTCCGTCGCTCGCGCCTGGGCCGTCGCCCGGTCGTGGTGCGCACGCCCACGCCACGGGCCACCATGACCCCGGAGACGACCCAGAGCACCACGGCCACCACGGCGACCACCATGCCGGCCCAGACGACGGGGGAGAAGACGAGGTGGGTGGCCCATCGCACGACGTCGTCGAGGATCTCGGCCGCCAGCCGGAGGGTGCCGGTCAGCCACGCGGCGAGCGGCAGCAGGGTCCACGCCAGGCCGCGGACTCCGGCCGCCACGCCGCGGCGTCGCCACGCCACCCAGCTCAGCGCGGCGCCGACGATGGTGAGCACCAGCGCCAAGGCTGCCCAGGTGGTGCTGTCGAGGGAGGCCTCGACGGCGAGCGGGAGGATGCGTGGCACGGTCGGGGGCATGGGGCCAGCCTACGGAGCGATCTGGAAGGATCCCCGGATGCGCTCGATCCCCGACCCCGGCTTCGCCGGCGACGAGGGGGCCGCCGACCCGGCCCTGCTCGAGGCGCTGTGGGCCTTCGAGTCGGCGGTCCGGGCCGAGGCGCCCGACGTCGAGGACCGACGGCTGGCCGCGCTGGCGGTCCTTCAGGACGCGCGCGTCCTGGTGCCGGTGGTGGCCGTCCCGGGCGAGGCGGGGCAGCAGCCTCCTGCCGTCGGCTCCGACGCGACCACGCTCACCGGGGAGAAGACCAGCGACATGGCGTCCGTGCTGGTGACCGGCCGCGACGGCCGCACCGCCCTGCTCGCCTTCACCGGCACGGCGGGGCTCTCGGGCTGGAACCGGTCGCGCCGGTCCCACGGCCACGAGCCGGCCGGCGAGGCCCGTCCGGTCCCGGTGACCGCACGGCAGGCGGCCCAGGCGGCCCTCCAGGACCAGGCCGCGGCGCTGCTGCTCGACCTCGCCGGGCCGGTGGTCTTCGCCGTCGAGGCCGCGGAGCTGCGCGCACTGGCCCGAGGCGACCGGCTGGTGCGGGTGCAGGGCTCCTGGGGGTGGGCCACGTCGTCCGGGGCGTGATTTTCCATCCGGGCCCGTTGCCTTGTACGCTTGTGCCCGACCGACCGGCCGTGCCCGCCAGGGGACAGTCGGTCCGACAAGCGGAGGCCTCCTCCCACCCGCACCGACCGCAGCGTTGTCCGAAGCTGGGCAGCCAGGTCGTCGGGTACCGGTCACGAGCAGGCGACGAGGGTCGTCGTCCCGCTCGTTCCACGAGGCTTCCGTGCGTCGCACGGAGGCCTCCTTCCACGTCAGGGCACAAAATCGCCGGTGGAGGCGTTCCTCCGGGGTCGACCGTCAGACCTACACAGGAGGACCCATCAGCACCGAGCTGCGCATCAACGACCGGATCCGGGTATCGGAGGTCCGGCTCGTTGGCCCCAACGGCGAGACCGTCGGCATCGTGCCGACGGACCAGGCCCTGAAGCTGGCCCAGGAAGCCGACCTCGACCTCGTCGAGATCGCCCCCCAGGGCCGGCCGCCGGTCTGCAAGCTCATGGACTACGGGAAGTTCAAGTACGAGAACGCCCAGAAGGCCCGTGAGGCGCGCCGCAACCAGACCAACACCGTCATCAAGGAGATGAAGCTCCGGCCGAAGATCGACCAGCACGACTACGAGACCAAGAAGGGTCACGTCGTGCGGTTCCTGCGCCAGGGCGACAAGGTCAAGATCACGATCATGTTCCGCGGTCGCGAGCAGCACCGCCCCGAGCTCGGGTTCCGGCTGCTGCAGCGCCTCTCCGAGGACGTCTCGGAGCTCGGCTTCGTCGAGTCGGCGCCCAAGCAGGACGGCCGCAACATGGTGATGGTGCTGGGGCCGCACAAGAAGAAGTCCGAGGCCAAGGCCGAGGTGAAGGCGGCCAAGCAGGAGCGCGCGGCCGCCCGGGAGGCCGAGCGTGCCGAGGAGCACGCCGCCCACACCGCACCCGGACCGAAGAAGGAGCGCCGCCGCTCCGAGAACCTCGACCCCGAGATCGACGCGTAACGAGTAGAAGGAAACCACCACCATGCCGAAGAACAAGTCGCACTCCGGTGCCTCCAAGCGCTTCCGGGTGACCGGCTCGGGCAAGATCCGCCGCCAGAAGACGGGCCTGCGCCACAACCTGGAGAAGAAGCCCTCGAAGATGACCCGCCGGATGTCGGGCACGACCGAGGTGGCCAAGGCCGACGTGAAGCGGGCCAAGAGGCTGCTCGGACTCTGACCACCGGGCTCCCCGGCCTGAGCCGGGCCCACGACGGCAGCCCACTCCGCTGGGGTGGGCACATCATCTAGCACTAGGAGCAACACACATGGCACGCGTCAAGCGGGCGGTCAACGCCCAGAAGAAGCGTCGGGTCACTCTCGAGCGCGCCTCCGGCTACCGGGGTCAGCGCTCGCGCCTCTACCGCAAGGCCAAGGAGCAGGTCACCCACTCGCTGGTCTACAGCTACAACGACCGCCGCAAGAAGAAGGGCGACTTCCGCAAGCTCTGGATCCAGCGCATCAACGCCGGTGCCCGCGCCAACGGGCTGACCTACAACCGGTTCATCCAGGGCCTGAAGGCCGCCGGTGTCGAGGTCGACCGCAAGATCCTGGCCGACCTCGCCGTCAACGACGCGCCGGCCTTCGCCGCGCTCGTGGAGACCGCGCGCGCCAGCCTGCCCGAGGACGTCAACGCTCCTGCGTCGGCCTGATCGCCACCCCGATCATCCGCACCGTCAGCCGAATCGTGGCCACGATTCGGCTGACGCCCGGCTGAGGTCTGGGCACGAGCATCCCGTGTGCACCCCATGAGCACTCTCGCGAGCGCCCGCAGCGGTCGGGTGAAGGCGGCCCGCAAGCTGACCCGGCGCAGCGCCCGGGTGGAGCACCGGCTGTTCCTGGCCGAGGGCGCCAAGTCCCTGACCGAGGCCTGGCACGCCGGCGGCGTCGTGGAGGTGTTCGCGACCCTCGCGGCGAGCGAGCAGTACGCCGCCCTTCGCAAGGCGGTCGGCGACGCCGGGATTCCCTGGATCCTCAGCGACGACGCCGCGATCGCCTCCCTCAGCGGGGCCGTCACCCCGCAAGGCATCGTCGCCACCTGCCCCTTTCTCGACGTGTCGCTCGGCGACCTCCTCGCACCGGCGAGCGTCTCGAAGGCTCCACCTCCCGCGCGCACCCTGGTCCTCTGCGCCGACGTCCGCGACCCCGGCAACGCGGGCACGGTGATCCGCTGCGCGGACGCCTCCGGTGCCGACGGCGTCGTGCTCACCGGGCACAGCGTCGACCCCTACAACGACAAGGCCGTCCGGTCGACGGTCGGAAGCCTGTGGCACCTCCCGCTCGCCCTGCACGACGAGCCTGCCGAGGCGGTCCGTCGCGTGCAGGCTGCCGGCTTCGTGGTCCTCGCCGCGGACGGGGCGGGGGAGACCGACCTGTTCGAGGCCGAGGCCTCCGGGCTGCTCCAGGGCGACGTGGCGTGGCTGCTGGGCAACGAGTCCTGGGGTCTGCCCGAGGAGCTCGCCGCCCTGGCCGACCACCGGGTCGCGATCCCGATCCTCGGTCGTGCCGAGAGCCTCAACCTGGCCACCGCAGCGGCCGTCTGCCTCTACGCCAGTGCCCGCGCGCGTCGCTGAGCGCCCACGCGGCGTCCGCAGACTCCCCTGAGCGCAGCGGCGCGACCTGCACACAACCTTCACGTTTCACGCACACCGGGTGACCGTGATGGTCCCTAGGCTCCTTGCCATGCAGGGATCCGGGACCGCCACGACGATCCTCGTGGTCGAGGACGAGCCGCTGATCAACCAGGCGGTCGGGGAGCGGCTCCGCGCCGAGGGGCACCACGTCGTCTCGGCCTACGACGGACCGGGAGCGGTGGCGGCCGCCGAGGAGCACCGGCCCGGGCTGGTCGTGCTCGACGTGATGCTGCCCGGCTACGACGGGCTCGAGGTGTGCCGGCGCATCCAGCAGCAGCGACCGGTGCCGGTGCTGATGCTGACCGCGCGCGACGACGAGTCCGACGTGCTGGTGGGGCTCGGGGTGGGCGCGGACGACTACCTGACCAAGCCCTTCCGGATGCGCGAGCTGGTCGCCCGGGTCGCGGCGCTGCTGCGCCGGGTCGAACGCGCCGAGCACCTGGCGCGGCACGGGCCGCCGACCCCGTTGAGGATCGGTGCCGTCCGGGTCGACCCGGGCGCCCGCCGGGTGTGGCTGGACGCCGCGGAGGTGCACCTCACCCCGACCGAGTTCGACCTGCTGCACACCCTCGCCGCCGCTGCCGGGCAGGTGCTCACCCGGGAGCGGTTGCTGGCCGAGGTGTGGGGCTGGGACGGTGGCGCGGGCGCGACCAGGACCGTCGACAGCCACGTGAAGGCGCTGCGCACCAAGATCGGCGCGCAGCGGGTCCGCACGGTGCACGGGGTCGGCTACGCGCTGGAGGAGCGGTGAGCGGCACGCCGGGCCTGCGTGGCCCGCTGGGCCCGGTCACCTCGATCAAGGTCAAGCTCGGGCTGCTGGTCGCGGCCAGCGTGCTGGTCGCCGCCGTGCTGGCCACGCTCGGGGCCGGCACGGTGCCGGCCTGGCTGAGCATCCCGGTCACGGTGCTCCTCGCGCTCGGCGTCACCCAGCTGCTCGCGGTCGGGATGACCTCGCCGCTGCGCCAGATGACCGAGGCCGCGCGCCGGATGGCCGGCGGGGACTACGCCGTGCGCGTCGAGACCGGCTCGACCGACGAGGTCGGGGAGCTGGCCCGCGTGTTCAACACGATGTCCGCGGACCTCGCCACGGTGGACCGGCAGCGGCGCGACCTCGTCGCCAGCGTCTCCCACGAGCTGCGCACGCCGTTGGCGGCCCTCGTGGCGGTCCTGGAGAACCTCGACGACGGGGTCACCGTGCCCGCCCCCGAGACGGTGCACGTCGCGCGGGCCCAGGCAGAGCGTCTCGGCGACCTGGTCGAGGATCTGCTCGACCTCTCCCGGGTCGACGCGGGGGTGGCCCCGCTGGACCGGCTCACCCAGCCGGTGACCAGGCTGCTGACGGAGGTGGTGGCCGAGGCGCGCTCCGGTCCGGGCGCCAGCCAGCGCGACGTGGGCTTCGAGGTGCGCGTCGACCCCCCGCAGCTCGAGGTGTACGCCGACCCGGCGCGGCTGCACCAGCTCCTGGCCAACCTGCTCGACAACGCGGCCCGGCACAGCCCGGCGGGGGGAGTCGTGCACGTGTGGGCCGGCGCCGTCGCCGGGGGCACCCGGATCGAGGTCGCCGACGAGGGCCCCGGCATCGCCGCGGAGGACCGCGAGCGGGTCTTCGAGCGGTTCGGCACGTTGCCGCACTCCTCCGGTGGCGGCACCGGACTCGGGCTCGCCATCGCCCGCTGGGTCACCGACCTGCACGGGGGCCGCATCACCGTCGTGGACCCGGGGTCCGGCCCTGCGTCCGGCCCTGCGTCCGGCCCTGCGTCCGGCCCTGCGTCCGGCCCTGCGTCCGGCCCTGCGTCCGGCCCTGCGTCCGGCCCGGGGTCCGGCCCTGCGTCCGGCCCGGGGTCCGGCGCTGCGTCCGGCCCGGCTGCCCCCGGCGGTGCCCGCTTCCGTGTCGACCTGCCCACCACCCCACCCGAGAGGACCTCCCCGATGGACGCACCCACCCTGCCCTCGTCACCGCCGCCGCTCTCCTCGGGGGTGCCGACCCGTACCGCCGCGTCCGGCTCGCTGGTCGAGGACGTCTTCGGCTCCCTGTGGGTCGACCGGGACGTCTCGCCGCGGCGGTGGGTCCTGGTGGCCTGCCTGGCGATCGGCCTCTTCGCCGGGCTGACCCTGCCGTTCCACCGCCTCGGCCTGGCGGCCTCGCTGGTGCTCGCCGCCTCCGGCGTGCTGGTGCTCACCCTGACCCGCCACCGGCGCAGCCCGTTCACATGGGCCTGCGCGGTGCTCGCGTTCGGCTTCGCCGCGGTCCTCGTGCTGCGCGACGCGGTCTGGCTCGACGTGCTGGGCGTGCTGGTCGCGGCCCTGCTCACCACCGCTGCGCTGACCGCCGGTCGCAGCGTGCTGGGGATGGTCGCCGGAGCGGCGGCCTGGCCGTTGGCGGGCATCCGCGGCCTGCCCTGGCTCGGGCGCACGCTGCGCAGCGTGGGCGGCGGGGCCAACACCGCCGCCGTCACCCGCACGGTGCTGCTCTCCGGACTGGGCGTGCTGGTCTTCGGGCTGCTGTTCGCCAGCGGGGACGCGATCGTGGGTCACTGGGTGAGCTCGGTGCTGCCCGACGTGGAGGACAGCCTGGTGCTGCGGCTGTTCATCGTGGTCGCGGTGGGTGGGACGGTGCTCGCGGCGGCGTACCTGGCCCTGAACCCGCCCTCGGTCGAGCGACCCGGCGAACGTCGCCCGGCACAGCACCGCTTCGAGTGGCTGGCCCCGGTGCTCCTGGTCGACGCCGTGTTCGTGCTGTTCCTCGCCGCCCAGGCGGCCGCCTTCTTCGGGGGGCACGACTACGTGCGGCGCGCCACCGGACTGACCTATGCCGGCTACGTGCACCAGGGGTTCGCCCAGCTCACCATCGCCACGGTGCTGACCCTGCTGGTTGCCTCGGCGGCGTCCCGCAAAGTCCGGCTCGAGCACGCCGCCGACCGCTGGTGGCTGCGCGGGTCGCTGGGCGGGCTGCTGCTGCTCACCCTCGTCGTGGTCGCCTCGGCGCTGCACCGGATGGACCTCTACCAGGACGCCTACGGCTTCACCCGGTTGCGGTTGCTCGTCGATCTCTTCGAGGGCTGGCTCGGTCTCCTCGTGATCGGTGTCCTGCTCGCGGGGGTCCGGCTGCGTGGCGGCTGGCTGCCGCGGCTGGCGCTGCTGTCCGGTGCCGCCCTGCTGCTCGGACTCGCCGTCGCCAACCCGGAGGCGTGGATCGCCCGGCACAACCTCGAGCGCTACGAGGCCACCGGGAAGATCGACTCCGGCTACCTGACCCTGCTCGGGGCCGATGCGTTGCCGGTCCTGCTCGCACACCCGCTGCCGGCCTCGGTGCAGTGCCAGCTGGGCGACCTCGGCGCCCAGCTGCGTGAGCCCGACGGCTGGGCCGGGTGGAACCTGTCGAGGGCACGGGCCCGCGAGGCGCTGCGCGAGTCCGTCGTCGAGCCGCGCTCCGATCTGACCAGCTGCCCCTAACCTGTTGGCGTGCAGCCTGATGAGGTCGTCGACGCGCTTCCCGACGGGGTGGTGATCGCGGATGCCGACGGCACCGTGACCACGGTCAACCAACAGGCCCGGCGCCTGCTCGGTGCCGGCGTGCAGGTCGGCCGTCCCCTCGCGGAGGTGATGGCCCTCCAGGACCAGGACGGCTGTGACTGGTACGCCGCCAACGCGCCCTACGAGGGGCTGGGCAGCCGGGTGGGGCTGACCGAGCAGTCGTGGTTCACCGACGACGGCGCCGAGGTGCTGGTGACCGGCCGGATCAACCGCGCCGGCCGGTTCGGGCCGGTGCAGAGCGTCGCGCTGGTGATCCGCTCGGCCCGGGGCCGGGCCCGGCTGGACCGGGAGCGCTCCGACCTCGTCGCGACCGTGGCGCACGAGCTGCGCTCCCCGCTGACGGGGGTCAAGGGCTTCGTCGGCACCCTGCTGAGCAAGTGGGAGCGTCTCAACGACGAGCAGAAGAAGCTGATGCTGACCACCGTGCACGCGGACTCCGAGCGGCTCTCCCGGTTGATCACCGAGCTGCTCGACGTGGCCCGCATCGACACCGGACGGCTGCCGCTCTACCCGCGCGAGGTGGACACGCGGGCGTTGGTGGAGCGCTGTGTCGAGTCCGTGCGGGCCGGCACCACCCGAGCGGTCGAGTCGTCCTACGCCGAGCCGGTGCCCGCGGTCTTCGCCGACCCCGACAAGCTGACCCAGGTGGTCACCAACGTGGTGGACAACGCCATCCGCCACGGGGAGGGGACGGTGCGGGTCGGTGTCACCGCGATCAGCGAGCCGTTCGCGGGGGTGCTGATCCGGGTGGACGACGAGGGGGAGGGGATCCCGGAGGCGATCCGCTCCCGCGTGTTCACCAAGTTCTGGAAGCACGGTGTGCGCGGCGGCACCGGCCTGGGCATGTACATCGTCAACGGCCTGGTCCGCGTGCACGGCGGCGAGGTCCGGATCGCCGACGCCGAGCCGGCCGGCGCCCGCCTCGAGATCCGCTGGCCGTGCGAGGACCGGCGCTGACCTCGAGCACGGTTCGTCCCGGGCGAACGGGTCCCGTTGGTCCCCACCGCGACCCGGTTCCTAGACTGACCCGCGCACGCATCCGTGCGCAGACGCGAAAGGCAGCCATGTCGGGCCCGAACTCCGAGTACGACCCGGTCCAGGTGACCCCGCTCGACGAGGAGCACGTGAGCGCGATGCGCGAGGCGGCGCTCGCCGCGGTCGCCGCGGCCACCGACCTGGACGCGCTCAAGCGCGTGCGGGCCGAGCACGCCGGTGACCGCTCGCCCCTCGCGCTGGCCAACCGCGAGATCGGGGCGCTGCCCCCGCAGGCCCGCAAGGACGCCGGCCGACGCGTCGGCCAGGCCAGGGGGGCGGTCAACCAGGCCCTCGCCGGGCGCCAGGCCGACCTCGAGGTCGAGGCGGAGGCGCGGATGCTGCTCGAGGAGACGGTCGACGTCACCTTGCCGTGGGGCCGGGCCACCGCGGGCGCCCGCCACCCGATCACGATGATGCACGAGAAGATCGCCGACGTCTTCGTGGCCATGGGCTGGGAGGTCGCCGAGGGACCGTTGGTCGAGGCCGAGTGGCTGAACTTCGACGCGCTCAACCTCGGCCCGGACCACCCGGCCCGCACCATGCAGGACACCTTCTGGACCGAGCCGGCCGAGCACCACCTGGTGCTGCGCACGCAGACCAGCCCGGTCCAGGCACGCGCGATGCTCACCCGCACGCCACCGATCTACGTCGTCTCGCCGGGCCGGGTCTTCCGCACCGACGAGTACGACGCCACCCACAGTCCGATGTTCCACCAGGTCGAGGGGCTGGTGATCGACGAGGGCATCACCATGGCGCACCTGAAGGGGACCCTCGACCACTTCGCCGCTGCGATGTTCGGGGAGGGCATCAGCACCCGGTTCCGCCCGTCGTACTTCCCCTTCACCGAGCCGAGCGCCGAGGTCGACCTGCGCTGCTTCGTGTGCCGCGGCCAGCACCCGGCCGTCGCGGACTGCCGGACCTGCAAGGGCGAGGGCTGGATCGAGTGGGGCGGTTGCGGCGTGGTCAACCCGCGGGTGCTCACCGCCTGCGGTGTCGAGAACACCCGCTACACCGGCTTCGCCTTCGGCATGGGCATCGACCGGACCCTGATGTTCCGCCACGGCGTCGAGGACATGCGCGACATGTTCGAGGGTGACGTCCGCTTCTCCACCGCGTTCGGAGCTGACCTGTGATGACCGTCTCCGCCCCCCACTCGCTGCGGCCCCTCCTGAGCCCGTCGAAGGGCTCGCGTCCTGCACCCCGCGGAGCCGTTCGCTGCACTCGCGCCTCCGCGGGGACCCCGAGTCTCGCGGGAGCCCCCGCATGAGGGCCCCCGTCTCCTGGATCCGTGAGTACGCCGACCTGCCGGCCGAGGCCACTGCCGAGGACATCGCGCACCGGCTGACCGCGCTCGGGCTCAAGCTGGAGTCGCTGGAGCGGCCCGGCCACGACATCACCGGCCCACTGGTGATCGGTCGGGTGCTGACGATGGAGGCCGAGCCGCAGAAGAACGGCAAGACCATCAACTGGTGCCAGGTCGATGTCGGTCCAGAGCTCTCTCGACGCCTCGGGGTGGACCCCGCCGACGGTGTCGGCATCGTCTGCGGTGCGCACAACTTCGCGGTCGGCGACCTCGTCGTCGTCGTGCTCCCGGGCGGCGTGCTGCCCGGCGGCTTCGAGATCTCCGCGCGCAAGACCTACGGCCACGTCTCGTCCGGCATGATCTGCTCGGCCCAGGAGCTCGGCCTCGGCGAGGACCACGACGGCATCATCGTGCTCCCCTCCGACGCCGGCGCCCCGGGCGAGGACGTCGTTGACCTGCTGCACCTGCGCGACGAGGTCCTCGAGCTGGAGATCAACCCCGACCGCGCCTACGCGCTGTCGCTGCGAGGCGTCGCCCGCGAGGCCGCCCTGGCCTACGGCGTGCCCTTCCACGACCCGGCCGACCGGAAGACCCCGGCGCCGCGGGAGGGGGGCTACCCGGTCGAGATCGACGACCCCGAGGGATGCCCGGTCTTCGTGGCACGCACCGTCTCCGGATTCGACCCGACGGCTCCGACGCCGACGTGGATGGCGCGGCGCCTGGTGCTCGCCGGGCAGCGCCCGATCTCCCTGGCCGTCGACGTCACCAACTACGTGATGTTCGAGCTCGGCCGCCCGATCCACGGCTACGACGCCGACCGGCTCTCCGGCCCGATCCGGGTCCGTCGCGCGCGGGCGAGCGAGCACCTGACCACGCTGGACGGCCAGCACCGCACCCTGTCCACCGAGGATCTCGTGGTCACCGACGACTCCGGGATCATCGGTCTCGGCGGCGTGATGGGCGGTGCGACCACCGAGATGTCCGAGACCACGACACGGGTGCTGGTCGAGTCGGCCCACTGGGACCCCGTGGCGATGTTCCGCACCGGACGGCGCCACAAGCTGACCTCGGAGGCGGGCCGCCGCAACGAGCGCGGCGTCGACCCGGCGATCTGTGCCGCCGCCGCGGACCGCGTCGCCGAGCTGCTCGCGGAGCTCGGCGGCGGGAGCGTGGAGCCCGGCGTCACGGTCGTCGGCGCGCCGCCCGAGCCGCGGCGCATCAGCATCGCGACCGACCTGCCCGCGCGGGTGACCGGGATGGACATCGCCTCGAGCACCACCATCGCCAACCTCGAGGCGGTCGGATGTGTCGTCGAGGCCGGCGCGGACAGCCTGAGCGCGACGGTGCCCTCCTGGCGGCCCGACCTCAACGACCCCTTCGACCTGGTCGAGGAGGTGGCCCGAGTCGTGGGCTACGAGGACGTCCCGAGCGTGCTGCCGCCCGCCCCGTCGGGCGGTGGTCTCACCCGGGCGCAGTCGCTGCGCCGCCGCGTGGGCCGCACGATGGCGGGCGAGGGGTACGTCGAGGTCTTGAACTTCCCCTTCGTGGGCGACGCCGACCTCGAGCAGCTCGGCATCGAGGAGACCGACTCCCGGCGTACCACGCTGCGGCTGGCCAACCCGCTGAGCAGCGAGGAGCCGTCGATGACCACGACGCTGCTGCCGGGCCTGCTGCGCACCGTGGCCCGCAACCTCAGCCGCGGCGCCGACGACCTGGCGCTGTTCGAGGCGGCGCCGGTGACGTTGCCGCACTCCGGGGTGGGCGCCCCGATCCTGCCGGTCGACCGGCGCCCGACCGAGGGGGAGTGGGACGACCTCGAGAAGGCCCTGCCGGACCAGCCGCTCCACCTCGCCTTCGCGGTCTGCGGCGACCGGGACCTCGCCGGCTGGTGGGGCGCGGGCCGCGCCGCGGGGTGGAACGACGTGATCGAGACCGCGCGCGTGGTGGCCGCGGCCCTCGGGCTGGACCTGAGCGTGCGGCGCGGCACCCTGGCGCCCTGGCACCCCGGACGGTGTGCCGAGCTGGTGGTGGGGGAGTCGGTCGTCGGGCACGCCGGTGAGCTGCACCCGCGCGTGTGCCGCGCCTTCGGCGTGCCGCCGCGCACCTCGGTGGCCGAGCTCGACCTCGATGCCCTGCTCGCGCGCGCCGTGGCGGTCCCGCGGGCGCCGGTCTTCTCGACCTATCCGGTGGCCAAGGAGGACGTGGCGCTGATCGTCGCCGAGGACCTGCCGGCTGCCGAGCTGAGCGCGACACTGCGCGAGGGGTCCGGGCCGCTGTGCGAGTCGGTGCGGCTCTTCGACGTCTACACCGGTGAGCAGGTCGGCGAGGGGCACAAGTCCCTCGCGTTCGCGCTGCGGTTCCGCGCTCCTGACCGCACCCTGACCGAGAAGGACACCGGTGCCGCGCGGGAGGCGGCGGTGGAGCTGGCCGTGCAGCGGCACGGGGCGCGCCGGCGCGGCTGAGCCCTCGTGACCGGGCCCTCGTGACCGGGCCCTCGTGACCGGGCCCTCGCGACCGGGCCCTCGCGACCGGGGACGGCGCCCGGTTAGACGAAACATGCATGTGACCGTATAGTCATGCATATGCCCAGCACACGTGTCGCCGTCGCCGGAGCCAGCGGGTACGCCGGTGGGGAGGTGCTCCGCCTCCTGCTCGCCCATCCCGAGGTCGAGATCGGGGCCCTGACCGCCGGCTCGAACGCGGGCGAGCGGCTCGGTGCGCTGCAGCCGCACCTGGTCCCGCTCGCGGACCGCGTGCTGGAGGAGACCAGCGCGGCCACCCTGGGCGGTCACGACGTCGTGTTCCTCGCGCTCCCGCACGGCCAGTCCGGCCCGGTGGCCGAGCAGCTCGGCGAGGACACCGTCGTGGTGGACTGCGGTGCCGACTTCCGGCTCACCGATGCCGAGGACTGGGAGAAGTTCTACGGCTCCGCGCACGCCGGGTCCTGGCCCTACGGGCTGCCCGAGCTGCCCGGGCAGCGGGAGCGTCTCGCAGGCGCCCGTCGGATCGCCGTGCCCGGCTGCTACCCGACCGTCTCGACCCTCACCCTCGCCCCGGCGGTGGCCGCCGGGCTGGTGCGGGCCGACGACCTCGTCGTGGTGGCGGCCTCCGGCACCAGCGGCGCCGGCAAGGCGCCCAAGGCGCACCTGCTCGGCAGCGAGGTGATGGGCTCGGCCGCGGCGTACGGCGTGGGCGGCACGCACCGACACACCCCCGAGATCGTGCAGAACCTCTCCGGGCTGACCGACGGGCCGGTCCGGGTCAGCTTCACCCCGGTGCTGGTGCCGATGCCGCGGGGCATCCTCGCCACCGGCAGCGCGCCGGTGCACGACGGGGTCAGCGCCGCGGACCTTCGTGCCGCCTACGAGAAGGCCTACGCCGAGGAGGCGTTCGTGTTCCTGCTCCCCGAGGGGCAGTGGCCGGCCACGAAGTTCGTCACCGGCTCCAACAGCGTGCACGTGCAGGTGGCCCTGGACGAGGCGGCCGGCCGGATGGTGGCCGTCGGGGCCGTCGACAACCTGGCCAAGGGCACCGGCGGTGCGGCCGTGCAGTGCATGAACCTCGCCCTGGGGCTGCCCGAGCAGACCGGACTGTCCACCGTGGGGCTGGCGCCCTGATGACCGACCTGTCGCAGGGGACCTACGCGCTCGAGCGGTTCCCCGAGAAGCTCGCCGTCGTGCGGCTCGGCCCCGGGGCCGAGGTGCCCGGCTGGGCGGAGTCCTCCTCGTTGTTCTCGATCACCGCGACCGCGCGTGAGACCAGCGTGGTGTGCGCTGCCCGCAGCGTGCCGAGGAAGACCCGGCACGAGGGCCCGTTCACCGGCTTCGCGGTGCAGGGGCCCCTCGACTTCTCGTTGACGGGGGTGCTGGCCGACCTGCTGGCCCCCCTGGCCGAGGACGGGATCAGCGTCTTCGTGGTGTCCACGTTCGAGACCGACTGGATCCTGGTGCCCGTCGAGGACGCCGACCGCGCCGAGGAGGCGTGGCGACGACGCGGCCACGAGATCGCCCCCGCCGTACCCGTCCGGGCGGACTGAGGCGGCCGGCGGCGAGCGCACGAGGCGACCAGGCACGACCCAACCCTCCCCAGGAGCACGAGAACCCATGAGCGTCACCCATCCCGCCGGCTTCAGCGCCGCCGGCGTCCCCGTCGGCCTGAAGTCGCAGGGCGAGCGGCCCGAACCCCCCAAGGACATGGCACTGGTCGTCAACCACGGCCCCGCCTTCGACTCCGCGTCGGTGTTCACCGCCAACCGGTGCAAGGCCAACCCGATCCTGTGGAGCCAGGAGGTCGTCAAGGACGGCACGGTCCGGGCCGTGGTCCTCAACTCCGGTGGCGCCAACTGCTACACCGGTGCGGAGGGCTTCCAGACCACCCACGCCGTCGCCGAGCGGGTCGCCGACGGCCTGGGCATCGGTGCGGGCGACGTGGTCGTGTGCTCCACCGGGCTGATCGGGCTGACCAACCCGCGCGAGGTGCTGCTCAACGGCGTCGACGGGTGCGTGGCCGCCCTCGACCCCGCGGCCGGAGCCGACGCCGCCGAGGCGATCATGACCACGGACTCGGTGAGCAAGCAGGTCGTGGTGGAGGGCAACGGCTGGTCGATCGGAGGCATGGCGAAGGGCGCCGGCATGCTCGCGCCCCAGCTCGCAACCATGCTCGTGGTGCTCACCACCGATGCCGTGGTGCCCGCGCAGGACCTGGACACCGCGCTGCGCACCGCGACCGCCGCCAGCTTCGACCGCCTGGACTCCGACGGCTGCATGTCCACCAACGACACCGTCACGGTGCTGGCCAGCGGGGCGAGCAGCGTGACGCCGAGCCTCGCCGACTTCACCGACGCGTTGACGCAGGCCTGCACCGATCTCGCCATGCAGCTGCTCAAGGACGCCGAGGGCGCCGACCACGAGATCGCCATCACCGTGCTGCACGCCGCCTCCGAGGCCGATGCCGTCGAGGTGGGCCGCAGCGTCGCGCGCAGCAACCTGTTCAAGGCGGCGGTCTTCGGCCAGGACCCCAACTGGGGCCGCGTGCTCGCCAGCATCGGCACCACCTCCGCTGCCTTCGACCCCGCGGACCTCGACGTGGCCATGAACGGGGTCTGGGTCTGCCGTGCCTCCACGCCCGCCGAGGACCCCGCCGGCGTGGACCTCTCCGACCGCGAGGTCAGCGTCACCATCGACCTCAAGTCCGGCTCGGAGCGGGCGACGGTCTGGACCAACGACCTCACCCACGCCTACGTCCACGAGAACAGCGCCTACTCCTCATGAGCATCCACCAGGCTCCCCCGGAGGAGCAGTGCCGTCCCATCGACCCGTCCGCGAGGCCCTCAGCATGAACGACCAGAAGCCCTACTCGACCCATCCCGCCGAGACGCTCGCCGGTGCGCTGCCGTGGTTGATGCGCTACCACGACAAGATCGTCGTGGTGAAGTACGGCGGCAACGCGATGATCGACGACGACTTGAAGAAGGCCTTCGCCGAGGACATCGCCTTCCTCCGCTTCGCCGGGTTCAAGCCGGTGGTGGTGCACGGCGGCGGCCCGCAGATCTCCCGGATGCTCGACAAGCTCGGCATCGAGTCGGAGTTCAAGGGCGGCCTGCGAGTGACCACGCCCGAGGCGATGGACGTCGTACGCATGGTGCTGGTCGGCCAGGTGCAGCGCGAGCTCGTGGGGCTGATCAACCGGCACGGGCACATCGCCGTGGGACTCTCCGGGGAGGACGCGGGCCTGTTCACCGCCAAGGCGACGAACACCGTCGTCGACGGCGAGGAGATCGACCTCGGGCTCGTGGGCGAGGTGGCGCACGTGCGGCCCGAGGCCGTCGAGGACCTGGTCGAGGCCGGCCGGATCCCGGTCATCTCCAGCGTCGCGCCCGACAGCGACGGGCTGGTGCACAACGTCAACGCCGACACCGCGGCGGCCGCCCTCGCGGTGGCTCTGGGGGCGGAGAAGCTGATGGTGCTCACCGACGTCGAGGGCCTCTACCGCGACTGGCCCGACAGCGACGACGTGATCCAGGAGATCAGCCCGGAGAAGCTCGCCGAGCTGATGCCCAGCCTGGACAGCGGGATGGTCCCGAAGATGCAGGCCTGCTACGACGCGGTCACCGGCGGCGTGCCGCGCGCCACCGTCGTGGACGGGCGCGAGCCGCACGCGGTGCTGCTCGAGCTGTTCACCCAGGAGGGGGTCGGCACCCAGGTGCTGCCCGGGATCGAGACCAGGCTGCGCAAGGCCTACGCGACCGGCGAGGTGAAGGACTGAGATGAGCGACCTGCAGAGCCGCTACGCCGGCGCCCTGATGAACACCTTCGGTCCCCCGAAGCTGGTGCTCACCCGCGGCGAGGGCCCCTACGTCTGGGACGAGAACGGCAAGCGGTACCTCGACCTGCTCGGTGGGATCGCGGTGAACGCCCTGGGCCACGCCCACCCGGCACTGGTCGGCGCGGTCACCGACCAGCTCAGCACGCTGGGCCACGTCTCGAACTTCTTCGCCACCGAGCCCCAGGTGCGCCTGGCCGAGCGCCTCCTGGACCTGTGGCTCGGTGGTCCGGCAGCGAGCGATCGGGATCTCGTCGGTGGTCGAGCAGCGAGCGCAGCGAGCGATCGGGATCTCGTCGGTGGTCGAGCAGCGAGCGCAGCGAGCGATCGGGATCTCGTCGGTGGTCGAGCAGCGAGCGCAGCGAGCGATCAGTCGAGACCGCCGGGCAAGGTCTTCTTCGCCAACTCCGGCGCCGAGGCCAACGAGGCCGCGCTCAAGCTGACCCGCCGCACCGGCCGCGCCCACGTCGTCGCCACCGAGGGCGCCTTCCACGGGCGGACCATGGGGTCGCTGGCCCTGACCGCCAAGCACGCCTACCGGGAGCCGTTCGAGCCGCTGCCCGGCGGCGTCACGTTCGTCCCCTACGGGGACGCCGACGCCCTGGCCGCCGCCGTCACCGAGCAGACGGCCGCCGTGGTGCTGGAGCCGCTGCAGGGAGAGGCGGGGGTGGTGGCGCCGCCGCTGGACTACCTCGCCCGAGCGCGAGAGATCACCCGCGAGCACGGCGCCCTGCTCTGGCTCGACGAGATCCAGACCGGCGTGGGTCGCACCGGCGCCTGGTTCGCCCACCAGAACCCCGCCGTCGCCGCGCCCATGGACGGACCCGCCGACATCGTCACCGTGGCCAAGGGCCTGGGCGGCGGCCTCCCGATCGGCGCCTGCCTGGCCACCGGCGAGGCGGCCGACCTGCTCCAGCCGGGCAACCACGGCACCACCTTCGGTGGCAACCCGGTCGCGGCCGCGGCGGCCCTCGCAGTCCTCGACACCATCGTGGGCGAGGAGCTGCTCGAGCAGGTCACCGCGGTCGGTGCGCAGCTGCGCGCCGGCCTGGCCGCCGACGACCGGGTCACCGAGGTGCGCGGCGCCGGACTGCTGGTGGGGCTCGACCTCTCCGCGCCGGTCGCGGCCGAGGTCTTCGCCGCCGCGCTCGAGGCCGGCTTCATCGTGAACAACCCCACGCCCGAGCGGGTGCGGCTGGCTCCGCCGCTGGTGCTCAGCTCCGAGCAGGCCGAGGACTTCCTCCGCGCCTGGCCGGGGATCCTCGACGCGGCGTACTCCGCGCACGGGGAGGCCGGACCATGACCGCCCACCTGCTCCGCGACGACGACCTGAGCCCCGAGCAGCAGGCGGAGGTGCTCGAGCTCGCCCTGAAGCTCAAGGCGAACCCCTACGACGCGCGCCCGTTGGCCGGGCCCCGCACGGTGGCGGTGCTCTTCGACAAGCCGACCCTGCGCACGCAGGCCTCCTTCGCCTCGGGCATCGCCGAGCTCGGCGGCTTCCCGATGATCATCGATGCCGCCCTCGCCCAGGTGGGGGTCCGCGAGTCGATCGCCGACACCGCCCGTGTCCTGGGTCGGCAGGCCTCGTTGATCGTCTGGCGCACCCACGAGCAGGCCCGGCTCGAGGAGATGGCCGCGCACGCGGGCGTCCCGGTCGTGAACGCGCTCACCGACCGGTTCCACCCCTGCCAGGCGCTCGCCGACCTGCTCACGGTGCGCGAGCACCGTGGCACCCTGGCCGGCCAGACCCTCGCCTTCGTGGGCGATCCCGCCTGCAACATGGGCCACAGCCTGCTGCTGGCGGCCGCCACCGCCGGGATGCACGTCCGGGTGAGCGGCCCGGACGCCTACGCGCCCGATGCCGGGGTGCTCGCCCGGGCCCGTGAGATCGCGGGCACCACGGGCGGCTCGGCGGCCTTCGTGGGGGACCCGGCCGAGGCGGCCGCCGGCGCCGACGTGCTGGCGACCGACACCTGGGTCTCGATGGGCCGTGAGGCCGAGGCCGACGCCCGGGCCGAGGTGTTCGCGCCGTGGCGCCTCGACGAGGCCCTGCTGGCACGTGCCGCCGACGACGCGATCGTGCTGCACTGCCTGCCGGCCCACCGTGGCCAGGAGATCACCGCCGAGGTGCTGGAGGGACCGCGCAGCGTGGTGTGGGACGAGGCCGAGAACCGTCGGCACGTCCAGAAGGCGATCCTCGCCTTCCTCCTCGCCGCGCGGGAGGAGGCCGGGGAGACCGGTGCCGGGGGTGAGCGATGAGCCAGCCTGCCGCCGGCGGCGCCCACATCCCGCCCACCAAGAGCGCTCGCCAGCAGCTCGAGATCGACCTGCTCACCAGCAGCGAGGTCCGGTCCCAGAGCGAGCTGGCACACCTGCTCGCCGGCAACGGCGTCGTGGTCACCCAGGCCACGCTGAGCCGCGACCTCGTGGAGCTCGACGCGGTGAAGGTGCGCTCCTCCTCGGGGGCGCTGGTCTACGCCGTGCCCGCCGAGGGCGGGGACCGCTCCGCGGTCGCGCCCCGGGAGACCGCGGCCAGCGAGCACCGGCTCGCCCGGTTGTGCGAGGAGCTCCTCGTCTCCGCCGAGGCCAGCGCCAACCTGGTCGTGCTGCGCACGCCGCCCGGCGCGGCGAACTTCCTCGCCTCCGCCCTGGACAAGGCCGAGCTCGGGGAGGCGCTCGGGACCATCGCCGGCGACGACACGGTGCTGGTGATCTCCCGGGACCCGGTCGGCGGCGACGACGTCGTACGACGACTGATGGGCCTGGCCGGCCGTGCCCTCGGCTAGCCAGGTCCGCACAACCTAGAGCCCCACCGGTGGCCGGACCGGGAGCGCACCGCTCTCGGCACGGAGCACCACACCCCACGAACGACGTAAGGAACCCAACGTGAGCAAGGTCCTGACCGCACTTCCCATCGGCCAGCGGGTCGGCATCGCCTTCTCCGGAGGCCTCGACACCTCGGTGGCGGTGGCCTGGATGCGCGACAAGGGTGCGATCCCGTGCACCTACACCGCCGACATCGGCCAGTACGACGAGGCCGACATCGACGGCGTCCCCGACCGGGCGCTGCTCTACGGCGCCGAGATCGCGCGCGCCGTGGACTGCCGCCGCGAGCTGGTGGAGGAGGGCCTGGCCGCGCTGGCCTGCGGTGCCTTCCACATCCGCTCCGGTGGACGGGCCTACTTCAACACCACCCCGCTGGGCCGGGCGGTCACCGGCACCATGCTGGTGCGCGCCATGCACGAGGACGACGTCGACATCTGGGGCGACGGGTCGACGTTCAAGGGCAACGACATCGAGCGGTTCTACCGCTACGGCCTGCTCGCCAACCCCGCACTGCTGATCTACAAGCCGTGGCTGGACGCGAAGTTCGTCGCCGAGCTCGGGGGCCGCGCGGAGATGAGCCAGTGGCTCACCGAGCACGAGCTGCCCTACCGCGACAGCGAGGAGAAGGCCTACTCCACCGACGCCAACATCTGGGGGGCCACGCACGAGGCCAAGACCCTGGAGCACCTCGACGTGTCCCTGGAGACCGTCGAGCCGATCATGGGGGTGAAGTTCTGGGACCCCGCCGTGGACATCGAGTCCGAGGACGTCACGGTGCGCTTCGAGCGCGGGCGCCCGGTCGCGGTCAACGGCACGCACTACGAGGACCCGGTGGAGCTCGTCCACGAGGCCAACGTGATCGGCGGGCGCCACGGACTGGGCATGTCCGACCAGATCGAGAACCGTGTCATCGAGGCGAAGTCGCGGGGCATCTACGAGGCACCGGCGATGGCGCTGCTGTGGATCGCCTACGAGCGGCTGCTCAACGCCGTGCACAACGAGGACACGATCGCCAACTACCACGCCGAGGGCCGCCGGCTCGGGCGGCTGCTCTACGAGGGCCGCTGGCTGGACCCGCAGGCGCTGATGCTGCGCACCTCGTTGCAGCGGTGGGTGGCCTCGATGGTGACCGGCGAGGTGACCGTGCGGCTGCGCCGCGGCGAGGACTACACGGTGCTGCGCACCGAGGGCAGCAACTTCTCCTACCACCCCGACAAGCTCTCGATGGAGCGCACCGAGCACGCCGCGTTCGGCCCCGTCGACCGGATCGGCCAGCTCACCATGCGCAACCTCGACATCGCCGACTCGCGCTCCAAGCTGGAGCAGTACGCCGCCCAGAGCGCGCTGCTCGACCAGACCGACCTGATCGGCGAGCTCGAGGCCGGTGGCGCGGACCGGATCGCGAGCAACCCGGCCGCCGAGGGCGACGAGAGCGACCTCGCCCTCGACAACGTCGCCATGGAGATCGGCACCGACTGACACGGCTCGCAGGCAGCGCGGGGTCGTTGCTGGTCAGTGTCTCCCCGGGAACCACTCAGGCTCCCTCACCCCGCGTCACAAGGCAGATGAGAGGACACGATGAGCGAGAGCAGCGAGAGCAGCGAGGGCACGACCGGGGCCGGGAGGCTCTGGGGCGGGCGGTTCGCGGGTGGCCCGAGCCCGGAGCTCGAGGCGCTCTCGCGCAGCACCCACTTCGACTGGCGGCTGGCCGGCTACGACCTCGACGGCTCCCGGGCCCACGCCCGCGCGCTGCACGGTGCCGGACTGCTCGCCGACGAGGAGCTGGCCAGCCTCCTGGAGGGGCTCGACGAGCTCCACCGGCGGGTCGCGGCCGGGACGCTGCTCCCGCAGGAGGGCGACGAGGACGTGCACGGCGCCCTCGAGGGGGCGCTGGTCGAGCTCGTGGGCGCCGACCTCGGCGGGAAGCTGCGCGCCGGCCGCAGCCGCAACGACCAGATCGCCACGCTGTTCAAGGTCTTCCTGCGCGACCACGGCCGCGTGGTCGCCGGCCTCGTCCTCGACCTGGCCGAGGCGATCGCCGACCAGGCCGAGCGTCACCTGGGCGCGGTGCTGCCGGGCCGCACGCACCTCCAGCACGCCCAGCCGGTGTTGCTGAGCCACCACCTGATGGCGCACGCCTGGCCGCTGGTGCGCGACGTGTCCCGCCTCCGCGACTGGGACGCCCGGGTGGCGGCGGACTCGCCGTACGGCTCGGGCGCCCTGGCCGGGTCCAGTCTCGGCCTGGACCCCGAGGCGGTGGCCCGCGACCTGGGCTTCACCGGGAGCACGGCGAACTCGATCGACGGGACCGCGGCGCGCGACTTCGTCGCGGAGTTCGCGTTCGTGACCGCGATGATCGGGGTGGACGTCAGCCGACAGGCCGAGGAGATCATCCTCTGGGCGACCCGCGAGTTCGGCTTCGTCACCCTCGACGACGGCTTCTCCACGGGGTCGAGCATCATGCCGCAGAAGAAGAACCCCGACATCGCCGAGCTGGCGCGCGGGAAGTCCGGTCGCCTCGTCGGCGACCTCGCCGGGCTGCTGGCCACGCTCAAGGCCCTGCCACTGGGCTACAACCGGGACCTCCAGGAGGACAAGGAGCCGGTCTTCGACGCCGTCGACACCCTCGAGGTGCTGCTGCCCGCGTTCACCGGCCAGGTCGCCACGCTGGGCTTCGACACCGCGCGGATGGCGGAGCTGGCCCCCCAGGGGTTCTCGCTGGCCACCGACGTCGCGGAGTGGCTGGTGCGCGAGGGCGTGCCCTTCCGGGTCGCCCACGAGCTGGCCGGCGCCTGCGTACGCCGCTGCGAGGAGCTGGGCGTGGAGCTGGACGAGCTCGGCGACGAGCAGTTCGCCGCCATCGACCCGCGGCTGACACCGGCGGTGCGCGAGGTGCTCACCGTCGAGGGCTCGGTGGCCTCGCGCGACGGCCGGGGTGGCACCGCTCCCGTACGCGTCGCCGAGCAGCTGGCGGAGCTTCGCGAGGCCGTCGCCGGACACCGGGCGTGGCTGGGGTGAGCCGAGGCGGCTCCGCCGGCGCCGGGAGCCAGGACAGCGGGGGCGACGCGTTGGAGCTGCTCGCCCACCCTGCCGTCGAGGTGGCGCCGCGCCTGCTCGGGTGGCGGCTGAGCCACCGGACCGACGAGGGCACCGTCACCGTGGTCCTCACCGAGGTCGAGGCCTACCAGGGGGCCGAGGACCCTGCCAGCCACGCGCACCGAGGCCCGACGGCGCGGAACGCGGTGATGTTCGGGGAGCCCGGCCACCTCTACACCTACCTCTCCTACGGCATCCACTGGTGCGCCAACGTGGTGACCGGTCCCGACGGGCACGCCTCGGCGGTGCTCCTCCGCGCGGGGCGGGTCGTCGGGGGAGCCGCGCTGGCCCGGGAGCGCCGCGGGCCCCGGGTGCGGGACGAGGCCCTGGCCCGCGGACCCGGCTGCCTGGGCCAGGCACTGGGCCTGGGCCGGGAGCACAACGGCGTGGACCTGCGCGGTGGGTCGGCAGTGTGGCTGGCTCCCGGTGAGCCGGTCGACCCGGACCGCCTCGTGAGGGGCCCACGCGTCGGCGTACGGCTGGCGCACGAGCACCCGTGGCGATTCTGGCTGCGCGACGAGCCGAGCGTCTCGGCCTACCGCGCCGCAGCCCGCCGGTCCAGGTCGCGCTGACCGGACCTCGCCCGGGCGCGTGTGAGACTGGTCCTCCACGGGCGAGGAGGAGCGATGCGAGCTGCCGTGCTCACCCGCTTCGGTGGGCCCGAGGCGGTCGAGCTCCGCACCGTGCCCGACCCGGAGCCGGGGGCCGACGAGGTTCGCGTGCGGGTCGGCGCGGCAGCCGTGAACAACACCGACCTCTGGACCCGCGAGGGGGCCTACGGGCTCCCGGGCCGACCCGACGCCCTCGCCGGCTGGCTGGGCCCGGTGGACTTCCCCCGCATCCAGGGTGCGGACGTCGCCGGGACCGTGGACCGGGTCGGTGCCGGCGTCGACCACGGGCTCCTCGGTCGCCGGGTGCTGGTCGACCCGGCCACCTACGAGGGGGAGGGTTCGGCGCAGCGCCTGGTAGGGGTGCTCGGCAGCGAGTCCGACGGTGGGTTCGCCCAGCACACCGTGGTGCCCGCCGACAGCGTCCACGACATGACCGGCTCCCCGCTCGAGGACGTCGAGCTGGCCTGCCTGCCGATCGCCTACGGCACCGCGACCGGGATGCTGGCGCGCGGGGAGGTCGGCGCCGGGGAGACCGTGCTGGTCACCGGCTCCTCCGGCGGAGTGGGGCTGGCTGCCGTGCAGCTGGCGGCCGCGGCCGGCTGCCGGGTGATCGCCCAGACGAGCGCGGGCAAGGAGGCGCTGGTGCGGGAGGCCGGGGCCGACGAGGTGGTCGACCGGGAGGCCTCGGGGCTGGCCGACCTGGTGCCGGAAGGGCTGGACGCCGTCATCGACGTGGTGGCCGGCCCGCAGGTCGACCGGCTGCTGCCGACCCTGCGCACCGGCGGCCGCTGGATCGTGGCCGGTGGGGTGGCGGGCGCCGTGGTCTCGCTGGACCTGCGCCGCCTCTATCTGCACAACCTGCGGCTCGTGGGCTCCACGATGCACACCCGCGAGCACTTCGCCGCTCTGGCGGAGCTGGCGCGGGCGGGGCGGGTGCGCCCACGGGTGGCTGCGACCTACCCCCTCGAGGAGATCCACCGGGCGCACGCCGCGCTCGCGGAGCGCACCGCCGTCGGCAAGATCGTGGTGCTCCCGGGCTGACACCGGCTCGGGGGTCGGGCGGCGCGCATGGCAGGCTGGGCCCCGTGAGCACCGACCCCACCCTGCTCGACGACCTGGAGTGGCGCGGGCTGATCGCCCACTCCACCGACCGCGAGGCCCTCCGGGCAGCGCTCGTCGAGGACCGCGTCCGGTTCTACGTGGGTTTCGACCCGACCGCGCCGAGCCTGCACATGGGCAACCTCGTGCAGCTGCTCACCGCGCGGAGGCTGCAGCTGGCGGGGCACACGCCGTACGCCCTCGTCGGCGGTGCCACCGGCATGATCGGTGACCCGCGCGAGTCGGGGGAGCGGACCCTGAACTCCCTCGACACGGTCAAGGAGTGGGTCGAGAAGGTGCGGGTGCAGATCGAGCCGTTCCTGGCCTTCGACGGCCCGACCGCGGCCACGATGGTCAACAACTACGACTGGACGGCCAGCCTCTCGACCATCGACTTCCTGCGCGACGTCGGCAAGCACTTCCCGGTCAACCGGATGCTGGCGCGCGACGTGGTGCGCAGCCGTCTCGAGGACGGGATCAGCTACACCGAGTTCAGCTACGTCCTGCTCCAGTCGATGGACTTCTTGAACCTCTACCGCGACCACGGGGTGACCCTCCAGTTCGGTGGCAGCGACCAGTGGGGCAACCTCACCGGCGGCGTCGAGCTGATCCGGCGCTCCGACGGCGGCCGGGCCCACGCCTTCGCCACTCCTCTGGTCACCAGGGCCGACGGCACGAAGTACGGCAAGACCGAGGGCGGGGCGCTGTGGCTCGACCCCGAGATGATGTCCCCCTACGCCTTCCACCAGTTCTGGCTCAACGTCGAGGACGAGAAGGTCGGTGAGCTGCTGCGGATCTTCACCTTCCTCTCCCACGCGGAGATCGAGGACCTGGAGCAGCAGACGGCGCAGAAGCCGTTCCTGCGTGCGGGGCAGCGGGCCCTGGCCGATGCCGTCACGACGGAGGTGCACGGGTCGGTCGAGACCGCGCACGCGAAGGCGGCCGCGGCCGCGCTGTTCGGCGGCGGCGACCTTCACGAGCTGCGTCCCGAGACCCTGGCCGCGGCGTTGCGGGAGGCGGGTGCCACCCGGGTCGCCCCCGGCGCCGCCGTGGTGGACCTGTTCGTCGAGAGCGGTCTGGCCAGGAGCAAGGGTGAGGCTCGGCGCACCATCGCCGAGGGCGGTGCCTACCTGAACAACGAGCGGATCACCGACGTCGACCACGTCCCGGGCGAGGCAGACCTGCTCGCCGGCACCTGGCTGGTGCTGCGGCGCGGGAAGAAGAACCTCGCGGGCGTGGAGCTCGGCTGACCATGGTCGAGCGGGGCCCCGGGCGCTGGCTCGACCAGGTCGAGTCGCTGGCCCGCGACGTCCTGCCGGAGGCGGTCTTCCGCTACATCGAGGAGGGTGCCCGCGACGAGGTGACGCTGCGGGAGGCTCCCGCGGCCTGGCGCGGCTTCCGGATCGCTCCACGCGTGCTGCGCGACGTCCGGGACGTCGACACCTCCTGCCGCCTGCTGGGCCGGGGCTTCCGGCTGCCGCTGGGGGTAGCCCCGATGACGCTGCAACGGGCGGCCGACCCCGAGGGGGAGGTCGCGATGGCGCGGGCCGCGGCGGCCACGGGTGTCCCCATGGTGGTCTCCAGCAACGCCGGCCGCACGTTCGCCGACATCGCGCAGACAGGCGTGGACTGGTGGCTGCAGGTCTACGTCTCGGCGGATCGCGCCCAGACCGAGCCCCTGCTGCAGCAGGCCGTCCGCGACGGCGCCACCGCCGTCGTGCTGACCGCGGACACCCCCGTCCTCGGCACTCGCTACCCGCTCGGTGCCGAACCCCGGGTCTGGGAGGTCGCCGACCCCGCCTGGCTGGGGGCGAACGCGCCGGCCACCGTGGGACTGGCCCCCGACGACCGGCGCAAGGCGATGGACCTGGGCGCCGACGACCTCGCCTGGCTCGCCGAGGTCACCGGCCTCCCGGTGGTGGTCAAGGGCGTCCTGCGAGGCGACGACGCAGCCCGGTGCGTGGCTGCCGGAGCTGCGGCCGTCTGGGTCTCCAACCACGGGGGACGCCAGCTCGACCGGGTGCTGTCGACGGCCTCCTGCCTCGCCCCGGTGCGGGCCGCCGTCGGCACCGCGGCGCAGGTCTTCGTCGACGGGGGAGTGCGTTCGGGCCTCGATGTGATGATCGCCGCAGCGCTGGGCGCCGACGCCGCGTTCGTGGGGCGCCCGCTGTTCCACGCGCTGGCCGCCGCAGGCGTCGACGGGGTCGCCACAGCCCTGTCCGAGCTGGGCCTGGAGCTGGTCGAGTCGCTGCGCCTCGCCGGGTGTCCCGAACTGGCCGACACGGCCGGAATCGTCAGCCCACACAGGGGATCGAGCCTCTGAGGGCCCGCTGACCTGCGTGAACCATGCGTGTGACCGGGGCCACTCGGAGTCGATTTGACCGTGCCACGCGCAGGCCCCTAATGTTTCTTCTCGTTGCCACGGAGTGGCGGGACGCAAGGCCGGGAGGCCGGGCGGCCGGCCCGGGGCAGAACCCCTCAACTTCACCTCAGCCGAGGTGGTCCGAGTGCGCGCTGCGGCGGCCTCCGGATCTCCGCGGACGAGGCAGGGTGCCAGGGGGCTGGGTGAGCCGGCCGGGATTTGACTCGGAGGTTCGCACCCGGTAAGTTTTTGCAGGTTGCCCCAGGGAACGGCCGAGAGGCCTGCCCGTGGTGTGCGCTTGATCCTTGAGAACTCAACAGTGTGCCAAAAGTCGACGAATTAATTAACCCGTTCGACGGCATTGGTCCGGTTTGCCGGGTCCGTGCGGTCGACGGTTCCTTTGGTAAGAAACGATGATTCTGACAATAGTCAGTGATTCGGTCTCTTGCCGGGACAGCTTTCAAAGAATTGGCAGCTGCTCTTCGGAGCGGGTGCCGCAAGAATTCAATGGAGAGTTTGATCCTGGCTCAGGACGAACGCTGGCGGCGTGCTTAACACATGCAAGTCGAGCGGTAAGGCCCTTCGGGGTACACGAGCGGCGAACGGGTGAGTAACACGTGAGCAATCTGCCCTTCACATCGGGATAACCCCCGGAAACGGGAGCTAATACCGAATACGACCACCGCAGTCATCTGCTGGTGGTGGAAAGCTCCGGCGGTGAAGGATGAGCTCGCGGCCTATCAGCTTGTTGGTGGGGTAACGGCCCACCAAGGCTTCGACGGGTAGCCGGCCTGAGAGGGTGACCGGCCACACTGGGACTGAGACACGGCCCAGACTCCTACGGGAGGCAGCAGTGGGGAATATTGGACAATGGGCGAAAGCCTGATCCAGCAACGCCGCGTGAGGGATGACGGCCTTCGGGTTGTAAACCTCTTTCAGCGCAGACGAAGCGAAAGTGACGGTATGCGCAGAAGAAGCACCGGCCAACTACGTGCCAGCAGCCGCGGTAATACGTAGGGTGCGAGCGTTGTCCGGAATTATTGGGCGTAAAGGGCTCGTAGGCGGTCTGTTGCGTCAGGAGTGAAAACTCGGGGCTTAACCCCGAGCCTGCTTCTGATACGGGCAGACTAGAGGTATGCAGGGGAGAACGGAATTCCTGGTGTAGCGGTGAAATGCGCAGATATCAGGAGGAACACCGGTGGCGAAGGCGGTTCTCTGGGCATTACCTGACGCTGAGGAGCGAAAGTGTGGGGAGCGAACAGGATTAGATACCCTGGTAGTCCACACCGTAAACGTTGGGCGCTAGGTGTGGGACTCATTCCACGAGTTCCGTGCCGCAGCTAACGCATTAAGCGCCCCGCCTGGGGAGTACGGCCGCAAGGCTAAAACTCAAAGGAATTGACGGGGGCCCGCACAAGCGGCGGAGCATGCGGATTAATTCGATGCAACGCGAAGAACCTTACCTAGGTTTGACATATGCGAGAAGCCTCTGGAGACAGAGGTCTCTTTGGACACTCGTATACAGGTGGTGCATGGCTGTCGTCAGCTCGTGTCGTGAGATGTTGGGTTAAGTCCCGCAACGAGCGCAACCCTCGTCTTATGTTGCCAGCACGTCATGGTGGGGACTCATAAGAGACTGCCGGGGTCAACTCGGAGGAAGGTGGGGATGACGTCAAGTCATCATGCCCCTTATGCCTAGGGCTTCACGCATGCTACAATGGCCGGTACAAAGGGCTGCGATACCGCAAGGTGGAGCGAATCCCAAAAAGCCGGTCTCAGTTCGGATTGGGGTCTGCAACTCGACCCCATGAAGTCGGAGTCGCTAGTAATCGCAGATCAGCAACGCTGCGGTGAATACGTTCCCGGGCCTTGTACACACCGCCCGTCACGTCACGAAAGTTGGCAACACCCGAAGCCGGTGGCCCAACCCTTGTGGAGGGAGCCGTCGAAGGTGGGGCGAGCGATTGGGACGAAGTCGTAACAAGGTAGCCGTACCGGAAGGTGCGGCTGGATCACCTCCTTTCTAAGGAGCATCACTGGCAGCCCCCAGCAATGGGGTGCCTGTCCAGGGCGTCTGTTTCGCTGACATCGGTTCAGCGGCAGGCTCTGCTCACTAGTGGAACGTCGACTATTTGGTCAGCTCGTGGACAACGAGCTCGTCAGTACTGCCTCCGGTTCGCCGGGCGCGTGGAACCTCGAGCGCCGCGTCGATGAGCAGTCCAGGCACACTGTTGGGTCCTGAAGGATCGAGCGATCGATTCTTCTGGGCCTCCACCACCTCGAACTGCCTGTCCGCGCTGCGGGCACGCAAGCGAGGAGCTGGTCGAGGTACCGCCCGTAATTTGAGAACTACACAGTGGACGCGAGCATCTTTGTAGCAAGACAAGCTACTAAGGGCACATGGTGGATGCCTTGGCACCAAGAGCCGATGAAGGACGTAGGAGCCTGCGATAAGCCCCGGGAAGTTGGCAACCAAGCTGTGATCCGGGGATTTCCGAATGGGGAAACCCAGCTGGAGTCATGTCCAGTTACCTCTGTCTGAACACATAGGACAGCAGGAGGGAACGTGGGGAAGTGAAACATCTCAGTACCCACAGGAAGAGAAAACAACAGTGATTCCGAGAGTAGTGGCGAGCGAAATCGGAAGAGGCCAAACTCTCCTCGTGTGATAGCCGGCAGGCGTTGCGAGAAGAGGGTTGTGGGGCCGCTTGGCTGGTTCTGCCGAACCAGCACAGAGTAAGAAACCATCGTTGAAGTCGAAGTGGACTGGAAAGTCCCGGCATAGAGGGTGATACCCCCGTATACGTAAGACGATGGCTCTGAAGCGTCACCCCAAGTAACACGGAACCCCTGAAATTCCGTGTGAATCTGGCGGGACCACCCGTTAAGCCTAAATACTCCTTGGTGACCGATAGCGGACAAGTACCGTGAGGGAAAGGTGAAAAGTACCCCTGGCGGGGAGTGAAATAGTACCTGAAACCATGTGCCTACAATCCGTTGGAGCTGCGACTTCGGTCGTGGTGACAGCGTGCCTTTTGAAGAATGAGCCTGCGAGTTTGCGTTGTGTCGCGAGGTTAACCCGTGTGGGGAAGCCGTAGCGAAAGCGAGTCCGAACAGGGCGTCGTAGTGGCATGACCAAGACCCGAAGCGAAGTGATCTATCCATGGGCAGGTTGAAGCGCGGGTAAGACCGCGTGGAGGACCGAACCCACTTAGGTTGAAAACTGAGGGGATGACCTGTGGATAGGGGTGAAAGGCCAATCAAACTTCGTGATAGCTGGTTCTCCCCGAAATGCATTTAGGTGCAGCGTTGCGTGTTTCTTCCCGGAGGTAGAGCACTGGATGGTCTAGGGGGCCTACAAGCTTACCGAAATCAACCAAACTCCGAATGCCGGGAAGTGAGAGCGCAGCAGTGAGACTGTGGGGGATAAGCTCCATAGTCGAAAGGGAAACAGCCCAGACCATCAGCTAAGGCCCCTAAGCGGTAACTAAGTGGAAAAGGATGTGAAGTCGCAAAGACAACCAGGAGGTTGGCTTAGAAGCAGCCACCCTTGAAAGAGTGCGTAATAGCTCACTGGTCAAGTGATTTCGCGCCGACAATGTAGCGGGGCTCAAGTTATCCGCCGAAGCTATGGCATTCACGCGTGTACCAGGCCACCTCGTGGTCCAGGTGCGTGGATGGGTAGGGGAGCGTCGTGTGGCGAGTGAAGCGACGGTGTGAACCAGTCGTGGACGCCACACGAGTGAGAATGCAGGCATGAGTAGCGAAAGAAGAGTGAGAAACTCTTCCGCCGAATGATCAAGGGTTCCAGGGTCAAGCTAATCTGCCCTGGGTAAGTCGGGACCTAAGGCGAGGCCGACAGGCGTAGTCGATGGACAACGGGTTGATATTCCCGTACCGGCAAAACAGCGACCCTGACGAACCCGGTGATGCTAAGTGCCCAAAACCTCCGGGATCCTTCGGGACGATGGAGGCGGAGCGCACGACCCGAACCGGTAGTAGTCAAGCGATGGGGTGACGCAGGAAGGCAGTCCAACCGTGGCGATGGTAGACCACGGCTAAGGGTGTAGGGCGCAACGTAGGCAAATCCGCGTTGCACATGCCTGAGACCTGATGGGGAGTCCGTATGGACGAAGTGGATGATCCTATGCTGTCGAGAAAAACCTCTAGCGAGCTGTGCGCCGCCCGTACCCCAAACCGACTCAGGTGATCAGGTAGAGAATACCAAGGCGATCGAGTGAACCATGGTTAAGGAACTCGGCAAAATGCCCCCGTAACTTCGGGAGAAGGGGGGCCGGATTTGTTATTGCACTTGCTGCAAGAAGCAATGATGGCCGCAGAGACCAGGCCCAAGCGACTGTTTACTAAAAACACAGGTCCGTGCGAAGTTGTAAGACGATGTATACGGACTGACTCCTGCCCGGTGCTGGAAGGTTAAGGGGACGTGTTAGCTGATTCGTCAGCGAAGCGCAGAACTTAAGCCCCAGTAAACGGCGGTGGTAACTATAACCATCCTAAGGTAGCGAAATTCCTTGTCGGGTAAGTTCCGACCTGCACGAATGGAGTAACGACTTGGGCGCTGTCTCAACCATGGACTCGGCGAAATTGCACTACGAGTAAAGATGCTCGTTACGCGCGGCAGGACGGAAAGACCCCGGGACCTTTACTACAACTTGGTATTGGTGTTTGGTTCGACTTGTGTAGGATAGGTGGGAGACTGTGAAACTCGGACGCCAGTTCGAGTGGAGTCAACGTTGAAATACCACTCTGGTCGTATTAGATATCTAACCTAGGTCCGTTATCCGGATCAGGGACAGTGCCTGGTGGGTAGTTTAACTGGGGCGGTTGCCTCCTAAAATGTAACGGAGGCGCTCAAAGGTTCCCTCAGCCTGGTTGGCAATCAGGTTTTGAGTGTAAGTGCACAAGGGAGCTTGACTGTGAGAGTGACACCTCGAGCAGGGACGAAAGTCGGAACTAGTGATCCGGCGCTGGCATGTGGAAGCGGCGTCGCTCAACGGATAAAAGGTACCCCGGGGATAACAGGCTGATCTTCCCCAAGAGTCCATATCGACGGGATGGTTTGGCACCTCGATGTCGGCTCGTCGCATCCTGGGGCTGGAGTAGGTCCCAAGGGTTGGGCTGTTCGCCCATTAAAGCGGCACGCGAGCTGGGTTTAGAACGTCGTGAGACAGTTCGGTCCCTATCCGCCGCGCGCGCAGGAAACTTGAGAAAGGCTGTCCCTAGTACGAGAGGACCGGGATGGACGAACCTCTGGTGTGCCAGTTGTTCTGCCAAGAGCACGGCTGGTTAGCTACGTTCGGAAGTGATAACCGCTGAAAGCATCTAAGCGGGAAGCACGTTTCAAGATGAGGTTTCCCACCGGGTAACCGGGTAAGGCCCCCAGTAGACGACTGGGTTGATAGGCCGGAGGTGTACAGCAGTAATGCCTAGCCGACCGGTACTAATAGGCCGAGGGCTTGTCCCTCAAAGATGTTGCGCGTCCACTGTGTGGTTCCCGAGTTACGGTCGGGAGCCTGAAGCTTTCAGGCATGGCTATAACTCCATAGAGTTTCGGCGGCCATAGCGAAAGGGAAATACCCGGCTCCATTCCGAACCCGGAAGTCAAGCCTTTCAGCGCCGATGGTACTGCGACCGGGAGGTCGTGGGAGAGTAGGACGTCGCCGGACATACTTGTTGCTAAGGGCCGCCCCCCTCGGGGGCGGCCCTTAGTCTTTTCAGCACCTGCACCACCCTGCGAAAGGTCCCTCGTGCCGCAAGAGCCTCAGCCTCGCAAGCCCCGCAGCAGCGGGGGCCGGCCGAGCCGTTCCCCAGGTGGCGCTCGCGCGGGCGCTGGCCGCCCGGAGCGCTCCGGCGGGAAGCGGCCCTACTCCCGTCCCGGGCGAGACGACCGCCGGGAGGACCATCGGGGGGAGCGCACCGAGAACCAGCAGCGCTACGACGGCCCGCCGATCCCCGAGGAGATCACCGGCAAGGAGCTCGACCGCTCCGTCCAGGCACAGCTGACGTCGCTGCCGGACAAGCTCGCGTTGCGGGTGGCCCGGCACCTGGTGGCCGCAGGGCTGCTGATCGAGTCCGAGCCCCGCACCGCCTACGAGCACACCCTGGCGGCGCGGGCCCGGGCGAGCCGGCTCGCGGTCGTGCGCGAGGCCGTCGGGGAGGCCGCCTACGCCGCGGGGGAGTACGCCGAGGCGCTCACCGAGCTGCGGGCCGCCAAGCGGATGAACGGTGCCCAGGACTACGTGGCGATCATGGCCGACTGCGAGCGCGCCCTGGGCCGGCCCGACCGGACGCTCGCGATGGCGCGCAACGCGCCGCGGGAGAAGCTGGCGCCGCCGCTGCTGGCCGAGCTGACCATCGTGGAGGCCGGGGCACGACGCGACCGCGGCGAGATCGACGCCGCGCTGCGCACCCTGGAGAGCTCGCACCTGCTCTCCAAGTCGCGCGAGCCCTGGGTCGCCCGGCTGCGCTACGCCTACGCCGACGCACTGGTGGCGGCCCACCGGGAGCAGGACGCGCTGACCTGGTTCCACCGCACCGAGGCCGTGGACACGGAGGGCGTCACCGACGCGGCGGCACGCGCGGCCGCGCTGGAGCGGTCCGCAGGGCCGGGGGCCTGAGCGGGTGCTGGCCGGGAGCGACCAGCCACTCTCCGCGGCGTACGACGTGGCCGTGCTCGACCTCGACGGGGTCGTCTACGTGGGCCCGGAGGCGGTGGAGGGTGCGCCGGAGGCCCTGAACGCCGCCCAGTCGGGTGGGATGCACCTGGCCTTCGTCACCAACAACGCCGCGCGGCCGGCCGCTGTCGTGGGGGACCACCTGCGCCGGCTCGGTGTCGACGCCCACGACGAGGACGTCGTGACCAGCGCCCAGGCGGCCGCGAGGCTGCTGCGTGGGCAGCTCGAGGAGGGCGACCGAGTCTTCCTGATCGGTGGCGCCGGTCTCGAGGAGGCGCTGCGTGAGCGGGGGCTGGAGCCGGTCAGCGAGCTGTCGGACGACATCGTGGCGGTGGCCCAGGGCTATGCCCCCGACCTGCCCTGGCGGCGCGTCGTGGACGGGTCGATCCTGGTCCGCTCCGGCCTGCCGTGGGTGGCCAGCAACACCGACATGACCATCCCGACCGCGCAGGGGCTGGGCCCGGGCAACGGCACCCTGGTGCAGTTGGTCGCCGACTTCGCCGAGCGCGCCCCACAGGTCGCCGGCAAGCCGATGGCGCCGCTGTTCGAGGAGACCATCACCCGGGTCGGCGGCCGGCATCCACTGGTCGTCGGGGATCGGCTCGACACCGACATCGCCGGCGCGGTCCGCATGGGCTGGGACAGCCTGCTGGTGCTCACCGGGGTCACCGGGCTCGAGGAGCTGGTCGGTGCACCCGAGGAGCACCGGCCCACCTATCTCGGCCGGGACCTGGCCGCGCTGGGGCAGACCCACCGCGCCCCACGGTCCGTGGACGGCGAGGTCACGCTGGGCGGGTGGACCGGGCGCGTCCAGGGCTCGGCCCTGCGCCTGACCGGCTCCGGCACACCGGAGGACTGGTGGCGCGTGGTCGCCGGCGCGGCCTGGCAGCATCTCGACGAGTGCGGCCAGCCTGTCGGGACCGAGGGACTGCGCCCTCCCGAGTAGCGTGTGGCCCATGAGCGAGCACCTGGCGGAGCCGACCGGCGAGCAGCACGCGGACGTCACCGGCGATCTCACCGGCGATCTCACCGGCGATCTCACCGGCGACGTCACCGGGGACGCGAGCGTCGACGCGGTGGTGGCCTCCCTGCGCGACCTCGACGAGCTGCCGGTCGAGGAGCACGTCGCCGTCTTCGAGCGGGCGCACGAGACGCTGCGCAGCGTGCTCTCCGCCGCCGGGGAGCCGGCTCCCGCGCCCGGCGGCTGACCCGTGCCACCGCGGCGCCTGCGCCTCGACGCCGAGCTGGTCCGCCGCGGGCTGGCGCGCTCGCGCGAGCACGCCAGCGAGCTGGTCGCCGCCGGCCGGGTGCGGGTGAACAAGGTGGTGGCCACCAAGCCCGCCACGGGTGTCACCACGGACGCCGACCTGGTGGTGCGCGAGGACCCGGACCGTCCCGACTACGCCAGTCGCGGGGCCCACAAGCTGCTCGGAGCCCTGGCCGCCTTCACCCCGGCGGGGCTTCAGGTCGCCGGGCGGCGCTGCCTGGACGCGGGCGCCTCCACCGGGGGCTTCACCGACGTGCTCCTGCGCGCGGGCGCCCGGGAGGTGGTCGCGGTCGACGTCGGCTACGGCCAGCTCGCCTGGTCGCTGCGCAACGACGCGCGGGTGCACGTCCACGACCGGACCAACGTGCGCGAGATCGACCCCGAGCTCCTCGGCGGTCCGGTCGACCTGGTCGTCGGCGACCTCTCGTTCATCTCCCTTGCCCTGGTGCTGGACGCACTGGTGGGCGTCACGGCTCCCGACGGCGATCTGGTGCTGATGGTCAAGCCGCAGTTCGAGGTGGGCAGGCAGCGGCTTGGCAAGGGGGGCGTGGTCCGCGACCTCGGGCACCGCGCGGATGCCGTCGCCGCGATCGTCGAGGCCGGGGCGGCACGTGGATGGGGTGCCCGGGCGGTGACCACCAGTCCGCTTCCCGGACCGGCCGGCAACGTGGAGTTCTTCGTCTGGCTCCGCGCCGGCGAGACGACGCTGGGACGGGACGCGATCGAGGCCGAGGTGGCCCGTTCGGGGGAGCTGGGGTCGTCGGGTGAGAAGGTGAACCCGTGACCGAGACCGAGCCCGGCGACCCCGACGGCGTACGTCGCATCCTCCTGCTCGCGCACACCGGACGCGAGGACGCCCGGGAGGTCGCCCGCGCCGTGGCTGCCGCGCTGGTCGCCCACGGGCTGGTCGTGCGGCTGCTGCAGGACGAGGCCAAGGAGCTCGACCTGCCGGCCCACGAGGGCGTCGAGACCGTCGACCTCGAGGACGCCCGTCCCACGGAGTGCGAGCTGGCCCTGGTCATCGGCGGCGACGGCACCATCCTGCGTGCCGCGGAGCTCACCCACGGCACCCGCACACCGCTGCTCGGCGTCAACCTGGGCCACGTCGGCTTCCTTGCCGAGGCCGAGAGCGAGGACGTCGAGAGGATGATCGAGATGATCGTCGGTCGGCACTACTCCAGCGAGGAGCGGCTCACCCTCGACGTCGACGTCTACCGCGACAAGGGCCTGGTGGAGAGCACCTGGGCGCTCAACGAGGCCAGCGTGGAGAAGGCGGCGCGACAGCGCATGCTCGAGGTGGTCGTGGAGGTCGACGGGCGACCGCTGAGCCGGTTCGGCTGCGACGGCGTGGTGTGTGCCACGCCGACGGGGTCCACGGCGTACAACTTCAGCGCCGGTGGGCCCGTGGTCTGGCCCGGCGTGGAGGCGCTGCTGATGGTGCCGATCAGCGCCCACGCCCTGTTCGCGCGGCCCATGGTGGTCGCTCCCACCTCCGTGCTGGCGGTGGAGGTGCTCGCGCAGACCGACGGCGCCGGGGTGCTCTGGTGCGACGGCCGTCGCACCGTCGACCTGCCCCCGGGCGCCCGCATCGAGGTCCGCCGGGGGCGTACGCCGATCCGGCTGGTGCGGCTGCACAAGGCTCCGTTCACCGACCGTCTCGTCGCCAAGTTCGGGCTGCCCGTCGACGGGTGGCGGGGCTCGGTGGAGCGGCGGCGGCGCACCGGGGAGCGCTGAGGCCGTGATCGAGGAGATCCGGATCACCTCCCTCGGGGTCATCGACGAGTCGGTCCTCGAGCTCGGCGACGGTCTCACCGTGATCACCGGCGAGACCGGTGCCGGCAAGACGATGCTGGTGACCGCGCTCGGGCTGCTGCTCGGCGGGCGGGCCGACGTCGGTGCCGTGCGCACCGGCGCCCGCGCCGCCCGCGTGGAAGGCGTGGTGCGTGCGGACCCGGGCGTGGCCGCCATCGCCGACGAGCACGGCGGCGAGGTCGAGTCCGGCCGGCTGCTGCTGGGGCGGCAGGTCTCGGCGCAGGGACGCTCGCGCGCCTTCCTCGGCGGCGCCTCGGTCCCTGCCTCGGCGCTGTCCCGGGTGGGGGCTGCTCTGGTGGCCGTGCACGGCCAGTCCGACCAGCACCGTCTGCTCCGCCCCGAGGCCCAGCGCGACGCGCTCGACGCCTTCGCCGGCGCCGAGCTCGCCGAGGTGCTGGCGCGCTACCGGGCCGGGTTCGAGCGGCTGCGTGCGGTCGAGTCCGAGCTGCGCGAGGTGCTCGGATCGGCCCGGGAGCGGGCGCGGGAGGCCGACGTGCTGCGTCTGGGCCTGGAGGAGATCGAGGCCGTGGACCCCCAGCCGGGTGAGGAGCACGCACTGGCCGTCGAGGAGTCCCGGCTCGGGTTCGCCGACACGTTGCGCACCTCCGCGGAGACGGCGCGCGAGGCTCTCTCCTCCGACCAGGACGCCCCCGACGGGCTGGGCGCCGTGGCTGCGGCCCGGCGCGCCCTCGAGGGTGTGCGGGAGCACGACCCGGAGGTGGCCGCGCTCGCCGACCGGGTCGCCGAGGTGAGCTACCTCCTCGCCGACGTGGCGGCCGACGTGGCGTCCTACTCCGCGGGTGTGGAGACCGACCCGGCGCGACTGGCCGCCGTCTCCGAGCGTCGCGCCGCGCTGAGCACGCTGATCCGGAAGTACGGCGAGACGGTCGAGGAGGTCCTCGAGTGGTCGCGGGTCGCCGCCGAGCGACTCTCGGGCCTGGACGGCTCCGAGGAACGGGTCCAGCAGTTGCGTGCCGACCGCGAGGACCTGCGCCGTGCGCTGGCCGTGGACGCCGCCGAGCTGACCCGGCTGCGCCGGGAAGCCGGCACCCGGCTCGCCGAGGTGGTCACCGGGGAGCTGTGCTCGCTCTCGATGCCGCAGGCGCGCTTCGAGGTGCGCCTGGGTCGCGTCGAGGAGGAGACGGGTCTCCAGATCGACGGTGCCTGCTGGCGGTTCGGCGCGACCGGCGTCGACGACGTCGAGCTGGTGCTCGCGGCCAACACCGGCTCGGAGCCACGCCCCCTGACCAAGGGGGCCTCCGGGGGCGAGCTGTCCCGGGTGATGCTCGCCATCGAGGTCTCGCTCGCCGACACCAGGCCGGTGCCGACGTTCGTCTTCGACGAGGTGGACGCCGGCGTGGGCGGCAAGGCGGCCGTCGAGATCGGCCGCCGGCTGGCCGCGCTGGCCCGGTCGACCCAGGTGCTGGTGGTGACGCACCTGCCGCAGGTCGCAGCGTTCGCCGACCAGCACGTCGTCGTACGCAAGAGCAGCGACGGGAGCATCACCACCTCCGGGCTGGAGTCCCTCGAGGACGACGGCAGGGTCCAGGAGCTCTCCCGGATGCTGGCCGGGCTCGAGGAGTCCGACACGGCGATGGCACACGCCCAGGAGCTCCTCGACGTGGCCCGGGAAGCCGGAGCGACCTCCCGAGGTGTGGCGTCACGACGCGGCGCGGATCGTTGATAGGGTCGAACCCCGTGGAGGACCGCACGCACCGCACGTCGCCGGGCCCTCAGGGCACCGCACGAGTCCACGGGGAGCCCTGTTGGTAGCACCGCAGCCGACCAAGCACGTCTTCGTCACCGGGGGCGTCGCCTCGTCCCTCGGCAAGGGGCTCACCGCCTCGAGCCTGGGACGCCTCCTCCGCTCCCGCGGGCTGCGGGTGACCATGCAGAAGCTGGACCCCTACCTCAACGTCGACCCGGGGACGATGAACCCCTTCCAGCACGGCGAGGTCTTCGTGACCAACGACGGCGCCGAGACCGACCTCGACATCGGGCACTACGAGCGGTTCC